>NZ_KQ483358.1:0-308202 GCF_001432305.1 Curvibacter sp. PAE-UM
CAATTCCCTGGGCATCGAGGTGCGCCTGCTGCCGGCCCAGTACACCCGCGCCTATGTGCGGCGCAACAAGACCGATGCCACGGATGCGGCCGCCCTGCTGGAGGCGGCCCGCGCCGCCGATATCCGTCCGGTACGCGTCAAGTCGGTCGAACAGCAGGCCCTGCAGGGCCTGCACCGCATCCGTTCCCTCTGGATGGGCACACGCACTTCACGCATCAACGCCCTGCGCGGCTTCTTGCGTGAGTTCGGCATTGCCATCCCCGTGGGTGCGCGTACCGGCGTCGAAGCCATCAGCCGCGTGCTGGCCGACCCCAATACCGCGGTGCCCGAGCTGATCCGGGGTTCGGCCAGGCTGCTGGTGGAGGAGATCCGCCTGCTGGAGGCCCGCATCGCCCAGGTGGAGCGGGAGCTGGCCGCAGCGGCCCGTCTGAGCCCGGCCTGCACCATGCTGCTCTCCATTCCGGGCATTGGTCTGTTGACGGCCACGGCCCTGGTGGCGGCCACCTCGGGCGATGTGAGCCACTTCCAGGATGCGCGGCACTTCGCCAGCTGGTTCGGCCTGACGCCCAGGGAGTTCAGCTCGGGCAACAGCCGCTACCTGGGGCGCATCTCCAAGAAGGGGGATCGCTACTTGCGCATGCTGCTCACGCACGGCGCCAGGAGCGTGTTGCGCGCGGCCAAGGTGGCCCAGGGCGCGGGCAAGGAGGTCTGCGGGGTGCGACGCTGGGCACTGGATGTTCAAGGGCGAACGAACCACAACAAGGCGGCCTGTGCACTGGCCAACAAGATGGCACGCATCTGCTATGCCACGCTGCGCGACAAGACGACGTTCGATGAAAACAGCCGGCTCAGCAAGAAGATGAACCGCCAGGCCTTTGTGATGCCGGCCTGAGCCACCCACGAGAGATTTGAAGTTTACCCATCTGCCTTTGCGACGAGATTGATCGACCATCATGGCCAACCGGGTTCCTCCCACACCGTCAGACGCCGATAACTCTTCCGGCTCTTATGCAGCCGCTTGTATTGATTGGCGCAACGGTGACGCAGATTCCATGTCGGCACGGGACTACACAGATCCCACCTCAGATGCCGGATATACGACTGCAGGCGCTTTACCCGTCGGTCCCCAATCGGTCAGTTTCTTGCACTTGAGGGGGAGTCCATATATGAATTGTTAGACCGTGCGGCCACCCTCAACGCTCCAGCCACCAAGACGCCAGCGGCGCGGCGACCATCACCAAAGCAACGAGACCCCACCCAAGCAGTTCGCGCCTGCTCAAGCGATAGCCCCGCCTCTCCAGGTAGGCATGAAGCGGGCCAATGGTCACCCACCCCACGAGCTTCTGTCCGCGTCCAGAGCTTCGTCGCTGGAACCAGAAGAGTAGCGCCCATACGCCAAACCCTGCGGCGATTAAAAGGACGTAGATTGCGTATCCGCGCATACCAAGCGGTCTAACTTGATATAGGCCGCAAATCTGTCGGCATAACAAGGCTCATGGCTTTCTCCCTTTTCGTTTGCAAGTGCCTGATTTATATCCGGATTCGTGCCAATTGGCCCACCGGAAAGACAATTAACGAAGTCCACGAACCCGGCAAAACTGCGGGATAACATGGCCGCTTGCGGACTAACACGGCAACGGCCGTTCACCAAAACCCGCGTCGCATCAACGACTTAGCGTTGCTCTGTGTTTTAGGGGCAACATTAAAAAACCTGCAAAACCCGGCAGTGTTCGATGTCCGCTTTGTGCCGTCGATGCCACTGTCCGCTATTGGCCGACAACGCCCCTTCGATCGCCCCTACCTGATCAAAAAGAACTTGCTCAAGAAGGGGGCGCAAGCTCACTTCTGCTGCGCCAGGCGCGCGGCAGCTTCACGTTTGCCCAGCTTGCGTACTTGCGCAATGGCGGCCAGCTGGCCTGCCCGCGGTTTGGATTTGCCGCTTTCCCAGTGGTAGACGGACTGGGCAGAAACGCCCAGCAGCCTGGCCATCTCTGCCGCCGAAAGATCGAGCTTCTTGCGCAGGGTGGCAAAACCATCGACGCGGAAGCGCAAGGGCAACTGCGCCGGCTCTTCGGCAGTCTTCCGGTTGCGTGGGCTGGTTTTGTCCAGCTTCTTGAGCGTTGACTCCAAGCCGGCGATTCGCCTCTTCAGTGCCGCGATGTCAGAACGGTACTGGGCCGAGGCCTTCTTGAAAGCCTGGGTCTCTGCGCGAACCTCTTTGCGCGCGATGCGCGAGATTTCCGATTTCAGCAGCGTTGCCAGATTGGGCATGGGGGTCCTTATGGAACGAGATGATCTTCATGTTACGTCGAACGCGCACGGGGCAGGAACGCAACTCTTTTCCAAATGTGCAAATTTCGAGATATCTTCACGATGTCTTGAGGGCTTTTCGATCAGTGACAATCCCCCCACAACTCCTGGGAACCCCATGATCGAAGGCCTCATAACCGGCACCCTGGTGGGCCTGGCAGAACAGCGGCAAGGCAAGAACGACACCACGTTCGTGCTCGCCAAGGTGAAGGCGACGCCGGGCGAAGGCGAGAGCCTGATCGTCAATGTGATTGCCTTTGCGGCCGAGGCCTGCGCGGCCCTGCTGGCGCTGGACGAGGGCGACACGCTGGCGCTGTCTGGCGCGCTGACGCCGAAGGTCTGGACCGACAAGCAGGGCAACACCCGGCCGGCGCTGGACCTGGTGGCCAGCCAGGTGCTGACGGTCTACCATGTGGACCGCAAGCGCGCGGCACTTGGCGACACCTCGCAGCCGACGGAAAAACCATGAAGCCCCCGCCCCGCGTCATCCCCACCCCCGGCTGGCTGCGCCCCGTGATCCGCTGGGCCACCCGCGTTTCCATCAACGCGCCGGCCTGGGTACCTAACTGGCTGAAGAACGCGCCGCTGAAGCTGACCTCACTCATCCTGCGCGCCTGGATCGCCATCGTGCGTTAACGCACGGAGGGTCCGTGGCGCGGCCCCGGACGAGCGGGCCCGTTCACCATTGAACCAGCGCCCCACCTCCGCTACGATGCAGCGATGAAGAAACCCAAAAACGGCAAGGGCGACAAGTCCGACAAGCTGGGCAAGGACGCCTACTACGAGCAGCTCGCAGCACTCCAGCTGGAGCTCAACGACGTGGCGCGCTGGCTGCAGCACACCGGCAAGCGCCTGGTGGTGGTGATCGAGGGGCGCGACACGGCCGGCAAGGGCGGGGTCATATCCGCGCTGTCCGACACGCTGAACCCGCGCCAGTGCCGCACGGTGGCGCTGGCCAAACCCGGCGAGCGCGAGAAGACGCAGTGGTATTTCCAGCGTTACGTGCCGCACCTGCCGGCGGCCGGCGAGATCGTGTTCTTCGACCGCAGCTGGTACAACCGCGCCGGCGTCGAGCGCGTGATGGGCTTTTGCACCGAGGCCGAGACCGAGGCCTTCCTGCAGCAGGCGCCCGTGTTCGAGCGCATGCTGGTGGACGACGGCATCCTGCTGTTCAAGTACTGGCTCACGGTGGACCAGGCGCAGCAGGAGGAGCGTTTTGCCGAACGCGTGGCCGACCCGCTCAAGCGCTGGAAACTCAGCCCCATCGACGTGCAGGCGCGCGCCAAGTACGCCGAGTACGGCAAGGCGCGCGACGCCATGCTCAAAGCCACCCACCACAAGAAGACACCGTGGGTGCTGGTGGACTTCAACGACCAGCGGCGCGGCCGGCTCACGCTGATCCGCCATCTGCTGGACCACATCCCGGAGCGCGAGGTGCCGCAGACCGTGGTCAAGTTCCCGCCGCTGGACCACAAGCCTTTGCGCGAGAAGTTCGGTACGCCGCTCAAGCCCATCGCGGCGGCGGACTGAGCGCTGCGGTGTGCATGGCAGATCTCCGTGGGTAGCACCCAGCCCATGAAACGCGACACGACCACCCGCCCCGCGCAGGAGATCGAACTCAAGCTGGCCTTGCCGGCCGCGGACCCCGCCGCCCTGGCGCAGCGACTGGCACGCCTGCCGCTGCTGGCGCGGCGCAAGGCCAGCACACTGCGCCTGTACAACATCTACTACGACACGCCCGCGCAAGACCTGCGCCAACAGCGTGTGGCGCTGCGGCTGCGCCGCGTCGGCAGCGAGGCCAGCCCGCGCTGGTTGCAGACGCTCAAGACCGGCGGTGCTGACGGCTCGGCCCTGAGCCAGCGCGGTGAATGGGAAGTGCCCGTGCCCGGCGCTGCCTTGCAGCGGCGTGCCCTCAAAGAAACGCCCTGGTCGCGCCTGGACCCGGACGGCGCGATCTTCCGCGCGCTGGAGCCCTGCTTCGTCACCACTTTCCACCGAACGAGCTGGACCGTGCGCCGGCGCAATGGCAGCGTGGTCGAGGTGGCGCTGGACATCGGGCACATCGAGGCGGGCGAACGGCGCAGCGCCATCTGCGAGCTGGAGCTGGAGCTGCTGGCCGGCCCGCCGCAGGCGCTGTTCGACCTTGCGCAACTGATTGCCCGCAACATTGCGGTGCTGCCGGCGACGCAGAGCAAGGCCGAACGCGGTTTTGCCCTGGCGCAGGGGGTCATCGACATGCCGGTCCGGGCCCAGCCGCCGGCGCTGGGGTCCAAACTGCTCGTGACGCAGGCGGCGCAGCAGGTGCTGCGCGAGAGCTTCAGCCAGTTCACGTCCAATCTTTGGGCCCTGCGCAGTTCGGACGACGCAGAAGTGGTGCATCAGGCGCGCGTGGCCTGGCGCCGTTTCAGGAGTGCGTGGCGGCTGTTCAGGTCGTCGCTACCTGCCGATGCGGTGCCGTCCTGGTTGCCGCTGCGGCCCCTGCTGACGTTTCTGGGCGAACTGCGGGATCTGGACGTGGCCCGCATCGAGACGCTCCCGCCGCTGGCCGATGCCTACACGGCCGGGGAGCCGCGGCGCGCCGGGGAATGGCAGGCCCTGTCGGCGTCCCTGCTGCAGGCGGCCACGCTGCAGCGCAAGGCGGTGCGCTTCGCGCTCCAGGTTCCCACCGTCGGCGCCTGCCTGCTCGCGACCACGCAATGGATCGAGGGTTTGTCGGCCTTGCCGGCAGCGGGCACCGCTGACGCCGGGCACCAGGAGCCGCTGCCCCGCTGGGCCAGGCAGCGCGTGGTGCGCCTGCACCGGCAGCTCAAGCGCGCCCTGAAGCAGGCGCCCGACGCCGCGCATCTGCACCGCATCCGCATTCTTTCCAAGCGGCTGCGTTATGGCATCGAGGCGCTGCGCCCTCTGTTGCCGAAGCAAAAAGCGAAGCCCTGGCACGCGCAGGCCCTGCACCTGCAGACCACCCTGGGGATGACCCGCGATGTCCTGCAGGCGAGCGCACTGGCCACCCAACTGGAAGCCAACCGGGGCCTTGCGGAGTTCTTGCGTGGCGTTGCCATTGGTTCAGTGACAAGCCCCCAACAACTCCAGGGAACACCATGATCGAAGGCCTGGCAACCGGCACCCCCCTGCCAGTGTCCTGCTCCGGAAATAGTGGCACGGAATGAAAGCGAGGGATTTCAGGTCAGGACACTAGATATTGGCCTGATCCTTGGTGCTCGGCAGCCTGCGCCCGATGTCGGCGGCTGCCTGCGTCAGCGCGGCATCCAGCGCTTCCATGCCGAGCGCGTTGTACTGGCGCCCGGCCTCGGACTTCAGGAAGGCGACATAGCTTTTCAGATGCGGCGTGGACAAGGGTGCGTAGGCTCTGGCAAAAAGCGACAGTGCCATGGCGGAAAAGCCTTGCATCATCTGCGGGCGCTGCGCCTCCAGCGCGGCCTTGAATTCACCCTGGGACAGCATCGGCGCCTGTGCCGAGACGCTTGCCGCGCCATGCCACGCAGCCAAGCTCGTGTTGATGGTGATCTGGGCCCACGTTTCGGCGGTACTCGTCTCCTTGACGAGTTCCTCCAGCAATTTGCGGCGCGCCGGCTCCGAGTTTTGCAGCAGCGCCGTCCCTTGCTGCATCTGCACTTGCGGATCCACGCTTTCTGCCGAAGCCTGCTCTTCAAGCTTCGTCACGGTTTTCCCGACAGGTGAATCGAACCAGCGCTGGAGTCTGGGGACGTGCTGGGCACCGAGCTTCTTCGAAATGACGTCCATGCTGAACTCACGCAGCCGGTTCGCCGCGTAGGACTCCCGGATGACGCTCGATATGCGAGCGAGCTCGGCGGCGCTCGGTGTCATGCCGGCTTGCGCAAAAAACCCTTGCAAGCCGCTCTCGGCCTGGGGCGCAATGCTGCCCAGCTGCTCCCACAGGCCGGACTTGCGCAGCAGGCTCTCGGTCGTGGCCCGGTCAATCTGCGCATGCACACCACCCGCCCCCAGAAGAAACGCGCTCAGAAACAGACATCGAAAAAACCTGATCATGGGACCCCCTTGTTGATCGTTACCGACTCTCACTCATGGTGGCGGCAATCCGCCGGATATCCTGTGCGCTGCAGGGCTGACACATTGGTCCACCGACCCCAACATCGCGCCGCGAACTCGGGACGCCGCATCTTAACCAAGAGGATTTGCACTGCCTATCCCCCGAAAGGGGGATACAGGCGCAGATTTCGAGGAAGGGCTGGCAGCCAATCGATGCCGGGCGCAGCCCATCGCCAGGACCTGTTCAGCGCAGCCTTGGCCCCCGGCGCCGGCATGGCGTGAAACGGAACTGGACACCTCCCCGGCAAGGTCCTAGCATTGCCGGATTCACCGGAGAAATGAAATGCGCAGATTGCAAGTCTTGCTCTTGACCCTGGCCGTGCTCAGCCTCTCGGGCTGCGGCTACAACACCTTCCAGACCACCGACGAGCAGATCAAGGCCAGCTGGGCCGAGGTGCTGAACCAGTACCAGCGGCGGGCCGACCTGATCCCCAATATCGTCAACACCGTCAAGGGCGAGGCCAACTTCGAGCAGGAAACCCTGACCAAGGTGGTGGAGGCCCGCGCCCGGGCCACCAGCATCCAGGCCACGCCGGAGCTGGTCAACAACCCCGAGGCCTTCCAGAAGTTCCAGGCCGCACAGAACTCACTCTCCGGCGCCCTGAGCCGCCTGCTGGTGGTGAGCGAAAACTACCCGCAGCTCAAGGCCAACCAGGGCTTCCAGGAACTGCGGGCCCAGCTGGAGGGCACCGAGAACCGCATCACCGTGGCCCGCAACCGCTACATCAAGGCCGTGCAGGAGTACAACGTGGCGGTGCGCAGCTTCCCCACCAACCTGACGGCCATGGTCTTCGGCTACTCGGTCAAGCCCAGCTTCACGGTCGCCGATGAAAAAGAACTGGCCACGCCGCCGAAGGTGGATTTTGGTGGCCCGGCCAAGAAGCCCGAGGCCGCACGTTGAACCCTGTCGCTCACGGCCTGCGGCAACGGCGCTGGGCCGGGGCGCTGGTCGGCCTGCTGTGGCTGCTGGCCTTCCCCTGGGGGACGGCGCACGCGGCCGATGAGCTGGTCCCCGTTCCCCCGTTGCAGGCCCTGGTGACCGATCTCACCGCGACCCTGACGCCCGAGCAGCGGGCGGGCCTGGAGAGCCGGCTGCGGGCCTTCGACGAACGCAAGGGCAGCCAGCTGGCGGTGCTGATCGTGCCCACGACCCAGCCCGAGGCCATCGAGCCCTACGCGATCCGCGTCGTCGAGCAGTGGAAGCTCGGGCGCAAAAAGGTGGACGACGGGGTGCTCCTGCTCGTGGCCAGGAATGACCGCAGCGTGCGCATCGAGGTGGGTTACGGTCTGGAAGGCGTGTTGAGCGACGCCATCACCAATCGCATCATCAACGACATCATCGTGCCCCGCTTCAAGCAGGGCGACTTCTTCGGCGGCATCGACGCCAGCGTGGAGCAGATGATCAAGCTGATCGACGGCGAGGCGCTGCCGGCGCCGGCTGGGCGCGCGGGCGATGCGTCCTTCGATCTCGGCGGCATGGCCCCGGTGCTGCTGATGATCGCCGTGGTGGCGGGCGGTGTCTTGCGCGCGGTGCTGGGGCGCCTGCCGGGGGCCGCCGTGACGGCGGGCATCCTGGGGCTGATCATCTGGTTCCTGTCCGGCGTCATCCTCATTGCCCTGGTCGGCGCCGTGATCGGCTTCGTCGTCACCCTGCTGGGTGGCGGCTCCCTTCTGCGCGGCGGCATGGGCGGCGGCCATCGTGGGGGTGGCTTTGGAGGCGGCTTCGGCGGCGGTGGTTTCAGGGGCGGCGGAGGTGGCGGTTTCGGCGGGGGCGGCTCCTCGGGGAGGTGGTAAGCATGAACCTGCAACGCTGGACCCGACACCTGCTGAGTTCGCACTGGAGCGTGCGGCGCGCCTTCCCGCGCGCGACGATGGCGGCCATCGCCGAGGCGATCCGTGCTGCCGAAAGCGGACATGGCGGGGAGATCCGCTTTGCGGTGGAGGCTGCGCTGGAGCCCGGGGAATTGATGCGCGGCATGACCCCGCGCGAACGCGCCATCGACGTGTTTTCCGAGCTGCGGGTCTGGGACACGCAGCACAACAACGGCGTGCTGATCTATGTGCTGCTGGCGGACCACGCGGTGGAGATCGTCGCCGACCGCGGCATCCACGCGCACGAAGGCACGGAAACCTGGGACGCCATCTGCCGGCAGATGGATACGGCCTTCGGGCAGGCCGATTACCGCGCGGGCGCGCTGCTGGGCGTTGCAGCGGTGGCGCGGGCCTTGAAGAAGCACTTCCCCCAGCGCGGCGGGCACCCGAACGAATTGCCGGACGAACCGGCCGTGCTGTCCTGAGACTTCAGCCCGGCTGATCGCCTGGCATACGACAGATGGCCTGGCGCAGGCCTCACATCTCAGGCGGCGCGCGCCAGATGCACCTGGTGCAGGGTGATCTTGCGCACCTCGGACTGGCTGGTCTGGATGTGGGCGCGCAGCAGCATCACCGCCGGGTCGCTGCGCTTGCGCTGGATGGCGCGCAGGATCTTGGCGTGTTCCTCGTAGGTCGCGTCGATGCGGGCCTGCTTGGTGAAGTCGAGCCGGCGGATGATGCGGATGCGTTCGGTCACGTCGCGGTGCACGCGGGTCATCTCGGCATTGCCGGCCGCGGCCACCAGGCTGCAATGAAATTCTTCGTCCCACTGCGCGACCTGGCGGATGTCGGTGCTGCGCTCGGCTGCGGGCACCAGCCAGATCGCGGCGATCTGTTCGAGCAGGGCGCGGTCGATCTTGGTCTCGTCGGTGCACAGGCGCTGCACGGCCGTGGTCTCCAGCACCATGCGCAGGTCGTAGAGCTGCTCGAAGCGCTCGAAGTCGAAGGGCAGCACGCGCCAGCCGTTGCGAAACAGCACCTCGACATAACCTTCCTGCTGCAGGCGGAACAGGGCCTGGCGCACCGGCGTGCGCGAGACACCCAGGCGCTCGCTGAGTTCGTTTTCGGTGAAGCGGTCACCCGGCACGAGCTTGAAGTCGGCCACGTCGCGCTTGAGCTGCTCGTAGACCATCTCGGCACGCGAGTGGAAGACGGGCGTTTCGGCAGGAGCGGTAGAGCGGCGGCGGGTGGTGACCATGGTCTGACTTTATCGCAGGGCGGCCAGCAACTGGGCGCTGGCGGCGGTCCAGCCGACGATGGCGCCCTGCGCGTGGATCATCTCCACGGCGGCGGCCTTGAAGTGCGGGAAATAGCTCTCGGTGCAGTCTTCCAGCAGCAGGCTGTCGTAGCCGCGGTCGTTGGCCTCGCGCATGGAGGTCTGCACGCAGACCTCGGTGGTCACGCCCATGAAGAGCAGGTGCGTGATGCCGCGCGCCTGCAGCATCTCGTGCAGGCCCGTGGCGTAGAAGGCGCCCTTGCCCGGCTTGTCGATCACGATCTCGCCCGCGATGGGCGCCAGTGCCGGGATGATCTGGTTGCCCGGCTCGCCCATCACCAGGATGCGCCCCATGGGCCCGGCGTCGCCGATGCGCAGCGTGGGATTGCCACGGTTGCGCTTGGCTGGCGGGCAGTCGGACAGATCGGGCTTGTGGGCTTCCCGCGTGTGCACCACCAGACCACCCGTTTTGCGCCAGGCCAACAACACAGACTGGCAGGCCGGCACGATGGCTTCGAGCAGCGAGACGTCGTTGCCCAGTGTCTCGCCAAAACCCCCGGGCTCGATGAAGTCGCGCTGCATGTCGATGATGACCAGCGCGGTGTGCGCGGGCTCGAAGGCGTACGCGAAGGGCTGGGCGGCGATGGTCTTCACAGCGGGGGTTCCTTGGGGCCAGCCACGCCGGCAGTCTGCAAGACGGCCGCCGCGCGCAGTGCGAGGTCTTCGCGCCAGGGTGCGGCAATGATCTGCACGCCGATGGGCAGGCCGCCCGTGCCCTGGGGCCAGAGCGGCGCAGCCACCACGGGGCAACCGGCAAAAGAGACGGGCTGGGTCAGCAGGCCCATGGAGGGCCGGGTGGGATGCTTCTGGCCGTTCACCTCGATCCACTCCTGGCCGATCTGCGGTGCGCTCACCGGCGTGGCGGCGCACAGCAGCAGGTCCCAGTCGGCGAACAGGGCGTTGACGCGGTCGCGGTAGACACGGCGGTAACGCTGCGCGCGCAGGTACCAGTGCGCGGGCTGGAGGGCGCCGGCAATGAAACGGTCCACCGAGAGCGGCTCGAAATCCTGCGCGCGCTGGCGCAAGTCGGCCAGGTGCAGGCTGCCGCCTTCGCTGGCGGAGATGATGAAAGCGGCGGCGCGCCCGGCCGCGGCATCGGGCCAGCTGGCCTCACCACGCGCGCCCAGCGCCTGCGCCACCCGCGCCACGGCTTCGCGCGCCGGGGCGCTGGCGTGTTCGTGGAAATAGCCGCTCAGCACCCCGATGCGCAAACCTTTGAGGCCATTGAGGAGCGTGGGCGCAACCGGCTGCACGCGCAGCGCATGGCAACCGGGGTCCAGCGGGTCGGGTCCCTGCATGGCGTCGTAGGCCAGGGCCAGGGTCTCCACACGATCGGCGATCGGGCCGAGGTGGTCGATGCTGTGCACAAAGGGATAGGTGCCGCGCCGCGACAGGCGGCCGAAGGTGGGCTTGAGCCCCCAGACGCCGCACAGCGAAGACGGCACGCGGATGGAACCGTTGGTGTCCGAACCCAGGGTCAGCGGCACCTGCCCCGCGGCCACTGCGGCACCGCTGCCACCGGAGGAGCCGCCGGCGATGCGCGTGCCGTCGTGCGGGTTGCGGCAGGGGCCGTAGTGCGTGTTCTCGGTGGTGAAGCCGTAGGCGTACTCGTCCATGTTGAGGCCGCCCAGCAACACCGCGCCGGCAGCCTGCAAGCGCTGCACCAGCACCGCGTCGGCGTGGGCCGGCGGCAGGCCGCGGTTGACCTTGGAGCCTGCCAGGGTGGTGAGGCCTTCGATGTCGAACAGGTTCTTCACGGCATAGGGCAGCCCGGCCAGAGTGGGCAGCGCCTCACCGCGCGCACGGCGCTGGTCGATGGCGGCGGCCTCGGCGCGTGCACGTGCCAGCGTGCGGTCGGTGTAGGCGTTGACCTGCGGCTCGGTGGCCTCGATGCGTGCGATGGCGTTTTCGCAGGCCTGGGCGGCCGACAGGGCGCCGCTCTTGATGGCTTGCAGCAGTTCGGTGCTGTTCATGGGGCCGGGTCCTGCTGCGGAAAGGGGGCCGGTCGGTAGATCTCGGCCGGTTCGTCTTCGACCCCCAGGGGCATGGCTTCGAGCAACTGCGCCAGCGCGGCCGTGCGGCCCAGGTGCAGGGCCACGGTCTGGGCGCGTGCTTCGTCCAGCGGCAGCTCCAGCGCGCGCGCCGTCGCGCGGACGTAGGCGAGGACTTCTTCTTCGTTCATCTCAGTGGCCTGTGTAGGGACGGGTGAGTGCGGCGGGCGCGACCTGGCGGCCGACCAGCCCGCCCACGGCCAGCAACGCCAGCACATAGGGCAGCATGATGAGCAGCGCGCTGGGCACCTGCACGCCCATGGCCGGCAGCTGGAACTGCAGGGCCGTGGCCGCGCCAAACAGACCGCAGGCCAGCAAGGTGCGGCCCAGTTTCCAGTTGCCGAAGATCACCGCGGCGATGGCCAGGTAGCCGGCGCCGCCGGTCATGCCTTCGGTGAAGGTGTGGATGTCGCCGATGGAGAGGAAACAACCGGCCAGCGCCGACATGAAACCGGTGAAGAGCACCGCGCCATAACGGATGCGCGTGACCTTGAGCCCCGAGTTCGCCGCCGCCTGCGGCGCCGTGCCCGCGGCGTGCAGCGCCAGGCCCAGCGAGGTCGAGCGCATGACCCAGGCCACGGCGATCACCAGCAGCACGGCCGCGTAGAGCAGCCAGGTCTGGTGGAACACATGCTCGCCCAGCAGCGGGATGTCGGCCAGGCCCGGCGGGGCCCATTTGTCCAGGCCCGGGATCTCGGCGCGCGAACGGCTGCCGAAGAGCGCGCGGTAACCGAGCGTGGTGGCGCCCAGCACCAGGATGTTGATGCCGATGCCGGTGACGATCTGGTTGGCGCGCAGCGTGATGCTCAGGAAGGCCTGCAGCCATGCGATGGGCAGCACACACAGGACACCCAGCGCCAGGCCGATGACAGGCGAACCCGTGGCCCAGGAACCCACGGCGCCCGCGAAGGCGCCGGTGAGCATCATGCCCTCCACGCTCATATTGAGCACACCGGCGCGTTCGCTCACGAGTTCGCCGGTGGCGGCCAGCAGCAGGGGCGCGGCCAGGCGGATGCTGGAGCCGACGAATACGGCGGCGAGTTCGGGTTCGATCATCGGCGGGCCTCCATGCGCTGGATGGCGAGCGCCGCGCCGGCCAGGATCACGATGATCAGGCCCTGGATCACCACCACCAGCGCGGTGGGCACCTGCGCCACCATTTCCATATTGATGCCGCCCGAGCGCAGGAAGCCGAACAGCAGCGAACCCGCGATCACCCCAGGCACCGAGCCGCGCGCCAGCAGGCCCACGACCAGGCCGTCGAAACCATAGCCGGACGAGAAGCCGGCCTTGAGCGTGTACTGCTCACCCTGCAACATGCAGGCCCCCGCCAGGCCGCCCAGCGCACCGGCGGCGCAGAGCACACCCACCGTGAGCCGGTCCACGGCCATGCCGGCACGGCGCGCGGCGCGTGCGTTCAAGCCGGTGGCACGCAGGCGCAGGCCCAGCACCGTGAAACCCAGCACCACGGCCACCACCACCGCGAACACCAGCCCGATGGGCAGGCCCGCGTGCAGCGGCACCGAGGCATCGCCCAACAACAAGGGCAGCTGGGTGGCCAGCGGAATCTCCAGCGACTCGGGCAGCGTGGCCGAAGTCGTCATGGGTCGGCGCAGCAGCTGTTCACTCTGCACACTGCCGTAGACCATCCACACCGCGATGAAAGACAGCAGCAGCGTGGCAATCACCTCGTTGGTGCCGGCCTTGACCTTGAGCAGCCCCGCGATGCCGCCCCACAGCGCGCCCGCCAGGCAGGCCCCGAGCATGGGCACGATGAAGGCCAGGCCCCAGGGCAGGCCAGCCACCGGCGGCCAGAGCGCGAAGGCCGTGGCGGCGATGCCGCCCACGGCAATCTGTCCTTCACCGCCCACATTGGTGAGATTGGCGCGTTCGGCCAGCACAAAACCCAGGCCCACGAGCATCAGCACCAGGGCTCGGTTGATCGAGGCCGCCAGGGCATAGGGCGAGCCCCAGGCGCCATCGGCGAATGCGGCCACCGCCTCGCCCACGGGCACGCCCATGAGCGCGACCATCACACCGCCGATCAGCAGGGCCAGGGCCACGGCGGCCACCGACATGCCCAGCGCGGGGCCGGGCCGTACCGTGCGCCACAAGCTGAGTGCGGTGCTCATGCCAGGGCCTCCTCTGGAACGGCCGACGATGTTTCCTGTCCAGCCATCCAGGCGCCGATGCGCGGGCGCTCGGCCGCATCAGCGCGGCAGGTGCCCATGAGACGGCCGCGGTAGAGCACGACGATGCGGTCGGCCACGGCCAGCAGTTCTTCCAGTTCCGACGAGATCAGCAGCACGCCGACGCCGCGTGCGGCGACCGTGCGGATGTGGCCGTAGATAGCCTCCACCGCGCCCACGTCCAGGCCGCGGGTGGGCTGGGCGGCCAGCAGGAAACGCAGGGGATCGAGCGTGAGCTCGCGCGCCAGCACGGCCTTCTGCTGGTTGCCGCCGGAGAGGCCACCGAAGGCTACCTCGGGGCCGGCGGCGCGCACGTCGAAACGCTGCATCAGCTCGCGCGCGGCGCGGTTCAGGGCCTCGCGGTCCAGCAGGCCGTATTTTTTGTAGCGGCCCAGGCGGTCGAGCATCATGTTCTCGGCCACGTTCATGCCCGTGACGCAGGCCAGGGCGTGGCGGTCTTCGGGCACCACGCCGCAGCCGGCGGCCGTCAGCGTCTTGGGGCTCTTGCCCGTCATCTCCTCGCCGAAGATGTGGAAACGACCCTCGGTGGGTTTGAGCATGCCGGAGAGCACGGCACCCAGCTCGCTCTGGCCATTGCCCTCCACCCCCGCGACGGCGACGATCTCGCCCGGCGCCACCATCAGCGTGAAATTGTCCAGGCGCAGCACGCCGTCGGCGTCGCGCACGGTCAGGCCATCGGCCAGCAGCGCCATCTCGCGTGGCGGCAATGTCTCGTGAACCACCTGCTTCACGCTGCGCTCCGGCGCCATCGGGCTCGCGGGCGCCTGCAGGTCGCGCTGGATCATGGCACGCACCAGCATGTCGATCTCCTGCGCCGGCGCATCGGAACGCGCCACCACCCTGCCCCCGCGCAGCACGGTGGCGCGGCGCGCCACCAGGCGGATCTCGGCGAGTTTGTGCGTGACCAGCACCACACCACAGCCCTGCGCAGCCACACGCTCGCACACCGCGAGCAGGGCCTCGATCTCGGCGGGCAGCAACACGGCGGTGGGTTCGTCCAGCACCAGCAGACGCGGCTCGCGCACCAGGCACTTGACGATCTCCACACGCTGGCGCTCACCCACGGACAAATCCTGGATGCGCGCATAGGGGTCCAGCGCGAGGCCGTAGCGCTCGCGCATGGTCTCCAGCTTGGCGGCACAGGCCTTGCGGTCGAGCACGCCGCGGGACTGGCCCAGCAGCATGTTGTCGACCACCGTCAAATCCGGCACCAGGCTGAAGTGCTGGTGGACCATGGCGATGCCGTGGTTCAGCGCGTCGGCCGGTGAGCGCGGCGTGTAGGGCGCGCCGTCCAGCACCATCTGACCGGCATCGGGGCTGTGCACGCCGAAAACGAGGTTGCACAGCGTGGACTTGCCCGCGCCGTTCTCGCCCAGCAGGCAATGCACCTCCCCCGGCATCAAGGCCAGCGACACATCGGCCAGCGCCTGCAGGGTGCCGAAGCGCTTGCCGAGACCGTCGATGCGCAGCAGGGGCGCGACGTCTTGCGACGTCGCGCCTGCAGCCTCGCCGGTGACAGCCTCGGTGCGCACGGTGCTCAGCCTTCCAGCACCTTGATCTTGCCGCTCTGGATGTCCTTCTTGATCGCCTCAAGCTTGGACTTCATCTCCGGCGTGGCGCCGCACACCACCATGTCGGAGGCCTTGGGACCCATGGCCAGGCCGAAGGGTTTGTAGCCGGCTTTCCACGTGCCCTTGACAGCCTCACCAATGGCGTACTGCACCTGGTAACCCACGCCCGTGATGCTGTAGGCCGGGTACAGCGGATCGCTGCCGCAGCGGTCGGTGTAGCTGCCGACGATCTTGGTGCCCTTCTCCTTGGCCGCCTGCTCCATGCCGCGCAGGCCCAGGTTCAGGATGTGATAGTGGACGTCGGCGCCCTGGGCGATGGCGGCCAGCGTGGCTTCCTTGGACTTGGCCACGTTGTCGAAATCGCCCGTGTAGTTCTCGAAGTACTTGATCTTGGGGTTGATGTATTTCGCGCCGTTGCCGAATTCCTTGCCGGCGTTCACGATGGAGGGGATCTCCATGCCGCCCACATAACTCACGGCGCCGTTCTTGGACAACATGGCAGCGGCGGCACCGGCGACGAAGGCGATCTCGGCCTGCTTCACGTCGTAACCCGCGACATTGGCGAGGTCTTCACCCTTGTTGCCGCCGACGATGGAGAACTTGGTGTTGGGAAAACGCTTGGACACTTTCAGCACGGCCGCCTGCGTCTGGCCGCCCACGCCGATCACCAGCTTGTTCTTGCTGGCCAGGTTGGTCAGGGCCTGTTCCATGTCGGCGTAGTTGATGTTCTCGATCATCTGCACCTTGACCTTGTCGCCGAACTCCTTCTGCGCGGCCACCAGGCCGTCGTAGCCGGACTCCATCCAGCCCTTGTCGGACTTGGAGCCGGGGATCAGGATGCCGACCGTCACCGGGTCAGCGGCCGGCGCGGGCCCGGCCAGCGTGAACGCCGCCGCGGCAACGGCGGCCAGGGTGAACATACGGCGGGAGGGGAATGAAACCTTCATGGCATGCCTTTCGCTTAGTGGTGGAGGGAAGTAAATAACTGATTACTTACGACCATGTCCTGCAATAAAGATGCCAGTGCCACAGCCGTTTTTTGCCGCCTGCGCGCGCGCAAACGGTGCGCGCGCACCAGCATGCAGCAGCGCATGCCCATGGAACGCACACAACAGGAGTCCTCATGAAACGTCACCCCTACCTGCCCGACCCCCGGCCCCAAGGGGCGCTCGGACTCGGACACCAGTACTACTGGGTCGCGAACGCGCATGAAGTGGACATGTCCATCGCACCGCCCGCACCGGTGCCCGCGCGCATCGCGGCGCAGCCGCAAAACGTGGTGCTGGACCTGCGGCGCACGGCCATCGTCATCATTGATCTGCAGAACGACTTCTGCGCCAAGGGCGGCTGGGTCGATTCGCTGGGCCTGGACTACACGGCCGACCGCACGCCCATCGAGCCCTTGCAAAAACTGCTGCCCGCGCTGCGCACGGCCGGTGTGCCCGTGATCTGGGTGAACTGGGGCAACCGCCCCGACCTGGCCAATATGCCGCCCAACCAGATCCACCTCTACGACAACGGCGGCGCCGGTGTCGGCCTGGGTTACCCGCTGCCCGGTGGTGGCGGCAATGTGCTGGAGAAAGATTCCTGGGCCGCGGCCGTGGTCGACGAGCTCAAGCCGATTGAGGGCGACTACTGCGTGGACAAACACCGCATCAGCGGCTTCTGGGACACACCCCTGGACAGCATGCTCAAGAACCTGGGCATCAAGAGCATCCTGTTCGCGGGCTGCAACACCGACCAGTGCGTGCTGCACACCCTGACCGACGCGAACTTCCTGGGTTATGGCTGCGTCATGCTGGAAGACTGCTGCGCCACCAGCTCGCCCGCCTTCTGCGCCGAGGCCACGGTCTGGAACGTGAAGAAGTGCTTCGGCTTCGTGACCGACTCCACGCAGGTGCTGCAGGCGCTGCCCAAGTGATGCACGCATCGTCATCGCCCTCCGGTGCCTTCGTGCCCGGGCCGCGCGTGCTGCGCGAGCCCACGGGCACGGGGGTGCTGGACGGGCAACGGGTTGCCGTCAAGGACCTGATAGCTGTGGGCGGCACACCCAGCACCTGCGGCAACCCCGACTGGACGGCCAGCCATGCGGTGCCGGTGGACGATGCGCCCTGCGTAGCCGCCTTGCGCGCTGCGGGCGCGCGCATCGTCGGCAAGACCGTCACCGACGAACTCGCTTTCAGCCTGGAAGGCGAGAACGCCTTCCACGGCACACCACGCAACCCGGCCGCGCCGGACCGTCTGCCCGGCGGTTCCTCCAGCGGCTCCGCCGTGGCCGTGGCCAACGCTGAGGCCGATCTCGCCCTGGGTACCGACACCGGCGGCTCGGTGCGTGTGCCGGCTTCCTTCTGCGGTGTGCACGCCATGCGGCCCACCCACGGCCGCATCTCGCTGGCCGGCGTGCTGCCCTTTGCCGAGAGCTACGACACCGTGGGCTGGTTCGCGCGTGATGCGACGCTCCTGCGCGCCGCCGGCCACGTGCTGCTCGGCACGCGGCACCATATTGCAACCCGGCCCCGGCCCCTGCGCCTGTGTCTGGCCGAAGACGCGCTGGCCCTGGCCGAGCCCGCGGTGGCGCAGGCCCTGCGCGCCTGGGCCCAGGCGAACGGCATCACTGAAAGACGCCAGGCCTTTGTGCGGCCCTGGCGTGAAGTGCAGGAGGCCTACTCCCTGCTGCAGGGGCTTGAAATCCAGGCGACCCTGGGCCCCTGGATACGCGAACGACGACCGACCTTCGGGCCGGCCATTGCGCCGCGCTTCGCCGGCGCGATGGCGCTGGACCGTGCCCTGGACGCGCCGTGGCGACGCTGGCGTGATGAGATGAAAAGCGAACTCGTGGCGCGCATCGGGCCGGACGAAGCCTGGCTGCTGCCCGCCGCGCCCGGTGTGGCCCTGCCACGCAATGCCAGCGGTGAACAGCGCGGTGCTTTTTATGAACGGGCCCTGGCCCTGGGCGCCCTGGCAGGGCACGCTGGCCTGCCGCAGATCGTGCTGCCGCTCTTGCAGGTGGAGGGCCTGCCCGTGGGTCTCTCCTTCATCGCCGGCCCGGGGCAGGACGAAAGCCTGCTGGACCTGGCCCTGGCGCTCTCGCCCACAAAGGAGTGATGGCTGTGACATCGCGTTCACCTGGCCGCACAACGGCCCGCAAGGAAACGCCCGCCAAGCGGGACCCGGCGGCCGCACGTGCGCGCCTGCTGCAGGCCGCCGTGGACGAATTCTCGGCGCACGGTTACAGCGGTGCGCGCACCGAGCGCATTGCGCGGAGCGCCGGCACCAATATCCGCATGCTCTACCACTACTTCGGCGGCAAGGATGCGCTCTACGTCGTGGTGCTGGAGACGGTGCTGGCCGATCTGC
This sequence comes from Curvibacter sp. PAE-UM, assembly GCF_001432305.1. Taxonomy (GTDB): domain Bacteria; phylum Pseudomonadota; class Gammaproteobacteria; order Burkholderiales; family Burkholderiaceae_C; genus Hylemonella. The sequence goes on from NZ_KQ483358.1 coordinate 18,737, forward strand.
GGCACGATGAACTGCAGCTTGACGCCGAAGCCCTGCCCCCGATGGAGGGCTTGCTGTGCATCTTCGATTTCGTGGCCGGCCACTTTGCCGCCCACCCCCAGCTGCGCAAGCTGCTGGCCTTCGAGAACTTGAACGAAGCCCGGCACCTGGCGCGCTCGGACCGGATACCGGAGATGGCCACGCCGGTGCTGAACCTGATCCGCAAGCTGCTGGCACGCGGCGCGGCCACGGGCGAGGTGCGCAAGGGCGTGGACGCCCTGCACCTCTACGTGGCCATGGTCAGCCTGTCCTACTACGGCCGCGCCCATGCGTACACCCTCACACGCATCTTCAACAAGGACTTGCAAAAGCCTGCCTGGCAACGCGCGCACCTGAAACTCACCCGCGCCATGGTCGAGGCTTACCTCAGACCCGATGACTGAACGGGCGGTGAACATCAGCGCCTCACCTCGCGCTGGAAGATTTCCAGGCTCAGCTTCTTGGTGCGGATGAAACTGGGCTCGGAGAGCGTCTCCACCGTGCGCGGGCGCGCATCGTTGTAGGGCAGGATCTCGGCCACCTTGGTGGGCCGCTTGGTCAGCAGCAGCACCTGATCGGCCAGGTAGACCGCTTCTTCCAGATCGTGCGAGACCAGCAGCATGGTGGTGCCGGTCTGCATGAAAACTTCCTGCAGCTTCTCGCGGATGAAGAGCGTCATCTCGAAGTCCAGCGCCGAGAAGGGTTCGTCCAGGAACAGCACCTCGGGCTTGGGCGCCAGGGCCCGCATGATGGAAGCCGTCTGCTGCTGGCCGCCCGAGAGTTCGTAGGGGTAGCGGTTCAGGTCGAACTTGACGTCGAAGCTGGCCACCAGCTCGGCCATGCGCCGGTCCACCTCGGCCTTGCTCTTGCCTTCGAGCTTGAGCGGGTAGGCGATGTTGTCGATGGTGCGCATCCAGGGGAACATCGCCTCGCGGTAGTTCTGGAAGACGTAGCCGATCTTGGTGTCCTTGAGCGATTTGCCGTCGAACAGGATCTCGCCGCTGTCGATGGGGATGAGCCCGGCGATCATGTTGATCAGCGTGGACTTGCCGCAGCCGTTGGGCCCGAAGACCGAAACGATCTTGCCCTTGGGGATGTCGAGGTCGAAGTTCTCGTACAGCGGCCAGCCCGCGAAATACTTGGTCAGGCCGCGGATGGTGATGTGGGTGCCGGCCGGGCCGGGCTTGAAGGGCGGCACCGGCACGTCGGCCACCACGGGGGCATTCAGGACTGTGCTCATCTGCCACTCCAGTGCACGATTCTTCGTTCAGCGACGAGAAACAAAATATTCAGCGCGTAACCCAGCACACCCGCGGCCAGGATGGACGCGTACATGTCACGCACATTCATGACCTGCTGCGAGTTGATGATGCGGTTGCCCAGGCCACTGTCGGAGCCGATGAACATCTCGGCCACGATCACGATCACCAGGGCCATGGAGACCGCCGAGCGCAGGCCCACGAAGCTGGGCTGCAGGCTCTCCCACACCAGCACGTCCTTGAAGATCTGCCAGCGCGAAGCCCCCATGACCTTGGCTGCCATCACCCGCTGCTTGCGCGCGTTGATCACACCATAGGCGCTGTTGAAGACCACGATCAGCAGTGCACCGAAGGCGGCGATGGCCACCTTGTTGATGTCCGATACGCCGAAGATCATCAGGAACAGCGGGATCAGCGCCGACGACGGCGTGGAGCGGAAGAAGTCGATCAGGAACTCCACGCTGCGGTAGGCCTTCTCGGCGCTGCCCAGCACCACGCCCAGGGGCACCCCCACCACAGCCGCGATCAGGAAGGCCTGCGCGGTGCGCCACAGCGTGACGGCAAAGTCCTTGAGCAGCGGGCCACCGGCCAGGCCGTTGATCAGCGTGGTCACGGTCTCGGCCGGGGGCGGCAGCAGGATGGCCTTGATGGCGCCGAAGCGCACCGTGAGGTCCCAGACGATGAAAAGCAGCACCGGCCCGATGAAAGGCAGGGCCTTGCCCCAGGCGATCTTGCGAGGGGCTGTGGCCGCGGGCGCGGCCGCCGTCCATGGGGCGGCCGTTGCGGGCGCGCTGGCTGAGCTGGAGTCCGCCATCGTGCTCACCCCTTGTAAAGCATGCTGTCGACCATGAGGCGCGAGGAGAAGATGCCCTTCTCGGCGAACAGATCGAAGAACTTCTGGAAGTGGGCCACGTCAGCCGGCTTGAACTCGTTGTACATCATGTAGGCCGCCAGCGGCACTTCTGCCGTCAACGCGCCTTCGATGGCGGTGTAGCCCTTGAGGTACTGGCGCGCTTCCACGTTCTGCGCGCGCACATAGGCCACGCCCTTGCCGTAGGCGGCGATGAACTTCTTCGCCTCTTCGGGGTGCTTCTTGATGAAGGCCGACGACAGCGAGGCCGAGCCGCCGAACCAGGGCGCCATGGCGTCGCCCAGCACGTATTTCGAGATCACGCCGGCTTCGAGCACACGCGTGGTGCCGTTCAGGCGGCCGATGGTGCCCGTGGGCTCCAGGGTGTAGCAGCCGTCGAGCTGGCCGGCAGCGAGTGCGGCCACGTGCTGGCCGATGGGCAGCTCCACCACGGTGGCGCCGGTGGCACCGCCGCGCTCCAGCACGGTCTTGGCCAGGGTCACGTTCTGGATGCCGGGGCCGGAGCCGATGCGCTTGCCCTTGAGGTCGGCCAGGGTCTTGGCCGGGCTGGCGGCCGGCACGATGATTTCGTCCAGCACGTTTTTCACGTTGCTGGGGTTGGAGCAGAAAATCTTGAAGGTGCCCGGCGCGGCCAGTTCACCGATGGCGATGTTGGCCGAACCCGTGCCGTTGGATGTGCCGTCGGCGCGGTCGGACAGCACCGCTTCCATCACCTGCTGGGCTCCGGCGAAACGCAGGGCCTCCACGTCCAGGCCAGCTTCCTTGAAGTAGCCCTTTTCGATCGCCGCGTAGAACGGCAGGCCGGCCGCGATGGGCCAGTAACCGATGCGGATCTTGGGGCCGCTCTGCGCGCGCACCAGGGCCGGTGCGCCCAGCGCGGCCAGCGCGAGGCCGGCGCCGCCCGCCTGCATGAGCTTGCGGCGCGTGGTGGTGGCGGACAGGGAAGTGAGGGTCTGGTCTTTCATGGAGCGCTCCTGCTAGGGGTTAAGGGAAGGGATGGGTATGAGGAGCCTGCGCCACCTGGAGCGAAGCCAGGTAGGCGCGCCAGCCGCCGAAATGGGTGATGTCCAAAGCGCCGGTCAGGGCCTGCGCCTCGCACAGGAAACCCTGCACGCTGCTGCCGTCGGCCAGCTGCAAGGTGCCGATGCCCAGCGGCGCGGGCACCAGGGCGACGAAGGAACCGTAGTGCTCGACGGGCATCTCCCAGAGCTCAAGCTTGATGCGCGCGCCCTGCCCCGGCGCCACCCGCAGCAGGCCGGGTTTGGGTGGCACGGTGCCGGCCAGGGCATAGAAGCGGTAGTCGGGCGCGGTCTCGGTGGCCGCGAGCAGGCATGCACCGCGCTCGGTGAGCTGGCTGTTGAGCGGCATGCCCGAGAGGTGCGCGCCCACCACGGCCACTTTCACCGTGGCGCGGGGGCGGATGCCGGGGATGGCGGCGGGTGCGGGCAATCGCTCGCCGATGGCGCCCTGCGTCAGACCGGTGGCATGATGAAAACGCTGGCCCAGCTCGGCCAGCTGCCAGTCGCTGGCGCAGGGGCCGATCAGCGTGATGCCGAAGGGCAGGCCGTCCTTGCGAATGCAGCTGGGCACCGACAGCGCCGCGTAGTCCAGCAGGTTGACGAAGTTGGTATAGGCGCCCAGGTTGCGGTTGAGCACCACCGGGTCGGCCTGCATCTGCGCGATGGTGTAGTGCGTGGGCGCGGTGGGCACGCACATCAGGTCCATGCCCTTCCAGACCTCGGCAGCACGCTGGCCCAGGACGCGCAGCTGCGTCTGTGCTTCATACAGGTCGGCCGCGCTGTAGGCCTTGCCCTTGCCGATGATGCTGCGCACCGGCTCCATGACCTCGTCTTCGTGCGCGTCGAAGAAGGGGCGGATAGCGGCGTAACGCTCGGCCACCAGCGCGCTCTCGTACAGCAGCGTGGCGGACTGTGAAAACGGCGAGAAGTCGATACGCACCTCCACGCCACCCAGCGCGCGCAGTTGCGCCCTCGCCTCCTTGAAGGCTGCCTCGGCCAGCGCGTCACCGTAAAACTCCAGCTGGTCCGGCACACCAAAACGGAAGGCCGCGGGGAAAGGCTGCGTGGCCATGTCGAGCTCACGCGAGTACGGGTCCAAGGGGTCGTAACCGCGTGCAGCCTCCAGCACCTGCGCCGCCAGGCCCACGCTGCGCGCGAAGATGGAGATACAGTCCACACTCTGCGCGGCGGGCAGCACACCACGTGTGCTGATGAGCCCCTTGGAAGGCTTGAGGCCGACGATGTTGTTCAGGCCCGCGGGCACCCGGCCCGAGCCGGCGGTGTCCGTGCCCAGCGAGAAGTCGGCCTGCCCGGTGGCCACCACGTAGGCCGAGCCGGAACTGGAGCCGCCGGATACATAGAGAGGATCGAAGGCATTGGGCACCGGCCCCCAGGGCGAACGCGTGCCGTTCAGGCCGCAGGCGAACTGGTCCAGGTTGGTCTTGCCCAGCAGCGATGCACCGGCGGCGAGCAGCTTGTGCACCACGACGGAATGCGCGGCGGGCTGGAAAGCAAAGGCCTCGCAGGCGGCCGTGGTGCGCAGGCCGGCCGCGTCGATGTTGTCCTTGACCGCAAAACGCAGACCACTCAGCGGCCCGGCCCCACCCGGCAACGCCGTCTCAAAACGGGAGATCCAGGCTTGTGCCGCAGCAGCGGGCTGGGCCTGACGTTCGGCACCGTGTACTGGGTTTGTGGGTTGCACCATCTTGCTGCATTCGATCTTGTATACATGTAGACATGCAACATGTATGCCAATGAACACAGATGGTTTTGCCGTTCGTCTTGTATGGAAAAACGAGCAAGATGGATGCGGCGGGCCGCGCCATGGAGGCTCCGCACCGCTCGGACTGAGCCTGTGTGAGGCTTAACGCTTGACGAAGATCGCCTTGCCTTGAACCGTCTTGGCTGTGACAGGAACAGCGTAGAAGTATTTGGTTCCGTAACCACCAACTGCAGTTGTAGTTCTTTCACCAGCAGAAACCAAAAGCACGCCGTTTGCTCCGAGTTTGGCTGCCTGCTGTTTTAGTTCGCCAATCGCATAGTCCATGGAACCTTGCTCCGTCCAACCCGCATCGCTCGATGCGTTAACCAGCCCAATCACTTCAAAATCAGCGGGCGGTTCAAGATAGACAGTGACTTGCTCCGGGACAAGCGGGGTTCTTGTCGTCCCTGTCACGATGGCGGATCCAGAGGCACAACCTCCCAATATGAGAAGAACCAGAGCAGATAGGAACAAACTTGAACGGCATTGCATCATGTTCTCCTCCTGGAAAAATAAATTACCAATGTCTGCTAGCTTGAAACAAACATCAAGTGGTCTCTTGTAAGGTTCACGCCTTCGTTTGTCTCAAACCTCTTACTGGAACGCCACTTCCGCGAAACTCCGCAGCTTGCGGCTGTGCAGCTGGTTCATGCCGGCCAGTCTTAGCAGCTCCAGCGCGCGGATGCCGATGCGCAGGTGCTGGTCCACGCGCTCGCGGTAGAAGTGGTTGGCCATGCCGGGCAGCTTGATCTCGCCGTGCAGGGGCTTGTCGCTCACGCACAGCAGGGTGCCGTAGGGCACGCGGAAGCGGAAGCCGTTGGCGGCAATCGTCGCACTCTCCATGTCCAGGGCCACGGCACGGCTCTGGCTGAAGCGGCGCTGGGGCTGGTTGTCGGGCAGCAGCTCCCAGTTGCGGTTGTCGGTGGTGGCCACCGTGCCGGTGCGCATGATCTGCTTGAGTTCCGCGCCGTGCAGGCCGGTCACCTCGGCCACGGCCTGCTCCAGCGCGACCTGCACCTCGGCCAGCGCGGGAATGGGCACCCACAGCGGCAGCTCTTCGTCCAGCACATGGTCTTCGCGCACATAGGCGTGGGCCAGCACGTAGTCGCCCAGCTGCTGGCCGTTGCGCAGGCCAGCGCAGTGGCCCAGCATCAGCCAGGCGTGCGGGCGCAGCACGGCGATGTGGTCGGTGATGTTCTTGGCATTGGCCGGGCCCACGCCGATGTTGACCATGGTGATGCCGTTGCCGTCGGGGCGCACCAGGTGGTAGGCCGGCATCTGCGGCAGGCGCGGCGGCGCCTTGCCGTTCGCATCCCCCGGCTGCGCGGTTTCACCCGCACGGCGTGTCACCACATTGCCGGGTTCGATGAAGGCGCTGTACTCGCTCTTTGTGTCCTGCATGAGTTCATGGCCCAGGCGGATGAACTCGTCGATATAAAACTGGTAGTTGGTGAAGAGCACGAAGTTCTGGAAGTGCTCGGGCACCGTGCCCGTGTAGTGGCGCAGGCGGTGCAGCGAATAGTCCATGCGCTGCGCGGTGAAAAGCGACAGCGGGAAGGGCCGGCCGGGCTGCGGCTCGTAGGTGCCGTTGGCGATGCCGTCGTCCATGGCGCCCAGGTCGGGCAGGTCGAACCAGTCGCGCATCATCTGCCGGCGCCCGGCGCTGAGTTCGCCCTCGATGTGCTCGTTCTCGGCGAAGGAGAAATGCACGGGGATGGGCTGCTTGCTGGTGGTCACTTCCAGCGTCACGCCGTGGTTGAGCAGCAGCAGGCGGAACTGTTCCAGGTAATAGTTGTTGAACAGGTCGGGCCGCGTGAGCGTGGTCTCGAACACACCGGGCCCCGCCACGAAGCCGTAGCTCAGGCGCTCCTTCGCACCGGCCGGCTGGCGCAGCACGGTCTCGGTCCGGATGCGCACCAGGGGGTAGAAGGCGCGCACCGGGCCGGCGCTGTCGTCCCCGGCCACAAAACGCTGCATGCCCGCGCGCAGGTGGGTGATGCTGCTGTCATAGATGCGGCGCACATGGGCCAGGGCGGCGGCGGCATCGGTGAACTCTTGCGGGGCAATGAGGGGCGGTAGGTGGTGCATACGGAAACATTGTGCCTCGGTCGCATGACACTTGGTACCGCACGGCCAGTTCAGGCCGCGGGCTTGGGCACCGTGTAACGCAGCTCGGCAAAACCGGTGCCGACCTGGCGCACGGACGCCAGCTTCAGCGGCGGGCTGGTGAGCCGGCGCGGGAACAGGGGCTTGCCTTGGCCCAGCGTGACCGAAGCCACCTGCACGATCATCTCGTCCAGCAGGCCAGCATCAAAAAACTGCCCCGCCAGATCGCCTCCGCCCACCACCCAGAGGTTCTTGCCGCCCGCGGCCTTGAGCATGGCCGCATGCACGGGGCGCACATCACCCTGCACGAAATGCAGGTTGGCGCCGGGGATGGCCGGCAGCTTGCGGCTGGAGAAGATCCACGTGGGCTGCGCATAGGGCCAGGGCGATCCGGTCTCAGCCGTCACGGTCTGCGCATGGGACAACATCCACTCGTAGGTGGACGAGCCCATGGCCAGGGCGCCGACTTCGGCGATGAAGGTCGGGTAGCTCGTGTCGTTCACATTGCCCAGGGGGAACAGCCACTCCAGGGAGTTGTCTTCGGTAGCGATGAAGCCGTCCAGGCTGGTGGCGGTGTAGTACTGGGTTGTCATGGAAAAGAAGTTCAACGGCCGCTAGCTCTGGTCTGCTGGAATGACTTGCCAGCAGGGGTCGCCGCAAGCAGCAGCTTGACGGCTCCAATTGCAAGCAAAACTTGCGCAGGCCAAAGAATGAATGGGGCAAATTGCATTACGACAAAGCTGCCTCCACCACCTTCAACAGTTGATGCGAGAAGACGAGCAACTACATGGAGGCAGGTCAGGACAATGCCCACCAGAAAGGCCCCTCTCCCAGGAATTGGCGAAGGAACGCGTTCGGGAAGATTTGACGCACGGAAAAACCACGCAGTCACGACAGCTGCTGGCAGGTATGTCAGGACCAGCGCAACAAGGTTGGGCAAGATCGGGGGAGACTCCTTCAGCATCGCGCCCAAGAAGCCACGAAATAAAGTGAGCACGATCTCACCGCCTATTGGAAAAAAAGCAACCAGCAAAAATGTGAAGCCCCAGAACGCGATCGTCATATTTCTCACCCTTTAACGTAAAGTGGACCGCAGAATCGGCCCGTTTAGGCTCCCAAGCTCTCGACTTTATTGGGCACCCTTTACCCAACCAGGCCTGTTGAACAAAATCAAAGCAAGCAACAGCCCGGCAAAGATTGTGAAAGATTCTAGGAAGCCACTCATCCTGGGCCTATCCCCCAAAAGGGTCATCCCACCACAGACCTAACCCTCAAACTGCGGATGCAACTGCCGTATCCGCCCCAGGGCCAGCGCCGCAGCAGCCGTGCGTGTCTCCACACCCAGCTTGGCGTAAACGCGCTCCAGGTGTTTCTTGACCGTCATGGGGCTGCTGCCCAGGATGTCGCCGATGTCGCGGTTGATCTTGCCCTTGATCACCCAGTAGAGCACCTCGGCCTCCTTGGCGGTGAGGCGGAAGCTCAGGGAGATGGCTTCGATGACGGTTTCGTCCGAGGCCTCCTGCATGATGAGCAGCCAGTCGCCGCCGGCTTCGGGCGCGCTGGCGTCGTCGTTGCGCTGGTGCAGGCGGAAGGTCAGGCGTTTGGCGCCCTGCTCTACCGAGAGGCGCGGCGGCTCGGCCAGGGTTTCGCCGCGCGCCAGCACTTCGGCCAGATGCGCCACGCCGCGGTGCAGCCAGGACAGCACGGGCTCGGGCACGTTGGGGCCGCTGGCGCCGTAATAACGCTGCAGCAGCTCACGCGCCAGCGGGGTCTGCCACATGAGGCGACCGTCACCCAGGCGCACGGTGATGCTGGCGTAACCGAAGGCGTCGAGCGCGTTGCGGGCCTGGCGCCGCTCGCGTGCGCCCTGCAGGTGCACCTGCATGCGGGCGAGCACTTCCTTCGGCCTTATCGGTTTGGTCACGTAGTCGGTGCCGCCGGCTTCCAGCGCGGCCACCAGGTGCTCGGTCTCGGTCAGGCCCGTCATGAAGATGATGGGGATGTGGGCGGTGGCAGCATTGGCCTTGAGGCGGCGCGCGACCTCGAAGCCGTCCATGCCGGGCATCATGGCGTCGAGCAGCACGATGTCGGGGCGGGCCTGCGCGGCGCGCTGCAGGGCCGAGGCGCCGTCCAGCGCCACCAGCACGGTGCAACCTGATTCGTCCAGCGCGTCGTGCAGCAGGGAGAGGTTGTCGGGCACGTCGTCGACGATGAGCACCACGTCGCTCTGCGCGCGGTTCAGGGCCTGGTCCAGGGTGTCGTTCATGTCTTTTCCGGGCTGGTGTCCAGCAAGGCAAGTATGGCGTCGAAACGGTAGGCCCGCGCCAAGCCGCGCACCTGCTCCACCCAGCTGTGGTGCGCTGGGCTTTCGGCCTCGATCTCGTCGAGCAGACGCACGATGCCGCGGTAATAGCCCAGGCTGGTGTGCTCGCGCAGCTCGGCCAGGAACTCGGCGCGCGGGGGCAGCAGGGGCCCGGGCGGTGCGGGCGGCGCTTCGGGGGGCAGCACACGCTCGGTCCACTGCAGCTGCAGGCGCTGTTCCAGCCAGTCGAGCAGCTCGCTATGGCGGATCGGTTTGGTGATGAAGTCCGCCGGGGTGATGCCCACGTCGTTGTCCAGGCCCTTGTCGAAGGCGTTGGCCGAGACCACGGCCACGGGCAGCCTGGCCCCGCCGTTCAGACGGCGCAGGCGGCGTATGGTTTCCCAGCCGTCGATGCCGGGCATGGCCAGGTCCATGAAAACGGCGTCGGGGCGGTAACCCGCGGCCAGCAGGTCCAGCGCGTCGTGCCCGCTCGCGGCGGTGCGCAGCACGAAACCCAGGGGCACCAGCAGCTGGGTGAGCATCTCGCGGTCGGGTTCTTCGTTGTCCACCACCAGCACGTGGCGGCGTGCGCCGGCGTAACCGCGGCGCGGCGGTTTGGCCGCTACGGGTTTGGCGGAAGGCAGCGCGGCATGCACCTCGGGCAGGAAGAGCTTGACGTGGAAAACCGAGCCCAGGCCCGGTGTGCTCTGCACGGTGAGCTCGCCACCCATGAGGTCGGTGAGCATCTTGGCAATGGTCAGGCCCAGGCCGGCGCCGGGTGTGCCCTGGGCGGAGGCGGTGCGCGTGAAGGGTTCGAAGAGGCGGTCCACGTCCTGCAGGGTCATGCCGGGGCCGGTGTCGCGGATGTCGATGTGGGCCATCTCTCGCGCGTAACGCAGCTGGAAGGTCACCTCGCCCTGGGCCGTGAACTTGATGGCGTTGCCCAGCAGGTTGATGAGGATCTGGCGCACGCGTTTCTCGTCGGCACGCACACGCTCGGGCAGCACGGACAGGGGCGCAAAACGGAAGGCCAGGCCCTTGGCCGCGGCCTGCAGCTCGAACATGGCGGCCAGCTCGTGCACGGTGTCGGCGAAGGCCATGGGTTTGACGTCCAGCGTGAGCTTGCCCGATTCGATGCGCGCCAGGTCCAGCGTGCCTTCGATCAGCGAGAGCAGATGTTCACCCCCGCGGCGGATCACCTGCACCGCGTGCTTGCGGTGCTTGGGCACCTGCGGGTCTTCGCCCATCAGTTGCGCATAACCCAGGATGCTGTTGAGCGGCGTGCGCAGCTCGTGGCTGATGGCGCTGATGTAGCGGCTCTTGGCCTGGTTGGCCTGCTCGGCCTGATGCTGGGCGCGTTCGGCCGTGCGGCGCGCGTCCTGCAGGGCGGCGTCGGTCTGCTGGTGCAACTCAATCTCTCGCATCAGCAGGGCGGTCTGGCGGTTGGATTCCTCTTGCGCCACCTGGCGGCTCTTGTGCGCCAGCACCACCCACCAGGCCGCCATGCCCGCGATGAGCAGCAGGGCCATATAGGTCTTGAGGAAACCACCGCGCAATGCAGCCTGCATGAAAGCGGGCAGTTCGCTGTCGGCATAGACGTGCATCAGGGCCTGCAGCTCCTGCTGATAGAACAGGCCGAAGACCCCCGCCAGCAGCGGCACGGTGACCAGCATGAGCAGCAGGAAATGCGCCAGGCCCGAATCCAGATAGGGCCAGAGGCTGCGCGGCAGCAGGCGCTGCAACATGCCTATCCACTGGGCCGAGAGGCTGGCCTGGGGTTTGCACAGATCGCCGCAGCGCGCGTCCAGCGTGCAGCAGAGCGAGCAGATGGGCCCCTGGTAGGCGGGGCAGTGGGCCATGTCCGGGCCTTCGTATTCGCCCTCGCAGATCACGCAACGGCGCACGCCGTAGCGGGCGTAGGGGCCTGCGTTGGCCTGGGCCTCGGGAGCCAGCTCGCTCTGCCGCGCGATGTAATAACGCCCGCGTGTGGCCCAGGCGATCAGCGGCGCGGCGATGAAGGCCGTGCCCAGCGCGATCACGGCCGAAAAGGCCTGGGCCAGCGGGCCGAAGAGACCCAGGTGCGCCGTGACCGAGAGAATGGAGGCCAGCACCATGGCGCCCACGCCCACGGGGTTGATGTCGTAGAGATGCGCGCGCTTGAACTCGATGCCCTTGGGCGACAGGCCCAGGGGTTTGTTGACCACCAGGTCGGCCACCACGGCCATCATCCAGGCGATGGCGATGTTGCTGTACAGGCCCAGCACGTCGCCCAGGGCCTGGAAGACGTTCATCTCCATCAGCATGAAGGCGATCAGCGTGTTGAACACCACCCACACCACGCGCCCCGGGTGGCTGTGCGTGAGGCGCGAGAAGAAGTTGCTCCAGGCGAGGGACCCCGCATAGGCGTTGGTGACGTTGATCTTGAGCTGCGAGATCACCACGAACAGGGCCGTCGCCGCCACGGCCCAGCCGTAGTTGGGGAAGACGTATTCATAAGCGGCCAGGTACATCTGGTTCGGGTCCACCGCGCGCTCGACGGGAACGGCGTGCGTGATGGCCAGGTAGGCCAGCAGCGCCCCGCCCAGCATCTTGACCACGCCCAGCAGCACCCAGCCCGGCCCGCCTGCCATGACGCCGAACCACCAGCGCTTGCGGTTGGCTTCCGTGCGGGCCGGCATGAAACGCAGGTAGTCGGCCTGCTCGCCCATCTGCGTGATGAGGGCAATGCCCACCGTGAGGGCAGCACCAAAGAGGGGCAAGGCGAAGTCGGAAGACGCCCCTTTCTCCCCCTTGTAGTGCACCACGCCCGAAAACGCATCCGGGTCCAGGGCCAGCACAAAGGCAAAGGGCACGACCAGCATGAGCAGCCACAGCGGCTGGGTCCAGACCTGCAGCCGGCTGATGGCCGAGACCCCGTGCGTGACCAGGGGGATGACGACCAGCGCACAGATGAGGTAACCCCAGCGCGGCGGAATGTCCAGCGCCAGCTCCAGCGCATAGGCCATGACGGCCGCCTCCAGCGCGAAGAAGATGAAGGTGAAGCTGGCATAGATCAGCGAGGTGATGGTGGAGCCGATGTAGCCGAAACCCGCGCCGCGCGTGAGCAAGTCCATGTCCACCCCGTAACGCGCGGCATAGACGCTGATGGGCCAGCCCGCCAGGAAGATGATGAGCCCCGTGGCCAGGATGGCCCAGAAGGCATTGGCCCAGCCGTACTGCACCAGCAGCGTGGCGCCCACCGCCTCCAGGATCAGGAAGGAGGCCGCGCCGAAGGCCGTGTTGGCCACCCGCCATTCGCTCCACTTGCGGAAACGCTGCGGCGTGTAACGCAGCGCGTAGTCCTCCATGGTCTCGCGCGCCACCCAGCTGTTGTAGTCGCGCCGGATCTTGACGATGGACTGCACGGCGGCCGTGGTATGCGGCGGCGCAGCAAGGTCAGCGGATGGGGATTCCGGGGCGTTCATGCCCCGGGAGAGTGCAGATTCCGTGCCATGCCCCGGGGTGGGGCGGGATGGCGCCAATGTTCCGGTTCAGCGGCGGCACCGTCCGCTGCAAGCATTTGTCAGGCGTCCGTATGCCCCTGGCGCCGCAGGACCACATGCGTGGCTTTCTCCGACGCGACGAACTGCACGCATTCGTATCCCTGAGCGCGCATATCCACCCCCTCAAACAGTCGCTCTCCCCGGCCCAGCAGGACCGGCGAGATGGCGATGTGCAGCTCATCGATGAGGCCCGCACGAAGATATTGCTGGATGGTGTTGGCTCCGCCGCCTATGCGCACGTCCTTGCCCCTGGCGGCCTCGCGCGCCCGGTCCAGCGCCTCGTGTATGCCGCCCGTGACGAAGTGGAAGGTCGTGCCACCTTCCATCTCGATGGACTCGCGTGCGTGATGCGTCAGGATGAACGTGGGAACGTGATAGGGCGGGCTGTCGCCCCACCAGCCCTTCCAGCTCATGTCGGGCCAGGGACCGCGTACCGGTCCGAACATGTTTCTTCCGAGTATCCAGGCGCCAACATTCTGAAAGCCACGGGCGGCGAAATCATCGTCAACCCCGGTCGCACCGTCTTTGCCGAACAAGGCCCGTTGCAAGGTGCGTGTTGGGAACAGCCACTGGTGCAGATCCGTCCCGCCGATGCCGAGCGGGTTATTTAGGTCTTGATCCGGACCCGCTCCGTAGCCGTCGAGCGAGATGGTGAAGCCTTCAACGCGAACTCGTGTCATCGTTTGCCTCCGTTTAGCGCTTGACTGAAGTTAAGCATCAATCAGATGTCCACACCTTGTGGAAATTGGTGCCGCGCCAGAGATAGACAAAACTCGACTTCTCATCAAAAAACCCCACGATAGAGTCGTTTTCGATTCGAAAGACTGTTGCCTCACCAGGCCGGCACCAGTCGTACCCCATGTCCCGTTCTCGGCACACAATATTAAAAACGCCCTTTGGCTGCTCATCGATGCCTATGGAAGTCAGGCTTTGAACTTCCCATCGATCCAAGACCAGATGTCTAGGGACGCCATCAGAGCGTCCAAAGGTAACGACCAGCCCTAAACGTTTTTCATCCTTACTCACCAGCAGCCTTGCGACATCCGGAAAGCCATCGCCATTGAAGTCACCACTCACACCTAAGTATTGGACTGGCGACCGATTCCGAAATTCTTGATACATCGTCAATTCGGAAGGCCGTGGCATACGCCACCCTTCCGGAATGGGTGGTGTCTTCGCAAGCAGCGAGGGCGCCAACGCCAGTAGTCCCGCAAAAAAAAGGAGTTTGCGCATGATGATTAACGTCGGAGTTGACCGGCACGCAATGGCATTGCGCCGCGAGACGTATGCTTCCGCGCACGGCTCGCGGCGCAATGCCGCTGCGTGTGCACGTCGAACGACCTATTAGAGCTCACGCTCGACATCTTGCCTCCCAGAACTGGTTGTTGAATCGGGGCAGCGACTCCAGGTGTGCAAACTGTTCCTGGAACTGTGCGCGCACGTCGGAAAGATCGACCGACTGCGCTAAAGAGAAGACACACGTATTGGCGAGTGCGTAAACGAATTTCGTCATGCCCGAAGACGACAACGGGTCATGTGTAAACCCCATCGATCCGATTGGGAAAGAAGCTGAAACAGGAACCGGGATGGGATAGCGGGTCTCCATGTACCCCTTGTTCAGAGCCTCGACGAGCGAATGTCCAAGGTAGCCGTCGTAGCCGTCACGCCTGATTCTTTCGATGTCAGAAAGCCCGAGCGCACTCAGCTCTTCCAGCATTGACTCGAACTTGTGGCCATAGCCCATTGCAAGCCGATTCACAGCCGATCGAGCCGCGGGCAGCGGGAGGTGTTCATACTCGGAATGACGGTGGTAAAGGAGAACAGCCTTCAGGACCTTTTCCACGCCCATGATCTCGCTGAATCGCGCGTTGTCTTCGAAGGCGACGTCGTCGCTGTCAAAGGCGAACAGGAGATCGCAGAGGCCCCGATAGAGCCAGGTTTTCGCCACGCGATCCCGGTGCATGCTCGTGAACTCTAACTTGATATAAGCCGCAAATCTGTCGGCATCACAAAGTTCATGGCGCCTCCCGTGATGTGTTCTAAGTGCCTGATTTATATCAGCCTTCCCCCGACTCACCTAGCCCCTGTGTGCCCCCACACCGAGCTGACCTAGCCACGTCGCTTGAGCACGGACCCCAGAATCTCTCGCGCCTGTTGCAGACATTCGTCAAACGACTGCTGGAAGTCCAGCGCATCGATGGCCTCGAATTCCGCCCGGGCCAGCGCCATCCGCTCCTGCAGACGGTGCAGGAAAGCCGCGCCATGTCGCACGAAGAAGGGACTGCCTTCGGCAATCGCCGCCGGCTCCAGGGAGGCCACGGCACACAGATCGAACAGGTCTCGCGCCTTGGCCTGGTCGCCCCGAAACCACATCTTCTTGGCGATGATCTCCGCGCTGCGCTCCACCTTGATCTCGCGCCCGGCGTGCTTCACCACCTCGTAGGGCTGCGCTGTCAGGGCCGTGCCGACCACGATATCGATCTCGCCCTGCGGCAGGTAGAACTTGATGAACTCGGCGTTCTCTTCGTAGTCCGCGCTTACCGCCTCGGCCACATCGCTGAGCCTGGGGTTCACATAACCCAAGTACTGCGGGTCGGGCACGAAGAGGTCGATGTCCTTGCTGAGCCGGTGTCCGTGGCGCAGCATGAGCACGGTGCCACCGCCAAAGGTCCACAGCGGCTGATGCACCATGCCTTCCAGATGCGTCATCAGGCCGAGCGCCTGGGGCCAGAGTTCACGCCAGACGCCGGGGCGGTTCAGGTCTAGTTTGCTCATGTCCACAAATCCCGCGCGCTCTTGAAGCCACGCGCCAGTTCACGCATCTGCGTCCAGACCTCGGCACGCGGCACACCCTCTTGCGCATGC
The DNA here is from genome assembly GCF_001432305.1 of Curvibacter sp. PAE-UM. Classification (GTDB taxonomy): domain Bacteria; phylum Pseudomonadota; class Gammaproteobacteria; order Burkholderiales; family Burkholderiaceae_C; genus Hylemonella. The sequence goes on from NZ_KQ483358.1 coordinate 34,481, forward strand.
AGTTGCTCCACCACGGCCGCCAGCAGGGCGGGCGTGGCCTCGTCCAGCAGGGTGGCCACGTGCGGCTGGAAGGCGGACGGCACGCGGCCCTGCAGCAGGGCCGCGCGCAGCACGCTGGCCGTGAGCGGCTGGCGGTAGCTCACGCTGGCGCTGCGCGCTGCGAGTTCCAGCGCCGGGGTCTTGCCCACCGTCGGCTGCGGCGCCACCGTGACGGACAGACCCAGCACACCCAGCAGACGGCTCACGCGCACAAGGCTCAGATCCTGGAGGCTGGCCGCTTCCAGCTGGTTGACCGTGGCGCGCGACAGGCCGCTGAGCCGCGCCAGCGCGGCCTGCGTGAGGCCCATGTCGGCGCGACGGGTGCGGACGACGGTGCTGAGTTCGGCCAAGGTAGACATGGCAACACTCTAGGACAGGCCATGACAAATGTCAAATATATTTGACATATCCTGTCCCTCCAGACTGCGGAGGAAGCTAGCCCTCCTGCAGCAGGCTACTCGCAATCGCCGCCGCCGCCGTGCGCGTCTCCACGCCCAGCTTCTCGAAGATGTGTTCCAGGTGCTTGTTCACCGTGCGCGGGCTCATGCCCAGGATGTCGGCGATGTCGCGGTTGGTCTTGCCCTTGGCCAGCCAGGAGAGCACCTCGGTCTCGCGCGGGGTGAGCGCGGCCACGGAGAGGCGGCGTTGCGCGGGGTCGAGCGCCAGCGCCACACGGCGCAGCAGCACCATGACTTCACCGGGGCCGCCCTGCCCCAGGTAACGCGCCTGCAGCTGGCTGCCGTCGGGCAGCGGGGCCAGGGTCTCGCCCTGGTGCACGACCTGCTGCAGCCACTGGCGCTGGGCCGCGTCGTCCTGCTCGGGGCCCAGGGCCTGCTGCAGCCAGCGCATGGCCTGCGGCGAGCGCCAGGCCAGACGGCCTTGCGTGTCCAGCAGCACCACGCCCAGGCCGGCCACATCCACCGCCTCGCGCGCGAGGCGGCTCACGTGGGCGTTGCGCAGGTGCGTGGCCAGGCGGGCCAGCACCTCGGGAATCTTGAGCGGCTTGACGACGTAGTCCACCCCGCCGCTGGCGAAGCCTTCGACGATCTGCTCGGTCTCGGCCAGGCCGGTCATGAAGATCACGGGCACGTGCGCCCAGGAAGGCTCGCCCTTGAGGCGGCGGCAGAGGGTGAAGCCGTTGTCGCCAGGCATGATGGCGTCGAGCAAGACTGCATCCGGAACGGCCATCTCGAAGCGCTCCAGTGCCTCGATGGCGTCGCGGGCCACCAGCACGGTGTAGCCCTCGATGGCCAGCGCATCGCAGAGCATGCGCAGGGTCTCGGGCGCATCGTCCACCACCAGCACCACGCTGGAGACGGCGGACGGGGGCAGGGGCTCAGGCGGATTCATCTTCGGTTTCTTTCAGGCGGGCGATCAGGGCGTTGAAGTCGAAGCGGTCCACGTGCACCACCAGGGCCTGCAGCACGTCGGCGATGGCCGGCGCCTCCTGGGCGCTGTTGCGCAGCAGGCTGCGCAGGCCGCTGGCGTTGCCCAGGCGCGCCATGGCGATGAGGCGCTGGCGCAGTTCGGCGGGCAGGGGCAACGCGGTGGCGCCGTCGGGCGCGGTGGGGGACGCGGCTAGGCGTTGCGTTTCATGCACCCATTCCAGTTGCAGCACACGCGCCAGCAGGTCCAGCAGTTCGGACTCGATCACGGGTTTGCTCACGAAGCCCTGGGCGCCCACGGCGGCCAGCAGCTCGGGGCGGTTCTCGAAGGGGTCGGCCGAGACGAAGATGATGGGCAGGCCGGGCCCGGCGGCGGTGCGCATGAGCTGCGCGGTCTGCCAGCCGTTGAGGTCGTCCATATTGATGTCGAGCAGCACGGCGTCGGGGCGTTCGCGCTGCACGATCTCCAGCGCCTCGCGGCCGCTGGCGGCCTCGCGCATGGCGAAGCCCAGGGGCAGCAGCAGGCTGGCCAGCAGCTGGCGCTGGATGGGCTGGTCGTCCACCACCAGCAGGGTGCGGCGCGGCGCGAGGTAAGCCACGATGGGGCGCAGGTGGCGCACGGTGCGTTCGGCCGGCGCCTCGATCTCGCGCAGGTAGAGGCGCACGCTGAAGGTGCTGCCCTGCCCCACGGCGCTGCGCAGGCTGAGGTCGCCGCCCATGAGTTCGGTGAGCAGGTGCGTGATGGTCAGGCCCAGGCCGGTGCCCGACTCGCTGGTGCGCCGGCCCGCGCTGCCGCGCTCGAAGGGCTGGAAGATGCGCTCCTGGTCCTGCGGGGCGATGCCGATGCCGGTGTCTTCCACCTCGAAGCGCACCACCTCGTGCCGGCAGTCCACGCGGAAGACGATGCCGCCGCGGTCGGTGAAGCGCACGGCATTGGCCAGCAGGTTGATGAGGATCTGGCGCAGGCGCTTGGCGTCGGCCTGCACCCAGGCCGGCACGCGGCCCTGGGTCTCCAGGCGGAAGGCCAGGCCCTTGCCCTCGGCCTGCGGCTGCACCATGCGCGCGAGTTCGGAGAGGAATTCGGGGAAAGGCAGGGGCGCCGGGTCCAGGCGCAGGCGGCCGGCTTCGATGCGGGCCAGGTCCAGCAGGCCGTCGATCAGCGCGTGCATGTGCTGGCCGCTTTGCTGCATGGTGGTGACCATCTCGCGCGGGCTGCCCTGCAGCTCCTTGCCGCGCAGCAGGATCTGCGCGTAGCCCAGGATGCTGTTGAGCGGGGTGCGCAGTTCGTGCGTCATGCCGGCCACGTAGCGTGTCTTGGCCTGGCTGGCGGATTCGGCCACCTCCTTGGCGCCCTGCAGGGCCTCGTCGGTGCGCATGTGGGCGTCGATCTCCTTCTGCAGCAGCTGGGTCTGGCGCTCGGACTCGTCGTGCGCCATGCGCCGGCTCTCGTTGGCCAGCACCACCCACCAGGCGCACACGGCGGCCAGCAGGGCCAGCAGGGAGAAGGCCTTGATGAAGGGCTGGCGCAGTTCCTCGGCCGGGGCGTGCAGGCTTTCCTGCACATAGACCACGCCCAGCAGGAAGGCCAGCACCGCGCACAGGCCGAGGAAGACCGTGAAGTACTGCGCCACGCGGAAGTTGAAGCGGTTGTTCAGGCTGGCCGGCAGGATGGCGCTGAGCATGTCGCGCACCTGGTCGGCGGCGCGCGACTGGGTCTTGCAGCGGTCGTGGCAGCGCGATTCGAGCGAGCAGCACAGCGAACAAATAGGCGCGCCGTAGGCCGGGCAGCTGGCCATGTCGGCGCTCTCGAACTGGTTTTCGCAGACGCTGCAGCGCACCACCTCGCCGGGCTTCCAGGGTGAGGCGTCGTGGCGCGCCAGGTAATAACGCCCCTTCGTGGCCCAGGCCAGCAGCGGCGCGGTGAGCATGGCGGTGAACAGCGCGATGAAGGGCGAGAAGGCTGCCGCGTACTCGCCCAGCAGCCCGGCATGCGCCGTGACGGACAGCACCACAGCCAGGCCCATGGCACCCAGGCCCACGGGGTTGAGGTCGTAAAGGTAGGCGCGGCGGAACTCCACGCCCTTCGGCGACAGGCCCAGGGGCTTGCTGATGACCAGGTCGGCCACCAGCGCGCCGACCCAGGCGATGGCCACGTTGGCGTACAGGCCCAGCACTTTCTCCAGCGCGCCGAAGACGCCCAGGGTCATGAGCAGCATGGCGATGATGACGTTGAACACCAGCCAGACCACCCGCCCGGGGTGGCTGCGCGTGAGCCGCGCGAAGAAGTTGCTCCAGGCGAGCGACCCGGCGTAGGCGTTGGTGACGTTGATCTTGACCTGCGAGATCACCACGAAGAGCACGGTGAGCCACAGCGCCAGCACCGGGCTGTCGAGCGACTGGCTGTAACCCACCAGGTACATCTGGGTGGGTTCGGCCGCATGCCCCGGCAGCGCGCCGTACTGCAGCGCGACGAAGGCCAGGAAGGCGCCGCCCAGCATCTTGAGCATGCCCGGCACGATCCAGCCCGGCCCGGCGGCCAGCACGCAGCCCCACCAGCGCCAGCGGTTGGCCCGGGTGCGTTCGGGCATGAAACGCAGGTAGTCGACCTGTTCGCCGATCTGCACCACCAGCGAGAAAGCCACGGCCGCTGCGGCGCCGAACATCAGCGGTTCGAACTCGCTGCTGCCCGAGCTCAGGCCCGAGAGGCCGGTGAATTCGCGGTAGAGATCGGGCTGGGCCACGGCGAACCAGAAGAAAGGCCAGAGCAGCAGCACCACCCACAGCGGCTGCGTCCAGGTCTGCAGGCGCGAGATGAAGGTGATGCCGTAGAGCACCAGCGGGATGATGACCAGGGAGGACAGCACGTAGCACCAGACCAGCGGCCAGTCCAGCACGAGCTGGATGCCCAGCGCCATGATGGCCGCCTCCAGCGCGAAGAAGATGAAGGTGAAGCTGGCGTAGATCAGCGAGGTGACGGTGGAGCCCAGGTAGCCGAAACCCGCGCCGCGTGTGAGCAGGTCCATGTCGAGGCCGTAGCGCGCGGCGTAGACGGCGATGGGGAGGCCGGTGAGGAAGGTGATGAGCCCCATGACCAGGATGGCCCATAAGGCGTTGTCGAAACCGTAGTTCAGCGCGATGGCCCCGCCGATGGCTTCCAGCGCCAGGAAGGACATGCCGCCGAAGGCGGTGTTGGCCACACGCCATTCGCTCCACTTGCGCGCGCTGCGCGGCGTGTAGCGCAGCGCGTAGTCCTCCAGGGTCTCGTTGGCCACCCAGGAGTTGTAGTCGCGGCGGATGCGGAAGATTTTTTGCGGTGCGTTCGTCATAAGGGTGCATGCGGGCCCCGGCGCCTCTTTCTGGTGAGGCAGGTGCCCATACAGGTGCACATGCAAGAACTGTTCTCGAATCGCGATACGACACCGATACGTTGATTGACGTATGGGCTATACGCGCCCCTCTCCCTAATCTCAAGGCCGTGGTGACAAGGTGTTGCCCGCACCTCCCGCAGGTGTTTCCTGGTTCCCTCTTCCTCTAACTGGAGTGCCTCATGAAGAAACCGTCCGCCCCCTCCCACCCGCTAGCCACCGGTCTGCAGCGCCGCCAGGTCCTGCAGGCCATGGGCGCCCTGTCCGTGGCCGGTGTGCCCGGCCTGGCCCTGGCCCAGCAGTTCCCGACCGCCAAGGTCAACACGACCAAGCTGGCCGTGACCGACACCGAAGTGATCGTGGGCCAGCTGCACTCTTCATCCGGCACCATGGCCATCTCCGAGACCGGCTCGATCCAGGCCGAGCAGCTGGCCATCGACCAGATCAACGCCATGGGCGGCATCCTGGGCCGCAAGATCAAGGTGATCAAGGAAGACGGCGCCTCCGACTGGCCGACTTTCGCCGAGAAATCCAAGAAGCTGCTGGTCAACGACCACGTGGCCGCCGTCTTCGGCTGCTGGACCAGCGCCTCGCGCAAGGCCGTGCTGCCGGTGTTCGAGAAGGAAAACGGCCTGCTCTACTACCCCACCTTCTACGAAGGCCTGGAGCAGAGCAAGAACGTGATCTACACGGGCCAGGAAGCCACGCAGCAGATCATCTACGGCCTGGACTGGGGCTCGAAGGAGAAGAAAGCCAAGACCTTCTTCCTGGTGGGTTCGGACTACATCTGGCCGCGCACCTCGATGAAGATCGCGCGCAAGCACATCGAGTCCGTGGGCAAGCTGGGCAAGGTGGTCGGCGAGGAGTACTACCCGCTGGGCAACACCAACTTCAACTCCCTGATCAACAAGATCAAGGTCGCCAAGCCGGACTGCATCTTCGCCGCCGTGGTGGGCGGCTCCAACGTGGCCTTCTACAAGCAGCTCAAGGCCGCCGGCATCACCGGTGACAAGCAGTTCCTGCTGACGCTGTCGGTGACGGAAGACGAGATGACCGGTGTGGGCGGCGAAAACTTCGCCGGCTTCTACAGCTCGATGAAGTACTTCCAGTCGCTGGACAACGAGAACAACAAGAAGTTCGTCGCCGCCTTCAAGGCCAAGTACGGCAAGGACGCGGTGATCGGCGACGTGACGCAGGCCGGTTACCTCGGCCCCTGGCTGTGGAAGGCCGCCGTGGAGAAGGCCGGCAGCTTCGACGTGGACAAGGTCGTGGCCGCATCGCCCGGCATCGAGCTCAAGACCGCGCCCGAAGGCTACGTGAAGCTGCACCAGAACCACCACCTGTGGAGCAAGTCGCGCATCGCCATCGGCAACAAGGACGCCACCTTCAAGGTGGTGGCCGAGTCGCCCAATCTGATCGAGCCCGACCCGTTCCCGAAGGGTTACCAGTAATCCGATAGATCCGCTCAGGGAAAGAAGGTGACGGCCCACCGGAAAGCCGGGGGCCGCCACCCGCGATACGCAAACAGACAAGCAGGTGACGCCATGGAATTCAAGGAAATCGTCGACATCACCCTCATGCAGGGCTTCGCCGGACTGAGCCTGTTCTCGGTCCTTTTGCTCATGGGCCTGGGCCTGGCCATCATCTTCGGCCAGATGGGCGTGATCAACATGGCGCATGGCGAGTTCATGACCATCGGGGCCTACACGGTCTTCCTCTTCTCCACGCTGGTGGAGAAGTTCGCCCCCAATCTGATGCCCTACTACTTCCTGGTCGCCATCGCGGTGGCCTTCTGCCTGGCCTTCATCGCCGGCTGGCTGGTGGAGTGGGGCCTGATCCGTTTTCTCTACAAGCGCCCGCTGGACACGCTCTTGGCCACCTGGGGCCTGAGCCTGGCGATCCAGCAGGTCTTCCGCACCGCCATCGGCCCCAAGGAAGTGAGCCCCACGCTGCCCGACTGGCTCATGGGCTCCTGGTCGCCGCATGAGGGCCTGGACATCCCGATCAACGGCCTCTTCGTGCTGGGCCTGACCACCTTCGTGACCTGCGGCGTGCTGCTGGCGCTCTACAAGAGCCGCTGGGGCCTGCGGGTGCGTGCCACGGTGAGCAACCGCACCATGGCCAACGCCATCGGCATCAACACCAGCAAGACCGACCGCCTGACCTTCGCCATCGGCTGCGGCATCGCGGGTGTGGCCGGCGCTGCCTTCACCACCATCGGCTCCACGGGCCCCACCAGCGGCTCGCTCTACATCGTCGACTCCTTCCTGGTCGTGACCTTCGGCGGCGCGGCCAGTCTGCTGGGCACCGTGGCCTCGGCCTTCGGCATCGCGCAGACGCAGTCGATCAGCGAGTTCTTCATGAGCGGCTCGAACGCCAAGGTGCTGACGCTTTCCATCATCGTCGTGATCCTGATGATCCGCCCGCAAGGCCTGTTCGCCAGCAAGGTGCGCCGCTGATCCCGCTTTTCATTCCAGGAGTCCAAGCATGAACAAATTCACCACATGGATAGCCCAGCGGGGCCTGGGCAGCGTGCTCACGCTCGCCCTGCTGCTGCTGGTCGCCTTTCCGCTGATCTTCGACATCTTCCGTCTCAACCTGGTGGGCAAATACCTGACCTACGGTTTCGTCGCCCTGGGCCTGGTCATGCTCTGGGGTTATGGCGGTGTGCTCAGCCTGGGCCAGGGCGTGTTCTTCGGCCTGGGCGGCTACGCCATGGCCATGTTCCTCAAGCTGGAGGCCTCGGACCCGATCACCACCAAGATCCAGTCCACCCCCGGCATCCCGGACTTCATGGACTGGAACCAGCTCACGGCCTTGCCCCTGTGGTGGCAGCCCTTCGAGTACCTGCCCTTCGCGCTCTTCGCGGTGATCGCCGTGCCCACGCTGCTGGCCTTCATCATCGGTTACGCCATGTTCAAGCGCCGCGTGGGCGGCGTGTACTTCGCCATCATCACGCAGGCGGTGGCGCTGATCCTCACGGTGCTCATCATCGGCCAGCAGGGCTACACGGGCGGTGTCAACGGCATGACCGACCTGAAGACCGTGCTGGGCTGGGACACGCGCACCGACAGCGCCAAGTACATCCTCTACTACCTCTGCACCTTCCTGCTGCTGGGCAGCATCGCCCTGTGCCTGTGGGTGCAGAAGAGCAAGCTGGGCACCCTGCTGCTGGCCATGCGCGACAAGGAAGACCGCGTGCGCTTCTCGGGCTACGACGTGGCCATGTTCAAGGTCTTCGTGTTCTGCCTGGCGGCGGCCCTCTCCGGCATCGGCGGTGCCCTCTTCACGCTGCAGGTGGGTTTCATGTCGCCGTCCTTCGTGGGCATCGTGCCCTCGATCGAGATGGTGATCTACGCCGCGGTGGGCGGGCGCATGAGCCTGGTGGGCGCGGTCTACGGCACCCTGCTGGTGAACTTCGGCAAGACCTACTTCTCCGAGAGCTTTCCCGACCTCTGGCTCTTCCTGATGGCCTCGCTCTTCATCGGCGTGACCATGGCTTTCCCCGATGGCCTGGCCGGCGTCTGGGAAACGAAGGTCAAGCCCTGGTGGAAACGCAAGCAGGCCGAGCGCCTGGCCATCCGCAAGGCGGTGGAAGCCGACGCGGCTTCCGATGCACCGGTCACGCAGACCGGCAGCCTGAGCCGCACGCCCCCGCTGACCGGCTCCGTGAGCGGCCAGAGCGCCTGACCCACCCCACAGGAGCACAACCATGAGCAACACCGACTTCGCCCTGGCCGTGGAAGACCTCACGGTCTCCTTCGACGGCTTCAAGGCCATCGACAACCTGACGCTGTACATCGACAAGAACGAGCTGCGCGTGATCATCGGCCCCAACGGTGCGGGCAAGACCACCCTGCTGGACCTGATCTGCGGCAAGACCAAGGCCAGCGGCGGCAGCATCAAGTTCAAGAATGAGGAACTGACCAAGCTGGACGAGCACATCCGGGTGCGCCGCGGCATCGGCCGCAAGTTCCAGACACCGTCCATCTACGAGAACCTGTCCGTCTTCCAGAACCTGGAGGTGTCCTACCCCACGGGCCGTTCGGTCTTCGGCGCCCTGGGTTTCAAGTGCACCGACGAGGTGAAGGCCCGGGTGCAGGTGGTGGCCGAGGAGATCGGCCTGGCCGACACGCTGGAGAAAGAGGCCGGCCTGCTCTCGCACGGGCAGAAGCAGTGGCTGGAGATCGGCATGCTGCTCATGCAGGACCCCGAGCTGCTGATGCTGGACGAACCCATCGCCGGCATGAGCGCACGCGAGCGCGAGCTCACCGCCGAGCTGCTCAAACGCATCTGCAAGAACCGTTCGGTGATCGTGATCGAGCACGACATGGAGTTCGTCAAGCAGATCGCGCACAAGGTCACCGTGATGCACCAGGGAAAGATCCTGGCCGAAGGCTCCATGGCCACGGTGCAGGCCGACCCCAAGGTGATCGACGTCTACCTCGGCCACTGAAATCACAGGAGTAACACACCATGCTCAAAGTCACCGACATGTACACGGCCTACGGCCAGAGCGAGGCCCTGCACGGCATCTCTTTCGAAAGCAACAAGAACGAGACCGTCGCCATCATGGGCCGCAACGGCATGGGCAAGACCACGCTGTTCAAGAGCCTCATGGGCGTGCTGCCACTGAAGTCCGGGCAGATCCTGGTCGACGGACAGGACGTCTCGAAGGACGAAAGCTACCGCCGCGTGGCCAAGGGCATCGCCTACGTGCCCCAGGGCCGCATGATCTTCCCCACGCTCACGGTGGAGGAGAACATCCAGACCGGCCTGGAAAACTCCAAAACCAAGCAGATCCCGGAAGAGATCTACGCGCTGTTCCCGGTGCTGTGGGACATGCGCCGGCGCAAGGGCGGCAACCTCTCGGGTGGGCAGCAGCAGCAGCTGGCGATTGCCCGCGCGCTGGTGACCGACCCCAAGGTGCTGCTGCTGGACGAGCCGACCGAAGGCATCCAGCCTTCCATCATCAAGGACATCGCCAAGGCGCTCAACGAGATCCGCAAGCTGCGCGAGATCACCATCATCGTCTCGGAACAGGTGCTGTCCTTCGCCATGGACGTGGCCGACCGCCTGTTTGTCATCGAAGGCGGCCGCCTGGTGCACGAGACCGCGCGCGACCAGACCGATGTGAAGCGCATCAAGTCCTACCTTTCCGTCTGACCCCTCCCCCATTTTTTTCACCCTGACCTTTAGGAGTAGCACCATGGCTGAAGCCCTCATCAAAGTCGACCTCAAGCAATCCGCCTACAGCAACCCCCAGGTGCACAACCGCTGGCACCCGGACATTCCCATGGCGGCCTGGGTCAACCCCGGCGAGGACTTCATCCTCGAAACCTACGACTGGACCGGCGGTTTCATCAAGAACAACGACAGTGCCGACGACGTGCGTGATATCGACCTGTCCATCGTCCACTTCCTGACCGGCCCCGTGGGCGTGAAGGGTGCGCAGCCCGGCGACCTGCTGGTGGTGGACCTGCTGGACATCGGCGCCAAGGACGAGAGCCCCTGGGGCTTCAACGGCTTCTTCAGCAAGAAAAACGGCGGCGGTTTCCTGACCGACCACTTCCCCCTGGCACAGAAGTCCATCTGGGACTTCAATGGCATGTTCACCAAGAGCCGCCACGTGCCCGGTGTCGAATACGCCGGCCTGATCCACCCTGGCCTGATCGGCTGCCTGCCCGACAAGAAGATGCTCGATGCCTGGAACGCGCGCGAGCAGGAACTGATCGACACCGACCCCACCCGCGTGCCCGGCCTGGCCAACCCGCCCTTCGCCGCCACCGCCCACCTGGGCAAGCTCACGGGCGAGGCGGCCAAGAAGGTCGCGGCTGAAGGCGCGCGCACCGTGCCCCCGCGCGAGCACGGCGGCAACTGCGACATCAAGGACCTGTCACGCGGCTCCAAGGTGTTTTTCCCGGTCTACGTGGACGGCGCGGGCCTGAGTGTGGGCGACCTGCACTTCAGCCAGGGCGACGGCGAGATCACCTTCTGCGGCGCCATCGAGATGGCCGGCTGGGTGCACATGCGTGTGAGCCTGATCAAGGGCGGCATGGCCAAGTACGGCATCAAGAACCCGATCTTCAAGCCCAGCCCCATCACACCCAACTACAAGGACTACCTGATCTTCGAAGGCATCTCGGTGGACGAGGCCGGCAAGCAGCACTACCTGGACGTCAACGTGGCCTACCGCCAGGCCTGCCTGAACGCCATCGAGTACCTCAAGAAGTTCGGCTACAGCGGCGCGCAGGCCTATTCCATCCTGGGCACGGCGCCGGTGCAGGGCCACATCAGCGGCGTGGTGGACGTGCCCAACGCCTGCGCCACGCTCTGGCTGCCGACCGAGATCTTCGACTTCGACATCAACCCCACGGCCGCCGGCCCGGTGAAGATGATCGACGGCAGCATCCAGATGCCGATCTCGCAAGACGTCAAGTAAGCAGGAGCCCCGCATGCCTACCTATGACTACGACTGCCCGGACTGCGGGGGCTTCGAGGCCCTGCGCAGCCTGGCGCAGCGCAACGAACCCTGCAGCTGCCCGGACTGCGGCACCGTGAGCACCCGCGTGTTCGTGGCCGGGCCACGGCTGGCCTGCCTGAGCGGCGAGACGCGCAAGGCTTATGAGACAAATGAGCGTGCCTCTCATGCACCGCGGTCTTCGCGGGATGGGTCTTATGGACGGCTCAAGCATCCGGCGGGGTGTGGCTGTTGTTCGACCAGTGGCAAGCGTGGCTCTACCGTGACGGCGGCGGATGGGAGCAAGTCGTTTGCGGGGAAGCGGCCTTGGATGATTAGTCACTGATCTTTTGAGTGCCGGCGTCTTCTCATGGATGCTTTTCTTTCCACCCCCTATCCCCCCCCCCCCCCCCCCCCCCCCCCCCCCCCCCCCCCCTACCCCCCCCCGCCCCCTTCCCACCCTCGCCAGGGCGGGAAGGGGGAGCCCGATTTTGTTTCTGCGCGCCGGCTAGGCTTCTACGGCGCCAAGGTCGCGGTCTGCCTCTTCTCTCCAAGATTTCGAGGCTACGGTCGTAGTCAATGGCTCGGTCGCTGGCGCGCAGCTGCCAGCCGGGGGCGCGCACACCCCGATGCGGCCTCTACGACCGCTGGCCTGAAATGCAGGCGCCCTACATGCGGTGGCGACCTCACCCCCGTAGAAGCGCATCCATCCGCCAACCACCAAATCGGCTCCCCCTTCCCGCCCTGGCGAGGGGGGGAAGGGGGCGGGGGGGATAGGGGGTGGAAGGAAAAACTTCCAAAACCAACTATTCAAGCAACACACCAAGTCATCAGGAGTAAGCAAATGATCCACGGAGATATATCAAGCAGCAACGACACCGTCGGCGTCGCAGTCGTCAACTACAAGATGCCCCGCCTGCACACCAAGGCAGAAGTGCTGGCCAATGCCCGCAAGATCGCCGACATGCTGATCGGCATGAAGCGGGGCCTGCCCGGCATGGACCTGGTGATCTTTCCCGAGTACAGCACCCACGGCATCATGTACGACGCCAAGGAGATGTACGAAACCGCCGCCACCGTGCCCGGCGACGAGACCGCCATCTTTGCCGAGGCCTGCCGCAAGGCGAAAGTGTGGGGCGTGTTCTCGCTCACGGGCGAGCGGCACGAGGAGCACCCGAACAAGGCGCCGTACAACACGCTGATCCTCATGAACGACCAGGGCGAGATCGTGCAGAAGTACCGCAAGATCATGCCCTGGGTGCCGATCGAAGGCTGGTACCCGGGCAACTGCACCTATGTCTCCGATGGCCCCAAGGGTCTCAAGGTCAGTCTCATCATCTGCGACGACGGCAACTACCCCGAGATCTGGCGTGACTGCGCCATGAAGGGCGCCGAGCTCATCGTGCGCTGCCAGGGTTATATGTACCCGGCCAAGGACCAGCAGGTGCTCATGGCGAAGGCCATGGCCTGGGCCAACAACACCTATGTGGCCGTGGCCAACGCGGCGGGCTGGGACGGTGTCTACAGCTACTTCGGCCATTCGGCCATCGTCGGCTTCGACGGCCGCACGCTGGGCGAATGCGGTGAGGAGGAATACGGCGTGCAGTACGCGGCGCTGTCCAAGAGCCTGATCCGCGACTTCCGCAAGAACGGGCAGAGCGAGAACCACCTCTTCAAGCTGGTGCATCGCGGCTACACGGGCAAGATCAACTCGGGCGAAGGCGATACGGGTGTGGCCGCCTGCCCCTATGAGTTCTACGGCGAGTGGATCCGCGACCCCGAAGGCACGCGCAAGAAGGTGGAGGCCTTCACACGCAGCACGGTGGGCACGCCGGAATGCCCGATCGAGGGCATCCCCAACGTGCAGGCCACACACCGCTGAGGCCGGCTACCGTGCAGCGCGACCTGGACGCCACCGATCCGCTGGCCGATTACCGCGTGCGCACGCCGCCGTATTACCGGCCGGCGGCGCGCGAGGGGGCGCTCTACGAGCACGCCTACGCGCACCGCCTGCCCCTGATGCTCAAGGGGCCGACCGGCTGCGGCAAGACGCGTTTTGTCGAATACATGGCCTGGAAGCTCGGTCGCCCGCTGGTCACCCTGGCCTGCAACGAGGACATGAGTGCCTCCGACCTGGTGGGGCGCTGGCTGCTGGACGAGCGCGGCACCACCTGGCACGACGGCCCGCTGACCCTGGCGGTGCGCCATGGCGGCATCTGCTACCTGGACGAGGTGGTGGAGGCGCGCCAGGACACCACAGTGGTGATCCACCCGCTGACCGATGCGCGGCGCATGCTGCCGCTGGACCGCAAGGGCGAGCTCGTGCAGGCCCACCCGGACTTCCAGCTCGTGGTCTCCTACAACCCCGGGTACCAGAGCCGCGCCAAGGACATGAAGCCTTCCACGCGCCAGCGCTTCGCGGCGCTGGAGTTCGACTACCCACCCGAAGCCGTGGAGACCGAGATCGTCGCGCACGAGGCCGGCATCGCGCCGGAGCTGGCCGCGCGCCTGGTGGGCATTGCGCGGCGCTCGCGCGCGCTGCGCGAACGCGGCCTGGACGAGGGCGCGTCCACGCGCATGCTGATCTACGCCGGCACGCTGATCCGCGACGGCGTGGACCCGCGCGACAGCTGCGACATGACCATGACCCGCGCCCTGACCGACGACCCCGATATGGCCGCGGCCTTGCGCGACCTGGTCGATGCCAGCTTCCCCTGAGCTCCTGGCTGCGCCGGCGCTGCTGCTGCAGGCGCTGGCCGGTCGTGGCCTGCAGGTGGCAATGCAAGCACCCGCCGCACCCGATGCCGCCGCCGCGCGTCCCATCGTGAACGCCACGCACCTGCTGCTGCCGGCGCTGGACACGCCACAACAGCGCGCGGCCGTCGCCCATGCCGCCGCCCACCTGCTGTACTCGCGGCCGGCCCAGCCCTCGGCCACACTCAAGCCCCTGGGCCTGGCTGTGGTCGGCGCCGTGGAGGACGCACGCGTGGAGCTGCTGCTGGCACACGCCCTGCCCGGCGTGCGGACCTGGTTCGACGCGCCGCTGCGCCAGGTACTGGAACCCGAGGGTCTGAGCGTGAACGCCCTGTTCTCGCGCCTGGCGCTTGCGCTGCACGACGAGCACTACGCCGACGGCAACCACTGGATCAACAAGGCGCGCACGCTCTTTGCCGCTGCGCGCCGCGAACACGGGCTGGAGGACGACACGGCCTTTCGCCGCCTGGCCTCGGTGCTGGCCAACGACCTGGGCCAGATGCGCGTGCGCTTCGACCCGCGCCTGTACGCCGTGCCCGCGCCCTACCGCGACGACAACAGCTACCTCTGGCAGCACGGCGCCACGCGCGAGACCGAGGCCCAGCCCCTGCCCGCGCCGATCAGAGGGCAGGCACCGCCCGCCGATGGCCCGACGCCTAACCTTGAGACCACCATGCCCGCCCTGGCCTACCCCGAGTGGGACTACCGCAGCGGCGTGCTGCGCCCCGACTGGTGCCAGCTGTACGAGCTGCGCCCACTGGCCGCAGCGCAGACGGCACCGCCGCCGGCACACCATCTGCTGCTGCCGCTGCAACGGGTCCGCCCCCAACACGGCCGTCGCCTGCGCCGCCAGTGGGAAGGCGAAACGCTGGATCTGGACGCGGCCATCGAAGCCGCAGTTGAACGGCGCCTGCAACGCGCGCCCACGGGCCGCATCTTCCAGCGGCCGGGCCCGCAGGCGCGGCCGCTGAGCCTGCTGGTGCTGCTGGACCTCTCTTTGTCCACCGGTGAGCGCGCCGCCGGGCAGGCCCGCAGCCTGCTGCAAGTGGAGCAGGAGGCCGCCCTGCTGCTGGCGCGCTCGGCGCAAGGCGCCGGCGAACGCATTGCCCTGCACGGTTTCTGCTCGGACACACGCGCGCAGGTACGCTACCACCGCCTGCTCGACTTCGGTGAACCGCTGGGCGCACAGGCCGCAGCCCGGCTGCAGGCACAACAGGCCGCCTGGTCCACCCGCCTGGGCACGGCCCTGCGCCACGCCTGCGCGCTGCTGGCCGCCGAGCCGGCCGAACGGCGTGCCCTGCTGGTGCTGACCGACGGCGCACCGGCCGACGTGGACGTGCACGACGCGCGCTACCTGGTCGAGGATGCGCGGGCCGCCGTGCAGGATGCCGCCCGCCTGGGCCTGCCGGTCTGCGGCCTGGCCGTGGACGCCGGCGCAGCCGCTTATGCGCGCCGGATTTTCGGCGCAGGGAACTACCGGATCGCCGAAACACCCGACCAGCTGCCACGCCAGCTGGCCGCCTTGCACGCACGTTTTTCATGCGCCTAGAACCCAAGATTGCCCCTGACTGGTGCTATTCCGATCTGATTTGCACCATGAACAGGCGAAGACTGGGGCCGGATGCACGATCCAGGGCAGCTGGCCGGACGGCCGACGCGGCACGGCTATTGCATGGTCATGAGCAATTCAAGACACAAGACAGCACGACCATGGAACTCACTCCCCGCGTTCGGCCGGCCTTCGCGGCCGCACGGTCTGTTTGAAACGAAGCAATATGGAACTCACTCCCCGTGAAAAAGACAAGCTGCTGATCTTCACCGCCGCGCTGTTAGCCGAACGGCGTATGGCGCGCGGCCTCAAGCTCAACTACCCTGAAGCCATGGCCTACATCAGCGCCGCGGTGATGGAAGGCGCACGCGACGGCAAGAGCGTGGCCCAGCTCATGAGCGAGGGCCGCACCCTGCTCAAGCGCGGCGACGTGATGGAGGGCATCGCCGAGATGATCCCCGACATCCAGGTCGAAGCCACCTTCCCCGACGGCACCAAGCTCGTCACCGTGCACCAACCCATTGTTTAAGGAAGCACCATGCGCACGCTCTGCACCGCCCTCACCTCTGTTCTCATCAGCAGCGCCGCGCTGGCCCACGACGGCCACGGCGCCGCCGGCACGCACTGGCACGCCACGGACCTCTGGGGCTTTGTCGTCTTCGGCGCGCTGGCCGTCATGGTGATCTGGCACCTGCGCAAATAAGGTCGCATCCATGGCCCCCGCCCTGATCCCCGGCGAACTGCTGATCGACGACGGCGCGCACACGCTCAACGCGGACCGGCGCACGCTGACCCTGGTGGTGAAGAACACCGCCGACCGCCCCATCCAGGTCGGCTCGCACTACCACTTTGCCGAGACCAACGGTGCACTGGACTTCGACCGCACGGCCGCACGCGGCATGCGCCTGAACATCGCCAGCGGCACCGCGGTGCGCTTCGAGCCCGGCCAGCAGCGCACGGTGGAGCTGGTGGACTACGCCGGCGAGCGCAAGGTCTACGGCTTTCGAGCCCTGGTGCAAGGAAAACTCTGATCATGTCCTTCATCACCAAACGCGCTTACGCCGAGATGTTCGGCCCCACCGCGGGCGACCGCGTGCGCCTGGCCGACACGGATCTCATCATCGAAGTCGAGCAGGACTACACCCTGCGTGCCGGCGGCTACGGCGAGGAAGTGAAGTTCGGCGGAGGCAAGACCATACGTGACGGCATGGCGCAATCGCAGCGCACACGCGCCGAGGGGGCGATGGATACCGTGCTGACCAATGCGCTCATCATCGACCACTGGGGCATCGTCAAGGCCGATATCGGTTTGAAGGACGGGCGCATCGCCGCCATCGGCAAGGCCGGCAACCCCGACACGCAGCCCGGCGTCGACGTCATCATCGGCCCCGGCACCGAGATCATCAGCTGCGAAGGCAATATCGTCACGGCCGGCGGCATCGACAGCCACATCCACTTCATCGCGCCGCAACAGATCGAGGAAGCGCTGTGCAGCGGCGTGACCACCATGCTGGGCGGCGGCACGGGCCCGGCCACCGGCACCCTGGCCACCACCTGCACCCCCGGCCCCTGGAACATCGAGCGCATGCTGCAGGCGGCCGACGCCTTTCCCATGAACCTGGGTTTCCTGGGCAAGGGCAACGCCAGCCTGCCGGCCGCGCTGCACGAGCAGATCGACGCCGGCGTGATCGGCCTGAAGCTGCACGAGGACTGGGGCACCACGCCCTCGGCCATCGACAACTGCCTCAACGTGGCCGAGGCCACGGACACGCAGGTGGCCATCCACTCCGACACGCTCAACGAATCGGGATTTGTCGAGAACACCATCGCGGCAGTGAACGGTCGCGGCATCTGCGCCTTCCACACCGAGGGCGCGGGCGGCGGCCATGCACCCGACATCCTGAAGGTGGTGGGCCAGGCCAACTTCCTGCCCAGCTCCACCAACCCCACCATGCCCTACACCGTGAACACGCTGGACGAGCACGTGGACATGCTCATGGTCTGCCACCACCTGGACCCGGCCATCGCCGAGGACCTGGCCTTTGCCGAAAGCCGCATCCGCAAGGAGACCATCGCGGCCGAGGACATCCTGCACGACCTGGGCGCCATCAGCATGATGAGCAGCGACAGCCAGGCCATGGGCCGCGTGGGCGAGGTCATCATCCGCACCTGGCAGACCGCGCACAAGATGAAGGCCCAGCGCGGCCGGCTGGAAGAAGACGGCGGGCGCAACGACAACTTCCGCGTCAAGCGCTACATCGCCAAATACACCATCAACCCGGCCATCGCCCACGGCATCAGCCACGAGGTGGGCAGCATCGCCCCGGGCAAGTGGGCCGACCTGGTGATCTGGAAACCGGCTTTCTTCGGCGTCAAGCCCGCTCTCATCCTCAAAGGCGGCTTCATCGCCTTCGCGGCCATGGGTGACCCCAACGCCAGCATCCCCACGCCCCAGCCCGTGCACTACCGGCCCATGTTCGGCGCCTACGGCGGCGCGCTGCGCCAGACCTCGCTGACCTTCGTCTCGCAAGCAGCCCTGGCCGCCGACGTGGGCCGACGCTACGGCCTGGGCAAGCAGCTGGCCGCCGTGAAAAACATCCGCGGCGTGAGCAAACGCCACATGATCCACAACCACTACGTGCCGACCATGGAAGTGGACGCGCAGACTTACCAGGTACGCGCCGACGGCCAGCTGCTGACCTGCGAGCCCGCCACCCGGCTGCCCATGGCACAGCGCTACTTCCTGTTCTAATTTCGGCATGCTTACCGCTTCCAAACTGATCCCCCAAGGCCAGGGCCTGGCCCCCGTGCTCCTCAAGCGTGCCTCCTCCGTCGAGCTCGACTGGGACGTGCGCCAGAAAAGCCGTTTTGCCGCCACCGACTCCCTGGGCCGTGAGCTCGGCATCTTCCTGCCGCGCGGCACCCTGGTGCGCGGGGGCGATGTGCTGGTGGCCGAAGATGGTTCACTCATCCGCGTGATCGCTGCGCCCCAGGCGGTGCTGCGCATCACGACCTGCACCCAGCACGGCTCCCCCTTCGACCTGACGCGCGCGGCCTACCACCTGGGCAACCGCCACGTGCCCATCGAGCTCAAGCCCGACCACCTGAAGATCGAACCCGACCACGTGCTGGCCGACATGCTGCGCGCCATGCACCTGACCGTGATCGAGGCGCAGGAGGCCTTCGAACCCGAAGGCGGGGCCTACAGCGCGGGCGGCCAAGGCCACGATCATGGCCACGCGCATGAACACGGTCACGGTCATGAGCACGCACATGCCCACGAACACCCGCACGACCCGGGTCATGAACACGGTCCCGATTGCGGCCACGACCATGGAGACGCCCATGGACATGCGCACAAACACCCTCACTGAACCGCTGTCGCCCTCCAGCCTGCTGCAGCTGATCTGGCTGGCCTCGCCAGCCCTGCCCGTGGGGGGCTTCTCCTATTCCGAAGGCATGGAGGCCGCGGTCGATGCCTGCCACGTGCGTGACGAGATCACGGCCGCCGAGTGGCTGGTGCAGCAGCTGCACCTGACCCTGGCGCGCGCCGACCTCCCCGTGATCGCCCAGGCCCTGATCGCCTGGCGCAAGGGTGACCATGCGCGCGTGCGCGCCCTCAACGCCTGGCTGCTGCAGACCCGCGAGACCGCCGAGCTGCGCCTGCAAACCGAGCAGATGGGCCGCTCCCTGCGCGAGTGGCTGCGCAACCTGCCCCTGGCCAGCCCCGCCACCCTGGACTTTGCCGCCGCGCTGGAACCAAGTTACCCCGTGCTGTTCGCGCTCACCGCCGCCGGCAGCGGCGCGGGCGAACGCGACGTGCTGCTGAGTTACGCCTTCGGCTGGGCCGAGAACATGATGCAGGCCGCGCTCAAGGCCGTGCCCCTGGGCCAGACCTCGGGCCAGCGCATCCTGGCACGCCTGGCCACCGAGATTCCCGTCGCCGTCGAGCACGCCCTGGCCCTGCACGACGAAGACCGCCAGGCCTTCAGCCCCATGCTGGCCATCCTCTCCAGCCGGCACGAAACCCAATATTCGCGCCTCTTCCGCTCCTGAACACCATGAACGCACCTTCCCTGCACCACATCAAGAACCGCAGCAAACCCCTGCCCCCTCTGCGCGTGGGCATCGGCGGCCCCGTCGGCTCGGGCAAGACCACCCTGCTCGAAATGCTGTGCAAGGCCATGCGCGACCAATACGACCTGGTCGCCATCACCAACGACATCTACACCAAGGAAGACCAGCGCCTACTGACCGTCAGCGGCGCGCTGCCGGCCGAACGCATCATGGGTGTGGAAACGGGCGGCTGCCCGCACACTGCCATCCGCGAAGACGCGTCAATCAACCTCGAAGCCATCGACCGCATGCTGGTGGACTTCCCCAATGCCGACGTGGTGTTCATCGAAAGCGGCGGCGACAACCTGGCTGCCACCTTCAGCCCCGAGCTCAGCGACCTGACCATCTACGTGATCGACGTGGCCGCGGGTGAGAAGATCCCGCGCAAGGGCGGCCCCGGCATCACCAAGAGCGACCTCTTCGTGATCAACAAGACCGACCTCGCACCCTACGTGGGCGCGAACCTGGACGTGATGAAGGCCGACACCGAGCGCATGCGCACCAACGCACAGGGGCTCAAGCCTTTCGTGATGACCAACCTCAAAACGCTGACGGGCGTGGACGAGGTGGTGAAGTTCATCGAGACACGCGGCTTGCTGAAGGCCTGAGCAGCGGCGTCCGTCGATACGGATCAGTAGGCATTTCCATACCGTGCGACGATCTCTTCGCGCCGTGCCGGGTCGATGTTGACCTTGCCCAGGTCTCCCCGCACATGCGGCAGGGCCAGCAGGCGCGGGTCCATCACCCTGAACCACAACGGCGGCACATAGGCCAGCGGGAACATGCCGAAGTAGCCACTGGGCAATTGCGGCAGGTCCGGAAAATCACGCAAGGACTGGTAGCGCCGTGAAGGATGGGCATGGTGGTCGGAATGGCGCTGCAGGTGGAACAGCGCCAGATTGGTGACCAGGTGGTTGGCGTTCCAGGAGTGGTGGGGTTGCGGAGTTTCGTAGGCCCCGCTCGGCAGGCGATCGCGCAGCAGGCCGTAGTGCTCCACGTAGTTGGCCGAGGTCAGCTGCCACCAGGCCACCACGTTGTGCAGGGCCAGGAAGGGCAGCATGATCCAGCCCCAGGCGGCAATGAGCCCCAGCTGCAGCACGGCCGTGACGGCGTAGGACTGCAGCATGGTGTTGTGCAGGCTCCAGGCGCTGCGGCCGTCCTTCTGCAGACGTTCCTTCTCCAGCGACCAAGCGCGGCGGATGCCGCCGGGCAGTTCGCGCAGGGCAAAACGGTAGATGTTCTCGCCCATGCGGGCGCTGGCGTGGTCTTCGGGTGTGGAGACCCAGCGGTGGTGGCCGCGGCCATGTTCCACGGTGAAGTGGCCGTAGGCCGGCACGGCCAGCACCAGGCGCGCCAGCCACTGTTCGATGCGGGTGTACTTGTGGCCTAGCTCGTGGCCGGTGTTGATGCCCAGGCCCGAGTCGGTGCCGGCGATGTAGGCCAGCATGAGCACGGCCCACCATGAAAGATCCTGCGTGCCCACCCACCAGGCGCAGCCGATCAGGGCGACGAAGTGCAGGGGCACGGTGGCCCAGGTCAGCCAGCGGTAATAACGGTCCTGCTCCAGCTGGGGCACCACGGCCTCGGGCGGGTTGTTCTCGTCCTCGCCCAGTAGATAGTCCAGCAGCGGCATGAGGCCATAGCTGATGAGCAGGGGCAGGCCGAGGGCGATCTGCGCGCCGGTCCAGGCCTGCAGGGCCATGCCCGTAAAGGGCAGCAGGGGATAGACCACCGACAGCAGCCACCAGGCGCGCTTGCGGTCGCGGTATTCGACGCGGCCCAGCTGCGGATCGTCTGCGACATAAACCTGGGGCATGTGAAAACTTCCCGGTGGCCTTGGTGATAACCATTATGGGGTGGTCTCGCCCGCCGGGCTAGCATGTCTTGCACCTTGCCGCACCGCACAACACCCCCCCGAAAGGACAACCCTTGGAACAGCAACGCATCGCCATCATCGGCCTGGGCCGCATCGGTTCGGCCTTCCTGAGCCAGATGCTGCAAAAACGCAGCCAGGGCATCGAGCTGGTCTGCGCTGCCGAGGCGGCCGACACACCCGGTCGTCAACTCGCGGTCAAATCCGGCATTGCGATCAAGTCGCTGGACGACATCGTGGCACTGGGTAACCGGATCGATGTGATCTTCGATCTCACCGGCATACCCGAAGTGCGCCGCGAACTGCGCGACAAGCTGGTGGCCGCCAAGAACGCGCACACGGTGATCGCCTCGGAAACCATCGTGCGCGTGATCTGGGCCCTGATCAGTCAGGACGCGCTGCCCGTGATCCAGGGCCGCAAGACGGGTTATTGAGCCGGGCGGCCCCAGCCGCCACTCAATGATGGTGGCCGTGCGCTCCGTGCACATGACCGTGGGCGATTTCCTCTGCGCTGGCGGCACGCACGTCCACCACGGTGACATTCAGGCGCAAGGCCTTGCCGGCCAGGGGGTGGTTGCCGTCCAGGTGCACCTCGGGGCCCTTGATCTTGACCACGGTGAAGACATGGGTGTGGCCGTCCTCGCCCCGGCCTTCGAGCTGGCCGCCGACCTTGACCCCGGGCGGGAACTGGGTCTTGGGGATGACCTGCACCAGGGCCTCGTTGCGCTCGCCGAAGGCGTCGGCCGGCTGCAGTTCCAGGCTGGCCTGGTAACCGGCTTCACGGCCCTCCAGCGCCTCTTCCACCTTGGGGAAGGTGTTGCCGTAGCCGCCGTGCAGGTAGGCATTGGGCTCCTTGCCGTCCTCCAGCAGCTTGCCCGTGGCGTCGCTGATGCGGTAGCGGATGGTGACGGCGGTGTCTTTGGTGATCTTCATGATGAGTAGGGGTTCTGCGGCCGGGGGCCAAAAATGAAATAATTGCGGTATTCGACTTCAAGGATACCGAAATATGAGCGACGCCCAGCAACGCATCGACGACCTCGTCAAACAGAGCGACGTGCTCCTTTTCATGAAAGGCAACGCCAGCTTCCCCCAGTGCGGTTTTTCCGGCCGCGCCATCCAGATCCTCAAGGCCTGCGGCGTGGACCCCAAGGCCGTGAAGACCGTCAACGTGCTGGAAGACGACGGCATCCGCCAGGGCATCAAGGAATACAGCAACTGGCCCACCATCCCCCAGCTCTACGTGAAGGGCGAGTTCATCGGCGGCTCCGACATCATGATGGAGATGTACGAAAACGGCGAACTGCAGAAGGTGCTGGGCACCCAGGCCTGAACCAGCCCGTTTCCAGATCAAGCCACCGCCAGCCCTGGGCTGCCGGTGGTTTTTTCACGCCCGCGCCGCTCAGCGTGCCACCGGCACCGCAGGCTCGTCGCGGTACTGCCAGGAGCGCTGCGCGGCGAGGACGGCGTTCGGGTAAGGGGACTTGCCGCGCGAGCCGTTGTAACGCCCCAGGGCCATGAAAAGATCGCCGCGCTCACGCTCCAGGTAATGGCGCAGGATGACGCAGCCAAAACGCAGATTGGTCTGCATATGGAACAGCTTGCCCACGTCACCGTCGCCGATCAGGCGCGACCAGAAGGGCATGACCTGCATATACCCCCGTGCGCCCACGCCGGAAACGGCAAACTTGCGGAAGTTGCTTTCGACCTGGATCAGGCCCAGCACCAGCGCCGTGTCCAGGCCGGCGCGCTTGCTTTCGTACCAGACGGTCTGCAGGAAATCACGGCGCTCGGGCCACTCCGCCTTCTTCTTGCGCAGGCGCTCGCTCATGGCACCGAGCCAGCGCAGGTAGGCCAGGCGGGCCTCGGTATCGGTGAATTCGGGCACCGGCGGCGCCCTGTTGGCGATGGCCGCGCCCAGGGCCGTGCGCACGGAGTCGGCCAGCGGTTCTTCGATCTGGCCGCCAGCGCGTGCCAGCGGCGGCAGGGCCAGGCCCGCGCTTATCGCCAGCAGGGCCCGCAGCCCCGTGCGCCGCTGCATGGCCGGACCCGTCATCGTCAGGCGCCGAGCCTGGATTTCAGCATAGCGGCCATGTCCGCCAGCGGCAGCTGGGTGGCGGCCGCGTCACGACGATGCTGGTACTCGACCTTGCCTTCCTTGAGCGTGCGGTCACCGATGGTGACGCGGTGCGGCACGCCGATCAGCTCCCAGTCGGCAAACATGGCGCCGGGGCGCTCGCCGCGGTCGTCCAGGAGCACGTCGATGCCGGCGGCCATGCACTCGGCATAGAGTTGCTCGGAGGCCGCTTTCACTTCGGGGCTGCGGTCCGGGTTGATGGGGCAGATCACCACCGTGAAGGGGGCGATGCTGTCGGGCCAGATGATGCCCTTGTCGTCGTGGTTCTGCTCGATGGCGGCGGCCGGCAGGCGCGTGATGCCGATGCCGTAGCAGCCCATCTCCATGAACTGTGGCTTGCCGTTCTCGTCGAGGAAGGTGGCGTTCATGGCGCGGCTGTACTTGGTGCCCAGGTAGAACACATGGCCCACCTCGATACCGCGCTCGATGGACAGCGCGCCCTTGCCGTCGGGCGACAAGTCACCGGCCACCACGTTGCGGATGTCTGCCACGAGATCGGGCTCAGGCAGGTCGCGGCCCCAGTTGACGCCCGTGCTGTGGAAACCCGCTTCGTTGGCGCCGCAGACCCAGTCGGCCATCACCGCCACCTCGCGGTCGGC
This sequence comes from Curvibacter sp. PAE-UM, assembly GCF_001432305.1. Lineage (GTDB taxonomy): Bacteria > Pseudomonadota > Gammaproteobacteria > Burkholderiales > Burkholderiaceae_C > Hylemonella. The sequence continues at coordinate 58,755 of NZ_KQ483358.1, forward strand.
CACCACATGCAGCGGCTTCTTCAGGCCGACCGGGCCCAGGTAACCGGGCTTGCTGCCGAAGTGTTCCAGGATCTCGGCCTCGGTGGCGAAGCGGAAGCCGCCTTCCATGCCCGGCAGCTTGCCGACTTTGACTTCGTTCATGTCGTGGTCGCCGCGCAGCAGCAGCAGCCAGACCGTGGTCTTGCCGATTTCTTCCTTGTCGGTGATCTCGTCGGTGGCCAGCACGATGGATTTGACCGTGCGCGCCAGCGGCAGGCCCAGCAGTTCGGCCACCTCGGCGCAGGTGCTCTTGCCCGGCGTGGCCACTTTCTGCATGGCCTGGCCGGCGGCCGGACGGGGCTGTTGCGGCGCCAGGGCCTCGGCCTTCTCGATATTGGCCGCGTACTCGCTGCCCGGGCAGTAGACGATGGCGTCCTCGCCCGTGGCGGCGATCACCTGGAATTCCTCGCTCAGATCACCACCGATGGCACCGCTGTCGGCGGCCACGGCACGGTAGGTGAGGCCGAAACGGTCGAAGATCTTGCGATAGGCCTGGGCCATGACCTGGTAGCTGGCCTTGGCCGCGACCTGGTTACGGTCGAAGCTGTAGGCGTCCTTCATGATGAACTCGCGCCCGCGCATCAGGCCGAAACGCGGACGGCGCTCGTCGCGGAACTTGGTCTGGATCTGGTACAGGTTCTTGGGTAGCTGTTTGTAGCTCTTGATCTCCTGGCGCGCGATGTCGGTCACCACCTCTTCGCTGGTGGGCTGGATGACGAAGTCGCGGTCGTGCCTGTCCTTGATGCGCAGCAGCTCGGGGCCCATCTTGGCAAAGCGGCCCGTCTCCTGCCACAGCTCGGCGGGCTGCACCACAGGCATGGTGAGCTCCACGGCGCCGGCGCGGTTCATCTCCTCGCGCACGATGGCCTCCACCTTGCGGATCACGCGCAGGCCCATGGGCATGTAGTTGTAGATGCCGGCGCCCAGCTTCTTGATCATGCCGGCGCGCATCATGAGCTTGTGGCTCACCACCTCGGCGTCGGCCGGTGCTTCCTTGAGGGTGGAGATGAGAAATTGGGAGGCTTTCATGGCGTGCTTTTTCTGACGGATGCAGGCTGATTCCCTTGATGCGCGGCAAGTGCCGTGCATAATGGAAACAGTTCAAAATTTGGGGTTTGATTATGCTTGACCGGGACGGCTTTCGGCCCAATGTCGGCATCATCCTGCTCAACCAGAAGAATCAGGTTTTCTGGGGCAAACGCATACGCACCCACTCGTGGCAGTTTCCGCAGGGTGGCATCGACCGGGGCGAAACCCCGGAACAGGCCATGTTCCGCGAGCTGCATGAAGAAGTCGGGCTCCAGCCCGAGCACGTGCGCATCGTGGCCCGGACCCGCGACTGGTTGCGCTACGAGGTGCCGGATCGCTACATCCGACGCGAAGCACGTGGCCACTACAAGGGCCAGAAGCAGATCTGGTTCCTGCTGCAGCTGACGGGCCAGGACTGGCACCTGAACCTGCGTGCCACCGACCACCCCGAGTTCGACGCCTGGCGCTGGAACGAGTACTGGGTGCCGCTGGACATGGTGGTGGAGTTCAAGCGCGGCGTCTACGAAATGGCGTTGACCGAACTGGCGCGTTTCCTGCCCCGCAACGACCAGCGCAACCGTTTCCTGCGCCAGGGCCATCGCCCGCGCGAGGGCGATCACCTGCACCACGTTTCGACGGTCGACGGTCACGGCATGGAACTGCCGCCCGGCGCCAGCTTTGACCCCGACCCGCAATCGGATCAAGCCAGCAAGGATCGCACGGAACCGCAGGGGCAATAGGCCGGCAACGAAACTTGCGAAGAAACCGTAGCGAGCGGCCCGAGCGCAAGGCGGACGGAGCGCAGGAACCGGAACGTACTTGGGGTACGTGAGGATTCCGAGTACCGCCCAACGCAGCGATCGGGTCGCGCAGTAGGTTTATTCGCCAGTTTCAGCGCATGAGGACCAGGTTGTCCCTATGCACCATCTCGGGCTCGGCGATGTAGCCCAGCAGTTTCTCGAACTCGCCCGAGGGCTTGCGGCACAGCAGACGCGCCTCGGAACTGGCGTAGTTGGCCAGGCCGCGGGCGATCTCGGCGCCCTGTTCGTCGCGCACGGCGATCACCTCGCCTCGGGAAAACTCGCCTTCCACGGCCGTCATGCCGATGGGCAGCAGGCTCTTGCCCTCTTCCACCAGCTTGCGTGCCGCTCCGGCATCCACCACCACGGCACCGCGCAGCTGCAGATGGTCGGCCATCCACTGTTTGCGTGCCTGGGTCTTGGCGGTCTGCGCCACCAGCAGGGTACCGATGGATTCGCCCTGCACCAGGCGCACCAGCGCATCAGGCTCGCGGCCCCAGGCGATCACCGTTGATGCCCCGGAGCCGGCAGCGCGCTTGGCCGCCAGGATCTTGGTGATCATGCCGCCCTTGCCCAGGCTGGAGCCAGCGCCACCCGCCATGGCCTCGAGGGCCGGGTCGCCGGCATTCGCTTCATGTACAAACTTTGCGGCCGGATCCTTGCGCGGGTCGGCCGTGTACAGGCCCTTCTGGTCGGTCAGGATGATGAGGGCATCGGCCTCGACCAGATTGGCCACCAGGGCACCCAGGGTGTCGTTGTCGCCGAACTTGATTTCGTCCGTGACCACGGTGTCGTTTTCGTTGATGACCGGCACCACGCCCAGCTGGATCAGGGTCAGCAGGGTGGAGCGGGCATTGAGGTAGCGCTCGCGATCGGCCAGGTCGGCATGCGTGAGCAACACCTGGGCGCTGCCCAGGCCATGCGCACGCAGGCGCGTCTCGTACATCTGTGCCAGGCCCATCTGGCCGACGGCAGCGGCGGCCTGCAATTCGTGAATTTCCTTGGGACGGCTGGTCCAACCCAGGCGCTTCATGCCTTCGGCGATGGCGCCGCTGGAAACCATGATGACCTCGCGCCCCTCACGAATGAGGACGGAAATCTGGCGGCTCCACTCCTCGATGGCGGCTTCGTCCAGCCCACGCCCTTCGTTGGTGACGAGGCTGGAGCCGACCTTGACCACGATGCGCCGGGCGGCGCGCATGACAGCTGTCGCGGATTTCTGATTCATGTTGAGGGCAGCAGCTGCACGAGGGGTATCGGCAGCGATAGAGGCAATCCGGGGATTCTAGTTCGCCCCAAGGCGGACTCGCCCTCTCAGGGGGCAGCGCAGCCCACGCAGTAACGAGCGTGGACGATCACGATTCGTCCGGCATGTCCTTGAAGCGTGGATCGACCTCGGCCACGGGGGGCTGCTCGGCCACCTGCTGGATCTTGACCTGCTTGTAGACAGTCTTGACCAGGTGGTCGCAACCTTCGTGCGTGAGCGCCGAGATCTGGAACACCGGACCTTTGTACTTCATGCGCTTGATGAAATCGTTGACGCGAGCCTCGCGCTCGTCGAGCGGGATCATGTCCAGCTTGTTGAGCACCAGCCAGCGCGGCTTCTCGTACAGCCCCGCGTCGTACTTCTTGAGCTCGGCCACGATGCCCTTGGCCTGGGCCACGGGGTCGGCGTTGTCATCGAAGGGCGCGAGGTCCACCACATGCAGCAGCAGGCGGGTGCGCTGCAGATGGCGCAGGAACAGGTGACCGAGGCCGGCGCCTTCGGAAGCCCCCTCGATCAGGCCCGGCAGGTCGGCCACCACGAAACTCTGCTCGGGGCCCACACGCACCACGCCCAGGTTGGGATGCAGGGTGGTGAAGGGATAGTCGGCAATGCGCGGACGGGCGTTGGAGATGGCCGTGATCAGGGTGGACTTGCCGGCATTGGGCAGGCCCAGCAGGCCGACGTCGGCCAGCACCTTGAGCTCGAGCTTCAGGTTCTTCTTCTCACCCGGCCAGCCCGGCGTCTTCTGGCGCGGGGCACGGTTGATGGCGCTCTTGAAGCGCATGTTGCCGAAGCCGCCGTCGCCGCCCTTGGCGATGGTGATGACCTCGCCCGGTGTCAGCAGCTCGTAGAGCACCTCACCGGTCTCGGCGTCGGTGATGATGGTGCCCACGGGCATCTTGAGCGTGATGTCCTCGCCGGCGGCGCCGAACATGTCCGAGCCCATGCCGTGCTGACCGCGCCTGGCATCGAAACGACGGGTAAAGCGGAAATCGACCAGGGTGTTGAGGTTGGGGTCGGCCACCGCAAAGACGTGACCACCACGGCCACCATCGCCGCCGTTGGGGCCGCCAAACTCCTTGTACTTCTCATGCCGGAACGAGACGCAGCCGTTCCCCCCATCGCCGGCGGCGATGTCGATAAAGGCTTCGTCAACGAACTTCATGAGAATGATTCTCCCAGATGACAAGCCGCTGGCGGCTTGCGTTACAGGCTAACTTCGCGATGCGCAAGTCAAACACGGTGGGCTGAAAACAAAAACCCTGCGCTTGAGGCGCAGGGTTTCGTGCGGGAGCCAGTGGAGCCTCAAGCAGCGGTGATGTTCACCGTGTGCTTGTTGAGTTCGCCCTTGATGGCAAACGACACCTGGCCGTCGACCAGTGCAAACAGGGTGTGGTCCTTGCCGATGCCGACATTGGTGCCGGGATGGAACTTGGTGCCACGCTGGCGCACGATGATGGAACCGGCGCTGACCTGCTGGCCACCGAAGGCCTTCACGCCGAGCATCTTGGGCTGCGAATCGCGCCCGTTTCGCGTAGAGCCGCCGCCTTTTTTCTGTGCCATGTCTCTTGCTCCTTATGCGGAGATGGCGCCGATTTGCAGTTCGGTGAACTGCTGGCGGTGCCCTTGACGTTTCTGATAGTGCTTGCGACGGCGCATCTTGAAGATGCGAACCTTGTCGTGCTTGCCGTGAGCCACGACCGTGGCTTTGACAGTCGCGCCGGACACCAGGGGTGTACCGACCTTGAGTTCAGCGCCGTTGCCGACTGCCAGAACCTGGTCGATGACGATCTCCTGGCCTACGTCCGCAGCAATCTGTTCTACTTTAATTTTTTCGCCAGCAGCAACACGATACTGTTTGCCACCGGTTTTTATGACCGCGTACATGAATGACCTCTTGAATTGAGCCTCTGCAGACGGATTTCCGCAGAGCCGAATATTGTAGCACGGCTTGCACTCACTGACATGGCCATCCCGGGAGCCGCCAAGGGCGGAGGGGCATCTTCCTATAATCGGGCCATCCCGCACCGGTTTACCCCCATCCCACCCGTGAACGCCCCCCACCCCGCCTCCCCGCTTGCCCTGATAACCGACGACATGCGGGAGGTGGACCGTGTCATTGCCGAAAAGCTGGATTCCGGGGTCCCCCTGGTGGGCCAGGTGGCGCGCTACATCATCAGCGCCGGCGGCAAGCGCCTGCGCCCGGCCCTGCTGCTGCTGGCCTGCGGCGCCCTGGGCTACCGTGGTGAACAGCGCTACAACCTGGCAGCCGTGGTCGAGTTCATCCACACGGCCACCCTGCTGCACGACGACGTGGTGGATGATTCCACCCTGCGCCGCGGCAACGCCACGGCCAATGAGACCTACGGCAACCCGGCCAGCGTGCTGGTCGGCGACTTCCTCTATTCCCGCGCCTTCCAGATGATGGTGGACGCACAAAGCATGCGCATCATGCAGGTGCTGGCCGACGCCACCAACGTCATCGCCGAAGGCGAGGTGCAACAGCTCATGAACATGCACAACGCCGACCTGGACGAGGCCGGTTACCTGCAGGTCATACGTTCCAAGACGGCCAAGCTGTTCGAGGCCAGCGCCCGCTGCGGCGCCATCCTGGCAGGTGCAGAGACCCCGCTGGAAGATGCCTGCGCCGAATACGGCCAGGCCCTGGGCACGGCCTTCCAGGTCATCGACGATGTGCTGGACTACGCGGGCGATGCCACAGTGATGGGCAAGAGCCTGGGGGACGATTTGCGCGAGGGCAAGGCGACCTTGCCGCTGATCGCCGCCATGCAGCGCGGCACCGACCCCGAACGCAAGCTGATCCGCGACGCCATCGAACACGGCTCCGTGGCGGAGCTGGACCAGGTGATCGCCATCGTGCGGCGCACCGGCGCCCTGGACGTGTCACGCCAGGCTGCGGCCCGTGAAGCCGAGCGCGCCGTTGCGGCCGCGCAGCGCCTGCCCGCCGGGCCCCATGCCGCCAGTTTGATACAATTGGCATCTCAGCTGTTGGCGCGTCAGTCGTGACGCCCACCCGGCAGTTCGGGACATCGGAATGTAGCGCAGCCTGGTAGCGCACTTCGTTCGGGACGAAGGGGTCGGAGGTTCGAATCCTCTCATTCCGACCAATCACTTGCCTTGCTCCAGCCCCGACGGGCGCGGGTATCCCCCTGGGTAACCCGGCAAGGCTTTCCCGCTGCATCTTTTCCATGTTGCGCCGCTACGTCTGCTTGCAAAATGGCGCCGTGCTTTCGTTTACATCAGCCGGGCAATCGGCGATGATCCGTGGGTTTCCTCACCCCCGGAATTTCGAAAACCACAGTCCATGGCCGCCGTAGATACCGCCATCCACCGCGAAAATGCTCCCGTTGCCCTGCCCGGACTGGGGCGCGCCCTGATTCTGGCTGGCAAGCTGGAGCAGAAGTCGGCCGAGGAGCTCTTCCGCAAGGCGTCCAGCAACCGCACCAGTTTCATCGCCGAACTCACGGGTTCGGGAGCCGTTTCCGCAGCGGATCTGGCCCACACCATGTCGGCGGCATTCGCCGCCCCGCTGATCGACCTGGATGCCGTCGACACACAACGCCTGCCCAAGGAACTGCTGGACCCCAAGATCTGCCATGACTACCGCGTGGTGGTCCTGGGCAAGCGCACCAACCGGCTGGTGGTCGCCACGGCCGACCCCTCTGATCAGGCCGCCGCAGAAAAGATCAAGTTTGCCAGCCAGATGGGCGTGGACTGGGTCATTGCGGAATATGACAAGCTGCTCAAGCTGGTGGAAGTCCACGCCACCTCGGCCTCGGAAGCCATCGACAACATCGTCGGTGGTGATATCGAATTCGACGAGTTCACGACCGAGGCCGTGAGCGACAGCGCCGAGTCCGCCACTTCCGAGGTGGACGACGCGCCGGTCGTCAAGTTCCTGCACAAGATGCTGATCGATGCCATCGGCATGCGCGCTTCGGACCTGCATTTCGAGCCCTACGAGCACAACTACCGTGTGCGTTTCCGCATCGACGGCGAACTGCGCGAGATCGCCTCGCCGCCCGTGGCCATCAAGGACAAGCTGGCCTCGCGCATCAAGGTCATCTCGAAGATGGACATCTCCGAGAAGCGGGTGCCGCAAGACGGCAAGATGAAGCTCAAGGTCGGCCCCGAACGCGTCATCGATTTCCGGGTCAGCACGCTGCCCACGCTGTTCGGTGAAAAGATCGTGATCCGTATCCTGGACCCGAACAGCGCCAAGCTGGGCATCGATGCGCTGGGCTACGAACCGGAAGAAAAAGAACGGCTGCTCAAGGCCATCAGCCGTCCCTACGGGATGATCCTGGTCACCGGCCCCACCGGCTCGGGCAAGACGGTGTCGCTGTACACCTGTCTGAATCTGCTGAACAAGCCGGGGGTGAACATCGCCACGGCCGAGGACCCGTCCGAAATCAACCTGCCGGGTGTGAACCAGGTCAACGTCAACGACAAGGCCGGCCTGACCTTCGCCGCCGCGCTCAAGTCTTTCCTGCGCCAGGATCCCGACATCATCATGGTCGGCGAAATCCGCGACCTGGAGACTGCCGACATCGCCATCAAGGCCGCCCAGACCGGCCACCTGGTGTTGTCCACGCTGCACACCAATGACGCGCCCACCACCCTCACGCGCATGCGCAATATGGGGATCGCCCCGTTCAACATTGCCTCCAGCGTGATCCTGATCACGGCACAGCGTCTGGCGCGCCGCCTGTGCCCGAACTGCAAGGCGCCGGCCGAGATTCCCAAGAAGACGATGCTCGATGCCGGCTTCCAGCCGGACGAACTGGACGGTTCCTGGATCAACTACCGCCCGGTCGGCTGTTCCGCCTGCAACAATGGCTACAAGGGACGCGTGGGCATCTACCAGGTCATGCCGATCACCGAGGAGCTGCAGCGCATCATCCTGCGCGATGGCTCCGCCCTGGAAATCGCCAAGCAGGCGCAGGCCGAGGGCGTGCGCTCGCTGCGCCTTTCCGGCCTGCACAAGGTCAAGCAGGGCCTGACTTCGCTCGAAGAAGTCCTGGCCGTCACCAACGAATAACAAACGGGAGCTTCAGGGGACAGCATGGCAACAGCACAATCCAAGGGCGCCAAGGAAGTGGTCTTCGAGTGGGAAGGCAAGGATCGCAACGGCAAGATGGTGCGCGGCGAGATACGCGCCGCCGGAGAAAACCAGGTACTTGCCTCGTTGCGCCGCCAGGGCATCATGCCCGGCAAGGTCAAGAAACGCCGGATGAGATCCGGCAAGAAGATCACCTCCAAGGACCTGACCCTGTTCACGCGCCAACTGGCCACCATGATGAAGGCCGGCGTGCCCCTGCTGCAGGCCTTTGACATCGTGGGTCGCGGCAATGCCAACCCCAGCGTGACACGACTGCTCAACGACATCCGCAACGACGTCGAGACCGGCACATCATTGAGCACGGCCTTCCGCAAGTACCCGATCTACTTCGACAACCTCTATTGCAACCTGGTCGAAGCAGGCGAGCAGGCCGGTATCCTGGACCAGCTCCTGGACCGCCTAGCGGTCTACATGGAAAAAACCCAGGCCATCAAGTCCAAGATCAAGTCGGCCCTGATGTACCCGATCTCGGTGGTCGTGGTGGCTTTCGTCGTGGTCGCCGTCATCATGATCTTCGTCGTTCCGGCCTTCAAGCAGGTTTTCTCCTCGTTCGGCGCCGACCTGCCAGCCCCGACGCTGATGGTCATCGCCATGAGTGAATTCTTCGTCGCCTGGTGGTGGCTGATTTTCGGCGGTATCGGCGGTGGCCTCTACTTCTTCTTCCAGGCCTGGCAGCGCAACCGCAAGATGCAGCAGTTCATGGATCGGCTGATGTTGAGGATCCCCGTCTTCGGTGCCTTGATCGATAAATCGTGCATCGCGCGCTGGACCCGCACGCTCTCCACCATGTTTGCCGCTGGTGTGCCGCTGGTGGAAGCCCTGGACTCCGTGGGCGGTGCCGCGGGCAACTGGCTGTATGAAGAAGCCACCCTCAAGATCCAGCACGAAGTCTCCACCGGCACCAGCCTGACGGCGGCCATGGCCAATGCGCATCTGTTCCCGAGCATGGTCCTGCAGATGTGTGCCATCGGCGAAGAGTCCGGCTCGATCGACCACATGCTGGGCAAGGCGGCCGACTTCTATGAAGCCGAGGTGGATGACATGGTCGCCGGCCTGTCCAGCCTGATGGAGCCCATCATCATCGTGTTCCTGGGCACCATCGTCGGTGGCATCGTGGTCGCGATGTACCTCCCCATCTTCAAGCTGGGCCAGGTGGTCTGATGCTGGTCTCGCAGGTGTTCGATGCCGGCCTGGCCGGCGTGCTGGGACTGATGATCGGCAGTTTCCTCAATGTCGTGATCTATCGCCTGCCAAAAATCATGGAACGGCAGTGGGCTGCCGAGTGCGCCGAACTGGCCGGCAAGGACTTGCCGCAGGCGGAAACCTTCAACCTGGTGCTGCCGCGTTCGCGTTGCCAGAAGTGCGGCCATCAGATCCGCTGGCACGAAAACATCCCCGTGCTGAGCTACCTCTTTCTGCGTGGCAAATGCTCGGCCTGCAGCACGCCGATCAGCCCGCGCTATCCCTTGGTCGAATTGACCACCGGCGCCCTGTTCTTCTACTGTGTCTGGAGCTGGGGTGCCACCCCGATGGGTCTGGTCTGGTGCGGTTTCTCGGCGGCCATCGTCGCCCTGGCCATGATCGACTGGGACACCACGCTGCTACCCGACAGCATCACCCAGCCCCTGCTCTGGGCCGGCCTCATCGCGGCGGCACTGAAGTGGAACAACGTGCCCCTGGCTGACGCGCTCTGGGGCGCGATCGCCGGCTATCTGGCCTTGTGGCTGGTGTACTGGAGCTTCAAGCTGGTCACCGGCAAGGAAGGCATGGGGTTTGGCGATTTCAAGCTCTATGCGGCCCTGGGGGCCTGGTTCGGCTGGACCGCACTGGTGCCGATCATCCTGATGGCTTCGGTGATCGGCGCCATCATCGGCATCGCCCTCAAATTCAGCGCTGGCTTGCGTGAAGGCGGCTATGTGCCTTTCGGCCCCTTTCTGGCCGCCGCCGGGCTGACCGCCATGATCTTCGGGCCGCAAAGCATCCTGCGTTCTGTCGGGTTGTGAACGATGCGGGGCGTGACACGTCTCGGTCTCACAGGCGGCATAGGCAGCGGCAAGAGCACGGTGGCCGGCATGCTGGCCGAGCGCGGGGCCGCGATCATCGATGCCGATGCGATTTCACGCCAGACCACGGCGGCAGGCGGCCACGCCATCGATGCCATCCGGCAGGCCTTCGGTCCGGCCTTCATCACCCCCGAGGGCGCCCTTGATCGGGACAGCATGCGCGCCCTGGCCTTCAGTGACCCCACGGCACGCCAACGCCTGGAACAGATCGTGCATCCGCTGGTCGGCCTGGAAACCCGGCGCCAGGCCGAGGCTGCCATCACGTCTGGTTACCACTGCATCGTCTTCGACATCCCCCTGCTGGTCGAATCCGCCCACTGGCGCGCCCAACTCGACCAGGTGCTGGTGCTGGACTGCCGGCCCGAGACCCAGATCGAACGGGTGATGCGGCGCAACCGGCTCAGCCGAGACGAGGTCGAGCGCATCCTCGCACAGCAGGTGAGCCGTCGCCTGCGCCTGCAGGCGGCCGACCACGTGATCTGCAACGAAGGCCTGGACCTGCCTGAATTGGCTCGTCTGGTCGGGCTCCTGGCACGCCGCTTCGGGCTATGATTCGCCGTCCGGAAGTACCAGCGTGATCACCTACGAATATCCCTTCAACGAGCGCATCAGAACCTATCTGCGTCTGGAGAACCTGTTCCGCCGACTGCTCGAGCTGGTCGCGCGCGACGAGGCACTTGATCACCACTACGCCCTGGCCAGCCTCTTCGAAGTCATGGACGTAGGCGCCCGTGCCGACCTCAAGGCGGACGTGCTACGCGATCTGGACCGCCAGAAACAGATCCTCAACGGGTACCGGGGTAATCCGAGCATTGCCCAGTCCGTGCTCGACGAAGTCCTGCAGCAGGTCGAGCAGTGCTACAGCCAGCTCAACAACCTCTCCGGCAAGGCAGGCCACCACCTGACCGAGAACGACTGGCTCATGAGCATCCGCAGCCGCATCGGCATTCCGGGGGGTACGTGCGCCTTTGATCTGCCGGCATACTTCGCTTGGCAACACCAAACGGGCGACCAGCGCCGCACCGACCTGCAGCGCTGGATCGCCACCCTGACCCCCATCGCCGATGCCATCGGCCTGCTGTTGACGCTGCTGCGGGACGCGGGTGTACCGCAAAAAGTCATGGCACCGGGAGGTCAGTACCAGCAGCCCCTGCCCCAGGGACGCACTTTCCAGTTGCTGCGCCTGACCATCGACCCTGCCTTGGGTCTGATTCCGGAAATCAGTGGCAATCGCCTGATCGTCTCGATCCGTCTGATGCGTCTCGAAGCCGATGACCGTCTGCATGCCAGCAACCAGGACGCTTCGTTCGACCTGACTCTGTGCTCCTGAGACTTCAGTCCCAGTAACGCCATCGCGCCATGCAACGTCCCACTGACACGTCAGCAGACCAGGCAAGACGGGTACCCTGCCCGACGTGTGGCGGCGATAGCATTTACGCCCCCAGCAATCCCTACCGGCCCTTTTGCAGCGAGCGTTGCAAGAAAATGGATTTCGGCGCCTGGGCCAGTGAAAACTTCCGCATGCCGGCCGACGCACCACCGGATGACCAGGAATTCGGCGACCCCAAGCTGCAATAGCCTGCGCGCCGGAGTTCAGACTGAGGCGCGGGTAGCGCCTGTATAAGCGCGCTCTTCGGCCAGCCACTGCAACACCGGTACGGCGCCAGGTAGCACGGGGGTCATCTGGACCGGCAGTTGCTGCCACGCAAAGGACTGGCCTTCGCGCATCTGCAGCTCGCCACGCCAGGACGTGACCTTGCAGAAATTCAAGCGCACCAGCGCATGCGGATAGTCGACCAGTTCGCTCTTCCAGGGCTGGATCGCCAACGCTTCAATACCCAGTTCTTCATGCAACTCGCGTTCCAGCGCCTGCGCCACGCTTTCCCCAGCCTCCAGCTTGCCGCCCGGGAACTCCCAGTAGCCGGCATAGACCTTGCCGTCAGGACGGGAGGTCAACAAGAAGCGTCCATCCGGCTGGATCAACACACCAACGGCGACTTCGGTCACCGGCCGGTCTGACCCGCCCTCACGCGGGCGGTCCCCATCAGCGACCAGGGGCCGGCTGCTCATGCCTGGCCAACATGCTTGCCGGCATAGTCCTTGGCGAACTGGTAGGCCACCCGACCGCTGCGGGAACCACGCTCCAGCGCCCAGACCAGCGCCTCTGGCTGGGCGGCTGCAATGGCGGATTCCGACACGTCGAAAGACGACAGCCATTGCGCCACGATGCTCAGGTACTCGTCCTGGCTGAAGGGATAGAAGCTGACCCACAAGCCGAAGCGCTCGGACAGGGAGATCTTCTCCTCCACCACCTCGCCAGGATGGATCTCGCCATCCTCGGTGTGGCTATAGCTGAGGTTGTCCTTCATGTACTCGGGCAGCAGATGACGGCGGTTGCTGGTCACGTAGATCAGCACGTTGGGCGTGGTGGCCGATACCGAGCCATCGAGTATGGACTTCAAGGCCTTGTAACCGGGCTCGCCGTCTTCGAAGCTCAAGTCATCACAGAAAACGATGAATTTCTCGGGGCGCTGCGAGACAGCGTCCACGATGTCGGGCAAATCCACCATGTCGGACTTGTCGACCTCGATCAGGCGCAAGCCCTGCTCGGCATAGGTGTGCAGGCAGGCCCGGATCAGCGAGGACTTGCCGGTCCCGCGCGCGCCGGTCAGCAACACGTTGTTGGCCGGCAGGCCGCGCACGAACTGCTCGGTGTTGCGCTGGATCTTCTCTTTCTGCTGGTCGATTTCCTTGAGATGTTCCAGCTTCATCGCTCCCACGTGGCGCACCGGCTCGATGACGCCGTGGCCCGAGCTGCGCTTGCGGTAGCGGAAGGCGATGGAGGCCCCCCAGTCGGGCTGGCTCAGCGGCTGGGGCAGGATGGATTCGATGCGCGCCATGAGATGCTCGGCACGCAGCAACAGGCGTTCAAGTTGGGACTGCATGAAAAATCAGGAACGGTAATCGGCGTTGATGGTCACGTACTCGTGGCTGAAGTCACAGGTCCAGACCGTGTCCTCGGCCTGGCCGCGCCCCAGCGCCACGCGCACCGTGATCTCGCTCTGTTTCATCACGCGCTGGCCGTCTTCCTCGCGATAGGACGGGTTGCGCCCACCTTGTACGGCGACATGCACATCGTCCAGGAAAAGATCGATGCGGCTCTGGTCGAGGTCGGCGATGCCGGCATAACCCACCGCGGCCAGGATACGGCCCAGGTTCGGATCGCTGGCGTAGAAGGCCGTCTTGACTAGCGGCGAGTGGGCGATGGCATAGGCCACCTGGCGGCACTCCTCTGCCGTCTTGCCGCCCTGCACACGGATGGTGATGAACTTGGTCGCGCCCTCGCCGTCGCGCACGATGGCCTGCGCCAGCTTGCGCGCCATCTCCAGCATGACCGCCTTCAACTGCCGGCCCTCGGCGCTGTCCAGCGATTCGATCACCGGATGGGCTGCCTTGTTGCTGGCAATGACGACAAAGGAATCATTGGTGGAAGTGTCGCCATCGACCGTGACGCGATTGAAGGAACCTTCGGCCAGCTCACGCGCCAGCTGCTGCATCACGGCCGGGCTGACGCAGGCATCGGTCGCCATATAACCCAGCATGGTGGCCATATTCGGGCGGATCATGCCGGCCCCCTTGCTGATGCCGGTGATGCTGACCTTGGCGCCAGCGATGGTGACTTGCGCACCGAAAGCCTTGGGCACGGTGTCGGTGGTCATGATCCCCTCGGCCGCGCGCATCCAGTTGTCCTGGCGCGCATCAGCCAGCGCCGCCGGCAGGCCGGCCTCGATACGATCGAGCGGCAAGGGTTCCATGATCACGCCGGTCGAGAACGGCAACACCTGCTCCGGCGCAATTTTCAGCTGTTTGGCCAGCGCCGCACAGGTGCTTCGCGCACGTGCCAGACCTTCCAGCCCGGTGCCCGCGTTGGCATTCCCCGTGTTGATCACCATCGCGCGGATACCGCGTCCGGTGGCAAGATGTTCACGGCACACCTGCACCGGTGCAGCGCAGAAGCGGTTTTGCGTAAAGACACCGGCTACCGAAGCGCCCTCATCGAGCAGTACAACCGTGAGGTCTTTTCGATTGGCCTTGCGTATGCCGGCTTCAGTGACGCCGATGCGCACCCCCGCGATGGGAAAGAGTTCGGCCGGATTGGGAGCAGACAGGTTGACGGGCATGGTGCAACTCGAGAACGATGAGTAATACGAGGAAGGCGTCAGCTCAGCTTGCCGTGGCAATGCTTGTATTTCTTGCCGCTGCCACAGGGGCAGGGTTCGTTGCGGCCCACACGCGGCATGGCTGCCACCTGGGTCGCGGCGTCAACGGTGGTCACCACTTCGCCGGTTTCAGACGGCGCGGTATAGGTCACGTTGGTGATGTGCTCAGCCTTGCTCTCCATGGCCTCGGCCGCCTGCTCGATCTGCTCGCTGGACTGCACGCGCACCGTCATGAGCACACGCGTCACTTCGTTCTTGACGGAATCCAGCAACTGGCCAAACAGTTCGAAAGCCTCGCGCTTGTACTCCTGCTTGGGTTGCTTCTGCGCGTAACCGCGCAGGTGGATGCCTTGGCGCAGATAGTCCAATGCGCTCAGATGCTCGCGCCACTGCGTGTCGATACTCTGCAGCAGCACCATGCGCTCGAATTGGGTGAAATTGCCGGCGCCAACCTGCGTCACCTTGGCTTCGTAGGCTGCATGCGCTGCGGCAATCACCTTTTCCAGGATGTCTTCGTCACTGATCGCGCTGGCATCCTGCACCAGACTTTGCAGGGACAAGTCCAGCTGCCATTCGTCATGCAGCACTTTTTCAAGAGCCGGAATATCCCATTGCTCTTCCACCGATTCTTCCGGCACGAATTGACGCACCAGATCGGCAAAGCAGCCCTCGCGCAGCGAGGCGATCTGCGTCGACAACGCTTCCGCGTCGAGGATCGCATTGCGCTGCTGGTAGATGACCTTGCGCTGGTCATTCGCCACATCGTCGTATTCAAGCAGCTGCTTGCGGACATCGAAATTGCGAGCCTCGACCTTGCGCTGGGCACTCTCGATGCTGCGCGTGACGATGCCGGCTTCAATGGCCTCACCATCAGGCATCTTCAGCCTGTCCATGATGGCGCGCACGCGGTCGCCCGCAAAGATGCGCATCAGCGCATCGTCCAGGCTCAGGTAGAAGCGCGAAGAACCCGGATCACCCTGGCGACCGGAACGACCACGCAGCTGGTTGTCGATGCGGCGTGACTCATGGCGCTCGGTGGCGATGATGCGCAGGCCGCCCAGAGCCACCACCTTCTCATGCTCATGATTCCACTGCACGCGCAGCGCGTCGATCTTCTGCTGCTTGCTGTTCGAGTCCAGCGATGCATCGGCTTCGATCGCCTCGATGGCCTTCTCCACATTGCCGCCCAGCACGATATCGGTCCCGCGGCCCGCCATATTGGTGGCGATGGTGATCATCTTGGGACGACCGGCCTGGGCGATGATGTCTGCCTCGCGTGCGTGCTGCTTGGCATTGAGCACCTGGTGCGGCAACTTGGCCTTCTCCAGCAACTGCGCAATGATTTCTGAATTCTCGATCGAGGTGGTCCCCACCAGCACCGGCTGGCCCCGCTCGTAGCACTCGCGGATATCGGTGATGGCCGCTTCGTACTTCTCGCGCGTGGTCTTGTACACGCGATCGAGCTGGTCGTCCCGGCTGCTCGGTCGGTTGGGCGGAATCACCACCGTCTCCAGGCCGTAGATCTCCTGGAACTCGTAAGCCTCGGTGTCGGCGGTACCGGTCATGCCGGCCAGCTTGCCGTAGAGACGGAAATAGTTCTGGAAAGTGATGGAGGCCAGGGTCTGGTTCTCGGCCTGGATCGCCACCCCCTCCTTGGCTTCGACGGCCTGGTGCAGGCCGTCGCTCCAGCGCCGGCCGGTCATCAGACGGCCCGTGAACTCGTCGACGATGACCACCTCGCCGTTCTGGACCACATAGTGCTGGTCCCGGTGGTACAGGTGCCGTGCCCGCAGGCCGGCATAAAGATGGTGCACCAAGGTGATGTTGGCCGGGTCGTAAAGACTGGCGCCTTCTGGCAGCAGCCCTGCCTGGGCCAGCAGGGCCTCGGCCTTTTCATGACCCATCTCGGTCAGGAAGACTTGGTGGCTCTTCTCGTCCACCGTGAAGTCACCGGGCTTGATCACTCCCTCGCCGGTGCGGGGATCGGCCTCGCCCTCCTGGCGGGTCAGGCCCGGCACCAGCTTGTTGATGGCCAGGTACAGCGCCGTATGGTCTTCCGCCTGGCCGCTGATGATGAGCGGCGTGCGCGCCTCGTCGATCAGGATCGAGTCGACCTCGTCGACGATGGCGTAGTTCAGGCCGCGCTGCACCCTGTCCACCACCTCGTAGACCATGTTGTCACGCAGATAGTCGAAACCGTATTCGTTGTTGGTACCGTAGGTGATGTCGGCGGCATAGGCGGCCTGTTTTTCCTGGCGCGACATCTGCGGCAGGTTCACGCCCACCGTGAGACCCAGGAAGTTGTACAAGCGCCCCATCCACCGGGCATCGCGGTTGGCCAGGTAATCGTTGACCGTCACCACGTGCACACCCTTGCCGGTCAGGGCGTTCAGATAGACCGGCAGCGTGGCTGTCAATGTCTTGCCTTCGCCGGTGCGCATTTCCGATATCTTGCCCTGGTGCAGCGACATGCCGCCCATGAGCTGTACATCGAAGTGACGCATCTTCATCACCCGCTTGGAGGCCTCCCTGACGGTAGCGAAAGCTTCCGGCAGCAGCGCCTCCAGGCTTTCGCCTTGGGCAACGCGTTCACGGAATTCGACGGTCTTGGCCTGCAAGGCACTGTCGTCCAGCTTTTCGAATTCCGGTTCCAGCGCATTGATGCGGGCTGCCACGCCGCGGTATTGTTTGAGCAGCCGGTCATTGCGGCTACCAAAAATTTTGGTGAGGATGTTGATGCCCATGAACGCCGCACCGCCCTGCTGGTCAAAAAAACCGGCAGCGCCGTGCAATCCTTATCTGTCTAGTGGTGAGTGTCGCCAGTTAAGGCAACAGCTGTCCCCGGCGCCTTGCGGCACCGGGAGCGCGAAGCGCTTGATTCTACCTTTGTGCCGCTGGCGCGGCGGGTGCCGCAGGCACGGGCAATGCCGTCGCGGCAGCCACGGCTGGAGCAGCAGCAGGGGCTGCTGCTGCCGGCTTGGCCGGGGAGCCTGCCGGAACGGAGGCCAGCGTCCCATTCACAGACGCTGGGGCCGTCAGCGGCACGACCACCTTGACGGGCGCCGGTAGCGTCGTCACCGGCGGTTTGGGCGCAGCGACAGCCACGGGTGCAACTGGTGCTGGGGCCCTCACGGCCGGGGCAGCAGCAGCCGAGGCCAGCGCCAGCTGTTGCGCAGGCTGGCTGCGACTGGCGTTCATGAACTTGTGCGGATCCTGGGGCACACCACGCACCAATACCTCAAAGTGCAGGTGCGGGCCAGTGGAACGCCCCGTGGTACCCACTTCGCCGATCTTCTGCCCCCGCTTGATCAGATCACCCTTTTTCACCGTGAGCTTGGACGCATGGGCATAACGGGTGATCAGGTCCTTGCCATGGTCAATCTCGACCATATTGCCGTAATCGGGGCGAAACTCCTGGGTCACCACCACACCGCCGGCTGCCGCCAGAATGGCCGTGCCGGTCGCCGATTGGTAATCAATGCCGGTGTGCAGGGCCGAACGCCCGGTAAATGGGTCAATCCGCCAACCAAAACCGGAACCGGCACCGCCGAACGCCACCGGGTGCTGGGTCGGGATCATCATGGTGCGAACTTTTTGTTCAAACAGGCGGGACTCGACCACCGCCATCAGATCGGTACGCTGCTCCGTCACCCGGTCCAGGTCCGCCAGTGTTTTCTCCAGCTCTTCCATCGTCAGGGGGCGGCCCGACACCAGGGCACCACCCTGGCCAGGTTTGGCCCGGATGTCGGCGGGATTGATACCGGCCAAGCCAGACACACGCTCGCCCAGGGACTCCAGTTGCAGCAGTTTGGCCTGCATTTCGCCGAGCCGGCGGGCCATGACGTCGAGGTTCTCGCGCATGAAGCGATCCCGCAGGGCAAATTCGTCCTTGACCACCAGCTTGACCAGAGCGCCAATCACGGGCCAGCCTTCACGCGCGCCCTTCAGGAACACCCAATGGTACAGACCAGCAGCCACCAGCATCAGCGCGAAGGACAGGCTCAGGCCGACCAGCAGCAGCTTGGTACCACTCAGATGTATTGCACGGCTTTTGGCCAGCCATGCATCCGTGATAATCAAATGCATCTCTATTCCTTCTCAACCCACAATCGAATGACGACCCGCCGCCATCAGTCAGTCACGCTACTGCAGGCAACACAGGAATCGCCGATGCTGGCCCGCCTGAGCGAACTCAGCAAAGACTCCATCGCCCGGCTCAAGGCTGTTGAAGCGATGATACCGGCCGTGCTGCGCTCTGCGGTCACGGCCGGGCCGATCGACGGTTCGAATTGGTGTCTGATTGTTAACAGCAATGCTGCTGCTGCCAAAATCCGCCAGCTTCTGCCGGCGATGGAGGCTCATTTGCGCACCAAAGGTTGGCAGATTAGCGCAATACGGCTCAAAGTTCAAATCCCGTCGGGCCGCTGAATGCGACCGAAGCCATCAAAAACGTGATTTTTGCCGGGAAATGGTGCCGATTGTCGGATTCGAACTGACGACCTACCGCTTACAAGGCGGTTGCTCTACCAACTGAGCTAAATCGGCACGCTGACAATTTTACTGTACGGCCCCGAGGCCAGGAAAACAGGCGCCCGGTGCCCCACGCGCCCACAGGCCGTCTTATTTGACACGCTTGAGCGCAGGACGCGTGCCACCCGGCCGCGGTGGTTCAGGCTCATCACCCCCCTCATCGCGGACCGGCACGACACTGCTCAGGACGGTCGCCGGACTGGCGACCGGTTCCGGCTCAACGGGTAGCCCCACCGAACCGACTTCGTCGGTCATTGGCGTTTGCTCGTCCTCGTCCAGTGCGAACGCCATGCCCTGACCGCTTTCGCGGGCATAGATGGCCATGACGCGGTTCAGCGGGACCATGATGTCGCGGGCCACGCCCGCAAAGCGCGCCTTGAACTCAATGTAGTCGTTCCCCAGCTTCAGGGCGCTGGTGGCGTCCATGCTGATGTTGAGAACGATCTCGCCGTCCTTGACGTATTCGCGCGGGACACGCACCGTGTCATCGACCCGCACGGCCACATAGGGCGTCAGGCCGTTATCGGTGCACCACTCGTAAAGGGCGCGAATCAGATAAGGGCGGGTCGAAGTCGTCCCGCTGGCACTCGTCATAGACACGGAAGCTGGCCTTACTTGCGCATCACCTTCTCGGACGGTGTCAGCGCTTCGATATAAGCAGGTCGCGAGAAGATACGCTCTGCATATTTCAGCAACGGCGCAGCATTCTTGCTCAGCTCGATGTCGTAGTAGTCCAGGCGCCACAGCAGCGGAGCGATAGCCACGTCCAGCATGGAGAAGTTCTCGCCCAGCATGTACTTGTTCTTCAGGAACACCGGGGCGAGCTGGGTCAGGCGGTCACGGATGTGCGAACGCGCCTTTTCCAGGGCCTTTTCATTGCTCTTGGCGGCACGCGATTCGAGCGTGGACACGTGAACAAACAACTCCTTCTCGAAGTTGAGCAGGAACAGACGCACGCGGGCACGATCGACCGGGTCGCCGGGCATGAGTTGCGGATGCGGAAAACGCTCGTCGATGTACTCGTTGATGATGTTCGACTCGTACAGGATCAGGTCGCGCTCCACCAGGATCGGCACCTGACCGTAGGGGTTCATGACATTGATGTCTTCGGGCTTGTTGTAGAGGTCAACGTCACGGATCTCGAAATCCATGCCCTTCTCGAACAGGACAAAACGGCAGCGGTGGGAGAAGGGGCAGGTCGTGCCCGAGTACAACACCATCATGGGGGGAGCTCCTAAAAATCAAAACCTAGTTTCAGGGCAGACTGATCTGTGAGCAAATCAGGTCGAAACTAAAAGAGTGGGCTGCATTGTCGCAAACCCACTCTATAAATAGCAAGTTTTGCACCGATTTGGTGCAAAATTAATCAAAAGAGGCGTTTACTTGACGTCTTTCCAGTAGGCCGCATTGAGTCGCCAGGCGATCAGGGTGAAGACCAGCAGGAAAAGCATGACCCAGACACCCACACGCACGCGCGTGTTCTGCGAGGGCTCGCCCATCCACTGCAGGAAGTTCACCAGGTCACCCACTGCCTGGTCGTACTGCAGGGGAGACATGGTACCGGGGGTCACCTGCTGCCAGCCCTTGAAGATCTCCACGTCGTGGCCGTGTTCCTTGCGGATCTCGACCAGTGGCCGGCGCTGGCCTTGCAACTCCCACAGCACGTGCGGCATGCCGACGCTGGGGAAAGCCAGGTTGTTCCAGCCCGTGGCCTTGGTCTCGTCCGGATAGAAAGTGCGCAGGAAGGTGTAGAGGTAATCAGCACCGGTGCCACCGTGGCCGGCGCGCGAGCGCGCGATCACGGTGAGGTCAGGGGGATTGGCTCCAAACCACTCCTTGGCCTGCTTCGGATCGATGGCCGACTTCATGGTCTCGCCGACCTTGTCGGTCGTGAACAGCAGGTTGTCCTTGATCTGCTCGGTGGTGAAACCGATGTCCTGCAAGCGGTTGTAGCGCATGTAGGCTGCCGAGTGGCAGTTCAGGCAGTAGTTGACGAAGAGACGGGCACCGTTCTGCAACGAGGCATGGTCACTGGTGTTACCAGGTGCCTTGTCCCAGGCAACGCCGCCACCGGCGGCATGGAGGGTTCCGCTGAGAGCGAGGAAGGTGGTCAGGGCAAGAATGAATTTTTTCATTTTTGTAGTCTCCGGCTCAGTGGGCCTCGAAGGTCACGCGGCTGGGCACAGGCTTGGTCTGACCCAGACGACTCCACCAGGGCATCAGCAGGAAGAATGCAAAGTAGCCGAAAGTGAAGAGTTGGGAAACACGCTGAGCGACGTCTTGGCCCCAAAGGTTGCCCCAGACACCCGGAGCCTGGATACCAAGGTAGCCAAGAATCAGGAACATGAACACGAAGAAACCGTACAGATACTTGTGCCAGTCCGGACGGTAGCGGATCGACTTGACCGGGCAGTTGTCCAGCCAGGGCAGGAAGAACAGGATGATGACGGCACCGCCCATGACAAGCACGCCCCAGAACTTGGCATCGATGGCCAGCATCAGCGCGATCAGCACCAGCGCAGCACCCAGCACCACACCCTTGCCCAGCGTCGAAAGCTGGGCACGCAAGACGCCCAGGGCAGCGGCCAGCGCCACGCAGGCGATGAGGGCGTACATCATTTGATCGGTGATGGCCCGCAGCATCGAATAGTAAGGCGTGAAATACCAGACCGGGGCGATGTGCGCCGGGGTCTTGAGCGGGTCGGCCGGGATGAAGTTGTTGTACTCCAGGAAGTAGCCGCCGAACTCGGGTGCGAAGAACACGATGGCAGAGAACGCCATCAGGAACACGCTGACCCCCATGATGTCGTGCACCGTGTAATAGGGATGGAAGGGGATGCCGTCCAGCGGCTTGCCCTTGGCATCCTTGGGCGCGTTCGGGCCCTTGATCTCGACGCCGTCGGGATTGTTGGAGCCGACATCGTGCAGGGCCAGCAGGTGAGCCACCACCAGGCCCAGCAGGACCAGAGGCACGGCGATCACGTGGAAGCTGAAGAAGCGGTTCAGCGTCGCATCCCCGACCACGAAGTCGCCGCGGATCAGCAAGGCCAGGTCCGGACCGATGAAGGGGATGGCGGAGAACAGGTTCACGATCACCTGGGCGCCCCAGTAGCTCATCTGGCCCCAGGGCAGCAGGTAGCCCATGAAGGCCTCGGCCATCAGCACCAGGAAGATGGCGCAGCCGAAAATCCAGACCAGCTCACGCGGCTTGCGATAGCTGCCGTAGATCAGGCCGCGGAACATGTGCAGGTAGACCACCACGAAGAAGGCAGAAGCGCCGGTGGAGTGCATGTAGCGCACCAGCCAGCCCCAGGGCACGTCGCGCATGATGTACTCGACCGAGCCGAAGGCCAGGGCCGCATCCGGCTTGTAGTGCATGACCAGGAAGATGCCGGTCACGATCTGGATCACCAGCACCAGCATGGCCAGCGAACCGAAGAAATACCAGAAGTTGAAGTTCTTCGGAGCGTAGTACTCCGACATGTGCACGCGGTAGGCGTCGAACGCGGTCGGGAAGCGGTTTTCCAGCCAGTTGGTGAGCTTGGCCACCACCGGAGCGTCGGCAGCGATTTCCTTGAATTCAGCCATGTTCTTGTTCCTCAAGCCTTCTTGTCTTCACCGATCAGCAGCTTGCTGTCGGACAGGTACATGTGCGGCGGCACTTCCAGGTTATCCGGAGCCGGTTTGTTCTTGAACACGCGGCCAGCCATGTCGAAGGTCGAGCCGTGGCAGGGGCAGAGGAAGCCGCCCTGCCAGTCGTCCGGCAGCGAAGGCTGGGCACCCGGCTGCAGCTTGTCGGACGGCGAACAACCCAGATGCGAGCAGATGCCGACACCCACAAACAGTTCCGGTTTGATCGAGCGATGGCGGTTCTTGGCGTAGTCGGGCGTCGGGTAGGCCTTGCGATCGGAGTTCGGATCGGCGAGCTGGCCTTCCACCTTTTCCAGGGTGGCCAGTTGCTCGGGCGTGCGGCGCATGATCCACACCGGCTTGCCGCGCCACTCGATGGTCACCTTCTCACCCGGCTTGAGGGCAGAGATGTCAACCTCGACCGCCGCACCGGCCGCCTTGGCGCGCTCGGAAGGCTGGAAAGTGCGGACGAAGGGAATGGCGGCTACCACGCCACCTACGGTACCTGCACAACCAGTGGCAATCAGCCATGTCCGTTTGCTCGGGTCCATCTGACTCTTATCGGCAAGCGTGTCGCTCATGGAAATCCTCAATCAAGTCTACCGGGTTCGGAATCTATATGCTTATTGACTTATATGATCATACAAA
Organism: Curvibacter sp. PAE-UM; assembly: GCF_001432305.1. GTDB lineage: Bacteria > Pseudomonadota > Gammaproteobacteria > Burkholderiales > Burkholderiaceae_C > Hylemonella. The sequence goes on from NZ_KQ483358.1 coordinate 82,124, forward strand.
TCAGCTGATGATTCTAGCTGACGTCATCGGGTCCAAATTGGAGTTTGGGAGCTTGCGCACTGATGCGCAATACCCGGAAGCACTAACCCCAAGGGCGTAGGCGTCAACTTTGCGCATGGCACCGGCTCAACTGGCGCGCCATGCGCACCGCCTCGATCAGACTGGAAGCATCGGCCCGGCCAGTACCGGCGATGTCGAAAGCCGTGCCATGGTCCGGGCTGGTGCGCACCAGCGGCAAACCGAGGGTGACATTCACGCCCTTTTCGACGCCCAGGTATTTGACAGGGATCAATCCCTGGTCGTGGTACATCGCGACCACGACATCGAATTCACCTGGTTGGCCCTCGCGTGCACGCGCTCGCATGAACACGGTGTCCGGAGCATGCGGGCCATGCACATCCAGTCCCCCGGCACGCGCCTGCGCCAGGACCGGCGCAATGATGTCGATCTCCTCGCGCCCGAACAACCCACCCTCGCCCGCATGCGGGTTCAGGCCGGCAACGGCAATGCGTGGCGCACGGCCCAGCATGGAAGTCAATGCCGCGTGGGTGATGTGCAGGGTCTGCAGCACGTTGTCGAAGGTCACCGCCTCGATCGCCTGCCGCAGCGACACATGGATGCTGACCAGTACCGTGCGCAACTCGTCGTTGACCAGCATCATGCGCACGGGCACTTCGCTGACCGGCCGCCCCAGGAAGGCCGCTGCCTCGGCCTGCAACAGCTCGGTGTGACCGGGAAAGGCATCAAAGGGTGCGCCCGCCGCCGCGAGCGCTTCCTTGTGCAAGGGCGCGGTGACCAGGCCGGCAATCTCGCCACGCAGCGCGGCCTGTGCCGCCCACACCACGCAACGCCCGGCCAGACGGCCAGCCTCGGCGCTGATGCGGCCGAAAGGCACGGGAGCCGCCAGCGCCTCGACCTGCAGCACCGGCAGGCAATGCGGCGGCGCCGTCAGCGCATCCTCTGCGCTGTCCAGCAGCACGAGCGGCTGGACAGCCTCGCCCTCGCGCCGGATCAGCTGCGTTGCGCGTCGCAACGTGGCGACGTCGCCCACCACGAAGCAGCCGCGTGTGAGTTCGGGGGCATCGCGAAAGGCCTTGGCGATGATTTCCGGCCCGATGCCGGCGGCATCGCCCAGGGTGATGGCCAACGCTCGCTTCATGTCAGGCCGGGTTGTCGATCTCGATGAACTCATGGACCAGCCCCAGCTGTGCCGCAACATGCCCCGCCACGGCCGGCGCGCCATAGCGTTCGCTGGCGTGATGGCCACAGGCAATGAAAACGACGTCGCACTCGCGTGCGTAATGCGCCTGCGGCTCGGAAATTTCGCCTGTGATGAAGGCATCGGCGCCAGCAGCAATGGCCGCCTCGAAATAGCCCTGCGCGCCACCCGTGCACCACGCAATCTTCTGGATGGCTTTCCCGGAGCTTCCTACCACCGTGACCGTGCGCTTGAGCACCTGCTGCACGTGACTGGCCAGTGCAGCTGCATCGGCAAACGCTCCGCCATCCATGCGCTGACCCAGGAAGCCGATGTCCTGCTCGCCAAAACGCGACTGAACCTGCAAGCCCAGCCGCGCCGCGAGCTGGGCGTTGTTGCCCAGTTCCGGATGCGCGTCCAGGGGCAGGTGGTAGGCGTAGAGGTTGATGTCATGCGCCAGCAACAGGGCCAGGCGTTGTTTCATCCAGCCCGTCACGCGGCCATCCTGCCCGCGCCAGAACAGGCCATGGTGCACGAAGATGGCATCAGCCTGCGCCGCAATCGCCGCCGCGATCAGGGCCCGGCTGGCGGTGACGCCCGAGATGATCTTGCGCACTGGCAGGCGCCCTTCCACTTGCAGGCCGTTGGGGCCGTAGTCGCGAAAGCGCTCGGGTTGCAGCAGGGCATCGAAGGCCTGCAGAAGCTGGATGCGGTCCGTCATGGCGCCGATTGTCGGTCAGTTTGTGTGTCAGGCTGGCCCGGCGACACCTCGAGACTGCAGTCGCAACCCTGCCCGGCGGCAATCCAGCGGCCGGCCAGCCGCCGCAGCACCGGCAGCAGAACGGGCACCAGCCAGCCCAGATCCGTCGGCAAGGCGGCGCGCAGCACCTCCCGCGGCTGCACCATGGCACCGCAGCGGTACTGGGCCCGGTTCTCGTCCCAGCGCAGCGCCGTACAGGCACCACGGCGGTACCCCGACAGCAAAATGCCCAATGGACAGGGCTCATGCAGGCAGCAGACACCGCAGCCATTGCAGGGCTGGCCCAGGACCGGTTTGGACGGGGCAAGTGGCTGGATATGGATGATCCGCGGCAACATGGCAGGAGGCACTCTACAATTTCCCACATGAAACGTTACTGGCTGCTGTTTTCACAGGCTGTCACCGTCTTGCTGGCGGTCTATTTTGTCTTGGCTACGCTCAAGCCGGAATGGATCCTCAGTCCGCAGGGCGGATCACCGACGGTTGCCCTCTTCCAGGCGCCTTCCGACCGCAATGCCGCTCCTCCCCCTGGCAGCTTCCGCCTGGCCGCCCAGAAAGCCTCGGCCGCCGTGGTCAGCATCAACACCAGCAAGGCAGCCCGGCGCAACCCGAACAGCAACGACCCCTGGTTCCGCTTCTTTTTCGGCGACCAGGACAACGAGCCCCAGGTTGGCCTGGGCAGCGGCGTCATCGTGAGCCCGAATGGCTACATCCTGACCAACAACCATGTGATCGAGGGTGCCGACGAGATCGAAGTCATCCTCAACGACAGCCGGCGCAGCCGGGCCCGCGTGATCGGCAGCGATCCGGACAGCGATCTCGCCGTTCTGAAGATCGAACTCGACAAGCTGCCCGTCATCGTGCTGGGCAATTCCGACGCGCTGCAGGTGGGCGACCCTGTGCTGGCCATCGGCAATCCCTTCGGCGTGGGCCAGACCGTCACCAGCGGCATCGTCAGCGCCCTGGGGCGCAACCAGCTGGGCATCAACACCTTCGAGAACTTCATCCAGACCGATGCCGCCATCAACCCCGGCAACTCGGGCGGCGCGCTGGTGGATGCCAGTGGCAACCTGCTGGGCATCAACACCGCCATCTACTCACGCTCGGGCGGCAATATGGGCATCGGCTTCGCCATCCCTGTGGCCACGGCCCAGCAGGTGCTGGAGAGCATCGTCAAGGAAGGCCAGGTCACACGCGGCTGGATCGGCGTTGAGCCCAGCGACCTGTCGCCGGAACTCGCGGAAACCTTTGGCGTGAAGACGGATGAGGGCGTGATCATCACCGGTGTTCTGCAAAACGGACCGGCGGCTCTCGCCGGCATCCGTCCGGGTGATGTCATCACGAACGTGGCCGGCAAGCCGGTGCAGAACGTTTCGGAACTGTTGTCCCGGGTGGCCGCACTCAAGCCGGGCAGTCCGGCCAGCTTCGGCGTGCGCCGTCAGGACCGGACGCTGGACATCAGCATCACGCCCGGCGTTCGTCCAAAACCACGCCGCGTTCCGCAGCAATAGGATCAGGAATCAGCCGGCTCGGCGTCGGGCGCACGTGTGTGCTTGATGAAGATCTGCGCCGCCCAGATGCCGACCTCGTAGAGCAGACACATCGGGATGGCCAGCGCCAGCTGCGACACCACATCGGGCGGCGTCACGATGGCCGCGATGATGAAGGCCAGCACGACAAAATAGCCGCGGAAATCCTTGAGCTTCTGGATGCTCACCAGGCCCATGCGTGCCAGCACGATGACCACGATGGGCACCTCGAAGGCCAGGCCGAAGGCGATGAACATGGTCAGCACAAAGCTCAAATAGGCCTCGATATCCGGCGCGGCCGTGATGCTCTTGGGTGCAAAACTCTGGATGAAGGCGAAGACCTGCCCGAACACGAAGAAGTAGCAGAAGGCCACGCCGATGAAGAACAGCACCGTGCTGGAAATCACCAGCGGGAGCACCAGCTTCTTCTCATGGGTGTACAGGCCGGGCGCGACGAAGGCCCAGACCTGGTAGAGCACCACCGGCAGGGCCAGCAGGAAGGCTGCCATCAGCAGGATCTTGAGCGGCACCATGAAGGGCGAGATGACCGAGGTGGCAATCAGCGTCGTGCCTTTGGGCAGGTGCGCCACCAGCGGTTCAGCCAGGATGTCGTAGAGCGCAGCCGGGCCCGGGTAGAGGGCCAGGATGGCCGCGGCAATGGCCATGGCTATCACCGTTTTGATGAGCCGGTCGCGCAACTCGATCAGGTGCTGCACGAAGGGCTGCTCGGTACCGGCCAGCTCGTCGTCTTTGCTTTGTGGGTCTGCCATGCGTTGTTACCGGTTGCGGGGCCGTGCTGCCCGCACCCTGCCTGTGTGCTGGGCGAGCCGGCGAAGCTCAGTTCAGTTTCTGGGGCCGGTAGCGGGCCACCCGCGCCGCGCCGGACAAGGCCCGGGTACGAACGCCCTGGCGTGCCTTGTACCAATTGGGTGTGCTGCCGCGCTTGAGGCGCCAGTTCTTGCCCGGGTGCTTGTACTCGGGAGCGATATCCAGGCTGGACGACAGATCGGACGCCGACTCCAGCCCCGAGGTTGCGCCAGCCCAGTCCTTCTCGAAGTCCGATGCGGTGGTCTGGATCGAGTTCTCGACCTCATGGGCCGCCCCCTCGACCGTGCTTTTCATCTTCTTGAGCTCTTCGAGCTCCATCGACCGGTTGACTTCGGCCTTGACGTCCGACACATAACGCTGGGCCTTGCCCAGCAAGGTGCCGATGGTGCGCGCCACGCGCGGCAACTTCTCCGGCCCGATGACGATCAACGCCACCGCGCCGATGAGCGCCATCTTGGAAAGGCCGAGATCGATCATGCCGGGGGGCTACGCGGGGCGATCAGGACTTGGTCTTGGCTTCGACGTCGATGGTGTTCTTGTCAGCCGCGGGAGCTGCCGTGCTGGCCACCTGCTGGGGAGCGGGTGCAGCAGCGGGTTTCTCCTCGGTCGAGGAGCCATCCTTCATGCCGTCCTTGAAACCCTTGACGGCGCCACCCAGGTCGCTGCCCAGGTTTTTCAGCTTCTTGGTGCCGAACACCATGACCACGATCAGCAGCACGATCAGCCAGTGCCAGATGGAAAAGGAACCCATATTTCTCTCCTAAGGAATTCGTGATTTTAATCGCCACGCCGCGCAATCGGTGCGAACCGGGGAAATCAACCTTTCAACCAGGGGCGCGGACCACCGATCACGTGGATGTGCAGGTGGTGCACTTCCTGGCCGCCGTCGCCTCCGGTATTGCAGACCATGCGAAAACCGCCCTCCGGATAGGGCCGGCAGCCCTGCTCCTGGGCCAGCCGCGGCGCCAGGGCCATCATGCGCCCGAGCAGGTCCACATGGTCGGGTCCGACCTGGGCCATCGAAGGGATATGCCGCTTGGGAATCAGCAGGAAATGCACCGGCGCCCAGGGGTTGATGTCGTGAAAGGCAAAGATGTCTTCGTCCTCGTAGACCTTTTTGGCGGGAATCTTGCCGGACACCAGCTTGCAGAAGATGCAATCCGGATCGCTGTGCTTGACCTCACTCATGCGTGAAACTCCGTGAATGATGCAGGGATGGCGAGGGCTTACTGCGCCCCGCTCTCGCGGGCCAGCGCCTTGCGCAAGGCCTTTTCCTCGATGCCGCTGATGCCTTCGCGGCGCTCCAGCTCGGCGATCACGTCGGCCGGCTTCAGACCGTAGTGGGCCAGGGCGATCATGGTGTGAAACCAGAGATCGGCCACCTCGCCCACGATCTTGCTGCGCTCGCCGCCGTGGTCCGCGTCCTTGGCCGCCATCACGACCTCGGTCGCCTCCTCGCCCACCTTCTTCAGGAAGGCGTCCGGGCCCTTGTGCAGCAGTCGGGCCACGTAGCTTTTTTCAGGATCGCCACCGCGCGCTGGCAGGCGGCTCTCAATCACGGCCGCCAGGCGGGCCAGGGCATCGACAGAATTCGTGGGCTCAGCCATGGTCGTCACTTGTAGATGGTTTCGGGGTCCTTGAGGACCGGATCGACGGCACGCCAGGCGCCGTCCTTGTAAACACTGAAGAAGCAGCTGTGGCGGCCGGTGTGGCAGGCGATGCCGGGCTCGTGGCCCAGCTGGGTCACCTTGAGCAGGACCACGTCGTTGTCGCAATCCAGGCGGATTTCGTGCACGGTCTGCACGTGGCCCGACTCCTCGCCCTTGAACCAGAGCTTGCTGCGCGAGCGGCTGAAATAGACCGCACGCCCGAGCTCGGCGGTTTTCTGCAGCGCCTCGCGGTTCATCCAGGCGAACATCAGTACATCGTTGCTGCCCTGCTCCTGGGCAATCACCGGCACCAGGCCCTGCGCGTCCCATTTCACTTCGTCGAGCCAGTTCATGCGCTTATTGTCGTCCGGTTTGGTGTTCAGGCTGCCGCTTCGATACGCACCGGAATGCCGGCGCGGGCCATCCGGTCCTTGGCCTGGGCAATGGTGTACTCGCCGTAATGGAAGATGCTGGCGGCCAGCACGGCATCGGCGCCGCCGATCTTGACGCCCTCCACCAGATGGTCCAGGTTGCCCACGCCCCCCGAGGCGATGACCGGCACGCTGACGGCATCGCTGACCGCGCGCGTGAGCGCCAGGTCGAAGCCGGACTTGGTACCGTCACGGTCCATGCTGGTCAGCAGGATCTCGCCGGCGCCGTGTTCGGCCATCTGGCGCGCCCAGGCTACGGCATCCAGCCCGGTGTTCTTGCGCCCGCCGTGGCTGTAGACGTCCCAGCCCTCGCCGCGCGCCAGCAGGTCTTCGCCGTAACGGCGCTTGGCGTCAATGGCCACCACGATGCACTGGGCGCCGTACTTGTGCGAGGCGTCGCGGATGACCTGCGGGTTGGCGATGGCCGCCGAATTGAAGCTGGTCTTGTCGGCCCCGGCATTGAGCAGGCGCCGCACGTCCTCGACGGTGCGCACGCCGCCACCCACGGTCAGCGGGATGAACACCTGGGAGGCCACGGCCTCGATGATGTGCAGGATCAGGTCGCGCCCGTCGCTGGTCGCGGTGATGTCGAGGAAGGTGAGTTCGTCTGCCCCCTGCTCGTTGTAACGCGCAGCGATTTCCACCGGGTCTCCGGCATCGCGCAGTTCGACGAAATTGACGCCCTTGACAACGCGTCCGCCTGTCACGTCCAGGCAGGGAATGATACGTTTGGCCAGCATGCCCGGATTGTAGGACGGGGCGCACCCGCCCTCAGGCGAGGCTCAGTCGCTGCCAGCCCTGCCAGGTGCCGCCGGCGGGCACGGCGATGGCCTGCATGACCTGGGCCGCCTCCACGCAAAGCATGTGGGCATAACCATCGGCCGGCAGGTCGGGCAATGCGGCCGCCAGCTCCGCGCCCGGGTTCCAGACCACGGTCTGGGCCCAGCCGGGACTTTGTTCGATCCGCAGGCGCTGCGGCCCGTCGCGCAAGACCAAGGCCTGGGGCGCGGCGTCATAAACGCGGTCGAATCCCCCCTGGAAACGCAAGGGATCGGCCGCACGACCATGCTGGTCCGTCAGCGCATCCCACTCGGGCCGGCCTTCCAGGCCCGCGAGCTGCACTGCCGCGATGTCATCGACCGCCAGATAGGTGTGCAGGGCCCCGGTGAAGCTCAGGGGCACGACGTCCATGTTGTGCACGTCCAGGGTGAGCTGCAGGCAGCCCGGGCGCAATTCCAGCGCCAGGGTGAGCTCGAAAGCCTGGGGCCAGAATTGCCGCGTCGCCGCACTGGCGGACAGACGCAGGCGCATGTGCGCTGCTTCCGGCGTGAGCACAGGCGGCATGTCGGCCACCCAGGGCAAGTTGCGCGCGAAGCCATGCTTGGGCAGCGGCCCGCGCTGGTTGAACTGGGGAAAACAGACGGGAACGCCGCCGCGTATCGCGGACTGGCCGTCAAAAGCGCTGCGGGGGCTGAGATAAAGACGTTCACGGCCACCCGCCACCCAGGACACGACATGGGCGCCGTGCAAGAGGACCCGCAGGCGATCGCCGTTGGGCAGGCTCAGGGAGAGTGCAGGAAGGCCGTGAAACAGCTCGGGGCTGGGCTCAGCCATTCAGCTCGTCGGCGCGGATCTGGGCGGCTTCGAAGTCGAGGTCGCCGGTATAGATGGCGCGCCCGCAGATCACGCCCTCGACGCCTTCACTCTCCACCGCGCACAGCGCCTCGATGTCGGCCATATTGCTCAGACCACCGGAGGCGATCACCGGGATGGTCAGGGCCTGGGCCAGCTTGACCGTGGCGTCGATATTGATGCCCGAGAGCATGCCGTCACGGCCGATGTCGGTGTAGATGATGCCTTCCACACCGTAGTCCTCGAACTTCTTGCCCAGGTCGACGACTTCGTGGCGGGTCAGTTTGCTCCAGCCATCGGTTGCGACCTTGCCGTCCTTGGCGTCCAGGCCGACGATGATGTGGCCGCCGAAGGCCGTGCAGGCGTCCTGCAGGAAACCGGGGTTCTTGACGGCGGCCGTACCGATGATGACGTAGCGCAGGCCGGCGTCCAGGTAGCGCTCGATGGTGTCCAGGTCGCGGATGCCGCCACCGAGCTGCACGTCGATCTCGCTACCCACCTCCTTGAGGATGCTGCGGATGGCCAGTTCGTTCTTCGGCTGGCCCGCAAAGGCACCGTTCAGGTCTACCAGGTGCAGGCGGCGGGCGCCCTTGTTCACCCATTTGCGCGCCATCATCGCCGGATCTTCGCCGAAGGTGGTGGACTGGTCCATATCGCCCTGCTTGAGGCGCACACAGTGACCGTCTTTCAGATCAATCGCAGGAATTAAAAGCATGATGCTGGGGCAAGGTCTAGGACAGACGCGCGTTCAGGTTGAACCGGGCGAAGAATCAGGGGTTCCAGTGGAGGAAGTTGCGATAGAGGGCCAGGCCGTGGGCAGCGCTTTTCTCTGGGTGGAATTGTGTCGCAAAAATATTATCGCGTGCAATCGCCGCCGTGAAGCGGCCACCATAGTCTGCCTCGCCTGCGCTGTGGCGCGCATCCGACGGTCGGGCATAGAAACTGTGCACGAAATAGTAGTAGCTGCCGTCCGGCACGCCGGCCCACACCGGGTGGCGCCCCTGGCCAGGGTCCATCTGCCGCACCTGGTTCCAGCCCATCTGCGGTACCTTGTAACGGCTGCCATCGGGCTGCAGGCGGCCGGCCAGGTCGAACTTGACGACTTCGCCGTGGATCAGGCCCAGGCCCGGCGTATCACCCTCGGCGCTGTGGTCCAGCATCATCTGCATGCCCACACAGACACCGAACAGGGGCTTGGTCGCTGCCGCCTCCAGCACCGCATCACGCAGGCCGGATTCCTGCAATTCGCGCATGCAGTCCGGCATGGCCCCCTGCCCCGGCAGTACGACGCGGGCCGCCGCCCGCACCTCATCGGGGCGCGAGGTGATGAGCACGTGCCAACCGCTGCCCTGGGCCGCGGCCTGCACGGCCTGCGACACCGAGCGCAGATTGCCCATGCCGTAGTCCACCACGGCGACGGTCTTGGCCGGCAGTCCGGAAGTCATACGGCTAGAGCGATCCCTTGGTCGAGGGAATGGTGCCCACCGAGCGCGAGTCGATTTCCAGCGCAGCGCGCAGGGCGCGGGCAAAAGCCTTGAACACCGTCTCGGCCTGGTGGTGGGCATTTTCACCACGCAGGTTGTCGATGTGCAGCGTGACGAAGGCGTGGTTCACGAAACCCTGGAAGAACTCATAGGCCAGCTGGCTGTCGAAGCTGCCGATCATGCCGCTCTTGAAAGGCACGTGCATCTCCAGGCCAGGACGGCCGGAAAAGTCGATCACCACACGCGACAGCGCCTCGTCCAGCGGCACGTAGGCGTGGCCGTAACGGCGGATACCTTTTTTGTCGCCGACGGCCTTGGCCACGGCCTGGCCCAGGGTGATGCCCACGTCTTCCACCGTGTGGTGGCCGTCGATGTGCAAGTCGCCCTTGGCCTGGATGTCCAGGTCGATCAGGCCGTGGCGCGCGATCTGGTCCAGCATGTGATCGAAGAAACCGATGCCGGTCGACAGGTTCGACTTACCCGTTCCGTCCAGGTTGACCTTGACGGTGATCTGGGTCTCCGCGGTGTTGCGGGTGACTTCGGCAATACGTGGTGTGCTCATAAGGATTCTTTCAGCGCGGCCAGCATCAGCTGGTTTTCCTGCGGCGTGCCCACCGTCAGGCGCAGGCAATTGGCCAGCAGGGGATGCAATTTCGACACATTCTTCACCAGGACCTTGCGCGCCTTCATGCCTTCGAAGGTCTTGGCCGCATCGGGCACGCGCAGCAGGATCATGTTGGCGTCGCTGTTCCAGACCCGGACCCCGGGCAGGGCCTTCAACGCTTCCAAAATCATAGCACGCTGGGCTTTTATCTCCTGCGCCTGGGCCGCAAACACGTCGGTGTGCTCGAGCGCAAACAGCGCGCACTCGTAGTTCAGCACGCTGACGTTGTAAGGCGGGCGTACCTTGTCGACCTCGGCGATCAGCGCCGCCGGGCCCATCATGTAACCCAGCCGCACGCCGGCCAGACCGAACTTGGAGAGCGTGCGCATCAGCAGCACATGGCTGTTGGCCGCCGGCTTGGCGCGGATGCGCTCCAGCCAGCTGCGCGCGGCAAAGGGCTGGTAGGCCTCGTCCATCACCACCAGGCCACCCTGCTCGCCCACGGCGGCAATGATCTTCTCGATCGCGGTGTCGTTCCAGAGATTGGCTGTCGGGTTGTTCGGATAGGCGATGTAGGTGATGCTGGGTTTGTGCTTGGCAATGGCCCCCAGCATGGCAACCACATCCAGTTCGAACTCCGGCGTGAGCGGCACGCCGTGAAAGGCCAGGCCTTGCAGCTGCGCGCTCATGGCGTACATCACAAAACCCGGCACCGGCGCCAGGATGGAAGCGCCCGGCACGTCGCAGGCCATGGCCAGCAGGGAGATCAGTTCGTCCGAGCCGTTGCCCAGCATCAGCTCGTAGCCCTCGGGCATGCCGGCGTAGCTTGCGAGCGCGGCCCGCAGATCGTTGACGCGGTCGTCCGGATAGCGGTTCAGCGCCAGCTGGCCCAGGCGCTGACCCAACTCAGCCTGCAGCGCGGGCGGCAGGCTGTAGGGGTTCTCCATGGCGTCGAGCTTGACCAGACCCGCCGACGCCTGCACGGCATAGGCATGCATGCCCTGGACATCCTGGCGGATCAGGCGCTGCAGCTTGGGATCGAGGACCGTCATTTCTTGTGATCTTTCAGGCGCATCTCAGCCGCGCGGGCATGGGCTTGCAGACCTTCACCGTGCGCCAGCACCGAGGCGATCTGCCCCAGGGTCTGCGCGCCGGCTTCGCTGACCTCGATCAGGCTGCTGCGTTTCTGGAAGTCATAGACGCCCAGCGGCGAGGAGAAACGCGCAGTGCCGCTGGTGGGCAGCACGTGGTTGGGGCCGGCGCAGTAATCACCCAGCGACTCGCTGGTGTAAGCCCCGAGGAAGATGGCCCCGGCGTGCTTGAGCAGGGGCTCCCAGCGGTTCGGCTCCTTGCTGGAGACTTCCAGGTGCTCGGGCGCAATGCGGTTGCTGATGGCGCAGGATTCTTCCATGCTGCGCGTGTGGATCAGGGCACCGCGGCCGTTGAGCGACTTGGCAATGATCTCGGCGCGCGGCATCTGGGGCAGCAGGCGGTCGATCTCGCGCTGTACGGCGTCGATATATGCCGCATCGGGGCACAGCAGGATGCTCTGCGCCAGTTCGTCGTGCTCGGCCTGGCTGAACAGGTCCATGGCCACCCAGTCGGCCGGTGTGCTGCCGTCGGCCAGCACCAGGATTTCGCTGGGGCCGGCGATCATGTCGATGCCGACCTGGCCAAAGACACGGCGCTTGGCGCTGGCCACATAGGCATTGCCGGGGCCGGTGATCTTGTCCACGCCGGGCACGGTGGCCGTACCGTAGGCCAGGGCCGCCACGGCCTGGGCGCCGCCGATGGTGAAGGCACGCGTGACGCCGGCCACATAAGCGGCCGCCAGCACCAGCGGGTTTTTCTCGCCGCGCGGGGTAGGCACCACCATGATGATCTCGCCCACCCCGGCCACATGGGCGGGAATGGCGTTCATCAGCACGGAAGACGGATAAGCGGCCTTGCCGCCCGGCACGTAGATGCCCACACGGTCCAGCGGCGTGACCTTCTGGCCCAGCAGGGTGCCGTCGGCATCACGGTAGCTCCAGCTCTCGCCGCTGGCACGCTTCTGTGCCTCGTGGTAGCTGCGCACACGCTGGGCAGCAGCGGTCAGGGCCTCGCGCTGCGCCGCAGGCAGCGCTTCATAGGCGGCCTTCAGTTCGTCCTGCGTCAACTCCAGCGCCTGCATCGACGTGGCCGGCAACCCGTCGAAGCGCGCGGTGTACTCCAGCACGGCGGCATCGCCGCGCATACGCACGTCGGCCAGGATCTCGGCCACGCGCAACTCGATGGCCGCATCGGTCTCGCCGGACCAGTGCTGGCGCTCCTTGAAACGCTGCTCGAAATCAGCTTGCGCGGTGGACAGGCGCAAGGGGCGGGCCTGGAGGCTCATGGCTGCCCCAGTGCCTGGCCGAAGGCGTCGATGATGCGGCGGATCGGTTCGCGCTTGAGCTTGAGCGCGGCCTGGTTGACGACCAGACGCGAGCTGATGTCCATGATGCGCTCGACCTCGACCAGGTGATTGGCCTTGAGCGTGTTGCCGGTGGAGACCAGGTCGACGATGGCGTCGGCCAGACCGGTCAGCGGCGCCAGCTCCATGCTGCCGTAGAGCTTGATCAGGTCCACGTGCACGCCCTTGGCGGCAAAGAATTCGCGTGCGATGGCCACGTACTTGGTCGCCACGCGCAGGCGCGCGCCCTGGCGTACCGCGGCGGCGTAGTCGTAGCCTTCGCGCACGGCCACGCTCACGCGGCACTTGGCGATCTGCAGATCCAGCGGCTGGTAGAGCCCGTCGCTGCCATGCTCGATCAGTGTGTCCAGGCCGGTGATGCCCAGATCGGCGCCGCCGTACTGCACATAGGTCGGCACATCGGTGGCACGCACCAGCACCACACGCACCTCGGGCTGGTTGGTGGCCAGGATGAGCTTGCGGGTTTTCTCGGGATCGTCCAGCACCTCGATGCCGGCCGCCTTGAGCAGGGGCAGGGTCTCGTCGAAGATGCGACCTTTGGAGAGGGCGAGTGTGATCATTGGGTCATTTTCTCACTTGATACGCTCGATGTCCGCGCCTATGGCTGCCAGCTTGGCTTCCATGCGGTCATAACCCCTGTCCAGATGATAGATGCGGTCGACAACGGTCTCCCCCTCGGCTACCAGGCCGGCGATCACCAGGCTGGCCGAGGCCCGCAGGTCGGTGGCCATGACGGTGGCGCCCGAGAGATGCGCGACCCCTTCGATCACGGCCACCTTGCCGTCGATCTGGATCCTGGCGCCCAGGCGCACCAGCTCGTTGACGTGCATGAAACGGTTTTCGAAGATGGTCTCGGTCACCTTGGCCGTCCCCTGGGCGATGCAGTTGAGCGCCATGAACTGGGCCTGCATATCGGTGGGGAAACCCGGGTACTCGGTGGTGCGAAAGCTCTGCGCCTGCAACCGGCCCTGCGACTGCACGCGGATGCCCTCGGGCAAGGCGGTCACGGTGGCGCCCGCGGCCACCAGCTTCTCGATCACGGCGTCCAGATGGTCGGCGCGACCATACTTGAGCACCACATCGCCCCCCGTGGCCGCCACGGCACACAGGAAGGTGCCCGCCTCGATGCGGTCGGCCACCACCTGGTGCTCACAGCCGTGCAAGGCCTCCACGCCCTGGATACGGATGCGGCTGCTGCCGTGCCCCTCGATCTTCGCGCCCATCTTGATGAGCATTTCGGCCAGATCCGGAATCTCCGGCTCCTGCGCCGCGTTTTCCAGGATGGTCTCGCCTTCGGCCAGGGTCGCAGCCATCAACAGGTTCTCGGTGCCGGTGACGGTGACCATGTCGGTCGTGATGCGCGCGCCCTGCAGGCGTTTCCTGCCCTTGGGCAATTTGGCAATCATGTAACCATGTTCGACCGTGATCTCGGCCCCCATGGCCGTCAGGCCCTTGATGTGCTGGTCCACCGGTCGCGAGCCGATGGCGCAGCCGCCGGGCAGCGAGACTGTGGCCTCGCCAAAGCGGGCCAGCAGCGGACCCAGGGCCAGCACCGAAGCGCGCATGGTCTTGACCAGTTCGTACGGCGCTTCCGGACTGCTCAGGGTGGACGCATCGATGTGCACCGTGCCGTCGTCGCTCTGCTGAACCTGCACGCCCATGTTGCGGATCAGCTTGAGCATGGTGGACACGTCCTGCAGGCGCGGCACGTTGAGCAGCGTCACCGGCTGCGCCGTCAGGAGGGCAGCACAGAGCTCGGGCAGGGCCGCGTTCTTGGCGCCGGAAATCGGCACTTCACCGCGCAGCTCGCGCCCGCCGCGTATCAGCAATTTATCCATGGTCGTTCACTTCGCTTGCGCGGCCCATTCGGCCGGCGTATAGGTTTTCATGGACAGGGCATGCACTTCGTCGGTGTGCATCTTCTGGCCCAGCGTGGCATAAACGCGCTGGTGACGCTGGATGGGGCGCTTGCCCTCGAACTCGGGCGAGACGATGGTGGCATACCAATGGCGCCCGTCACCCGTGAGCTCGATGTGCTCGCACGTCAGTGCGGCGGCGATGAGGGTCTGGAGTTCATCTGCAGTCATGTTGTTTATCCGCGTATCTTGTAGCCGGTGCGCAGCAGTTGCACGGCCAGGCTGCCAACCCCCAGCAGCGCGATGCCCACGATGGCCAGGCTCAACCAGGGCGAGACATCACTCACGCCAAAGAAACCGTGGCGGAAGCCGTCGATCATGTAGAAGAAGGGGTTGAGGTGGCTCACCCCCTGCCAGAAGGCCGGCAGGGAATGGATGGAATAGAACACGCCGCTGAGGAAGGTCATGGGCATGATGACGAAATTCTGGAAGGCCGCCAGCTGATCGAACTTCTCGGCCCACAGGCCGGCGATCAGGCCCAGCGAGCCCAGCAGGGCCGCCCCCAGCACAGCAAACACCAGAATCCACAGCGGCGCCTGGATCGTGAGGTCGGTGAACCAGAAGGTCACCAGGAACACCCCCGAGCCCACCACCAGGCCACGCAGCACCGAAGAGCCGACGTAGGCCAGGTACCAGGCCCAGTGCGACAGGGGGGTGAGCAGCAGGAAGACCAGGTTGCCCATGATCTTGCTCTGGATCAGCGAGGACGAACTGTTGGCAAAGGCGTTCTGCAGCACGCTCATCATCACCAGCCCGGGAATGAGGAAAGCGGTGTAGCCGATGCGGTCGTAGACCTTGACGTGGTCTTCCAGCACATGGCCGAAGATCAGCAGGTAGAGCACGGCCGTGAGCACCGGCGCGGCGATGGTCTGGAAGCTGACCTTCCAGAAACGCAGCACTTCCTTGTACAGCAGGGTCTGCCAGCCGCTCATTTCTGATCTCCCATCACCTGGAGGAAGACATCTTCCAGATCGGCTTTGGTGATCTCGACATCGTCCACGACCACCCCGGCCTCGCGCACGGCGGCCAGGTAGGTCTCGATCTCGCGCGCGTCATGCGCGGGAAACTGCACGATGCGTCCGGTCACCCGCGCCTGCTTGGCCAGGCCGGCCGGCAGCTGCCCCTCGATTTTCATGCGCAGCACATGGCTGGACGCGGTCTTGAGCAATTCGCTGGTGCGTTCCAGCGCCACCACCCGGCCCGCCTTGAGCATGGCAATGCGGCCGCACAGGGCCTCGGCCTCCTCCAGATAGTGCGTGGTCAACAGCACCGTGTGGCCCTGCTTGTTCAGACGCGAGACGAAGGCCCACAGAGTCTGGCGCAACTCCACGTCGACGCCAGCGGTGGGCTCGTCCAGCACGATGACCGGTGGCTTGTGCACCAGGGCCTGGGCCACCAGCACACGCCGCTTCATGCCGCCGGAGAGCTGGCGCATATTGGCCTGGGCCTTGTCGGCCAGGCCCAGGCTTTCCAGAAGCTCGTCGATCCAGGCGTCGTTGTTCTTCACGCCGAAATAGCCAGACTGGATGCGCAGGGTTTCGCGCACATTGAAGAAGGGGTCGAACACCAGTTCCTGGGGCACCACGCCGAGCAGCTTGCGCGCCTGGGCGTAGTCGGCCTGCACGTCATGGCCCAGCACGGACACTTTGCCCTGGCTGGCACGCACCAGGCCGGCCAGGATGCTGATCAGGGTGGTCTTACCCGCGCCATTGGGGCCGAGCAGGCCGAAGAACTCGCCCTCCTCGATGTCCAGGCTGACATCGTCCAGAGCGGCGAAGGTGGCGCCCTTGGGACCGCGGGCGAGCGGATAGAGCCGGGAGACGGACTGGAAGGAGATGGCGGGCATGGGAACCCGCTATTTTAGGCGCTCGCGGGAGCCCCTGCGCTCAGGTGGCCGGCAACAGCAGTTCGGCCACCCCATAGAGGCGGGCCAGATCGACCAGGCGGGAGGAAAGGTTGCGAATTTCGAAACCCTTGTCGCGCTTCAGGCTGGCACGGCGGAACTCCAGCAGCACGGACAGGGCGGAAGAATCGAAGCGTTGGAGCGAAGCTGCGTCCACCACCACCGCGGCCCCCGTCTGCGACGGCAGGCCCTGCACCAGCATGCGCAGACAGGCCGAGGCCTGCTTGTGGGTCAGTTCAGAGGGTAGGACCAGCATGTTCAGGCCTTCCTGGCATTGGCCTTGTTGCGCTCGACCAGCGAGGCAATCAGGCCGTCGATGCCCTTGGCATGGACCTCCTGGGCGAACTGGCTGCGGTAGGTTTCCACCAGCCAGACGCCCATGACGTTGAGGTTGTAGATCTTCCAGCCCCGGCCCTCACCCGGGGTTTTCTCCAGGCGGTAGTCCAGCTGCACGGGTTCAGGATTGCCCTTGCCCTTGACTTCCGTGCGGACCACGACTTCCTTGTCCTCTGGCGCCGCACGCATGGGCTTGAGAGATACCGTCATGTCGTTGACCTGTGACAGGGCGCCGGCGTAGGTGCGCACCAGCAGGATCTTGTATTCCTCCTGCAGGCGCTTCTTCTGCTCCGGGGTGGCCTGGCGCCAGCCGGGCCCGACCGAGGCCGCCGTCATGCGCTGGAAATTCACGTTGGGCATGATCTTGCTGTCGACCAGGGCGATCAGGCGATTGATGTCGCCGTTCTTGATGGCCGCATCAGCCTTGATGCTGTCGAGCACCTCGTTCGACAGCTTCAGGATCACGACATCAGCACCTTCGTCGGCCGCCCAGGCAGGCGTCCAGGCCGGTGCCAGAAGAATGGCCATGGCGGCACAGGCGGCCAGCAGGCGATGGAAAACTCGTCGTTGCATGGTGTAACACTCCAGAACACAGGCAATGCGTCGGCTGGATGCCGACCTCACCGTAACGCCCGCCAGCTCTTCCCAGCCGACAGGGAAGACATCATTTGGCAGTTTCATCCCCGTCAGTCTCGACATCTTCGATCATCGGCTCTTCGGGCGGGTTCCCGTCATAGACAAGATTGCGTCGATGCTGCAGATAGGCGTCGCGCAGGAAAGTATATTTGTCCAGGGCAGCCCCTTCAAGCAGGTCTTCCTGCTTGAGCAGGCGTCCCCGCTTGTGAACCACGCGCACGCCGATCAGCGTATTGCGCGTGGGCACATCCTCGATATGGGTCACGAGGTCCCCACGCCAATCCGCGGGCAGGGCAGCGGTATCGCGCACCGTCGAGGGCCCCAGCAAGGGCAGCATGACATAAGGCCCCGCCCCCACCCCCCAATAACCCAGGGTCTGGCCGAAATCCTCGTTGTGGCGCGGGATCTGCATCTCGCTGGCCACGTCCAGCACGCCCGCCAGCCCGAAGAAGGAATTCACCCAGAAGCGGGTGAAACTCTCGCCGGCAGCCTGTCCCTTGAGCTGCAACACGCTGTTGACCGTGGTCCAGGCATCTTCGAGATTGGCGAAGAAGTTGCCGATGCCCCTGCGCAGCAGCTCAGGCGTGGACTCCTGGTAAACCGTGGCCACCGGCTTGAGCACGGCGCGGTCGAGCGCATCGTTGAACTTGTAGACACCCCGGTTCCAGGGTTCCAGAGGGTCCGCAGGATTGGCTTGCGGACCGGTCGCGCAGCCGGTCATAAGCAAGCCCAGCGCCAGCGCCAGCAGGCGCAACAGCCAGGACTGCAGAACTGGCCGGCCCGGGTGTGAGCAACCCGCCAACGTCATTTCTTGGCCGCGTTCGGCCCAGCGCCTTCAGCCGACTTGTTGTAGATGAACTGGCCGATCAGGTTTTCCAGCACGATGGCCGACTGGGTGGAGGAAATGACGTCACCTGCGCCCAGGTTCTTCTCCTCGGCGCCGGCCTCGATGCCGATGTACTGGTCACCCAGCAGACCGCTGGTAAGAACCTTGAGCGAGCTGTCCTTGGGAAATTTGTACCGGCTCTCCATGGCCAGCACCACGCGGGCCTGGAACGTCTTGTCATCGAAGGTGATTCCCTCGACGCGGCCCACCACCACGCCACCACTCTTGACGGCCGCCTTGGGCTTGAGCCCCCCGATGTTGTCGAACCGGGCCTCGACGCGGTAGGTGGACTGGAAGCTCAGGTTCAGCAGATTGGCGGCCTGCAGCGCCAGGAACAGGATGGCCCCCCCGCCGATCAGGACAAACAGGCCGACCCACACATCATTTTTTGAGCGTTGCACCACACTCTCCTCAAATCGTAAACATCATTGCCGTCAGGATGAAATCCAGACCCAAAACCGCCAGCGAGGCCATCACCACGGTCCGCGTGGTGGCACTCGACACCCCTTCAGGCGTCGCCTGCGCCTCATAACCTTGCAACAAGGCCACGAAGCTCACAGTGAAGCCGAACACGATGCTTTTCACGACACCATTGCCCACGTCATTCCAGACATCGACGCCGCCCTGCATCTGGCTCCAGAAAGCCCCCGGATCAACGCCGATCATGACCACACCGACCAGCCAGCCCCCCATCACGCCCACCGCGCTGAAGACGGCGGCCAGCAGAGGCATGGCGATCACGCCGCCCCAGAAGCGCGGCGCCAGGATGCGGCGGACCGGGTCGACTGCCATCATTTCCATGGCGCTGAGTTGCTCGCCCGCCTTCATCAGGCCGATCTCGGCGGTCAGCGAGGTACCGGCACGGCCGGCAAACAGCAAGGCCGCCACCACCGGGCCGAGTTCGCGCACCAGGCTCAGCGCCACCATCTGGCCCAGCGCCTCGGTCGAGCCGTAGTCCACCAGGATGTAGTAACCCTGCAGGCCCAGCACGAAACCCACGAACAGGCCCGAGACCACGATGATCGCCAGTGAGTGGTTGCCCAGGAAATGCACCTGGTCGCGCACCAGCCCCAGGCGCTTGAAGGTGGGGCCGGCCAGCTGCACCAGCCGAAAGAACAGCCGCGTCGCGTAGCCCATGTCGTCGAGCTTGCGCCGCACGGCATAACCGACATCGGATGGGCGCCACCAGCTCATGCTTGTACCTCGCCGAAATCCTGCTCGACGCTGGGGCCAGGATAGTGAAAATGCACCGGCCCTTCGGCCCGGGCCTGCACGAACTGCTGCACCAGGGGATCCGTCGAGCGCTTCACTTCATCAGGCGTGCCCTGGGCCGCGATGCCGCCGTTGGCCAGGATCACCACCTGGTCGGCAATCTGGAAGGTTTCCTCCAGGTCGTGCGACACGACGATGCTGGTCAGCCCCATGGCGTCATTCAAACGACGGATCAGTTGGGCGGCCGTACCCAGGGAAATCGGGTCCAGCCCGGCAAACGGCTCGTCGTACATCACCAGCTCGGGGTCGAGCACGATGGCCCGCGCCAGCGCCACACGCCGCGCCATGCCGCCCGAGACCTCGCTGGGCATCAGATCGCGCGCACCGCGCAAGCCGACGGCATTGAGCTTCATCAACACCAGGTGACGAACCAGTTCCTCGGTCAGATCGGTATGTTCGCGCAGGGGAAACGCCACGTTCTCGAACACGCTGAGATCGGCGAACAGGGCACCGAACTGGAACAGCATGCCCATGCGGCGCCGCGCCAGGTACAGCTGGTGCTGGTCCATGCGGGTCACATCTTCGCCATCGAAAAGCACCTCACCCTGCTGGGCCAGGTTCTGCCCGCCAATCAGGCGCAGGACGGTGGTCTTGCCTCCGCCGGACGCCCCCATCAGGGCGGTCACCTTGCCACGCGGAATGCTCAGGCTGACGTTGTCAAGAATGACGCGGTCACTGTAGCCAAAGGTGACGTTGCGCAGCTCGACCAAGGGAGTGTCTGATGATGCAGCCATAAAAATGCAAAAGCCGGCGTGTTCCGGCTTTTGCATCATACGGCAAAGCGGCTGGTCAGCGCGGCAGGGTGCTGACCCCCATCAGGAACTCGTCGACGGCACGCGCGGCCTGGCGTCCCTCGCGCATGGCGGGCGGCCAGCCCGCCATTCCTGTTGCGCCCATCGGGCGATTCGGGAAGGCCGCCTAGCGCGGAAGGGTGCTGCTACCCATCAGAAACTCATCGACGGCCCGGGCAGCCTGGCGGCCTTCCCGAATCGCCCACACCACCAGGCTCTGTCCGCGGCGGATGTCGCCCGCCGCAAAGACCTTGGGTGCGCTGGTGAGGTAGCCACCCTGGAAGTCCGTGCCGGCCTTGGCGTTGCCACGGGCATCCTTGCCGACGCCAAAGGCATCCAGGATGGTCGCCACCGGGCTGACAAAACCCATGGCCAGCAACACCAGATCCGCCTTGTATTCCTTCTCGGTACCCGGAATCTCGACGAACTTGCCGTCCTTGAGCTCGACGTGCACGGTCTTCAGGCCGGTGACCTTGCCGTTCTTGCCCATGAATTCCTTGGTCGAGACGGCGAACTCGCGCGCACAGCCTTCCTCGTGGCTGGAGCTGGTGCGCAGCTTGAGCGGCCAGTAGGGCCAGACCAGGGGCTTGTTCTCCTGCTCGGGCGGCTGGGGCATCACTTCGAACTGGGTCACGCTGGCCGCGCCATGGCGGTTGCTGGTACCGACGCAGTCGGAGCCCGTGTCGCCGCCACCGATCACGATGACGTGCTTGCCATCGGCGCGGATCTGGTCCTTGATCTTGCCGCCCGCGTTGATGCGGTTCTGCATGGGCAGGAATTCCATGGCGAAATGGACGCCATCGAGGTCACGCCCCGGCACGGGCAGGTCGCGCGACTGCTCGGCACCACCGGCCAGCACCACCGCATCAAACTCCTTCTGGAGTTGCGCGGGGCTGACCGTTTCCTTGGCCCAGTTGGTGACCTTGGAGTCCTTGGGCAATTCGCCGACCATGACGTTGGTCTTGAACACCACGCCCTCGGCTTCCATCTGCTTCACCCGGCGGTCGATGTGCGACTTGTCGAACTTGAAGTCGGGAATCCCGAAGCGCAGCAAGCCGCCGATGGTGTCGTTCTTCTCGAACACGGTCACGGCGTGACCAACACGTGCCAGCTGCTGGGCGGCCGCCATGCCGGCCGGGCCCGAGCCGACGACGGCGATCTTCTTGCCGGTCTTCACAGTGGCCGGCTGCGGCTTGACCCAGCCCTGCTCCCAGGCCTTGTCGATGATGGCGTGCTCGATCGATTTGATGCCCACGGCATCGTCATTGATGTTGAGCGTGCAGGCCGCCTCGCAGGGCGCCGGGCAGACACGACCCGTGAAATCCGGGAAGTTGTTGGTCGAGTGCAGCACCTCGATCGCGTTCTTCCAGTCGCCCTGGTAGACCAGGTCGTTGAAGTCCGGGATGATGTTGTTGACCGGGCAGCCGCTGTTGCAAAAAGGTGTGCCGCAATCCATGCAGCGTGCGCCCTGCACCTTGGCCTGCTCATCGCTCAGGCCGATCACGAATTCCTTGTAGGTCTTGACGCGCTTCGCCACGGGCTCGTAGCCCTCCTCGATGCGCTCGTACTCCATGAAGCCGGTGACTTTTCCCATGATGCTTTCCTGTTTCTCTGTTCAGTTGGGGACAGAGCAGATTCGCTACGCAAATCCTGATCTGTCCCGCAAAGCCATTACTTGGCCGGAGCGGCTTCTTTCTTGGCCGCGACCTTGGCGGGAGCGGGCGCAGCCTTCTTGGCGTTGATCTCGCCCAGGGCGCGCTTGTACTCGTTCGGGAACACCTTGACGAACTTGGCGCGGGCTTCGGTCCAGTGGTCCAGCAGTTCGCGTGCACGCTTGCTGCCGGTCCAGCGGTGGTGGTCTTCCAGCAGCTTCTTGAGCTGTGCTTCGTCGGTCTGGTCGCGATGCCAGATGGCGCGCGGGATGTTTTTTTCCTGCTCGGCCGCCGGCAGCACCTTGTCCAGCGACACCATGGCGGTGTTGCAGCGCGTAGCAAATTGACCATCCTCGTCATAGACGTAGGCCAGACCACCGCTCATGCCGGCAGCAAAGTTGCGGCCGGTCTTTCCCAGCACGGCCGCCGTGCCACCCGTCATGTACTCGCAGCCATGGTCACCCGTGCCTTCGACTACGGCGTTGGCCCCCGAGAGGCGCACGGCAAAACGCTCGCCGGCCACGCCGCTGAAGAAAGCCTCGCCACTGGTGGCGCCGTACATCACGGTGTTGCCGACGATGATGTTGCGGGTGGATTCGCCGCGGAAGTCGATGCTCGGGCGCACCACGATGCGGCCGCCCGACAAGCCCTTGCCGGTGTAGTCGTTGGCGTCACCGATCAGGTACAGAGTGATGCCGCGCGCCAGGAAAGCACCGAAGGACTGACCACCCGTGCCTTCGAGCTGTATGCGCAGGGTGTCGTCTGCCAGGCCTTCCGGGTGCACCTTGGTCAGTGCGCCCGAGAGCATGGCACCCACGGAGCGGTTGACGTTGCGCACCACCTCCATGAACTGGACCTTCTCGCCCTTGTCGATGGCGGCCCGGGATTTCTCGATCAGCACGCGGTCCAGGCTCTTCTCCAGGCCGTGCTCCTGCTCGGCCACATGGAAAACGGGCACGCCGGCGGGCACGATGGGCATCGCGAACAGACGGCTGAAGTCCAGGCCACGGGCCTTCCAGTGCTCCAGGCCCTTGCGCATGTCCAGCAGATCGGCGCGACCGATCATGTCATCGAACTTGCGGATGCCCAGCTGCGCCATGATCTGGCGCACTTCTTCGGCGATGAAGAAGAAGAAGTTCACCACGTGCTCGGGCTTGCCCGAGAATTTCTTGCGCAGCACCGGGTCCTGCGTGGCCACGCCCACCGGGCAGGTGTTGAGGTGGCACTTGCGCATCATGATGCAGCCCTCGACCACCAGCGGCGCGGTGGCGAAACCGAACTCGTCGGCCCCCAGCAGGGCACCGATGGCCACGTCTCGGCCGGTCTTCATCTGGCCATCGGCCTGCACACGGATGCGGCCGCGCAGGCGGTTGAGCACCAGGGTCTGCTGGGTCTCGGCCAGGCCGATTTCCCAGGGGCTGCCGGCGTGTTTGATGGACGACCAGGGCGAAGCCCCCGTGCCGCCATCGTGGCCGGCGATCACAACGTGGTCACTCTTGCACTTGGCCACACCCGCGGCGATGGTGCCCACACCGATTTCGGACACCAGCTTGACGCTGATGCTGGCGTGCGGCGCCACGTTTTTCAGGTCGTGGATCAGCTGGGCCAGATCCTCGATCGAGTAGATGTCATGGTGCGGCGGCGGCGAGATCAGGCCCACGCCCGGCACAGAGTAGCGCAGCTTGCCGATGTAGTCGGACACCTTGCCGCCCGGCAGCTGGCCGCCTTCGCCCGGCTTCGCACCCTGGGCCATCTTGATCTGGATCTGGTCCGAACTCGACAGGTATTCGGCGGTGACGCCAAAACGGCCCGAGGCCACCTGCTTGATCTTGGAGCGCAGCGAGTCACCGGCTTCCAGCGGCAGGTCGACTTCAACCTGTTCAGCGCCGATCACGCTCTTGAGCGTCTCGCCCTTCTTGATCGGAATGCCCTTGAGTTCATTGCGGTAGCGGGCCGGATCTTCGCCGCCCTCGCCGGTATTGCTCTTGCCGCCGATGCGGTTCATGGCCACGGCCAGCGTGGCATGCGCCTCGGTGGAAATGGAGCCCAGGGACATGGCGCCGGTGGCAAAACGCTTGACGATCTCGCTGGCGGGCTCGACCTCTTCCACCGGAATGGCCTTGGCAGGATCGAGCTTGAACTCGAACAGGCCGCGCAGCGTCATGTGCCGCTGACTCTGGTCGTTGATGATCTGCGCGTATTCCTTGTAGGTGCTGAAGCTGTTGGCACGCGTGCTGTGCTGCAGCTTGGCAATGGCGTCCGGCGTCCACATGTGCTCTTCGCCACGGGCCCGCCAGGCGTATTCGCCGCCGGTATCCAGCATGGTGGCCAGCACCGGATCGTTGCCGTAGGCGGCCTTGTGCATGCGGATGGCTTCCTCGGCCATCTCGAAAACACCGATGCCTCCCACGCGGCTGGGCGTGCCCGTGAAATATTTTTCGATGGTTGCGTCGTTGATGCCGATGGCTTCGAACAGCTGGGCACCGCAGTAGCTCATGTAGGTCGACACGCCCATCTTGGACATGATCTTGGACAGGCCCTTGCCGATCGCCTTGATGTAGTTGTAGATGGCCTTGTCGGCGCTCAGGTCACCCGGCAGATCCTGGTGCATGGCAGCCAGGGTTTCCATCGCGAGGTAGGGGTGCACCGCT
Source organism: Curvibacter sp. PAE-UM (assembly GCF_001432305.1). Lineage (GTDB taxonomy): Bacteria > Pseudomonadota > Gammaproteobacteria > Burkholderiales > Burkholderiaceae_C > Hylemonella. Next base: position 106,737 of record NZ_KQ483358.1, read on the forward strand.
TCGGCACCATAGCCGGCCAGCACGCCGAAGTGATGCACTTCACGCGCGGTGCCGGTTTCGACCACCAAGCCGGCCGAGGTGCGCAGGCCCTCACGCACCAGGTGCTGGTGGATGGCCGACAGCGCCAGCAGCGCGGGTATGGCCACCTGGGTGGCGCTGATCGCGCGATCGCTGATGATCAGGATGTTCTTGCCACCCTTGATGGCGTCAACGGCTTCGGCGCACAGCGACGCCAGCTTGGCTTCCACGCCCTCGTGGCCCCAGGCCAGCGGATAGGTGATATCCAGCGTGGCGCTGCGGAACTTGCCCTGCGTAGTGGTCTCGATGTTGCGCAGCTTGGCCATGTCCGAGAAGTCCAGGATAGGCTGGCTCACCTCGAGACGCATGGGCGGGTTGACCTGGTTGATGTCCAGCAGGTTCGGCTTGGGCCCGATGAAGGACACCAGCGACATCACGATGGCTTCGCGGATCGGGTCGATCGGCGGGTTGGTCACCTGGGCAAACAGCTGCTTGAAGTAGTTGTACAGCGGCTTGTTCTTGTCGGAGAGAACGGCCAGCGGGCTGTCGTTGCCCATGGAGCCGATGCCCTCTTCGCCGTTGACGGCCATGGGCGCCATCAGGAACTTGATGTCTTCCTGCGTCATGCCGAAAGCCTGCTGGCGATCCAGCAGCCTTGCGGCATCGGCGGCGGGCACCTCGGCCACACCGGTCTCGACATCGTCGAGCTTGATGCGCAGGTTCTCGATCCACTGCTTGTAGGGCTTGCTGTTGGCGAGGCTGGCCTTGAGCTCCTCGTCGTCGATCATGCGGCCCTGCTCCAGGTCGATCAGGAACATCTTGCCGGGCTGCAGGCGCCACTTGCGCACGATCTTGCTCTCCGGCACCGGCAGCACGCCCGACTCGGAGCCCATGATGACCAGGTCGTCGTCGGTGATGCAGTAGCGCGAGGGACGCAGGCCGTTGCGGTCCAGCGTGGCGCCGATCTGGCGGCCGTCGGTGAACACGATGGAGGCCGGGCCGTCCCAGGGCTCGAGCATGGCGGCGTGGTATTCGTAGAAAGCCTTGCGGCGCTCGTCCATGGTGGTGTGCTGCTCCCACGGTTCGGGGATCATCATCATCACGGCCTGGCTGATCGGGTAGCCAGCCATGGTCAGCAGTTCCAGGCAGTTGTCAAAGGTGGCGGTATCCGACTGGCCGGCAAAGCTGATCGGATAGAGCTTCTGCAGGTCTTCACCCAGCACCGGCGATGACATTACGCCTTCGCGCGCTTTCATCCAGTTGTAGTTGCCCTTGACGGTATTGATCTCGCCGTTGTGCGCCACATAACGGTAGGGGTGAGCCAGCGGCCACTCCGGGAAGGTATTGGTCGAGAAACGCTGATGCACCAGACCCAGGGCCGAGACGCAGCGCTTGTCCTGCAGGTCCAGGAAGTAGGTGCCCACTTGGTCGGCCAGCAGCAGGCCTTTGTAGACCACGGTGCGGCTGGACATGCTGGGAACGTAGTATTCCTTGCTGTGCTTGAGTTGCAGGGCCTGGATGGCGGCACTCGCGGTCTTGCGGATCACATAAAGCTTGCGCTCCAGTGCGTCCTGCACGATCACATTGCTGCCGCGGCCGATGAAGACCTGGCGCAGCACCGGCTCCTTCTCGCGCACGGTGGGCGACATCGGCATGTCGCGGTTGACCGGCACATCGCGCCAGCCCAGCAGCACCTGGCCTTCGGCCTTGATGGCACGCTCCATCTCCTGCTCGCAGGCCAGGCGGGAGGCATGCTCCTTGGGCAGAAAGATCATGCCCACGCCATACTCACCGGGCGGCGGCAGGGTGACGCCCTGCTTGGCCATCTCCTCGCGGTACAGGGTGTCCGGCAGCTGGATCAGGATGCCGGCGCCGTCACCCATGAGCTTGTCAGCGCCCACTGCGCCCCGGTGGTCGAGGTTTTCCAGGATCTTGAGCGCGCCCTGCACGATGTCATGGGTCTTGTGGCCCTTGATGTGCGCGACGAAGCCTACGCCGCAGGCGTCATGTTCATTGGCGCTCGAATACAAACCGTTTTCTTGGAGATGCTTAATCTCGGCAGCCGTGGTCATGGCGCACTCCTAAATATTTCGCAGGGGTCGTTAGCATAGTGCACCGCAACAATATTTCCAAGGAAAATAATTGGGGTCAGATTCTTATTATTTTTCTACTTTTCCGTTCTCAAAATAATTGGGGACATATTAAATACATCCAAGTCACGGCTCGGGAATGAAGAAGCGGGTCCATCAGACCAGTGATGCCTTGGAACTGGGACGGCCTGGATGCGACTTGCTGAGGCGACGCTCGGTTTTCGTCTGCAGTGCCGCCATGAATTCGGGGCCTCCAAGCGCCCATCCTCTCAGGGCCGACTCGGTCAAGGCCAGTTGTTGTTGTTGGCTCAGCCCCTCCTGCACCAGCCTGGCATAGGCGGCCTCACGGGCAAAAGGCGTGTTGCCCAGCTCCCAATAGAGCGGATGGGGCGTCACCATGCGGTCTACCCGCAAGCCGGCATAGTGCGCATGGCTGGACCAGGGATAGTCCCGCGCCATGGTGACCAGACCGGCGCGCACCGGGTTCAGGTCGATGTAGGCCATGCAGGCCAGCAGATGGCTCTCGGCCTCGATCAGGGTGGACTTGTAGCGACCCTCCCACAAGGTCCCGCTGCGACCGTGGCTGTCATTGAAATAACGCACGTAGCGACGACCGACCGCCTGCATCAAACGCGACAGGCCGTCACCCGTCTGGGGTGTCAGCAGCAGATGGAAGTGGTTGTCCATGAGCACATAGGCATGGACGGCCACTTCGTGCTGACGCGCATGGTCCTCGAGAAACTCCAGCATGCGCTGACGGTCGGCGTCCGCCAGGAAAATGGCCTGCCGGTTATTGCCACGCTGGATGACGTGATGCGGATAACCGGGAACGCTGAGACGGGGAAGGCGGGCCATGATGGTGCGGAACGGGGCCGCACCATCATAAGTTGGTTCCGGCCCCGTTTATTGTTTAGGCGCCTTGGCCACACGCACTTTGCCACTGGTGGTGATCAGGATGACCGCCTCACCAGGCTGGAACACCTCCGCACCTTTGGCCTGCACGAGGGCACGCCGCTCACCGTTCTTGAGTTGAACGAGGATTTCATAAGCTTCTTCGCGTGTGCCCGCACGCTCGATCACGTTGCCGGCCACGGCGCCAGCGGCCGCTCCCAGGATACCGATGATCTGCGCCTCGCGTTGCCCGCTGCCGGCGCCGTAGCCTGCCAAACCACCGACCACACCACCAGTCGTGGCGCCCACGCCCGACTGGCTACCCTCAACCGTCACCGTGCGCACAGAGAGCACCACCGCATCCACCACGGTGGAAAGGCGCTGGGCATCGCCGCGCTGGATCACGTCCGGGCTGCTGCTCGCACAACCGGCCAGCGCCAGCACGAACCCCCACATCCAAAGCTTCTTCATGATTTCATCCTCAATAAAAATTTCGCGCCTGCACCGGCAGGCCGCATCTTCAGACAACGCCAGACGGCACCGGCGGTTGACCCTCTGGCAAACGGAAACGGCTTTGCAGCAGTTCCGTCAACCCGAACTCCTCAAGTATCGCCTGCAGGCGCTGGGCCGCCGCACGCTTGCGCTGGCCGGTGTACCGCGCAATGATGAGTTCATTCTTGAGACTGTGCTCCCAGCCCACGAGTTCCGTCACAGTGACCTGGTAACCCATGGCTTCCAGGTAAAGGCACCGCAGCACGTTGGTGATCTGGCTGCCCATTTCGCGGGTATGCAGGGGATGGCGCCACAACTCTGCCAGCGGCGTACGCGACAAGGACAAGGCCTTGCCAGAATTCAGGGTCCGAGCCACCTCGGCCTGGCAGCAGGGCACCAGCACCATATAGCGGGCCTGCTTCTGCAAGCCGAAAGCAATGGCATCGTCGGTGGCCGTGTCACAGGCGTGCAAGGCCGTCACGATGTCGATATGCGCAGGCAATTCACCAGCCTGCATGGACTCGGCCACGCTGAGGTTGAGAAAAGACATGCGCCCAAAACCCAGACGCGCCGCCAGCTCGCGCGACTTCTGCACCAGGTCCGGCCGGGTCTCGATGCCGTAGACATGCCCGCTCGGGTTCTGCTTGAAAAAGAGGTCGTAGACGATGAAACCCAGATAGGACTTGCCGGCACCGTGGTCTGCCAAGGTGATCCCGCGCTCGTCCGACGCACGGTCTTTCCGCTGCGCCTGCAAGTCCAGCAAGATCTCTTCAATGAAGCGGAAGAGGTGGTAAACCTGCTTGAGCTTGCGCCGGGAATCCTGGTTGAGCTTGCCCTCGCGTGTGAGGATGTGCAGCTCCTTGAGCAGCTCGATCGATTGCCCTGGGCGGATTTCGGAGGCCAGTGGCTGCGCTGGCACCAGCTCACCCTTCGCTTGGCCGGGCTTGCGGTCTTTGACCTGTCCTTGTTTCATGCATCACCTCCGGTTCCGCCTTCGGGCTTGACGTCCTGGGCATGGCGAGCTATCCCCAGGTCGTTCCACCCGGCATGTCCTAGCTGCTCCAGGACCTGCATGTTCTTCTCATAGATCGTCTCCGCCTCTGGAAAAGCCTCGACGGCCCGGTCGATGCTGGCCTCGCGCAAGAGATGCAGGGTGGGATAAGGCGCACGATTGGTGTAGTTGCTGATGTCGTCGGCGGCAGTGCCTGCAAATTGGAACTGCGGATGGAAACTGGCGATCTGCAGTTCACCCTGCAGCCCCAGTGCTGTCAGAACCGCGTCGGCCTGCGCGAGGAAATCATTGAAATCAAGAAAATCCGCGAGACACAAAGGCAGCACCAACACGGTGGTGTCTCTTTGCGCCGGATCGCTGGCCTGCAGCTCCTGCAACTCGCGGACCAGATCGTTTCGAACGCCCGGCACATCGCGGGCGGGACTCACGACCCAGTGGATCTGGCCTTTGACGTGCACGCTCTTGGCAAACGGGCAGAGGTTGAGCCCGATCACGGCACGCTCCAGCCAGATCTGCATGTCCTGCCGGACAGCTTCTGCAAAGGCGGTGGGGAGAACATCCTGCGATGGCGTCATGCCCTGATCCTAAGGCCCAGGCGCCAGGCCAGCAGCAATCCCATGCCTGAGCAGGCGCCCGTCACCGTCCAGGTCCAGTGCCAGCCACCCGCGCTGCTGGCGACCCAGGCCACCAGAGGCGGCCCGACGAATTGACCCAGCGAGGCCCACTGCTGCATCCAGCCGACCGTGGTGGACACCGTTCCCTCTCCTGGCGCCAGGCGTACCGCCAGCGAAAACAAGGTCCCTGGAATCATGCCTCCTACCATCGAGAAGACCAGCACCGCAAGGAAACGTACCGTGACCGGCAACCCCGTACCCTCAGCCGCCAGCGGCCACACAAAAAAGGCCAGCAGTGTCCCCAGGCCCATGACCGCAAAGCCGGTGTAGAGCAGCACTTGCGGTTGCACACCGCGCGCCAGCAGACGCCCCGATGCAATATTCCCCACCATGTTCACGGCCGCAACCAGCGCGGTCAGCACCGCGCTGACACCACCGGCAACACCGGCCTGCGCGTAGATGGTGGGCAAAAACCCGATCACAGCCAGCCACTGCCCCGAGTACACGGCAAAGCTGAGCGCCACCAGCCAGGGACCTGGCGCACTGAGGGTCTGGCTCAGGCGCAGGATCCACGCGCGCTGTGTTGAGGCAGCGACTGAAACCGGGGACGGAGCGCGCAGTTGGTCCGAGGGAACGACGCGCCACACCCACCAGGCCATCCCCAGCGTCAGCGCGGCCAGACTCCACCACCAAAACTCCCACCCGCTCAGCGCGATGACCAAGGGCCCACACAACAAAGCAAGCGCCGTACCCAGCGGCATGTAGGTGCCCCAGAGCCCAAGCATGACACTCATGCGCTGCGGGTCCACCAGATGACGGATCAGGCTGGGCGCCGGCATGGAGACCAGCAGGAAGCCCAAGCCCTCCAGGGCACGCAATGCCAGCAGCGTGTAGGCATCCTGGGCCCAGCCGCCCAGCAGGGAAGCCAGCGACAGCAACAGCAGACCACTGAGCATGCTGCGCCGCAGCCCCAGGCCGTCGGCCGCAAGGCCGACCGCCAGCCCCAGGACCATGCCAGCCAGCTGCACGAGGGAAAGCAGGAAACCGGCCTGCAGCAAGGTCACACCCAGCGCCCGTTCCAGCACAGGCAGGGCCGGCGAAAGCTTGCCCACGTGCAGTGCAGCGGCCACGCCAGCGGCAATCACCACATAGGCCGGTTGAACTCCCTGGTGCTTCATCCCCACAACCTCTTGCCGGTGAGCCGCTCATGTTCACGCCCCGCAAATCGGTCGGTCATGCCGGCAATGTAGTCCGCCACCACACGCAATACAACTCCCTCCGAATCCTCAACACCCTGGGCGGCACGTGCTCGCGCAGCGTGTCCGGACTGCATTTCGCCAGGGAGCTGGCGGTAGCAGTCGAAGAGTTCCTGGATGACCTGCCGCGCCAGTCCGGTGGTCTGCATCACATTTGGGTGGCGGTACAGGTTCTGGAACAGGAATTTTTTGAGCGTCATTGAACGTTCGCGCATTTCGGCACTGAAAGACATCAGCGCAGGCAAATGGCGGACTTCAGCAACGCTCTGCGGCCGCAGGCGTTCCAGCTCCTTTTGAGTGGTCTCGATCACGTCGTAGACCTGTGCACTGAGCATGCGGCGTATGGTCTCGTAGAGAAGCCTGCGCCCCGCATCAGCCTCAGCAAGCCGTGGGTGCTCGCGCAGCGCCTGCAGGCGATACCCCTCGAAAAGGCTGACGGACTCCAGCTGTTCCAGCGTGATCAGACCCGAGCGCACACCATCGTCGATGTCGTGGGCGTTGTAGGCGATTTCATCGGCCAGATTGCACAGCTGTGCCTCCAGGCTGGGTTGTGTGCGATTCAGAAAACGCGCCCCCACCCCCCCCGGCTCCACGGCTTCAATCTGCTCGGCATGGGCGCGCGAGCAATGCTTGAGGATCCCCTCGCGCGTCTCGAAAGTCAGATTCAGCCCGTCAAAGGCCGGATAACGCTCCTCCAGCCGATCCACCACGCGCAGGCTCTGCAGGTTGTGCTCGAAGCCACCATTTCCGGCCATGCACTCGTTGAGCGCATCCTGCCCGACATGTCCGAAGGGTGTGTGCCCCAGGTCGTGCGCCAGCGCAATCGCCTCGACCAGGTCCTCGTTGAGGCCCAGGGAACGGGCGATCGAGCGGCCCAGCTGCGCGACCTCCAGCGAATGCGTGAGACGGGTGCGAAACAGGTCGCCTTCGTGGTTCAGGAAGACCTGGGTCTTGTAGACCAGGCGACGAAATGCGGTGGAATGAACGATACGGTCGCGATCGCGCTGGTACTCGGTCCGTGTGGGGGCAATTGCCTCCGGATACCGACGGCCACGCGTGTTGGCCGGGTCACTGGCGTAGGCAGCAAGCATCAATGACCTCGCGCACCAGCGCATCGGGCGCACCACGCACGCCGGCCCGGCCCGGAGCCTCGATCACGACAAAGCGGATTTCCCCGGCTTCGGCTTTCTTGTCCACGCGCATCAACTCCAGGTAGCGCCCCGCGTTATCCTGCCCGTCCAGCTGCGGACCCGCCACGGGCAAGCCGGCCCGGGCGATCAGCGCCTTGAGCCGCTGCACCAAGGCATGGTCGATCAGACCGAGCCGCTCCGACAGCGTAGCCGCCATCACCATGCCGCAGCCGACAGCTTCCCCGTGCAACCATGCGCCGTAACCCATGCCAGCCTCGATGGCATGCCCAAAGGTGTGGCCGAAATTGAGGATGGCCCGCAAGCCGGCCTCGCGTTCATCCTGGCCCACCACCGAGGCCTTGATTTCACAACTACGCCGCACGGCATGTGCCAGAGCCGACGGATCACGCGCCCGCAGGGCGTCCATGTTCACCTCCAGCCAATCCAGCAGCGCCATATCGGCGATCGGCCCGTACTTGATGATCTCGGCAAGACCGGCACTGAGTTCTCGTTCCGGCAGGGTCTTGAGCGTGTCCAGGTCACAGATCACACGCTGGGGCTGGTAGAAGGCGCCGATCATGTTCTTGCCCAGCGGATGGTTGATCGCCGTCTTCCCTCCCACGGAGGAATCCACCTGCGCCAGGAGCGTCGTCGGCACCTGCACGAAGGGCACGCCTCGCATATAACTCGCGGCAGCGTAGCCCGCCATGTCGCCCACCACACCTCCGCCCAGCGCGTACAGCACGGTCTTGCGATCACACGCCTGGGCCAGCAAGGCATCAAAGATCAGGTTCAGGGTCTGCCAGTCCTTGTGCGCCTCGCCATCCGGCAATTCAACCACTCGCACCTGGCCGTAATGCGCTTGCAGCGCCTGCCTGAGCTTGGCCACGTAAAGAGGCGCCACCGTGGTGTTGCTGACGATCAGCGCCTGTGCTGCGCGTGGCAAGCCGGCATAGCTGTCGGGCTGTGCCAGTAGTCCGCTGCCGATGAGGATGGGATAGCTGCGTTCGCCCAGCTCAATGAGCACCTGCATGAGCGCTGGCCGGGTCAGATCGGTACTTTGTGACATCCCCCGAGTTTAGGGCACCGGCCGAAGCACAAGCGGCCGGCACGGCTTTGGACCATCAGTTCTGGGGCACGATACCAGCCAGCTCCAACTGCATCACGATCATGTTGACCAGGGTGGCGACGGAGGGGCGGCCGGTATCAATGACAAAGTGCGCCGTTTCCCGGTAGAGAGGGTCACGCACCGCATACAGCTCCCGCAGTCGCTGCAAGGGATCACCGACCTGCAAGAGCGGGCGCTGGGTATCGTGCCGCAGCCTGCGCATCAACTCTTCAGGTGTCGACTTCAGGTACACCACCTTGCCACGCATGTGCAGGCGCTGCCTGTTGACCTCCCGGAGTACGGCACCCCCACCGGTCGACAGGACACCCGACTGTTGCGTCAACTCATCGAGCACCTGTTCCTCGATATCACGAAAGGACGTTTCACCTTCCCGCTCGAAGAACTCGCGAATCGGGCAGCCTATGCGTTGCTCGATGACCTGATCGGCGTCGTTGAAGGACAACTGAAGCCGACGGGCAAGCTGACGCCCGACCGTAGACTTGCCGGAACCCGGCAAGCCGACCAGACTGATGATCAAGACAGGACTCGCGAGTGTGGCCGTTCAGCGCAGGGAGGTACGGTCTGTCAGTGTCTTGGGCGTGATGAAGACCAGCATCTCCTGCTTGTTGGACACCCTGGACTTGTTACGGAACAAGGCGCCGATCCCAGGCAGATCGCCAAAGAACGGAACCTTGGTCGTATCTTCGCGCTCCAGCTGGGTAAAGATGCCGCCGATCACCACGGTACCGCCGTTTTCGACCAGTACCTGGGTCTTCACGTGCTTGGTGTCAATGGCAAAACCCGCCGGCGTGGACTGCCCCACCGTGTCCTTGTTGATATCCAGCTCCAGAATCACATTGCCTTCAGGCGTGATCTGGGGCGTGACTTCCAGCATCAGGTTGGCCTTCTTGAAAGCGATCGAGGTCGCACCACTGGCCGAAGCCACCTGATACGGAAGTTCCGTACCCTGCTCGATAATCGCCTTCACCTTGTCCGCCGTGACGACACGCGGACTGGATACCACCTTGCCCTTGCCATCGGCTTCCAGCGCTGATATCTCCAGGTTCAGGAATCGGGCCGCGTTCTCGCCGAAGATCGAGACAGCAAAAGTTGCCGCATTGAAACCGCCCTGCCCACCGCCCGGCAGATTGACAAACGTACCGGAGGTCGTACCGGCTGACGCTGCGTTGTAAGTCGGCCCAAACTGGGCCCCAGCCCCGGTCGAATCGGTACTCGCGTTCATACCCCCACCAAGCCTGACACCCAGCGATTTACCGAAGGTATCGGAGGCCTCGACAATGCGCGCCTCGATCAGCACCTGGCGCACCGGAATATCCAGCTTGCCCACCAGGTCCTGCACCTGCTCCAGCTTGCTGCCAACATCGGTCACGAACAGCTGGTTGGTGCGGGGCTCGGCGATGGCGCTTCCCCTGGGACTCAGGATGCGTGAACTGGAACCCGCGGCACCACCAGCCGCACCAACAGAACCAACAGCACCGACACCCATCAGTTGCCGGGCCACATCGACGGCCTTGGCATAGTTGAGCTGGAAAGACTGGGTGCGCACAGGCTCCAGGGTCTCAAGCGCAGCGTTGGCTTCACGCTCCAGCTTTTCCTTGGCCAGGATCTCATCCTTGGGCGCGATCCACAACACGTTACCGTTCTTGCGCAAGCCCAGGCCCTTGGACTGCAGGATGATGTCCAGGGCTTGGTCCCAGGGCACGTCCTGCAAGCGCAAGGTCACGTTGCCGGCCACCGAGTCGGAAGTCACCACGTTGAAGTTGGTGAAATCGGCAATCACCTGCAACAGGGCACGAATTTCGATGTTCTGGAAATTCAGCGACAGCTTCTGTCCGTTGTAACCGGGCCCCTGGGTCAATTTGGCAGTGTCGACACGCTGGGGCTTGACTTCAACCACGAACTGGTCATCACTCTGATAGGCGCTGTGCTCCCAGGCGCCCTTGGGCTCGATCACCATGCGCACACGGTCGCCCACCTGGAAGGCGGTCACTGTCTGCACCGGCGTGCCGAAATCGGTCACGTCAAGCTTGCGGCGCAAGCCTTCGGGCAAACTGGATTTCATGAACTCGACCACCAGGGTCTGTCCGCTCTGACGTATATCGACACCCACCTGGCTATTGGGCAAGGCGACGACCACTCGACCCGAACCGCTCACACCGCGACGAAAGTCAAGGTCCTTGATCGGCAGGGTTTCACGGCTCTTGCTTTCGGCAAAAGTGGAGGCGGGTGCAACGGGTGCTGTAGTCGCCGCTACGGGATCCAGCGTGACCAGCAGCGACTTGCCCTGCAACTCAGCCTTGTAATTGGTAGCCTGCTTCAGATTCAGGACCACGCGGGTACGGTCTCCGGCGGGAATGAGATTGACCGAGCGCAAATTGCCCTGATTGACCTCGATCGTGGAACGCCCCATGGCGTTTCCCACACCGGGAATATCCAGCGCAATCTTGGCCGGCGACTTGATGGAAAAACCATTGGGCACAGCCGTCAAAGGCTGTGACAGATCGATCTTGACGACTTCCGCCCCACTTTGCAGGGAGCCGGTCACGGCCTCGATGATGGGCTGCGTCGCGGTCGCGGGAACCGTCTCTGACGCTTGCGCACCAGCCGTCTGCGCCAACGCAGAAACACCCAGCATGGCCAAGACCATGGCGCCAGCCCAGCGCGTCCACATAATCTGATTTTTCATTTAGCTTTCTCCTGCAACTGCAGTGTGGCGGGACGCTCGATCCACTCGCCCACGGCGTCTTGCACAATTTCGCGCAAGATGACTTCGGTCTCGGTGATTTTGGTCACACGCCCATAGTTCATGCCCAGATAGCTGCCCAGCCTGACCTGGTAGAGCAAGCGGTCGACCCGGATCAAGGCGGCCGGCTGCCTTTCCTGGATCAGACTTCCAACCATGGACATGGTGTCGAGCGGGAAAGCCTCCAGGGCCTCCTTGCGCCGAGCCAGTTCCGGTGCAATCAGGGCACTGGTGATCGTAGCGGGCTGGACCACGTCCCGCTTGAGGGCGGACGTCAATTTATCCTTACTGAAAGGATCAACGGTCGCCATATCAACGTAATTTTCCGGCTTGTATGGCTTGGGTTCTGAAATCGGGGCGACCCGCGGACGCATCTGGTTGCGCTGCTCCAGCATCCAGGCGCGCAAATCGTCCTCGCTGGACGCCCCACAGCCCGCCAGCACCAAGGCTGTCATCAGCAAGGTCAAAAACCGGATCAGACTCATTTCTTGCCCCCTGCGGGCTTGCGCTGCGCGGCGATTTCGTCTTTGTCGAGATAACGGAACGTCTTGGCTGTTGCATCCATGACCAGTGTCGAACTGTCGCGCCCGGCACCCGGCACCATCGTCAGATTGTTCAGCGTCACGATGCGCGACAGATGTGCAATATCGGAGGTGAAGGAGGCCATGTCATGGAAACGACCGGTCACCCTGATAGCGATCGGCAACTCGGCGTAGTAGTCCCGGATCACCACCGAACCAGGTCGGAACAGGTCGAACTGCAGGCTGCGCCCCAGGCCCGCCTGGTTGATGTCAGACAGCAGCGCATCCATTTCCGCCTTGCTGGGCAACTGTTTCTCCAACTGTGTCACGTACTGCAGGACCTGTTCGCGCTGCTTGCGCAATGCATCGAGGTTGATGGCCTTGGCCAGCTTGGTCTTGTATTCCTCGCGCAGCTTCACTTCCTTCTCGCGCGCCTGGGTGAGGATTTCATCCTCGCCGCTGAGCCAGACGAACCAGAGCGCCACGACCACTGCCAATGCGATGGCGAGGAACAAACCGAAGCGCGGCAGCGGCGGCCAGACGACCGGATTGCGCGGGTCGAGATTGCTGAACTGGGACTGCAGCGTTGTCTTCCACTGCGCAAATTTCAGATTCAAGGATGATGTGCTTGCCATATCGGTATCCCCTTATGGCTTGGCGGGCTGGGAAGCCACCGCCATAGGCGCCGATGCGGCAGTTGCGGGGGGTCTCTGCACCTCGCTGGCACGCAACATGCGCACGCGCACGGTGAAATTGGCCACCCGCCGCTGGTCTTTGCCAAAGGTCACATTGGCTGCCACGATCTCAACCAGTTCCGGCTTGGAAAACCAGGGGGAGTGGTAGGCCAGGTTACGCAGCAGTTCGGAGACCCGCTCGTTGGACTGCGCCGTACCCTGCAAGATAATCAGCTGGTTGTCCTGACGCATATTGGTGATGTACACCCCCTCCGGGAACTGGCGAGTCAGTTCGGTCAGCAACTGCACCGGCATGTTGCGATCGGCCTGCAGGTTTTCCACGGCCTGCTGACGAGCACGCAAAGCGGCAATTTCCGCCTCAAGTGCGGCAATATCCTTGATCTGGTTGTCCAGCTTCCGGATTTCCTGGGTCAGCATCGTATTCAGCCCCTCCTGCGAGGATATCTGGCCCTGAAGCCAGAGAAACACGATGCCGGCGAGCAGGCCGCCGGTCAGAGCAGATGCGCCCAACGAAATGTTGAAAACATCCTGCCTCTTCTTGCGCGCGGCCTCGCGGTGAGGCAGCAGGTTGATCAGTATCACTGCAGAAACCTCCGCATCGCCAGACCACAGGACGTCAGGTAAGAGGGCGCCTCTCGGGTCATCTTCTTGAGGCGGACTCCGTCACCGATCTCCATGCCGTCAAAGGGATTGACCAGGCTGCACGGGAAGCTCAACTGCTGCGTCACGGCATCGGTCAGCCCGGACAAGGCTGCCGCCCCGCCCGCCAGCATGATGTAGTCCACCTTGTGGTGCGGCGTACTGGTGAAGAAGAACTGCAAGGCGCGTCCGATTTCCTGAACCATGCTTTCGATGAAGGGACGCAGCACGCTGCTTTCGTAGTCCTCAGGCAGCTCACCGCTGCGCTTCTTGGACTCGGCCTCCTCCAGCGAGAAACCATATTGACGCACGATCAGCTGGGTGAGCTGGGCACCCCCAAAGGCCTGGTCGCGCTCATACAGCACCTCGTCATCCCGGATCACCTGCATGCTGGTGGTCAGCGCCCCCACCTCGAACAAGGCCACGATAGCCCCCACCCCCTGCTCCGGCAGATTGGCGATCAGGCGCTTGGCCGCCAGGCGGGAAGCATAGGACTCCACATCGACGATGACGGGCTTGAGACCGGCCGACTCGGCCAGTCCCTGAATGTCCTGGACTTTTTCCCGGCGTGACGCAGCAATCAGTACATCGATATCGCCTGCCGTTGTCGCGCTGGGACCGATCACACAGAAGTCCAGGCTAACTTCCTCAAGAGGGAAGGGGATGTATTGGTTGGCCTCGGCCTCCACCTGCATCTCCAGTTCCACCTCGCTCATCCCGCCGGGCAGGACGATCTTCTTGGTGATCACAGCCGACGGTGGCAGGGCCATGGCCACGTTCCTGGTCTTGGTGCCGCTTTTCTTGACCAGGCGACGCACGGCCTCGGCCACTTCATCGAACTTTTCGATGTTGCCGTCCGTGATCCAGCCACGCTCCAGCGGCTCGATCGCGCAACGATCGAGCACATACTGACCAGCTTTGTTCTGGCTCAACTCGACCAGCTTGACACTGGAAGAACTGACATCCAAACCCAGCATGGGCTCAGGCTGGCGACTGAACAAGGATCCCAATGAGATCAAGAGCATCCCCTGAAAGAAACCGGCGACAGGCCGGCAAACCTATGAATTCACTTGAATGCTAGCAGTTAGGTCCTTGTCCTGCAAAGGATTTTTCCCAAATCGGCACGACTGAGCGTTGTCAAAAGCAGACGGTTTGTATGCGATTGCAACAAGCCGGAAGCGGGCGTTTCACTATGGCTGAGGAGCCACGCATGAATAAAAGAACCTTGGCGGCCCTCTTGGTGAGCCCAGATTTTTATAATGCTGACGCGACCTTACAAAGATTTTATGCCCCCTGATTCCCATCCCGAGCCCACCCCCGCCCCCAGCCCAACCGGCATGAAATCCCCTCGCTCTGCCGCCGTGCGCCGGCTCCTTCGCGTCGGCCTGTGGGCCGGCGGCATCGCACTGGCAGGACTGGCCTCGATCTTCATCGTGGTCTCCATCGCCATGGCATTGGCCTACCCGAATCTGCCGGACATCTCCGACCTTTCGGAATACCGACCCAAACTGCCGCTGCGCATCTTTTCAGCCGAAGGCGAACTGATTGGCGAATTCGGCGAGGAGCGCCGCAATTTCACCTCGATCAAGAACATCCCCCAGGTCCTGACCGACGCGGTCCTGGCCATTGAGGATGCGCGCTTCTTCCAGCATGGCGGCGTCGATTACGTGGGGGTCGTGCGCGCCGGCCTGGCCAATGTCGGCAAGGCCAAGAGCCAGGGAGCTTCGACCATCACCATGCAGGTGGCGCGCAACGTCTACCTGTCTTCCGAGAAGACCTTCACGCGCAAGATCTACGAGATCCTGTTGACCTTCAAGCTGGAGCACCTGCTCACGAAGGACCAGATCCTCGAGATCTACATGAACCAGATCTATCTGGGCAACCGCGCCTACGGCTTTGCCGCCGCGGCCGAGACCTACTTCGGCAAGGCGCTCAAGGACATCACCATCGCCGAGGCCGCGATGCTGGCCGGCTTGCCCAAGGCGCCCTCCGCCTACAACCCGATCAGCAACCCCAAGCGCGCGCGCAGCCGCCAGCTTTACATCATCGACCGTATGCTGGATAACGGCTTCATCACTGCCGAAGAGGCAGAAACGGCCAGAAAACAGGATCTGCGGATCAAGTCGGCAGGTAACAACGCTGGCGGAAACGGGCCGACGCGCAGCCACGCGGAGTTTGTGGCTGAAATGGTGCGCCAGCTGATCTTTGCCCAGTATGGCGAGGAAACCTATACACGGGGACTCAACGTTTACACCACGATACGCTCCAGCGACCAGGAGGTGGCCTACCAGGCCCTGCGCCAGGGCATCATGGAATTCGAACGCCGCCAGGCCTACCGGGGGCCCGAGAAATTCATCACCCTGCCCGAAAAAGCCGCCGAGCTTGAGGACGCCATCGATGACGCTCTGGACGAGCATCCCGACAACGGCGATCTGCTGGCCGCCGTCGTGCTCGAAGCCAATCCACGCAAGGTCGTGGTCATGCGACGCGGGGGAGAAATGCTGGAGATCACAGGCGAAGGGCTGCGCATTGCCCAACCCGGCCTGCAACCCAGGGCCGGCCCCAAACTCAAGATCCGTCGTGGCGCCATCATCCGGGTCATGAAGACAGCGAAAAACACCTGGGAGATCCTGCAGTTGCCGGAAGTCGAAGGGGCCTTCGTTTCACTGGACCCGCGCAACGGCTCCATCAAGGCCCTGGTCGGCGGTTTCGACTTCGAGAAGAACAAGTTCAACCACGTCACCCAGGCCTGGCGCCAGCCCGGTTCGAGCTTCAAGCCCTTCATCTACTCGGCCGCACTGGAAAAGGGTTTTACCCCGGCCACCGTGGTCAACGATGCCCCGCTGTTCTTCGAGCCCGAGCTCACCGGGGGCCAACCCTGGGAGCCGAAAAACTACGATGGCGCCTTCGAAGGACCGATGCCCCTGCGACGCGGCATGGCGAAGTCCAAGAACATGATCTCCATCCGCGTGCTGGACGCCATCGGCGCACGCTACGCCCAGAGTTGGATCACCCAGTTCGGCTTCGATGCCGAAAAACACCCGCCTTACCTGACCATGGCGCTGGGCGCTGGCTCGGTCACGCCCATGCAGCTGGCAACCGGCTATTCGGTCTTCGCCAACGGTGGCTACCGCATCAATCCCTGGATGATCAGCAAGATCACCGAACAAAAAGGCAAGGTCCTGGCCCAGGCCAAGCCGGTCGTGCCCGATGAGTCCATGCGTGCCGTTGACGCGCGTAACGCCTTCGTCATCTCCACCCTGCTGCAGGAGGTCACGCGCTCGGGTACAGCCGCGCGGGCGCAGGCCACACTGAAGCGCCCGGATATCTATGGAAAAACGGGTACTACGAACGATTCGATGGATGCCTGGTTTGCCGGCTATCACCCCACTCTGACCGCCATCACCTGGATCGGCTACGACACGCCGCGCAAGCTGGGCGATCGTGAGACCGGCGGCGGCCTGAGCCTGCCGGTCTGGATCAGCTACATGGAGCATGCTCTACGCGACGTTCCAATTCTGGAACTGGCACCGCCCGAAGGCGTCGTTCATGCCGGCATTGACTGGCTTTATACCGAGCACGCCAAAGATGGCGGCGTGCTGTCGCTGGGGCTGGATGACATGCCAGCTGTCATGCCCCCACCCGGAGGCATCGTGCCTGCACCCGCCCCCGTAGCGCCGGCCCCTGCACCAGCGCCGGCGGCGACGCCCCCACCGGCTCCAGCGCCCAATCCTCCCGCGGAGGAAAAACTGCGCATCCTCGACCTGTTCAAGAACAACTGATCAGGCGGAGAACTCGAGTGCCGTGGCGGCCTGCTCGCTCGCGTAGCGCGACAGGCTGGCAAAGAACTCCCCCTGCCCCTTGGTGTCGAGCCACTGGCTGCCATCGAATTTGTAGTGGTACCCGCCCGAACGGGCCGCCAGCCAGATTTCGTGCAGGGGTTTCTGCAGGTTCACCACGATCTGGCTGCGATTGCGAAACACCAAGGTCACCATGCCGCCGACGCGCTGGTTATCGATATCCACATCGCTTTCCTCGTTGATGCGGTCGCAACTGGTTTCGATGGCACGCAGGACACTCTCGGCGCGGTCCATGAATTCGGTGTCGGTCATTACAATTCCGTGATGTTGGAAACCCCTCGAATTCTAGTCAGGCCTCTAAGCCATGCCGCGTTTGCTGTCATTGCGGCAAGTGCCTTGCTTGGCATGACGGGCTGCGGCCAGACCGGCAGTCTGTACCTGCCCACCGAGCCCGCCGCCGCCAATCGCGCCTCCTTGCCCCAGTCCATGTGGCCAGCGATGCCTGACAAGAAGAAATCCGACACACCCGCCACACCAGCCCCCGGTGCGACGCCAACCCCCGCATCCGCCCACGTACCCGCCCCCCAATGACCGCCAAACCACTCCCGGGTCACCCCCACATCGCCTACCGGGGCGATGAGCTCTTCATCGAAAACGTACGCTTGGCTGATCTGGCCCGCCAGCACGGTACGCCGCTGTTCGTCTACTCCAAGGCTGCCATGCTGGCCGCCCTGGGCGCCTACCAGCGCGGCTTTGCCGGCCGCAAGGCGCAGATCTGCTACGCCATGAAGGCCAACTCCTCGCTGGCCGTGCTGCAGCTGTTCGCTCAGGCCGGCTGCGGTTTCGACATTGTCTCCGGCGGCGAACTCGAACGCGTGCTGGCTGTAGATGGTGATGCCGCCAAGATCATCTTCTCCGGCGTCGGCAAGACACGCGCCGAAATGCGCCAGGCGCTTGACGCAGGTATCGGTTGCTTCAACGTCGAGAGCGAAGCTGAAATCGACGTGCTCAACGAAGTTGCACTGACCGTGGGCAAACGCGCGCCCATCAGCATCCGCGTCAACCCCAACGTCGATCCCAAGACCCACCCCTATATTTCGACCGGCCTCAAGGGCAACAAGTTCGGCATCGCGCACGAACACACGCTGGCCACCTACCAGCGCGCCGCATCCCTGCCCGGCCTGAACGTCGTAGGCATCGATTGCCACATCGGTTCGCAGATCACCCAGGAGGCGCCCTACCTGGACGCCATGGACCGCGTGCTGGATCTGGTTGCGGCCATCGAGGCAAGCGGCATCCCGCTGCACCACATCGACTTCGGTGGCGGCCTGGGTATCGATTACAACGGCGACACCCCACCGGCCGCCGATGCCCTGTGGGCCAAGCTGCTCGCCAAACTGGATGCGCGCGGCTACGGCCAGCGCCAGCTCATGATCGAGCCCGGCCGTTCGCTGGTGGGCAATGCCGGCGTCTGCCTGACCGAGGTGCTCTACCTCAAGCCCGGGGAACAGAAAAACTTCTGCATCGTCGATGCCGCGATGAACGACCTGCCGCGTCCCGCCATGTATGAGGCCTACCACCAGATCGTGCCACTGGCACCACGCGCCGGCGCCGGCGCGACCTGGGACGTGGTCGGGCCGGTGTGCGAAAGCGGTGACTGGCTCGGTCGTGACCGCAGTCTGAACGTGCAGCCCGGCGATCAGCTGGCCGTGCTGTCAGCCGGCGCCTACTGCATGAGCATGGCCAGCAACTACAACACGCGCGGTCGCGCCGCCGAGATCCTGGTTGATGGAAGTCAAGCCAACCTGATACGTCGACGAGAAACTCCGTCGGACACGTTCCAGCACGAACGACTGCTTTGATCGCACCAATCCTCCATGGTTTGACTCACATCAAACCATGCAGCGGCGACATTTCCTATAGTCGCGCCTTGTCATTTCATAAAGGCGCCCTCCGTGTCGATCGAACTCTACCGGGACCCCAACCATGTCTGCCTGATGTTCACCGACCTGGTGGAGGAGGATGGCGATACCGTCCAGGCCAACCAGTTCCTGATCGTCGACCATGACCATGGCGCCATCATCGACCCGGGCGGCAATCTGGCCTTCAACGAACTGCTGCTGACCAGTTCGCGCTTCTTCACGCCGCAGCACCTGTCCTACATCGTTGCCTCGCACGCCGATCCGGACATCATTGCCTCTCTGGACCGCTGGCTGACCTCAACCCCGGCCCAGCTCGTCATCTCGCGCATCTGGGAACGCTTCGTCCCGCACTTCACCAAGGCCGGGAAAACCCAAGGCCGGGTCATCGGCGTCTCTGATGCCGGCGGCATCCTGCCCCTGGGCAAGAGTGAGCTGCATCTGCTGCCAGCCCACTTCATGCACTCCGAAGGCAACTTCCATTTTTACGACCCGATCAGCAAGATCCTGTTCACGGGCGACTTGGGTGTATCCATGATGTCAGGCGAACAGGCAAAGAAACCCGTGACCGACTTCAAGGCGCACGTGCCGTTGATGGAGGGTTTCCACCGCCGCTACATGGTCTCCAACAAGATCCTGCGTCTGTGGGCAACCATGGCGCGCAAGCTGGAGATTTCCCTGCTGGTACCACAGCACGGCGCACCACTGGCCGGCCCGGCCATCCCCGCCTTCTTCGACTGGATCGAAAACCTGCAATGCGGTGTCGACCTCTTCGACGAACGCATGTACCAGCTACCGCGGACCCTGATCGATCCGCGCCTGACCAACAGCCGCCCCGCGGCGCTGGCCTGACCAGAGGCGCCAAAGGCGCCAGCCCAGCAAGAGGCCGAGCACACCTGCATAGACCTGGACCTCGGCAAAATTGTTCTTCCCGGCGCGCATCCAGAAGAAGTGGAGGACAGCCAGAACAGCCACGGCGTAGACCAGCCGATGCAGGGCCTGCCAGCGGGCCGCCCCGAGCGCGCGAATCGCGCGATTCCACGAGGTCGCAGCCAGCAGCGTCAGCAGCACGAAGGCGGTGAACCCCACCAGGATGAACGGTCGCTTGGCGATATCGCGCGCGATGTCGCCAGGCTCCAGGCCCATGTCGAGCCAGGCGTAGCACAGCAGGTGCAGCACAGCATAGGAAAAGACGAAGAGCCCCAGCATGCGGCGCAGCCGCGCCAGCGCCGGGAGTTTCAGCTGGATGCGCAGGGGTGTGACTGCCAGCACCAGACACAGCATGCGCAAAGTCCAGTCACCCGTGGATCGGATCAATGCTTCAGCCGGGTTGGCCCCCAGCTGATCACTCGCCGCTGCATAGACCAGCCAGAGCGCCGGCAACAGGCAGGCCAGGAACAGAACCGGCTTGACGGCAGGGCCCAGCAGCCAGCGGTTCAGGCGCGCCGTGTCCACTTGGAGCTGTCTGTCAGTAATACTTTTTCAGGTCCATGCCGGCATACAACTGCCCCACCTGGGGCTCGTAGCCGTTGAACATCAAGGTCTTGCGCTTCTTGGCAAAGAGCCCATCCTCGCCAATGCGGCGTTCGGCAGCCTGACTCCAGCGCGGGTGGTCTACCAGCGGGTTGACGTTGGAATAGAAACCGTATTCCTGGGGTGCAGCCACGCTCCAGGCCGTGGCCGGCTGCTTGTCGGTGAAGCGGATCTTCACCAGGCTCTTGCCACTCTTGAAACCGTACTTCCACGGCACCACGAGCCGCAGGGGTGCACCGTTCTGCTTGGGCAGCACCTCGCCATACATGCCAAAAGTCAACAGGGTCAGGGGATGCATGGCCTCGTCCATGCGCAGGCCCTCGACATAAGGCCAGTTCAGCACGCGCGAGCCCACATAGGGCATGGTCTTGCTGTCGGCCAGGGTGACGAACTCGACGTACTTGGCGCCGGGCTGCGGCTCGACTTTTTTGATCAGCTCCGCCACCGAGTAGCCCACCCAGGGAATCACCATGGACCAGCCCTCGACGCAGCGCATGCGGTAGATCCGCTCCTCCATCGCCGACAGCTTGAGCAGGTCTTCCAGTGCGTAGTTGCCGGGCTTTTTGACCAGCCCCTCGATGGCCACGGTCCAGGGCGCGGTCTTGAGCGTGTGCGCGTTGCGCGCCGGGTCGCTCTTGTCCATGCCGAACTCGTAGAAGTTGTTGTAGCTGCTGGCGTCCTTGAATTCAGTGAGTTTTTCCATGGTGCTGGCACCACTCACCGTCGACTTCCGGCCCACCAGTTTGGCGCCCTGGCCGGGCATTTGGGCACGCGCATCGCGCGTCGCCCAGCTGGCCAGAACGGCGCCGGCGGCGCCACCGGCCATCAGGCGCATCAGCTGACGCCGGTCCTGGTAGACAGCTTGCGAGGTGATCTCGCTGGGTTGCGGATGGGTGTAACCATCGTCACGGGTCTTGATCAACATGATGCGATCCTCCTAGGAACTCAGTCGCAGAACTGGGACCCATTCTTACAAAGATCGTGCCCGGCAGTGCGGGCTGGCTGCATGGCCCTACAGCGCACCGTAGCTGTGCAGGCCGCTGAGGAACATATTGACGCCGATGAAGGCAAAGGTCGTCACGCCCAGGCCGGCCAGCGCCCACCACGAAGCGACCGTGCCGCGCAGGCCCTTCATGAGGCGCATGTGCAGCCAGGCCGCGTAATTGAGCCAGACGATCAGGGCCCAGGTTTCCTTGGGGTCCCAGCTCCAGTAACCACCCCAGGCCTCGGCCGCCCACAGGGCGCCTAGCACGGTGGCGATGGTGAAGAAGGCGAAGCCCACCGCGATGGACTTGTACATCACGTCGTCCAGCACCTCGAGCGAGGGCAGGCGCTCGGCGATGCGACGGCGACCCAGCAGGATGCCGCCGACGATCAGCGCGGCGATGATGAAATAACCAAGCCAGTAGCTGCCGCCAGCGACGGCGGAGCTTTGACGGAACGCCAGCGGCACGAAACACAGCACGATGCCGAAGATCCACAGCGGCGCCAGCTTGTACCAACGCGTTTCCTGCGACTGGCTCTTGATCAGATAGGCAAACGCCACCATGGCCGCCAGGGCAAAGGTGCCGTAACCAACGAAGTTGGCTGGCACATGGAGCTTCATCCACCAGCTCTTGAGGGCCGGCACCAGGGGCTGGATCTCGTGCGCCCCGCGCACGACGGTGTACCAGAGCAGGAAACCCACGGCCGCGCTGACCACCAGCATGACGAAGGCGCCCATGCCGCGAGTACCGTACTGCTGCTCGAAGTACAGGTAGAACACTGCCGTCATCCAGCAGAACAGGACGAACACTTCGTACAGATTGCTGACCGGAATGTGGCCGATGTCCGGACCAAGCAGGTAGCTTTCGTACCAGCGCACCATGGTGCCGATCAGGGCCATGCCCACGGCCACCCAGGTCAGGCGCGAGCCGATCAGCTCCATGGTGGCGCCCTGCGCACGGCTGAACATGCCGATCCAGTAGAACACCGTGCTCATGAAAAACAGCACGCTCATCCACAGGATGGCCGACTGGCTGGACAGGAAGTACTTGAGCCAGAACACGCTCTCGGCGCGCGCCAGCTGGCCCTGGTAGGAGAAGATGCCCAGCAGCGAGAAAGCTGCCACTAGCAGCATGAGCACACGCAGCGGCCGCCAGAACCAGCCCAGCGCCACCACAGAGGGGATGGCCAGCAACAGGATGCCCTTCTCGTACACATCCATGAAGGCGTGGTAGTTGGCATAGGCATACAGGCCGCCCACAGCCACCAGCAGGGCAAACAGCCAGTCAAAGAGACTGCGCTTGGCAAAGTAGCCCTCGTTGAGGGTCAAAGTGGTCGTGGCGGTGTTCATGCAGGACTCCTAGTCAACAACTTGTCGCGCAGCTGTTCGAATTCACGATCGGTATCCAGGGTCTGGCGGTTGGATGACAAGGCCATGCTGGCCTGGGCACCCTGACCCTGCGGCGTCAGCCATATCCAGAGGCGGCGCTCACGCACATAAAGCATGGCGAAAACGCCAAGGATCAGCAGGGCGCAGCCCAGGTAGACGATGGTCTTGCCCGGAGCCCGTGCCACCTGGAACACGCTGGCCTGCAGCTGGGTGAAATCCGTCAGCTGCAGGGCCATGGGCGCCGGGTAGAAATAGGCATCGCTGAGCGCCAGCACGGCCTGCATCATGAAGGCCTGGGTGCTTTCGTCGGAGGCCAGGGGCTTGAGCCCGGCACGTTCGCGTGCCACTTGCAGCAGTTCGAACAAGGCACCGTTGAGGATGCGCACCAGCATCTCGCCGGCACGCTCGCGTTCAGCCTCGGGCACGTTGTTCTCCATGAAGTCGGCCACGGCCTGCAGGCCGCCCGGCGCACGGCTGCCCGGCACCGGCTCGGCCCCCGAGAACAGGCCCAGTGCCCGCAAGGCCGAGGCACTGAGCTGGGGCAACAGATCCTTGCGGGAAGGATCGACCATGCGCGCGGCATAACGGCGCACGGCCTGTGCGCGCAGGGCCGGGTCAGCGAGCGCGGCGCGCAGTCGGAAGAATTCATCGGTCGACCCCTGGGCGTCGGCCGGCACCCGCAGATAGCGGTAGGGCTCGGAGGGCGTCTCGCGCATGCCCATCAGGAAGACAGGGACCCCGTCACCCAGATCGACCGGCAGCATGTAGTTGTGGAACTCGCGCGCCTGGCCGGCTTCGTCACGCAACTTGTAGCTCACGCTGGGGCCCACATTGCGCTGGGTCTTGGGGGCGTCCGCCTTGTTGGCCGCGCCCAGCCGCTGGTCCAAGGACGCTCGCAGGTCGACCTTGCGCACGTCCACGCCCGAAGGGCCGCTGGCAGAAAAATTCTCGACGTTGATGACGCGCAGACCGGTGTACTCCAGGGTGAGTTTCTGGTTGCCATTGCTCAACTGCGAGCTGCCGCCGATCACGCCCTCGATCTCGAAAGGCTTGGTCGCCGCATTCATGGGCTGTGCCTTGAGGCGCACGGTGGAGCCACCATCGTCGAAGCTGGACTGGTAGATCTCGATGCCCTTGTAACTGGCCGGGTGGTTGACCTCGACCCGGGCCTCCTTCTTTTCGCCCGTGGCCTTGTCGTGGATCACGATCTCGCTGGCGAACAGCTTGGGCATGCCGGTCGAGTAATGCTCGACGATGAATTTCTTGAGCTCGATGGCAAAGGGGAGATCCTGCAGCAGGATGCCATCGGACTGGTTCAGGATGGCGGTGCTCGACTGGGTGCCTTCGGCCACCAGCAGGTTGCCCCGGAAGGTCGGGTTGCGCTCGCTCAGGCGATGCTCGGGTTTGACGTCGGCAATCAGGCCGCCGCCGTTGTAGACCGTCTTGCCGCCCCACCACATCTGGGCGCGCACGATCAGGTCGCCATCGAGCAGACCCCCCAGGCAGACCAGCACGATGGCGCTGTGCGCCGCCAGGTAGCCCAGCTTGTTGGCGGCACCGGCCTTGGCCGCCAGCATCCAGCCGGGGCCGGCGGGCGTCTCGCGCTGCTGCAACTTCACCTTCCAGCCACCGGTGGCCAGCAGACGGCCCAGGCGCTGCGCGGCGGCTTCGGGCGCTTCGCCCAGACTCGCCTGGGCGCGATGGTGGAAGGCCTGCAGCGATTGCTCGCGCATGTTCTCCTTGTAGGCCTTGAGGTCCGCCAGGATCTTGGGCGTGTTGCGGGCAATGCACAGCGAAGTGCTGGTGACCAGGAAGGCCAGGATCAGCAGGAACCACCAGGCGCTGTAGACCGCGTACAGGTCCAGCTTGCCGAAGACCTCGGCCCAGAAAGGGCCGAACTGGTTGATGTAGTTGTTCAGCGGCTCGTGCTGCTTGAGCACCGTGCCGATGACCGATGCGATGCAGATCACCGTCAGCAGCGAAATGGAAAAGCGCATCGACGACAGCAGCTCCACCGCCGCACGCAGGGTGCGGGAGGATGCGGGCAGCTCCAGGCCCTGGGTGGAGACGGTCATGGCGATAGTGACGGTGGACTGTAGAAAATAAAAAGGCGGGTCTTCATGCAAAGACCCGCCTGGGTAGGAGTGCCTGGGGACTGCAGGGTTCCGTCAGCGGGCGTCTAGCCGGCATTGTGAACCAAACATCACCCACGACTTATTCATGCCGGGATAACCGGGCAGCTTGCCGGTGTATTGCTTAACGCAGGCCCGCAATGTAGTCAGAAACGGCCTTGATCTCGCGATCGTTCATCTTTGCTGCGACCTGTGCCATCTGCACGCTGTTCTTGCGCACACCGTCTCGGAAGGACAGCAGCTGGGCGCCGGTGTAGTCGGCATGCTGGCCGCTCAGGCGCGGGTACTGGGCCGGAATGCCAGCACCATTGGGGCTGTGGCAACCGGCGCAGGCCGCGATCTGGCGGTCCGGAATGCCGCCACGGTAGATGCGTTCACCCAGGGCCACCAGATCCTTGTCCTTGGCGAAACCAGGCTTGGCTTTCTGCGCGGCCAGCCAGCCCCCGATATTCTTCATGTCCTCATCGCTGAGCACGGCAGCAAAGCCCTTCATCACGGCGCTGTTGCGCTTGCCGGATTTGAACTCCTGCAACTGCTTGGCCAGGTAATCCGGGTGCTGCTGGGCCAGTTTCGGATTGGCCGGAATACCGGAGTTACCGTCGGCGCCATGGCAGGCCGCGCAGACCGCGGCGTACTTGGCTTCGCCCTTGGCCAAATCAGGCTTGGCGGGCGCCTGGGCATCCTGGGCTGCAAGGGCGGGTGCTGCCAGCATGGCAGCCAACATCAGGGGGGCAAGCAACTTCATGGTGGTTCGGGTGTGGTTGGAGCAAAACTGCCCGATTCTACAATGCAGGTCCGGGCACTTCACCACCACTCCATGACTCCCCCCTCCAAAACTGCCGTCCCACCCCACCTGGGCGGCAAGCCCGCCCCCCCCAATCCACTGGCCGTCCAGGCCCTGGGCTGGCTGCACACGGCCCGTTTCCTGACCACGGCCCCGGAGCTGCACTTCCTGCCCGCCCTGGACGTGCCGGAAATCGCCTTTGTCGGCCGCTCCAACGCCGGCAAATCGACCTGCATCAACACCCTGACCCAGCAGAACCAGCTGGCCTTCGCCTCCAAAAAACCCGGGCGCACACAGCACATCAACCTGTTCGCCCTGGGCAAACAGGGCATCACCGACGCCGTGCTGACCGATCTGCCAGGTTATGGCTATGCCGCCGTGCCCAAGCAGGACAAGATCCGCTGGCAACAGGTCATGGCCAATTACTTGGTCACACGCGAGAACCTCAAGGCCATTGTGCTGATGTGCGACCCGCGCCACGGCCTGACCGAACTGGACCAGGTCCTGCTCGAAGTGATTCGTCCGCGCGTCGAGGAAGGCCTGAAGTTCCTGGTCATCCTGACCAAGGCCGACAAACTCACACGCAGCGAAGGGGCCAAGGCCCTGTCCATCATGAAGCTGCAGGCCGGCGGCGGCGAGGTACGCCTGTTCTCGGCCACCAAACGAACAGGCATCGAGGACGTTGCCACGCTGCTGTGGTCTTGGGCGCACCCTGACGCCGTGACCGACCCGGCATGATCGAAACCTGGCAACAGCCGCTGCCGCACGGCATCACCCTGAGCTGTCGCGCTGCGGGCGAACGCGGCCGACCGGTCCTACTCTTCCTGCATGGTTTCCCCGAAGCCGCTTTTGTCTGGGACGAGCTGCTGGTCCATTTCGCCCGGCCAGAAAACGGCGGCTACCGCTGCGTGGCCCCCAATCTGCGCGGCTACGAGCGGTCCAGCGCCCCCTCTGACGTGGCCGCCTACCGCGCCAAGCACCTGGTACAGGACATCGCGGCGCTGGCTGCCATTGAAGCCGGCGCTGCCCCTCTGGCCTGCCTCATCGCGCACGACTGGGGCGGCGCCGTGGCCTGGAATTTCGCCAACCAGCTGCCGCAGTTGAGCGCGAAGCTGGCCATCATCAACTCGCCGCACCCGGGCACCTTCCTGCGCGAGCTGAAAAGCAATCCGAAACAACAGGCCGCCAGCGCCTACATGAACTTCCTGATCCGGCCCGATGCCGAAAAGCTGCTGGCCGAGAACGACTACCGCCGGCTCTGGGACTTCTTCCTGGGCATGGGTGCCGGAGCAGACAGCTTTGGCTGGCTCACCGACGAGGTGAAAGCGCGCTACCGCGCCGTCTGGGACCAGGGCCTGACCGGTGGCTGCAACTACTACCGCGCCTCACCCTTGCGCCCGCCGCGCGCCGAGGACCCGGCCGCCAGCACCATCGAACTGCCGCGCGAGATGCTCACCATCTCCCTACCCACGCTCGTGCTCTGGGGCCTGGGCGATACCGCTCTGCCGCCCGAATTGATCGAAGGGTTGGACGACTACATCCCGCAACTCACGCTGGAAGCCGTGCCGGACGCCACCCACTGGATCGTGCATGAGCAGCCGCAGCGCGTGATCGCCTCGCTGCAGCGCTTCCTGCAGAGCTGAGTCGTCAGTAAACGCCCGGCTCACCCGGCGGCCGGGTCTTGAAGCGCTTGTGCACCCAGTAGTACTGCGAGGGCATGGTGTTGATGACACCCTCCAGCCAGCGGTTCATATAGGCCGTGTCCGCCTGCACATCGGCACTCGGATAGTCCTTCCAGGCCGGATGCACCTCGATGTCGTAGCCCTGCGGCGTCAAACGCGCCGTCACCGGCACGACCTTGGCTCGACCCAGACGCGCGAAGCGCGGCAACGAGGGCACCGTGGCCGCTTGCACGCCGTAAAAGGGTACGAAGATCGACTCTTCGGGTCCGAAGTTCATGTCGGACAGCAAGTACAACAGCGCGCCTTCGCGCAGGGCAGCGACGATGCCCTTGACGCCTTGGTCGCGGTAGAAGAGCTGCAGATTGCCAAAGCGCCGGCGCCCGTCGTGCAGCCACTGGTCCACGGCTGCGCTGCGCTGCGGCGTGTAGATGCTGACCATGGGCCGGCGGATCTGGTCATTGATCGCCGTACCCGCGGCATCCAGGCCAAAGAAATGCGGTGCGAAGATCACCGTGGGCGTATCGCCCTTCAACTCCTCGACCGCACCAATGATGCGCAGGCGCGGCCGCAGCACCTCGAGCTTGCCGTTCCAGAGCCAGCCGCGGTCGAACCAGGCCTGAGCAAAATGCACCACGCACTCGCGCGCCCAGCGCCGCCGCACGGCCAGGGGCTCCTGCGGAAAACACAGGGCCAGGTTGGTCATCACCACACGGCGACGCGGCACGGCCAGTACATAGAGCACCCAACCCACCAGCGTGCCCAGGGCCCGCACCCAGGACAAGGGCAGGGGCGCGATCAGGCGCATGAAGAGAACACCGGGATGTTGCATCAGAGTCGTTCCTCGCGCGGTTGCTTGTAGCGGGCGTAACCCCAGAGGTATTGCTGCGGACAGGTGGCGATCACCTGCTCCATGGCAAGGTTGATCACCGCTGCGGCGGCCTGCGGATCGGACGGCAGTGGCGTGCCCAGGGGCTGCACATGCACGGTGTAACCACGCCCCCAGGACAGGCGTTCGCCCCAGGCCAGCAGCACCACCGCACCCGTCTGCTGCGCCAACCGGGCCGACAGGGTCATGGTGTAGGCCTCGCGGCCGTAAAACGGCGCCCAGACACCCAGGCCCTGCGGCGGCACCTGGTCCGGCAGCAAACCGACCGACTGGCCCTGCCGTAGCGCCTTGATCAACTGTTTGACACCGGCCATCGTGGTGGGTGCCGTCAGCAGACCCGGCCTGCTGCGCGCCGAAGCCACCAGGGCACGCAGGCGTGGCTGGCGTGAAGGGCGGAACAGGACCGTGATGGGTTGGCGTGCGCCAAAGCGGGCCGCATAGGCCTGAGCGGTGATCTCGAAGCTGCCCAGGTGTGGCGTCAGGAACACGATGCCACGGCCCTGGGCCAAGGCATGCTCGATGTGCTGGGCGCCGTCCCATAAGACATTTGCCGGCCGTCCAAACCACAAGCGCGGCAATTCCGCCACCAGCTGGCCAGTCTGGCCAACCGCACCGCGACACTCTCTCCAATCGTGGCCGGCCTGCTGCAGATTGGCGACAAAACGCCGACGATAGGTAGGAGACAGGGCAAAGACCACCCAACCCAGGCCCCAGCCGATGCCATGCAACAACCACAGGGGCAGCCAGGACAGGATGCGAAAAAGGACCATCATTCGGATAAAATGCGGGCGTCGCCGAGTTACGGAACTACTTGCAGGGCGACAGGCACAGGCCGCCACCCGAAAGGGAACGATTGTGCCGTCATTCATGACACCTCTGCTAAAGCGTTCGCCGAAGCTCCCAGCCCAGGCAACGCGCCTGACAAACAATTTTGGAGTTTATTCAATGGCGAACGACTATCTCTTCACTTCCGAATCCGTTTCCGAAGGCCATCCCGACAAGGTCTCGGACCAGGTCTCCGATGCCATCCTGGACGCGATCTTCAAGCAGGACCCGCGCAGCCGCGTGGCCGCCGAGACCCTGTGCAACACCGGCCTCGTGGTGCTGGCCGGCGAGATCACGACCAACGCGCACGTGGACTACATCCAGGTCGCGCGCGACACCATCAAGCGCATCGGCTACGACAACACCGAATACGGCATCGACTACAAGGGTTGCGCCGTGCTGGTGGCCTACGACAAGCAGTCCAATGACATCGCCCAGGGCGTGGACCACGCCAGCGACGACCACCTCAACATCGGCGCCGGCGACCAGGGCCTGATGTTCGGTTACGCCTGCGACGAAACCCCCGCGCTGATGCCCGCGCCCATCCACTACGCGCACCGCCTGGTCGAGCGCCAGGCCCAGTTGCGCAAGGACGGCCGCCTGCCCTTCCTGCGTCCTGACGCCAAGAGCCAGGTCACCATGCGTTATGTGGACGGCAAGCCGCACAGCATCGACACCGTGGTGCTCTCCACACAGCACAGCCCGGACCAGTCCGAGACCGCCACCAAGCTCAAGGCCAGCTTCTACGAAGCCGTGATCGAAGAGATCATCAAGCCCGTGCTGCCCAAGGAATGGCTCAAGGACACCAAGTACCTGGTCAACCCGACCGGCCGTTTCGTCGTTGGCGGCCCCCAGGGCGACTGCGGCCTGACCGGCCGCAAGATCATCGTCGACACCTATGGCGGCGCCTGCCCGCACGGTGGTGGCGCCTTCTCCGGCAAGGACCCGTCCAAGGTGGACCGCTCGGCCGCCTACGCCACCCGTTATGTGGCCAAGAACATCGTGGCCGCCGGCCTGGCCAAGAAGTGCCAGATCCAGGTGGCTTACGCCATCGGCGTGGCCAAGCCCATGAACATCACGGTCAACACCATGGGCACCGGCGTCATCTCCGACGAGAAGATCGCCGCCCTGGTGTCTGAGCACTTCGACCTGCGTCCCAAGGGCATCATCCTGATGCTGGACCTGCTGCGCCCGATCTACGAGAAGACCGCCGCCTACGGCCACTTCGGTCGTGAAGAGCCCGAGTTCACCTGGGAACGCACCGACAAGGCTGCCACCCTGCGTGCAGCGGCCGGTCTGAAGTAAAAAAGAAGAGAGAACGCGCCGCATGAAGCTGCAGACACAACGCTGGATCGATCGCTGGGTCGGCCAGCTTCTGTGTTCTGCGGTTTCCTTGTGGGCGCGTCTGCTCGGAACGCGCGCGCCGAAAGTCGATCGCCAGCGGGCGCCGCGCCACATCCTGGTCATCCTCTTGTCCGAAATGGGCAGCATCGTGCTGGCCGGCCCCATGTTCAAGGCGCTGCGCGAACAATATCCCGGCGTCACCCTGCATGTGCTGCAGCTGAAAAAGAACCAGGAAGTCGCGCGCATGCTGCGGCTGACGGAAGACGCCCACTTTCACGGCATCGACGACAGCTCCCCCATCAGCCTGGTACGCGACATCTGGCGCGTGAGTCTGGCCATGCGCCGTCTGCCGCTGGATGCCGTCATCGACTGCGAGTTGTTTTCCCGTGTCAGCAGCCTGCTTTGCTATATGAGTGGCGCGCCGCGGCGCGCGGGCTTCACGCCACACACGCAGGAAGGCCTGTACCGCGGCAGCTACATCAACTGCGCGATTCCCTACAACCCCTACCAGCACATCAGCAAGCAATTCCTCTCGCTGGTCGATGCGCTCGAAAGCAATGGCGGCCCGCGCCACAAAGCCGCACCGATCCGCGAACTGCCCGCAGAAACCGGCCTGTCCGTGCCTTTCACTCCCGAAGAGCTGGCGGCCTACCGCGAAAAACTGCTGCGCGATCACCCTGTGCTCGTTGACCGCAAGATCGTGCTCATGTATCCCGGCGGCGGCATCCTGCCCGAGCGGGCCTGGCCAGCCGCGCATTACGCCCGCGTGGCTCAGGGCCTGTGTGCGCAAGGCCATGCCGTGGGTTTCATCGGCCTCAAGGAAGACATGGCCCTGGCCCAGGACATCAAGCAGCAGGTCGGCAGCGAGCAGTGCATTGCGCTCACGGGCTACACGCGCAGCCTGCGCGAACTGCTGATGCTTTTCCACGCCAGCGACCTGCTGCTGACCAACGACGGCGGCCCCGGCCACTTCGCCAGCCTCACGCCCATCCGTACGCTGATGTTCTTCGGCCCCGAGACCGGCAAGCTCTACGGCCCCCTGCCCGGCCCCTTCGGCCCCAAGGCCACGGTCTATGAATCGGGCATCGCCTGCTCGCCCTGCCTCTCGGCCTACAACCACCGCCTGACCTTCTGCGACGGCGACAACCAGTGCCTCAAGCGCATCGCCCCCGACCCGGTGCTGGCCGATGCCCTGCAGGCGCTGCGCGAAGAACCCGCTACCGCATGAACAAACCTTCCCTGCGCGAACGATTCTGGCAACTGATCGACTGGCTGCACGGTTTCCGTTACATCCGCTTCGGCCTGGTGGGTGCCAGCGGCACGGTGGTCAATCTGGCCGTGCTCTACACGGCGCACGAGTTCCTGTTCAATGCCATCGAGCCGACCGGCAGCAAGCCTTACTTCTCGCTGGCCCTGGCCATTGCCGTGGCCACGGTCAACAACTTCACCTGGAACCGGCTGTGGACCTGGTCCGACCGCCTGCACGCCACGGCCGTCGAAGAAGGCCAGCGCCTGAGCAAACGCAGCCTGCTGGCCCAGGTGGGCCAGTACGCCATGGCCTCCTGGCTGGGCATCCTGCTGCAGTACGCGCTCACGCTGTGGCTGACCCACATGGGCATGCACTACCTGCTGGCCAACGTGATCGCCATCGTGATCGCCAGCGTCAGCAACTTCATTGCCAACGATCGCTGGACCTTCCGTCACAAGCGCGAGCCATAATGACCACGGCCCTGCTACACGGGGCCAGGTGATGCGCATGCAAGCTTCCGGCATTTCTTCCGACAAAAACTCCATGGCCTTCTGGCTGGCCCTGCTGCTGCTGGCCGCTTTCGCCTACGTCTTCGGTCTGGACGGGCAGTATGTGCCCAGCAACGGCGACGAGATGGTCTACGTGCACATCGCGCGCGAGACCGCAGCCACGGGCCAGTGGTTGCCCCTGGCCTCGGAGCTGGTCGATACCCGCAACACCAAACCCCCGATGCTGTTCTGGCAGGCCATGGTGGCCGGAAACTGGGGCGAGCACTGGAACATGGCCGCGCTGCGCACGCCCAGCCTGCTCTACCTGCTGCTGGTCAGCGGCGCCATCGTGCTGTGCCTGCGCGCCGTCACGCAGCGCTGGCGCGAAGGGCTCATGGCGGCCTGCATCTTCCTGGCCTTCCTGAGCACCTTTCGCTACGGTCGCCCCTACCTCACGAGCGCACCCGAGACCTTCTGGTTCAGCCTGCCGCTGTTTGCCCTGCTCTGGCAACGTGCGCGCCTGCCGGCGGCCAGCCCAGGCTGGCTGGCACACCTCCTCTTCGGCCTGGGCCTGGGGCTGGGCCTGGCCTACAAATCCTTCGCGCTGATCGCCCCGGCCGCAGCGGCCTGGTGGCTGGCCCTGGTGGCCAGCGAATCGCATCTGAGCTGGCGAGCCATCTGGCAGCACACGCTGAAGACCGGTGTCAGCGCGGTACTCGCCCTGGCGGTGTTCGGTCTCTGGTTCGTACTCGATCCCGATCCGCAAGCGGTCTGGCGCGAGTTCATCGTCGGCGAGAACGCGGCCAAGTTTTCCGACGCGCGCGGCTGGTGGCAGGAGGCCTTCTCGCTCAGCGGCTCCAGCATCTGGTCGCAGTTGCTGGCCTATGCGGTCAATGCAGGCCTGCTCTTCTTCCTCATCCCCGGTCTGGCCTGGCTGGGTCTCAAACGCCTGCCGCAGCTGCGCAAGAACTGGCCGCTGTCGCCGCACCAGGCCATCCTGCTGGCCTGGGCCCTGGTGTGGCTGCTGGTCTTCCTGTTTCCCAGCCAGCGCTCGGCGCGCTACGTGATCCCGGCCATGCCGGCCGTGGCCATGCTGTTGGCCCTGCACTGGCGCGACATAGCGCGCGCCTGGTTCCTGCCCACGCTGCTGATTTCCGGCGTGGCGCTGCTCATGATCGCGCGCATCGCCTGGATCGGCTACAGCCTGGGCCTGTCTTCCACGCTGGAACTGGGGCTGCCTCTGTTGGTGGTGGCCACTGGCTCCGTGGTCATCGCAGCCGGGCTCTGGCGCTCGATCTGGAGTCGCGGCGCCGCGGTGCTGGCCAGCCTGCTGGTCTACGCCGCCTTCAACCTGAGCGTTGCCCCGATGGATGGCCCGGTGGGCCGTTATGGCGCGCAGGCCATCGCCGCGACACCGCAAGGCAAGATCGCCGTACCCAACGGCTTCAACAGCCAGTTCGAGCGCTTCCAGTTCCTGCTGCCGGGCGGGCACCAGTTCCTGCCCTACGAGACCGGTGCACGCGCCATGGCACGCCGGGCACCAGGCGTGCCACCACCGACGGCGGCCGACGAGATGCAACAACTCTTGGCCACGCATGCCGCCGTCGTCTGGATCCAGTCGGACAGCGCGCAGACCATGCCGCCCTGCCTGCCGGCGTGCCGCGTGCTGGGCGAGCGCTGGCTGCTCACCAGCCGGCATCTGCCCGGCGAAGTACGGCTGGACAACCTCTGGTACCCGCAGCAGTGGCTGTACCGGCGCGAGTGGCTGCTGGTTCCGTCCTAGGCGCGCCGCAGCTTGCGCCGCAGCCAGTCGACCTGCAGCAGGATCCACAAGCAGGGATCAAGCAACGCGTCCCAGACGTTTCCGCTGGGCAGGCGCAGCAGCACGTACAAGGCCAGCACCGCCACCAGCAGGGCCGACAGACGAGCGGCATCACGCAGCAGCCAGGGCAACATGCCCAACAACACCAGCACACCGAGCGTGAGCGGCGCAAAACCCAGGCTGTAGAGGCTCACCGGCCAGAGCGCCAGGGTATCGAGCAGCAGGGCCCAGCCGAGCACCACCAGCACCCAAGCCTGGTGCCGCAGTGCCTCCACGGGCACGGGCGTCCACCGTGCAGGTTTGTAGTGCGCCAGCAAAGCCCAGGTACACAGGAGCGTGAGCAGGAGACTGGGGGCACGGAACGCCAGTCCCAGCCAGTAGGCCGGTGATGCCGGTCCTGGCCACAGGCACCACAGGATGAGCAGGAGTGGCAACCACGATTTCAGCTTTGAATTGGGCGCGCCCCGGCGCTCCAGGAGCCAACTCGCCCCCCAGGCCAGCACCAGCCCCCAGGCCAGGGGCAGATAAAGGCGCTCCCCCCAGGGCAAGGGCAACAAGGGGGTCTGCGTGGAGATCAGCGCGAGGAAGAAGGAATGGGTGTCCATGCTCGGTCGATACTCAACGCGCCTGCTGCGGCAGAAAGATGAAACGCTGCCAGGCAATCGCCTGCCGCTCTTCGGTGTAACTCACCCACAAGCTGTCGTCGGCCCAGGCCATGGAGGGGTAGGAGTACTCACTGCGCTCGCCCCCCTGGGCCAGCAACTCCAGCTGGGTCCAGTGCAGGCCGTCACGTGAATGGCTCAATGCCAGCTGCGCGCGGGATTCGGCACGCGGGTTGTGCGCCAGGAACATCAGACCGGGTTGCAGGCTCAGGCCCGCCACCGAAGCGTCGGGGTTGGGCATGCCTGGGTCGGGCAGGTCCTGCCAGTGCAATCCGCCGTCTTTGGTTTGCACCGCACGCAATTGCCGCTGCGCACGGTTGTCACGCAGCAGGGCAAGCCACTCGGTCTCACTGCGCGCCAGCAGTGTGGGCTGCAGCAGGTCACGGCGTTGTGACATGCGTACCATGCCGCGGAACTCGCCCGCCGCATCGAAACGCAGCGCCACCGGGTACTTGATGCCGAGTTCGAAATAAACCGGCAGCACCATGCCGCCATCGGCCAGCGGCAGCGGCATGGCGCGTACCAGGTGGCTGGTATTCCACAGCCAGGACAGCGGCAGCACGCGCAACGGCTGGAACGGCTCCTGTGGTCCATCCTGGCGCAGGTGCAGGATGCGGCCGGCCGCCCAGCCGCCCAGGCCGGTGGCCACGACAAAGAGATGTGTGCGGCCCTGCGCATCACGCCAGGCCACCGGATTGCCTATGCGACGCAGGCCGAAACCCAGCTGCGCGCCCGCAAGATGACGGTTCACCACATAGCTGGCCGGGCTCCATTGCTGGGTCGCCCGGTCGAACTGGGCACTGGCGATCTGCACATCGGGACCGCTCTCACGCGAACCGGCAAACCAGTAGGCCTGCAAAACAGCCGGATGCTGCGAGGGCATGGCCAGCAAGGTGCTGGCATGCGCCGCCGGGGCATGGGCCGGCATCGGGATGCGGCCGGCGGCCTGCAGCACCGGGGTGGCGCCGGGTGGCAATGAGCTTGCAGGCCATGTGGCCAGCGGGGCCAGCGGTTCAGCCGGGCGTAACCACAGGTCCAGACCCACCAGACCCACGCACAGGGCCAGACCTGCAATCCAGCTCCAGAGGCCACGGCACATGCACCCAGGGTTTGTCAGTGTGGTCACGAAAGATGCAGGAATGGAGCGTTAAGGACGAAAAGCAGGCCCCGTGCAGTGTAGCGAATCAAGCCACAGCCTCGCCGCTGGTGCCTACGGCGCCTTCAAAGTACCCTTCCCGGCTTGAAAGAAGGCAAAAAAGCCTTATGATTGGCACTCTCTGGATTCGAGTGCTAACAACCTGAATCCTAGACTAGGTTAATGAGCACCAACTTTATGGTGCTTTCTCATTTCAAACCCCTGTTTCAAACTCAAGGAGATTCCTGATGAAACTGCGTCCTCTGGCCGATCGCGTGATTGTCAAGCGCGTTGAAAACGAAACCAAGACCGCCTCCGGCATCGTCATCCCCGACAGCGCCGCCGAGAAGCCCGACCAGGGCGAAGTCCTGGCGGTGGGTCCCGGCCGCAAGAACGACAAGGGCGAGATCGTCGCCATGAACGTCAAGGTCGGCGACCGCGTCCTGTTCGGCAAGTACAGCGGCCAGACCGTCAAGGTCGGCGGCGACGAACTGCTGGTCATGAAAGAAGAAGACCTGTTTGCTGTTGTCGAGAAGTAAATCGCAACGCGATTGATCCATCCGACTTAATCGTTTGAACTTGAATCTGGAGTAATACACATGGCAGCTAAAGACGTAATTTTCGGCGGTGAAGCCCGCGCCCGCATGGTCGAGGGTGTGAACATCCTGGCCAACGCGGTCAAGGTGACCCTGGGCCCCAAGGGCCGCAACGTGGTGCTCGAGCGCTCTTTCGGCGCCCCCACCGTGACCAAGGACGGTGTGTCCGTGGCCAAGGAAATCGAACTGAAGGACAAGCTGCAGAACATGGGTGCGCAGATGGTCAAGGAAGTTGCTTCCAAGACCTCTGACAACGCTGGCGACGGCACCACCACCGCCACCGTGCTGGCCCAGGCCATCGTGCGCGAAGGCATGAAGTACGTGGCCGCCGGCATGAATCCGATGGACCTGAAGCGCGGCATCGACAAGGCCGTGACGGCCCTGATCGAGCAGCTGAAGAAGGCTTCCAAGCCCACCACCACCTCCAAGGAAATCGCCCAGGTCGGCTCCATCTCGGCCAACAGCGACGTGAGCATCGGCGAGATCATCGCCAATGCCATGGACAAGGTCGGCAAGGAAGGCGTGATCACCGTGGAAGACGGCAAGAGCCTGCAGAACGAACTCGACGTCGTTGAAGGCATGCAGTTCGACCGTGGTTACCTGTCGCCCTACTTCATCAACAACCCCGAGAAGCAGGCCGCCCTGCTGGACAACCCCTTCGTGCTGCTGTACGACAAGAAGGTGTCCAACATCCGTGACCTGCTGCCCACGCTGGAAGCCGTGGCCAAGGCCGGCCGTCCGCTGCTGATCATTGCCGAAGACGTCGAAGGCGAAGCCCTGGCGACCCTGGTGGTCAACACCATCCGCGGCATCCTGAAGGTCGTGGCCGTCAAGGCCCCGGGCTTCGGCGACCGTCGCAAGGCCATGCTGGAAGACATCGCCATCCTGACCGGCGGCAAGGTCATCGCTGAAGAAGTGGGCCTGACGCTGGAAAAGGTCACCCTGGCCGACCTGGGCCAGGCCAAGCGCATCGAAGTGGGCAAGGAAAACACCATCATCATCGACGGCAACGGCGCTGCCGCTGACATCGAAGCCCGCGTCAAGCAAGTGCGCGTGCAGATCGAGGAAGCTACCTCCGACTACGACCGCGAAAAGCTGCAGGAACGCGTGGCCAAGCTGGCCGGCGGCGTGGCCGTGATCAAGGTTGGCGCTGCCACCGAAGTCGAGATGAAGGAAAAGAAGGCCCGCGTGGAAGACGCCCTGCACGCCACCCGCGCTGCCGTGGAAGAAGGCATCGTGGCCGGTGGCGGCGTGGCCCTGCTGCGCGCCCGTCAGGCCGCTGGCACCATCAAGGGTGACAACGCTGACCAGGACGCCGGCATCAAGCTGGTCCTGAAGGCCATCGAATCGCCCCTGCGCGAAATCGTGTTCAACGCCGGCGGCGAAGCCAGCGTGGTGGTGAACGCCGTGCTGGCCGGCAAGGGCAATTACGGCTTCAACGCCGCCAACGACACCTACGGCGACATGATCGAGATGGGCATTCTGGACCCGACCAAGGTGACCCGCACCGCGCTGCAGAACGCTGCATCGGTCGCTTCGCTGATGCTGACCACCGAGTGCATGGTGTCCGAGTCCCCGAAGGACGAGGCGGGTGCCGGCGGCGGCATGCCTGGCGGCATGGGTGGTATGGGCGGCATGGGCGACATGGGCATGTAAGTGCTCCTTGCCTGAGGGCACATGGCGGCGTTGCAAACGCTTGCCGTGCTTGTGAAGCACTGTCAGCGCGTTTGCGCCTTGCCCTGTGCCCTCATGCTGCGTCGACGAGCCTCACCGCTCTCGAACAGAAAACAAAAAACCCGCAGTGCTAGCACGCTGCGGGTTTTTTCATTCTCCCTCTCCCCCTGGGTGAGGGCCGCGCTCAGTCCCGCAATCTTTTGAGCAGGCCGGCGGTGGAAGCGTCCAGGCCGGTGGCATCCCCGCTGCTCAGACGCGGCTCGATGGCCTTGGCCAGCACCTTGCCGAGCTCCACACCCCACTGGTCGAAGCTGTTGATGCCCCAGAGCGACCCCGCCACGAACACGCGGTGTTCGTACAGCGCGATCAGCGCGCCCAGGCTGGCCGGCGTCAGCTCTTCCAGGACCAGGAAAGTACTGGGCCGGTTGCCCGGCATGTGACGGTGGCCACCCATGTCGTCCTGCCCCAGCATCAGCGCCTGGGCCTGGGCCAGGCCGTTGGCCAGCAGCTTGTGGTGGTGCTCGGGCAGGTCGTGCGCGACCTTCTTCACGGCGATGAACTCGACCGGGATCACGTCGCTGCCCTGGTGCAGCATCTGGAAATAGGCGTGCTGCCCGTTCGCCGCCGGCTCGCCCCAGATCACGGCTGACGTGGCGTAAGGCAGGGCCTGCCCGGCCTCATCGACACGCTTGCCGTTGCTCTCCATCTCCAGCTGCTGCAGATAAGCCTGCATACGACGCAAGCCGCTGTGATAAGGCGCCACGCTACGGCTGCCGAAACCGTGGAAATTGCGGTACCAGACATCGAGCAGGGCCAGCTGCACTGGCAGATTTCGCTCCAGCGGCGCGGTACGGAAATGCTCGTCCATGGCGTGCGCACCGGCCAGCAGTTCGCGGAAGCGCTGCGGGCCGACGGCAATGGCAATTGGCAAACCGATCGCCGACCACATGGAATAGCGCCCGCCCACCCAGTCCCAGAAACCGAAAGTGGTGCTGATGCCGAACTCGGCCGCCGCCTGCACATTGCTGGTCAGCGCGCAGAAGTGACGCGCCACATCACGCCCGCCCTGCGCTTCGAACCAGGCCTTGGCGGAGCGGGCATTGGTCATGGTCTCCAGTGTCGTAAAGGACTTGGACGCCACCAGGAACAAGGTGTTCTCAGGCCGCACCTGGCGCAACACGCTGCTGAGTTCATGCCCGTCGACGCTGGAGACAAAGTGGTAGCGCTTGCCATGATCGACGAACTCGTCCAGTGCCAGTACCGCCATCTGGGGCCCCAGGTCGGAGCCACCAATGCCGATGTTCACCACATCGGTAATGGCCGCATCCTCACGCACGGCCTGAACGTAAGTCAGCATGGCGTTCAGCACGTCATGTACTTCATGCAGCTCGCCCTGTACGTACGGTGTGAGCTGGCTGGTGGCGGCTCCGCCGGGGTGGCGCAGCAAGCAATGCAGGGCGGCCCGGCCCTCCGTGCTGTTCACAGGCTCGCCGCGGAGCATGGCATCACGGTGCTGCTCCATCCCGCACTGGCGTGCCAGCTCGGTCAGTTGGGCCTGGATCGCGGTGGTGATCAGGTTCTTGGAGAGATCGGCGAACACATGGGGTGCCTGCAGGCTCAAACGCTCGAAGCGTCCCTCATCCGTGGAAAAGGCCTGCCGCAGATCCAGGGACCGGCCCTGGGCCTCGTACAAGGCACGCAAGGCCGGCCAGGCCGGCGTGCGGTCGCATCGGGTGCGTGTCATCAGGCAGAGCGTATCAGTTGCTCGAGCTTCACCGTGTCGGCAGCAAAGGCACGTATGCCTTCGGCCAGTTTTTCGGTGGCCATGGCGTCTTCGTTGAGGGCATAACGGAAGCTCGTCTCGTCATACTGCACGGCCGGCAGGTCCAGTGCGCGTGCAGTTTCGGGCTCCAGGGCACGCTTGATCGGCGCCTCGCTGCCCGCCAGCTGCGCCAGCAGTTCGGGCGAAATGGTCAGCAGGTCACAACCCGCCAGCGCCACGATCTGGCCCACGTTGCGAAAACTCGCCCCCATGACCTCGGTGCTGATGCCATGGCATTTGTAATGCTTGTAGATGGCGTGGACGGATTTCACACCCGGGTCGTTGACACCGCTGTTGGCCACCTCGTCCCAGGTGTTGCCAGCGGCTTTCTTGTACCAGTCGTAAATGCGGCCCACGAAGGGCGAAATCAGCTGCACCTTCGCCTGCCCGCAGGCCACGGCCTGGCAAAAGGAAAACAGGAGCGTGAGATTGGTATGGATGCCGCGCTTCTCCAGCAACGCGGCCGCCTGGATGCCCTCCCACGTGGCAGCGATCTTGATCAACACGCGGTCGATATGGATGCCCTGGGCCTGGTACAGCTCGATGATGCGCTCGGCGCGCGCCACCGTGGCCTGCGTGTCGAAGCTCAGGCGGGCATCGACTTCGGTCGAAACGCGTCCCGGGATGAGCGCGAGGATCTCGCAACCGAAGCGCACCAGCAAGCGGTCGATGATTTCGTCCAGCGCCCGGCCGCGGAACTGGTCCACGGCCTGCTGCAGCAAGGGCTGGTAATCGGGCTTTTGCACTGCCTTGAGGATGAGCGAAGGATTGGTCGTCGCGTCTTGCGGTTTGACAGCCGCCAGCTGGTGGAAATCGCCCGTATCGGCCACCACGGTGGTGAACTGGCGCAGCGCATCGAGTTGGTTCATGGGTTTGAATTATGAGTGAAATAAAATTACGCTTTTTCGAAAATCCATGTAACCTGCATATCTCACCCCATCCGTTCGGACTGAGCTTGTCGAAGTCCTGGTTTTGCTGGCGCTGCGCTTCGACAGGCTCAGCGCGAACGGGGTTGCAGTACCAGACGCACTATTGGAGACCTCATGCTCGACCGCATTCGCGCTTCGCTCCCCTCGCTGGCTCCGGCCGAACAGCGCGTGGGCCAGCTT
Source organism: Curvibacter sp. PAE-UM (assembly GCF_001432305.1). Lineage (GTDB taxonomy): Bacteria > Pseudomonadota > Gammaproteobacteria > Burkholderiales > Burkholderiaceae_C > Hylemonella. Next base: position 147,803 of record NZ_KQ483358.1, read on the forward strand.
GTCCTGGCCGATCCGCGCGCCTTTGCCAACCTGCCCGTCAGCGAACTGGCCGACCGCTCGCACGTGAGCAAACCCACCGTGGTGCGTTTTTGCCGCAGCATGGGCTACGACGGCCTCTCCGACTTCAAGCTCAAGCTGGCCGGTACCGTCAGCGAAGGCGTGCCCTTCATCCACCGCAGCGTGGACGTGGACGACAAGACCAGCGACGTGGTGGTCAAGGTGATCGACAACACGGTATCGGCCTTTCTCAAGTACCGCAACAACGCCAGCACCGCAGCGATCGACAAGGCTGTGGCCGTGCTGGCCGCCACCTACAAGACCGGCAAGCGCATCGAGTTCATCGGCGCGGGCAACTCGGGCATCGTGGCGCTGGACGCGCAGCACAAATTCTTCCGGCTGGGCGTGAACACCGTGGCCTACAGCGATGGCCACATGCAGGTCATGAGCGCCTCGCTCATGGGCCCGGGTGACTGCATGGTGATCATCTCCAACTCGGGCCGCACCCGCGACCTGATGGATGCCTGCGATATCGCGCGCAAGAACGGCGCCACCACCATCGTCATCACGACCAGCGGCTCGCCGCTGGCCCTGGCCGGCCACATCCACCTGGCCGCCGACCACCCCGAAGGGTATGACCGCTACAGCCCCATGGTCTCGCGCCTGCTGCACCTGATGATCGTGGACATCCTGGCCACCTGCGTGGCGTTGCGCATCGGCGGCAACCGCCTGCAGCCCATGCTCAAGGAAATGAAAAACAACCTGCGCAACAAACGCTACGCCTGAGACGCAGCCCGCCCCATTGGCACCCTAGGGATGGCGCGCCAGCAAGGCACCATCCAGTTCCACCGGGCCGTACCAGGCGCGGGCTTGTGATTGTGTGTTGTCGCTGTCGGTCATGATGGCCACGCCGATCAGCCGGCCGGGCTCTTCGCCAAACACCTGGCGGTAATCGGCGCGTATATCGCGCTCATAGTCCAGCCACTGGTTCAGTCGTGCCGGGCCGGATTCCACCACCAGCTTGCGGATGCGCTCGGTACGCGGGTTGGTGATGACGCTGCCGGCTTCGCGTGTCGGGCACCAGACATACATCAGCGTCGCGTAGGGCAGCGGTTCGCCCGTCATCAACTGGACCAGTTCGGACAGCATGCTGTCGCGCAGCGAGAATTGTGCGCGGTCGCCATCAAAGCTCAAGACCACACGCACCACGGAATCCGCCCTGTCACGCCGCGCCAGGTCCGCCGTCGGCATCAAGGCCGGTACTCGCCACGAAAAACGGATCTGCCCCAGATCCTCAGGCGCGATACCCAGCTTGCGCCGCAAGAGACTGGCCGAGGACAGGGCCTGCACTTCCATGGCCTCCCGCCCGGCAACGTGTACGGGCAGATAAGCCGTGGCCGCCTTGCCAGGCAGTGACATGTGCTGCCAGCCATGAAAGGCCGGCGCCTCACTTGAGGCCCGCTCAAACGATGTTGTCGTTGAACTGCAGGCCGTCAAGCCAAGCAGCATCACGGCCATTGCACCAAAAGCAGGAAATACCCCCAGGGCGCCCACCCCCCGTCGGCATTTCCATCGCATCACAAGCTGAGTTCTATTCATTGAAAACAACCATTCCATAAAAAAACCCCGCCACGTTGCCGCGGCAGGGTTTTTAGTTCTTATCGTCAGCTGGCTTGCGCCAGCGTCAGATCAGAAGTTGTGGCGCACGCCGACCAGGTACTCGCTGCCGGTCTTGATTTGAGCGGCGGTCGTGGCGTTGTCAGCCTTCTCGCTCACATAACGCACATAGGTCGACGTACGCTTGCTCAGAGCGTAGTTCAGGCCAATGGCCATCATCGTCTTGTCCAGATCGGCCACAGCCTTGTCGTCCACCTTCACCAGGTGAGCGGACAGGGTCAGAGCGGGCGACAGGGGCACGTCCACGGCTGCACCGTAGCCGGAGTCATCGATGCCAGCGCTGTCTTGCTTGCGCTGATGACCACCCAAGGTGGCCTTGGCCACGCCGAAGTTGTAGGAACCGTAGTAGCTGGTCAGGCCCAGCTCGCTGGCCGCGCCGGCAGCGGCGACGGTGTAGCGGGTCACGCCGGCAGCGATGGGGCCGTTGGCATAGAAGGCACCGAGGTCGGTGGTGGCACCGGTTTCGGCGATACCAGCCTCAGTCTTGGCGCCGGGAGCGTAGTCCAGCTGAGCGCTGAAACCGGAGAAGTTCGGCGTGGTGTACAGCAGGGAACCAGCGGTACGGGTCACGGACTGGCCCATGACGGAGCCGCCCGACGAGGTGGCGATGTTAGCCGAGGTAGCCACGCCAACACGGCCGCCGTCCTTGGTGCCGAAAGCGGAACGCGAACCCTGGACCGTCAGGGTCGGGGAGTTGGGCATACCAGCCTTGATGGAGCCGAAGGCGCCTTCCAGACCGACAAACAGCTGACCGCCACCGATGGGGCCTTGAGCAGTCTTGTTGGAGGGGTCGAAGTCAAATTCGGCATTGAAGATGGCCTTCAGACCGCCGCCGAGGTCTTCGGTGCCGATCAGGGTGAAGTTGGACGTGCCCGAACCGTTCTGGCCGATGGCGTTCTGGCCACCGGAGGTGCCGTTGCCGTAATCAACGGTGGTCGAACGGTAGGTGGCGTCCACGGTACCGATCACGGTCACGTTCTGGGCGAAAGCGGTGGTGGCAGCCAGGGCGGCCACGGCAATCAGGGTCTTTTTCATGTTGAAAGTTCTCCAAAGGTTTAACAAGGGGTCCCGAAGGGAGTTTCCGGATCCCCGGGCCAACCTCCTCTAGCAAGGAAGTTGGATGTATTGCACCAGAGCCCGGTAGCCGGGTCAAAGGAAAACCCCGGAGTCCTCCCGATTCGCACCGGGTTTCGTTGTGACCCTGCAACAATGCACAAACAACAGGCAATGCGACTGAGGTCCGGCCGCCCCCCCACACAATAAGCTCTAAAATAAGAGCTTATAAAAGAGCCATCTATGCAGACCTTGCTGGTTGATCGGGCCGTGAGCATGTCCCAATTCAAGAAGAACCCGGCCGCCGTACTGCGCCAGGCCGAAGGCCGTCCGGTGGCCGTGCTGAACCACAACCGGGTCGGGTTCTACTTGCTGGAGCCCCCCCTGCTCGAAGCCGTGCTGGAAGAGCTGGGCCGGCTGCGTCATGTCGCCGCCCAAGCCGACGGGGCCCCGCCAGAGGCAACACCCTACCGACAGCTGATCGAAGCCTTGTTGAGCCAGGCCAAGGCAGCCCGTGGCTGAATTCAGGACAATCCAGCCATGATCACGCCCATCGACGCCCTGCTCAGCGCCGCCGACACGGCCCTGCGCACCCTGTTTGCCCCGCCTCGGGCTGCACACCCAACACCTCGCCCGGCCGCCCCGGACCGGGAACTGACGAGCGAGGACAAGCGCCTTTCGGCCGCACTGATGCGCGTGAACCACGTGGGCGAGGTCTGTGCCCAGGCGCTTTACACCGCCCAGGCCCTCACCACGCCCAACCCTGCCCTGCGCGCGCACTTCACGCGCGCCTGCGCCGAAGAGACCGATCACCTGGCCTGGACCCAACAGCGCCTGGACGAACTAGGGTCACGCACCTCGCTGCTCAACCCGCTCTGGTACGCCGGCGCCTTCGGCATCGGCCTGCTGGCCGGGCGCCTGGGCAACGCGGTCAGCCTGGGTTTCGTGGTGGAAACCGAGCGCCAGGTGGAAGCCCACCTGATGAGCCATATGGACCGGCTGCCCGCAGGAGACCAGACTTCGCGCGCCATCGTGACGCAGATGGCCGCCGACGAGGTGAAACACGCCGTGGATGCACAGAAGGCCGGGGCGGTGGAACTGCCCGGGCCGGTGAAGGAATTGATGCGCGCGGCGGCCAAGGTCATGACAACCACCGCGCACCACATTTAGGGGCTCAGCCCTCGATCACGTCAAAACTGGTCGTGATCTCGGCCGTCTTGCCCAGCATGATGCTGGCCGAACAGTACTTGTCGTGGCTCATCTTGATGGCACGCTCCACGGCGGCGGCCGGGATGCCTTTGCCGGTCACGGTGAAGTGCATGTGGATCTTGGTGAAGACCTTGGGATCTTCCATGGCCCGCTCGCTGCTGAGCTTGACGCTGCAGCCGCGCACCTCGTGCCGGCCACGTTTGAGGATGAGCACCACGTCATAAGCCGTGCAGCCGCCCGTGCCGGCCAGCACGGTTTCCATGGGCCGCGGGGCCAGGTTCTGGCCGCCGTTCTCGGGCTTGGCCGTATCGGGCGCGCCGTCCATCATCAGAACGTGGCCGCTGCCGGTTTCGGCCACGAAGCCCATGTTGGAGCGCGCGCCGGTGGCGCCGGCCCAGCTGACTGTGCATTCCATGTTCTGTTCCTTGTCAAAATGGGGGTCTGGCGCAAATTATCCCCACACCGCCAGCCTCCATGAAAAACAAAGCACTCCAGCCCGCCGATTACCTGAAAAAGATCCTGACCGCACGTGTCTACGACGTGGCCGTGGAATCGCCCTTCGAGCCGGCCAAGGCGCTGAGCCGTCGCCTGCACAACAAGGTGCTGCTCAAGCGCGAGGACCAGCAGGCAGTGTTCAGCTTCAAGCTGCGCGGCGCCTACAACAAGATGGCGCATCTTTCTCCGGATGAGCTCAAAAGGGGAGTGATCTGCGCCTCGGCCGGCAACCATGCCCAGGGCGTGGCGCTGGGCGCAAACCGCCTGGGCACACGCGCGGTGATCGTGATGCCCACCACCACGCCGCAGCTCAAGATCGATGCCGTCAAGGCGCTGGGGGGCGAGGTGCTGCTGCACGGCGACAGCTATTCCGATGCTTACAACCATTCCCTCACCCTGCAGAAGAAGCAGGGGCTGACCTTCGTCCACCCTTTCGACGACCCGGACGTGATCGCCGGCCAGGGCACCATCGCCATGGAGATGCTGCGCCAGCACCAGGGCCCGCTGGACGCCGTTTTCGTGGCCATCGGCGGCGGCGGGCTGATCAGCGGCGTGGCGGCCTACATCAAGGCCGTCCGTCCGGAGATCAAGGTCATCGGGGTGCAGATGAACGACTCAAACGCCATGATCCAGTCGGTGCGCGCGGGCAAGCGCGTCACGCTGCAGGACGTGGGCCTGTTCTCCGACGGCACCGCCGTCAAGCTGGTGGGCGAGGAGACCTTCCGCCTGACACGCAAGCTGGTGGACGATTACATCGAGGTCGACACTGACGCCGTCTGCGCCGCCATCAAGGACGTATTCGTGGATACGCGCAGCATCGTGGAGCCCGCCGGCGCGCTGGCCGTGGCCGCCATCAAGCAGTACGTGGCGAAACACAAGACCAAAGGACAGACCTACGCTGCCATCCTGTGCGGCGCCAACATGAACTTCGACCGCCTGCGTTTCGTGGCCGAGCGCGCCGAGGTGGGTGAGGAGCGCGAGGCGCTGTTTGCGGTGACCATCCCCGAAGAACGCGGCAGCTTCCGCCGTTTCTGCGAACTGATCGGCACCCTGCCGGGCGGGCCGCGCAACGTGACCGAGTTCAACTACCGCATCAGCGACGACCGGCAAGCCCATGTGTTCGTCGGCCTCACCACCTCGACCAAGGGCGAAAGCAGCAAGATCGCGACCAACTTCAAACGCCACGGCTTCGCTGCGCTGGACCTGACGCACGACGACCTGGCCCAGGAACACATCCGCCACATGGTGGGGGGCCACTCGGCGCTGGCGAAAGACGAGCGACTGCTGCGCTTCGTCTTCCCCGAGCGGCCGGGTGCGCTGATGAAGTTCCTGAACCTGATGCGTCCGGGCTGGAACATCAGCCTGTTCCACTACCGCAATCAGGGCGCCGATTACGGTCGCATCCTGGTGGGCATCCAGGTGCCCAAGACCGACGACAAGGCTTTTGCCAAATTCCTCGACACTCTTGGGTATGCCTATGTGGAGGAGACCCGCAACCCGGCCTACCGCATGTTCCTGCAGGCCTGATCACCCTTTTCAGCAGATACGAAAGAGACGCCATGAGCTACGAACTGATCCAGGTGCGCACCGAGGCCGACAAGGTCGGCATCATCACACTGAACCGCCCCAAGCAGCTCAATGCGCTGAACGACCAGTTGATGGACGAGCTGGGCGCAGCGCTCAAGGCCTTCGATGCCGACGCGGCGATAGGCTGCATGGTCATCACCGGCAGCGAGAAAGCCTTTGCCGCCGGCGCCGACATCGGCGCCATGGCCAGCTACAGCTTTGCCGATGTCTACAAAGGCGACTACATCACGCGCAACTGGGAGACCCTGCGCAGCATCCGCAAGCCGGTGATCGCCGCCGTCAGCGGTTTTGCCCTGGGCGGCGGCTGCGAGATGGCCATGATGTGCGACTTCATCATCGCCGCCGACAACGCCCGCTTCGGCCAGCCTGAGATCAAGCTCGGTGTCATCCCCGGCGCCGGCGGCACGCAACGACTGCCACGCGCCGTGGGCAAGGCCAAGGCCATGGACATGACACTGACCGGGCGCATGATGGACGCGACGGAGGCCGAGCGCGCCGGCCTGGTCAGCCGGGTCGTGGCGCTGGACAAACTGATGGAGGAAACGCTGGCCGCCGCCCTGATGATCTGCGAGTACTCGCAAGTCGCCGTGATGGCCGCCAAGGAGGCCGTGAACCGGGCCTTCGAGGGCTCGCTCAACGACGGCATCATGTTCGAGCGCCGCCTGTTCCACGCCCTCTTTGCCACGGCCGACCAGAAGGAGGGCATGGACGCCTTTGTCAACAAGCGCAAGCCTGCTTTCCGGAATTGCTGATGCGGCAAAAAACGCTATAATTTGCCCCGTTGGTGATATAGCTCAGTTGGTTAGAGCGCAGCATTCATAATGCTGATGTCGGTGGTTCAAATCCACCTATCACCACCAAGATAAACCTGAAAAGCCACTGTCCCTGTACAGTGGCTTTTTGTTTACGCACCGATTTCAGCCTCTGGATAAACACCATGAACCGCTGCCCTGCATCTCACCGCTTCCGCGCCCTCTGCCTGGCTTTGGCCTTCGGTAGCACGCTTGTCACCCAAGGCGCCTCGGCCCAGGTGACCGAACCCCAACGCATCCCACCCATCTCGGCCAAGGCCCAGCGCGGCGTCCTGCGGGTGCTTGCACCGCCCGAGGTTCTGATGGACGGCCAACCGGCACGGCTCGCACCCGGCGCGCGCATCCGTGACCGCAACAACCTGATGGTCGTCTCGGGCGCATTGCTCGGACAGGAGCTGGTGGTGCGTTACACACGTGACCCGCTGGGGCTGGTGCACGAGGTCTGGATCCTCAGGGCCAGCGAGGCCGCCGCCGGCATGCCGCCCCAGCCGGCCCCCACGCCGTACTGACCCCTCATCTGCCAGCCACTGCAAACCCGTCGGTCAGCTGTCAGGCTTTCCGTCGGCGCGGTCGGTTTCAGGAACGCACCATGAGCAAAAAAGTTTTCATCAAGACCTTCGGTTGCCAGATGAACGAGTACGACTCGGACAAGATGGCCGACGTGCTGGGCGCTGCCCAGGGTTACGAGCCGACGCAAGACGTGGAGGAGGCCGACCTCATCCTCTTCAACACCTGTTCGGTACGCGAAAAAGCACAGGAAAAGGTGTTCTCCGATCTCGGTCGCGTGCAGCACCTGAAAAAGAAGGGCGTGAAGATCGGCGTGGGCGGCTGCGTAGCCAGCCAGGAGGGTGCCGAGATCATCCGGCGCGCGCCCTATGTGGACGTGGTGTTCGGCCCGCAGACCCTGCACCGCCTGCCCGAGCTGCTGAACGCGCGCGATGCACAGAACCGCCCGCAGGTGGACATCAGCTTCCCCGAAATCGAGAAATTCGACCACCTGCCCCCGGCCAAGGTGGAAGGCGTGACCGCCTTTGTCAGCATCATGGAAGGCTGCTCCAAGTATTGCAGCTACTGCGTCGTGCCCTACACCCGTGGCGAGGAAGTGAGCCGCCCCTTCGAGGACGTGCTGGTGGAAATCGCCGGCCTGGCCGACCAGGGGGTCAGGGAAGTCAACCTGCTGGGGCAGAACGTGAATGCCTGGCGAGCCCCCATGGGCGGCACGGCCGAGACCGCCGACTTCGCCACCCTGCTCGAATACGTGGCCGAGATCCCCGGCATCGAGCGCATCCGCTACACCACCAGCCACCCCAACGAGTTCACGCCCTCATTGATCGCCGCGTACGAGAAATGCCCGAAGCTGGTCAGCCACCTGCACCTGCCGGTGCAGCACGGCAGCGATCGCATCCTGATGGCCATGAAACGCGGCTACACGGCGATGGAATACAAGAGCACGGTGCGCAAGCTGCGCGCCATCCGGCCCGACATGTCCATCAGCAGCGACTTCATCGTCGGCTTTCCGGGTGAGACGGAGGATGATTTCAGCAGGATGATGAAGCTGATCGAGGACGTGGGCTTCGACAACTCCTTCAGCTTCATCTTCAGCCCGCGCCCGGGCACCCCCGCGGCCAACCTGCACGACGATACGCCGCACGAGGTCAAGCTCAAGCGACTGCAGCTGCTGCAAGCAGCGATCGAGGTCAATCTCAAGCGCATCAGCGCCAGCCGCCTGGGCACGGTGCAGCGCATCCTGGTGGAAGGGCCGTCCAAGCGGGACGCGGAGGAACTGATGGGCCGCACCGAGTGCAACCGGGTGGTGAACTTCAAGGCCCCCAAACGCCTGATCGGCCAGATGCTCGACGTGAACATCACCGAGGCCCTGCACTACAGCCTGCGCGGTGAGGTGCTGACGGCCTGATCAGTTGAGGACAGAGCAAAATCGCTGCGCGATTCTTGGTCTGTCCCGCAAGGTCTCAGAAAGGCATCTTGGGCATGCCTTTCATGCCCCCCATACGCTTCATGAGTTTCATCATGCCGCCGCCCTTCATCTTCTTCATCATCTCCTGCATCTGCTCGAATTCCTTGAGCATGCGGTTGACGTCCTGAACCTGCACACCTGCGCCGGCGGCGATGCGGCGCTTGCGCGTGGCCTTGATGAGTTCGGGCTTGCGGCGCTCGAGCTTGGTCATGCTGTTGATGATGCCTTCCTTGCGGCGCAGGTCGCGCTCGACCTTGTCGGTGTCCACCTGGCCGGCCTTGGCCGCCATCTGGGCCGGCAATTTATCCATCAGGCTGGAAAGCCCCCCCATCTGTTTCATCTGCTGCAGCTGGGCCAGGAAGTCGTTGAGATCGAAACCGGCGCCGCTCTTGACCTTGGCGGCCAGTTTCTGCGCGGCCTCCATGTCCACACCGGCCGTGACCTGCTCGACCAGGGCCACAATATCGCCCATGCCCAGCACACGGCCCGCATGGCGCTGGGCGTCGAAGACCTCCAGGCCGTCGAGCTTCTCGCTGGTGCCGGCAAACTTGATGGGCACGCCGGTGACGGCGCGCACCGAGAGGGCCGCACCGCCGCGTGAATCGCCGTCGGTCTTGGTCAGGATGATGCCGGTCAGCGGCAGGGCTTCCTTGAAGGCCCGGGCGGTGTTGATCGCATCCTGGCCCTGCATGGCGTCGACCACGAACAGCGTTTCCACCGGGTTGAGCACGGCGTGCAGCTCGCGGATCTCGCGCATCAGCGCTTCATCAATGGCCAGGCGGCCGGCGGTGTCGACCAGCAGCACGTCGAAGAAATGCTTCTTCGCATAGTCCAGCGCCGCACGCGCGATGTCAGCCGGCTTCTGCTCCGGCGTGCTGGGGAACCACTCGGCCCCGGCCTGCGCGGTCACGGTCTTGAGCTGCTCGATGGCGGCCGGGCGGTAGACGTCGCCGGAGACGGTCAGCACCTTCTTCTTGCGCTTCTCGATCAGGTGGCGGGCCAGCTTGGCCGTGGTGGTGGTCTTGCCGGCGCCCTGCAGGCCCGCCATCAGGATCACGGCCGGCGGCTGGGCCGCGAGGTTGATGTCGGCCACGCCCTCGCCCATGGTGGCGGCGAGTTCGCGGTTGACGATGCCCACCAGGGCCTGGCCAGGCGTGAGCGAGCCCATGACGGCCTGGCCCAGGGCCTGGTCCTTGACGCGGGCGATGAAGTCGCGCACCACGGGCAGGGCCACGTCGGCCTCCAGCAGGGCCATGCGCACCTCGCGCAGCATGTCGGCCACATTGGATTCGGTGATGCGGGCCTGACCGCGGATTTCCTTGACCAGGCGGCTGAGTTTGTCGGTGAGGGCGGAGGCCATGGAGGTATTCCGGTGGGCAAGAAGAAGCGGCACGCCAACCGGCGATTGGCAAGGGGCTAAACTGTAACCATGATGATTTTACCCAGTGCCTCCCCCACCGGCATGGCCCTGGCCCTACTGGCCGCCGCGGCCTATGCCGCCCCGGCCGCCGGCCGCCTGCCCCCCGTGGCAGCACGCCGCGCCGTGCTGCTGGCCTGGCTGGCGCACGGCCTGTTGCTCGGTTGGAGCCTGCTGGGGGACAGCCCCCGCTTCGGTTTCGCGCCGGCGCTCTCGGTCACGGTCTGGCTGGTCGCTGCCGTTTATGCCATCGAAAGCCAGCTCTATCCGCAATTGCAGACCCGCTGGGCGCTCTCCATCCTGGGCGCCGGCGCCGTGCTGCTGGCCCTGTTCTACCCCGGCCAGCCCCTGCAGGCCAGTGCCTCGGCGTGGCTGCCGCTGCACTGGGCGCTGGGCATCGCCTCCTACGGCCTGTTTGCCGTCGCCGTGGTGCACGCCCTGTTGATGCTGCGCGCTGAGGCACGCATCCGCCATGCGGCCGAGACCGACAGCGGGCTGCCGCTGCTGACGCTGGAGCGCCTGACCTTCCGCTTCGTCACCGCCGGTTTCGTGCTGCTGTCGGCCACGCTGCTGGCCGGCCTGCTGTTCGACGAACAGCTCTATGGCACGGCCTGGAAATGGAGCCACAAGACGGTGTTTTCCGTGCTGTCCTGGGGGGTCTTTGCCGTGTTGCTGATCGGCCGCGCACGCTTTGGCTGGCGCGGCTGGCGTGCGGCCCGCCTGCTGTTTACCGGCGCCGGCCTGCTGCTGCTGGCCTACGTAGGTTCGCGTTTCGTGCTCGAAATCGTCCTGGGGCGCAGCACCGCATGAAGTTCCTGCTCTTCCTGGCCATCGCGCTGCTGGTCGTCTGGCTGTGGCGCTCGGGCCGCCGCAGCGAGAAACGCTCCGACCAGGCCGCCCCTCCACCGCCACCCGGCCCGCAGGAGATGGTGCGCTGTGCACACTGCGGCGTGCACCTCCCACATGCTGATGCCGTCGTAGGCCGCATCGGCCTGTATTGCAGCCCCGAACATCGGCAGCTCGCGGAGAACTAGCTTGTCCGAGCACGACAGCATGCATTCCTGGTTCGGCCCTTCGCTGCTGGACGAGCGGCTGGAGGCGCCCGAGGAACAGCAGGAATTCAAACGGCTGTGGCTGGGCTTCATGACGGCCCGCGTCATGCTGGGCCTGGTGCTTCTGCTGCTGCAGGTGACCCTGTACGTCCTGGGTCAGGCGCCCAATGTCTGGCTTGCACTGCTCTGCGGCGCTTATTTCGCCGCCACACTCATGGTGCGTGTGGCACCGCGCCCGCGCCGCATGGGCCATACCTTCGACCAGTCCTGGCTGTCCAGCATCGGCGTAGACGTGCTGGTCTTCACGGCCCTGCATCTGCTGCACGGCAGCAGCATCAACTACACCCCCCTGTACGCCCTGCCGGTGCTGCAGGCCGCCGTGCTGGGCTCCTTGACCCTGGCCATGGGCACGGCCGCCGGCGTCACCCTGCTGCTGCTGCTGCACAGCACCTGGCAGGCGCTGCGCGGCCCGGGTGATGCCACGCCTTTTTTCATCCAGGCGGCGCTCACCGGCGCGGGCAGCTTCGTCATCGCCTTCCTGGCCCACCAGCTGTCGGCACGACTGGCCAGCGAACAGCAGCGCGCCCGACGCAGCCAGCACGCCATGCGCATCCAGCAGCAGGTCAACGACCTGGTGATCGAAGCCCTGACCGACGGCATCCTGGTGGTGGACGTGCGCGGTACCGTGCATGCGGCCAATCCGGCGGCACGCCAGATGCTGCAGGCCGACGACCGACCGATCAGGCATACGCCCTTCAGCCTGGCCGACGAACCCGGCTGGCAGGCGCTGGCCGAGCTGGCCTTCCAGGTCTTCACCGGCCGGGGCGACTTCCACCACGCCGACATCGGCATCGAGCATCTCGGGCAGGGCAACCGGCGCATGCGCGTGCGCACGCGCATGACCACGGCCCACTGGGGCGAGTCCGAGATCCTGTGTGTCATGTTCCTGCAGGACCTGCGCGAGATGGAAGCGCGCATGCGCACCGAGAAGCTGGCCAGCATGGGCCGCATGTCGGCCGCCGTGGCGCACGAGATCCGCAACCCACTGGCGGCCATCGCCCAGGCCAATGCCCTGCTGGAAGAGGACATCCAGGAGCCGCGCCACATCCGTCTGACCCAGATGATTCGCCAGAACGCCAAGCGCCTGGATCGCATCGTCGACGACGTGCTCAACATCTCGCGTGCCGGCAAGCAGGCCACCGCCTTCGCGTCGCGCGTCCTGGAGCTGACCCCCTCCGTGCAGCGCATCGGCCAGGACTGGGCCCAGCAGACCGGCAACAGCGCCATGCTCGCCCTGCACCTGGCGCCGCAACCGTTGCCGGTGCACTTCGACCCCGAGCACCTGCGTCGTGTGCTGGTCAACCTGCTGGACAATGCGCGCCGTTATGCCCGCCAGTTGCCTGATGCGATCCAGGTGCATGCCCGCGCCGATGCCAGCGGGCAGGCCCTGCTGGCCGTCTGGAGCGATGGCCCGCCCATGGAACCTTCGGTGGAACAGCATCTGTTCGAACCCTTCTTCTCGTCGGAAAGCCGCTCCAGCGGTCTGGGCCTGTATATTTGCCGTGAATTGTGCGAAGGGCATGGCGCCGCCATCGGCTACCACCGCGCCCGCCGCATCGCCCGCGACACCCTGATGGACGGCAACGAATTCTTCATCACCCTGCGTCAGGCGGCCGTCCCGTCGCCGGCCTCCAGATCGCCTGCCACCCCATGAACAACCACGCCCCCGCTTCTCCAGCGCATATCCTGGTCGTGGATGACGAACCCGACCTGCGCACGCTCTACGAACTGACCCTGCTGCGCGAGGGTTACCACGTCGACGTGGCGGAAACCGTGGCCGATGCCTGGAAACACCTGCAGGAGCGCCGCTACGAGGTCCTGATCACCGACATGCGCCTGCCCGACGGCCTGGGCATCGAGCTGATCCAGCGCCTGCGCGCCCAGCAGCGCGGCGAGCGCTGCGTGGTCATCACGGCCTATGGCTCGGCAGAAAACGCCGTGGAATCGCTCAAGGCTGGCGCCTTCGACTACCTGACCAAGCCGGTCGACCTGAAACAGTTTCGTACCGTCATCGCTTCGGCCGTTCAGGACGCCCTCATCCCCCGGGCCACGCCCCTGCCCCTGCCCCCTCCCGCTGCGGCAGCCGCACCACGCACGGCAGCACCGACCCTCGCAGGTGACGCTGCGCTGCAGCGTCTGGTCGGCAGTTCGCCCGCCATACGCCAGGTACGCGAACGCATCGTCAAGGTGGCCCGCAGCATGGCGCCCGTGCTGATCTGCGGCGAGTCCGGCACCGGCAAGGAGCTGACGGCACTGGCCCTGCACGCGAACAGCCACCGGGCCGGCGGCCCGATCGTGGCGGTGAACTGCAGCGCCATCCCGGAAAACCTGCTCGAAACCGAGTTCTTCGGTGTGCGCAAAGGCGCCTACACCGGCGCCAACCAGGACCGCGACGGCTATTTCCAGGCTGCACGCGGCGGCACCCTGTTCCTGGATGAAATCGGCGACCTGCCGCTGTCCATGCAATCCAAGCTGCTGCGCGCCATCCAGGAGCGCTGCGTGCGCCCGGTCGGCGGCACGCAGGAAGAGACCGTGGACGTGCGCGTCGTCAGTGCCACGCACAAGCATCTGGCGCGCGAGGTGCAGGAAGGGCGCTTCCGCCAGGACCTGTACTACCGGCTCAATGTGATCGAGATCGACATCCCCCCGCTGCGTGAGCGCCGCGAGGACCTGCCCGTCCTGTGCGACGCACTGCTCAAGCGCATCAGCCAGGAGTCCGGCCTGCCCCTGCCCCGCCTGCCGCCCGAGACGCTGGCCCAGCTGGCCAAGCACCCGCTGACCGGGAATGTGCGCGAGCTGGAAAACCTGCTGCACCGCGCCGTGGCACTGAGCGACGGTAGTGAATTGAGTTTCGACAGCATCGACACGACACCGGCCATCCTGGATCCGACGGCGTGGGACCTGGCGCCCACCATTCCCGGGGTGCTGCCGCCCAGCCTGGCCCCGGCCCCGCTGGAGCACCCGGAGCTGCCCGCCGACCTGCAAGGCCACCTGGACCGCCAGGAGCGCGAGATCCTGATCAAGGCGCTGCAGGAAACCGGGTTCAACCGCACGGCGGCGGCGGCCAAGCTGGGCCTGAGCCTGCGCCAGATCCGCTACCGGATCGCGCGTCTGAACATCGACACGCCGCAGGGCAACGACCCCGGCGCATGAGCAAACATCCCACCCCAGAACGCAACCGCCTGTGGGACGGCGGCTGGTACCGCTTTGCGCGCCGGCTGGAATCACCCAACTTCGGACCACGTCCGGCAGATGCCGTTGTGGACCTGCTGCTCATCCACTCCATCAGTCTGCCACCGGGCCAGTACGGCGGCGACGAGGTGCAACGCCTGTTCACCAACACGCTGGACTGGAACGCCCACCCCTATTTCAAGAGCATCGAGGGCATGCAGGTGTCTTCGCACTTCTACATCCGCCGCAACGGCGAACTCTGGCAGTTCGTCAGCTGCAACGAGCGCGCCTGGCATGCCGGCGTGTCCTGCTACCGCGGGCGCGACAACTGCAACGACGACTCGGTCGGCATCGAGCTCGAAGGCCTGGAAGGCGAGTCTTTCGAGGCCGGGCAATACGAAACCCTGGGCAGCCTGTGTGCCGCCCTGGGCCAGCGCTACCCGGTGCAGCACATCGCCGGGCACGAACACGTGGCCCCCGGGCGCAAGGCCGACCCCGGCCCCGGGTTCCAGTGGGCCGTGTTGCAACAGTCCCTGGGCTGGCCGTCTCGGTATTTTCCCGAAGAGCCCGCCTGAGCCGGACCAAGCGGCGGCGGCGCGCCGACCGCGTGCACATCCCCCGGAAAAGCCGCCGCGCAGACTGCATGCGGTCTGGCACGGAAAATACGCTGCCGTGCCGCATGCTTGCTGGCCTTCGGCCAGAAGATAACGTGACTTCAAGCGCCGCGCCGCGCCAGCGCTGGACCTCCCGCTCACTGTTTCCGCAACCAGATGCGGTACTTTTTTTAGGCCGGATACGCCGTGTGCTGTATGCCCAACGCTACACTACCTGTAGTGGCTTGTATTCACCAGACACACCATATATAGTGCTTTCCGCTGGCAGTGCTTTTCTCCGACAGATCGCATCGCGAGCCAGAATACGGACCCAAGAACCAACAACAGATTTGCTGACGACGAGGAAATAATGCAAACCGCTCTGAACCCCGCCACCCCCCCTCTTCACACCGGTGTCCTGACCATGCAAACCCAGGAAAACACGGCCGCCACCCCCCTGAACAACTACCAGATCATCCGCCGCAACGGCGCCGTGGTGCCCTTCGAGCCGAGCAAGATCGCTGTGGCCATGATGAAGGCCTTCCTGGCCGTGCACGGTACCCAGGGTGCCGCTTCGGCCAGCGTGCGCGAGGTGGTGGACGCCCTGACGCAAAACGTCGTGCGCGCGCTGATGCGCTCGCGCCCGGGCGGCGGCACCTTCCATATCGAAGACGTGCAGGACCAGGTCGAACTGGGCCTGATGCGCGGCGGCCACCACGAGATTGCCCGCGCCTACGTGCTCTACCGCGAGCGTCGCACCCAGGAGCGCGCCCAGCAATCCGCCCAGGTCGCGCCGAAAGCCCCCCAGCTGCATGTGATCGATGGCGGCCAGCGCGTCACGCTGGATCTGGGCAACCTGCAGCAATTGATCGAGAACGCCTGCGCCGGCCTGGGTTCCGACGTCAAGCCCGACCCCATCGTGGCCGAGACCATGCGCAATCTGTACGACGGTGTGCCGATCGACGAGGTCTTCAAGGCCGCCATCCTGGCCGCCCGTACCCTGATCGAGAAAGACCCCGACTACACCTACGCCACTGCGCGCCTGCTGTTCCACACCATCGCCCGCGAGGTGCTGGGCCGCGATGTGCCGCAAGCCGAAATGGGCCAGGCCTATGCCGACTACTTCCCTGACTTCATCAGGAAGGGCGTGGACAACGAGCTGCTCAATCCGGACATGTTGCAGTTCGACCTCAAGCGCCTGGGCGCTGCGCTCAAGGCCGATCGCGACCTGCAGTTCGACTACCTGGGCCTGCAGACCCTGTACGACCGTTATTTCCTGCACGTGCGCAAGAGCCGCATCGAACTGCCGCAGGCCTTTTTCATGCGCGTGGCCATGGGCCTGTCGCTGGGCGAGATCGACCGCGAGGCGCGCGCCATCGAGTTCTACGAGGTGCTGTCCTCCTTCGACTTCATGTCGTCCACGCCCACCCTGTTCAACGCCGGCACCCTGCGTTCGCAGCTCTCCAGCTGCTACCTGACCACCGTGCCGGACGATCTGGACGGCATCTACGAGTCCATCAAGGAAAACGCCCTGCTGTCCAAGTTTGCCGGCGGCCTGGGCAACGACTGGACCCGCGTGCGCGCCCTGGGCTCCCACATCAAGGGCACCAACGGCGAATCGCAGGGTGTCGTACCCTTCCTCAAGGTGGTCAACGACACCGCCGTGGCGGTGAACCAGGGCGGCAAGCGCAAGGGCGCGGTCTGCACCTACCTGGAGACCTGGCACCTGGACATCGAGGAGTTCCTGGAACTGCGCAAGAACACCGGCGACGACCGCCGCCGCACGCACGACATGAACACGGCCAACTGGATCCCCGACCTCTTCATGCGCCGTGTGATGGAAAAGGGCGAATGGACCCTGTTCTCGCCGTCCAACGTGCCGGACCTGCACGACCTGTTCGGCGCCGACTTCGAGAAGGCCTATGTGGCCTATGAAGCCAAGGCCAAGCGCGGCGAGATCAAGCCCAGCAAGACCGTGCCGGCCACCGACATGTGGCGCAAGATGCTCTCCATGCTGTTCGAGACCGGCCATCCCTGGATCACCTTCAAGGATGCCTGCAATGTGCGCTCGCCGCAGCAGCACGCCGGCGTGGTGCACTCCTCCAACCTGTGCACCGAGATCACGCTCAACACCAGCGACACCGAAACCGCGGTCTGCAACCTGGGCTCCGTCAATCTGCGCCAGCACCTGAAAAACGGTGCCATCGACCAGGACAAGCTGAAGAAGACCATCTCCACGGCCATGCGCATGCTGGACAACGTGATCGACATCAACTACTACGCCGTCAAGAAGGCACGCGACTCCAACCTGCGGCATCGCCCGGTGGGACTGGGCATCATGGGCTTCCAGGACGCGCTCTACGAACTGCGCATCCCCTACGCCAGCCAGGCTGCCGTGGAATTCGCCGACCAGTCCATGGAAGCCGTCTGCTACCACGCCTACTGGGCCTCGACTGAACTGGCGCGCGAGCGCGGCCAGTACTCCAGCTACAAGGGCTCGCTGTGGGACCAGGGCATCCTGCCGCTGGACACGCTGGACCTGCTGGCCAAGGCCCGCGGCGGCTACGTGGAAGTGGACCGCTCCGCCACCCTGGACTGGGATGCGCTGCGCCGCAAGATCGCGGCCGACGGCATGCGCAACTCCAATTGCGTGGCCATCGCCCCGACCGCGACCATCTCCAACATCATCGGCGTGGATGCCTCGATCGAACCCTGCTTCGGCAACCTGTCGGTCAAGTCCAACCTGTCCGGCGAGTTCACCGTGATCAACAGCTACCTGGTGCGTGACCTCAAGCGCCTGGGCCTGTGGGACGACGTGATGGTCATGGACCTCAAGCATTTCGACGGCTCGCTGGCCCCCATCGACCGCGTGCCGCAGGAGATCAAGTCCCTGTATGCCACGGCCTTCGAAGTCGAGACGCTCTGGCTGGTGGAAGCCGCGGCACGCCGCCAGAAGTGGATCGACCAGGCCCAGTCGCTCAACATCTACATGGCCGGCGCCTCGGGCAAGAAGCTGGACGACACCTACAAGCTGGCCTGGCTGCGCGGTCTCAAGACCACCTACTACCTGCGCACGATGTCGGCCACGCACGCCGAGAAGTCCACCGTCACGGCCGGTCGTCTCAACGCGGTCTCCTCTGGCGGCACAGCGAGCGGTGGCATGAGCGCCCTCGACGCAGCAGCAGCTGCAGCGCAGGCACAGATGGCCACGGCCGCCACCGACATCAAGTTCTGCGCGATCGATGATCCGGGTTGCGAAGCCTGCCAGTGATCGCAGCTGACATGTCGCAGAGCCTTCATGCATGCGATGTTATTGAGCAACAGAATCGGGCGGCGATGTGAATGAATACTTTCCATTTCACGTCGTCGCTCCCATAATTCGCTGATTGGAACCTCCTATGTTGTCCTGGGACGAAGAAGTCAAGCCCACATCGTCAATGTCTTATGCCGGCGCTGCTGCGAGCAGCCGCCCGACTGAGCTTCCCTTGCAAACTCCCCAGCTGCGCATGGCGCAGCACCATGCGACACCTGTCGCCGCCGCTCCTGCCGCCAGCGTGCCCCCCGCCGCGGCACACCGCATCAAGGCCGCCGACAAACGCATCATCAACGGCCAGACCGACGTCAACCAGCTGGTGCCCTTCAAGTACAAGTGGGCCTGGGAAAAATACCTGGCCACCTGCGCCAACCACTGGATGCCGCAGGAAGTGAACATGAACCGCGACATCGCCCTGTGGAAGGACCCCAATGGTCTGACCGAGGACGAGCGCCGCATCGTCAAGCGCAACCTCGGCTTCTTCACCACCGCCGACTCGCTGGCCGCCAACAACATCGTGCTGGGCACCTACCGCCACATCACGGCGCCCGAGTGCCGCCAGTTCCTGCTGCGCCAGGCTTTTGAAGAAGCCATCCACACCCACGCCTACCAGTACATCGTGGAATCGCTGGGCCTGGACGAATCCGAGATCTTCAGCGCCTACCTGGAAGTCCAGTCCATCCGCGACAAGGACGAGTTCCTGCTCCCGTTCATCAACGCGATCATGGACCCCAACTTCCACACCGGCACCCTGGAAACCGACCAGACCCTGCTCAAGAGCCTGATCGTCTTCGCCTGCCTGATGGAAGGCCTGTTCTTCTACGTCGGCTTCACGCAGATCCTGGCCCTGGGCCGGCAGAACAAGATGACGGGCGCGGCCGAGCAGTACCAGTACATCCTGCGCGACGAGTCCATGCACTGCAACTTCGGCATCGACCTGATCAACACGATCAAGCTGGAGAACCCGCAACTGTGGACGCCCGAGTTCAAGGCCGAGATCAAGGCCCTGTTCGAGAAGGCCGTCGAGCTTGAATACCGCTACGCCGAGGACACCATGCCGCGCGGCGTGCTGGGCATGAACGCCTCCATGTTCAAGGGCTACCTGCGCTACATCGCCAACCGGCGCGCCACGCAGATCGGCCTGGAGCAGCTGTTCCCCAACGAAGAAAATCCCTTCCCCTGGATGAGCGAGATGATCGACCTGAAGAAGGAACGCAACTTCTTCGAGACCCGTGTCATCGAGTACCAGTCCGGCGGCGCGCTCTCCTGGGACTGAAAAAATCAATCTATGGCTTCCAGAATCACACCGGCTGTTGATCGCTCCTCAGAGAGCGGCGCCAGCCTGTGTCACCCCGTTCATGGCGTTGGGGTCAACCCCAGCCTCATGAATCGCTCCATGCATCCAACACGCATGAAGTGCTCTTTGTAACTTGATCAAGGAGAATTAGTAATGGCAACTGCAAAGAAAGCGGCTAAAAAAGCCCCCGCGAAGAAGAAGGTAGCAGCAAAGAAGGCCCCGGCCCGTAAAGCTGCAGCGAAGAAGGCTCCGGCAAAGAAGGCCGCTGCCAAGAAGGCTCCGGCCAAGAAGGCCGCGGCTAAGAAGCCGGCTGCGAAGAAATCCGCAGCTAAGAAGCCCGCCGCCAAGAAGGCCGCGGCTAAGAAGCCGGCTGCGAAAAAGGCTGCTGCCAAGAAGCCCGCCGCCAAGAAGGCCGCCAAGAAAGTAGCGAAAAAGGCTGCCAAGAAACCGGCTGCCAAAAAGCCCGCTGCGAAAAAGGCCGCCAAAAAGCCGGCGAAGAAAGCTGCGAAAAAGCCTGCTGCCAAACCTGCGGCAGCACCGGCCCCCGCGGCTCCTGCGGCTCAGACGACTCTGAACCCGCAGGCCGCATGGCCCTTCCCCACGGCCAGCCGTCCCTAAGACAGCCTAGGCCTCAAGCCCGTTGCCTGCAAAGGCAACGGGCTTTTTCTTTGGCAAGCTGAATGAAGCCCAACCTGCCCCCGCAGTCTTTCCTCCACCTGCAGAAGGACGGCTCCGTCCACGTGGATGTGCACGTCATGCCCAATGCGGCCCGCACGCAGATCCAGGGCCTGCACGACGGCGCATTGCGTGTGCGCCTGCACGCCCCGCCGGTGGACGGCAAGGCCAATCTGGCACTGCAGGCCTGGCTGGCCGAGGTGCTGGGTGTCCCGAAATCAGCGGTGGGGTTGGTGCGCGGAACCACGGCGCGGCGCAAGCAGCTGCGCGTGGCCGCCGCTTATGCCGGACAGGCCCGCTGGCAAGGGCTGATACTCGCCGCCCCGGAGGGCTGAGCCCTCAAGCGCCGATGACCTGCTGCGTCACCTTGTAGTTCTGCGGGCCGCGATGGGCGATCTTGTGCGAACCCATGCGGTTGCCGAGTTCGGCCGCCTTGGCCAGCGTCCAGCCGCGCTCCAGGCCGTAGAGCAGGCCGCCGCGGTAGGCGTCGCCACAACCGGTCGGGTCCACCACGGCCGCCGCCTGCACCGGCGGCACCAGGGTCTTGTGGCCGTCGACCCAGACCTCGCTGCCTTCATGCCCCAGCGTGATGACCAGGCCGCGCACCTTGCGTGAAATGTCGGCCGGGCTCCAGCCCGTGCGCTCGCACAGCATCTTGCCCTCGTAATCGTTCACCGTCACCCAGCTGGCCAGTTCGACAAAGTGCGCCAGGTCCTTGCCGTCGAACATGGGCAGGCCCTGGCCCGGATCGAAGACAAAGGGGATATCAGCCGCCTTGAACTGCTCGGCGTGCTGCAGCATGGCGTCTCGCCCGTCGGGCGAGATGATGCCCAGCTTCACATCGGGGTGGCGCTCGATGCGCGTGACATGCGCCTGCATCATGGCGCCGGGGTGGAAGGCGGTGATCTGGTTGTTGTCGCGGTCCGTCATGATCAGCGCCTGCGCCGTGTAGGTCTCGGTGATTTCGCGCACGAAGCGCGTGTCGATGCCCAGCCCGCGCATGCGCAGCAGGTAGTCGGCGCCGTCATTCCCGACGGTAGCCATGGGCAGCGGCGTGCCCCCCAGGGCCTTGAGCGCATAGGCGATATTGCCGGCGCAACCGCCAAAATCCCGCCGCAAGGTGGGCACCAGGAAGGACACATTGAGGATGTGCAACTGGTCGGGCAGGATCTGCTCGGCGAAGCGGCCCTCGAAGTTCATGATGGTGTCGAAGGCCAGGGAGCCGCAGATGAGAGTTGCCATAAAAATGTGTCGTGGGGTTCAGGGATAGAAGGCCAGCAGGCGGTAACCCGCCACGCGCTCGCCGGCGCCATTGGTCTTGATGGTCAGCACCAGCGTGGTCTGGGTCTCGGACGCGGCCGGGATCACTCCCGTTTTCACGCCCAGTTCCTCGGGCTGGAACACGCGCCGCATCAAGGCGTGGTCCAGCGTGTCGGTCAGCGCCAGCTCGACCGCCGGCATGGCCAGATCGATCGGGGCATTGTTCTTGAGTGTCAGGCTGAGGCGGTACAGATCCCCCTTGACCTTGCTGAAAGCAGAGCTGTCGATCACCACCGACTCGATCTGCCGCAGCGGTGCGATCTGGCAATCCAGCAGCAGACAGGCTTCCTCGATCAACGGCTTGAGACCGGGTTCCACGACGGCCAGGCGGTCACGTTCGTGGATCAGGAACTGCAGCGCCAGCCCCAGCCCCAGCAGCAGGCAGGCCACCAGCAGCGTGGCGCGCACCAGCGGACGGTGCCAGCGTGAGGGCTTGGAGGCATTGCGCATGAAGGACAGTTCGGCAGTGGCCGAAGCGCGCGGCACAGACTGCGCTTCGACCTCGAACACGGGCTCGGCCCGGCCCGCCACCCCATAGGCCGACCCGTCGAGCAGTGGCCCGGGGCCGGAGACCGGCTCCAGCACCGTGTCACCCGCAGGCTCGTGCAACTCCAGGTCCACGTCGGGGCTTGCGGGCTGGGGGGCGGGCTCTGCCGCGGCTTTTGTTTTCTTTCCGGTCTTGCTGCCCGCCCGGCGGGCATCGGACGCGATGGCGGCCGCCAAGGTCCCTTCAAAGGGGGCGGCCTCCCGGTCTGGCACGTCTGCGGCGCCGCCCTGCGGCAGCACCGCTTCCTGCATGTGCGCCGAGGCGTCGAAGATTTCCTCACACTTGCCGCAACGCACCCAGCCTTCGGAAATGCGCAACTGGTCCGGCACGACCTTGAACATCGTCTGGCAAGCGGGGCAGCGTGTGATCAGGCTCATGGGTGCCCGATTGTAGAGCCGTGAACAGGCTCTAGAGGGTGGCGGTCATCAGGATCCAGCCGTCTTCGGCATCGGTCACGCGGAGTTCGGCGTACGGCGCGTAGGCCAGCTGGAGCTCCTGGGCCTGGCGCTCCAGGATGCCCGCCAGCACGAGCGCACCACCGGGCGCCACATGCGAACACAGCAAGGGCGCCAGCACCTTGAGCGGCGTGGCCAGGATATTGGCCAGCACGGTCTGGTAGGTGCCTTGGGCCAACTCGGACTGGCCGGCGCGGAGTGTCACGCCATTGGCCTCGGCGTTCAGACGGGTCGAATCCACGGCCGCCTCGTCGATGTCCACGGCATCGATCTCGCGGGCGCCGAACTTGGCGGCACCGATGGCCAGGATGCCCGAGCCGCAACCGTAGTCCAGCACACGACCCAGGCCCTGGGCACCATGGCGGGCAATCCAGCGCAGGCACATGCGGGTCGTCGGATGGGTGCCGGTACCGAAGGCCAGCCCCGGATCGAGCCGGATGATGGTCTTCGCCTGCGCGGGCGGCTCGTGCCAGGTGGGCACGATCCAGAAATCGGGGGTGATGTCCACCGGCGCGAACTGCGACTGCGTCAGGCGCACCCAGTCCTGCTCGGGCACCTCGGCCACGCCCAGCAGGCGGCAATCGGTGAAGAAATCCTGGGCCTGCAGCAGTACCGCCGCCTCGTCGGCTGCTGCGCGCGTGGGAAAGAGCGCCAGCACGCGCGAGCGCTGCCAGCCCTCGGCGGGCGGCGGCATGCCCGGCTCGCCGAACAGGGCCTGCTCGGCGTCGGTCTGGGCATCCGCATCCTCGACGCTGACGCTCAGGGCATCCAACGCGTCCAGCGCCTCGCCCAGGACCTCAACCCGATCCTGGGGACACAGCAAACGAAGTTCGTACATAAAGTGGCGGCGCAGGTTGAAAATTCGCAGGCTCCCGTGGAACCGGCTTCGCCGGGCCACTGGGAGCGTCCCCCTGCCACCGCAGGTTGAGCAGGGGGAAGGCGCGTCAGCGCCTCAGGGGGTCATCTCTTATGGTGCCGCATCCACTCTTCGAGGTAGTGGATGTTGGTGCCGCCCGTCATGAACTTGGCATCGGCCATCAGCTCGCGGTGCAGCGGGATGTTGGTGCTGATGCCCTCGACCAGGGTCTCGGCCAGGGCCGTGCTCATGCGGGCCATGGCCTGCTCGCGCGTGTCACCGTGCGTGATGATCTTGCCGACCATGGAGTCGTAGTTCGGCGGCACGAAGTAGTTGGTATAGACGTGCGAATCGACACGCACACCCGGGCCGCCCGGCGCGTGCCACATGGTGATGCGGCCCGGCGAGGGCGTGAACTTGTAGGGATCTTCGGCGTTGATGCGGCACTCGATCGCGTGGCCGCGGATCACGATGTCCTTCTGGGTGAAGGGCAGCCTCTCGCCAGCCGCCACCATGATCTGGGTCTTGACGATGTCCACACCCGTGATCATCTCGGTCACCGGGTGTTCCACCTGCACGCGCGTGTTCATCTCGATGAAGTAGAACTCGCCGTTCTCGTAAAGGAACTCGAAGGTGCCCGCACCACGGTAGCCGATCTTCTTGCAGGCGGCGACGCAGCGCTCGCCCACCTTCTCGATCAGCTTGCGCGGAATGCCGGGCGCCGGCGCTTCCTCGATGATCTTCTGGTGACGCCGCTGCATGGAGCAGTCGCGCTCACCCAGGTAGACGGCGTTCTTGTGCTTGTCGGCCAGGATCTGGATCTCCACATGGCGCGGGTTCTCCAGGAACTTCTCCATATAGACGGCCGGGTTGTTGAAGGCCGCACCGGCCTCAGCCTTGGTCATCTGCACGGCATTGACCAGCGCCGCCTCGGTATGCACCACGCGCATGCCGCGCCCACCGCCGCCACCGGCAGCCTTGATGATGACCGGGTAGCCCACGCTCTTGGCGATGCGCTTGATCTGGGTCGGATCGTCGGGCAGTTCGCCCTCGGAACCCGGCACGCAGGGCACGCCGGCCTTGATCATGGCCTGCTTGGCCGAGACCTTGTCGCCCATGATGCGGATGGACTCGGGGGTCGGGCCGATGAACTGGAAGCCGCTTTGCTCCACACGTTCGGCAAAGTTGGCGTTCTCGCTGAGGAAGCCATAGCCGGGGTGGATGGCCTCGGCATCCGTCACCTCGGCGGCCGAGATGATGGCTGGCATGCTGAGGTAGCTCTGGGCCGAAGGCGCCGGGCCGATGCAGACAGCCTCTTCGGCCAGCTTGACGTACTTGGCTTCGCGGTCGGCCTCGGAATAGACCATCACCGCCTTGATACCCAGCTCGCGGCAGGCGCGCTGGATCCGGAGAGCGATCTCTCCCCGGTTGGCCACCAGGATCTTCTTGAACATGGGGTGACAGCCTTATTCGACGATGAACAGGGGCTGTCCGTACTCCACGGCCTGGCCGTTCTCGCACAGGATCTGCGTGATGGTGCCGGCCTTGTCGGCTTCGATCTCGTTGAGGATCTTCATGGCCTCGATGATGCAGATCGTCTCGCCCTGCTTGACGGCCTGGCCCACTTCCACGAAGGCCTTGGCGCCGGGCGAGGCCGAGCGGTAGAAGGTGCCGACCATGGGCGACTTGACGGCATGGCCACTGGGGGCCGGCGCAGCAGCTGCCGGAGCCGGTGCGACGGCCGGAGCAGCCGCCAGGGGTGCAGGCATGGCCTGTGCCATCGGCATCTGATAGCTCTGAACCATGGCACCGCCACCCTTGACAATACGCACCTTGCCTTCGGCTTCGGTGATTTCAAGTTCCGACACGTTCGAGTCAGACACCAGATCGATCAGGGTCTTGAGTTTTCGCAAATCCATGGGATCTCCAACATCGTTATTCAATGTTGCTCCAATTTAGAACAATTGGTAGCAATTTCCAGCCATCTACGGCGAATTCGATTGCCCGGGCATGGCCGGGCGCCATCATAAGCGATCTGGCGACCACTATTTCAGTTCGCGCCAGAGCGTCAGATCGCGGGCGGAAAGCTTGCCGATTTTACGGTTCAGGATGCCCCCATCGGCACCGACCAGCACCGTAAAAGGCAATCCACCCACCTGATTGCCCAGTGTTTTGCTGAGCGTCAGGCCCTCCATTCCCGCCAGGGCCACCGGGAAAGCCAGGGGCTGACGTTGCAGGAAGGCCTTCACCGGCTCAAGCTTGTCGACGGCAATTCCAACAACTTGCCAGCCTTTGGCCTTGTTTTCTTCAAAGAAAGCGTTCAATAAAGGCAATTCCTCAACACAGGGCGGGCACCAGGTGGCCCAGAAATTGATCAGCAGGGGGCGCCCACGCAGGCTGCTGAGCGCAAGGCGGGAGCCGGCCGGTGTGTCAAATTCCAGATCCCAGAGTTGCAGGGCGGTCGCCTGATCCAGCGGTGCCGGCGCATAGCGCCACCAAGCCAGCCCCGCGCCAGCCAGCCCGGCCACGGCTGCCGCCATGGCATAGAGGGCGCGTCGGCGCTTCGGGGAGTTGCTGCTTTTCTGCTCCACAAAATTCCTCAACGGTTTTCTACTTCACTCAAAAGTCGCCGTACCGCCGACAAATCCCCACGTGGCGTACGGTTCTTGCTGTCACGCAGCAGGGCGCCGCGCAGATCGTCCAGGTCATGGACCATCAAATGTACCCCGATCGTCTCACCCAGTTCGCGGCAAGGGGCATGGAAGCTCAGGGCTTCGACGGGCTCCCGGTGCAGGCCGGTCACGGTGCGCGGCTGGTAGGCCACGCCCTGGTCGATCAGTTCGATCTCGGCCGACTTCTCGTCCTCACAGAACAGCTGGAGATAGATATCGGACAGGCGCGTCGCCGTGCCATGCCAGACCGCCCCGCTCAGATGCGGCCGGAAGCGCTCCAGCCGCTCCATCCAGAGCAGGGCCAGTCGGCGCAGGGCCTGCAGCTCGGCCGGCTGGGTGTCGGCACAGAACAGCGCAATGTATTCGCGCACCGCATCCTCGACTGCATCGTTGTCGGGCAAGGGCGCGCGCTGCGGCAGGCCCAACTGCTTCACGGCACGGCGCTTGGCCGGGCCGTACTCCAGGCCCTCGTCCACCACCATCTGGGCCGCAACCGCGGCAATTTCTTCCTGAACATTCACAGGCCGGATTGTGCTCCTCGAGCCCAATCCCCACAGTGGCCGCAGGACCAGACCCTAGAATCGCCCGATGCATATTCATATCCTCGGCATCTGCGGCACCTTCATGGGGGGACTGGCCGCCCTCGCCCGCGAGGCGGGCCACAAGGTCACCGGCTGCGATGCCGGCGTCTACCCGCCCATGAGCGACCAGCTGCGGGCGCTGGGCATCGACCTGATCGAAGGCTTCGGTGCCGAGCAGATGAGCCTGCAGCCCGACATGTACGTGATCGGCAACGTCGTCAGCCGCGCCCGCACGGCCGACGGCAGCCCGAAGTTTCCGCTGATGGAAGCCATCCTGGAAGCCGGCGTGCCCTACACCAGCGGCCCGCAATGGCTGGCGGAGCACGTGCTGCAGGGCCGCCATGTGCTGGCCGTGGCCGGTACCCACGGCAAGACCACCACCACCTCCATGCTGGCCTGGATCCTGGAAGTGGCGGGTCGCCAGCCCGGTTTTCTGGTTGGCGGTGTGCCCATGAATTTCGGCATCTCGGCCCGGCTGGGTGGCCCAGTTGCAGCTGGCCAGCGGCCGCTGTTCGTGATCGAAGCTGACGAATACGACACTGCCTTCTTCGACAAGCGCAGCAAGTTCGTGCACTACCGCCCGCGCACCGCCATCCTGAACAACCTGGAGTTCGACCACGCCGACATCTTCGATGACCTGGCCGCCATCGAGCGCCAGTTCCATCACCTGGTGCGCACGGTGCCGGGCTCGGGCCGGGTCGTGGTCAACGGGCTGGAAGAAAGCCTGACGCGCGTGCTGAACGCCGGCTGCTGGAGCGAGCAACGCAGCTTCGGCGCAGCGGTCAGCGACTTCAGCGCGCGCGGCGAACCCCATGACTTCGAGGTGCAGCAGCAGGGTCGGCCGGTGGCCCGCGTGCAGTGGGCGCTGACCGGCGTGCACAACCAGCTCAACGCGCTGGCCGCCATCGCCGCGGCCGAACACGTGGGTGTGGCGCCGGAGGTGGCAGCGCGCGCCCTGGCGGACTTCCAGAACGTCAAACGCCGCATGGAAGTGCGCGGCACGGTCAAGGGCATCACCGTCTACGACGACTTCGCCCACCACCCCACGGCCATCCGCACCACCGTGGACGGCCTGCGTCGCAAGGTCGGGCCGCAAGCGCGCATCCTGGCCGTCTTCGAGCCGCGCAGCAACACCATGAAGCTCGGCACCATGAAGGCCCAGCTGCCCTGGAGCCTGGAAGACACCGACCTGGCCTTCTGCCACGGCGGCGGGCTGGGCTGGGACGCGCGCGAGGCGCTGGCCCCCATGGGCGCACGCGCCCAGGTGGCCGACAGCATCGATGAACTGGTGCAGCAGGTGGTCGCCGCGGCCCGCCCGGGCGACCACATCCTGTGCATGAGCAATGGCGGCTTCGGTGGCGTGCACCAGAAGCTGCTTGAATCGCTACAAAAAACGTAGCACCTCAAGCCAGCGCGGCATTCAGCGCGAGCGCCGTGCCTTCACTGCGTCGGACAAGACCTGCAGGGCCTGGATGGAATCGTCCCAGCCCAGGCAGGCGTCGGTGATGCTCTTGCCGTACTCCAGCTTGCCTGCATCGTCCTTGCCCGGCGTGAACTTCTGCGCGCCGGCGTTGAGGTGGCTCTCGACCATCACGCCGAAGATGCTGCGTGAACCGCCAGCGATCTGCTGGCCGATGTCGCGCGCCACCTCCAGCTGCTTTTCGTGCTGCTTGCTGCTGTTGGCGTGGCTGCAGTCCACCATCAGCGTGGCGGGCAGCTTGGCGGCCTCCAGCTCCTTGCAGGACGCGGCCACGCTGGCCGCGTCATAGTTCGGGGCCTTCCCGCCGCGCAGGATGACGTGGCAATCCTTGTTGCCATTGGTCTGCACGATGGCGACCTTGCCGTTCTTGTGCACTGACAGGAAGTGGTGGCCGCGTGCTGCCGCCTGGATGGCGTCGGTGGCGATGCGGATGTTGCCGTCGGTACCGTTCTTGAAACCGATCGGCGCGCTCAGACCCGAGGCCAGCTCGCGGTGCACCTGGCTTTCCGTGGTGCGGGCACCGATGGCGCCCCAGGCGATCAGGTCGCCGATGTACTGCGGCGAGATCACGTCCAGGAACTCGCTGCCGGCCGGCAGGCCCAGGCGATTGATCTCGATCAGCAGCTGGCGCGCGATGCGCAGGCCCTCGTCGATGCGGTAGCTCTCATCCAGGTAGGGGTCGTTAATCAGGCCCTTCCAGCCCACGGTGGTGCGCGGCTTCTCGAAGTAGACGCGCATCACGATCTCCAGCGTGTCCTTGTACTTCTCGCGCTGCTCCTTCAGACGACGCGCGTACTCCACCGCGGCGGCCGGGTCGTGGATGGAGCAGGGACCGATGATGACCAGCAGGCGGTCGTCCTTGCCGGCCATGATGTTGTGGATGGCGTGGCGCGTGTGGGAGATCAGGCTCTCCACGGGCGTGCCGCTGATGGGGAAAAAACGGATGAGATGTTCGGGCGGGGGCAACACGGTGATGTCCTTGATGCGTTGATCGTCGGTGCGGCTGGTCTTGTCACCGGGATGCGCATACCAGGCGTCGGTGCTGGTCGCGGGGGCTTGGGTCGTCATCGTGTCTCTCCTTGAACTGGTTTGAAATCTGTGGACGGGCAAAAAAAAACCGCCGGCGGGGCCGGCGGGTTTTGGAATTCGGTACGTTTCTTCAGGGTACGTTCAGAACTCTCTTCCGCCAGCGGCGCTTGAGAACCAAAAGTAGCCAAAAAAGTAGGAACGGGTCGAAACCATGGCGTTCAATATAGCACAGGAAATGGCGGGGCCTGCGGCAGCCGGGCTCAGGCCGTGCCGCCGACCGTCAAGCCCTCGATACGCAGCGTGGGCTGGCCCACACCCACCGGCACGCTCTGGCCTTCCTTGCCGCAGGTGCCCACGCCGCTGTCCAGGCGCATGTCGTTGCCGATCATGGTCACACGGGTCAGCGCATCGGGGCCGTTGCCCACCAGGGTGGCACCCTTGACCGGGTACTGGATCTTGCCCTTCTCGACCCAGTAGGCCTCGCTGGCCGAGAACACGAACTTGCCCGAAGTGATGTCGACCTGGCCGCCACCGAAGTTGGGGGCGTACAGGCCGCGCTCGATGCTGGCCACGATTTCCTCGGGCGCCTTGTCGCCGCCCAGCATGTAGGTGTTGGTCATGCGAGGCATCGGGATGTGAGCGTAACTCTCGCGCCGGCCGTTGCCGGTGGGGCCGGTTTTCATCAGGCGGGCGTTCAGGGAGTCCTGGATGTAACCCTTGAGGATGCCGTCCTCGATCAGCACGTTGCGCTGGGTCGGGTTGCCCTCGTCATCGACGTTGAGCGAGCCACGGCGGTCGGCAATGGTGCCGTCGTCCAGCACGGTCACACCCTTGGCGGCCACGCGCTGGCCGATGCGGCCGGCAAACGCGCTGGAGCCCTTGCGGTTGAAGTCGCCCTCCAGTCCGTGGCCGATGGCCTCGTGCAGCAGCACGCCGGGCCAGCCCGGGCCGAGCACCACGGTCATGTCGCCGGCCGGGGCCGGACGCGACTCGAGGTTGGTCAGGGCCGCGTTGACGGCCTCGTTCACGTACTGGTGAATCATGGCCTCATCGAAATAGGCCAGGCCGAAACGGCCGCCACCGCCCGAAGAACCCATCTCACGCCGGCCCGCCTGTTCGGCGATCACCGTCACGCTCAGGCGCACCAGGGGACGCACGTCGGCCGCCAGCGTGCCGTCGGCACGGGCCACCAGCACCACGTCGTACTCGCCCGCCAGGCCGGCCATGACCTGCGCCACGCGCGGGTCCTTGGCGCGGGCCAGCTTCTCCACCTTCTCCAGCAGCGCCACCTTGGCCGTGCTGTCCAGCGTGGCGATGGGGTCCGTACCCGGATAGAGCGAGCGCGAACCGGCGATTTTCTGCGTCGCGGCCTTCACGCGGGCCGACTGGCCGGCACTGGCGATGGTGCGCACGGTACGCGCGGCGTCGAGCAGGGAGGCCTCGGAAATGTCATCGGAGTAAGCGAAAGCGGTCTTCTCGCCGCTGACGGCGCGCACGCCCACGCCCTGGTCGATGGAGAAGGAACCGGTCTTGACGATGCCCTCTTCCAGGCTCCAGCCTTCGCTGCGGGTGTACTGGAAGTAGAGGTCGGCGTCGTCCACCTTGTGCGCGCGGATCTCGGACAGGGCGCGCAGCAGGTGCGACTCGTCCAGGCCGAAGGGCGTGAGCAGGAGTTCGCGGGCAACAGCCAGGCGCTCCAGGGTGGGTTCGCGTGAAATCATGAGGTCATTGTAGGACGGGCCCATCCCCAACAGGGGTGTAGGGGCTAGGGAAGGTCTGAACAAGTCGCGCCGCGCGCGGCGTGATTTTGCGGGATGAGCCGCAAGGCGCAAAACCCAAGGCAATCCTGGACGGATTGCCTGGTTTTGCAACGAAGCGGATCGCCCGCAAAACCGCGCCCCCGAAGGGGTTCGGCCAAAAACGGGCCCTTTGCCCACCAAACCTCTTGCGTGTGCTGCAGCACACGCTGCGTGGTGTTGGCGGTCAAATCATCCCGTTTTTGACTCGAACGCGCATGGCGGAACTTGTTCAGACCTTCCCTAGGACGGCCCTTCCAGCCAGCGCAGCAGGGCCGCATCATCCAGGTCGGCCAGGCCGGCTGCACTGGCGCGGGCAAACACCTGGGCTGCCGCGGCGCCCAGCGGCCCGCTGTAGCCGGCCGCCTGCGCGGCCTGCAGGGCCAGGTGGGTGTCCTTCTCCAGCAAGGTCATGTGGGCACGCGGCGCATAGTCCCCGGCGATGGCCCGGCGCATGCGGTCCGAGCCGATCCAGCTCTGGCCGCTGGACTGCTCGATCACGTCCAGCGTGCGCCCCAGCTCCAGGCCCATGGCGCGCGCCATCGCCAGCACCTCGGCGGCGGCCACCAGGTTGATGCCGGCGGCCAGGTTGTTGACCAGCTTGGTGCGGGCACCGTCGCCCACCCGCTCGCTGATGCGGAAGATGCGCGAAGACAGCGCGTTCAGCAGGGCGTCGTGCCGGGCAACCAGTTGGTCGGGACCCGCCAGCATCAGGCTCATGCTGCCTTCACGCGCCCGGGCCGGGCCACCGGACATGGGCGCGTCCAGCACCTCGATGCCATGCCGGGCCAGGCGCCCGGCCAGGGATTCGGTGTCCTGCGGGGCAATGGTCGGGCACAGCATCACCATGCTGCCGGGTCGCATCACCCCGGCCAGGCCCAGGGGGCCGAACAGCACCTGCTCGCACTGCGTGGCGTCGACCACGCAGACGATCACCGCCGTGCAGCCCGAAGCCGCCTGCGCCGGGCTGGCATGGGCCGTGGCGCCCACGGCGATCAACGCGGCGTGCCTCTGGGGATCGATGTCGTGCACCTGGACCGGCCAGCCCTGGGCGAGCAGGCGCGCCGCCATGGCGCCGCCCATATTGCCGACACCCACCACGGCCACGGGGTAGGGCACCGGCAGCGACGTCATGACTGGATCAGGCGCTTGGACTTGGCGATGGACATCAGCATGCCCAGGCCCAGGCCCAGGGTGACCATGGCGGTGCCGCCGTAGCTGATGAAGGGCAGCGGCACGCCCACCACCGGCAGGATGCCGCTGACCATGCCCATGTTCACGAAGGCGTAGGTGAAGAAGATCATGGTGATGGCACCGGCCAGCAGGCGCGCGAACAGCGTAGGCGCCTCCATGGCGATGGCCAGGCAACGCAGCACCAGGAAGAGAAAGGCCCCCAGCAGGATCAGGTTGCCCAGCAGGCCGAACTCCTCGGAGTAGGCCGCGAAGATGAAGTCGGTGGTGCGCTCGGGAATGAATTCCAGGTGCGTCTGCGTGCCCTGCATATACCCCTTGCCCAGCACGCCGCCCGAGCCGATGGCGATCATGCCCTGGATGATGTGGAAGCCCTTGCCCAGAGGGTCGCGCCAGGGGTCGAGCAGGGTGCAGATGCGTTGCTGCTGGTAGTCGTGCAGCAGCGGCCAGCGCACGCCGGACGCGCACAGGTCGGACTCGAAGATGATCAGCAGCAGCACAGCGATCAGCCCCAGCAACACCGGGGGCACGATCAGCCGCCAGCTCAGGCCGGCAAAGAAGATCACCGAAACGCCCGCCGCCAGCACCAGCAGGGCGGTGCCCAGGTCCGGCTGCTTGATGATCAGGCCCACGGGCAAGAGCAGCAGGGCGCCTGCCACCAGGAAATCCAGGGGCCGCAACTGGCCTTCACGCTTCTGGAACCACCAGGCCAGCATCAGCGGCACGGCAATCTTGAGAATCTCGCTGGGCTGGATCACCACCCCCACGTTGATCCAGCGCCGGGCGCCCTTCTTGGTGATGCCGAAGATGGCGACCGCGATCAGCAGCGTCACGCCCAGCACATACAGGGGCACGGCAAAACTCATCAGCCGCTGCGGCGGCACCTGGGCCACCACGAACATGATGAAACCGGCAATCAGCATGTTGCGGCCGTGGTCCATGAAGCGCGTGCCGTGGTCGTAGCCCGAGGAGTACATGGTCAGCAGGCCGATACCCGCCAGCATGAACACGACAAAGGCCAGGGGCCCGTCAAAACCCTGGAACCAGGGCATGGCGCGCTGCATCAAGGTGGGGCGTTCAAAGATGACCGGCATGGTGCGCATTATCCCGCCAATGCGCCACAGTCGCCGGCTAGACGATCAGGATTTCCACCACCGTGCGGCCGGGCTCGCTGCTGACCTCCAGCACCACCCCGATGGCGGCGGCGCGCTCACGCAATGAGGCCAAGCCCTTGCGCAGCACCCGCTCGGGATCGAAGCCACGGCCGTTGTCGATCACGCGCAGCCGGGCCCCGCCCCCAGGGCAGGCGCGCAACTCGATGCGCAACTCGCTGGCCTGTGCGTGTTGCAAGACATTGGAGAGGGCCTCGAAAACCATGAACTGCAGCTGGCGCATGGCCTTGCCATCCAGGCGCGCCAGCGGCGGCAGCAGGTCCACGTCCCAGGCCAGGGCAATGTCGGAGGCCTTGAAACGCGGCTCCAGGCGATAGCGCAGGTTGGCCAGCAGGGTGGTGAGGTCGCCCGGCGTCAGGTTCATGGCGTCGATGGAGAGCTTGAGCTGGTCCAGCGAATCGCGCAGGGTCTGCAGCAGGTCCTCGTCACTGGCCTTGCCCGACTGCAGCTGGCGGATGGCTGCACTGATGTGCGAGCCCACGCCGTCATGCATGTCACGCAGGATGCGGGTGCGCTCAGCCGCACGCTCCTGTTCGCGCGCCAGCTGCTCGAGCTGCTGGTAGCTGGCCGCCAGTGCCCGTTCCTTCTCATGCACCTTGGCCGCCATGTTGTCCATCAGGTCACGCGCCTGGGCACTGGCTTCGCGAAAGCGCGTGATCACGATGTAACCCAGCGCCAGCCCGAACAACACCGAGGAGTAACGCATCCAGGAGATTTCGCTGAAGTTGTTGCTGGCGCGTATCACGAGCCAGTCGCGGAAACCCACCAGCACATTGAACACGCCGGCGGCGGCCACCAGCACGTGCTCGGTGGTCGGCTTGCGCACGGAGCCCCAGAAATAGACCGCGGCATAGGCGATAAAGAGAAAAGTGGCAAAGCCATACCAGCCGGTCAGGTAGACGTCGTTGTTCCGGGTGTACGCCAGCCAGGCGGCCGGCGCCGACGTGAGCATCAAGGCCCACACCATGGCCCGCACCCAGCGCATGGAGGCATGCCGATGCCAACCCGCGACGTAGTGGCAGAACAGGGCGGAGCCGCAGAACCAGCCCGCATAGGCCAGGGTCTGCAGCACGCCCCACCAGGGCCAGGCCAGCGGCGGGTCGGTCAGGGCCGTGTCGGACAGGCGCAGCATCCAGCACATCTCGGCGATGCCGGCGCTCAGGTACAGGCCGACACGACGCGGCTGGGTGCCCGGCACGGACTCGACCTGGGTCACCCACAGCAGCAGGGCGATCACGCCCACCACCAGACTGAAGACCGACACGGCGATGGAGCCGTTGACCAGCCAGCGATAGACCGAGTGGTAATGCTCGCGCACCTCGACCTCCGGGCCGACCAACATGCTGGAGAGTCCGCCGCGGCGCCCGCCATCGCCATGCACGATGATGCGGAACAGGTTGTCGCGTTGCAGCAGCTGGGCCGGGATCAGCACGTACTGCGGCGCCTTGGCGTAATCCTCCCGATTGGGCCGGTCCAGATCACCGAAACGCGACAACAGAATGCCGTTGAGCCATATCTCGGCGCGGTTGCCCACCCTGGAGAAATACACCGCATAGGGCTCGGCCGGCGGCTGCTGCATCTGGAGGGGAATTTCAAACACGGCCACCCCAGCTTGGCCACCGTGCTGGCGATCCCAGTTGTAGGGCAGGCTGGTTTCACGCTCCACCAGATCGCCGGCGACCACCGTGCTCACGTATGCCCGGCGCAGCTCCAGCAGTTCCGCCTGCGCCGGCAGCAGCAGGCCCCACAGCAGCAAGAACCCTCCCAGCCTGCGCAGCATCTCCATGCCTCAGCCCCGCGGTGGCAACAGGCCCAGGCGCGAGGCCTCGAAAACCGCCTCGTTCTTGGAATGCACCGAGAGCTTGGAGTACAGGTTCTTGATGTGGGTCTGCACCGTGTGCACGCTGACCGACTGCAGGCGCGCGATCTCGGCATAGGAGAAGCCGCGCGCGATCAGCATCAGCACCTCGTGCTCGCGCGGCGACAGCAGCGGCCCCTCGACCGCCGACCTGGCGGGAACGACCGGCTCCGGCACGGCCATGGCCTCGCCCGGGCGCACGCGGCTGGCGTACTTGGCCAGCACTTTGCGGGCAATCATGGGCGAGATCGGCGAGGCCCCGTCCTTCATCTCCAGGATGGTCTGGGCGATATCGTCCGGCGCCGAGTCCTTGTGGATGTAGCCCAGGGCGCCAGCTTCGATGCTGGCCAGCACGTTGTCCTCGTCGCCGAACAGGGAGATCACCAGCGGCTCGCAGCGCGGATGCAGGCGCGTGGCGTGGCGTATCACCTCCAGCCCGCTGCCGTCAGGCAGGCCCAGATCGGTCAACAGCACGTCGACCATGTTGGCATCGTTGTCCAGCCAGGCCCGGGCCTCGGCCACCGAGCCCACCGCCCCCACCAGTTGCAGGCCCGCGCAGCGTGAGACGCTGGCGGTGAAAAATTCCCGCATCTGCGTATCGTCTTCAACCACCAGTACACGCCACACTTGCATAGACCTGTCGACCTCTCCACTCACGGTTCAGGCAGAGCATAGCCGCTGCTGTCGGCCCTGCCCACGCCGGCCCCTCCCATGTTCATGGGATGCGGCGCCATCCTTTACGATCCGTCGTGACTTATTCACCCCCGACCCCATGCCTGCCACCCATCTGCTCTACCTGCACGGATTCCGCTCCTCGCCGCGCTCGACCAAGGCTCAGCTGGTGCAAGAGCGCATCGCGCAGCGGCACCCGGGCGTGACGCTCTGGTGTCCGCAGCTGCCGCCCTCGCCGCGCGAGGCCATGGACAGGGTCATGCAGGGCATCGCCAACTGGCCGCGCAGGCGCATGGCGGTCATCGGTTCTTCCCTGGGCGGTTTTTATGCCAGCTGGGTGGCCGAACAGACCGGCTGCCGTGCCGCCGTGCTCAACCCGGCCGTGTTTGCGGCCCGCGACCTGGCGACCCAGGTGGGCGTGCACCCGAGCTGGCACGAGCCGCAGGAGAGCTTCGAGTTCAAGGCCGCCTATGTGGACGAACTGCGCGCCCTGGCCGTGCCCGCCATCACGAACCCCGACCGTTATTACGCCCTGATCGCCAAGGGCGACGAGGTGCTGGACTGGCGGGAAATGAGCGCCCACTACCGGGGCGCGCACATGCGACTGCTGGAAGGCAGCAACCACGCCATCACTGAATTTGCCGACCACCTCGATGAGGTGCTGGCCTTTCTCGATCTGGCCAGCTGAGGCTGCCAGCATTTGCTGGGACAATCGGGCTTATGCATGCATTGTTCGATGAAGCCGGCAAATTCCTCGCCGGGCGTATCCTGTCCGAAGCGGAAGCTTCGCTGCAAGTGGAGCTGGAATCCGGCAAGCGCGTCAAGGTCAAGACCGCCAACGTGCTGCTCAAGTTCGAGAAGCCGGCGCCGGCCGAACTGCTGGGCGCGGCCCAGGCCCTGAGCGAGAGCATCGAGCTGGACCTGGCCTGGGAATTCGCGCCCGAAGACGATTTCGGCTTTGCCGACCTGGCCGCCGTCTATTTCCAGGACCCGCCCACGCTGCCCCAGCAGGCCGGCACGCTCTTGCGCCTGCACGAGGCGCCGCACTACTTCCGCCGCGCCGGCAAGGGGCGCTACAAGAAGGCGCCGGCCGAGATCATCCAGCAGGCGCTGGCCGCCATCGAGAAAAAGCGCCTGATCCAGGAGCAGATCGTCGAGTGGGCGCAGGCCCTGGGCCGCGGCGAGTGCCCGCAGCCCATCCGCGAGCAGCTCTACAAGATCCTCTTCAAGCCCGACAAGAACGCGCCTGAGTACAAGGCCGTGGTCGAGGCCTCGCGCGCCACGCACCTCGCGCCGCTGGACCTGCTGCAGAAGGCCGGCGCCATCGACTCGCCCTACCAGTTCCACTGGCGCCGTTTCCTGTTCGAGAATTTCCCCAAGGGCTATGGTTTCCCGGCGCTCGTGGCGCCCGAGATCAAGGATGAGCTGCCCTTGGCCAGCGTCCAGGCCTATTCCATCGACGATTCGGCCACCACCGAGATCGACGACGCGCTCTCCGTGCAGGGCCTGGGCACGGGCACCGTCACCGTGGGCATCCACATCGCCGCCCCGGGCCTGGCCGTGCAGCGCGGCGACCCCATCGACAACGTCAGCCGCGCCCGCCTGTCCACGGTCTATATGCCGGGCTACAAGATCACCATGCTGCCGGACGAGGTGGTGCAGCGCTACACCCTGCAGGAAGGGCGCGCCTGCCCGGCGGTCTCGCTCTACGTGGCCTTCAAGGAAGACTCACTGGAGGTGCTGGGCCACGACACGCGCCTGGAATGCGTCCCGATCGCGCACAACCTGCGCCATGACCAGATCGATGGGGTGGTCACCACCGCCTGGCTGGAAGACCTGTCTTTCAAACACGCGACCCCCGACCCGGACCACCTGAGCGCCGGCCTGCGCACCGAACTGGCTTTCCTGCACCGCCTGGCGCGCCACCTCAAGGCCCAGCGTGAAGTGGTACGCGGCAAACCCGAGACCTTCAACCGCCCGGACTACACCTTCAAGCTCGTGGGCAACGAGGGCGCCGAGCCACAGGGCAGCGAGCAGGTGCAGATCGGCACCCGCAGCCGCGGCGCCCCGCTGGACCTGATGGTGGCCGAAGCCATGATCCTGGCCAACAGCACCTGGGGCCAGTGGCTGGGCGAGCTCGGCGTGCCGGCCATCTACCGCAGCCAGGCTTCCCTCGCACCGGGCATGAAGGTGCGCATGGGCACCAAAGCCCTGCCGCACGCCGGCCTCGGCGTGAAAAGTTATGCCTGGAGCACCTCACCGCTGCGTCGTTATACGGACCTGGTGAACCAGTGGCAGATCATCGCCTGCGCGCGCCACGGCAAGACGGCCGCGCTGGCCGCGCCCTTCAAGCCCAAGGATGCGGACCTGTTCTCCATCATCTCGGGCTTCGACGCCGCCTACAGCACCTACAACGGCTACCAGGCCACCATCGAACGCTACTGGACGCTGAAGTACCTGCAGCAGCGGGGCATCACCGAGCTGGAAGCCACGGTCTTCAAGGACAACCTGGCGCGCGCCGACACCCTGCCACTGGTGCTGCCGGTGATGGGCGCGCAGGGCCTGCCGCGCGGCGCACGCGTGCTGGTCAGGCTGGGCAACATCGACGAGGTAGCGCTGGACGTCAGCGGCACGGTGCTGGAGCGGCTCGACGCCGAGGCGGCCCCGATGGAAGAGGAGGAAGCCGAGGACGCCGAGGCCGAACACCTGGCCGCCGGCCCCATCGCGATTGCGGTCGATGTCAACGAATCCGAGACGCCCGCCGCCGAGGCTTCAGGGGATAATCCGTCCTCGTGAAACTGCGCAAGTTCAGCACTCTCGAATACGCCATCGGCATCTCCGTCGCCGTGCATGCGGTGCTGCTGACGGTGCGCTTTGTCGACCCCGATGCGATCGAGCGCGCCTTCCGCGACACGCCGCTGGAAGTCATCCTGGTCAATGCGCGCGGTAACGCCCGCCCGGACAAGGCGCTGGCGATTGCCCAGACCAGCCTGGCGGGCGGTGGTGAGGCCGAGCGTGGCCGCGCCACCAGCCCCCTGCCCTCGACCCAGCTCTCCGACAGCGGTGACACGCTGGAAGAGGAGTCGCAGAAGCGGATGCAGCAACTGCAGAAGCAGCAGACCATGCTGCTGGCCCAGGTGCGCCAGCAGCTCGCCGCCCTGCCCCTGCCGGACCCCAAGCAGGCCAGGCCCAGCAACGAACAGGCCGCGCAGGAGGCCAAACGCCGCCTGCTGCTCAAACAGCTGGCCGAGATCGAGCGCCGCATCAAGCAGGACAGCCAGAAACCGCGCAAGCGCTACATCGGCCCCTCCACGCGTGAAGAGGCCTATGCCATCTACTACGACCGCCTGCGCCGCGCCATCGAGGACAAGGGCACCGAGAACTTCCCCGCCTCGGGTGGCAAGAAACTCTATGGCGAACTGACCATGGTGGTGACGGTGGACCGCCAGGGCCTGGTGGTCTCCACCGAGATCGCCGAGAGCTCGGGCAACCGTGTGCTGGACCGCCGCGCCGAAGCCATTGCCCGCGCGGCCGCGCCGTTTGGCCGCTTCACCCAGGACATGCGCAAGGAAGCCGATCAGATCGTGGTGGTCTCGCGCTTCAAGTTCTCGCGCAACGAAACCCTGGAAACGCGCCTCAGCGCGCCCTGAAAACCGACATGAAAGCCGTGCTGCGCTGGTTCGTCCTGCTGCTCGTCGCCCTGCTGGCGCTGCAGCTCTTTTTCGTCGCACGCATCGCACTGATGGCGGTGACCGCCCCGCAGTCCACCACCTTCGAGCGCTCCGAAGCCTGGCGCATCCTGGGTGAGAATGGCAGCCTGCGCTGGCGCCAGCAGTGGGTGGACTACACGCAGATTTCCGACCATCTCAAACGCGCCGTGATCGCCTCGGAAGACGACAGCTTTGCCTGGCACGAAGGCGTGGACTGGGATGCCATGGAAAAAGCCTGGCAGAAGAACGCAGCGGCCGAGGAGCAGGTCACGAAGCTGGCGGCCAACGGCGCGCGCACCTTGCGTCCCCCCAAGATCGTCGGTGGCTCCACCATCACCCAGCAGCTGGCCAAGAACCTGTTGCTCTCGGGCGAACGCACCCTGCTGCGCAAGGGACAGGAGTTCGCCCTGGCCTACATGCTGGAGAAGCTGCTGAGCAAGCAGCGCATCCTGGAGCTCTACCTGAACCACGTCGAGTGGGGCGAAGGCGTCTTCGGCGCCGAGGCCGCGGCCCAGCACTACTACCGCAAGCCGGCAGCGCGCCTGAACGCCGGCGAAGCCGCGCGCCTGGCCGTCATGCTGCCGCGCCCGCGCCATTACGAGAAGCTGCCCCAGTCACCCTACCTGGCCGATCGCGCCAGCGTCATCGCCGGCCGCCTGTGGCGGGCCGAGCTGCCCTGATGCGCATCATCGGCATCGACCCCGGCCTGCGCACCACCGGCTTCGGCGTGATCGATGTCGCCGGCCACCAGCTGAGCTACGTGGCCAGCGGCACCATCAGCACCACGCACCTGGCCCAGGGTGAACTGCCGGCGCGCCTGAAGGTGCTGTTCGACGGCATCCGCGAGGTGGTGGCGCGCTACCAGCCGCAGTCGGCCGCGGTGGAGATCGTCTTCGTCAACGTCAACCCGCAGTCCACCCTGCTGCTGGGCCAGGCGCGCGGCGCCTGTGTCACGGCGCTCGTCACCGCGGACCTGCCGGTGGCCGAGTACACCGCACTGCAGATGAAACAGGCCGTGGTGGGCCACGGCCGCGCGCAGAAGGCCCAGGTCCAGGAAATGGTGAAACGTCTGCTCAAGCTGCCCGGCCTGCCGGGCCCCGACGCGGCCGACGCGCTGGGCATCGCCATCACCCAGGCCCATGCCGGCGCCTCGCAGGCCCAGATCGCCAAAGCCACCGTGCTCACACGCGGCACCAGCGGCATGTACCGGGCCGGGCGCAGCCGCTGATCAGCGCGGCGGGTTCCCGAAAAACGCCCACATGAGCTCGTTTGCGCTCACGGCCTGCGTGGGCGCTTCGCCGCGACGCTTGTGACCGCCGGGCCAGCTGTGCCCGCCTGCGTCCGTCACGCACAGTTGCACCTGGGTACCCTCCGCACAAGGTGCGTAGCGCTCGCACCAGGCCCCGTCTTTTTCCAGCACGCGCTGGGGAGTGCGCGGGCAGCGGTTGCGCTCCACCCAGCGCACCAACGTCTCGGGCACCGAGCGGTAATCGGTCACCTGGGCCCGGTCCACCGAATCCGGCCCGGCGCCGCCCTCGTAGAGCACGTGCGTGTCGTTGCGCGCATGGATGTGCAGCACCGAGACCGGCTGGGCCGGTGTGCAGCTGAGCGTGTTGTCGGTGCCGGCTACCGCTGCAATGCCGCGGATCAGCCCGGGTATCTCGCAGGCCAGGCGATAGGCCATCATGGCGCCATTGGACATGCCGGTGGCGTAGACGCGCTGGCGATCGATGTTGAGCTGGTGCATGACGCGTTCGAGCACGAGCCGGATGAAACCGACATCGTCCACGTTCTCGTCGCGCGCCGCGCCACAGCAGGCACCGGCATTCCAGGTCGCGAGCATGCCGCTGCGAAAACGGCTGATGCCATTGGGAAAGACCAGCACCTGGCCAGCCCGCGCGGCATGGCTGAGCTGGCCGTAGTTCTCGTCCCTGGCCATGTAGTCCATGCTGCCGCCCCCGCCGTGCAACGAGAGCAGCAGGGGCGCCGGGGTGTCGCTGCGATAGCCGGGCGGCACGTGCACACGGTACAGGCGCGTGCGCCCGCCATGCTCCAGGCTGTAGCGATAGTCGCCGGGCGCGGTGATCGGCGCGGGCTGCGCCTGCGCCTCACTAGCCTGCACCTGCCTGCGTTCCCGCAGGCGCTCGCGCAAGGTCCCGTCCTGGGCTGCAGCACTCGCAGACAGCAACAGCGCCACCGTCAGCAA
The DNA here is from genome assembly GCF_001432305.1 of Curvibacter sp. PAE-UM. Classification (GTDB taxonomy): domain Bacteria; phylum Pseudomonadota; class Gammaproteobacteria; order Burkholderiales; family Burkholderiaceae_C; genus Hylemonella. The sequence continues at coordinate 189,731 of NZ_KQ483358.1, forward strand.
AGCGATCGGCCCGGCCTTCAGAAATACGGGTTTCATGGCAATCCTTCACGGCTGAGCGCACCACCGGCTTGTCACAAACCGTTACGCACGCTAAATTGCAGTCATCGCCTAGCGTACCGCACCCAGGATGGCCGCATGCTGAAGTTCTTCAAGTCCGCCCCCAAGCCGGCCCCGGCCAAACCGGCCCGGCCAGCGCCGTCGGCCCAGGCCCGTCCCGCCACACCGGCGGCGGCACGCACGGGCATGCCGCCCACACCGCCGCCCCTGCCCGAGGTGAGCGAAGGCAACCAGGAATCCGACTGGGCGATGTGGGAGGACTCGGTCGCCTTTCAGGACAGCCAGATGCCTTCTGCCTTCAACGAACTCGATGCCGTCAAGACGCGCGACGAGGAGGAGCCCAAGAAGAGCGGTGCACCCGATCCGTTTTCCACGGTGCGGCGCCGTGGCACCTAGGCAATGCGCTGCAGGATGAGGACGGCGAAGAAGCCGAAGGCGGCGATGAGCGTCCACTTCAGCGTGACCAGGCCCCAGCGCTTGTAGCGCACCTGGCCGGTACCGGCGTAGAAGGCGAAGCAGACGGCTGCGCCGATCAGCGTCAGGAGGATGAGCCAGCGGAACAGCAGCATCGCGTGATCCGACGCTTACCAGGCGCGCACCGGCTGCGCGAAGCCCTTGGGCGCCAGCTTCTCGTTGTCGAAGGTCACGGTTTCCCAGGCGTCGGTGCGCTGCAGCAGTTCACGCAGCAGCTTGTTGTTCATCGCGTGACCGGAGCGGAAGGCGCTGTAGCTGGCCAGCAGCGGCTTGCCGAGAATGTAGAGGTCGCCCATGGCGTCCAGGATCTTGTGCTTGACGAACTCGTCGTCGTAGCGCAGGCCGCCTGCATTGAGCACCTTGTAGTCGTCCATCACGATGGCGTTGTCCAGCCCGCCGCCCAGGGCCAGGCCGTTGGCACGCATCATCTCCACGTCCTTGGTGAAACCGAAGGTGCGCGCGCGCGCGATGTCACGCGAGTAGTTGTGCACGCTCATGTCGAACTCGACGCGCTGGCCGGTGGAGTCCACCGCCGGGTGGTCGAAGTCGATCTCGAAGCTGAGCTTGTAGCCGTGGTAGGGGTCCAGCCGCGCCCACTTCTGACCGGCGCCCACGCCCTCGCGCACCTCGATGGGTTTGGTGATGCGGATGAAACGGCGCGGCGCGTTCTGCAATTCGATGCCGGCACTCTGCAGCAGGAACACGAAAGAGGCCGCCGAGCCGTCGAGGATGGGCACTTCTTCCGCCGTGATGTCCACGTAGAGGTTGTCGATGCCCAGGCCGGCACAGGCCGACATCAGGTGCTCCACGGTGTGCACCTTGGCGTCGCCATTGGAGAGGGTGGAGGCCAGGCGCGTATCGGTCACCGCCATGGCCGACATCGGGATGTCCACCGGCTGCGGCAGATCCACCCGCCGGAACACGATGCCGGTGTCGGGCTGCGCCGGGCGCAGCGTGATTTCCACGCGCTGGCCGCTGTGCAGGCCCACCCCCACGGCACGGGTCAGGGACTTGAGGGTACGTTGCTGCAGCATGGGGTCGATTCTACTTTCTCAGCCATTCCATGAAGGCGGATGCGGGCATCGGACGGCTGATGTGATAACCCTGCACTTCGTCGCAGCCCAGGGCGCGCAGGCGCTCCAGGATGGCGGCGGTCTCCACCCCCTCGGCCACCACACTCAGGCCCAGGTTGTGGGCCAGGTCGATGGTGGAGCGCACGATGATGGCGTCGTCCGCGTCGGTCTCCATGCCCATGACGAAGGACTTGTCGATCTTGAGCTCGTCCACCGGCAGGCGCTTGAGGTAGGCCAGGGAGGAATAGCCGGTGCCAAAGTCGTCGATGGACAATTTGAAGCCCTGCTCGGACAGGCGGTTGAGCATGGCCTCGGCGCGCTGCGGGTCGTCCATGATGGCGCTCTCGGTGATCTCCAGGCAGAAGGCCGAGGCCGGCACACCGTGCGCCTCCAGCAGGCGGCCCAGGCGGGCGCTGAGTTCGAGGTCCAGCAGGTCGCGCGTGGACAGGTTGACCGAGACGCGCAAGCCCGCGGCGGCCGGCGTGGCCAGCAGGCGCGCGGTTTCCTCGAACATCCACAGCGTGAGCTGGCGGATGTAGCCGGTCTGCTCGGCGAAGGGAATGAACTGCATGGGCGGCACCAGGCCGCGCTGCGGGTGCTCCCAGCGCACCAGGGCCTCGGCCGCGTGGGTCACGCCATCGGCCAGGTTCACCTTGGGCTGCAGGAACAGGCGCAGCTCGCCCTGGTCCACGGCGCGGCGCAATTCGGTCAGCAGCGACAGGGTCTGCGTACTGGCCGAGTCATAGGCCGGGTCGTAACGCAAGGGCCCTTCGAGCTTGCGCTTGGCCACGTACATGGCGATCTCGGAGCGGCTCAGCAGCGTGTCCACGTCCTGCGCATCGGCCGGCCAGCAGGCAATGCCGATGCCCGCGCTCAGGTCCACGGTCTGCTCGGCAATGGCCAGCGGCACCTCCAGGCAACGTGCCACCCGGGCCGCCAGCTCGGTCGCCTGTGCCGGGTTGCCCGGCTCCAGCAGCAGGGCAAACTCATTGCCACCCAGCCGCGCCACCACACCCGACGCTTCACCCAGCACATCGGCCAGCTTGCCGGCCACGGTCTTGAGAAGCTGGTCGCCGAAGGCGTAGCCCAGCACGTCGTTGACGTGCTTGAAACGGTCCAGGTCCAGGGTGATGATGGCCAGCTCGCCGCCGACCCCGCTGCGGGCGATGGACTGCTGCACCGAGTCGCGGAAGTTCTCCCGGTTGGGCAGGCCGGTCAACCGGTCCCAGTAGGCCAGGTGGCGGATCTCGGCCTGCTGCGCCGCGATGTCCACGCGCATGCGGTCGAAGGATCGCGCCAGGTTGCCGATCTCGTCGTGCCGTTCGACGTCTTCCAGCGGCACGCTGTAGTCGCCACGCGAAAGCCGTTGCGTGGCAAACAGCAGGGAGCGCAGGGGCGTGGTCAGGCGCCGCGCCATCAGGCCGCTGCCCAGAGCGAAGAGCAGCACGCCACCCACCGTGATGATGGCCAGCAGGAGCTGCAGATTGCGGTAAGGCGCCACCACGTCGTCCATGGAACGCAGCAGCAGCACGCGGGTCTCGCCGCCGACGGCGTCGAGCCGGATCTCGCGCACCAGCAGGGTCGAGCCGCCGGCCTCCAGTTCACGGATCTCGCCCTTCATGCCCTGCAGCATCTGCAGTGCCTGCACAGGCAGGGTGCTGACCGGCGCCGCCAGGCTGCCATCGGCCCGCCGCACCTGCAGCACCAGTTGCACGCCGAGCAGGCGCTGCATTTCCTCGGCCAGCGGCGCCCCCACCGGAAAACCCATCAGCACCCAGCCCACCACCAGCGGCGCGCGCATGGGAACCATGACCAGCTGGTAGGGTTGGCCATCCACCAACACGATGCGTCCACCCTGCGAGGGCTCGGCCAGGGCCGGCGCCAGGCTGGCCAGTGTGGCGGACAGGTCGGCGCCGGGGGTTTGCGCGCTGATGGCGCGCACGCGCAGGCTGGTGTCCAGCAGGGCCGTCATGGCCGCGCCGATGCGCTGGCCGTTGTTCTCCAGCGCCGAGGCGATGGTCTCCAGATCATCGGAGCTGACGGCGGAGCGGAAGCCGTAATCAGCCGCCAGCAGGGCAGCACTCTGGCGCAGCTTCTCGGCGTTCTGGTCGAGCAGGCGCAGCCACACCTTCTCGCCGGTATCGAATTCGCGCGCGATCTGCATGCGGGCGTTGCGCGCAATGCTGTCGCGCACCACGAAGAAGCCGGCCAGCTGCACGAAGAGCAGCAGCAGCAGCGAGAGACCGACCAGCCGGGTGATCAGGCTGCGCCGGTTGAACGAGAACGTCATGGCAACACACCCGGCATGCGCACGGTCACGGCCAGCCGGCCTTCGGCCGGCACGCTCACGGCCTGGTCCAGCGCCGCCGCCCCCACGGGCAGGCCGGGATGCCAGCTGCGCAGGCGGTAGTTGCCCGGCGGCAGCTTGTCGAGCACGACCTGCCCCTGTGCTGCCGTGCGGCCGAAATAAGGCGTGTCCACGATCACGATCCAGCCCACCATCTGGTCATGGATGTTGCAGCCCAGCACCGCGATGCCGGGCTGGTCGAACAGCACCGGTTTGGTCGGGGTGCCGATGTAGAGCTTGAGTTCGAACTTCTTGACCGGCGAGAAGGAATAGACATGGTGCCGCACCGTGTCGCGGTTGGGGAAGTCGACCTCGGTGCCGGTGGTCACCACCAGCACTTGCGGCACGAACTGCTTGCCGGCCTGCCCCATCTCGGCCTTCATGAGCGGGCGCACCTGGCGGCGCGCCTGCGGCGACTCCAGGAACACCACCGCGTCGGCCAGGGGCAGGCCGCTGCCCTGCAGCACGTCGACCACCAGAGTACCGGCACGCAGCGGCAGGGCCAACAGGCAGAGGACGATCAGGCCCAGCAGACGCATCACCGTGGCCTCAGGGCTCGATCGCCAAACCAGCCAGGGGCTCGCCCTGGCCGATCAGACCCAGCTCCGTGGCACGCCCGCTGGCCAGGTCCAGCCGGTACAGGCGGGTCTGCGTCTGGCCTACGGGTCGGGCCGCCAGCAGGGCCGTGTTGGCGATGTCCGAAATATCGAAGTGCGCCTCGGCCAGCGGGCCGGTGCCCAGCAGGCCCACGGTGCGCAACTGGCCCGTGTTGGGCGAGACCACCGGCTCGGCGCCTTCGGCCGAGCCCTGCATGAGCAGCGCGCCCAAGGCGCGGTCGATGGCGTAGTTGGTGGTGATCTTCTCGTTCTTCTGGTTGTAGGTGTAGGCCACGCCGGCCAGGTCCGGCGTGCGGCCGGCATGGCGATCACCGGCCACGTAATGCAAGGCACCATCGAGCTGCAGGCCCGATTCGGTCGGGTTGCCGTCGACCACGGCATTCGTTTCGGGGTGCAGGCGCAGGCTCTGCGCGCTGCTGCTGACCACGCGGATGCGGTCGACCGTGGGGTTGAAATCGAAGCCGCTCACGCCCCCCTGGACCGGCCAGGGCGCGGGTGCGCTGGTTGCCACCGGCACCAGCCGGGCTTGCGCGGTGTCCACCGTGTAGAGCCGGCCACTGTCGGCCAGCGCATAGAGCACGCCGCGCGCCACGCGGTAATCGATGCCGCGCACGCTGTCACCCGGGGCCAGGCCGCTGAGCGCACGACGATCGAGCACCAGCTGCGGCCGGTCGGCCTTGAAACGGATCAGTTCGTGCTGACGTGTCACGGCATACACCGTGTCCTGGGGCAAGGAGGCCGTGGGCAGGGCACAGGCCGTGAGCAACAGGGCCAGGCCCGAGACCAGCGCGAGGAAGGGGCGTTGCGTTTTCATGGTGCACTCCTGGGTATCGATGGCGCCGCCGCCCGGCGCCGGGCCGGGCATCGGACAGCGCAGGCCGGCCCATCCTAGACCAAGTCGCGCCCCGCTGCAGGCAGCGGGGCGCATGTCACCTCACTCAGTCGGCCTGCTTGCGCAAAAAGGCCGGGATCTCGAAATCGTCCATGCCGCCCGAGGACAGCGCGTCCACCTTGGCTGCGGCCTGGGTGCGGTCACGGGTGCGCCAGACGCTGGGCGTGGCCATGGCGTTGTAGTCGGGCTGGGCCACGCCCGGCATCTGCGCGGCCGTGCCCGGCAGTGCGCCCGGGGCCACCGCGTGGTTCAGCGTGGGCACCTGGAAGGGCACGTTGTCGGTACCGGTGCGCAGCGTGGTGGTCAGCACCTGCAGCGGGGGTGCCGTGCGGCGCACGCCCTGGCGCGACAGGCCGGTGGCCACCACGGTGACGCGGATCTGGTCGGCCAGGCTGTCGTCGTAGGCGGTGCCGTAGATCACGTGCGCATCGGGCGAGGCGTAGGCGCGGATGGTGTTCATCGCCAGCTTGGACTCGGACAGCTTGAGGCTGCCCTTGGCCGCGGTGATCAGCACCAGCACGCCCTTGGCGCCCGAGAGGTCGATGCCTTCGAGCAGCGGGCAGGCCACGGCCTGCTCGGCCGCGATGCGTGCGCGGTCCGGGCCGTTGGCCGCGGCGGTGCCCATCATGGCCTTGCCGGGTTCGCCCATCACGGTGCGCACGTCCTCGAAGTCCACGTTCACGTGGCCGGGCACGTTGATGATTTCGGCAATCCCGCCCACGGCGTTCTTCAGCACGTCGTTGGCGTGCGCGAAGGCCTCGTCCTGGGTGATGTCGTCGCCCAGCACTTCCTGCAGCTTCTCGTTGAGCACCACGATCAGCGAGTCGACATTGGCTTCCAGTTCGGTCAGGCCGGCGTCGGCATTGGTCATGCGGCGACCGCCTTCCCAGTCGAAGGGCTTGGTCACCACGCCCACGGTCAGGATGCCCATCTGCTTGGCCACGCGCGCGATCACGGGGGCCGCGCCGGTGCCGGTGCCGCCGCCCATGCCGGCGGTGATGAAGAGCATGTGCGCGCCGGCGATGGCGTTCTGGATGTCTTCCACGGCCAGCTCGGCCGCGTCGCGCCCCTTCTCGGGCTTGCTGCCCGCACCCAGGCCGCTGCCGCCGAGCTGGATGACCTTGTGCGCGCTGCTGCGGCTCAGGGCCTGCGCGTCGGTGTTGGCGCAGATGAACTCCACGCCCTGCACCTCGCGCTCGATCATGTGCTCGACGGCGTTGCCGCCACCCCCGCCCACGCCGATGACCTTGATCTGGGTGCCCAGGTTGAAGGCTGCGTCTTCGATCATTTCGATGCTCATGCTGTTCTCCTTAAATACGGTTGCCTTGTGTCGTTTGTGGTCGTCTTGCCGGCTCGATGCCGCGGCACCGGTGGTCCGGTGCACCGCCGTCTGTGATGGGGGCTGCCGCGTGCCAGCCAGAGCTTGGTGTGCATGATCAGAAGTTCCCGATGAACCAGTCCTTGACGCGGCCCACGGCGTTTTTCATGGAGCCATGTTTCTGCGCCACCTTGTAACCACGCAGGCGCGCCATGCGCGCCTCCTCCAGCAGGCCCATGACAGTGGCCGCGCGCGGCTGGCCCACCATGTCCGACAGGGCACCGCTGTACTTGGGCAAGCCGCGGCGCACCGGCTTGAGGAAGATGTCCTCGCCCAGCTCCACCATGCCGGGCATGACCGAACTGCCACCCGTGAGCACGATGCCAGAGGACAGGACTTCCTCGCAGCCCGAATCGCGCAGCACCTGCTGCACCAATGAGAAGATTTCCTCGATGCGCGGCTCGATCACGCCGGCCAGGGCCTGGCGGCTGAGCATGCGCGGGCCGCGGTCGCCCAGGCCCGGCACCTCGACCTGGATGTCCGGGTCGGCCAGCAGCTGCTTGGCAAAACCGCTCTCGACCTTGATGTCCTCGGCGTCCTTGGTCGGCGTGCGCAAGGCCATGGCGATGTCGCTGGTGATCAGGTCGCCGGCGATCGGAATCACCGAGGTGTAGCGGATCGCACCGCCCGTGAACACCGCCACGTCGGTGGTGCCGGCGCCGATGTCCACGCAGGCCACGCCCAGCTCCCGCTCGTCCTCGGTCAGCACCGACAGGCTGGAGGCCAGGGGGTTGAGCATGAGCTGCTCGACCTCCAGGCCGCAGCGACGCACGCACTTGATGATGTTCTCGGCCGCGCTCTGTGCACCGGTCACGATGTGGACCCGGGCTTCCAGACGGATGCCGCTCATGCCGATGGGTTCGCGCACGTCCTGGCCGTCGATGATGAATTCCTGCGGCTCGACCAGCAGCAGGCGCTGGTCGGAAGAGATGTTGATGGCCTTGGCTGTCTCCACCACACGCGCCACGTCTGCCGCGTTGACCTCGCGGTCCTTCACGGCCACCATGCCGCTGGAGTTGATGCCGCGGATGTGGCTGCCGGTGATGCCGGTGTAGACACGCGTGATCTTGCAGTCGGCCATCAGCTCGGCCTCTTTCAGGGCCTGCTGGATGCTGTGCACGGTGGCGTCGATGTTCACCACCACACCGCGTTTCAAGCCGTTGCTGGGCGCCACACCCAGGCCCGCCAGCTTGAGCTCCCCGCCGGGCAGCACCTCGGCCACCACCACCATCACCTTGGCGGTGCCGATGTCGAGGCCGACAACCAGATCCTTGTACTCTTTTGCCATGTCGATGGTCCTGCTTTTTTCCTAGTTTTTCCTGGCCTGGTCCTGCGCCGTCACCGTGCTCACGCCGCGCAGGCGCAGGGCATACCCCTGGGCATAACGCAGGTCGGCGCCTTCCAGCGCGTCGAGCTTGCGGCCGTGATGTGCCGCCACCTGCGCCACCGTGCCGAGGAACTGCCGGGCCCGCGCCGTCACCTCCGGCACACCGCCGCTGCCCAGTTCGAGACGGGCCCCGCTGGCCAGCTCCAGCTGCCAGTTGCCGCGGCCGCTCAGGGTCAGTTGCTCAACGGGCAGGTCCAGCGCCTCGAACAGGGGCAGGAGCTCGCGGTACATGACCAGCACCTGGGCCGACTGTTCCACCGGGCCGTCCAGACGCGGCAGTTCGTCCTGCTCGATCTCGCCCAGATTGGCCTCGAAGACTTCGCCATGGCTGTTGACCAGGGTGGACTCGCCCTCCTCGCCCCAATAGGCCACGGCCTGGTGCTCCTGCAGGATCACGCGCAGGCGGTTCGGGAATTCGCGCTGCACCACGGCCCGGCGCACCCAGGGCACGGACTCGAAGGCCAGACGCACGGCGTTCAGGTCCACCGTCAGGAACGTGCCCTTGAGTTGCGAGCCCACATGCGCGCGCAGGGTCAACGCGCTGGTGTGGCTGATGTCGCCCAGCACCGTCAGGCCGCGGATCGCGAACACCGGGTGCTGCATCAGCCAGCGCCCACCCGTGCCCAGCGCCAGCAGCATGAAACCCAGCAACAGCAGATGGGCTGTCAGGTTCATGAGCTTGACGTCGAGGGGGACGGGCAGGCTGGGGTTCATGCGTGCACGCCTCCGTGCTCGAGTGCGGCTGTCTGCAGCAGCAACACACAAAGTTCTTCGTAACTGATGCCGGCGGCCTTGGCCGACATGGGCACCAGGGAGTGCCCGGTCATGCCGGGCGAGGTGTTGATCTCCAGCAGCCAGGGCTTGCGCGTGCGGGCGTCGATCATCACGTCGGCACGGGCCCAGCCGCGGCAGCCCAGCACCTGGTAGGCGCGCAGCACGATCTGCTGGATCTGCTCTTCCTCACCCGTGGGCAGACCGCAAGGCACCAGGTACTTCGTGTCGTCGGTGAAGTACTTGTTCTGGTAATCGTAGTTGCCGTCGGGTGCGACGATGCGGATCACCGGCAACGCGCGCGCCTGGGGTCCGCTGCCCAGCACGGGCACCGTGACCTCCTCGCCGCTGATGAACTGCTCGCACAGCACCTGCTCGTCGACCTGCGCTGCCCTGGCATAGGCGGCATCGCACTCGTCGGCCGTCATCACCTTGGTCAGACCGATGGATGAGCCCTCGCGCGCGGGCTTGATGATCATGGGCGCACCGAGCGCCGAGAAGGCGGCACGCGCGGCCTCGGCGCTGGCCACCTTGCGCCACTGCGGTGTGGGCAGCCCCTCGGCCAGCCAGATGCGCTTGGTCATGACCTTGTCGATGGCGATGGCAGACGCCATCACGCCCGAACCGGTGTAGGGGATGCCCAGCAGTTCCAGCGCGCCCTGCACGGTGCCGTCCTCGCCGAAACGACCGTGCAGCGCGATGAAACAGCGCGCAAAACCCTCGCGCTTGAGCTCACCAAGATCCCGCACGGCGGGATCGAAGGCGTGGGCATCCACCCCGCGCGATTGCAGTGCTTTGAGCACACCTCCCCCCGACATCAGCGAGATGTCGCGCTCGGCGGAAGACCCGCCCATCAGAACGGCTACCTTGCCCAGATTCATTTGTTCCTTGCTCACTTTTTGCCACTTCCCGTCAACTCGACCACCTTGGCCGGTACCCCACCGATGGAACCCGCCCCCATGCACATCACCACGTCGCCCGCCCGCGCGTTGTCCAGGATGGCCTGCGGCATGGCCGCGATCTCGTCCACGAACACCGGCTCCAGCTTGCCGGCCACACGCAGCGCGCGCGCCAGGCTGCGGCCGTCGGCGGCCACGATGGGCGCCTCGCCCGCGGCATAGACCTCGGCCAGCAGCACGGCGTCGGCCTCGCCGATCACCTTGACAAAATCCTCGAAGCAGTCGCGTGTGCGCGTGTAGCGGTGCGGCTGGAAGGACAGCACCAGGCGCCGCCCGGGGAAGGCGCCGCGCGCCGCGGCCAGCGTGGCCGCCATCTCCACCGGGTGGTGGCCGTAGTCGTCGATCAGCGTGAAGCTGCCGCCGTCCTTGGCTGGCACCTCGCCGTAGCGCTGGAAACGCCGGCCCACGCCCTTGAACTCGGCCAGGGCCTTGAGCAGCGCTGCGTCGGCGACATCCAGCTCCGCCGCCACCGCGATCGCCGACAGGGCGTTGAGCACGTTGTGGCGGCCCGGCAGGTTGAGCACCACGTCCAGGTCGGGCAACACCACGCCGTTGCGCCGTTGCACGGTGAAATGCATCTGCCCGGCGACGGCACGGACGTTCACCGCGCGCACCTGGGCCTGCTCGTTGAAGCCGTAGCTGGTGATGGGGCAGTTCACCTCGGGCACGATCTCGCGCACCGCGGCGTCATCGGTGCACAGGATGGCCGTGCCGTAGAAGGGCATGCGATGCAGGAAGTCGACGAAGGCCTGCTTGAGCCGGCCGAAGTCGTGCCCGTAGGTTTCCATGTGGTCGGCGTCGATATTGGTCACGACGGCCATCACCGGCAGCAGGTTGAGAAAGGAGGCATCCGACTCGTCGGCCTCGACCACGATGTGCTCGCCGCTGCCCAGCCGCGCATTGGCGTTGGCGCTGTTGAGGCGCCCGCCGATCACGAAGGTCGGGTCCAGCCCGGCCTCGGCCAGCACGCTGGCCACCAGGCTGGTGGTGGTGGTCTTGCCGTGGGTACCGGCGATGGCGATGCCCTGCTTCAGGCGCATCAGCTCGGCCAGCATGACGGCACGCGGCACGATGGGAATGCGCTTTTCGCGCGCCGCCAGCACCTCGGGGTTGTCGGCCTTGACGGCGGTCGACGTGACCACGGCATCGGCCCCCTCGATGTGACCCGGTGCGTGACCGACGCAGGTCTTGATCCCCAGCGAGGCCAGGCGCCTGAGCGTGGCGCTGTCGCTGAGGTCCGAACCCGAGATGGTGTAACCCAGGTTGTGCAGCACCTCGGCGATGCCGGACATGCCCGAGCCGCCCAGGCCCACAAAGTGGATGTGTTTGATCGCGTGTTTCATCGTGCCAGTTCCTCGCAGGCAGCCACCACCTGTGCGGTGGCTTCGGTCTTGGCCAGCTTCTGCGCCTGCTGCGCCCATTGCAGCAGGGTGTTGCGGTTGGTGTTCTGCAGCAGCTCGGCCAGTCGCTCCGCTGTCATGTCTTGCTGGGGCAGCAGCAGGCCCGCACCCTGGTCCACCAGGAAACGGGCGTTGGTGGTCTGGTGGTCGTCCACCGCCGCCGGGAAGGGCACAAAAACTGCGGCGGCACCCACCGCGGCGATCTCGGTCACGGTGCTGGCGCCGGCGCGGCAGACGATGAGATCGGCCTCGGCAAAAGCACGGGCCGTGTCATCGATGAAGGGTGTCAGTTCGGCCCGCACGCCTGCGGCGCTGTAGTTGGCGCGCAGGGCGTCGATCTGCGTCGCACCGCTCTGGTGGATGACCTGCGGGCGCTGCGCCTCAGAGATCAAGGCCAGAGCGCGCGGCACGACTTCGTTCAAGGCCTTCGCGCCCAGGCTGCCGCCGACCACCAGCAGGCGCAAAGGCCCGCTGCGGCCGGCAAAACGCTGCGCCGGCGCTCCCTGCTGCAGGAAGGCGGCGCGCAGGGGGTTGCCGACCCACTGGCCCTTGCCCATCACGTTCGGGAAAGCGGTGAAGACGCGGTCGGCCACGCCAGCCAGTACCTTGTTGGCCAGGCCCGCCACGGAGTTCTGCTCGTGCAGCACCAGGGGCTTGCCCAGCAGGACCCCCATCATCCCCGCCGGGAAGGTGATGTAACCGCCCAGCCCGATCACCACGTCCGGCTTGACACGGCGGACCACAACGATGCTCTGCCAGAAGGCCTTGAGCAGGCGCAGCGGCAGCAGGGCCAGCGTGAGCGGCCCCTTGCCGCGCACCCCGCCGAAATCGATGCTCTCGAAGGCAAAACCGCGCGGCGGCACGAGCTTGCCTTCCATGTTTCCGGCATTGCCCAGCCAGTGCACGCGCCAGCCCTTCTCACGCAGGGCCTCGGCCACGGCCAGGCCCGGGAAGATATGGCCCCCGGTCCCGCCTGCCATCACGAGCGCGCACTTGCTCATGAGCGCCCCCCGTGCATGAGTTGTCTATTCTCGTAATCGATTCTCAACACGATGGCCACCGCCACCATGTTCATCAGAATGGCCGAACCGCCGTAGCTCATGAAGGGCAGGGTCAGGCCCTTGGTCGGCAGGGCGCCGAGGTTCACGCCCATGTTGATGAAGGCCTGGAAACCCATCCACACACCCACGCCCTGGGCCACGAGGCCGGCGAAGACGCGGTCCAGCGCAATGGCCTGGCGGCCGATGTGCATGACACGACGGGTCAGCCAGAAGAACAGCGCGACGATGGTCAGCACGCCCAGCAGGCCGAACTCTTCGCCGATCACGGCCAGCAGGAAATCGGTGTGCGCCTCGGGCAGCCAGTGCAGTTTCTCGACGCTGCCGCCCAGGCCCACGCCGAAGATCTGGCCGCGCCCGAAGGCGATCAGCGAATGCGAGAGCTGGTAACCCTTGCCCAGGGTGTGGCGCTCGTCCCAGGGGTTGAGGTAGGCAAAGATGCGCTCGCGCCGCCATTCGCTCAGCGCGATCATCAGCACGAAGGCCACCAGCAGGATGGCGGCAATCAGGAAGAACATGCGGGCATTCACCCCGCCCAGGAACAGGATGCCCATGGCGATCACGGCGATCACCATGAAGGCGCCCATGTCGGGCTCGGCCAGCAGCAGCAGGCCGATGATGGCCACGGCCGCCCCCATGGGCGCCACGGCACGGAAGAAATGCTCCTTCACATCCATCTTGCGCACCATGTAGTCGGCCGCATACAGCAGCACCGCCAGCTTGGCCAGTTCGGAAGGCTGGAAGTTGGTGATGCCCAGGGCGATCCAGCGCCGCGCGCCATTGACACCCTTGCCGATGCCGGGGATCAGCACCGCCACCAGCAGGACCAGCGCGGCCACCAGCAGCCAGGGCGCCAGCTTCTCCCACCTGGCCATGGGAATCTGGAAGGCGATCAGCGCCGCCACAAAGGCCACCACCAGCGACAGCAGGTGGCGCGTCAGGAAATGCGTGTGGGCATAACGCCCGAACTTGGGGTTGTCGGGCAAGGCGATGGAGGCCGAGTACACCATCACCAATCCCCAGGCCAGCAGGGCGACCACCACCCAGACCAGGGCATGGTCGAAGTCGGACAGGCGCACCGGCTGGTTGCTGCTGCGCCCGTAGCCCTGCGGCCCCAGGCGCACGGGCAGCGCATCGGTCACCGGCGCGCCGCCGAACCAACCACGGATGCGTTGCGCCAATACCGTCATGCCAGCCCCCCCTCGTTCGACAGGGCGTGCACCGCCTCGACGAAGACGCGGGCACGGTGCTCGTAATCCTTGAACATGTCGAAGCTGGCGCAGGCCGGCGACAGGAGCACGGCATCCCCCGCCTGCGCCTGCGCGCGGGCCAGGGCCACGGCCTCGGGCAAGGTGCCAGCGTCCAGCAGCGGCACACCCGCGCCCTGCACCGCCGCACGGATGGCGGGCGCATCGCGCCCGATCAGCACAACCGCCCGGGCATAACGCTGCACGGGCCCGAAGAGCGGTGCAAAGTCCTGCCCCTTGCCGTCGCCGCCCAGGATGACAACGATGCGCCGCTCGGTCCCCAGGCCGGTCAGGGCCGCCACGGTGGCCCCCACATTGGTGCCCTTGCTGTCGTCGAAGTACTCGACCTCATTGACGATGGCCACCGGCTCCACCCGGTGCGGCTCGCCGCGGTATTCGCGCAAGCCGTAAAGCATGGGGCCCAGCGCGCAACCGGCCGCCTGGGCCAGGGCCAGCGCCGCCAGCGCGTTGGTGGCGTTGTGGCGACCACGGATGCGCAGCGCGTCGGCCGGCATCAGGCGCTGGATGAACAGCTCCACCTCTTCGCCGCGTTTGCGTTTCTGCGTTTCGTCGGCCTCCACGGCCCGCACCAGCCAGGCCATGCCGTTGACCAGCTCGATACCGTAATCGCCCGGGCGTTGCGGCATCTCGGCGCCGAAGCTCAGGTACTCGCGCCACTGCGGCTTTTGCAGCTTGGCGCGCACCGGCTCGGGCATCAGGGCCATCACCGCCGGATCATCACGGTTGAGCACCAGCAGGCCCTGTTCGCCAAAGATGCGCGCCTTGGCGGCCCCGTAGGCTTCCATGCTGCCGTGCCAGTCCAGATGGTCCTGCGTCAGGTTCAGCACCGCGGCCGCCGTGGGCTCGAAGCCCTGGACGCCGTCGAGCTGGAAGCTGGACAGCTCCAGCACCCAGACCTCGGGCAAGGTGCCCGCATCGATATGCAGCGCCAGCGTGTCCAGCAGGCTGGGGCCGATATTGCCCGCCACCGCCACGGTCTTGTCCGCATGCGCCACCAGCTGGCCGGTGAGCGCAGTAGTGGTGGTCTTGCCGTTCGTGCCGGTGATCGCCAGGACCTTGGGGGCATACGCCCGCTCGGTCTGCAGATCGCGCAGGCCCCGTGCAAACAGATCCAGTTCACCGCCCACCCACAGGCCCATGGCCTGCGCCGCCTGCCAGACCGGCGCCACCATGGCCGGCGACAGGCCCGGGCTCTTGAAGACGGCACGGATGTCCTGCCCCTCGACCAGACCCGCCTCGAAAGCACCCGCACGGAAAACCACCTGCGGCAACTCGGCCTGCAGCTGCGCCAGCTGGGGCGGCGCTGAACGGGTATCGGCCACCGTCACGCGTGCGCCTTGGCGCACGCACCAGCGGACCATGGCCAGGCCCGAGGCGCCCAGGCCCAGCACGAGCACGTGCTGGCCTTGCAGAGGCGACACCACGGACTCGGGCGCAGGCTCGCTGGCGGGCGCCTCCTCCTGGAGGACGACACCGCTGCTTTCATCCGGCGCGACCGGCGCCGACGACTCGGGCGTGCCCGCATCGGTGAACAGTTGGGCGACAAAGGCCGCCGCGTCACGCGCGGCCGTCAGGGTCTCAGGCAGGGGGCGCTTGGCCGGCTTGCCGGTCGCGGGCACGGGGAGTTGGGGTTCGGCATCGACAGCAGGCGGCGGCGCGTCCTGTGCGCCCTCGGCAGCGGGCGCGTCGCTCGCGCCCTGCGTCGGCACATACGCCGCCGGCACAGACACCGAAGCCGCCTCGTCCTGAGGCGGCACCGGCTGGGGCAGATCGTCAGGGTGTTCGTTCTCGTTCATCGCAGTTTCAAGGTCGACAGTCCCACCAGGCACAGCAGCATGGTGATGATCCAGAAGCGCACGACCACCTGGGTCTCCTTCCAGCCGCTCTTCTCGAAGTGGTGGTGCAGCGGCGCCATCTTGAAGAGGCGCCGGCCCTCGCCGTATTTCTTCTTCGTGTACTTGAACCAGCTCACCTGCAGCATCACGGAGATGGCCTCGGCGACGAAGATGCCGCCCATGATGGCCAGCACGATTTCCTGGCGCACGATGACGGCGATGGTGCCCAGGGCGCCACCCAGCGCCAGCGCACCGACATCCCCCATGAAGACCTGGGCCGGGTGCGCGTTGAACCACAGGAAGGCCAGGCCCGCACCGGCCATGGCGGCACAGAAGATCAGCAGCTCGCCCGAGCCGGGAATGTGCGGGAAGAACAGGTACTTGGAATAGACGGCGCTGCCGGTCACGTAGGCGAAGACGCCCAGGGCCGAGCCCACCATGACGACCGGCATGATGGCCAGCCCGTCCAGGCCGTCGGTCAGGTTCACCGCATTGCTGGCCCCCACGATGACCAGATAGGTCAGCACCACGAAGCCGATCACGCCCAGCGGGTAGCTGACCTGTTTGAAGAAAGGAAGCAGCAGGCCGGCTTTCGCCGGCAGATCGACCGAGAACCCCGAACGAACCCAGGTGACGAATAACTCCCAAACGCCCTGGTTGCTGCTGCCGGAAATCGAGAAGACGAGATAGAAGGCGGCGATCAGGCCGATCACCGACTGCCAGAAATATTTTTCGCGCGAACGCATGCCCTCGGGGTCCTTGTTGACCACCTTGCGCCAGTCGTCGACCCAGCCGATGGCGCCGAAGCCCAGCGTGACCAGCAGCACGATCCAGACGAAGCGGTTGGACAGGTCGAACCACAACAGGGTCGAGATGCCGATGGCCAGCAGGATGAGCACGCCGCCCATGGTGGGCGTGCCGCTCTTGGACAGGTGCGTCTCCATGCCGTAGCCGCGCACCGGCTGGCCGATCTTGAGTTCGGCCAGGCGGCGGATCACGTAAGGCCCGGCCAGCAGGCCGATCAGCAGCGCGGTCAGTGCAGCCATGACGGCGCGGAAGGTCAGGTACTGGAAGACCCGGAAGTAGCCGAATTCGGGCGAGATGGTCTGGAGCCACTGGGCCAGGCTAAGCAGCATGATGTTCTTCCTTGTTCTGTTCGGCGTGCGCGCTCACCGCCTGCACCACGCGCTCCATGCGCATGAAACGCGAGCCCTTGACCAGCACGCTGGCCAGACCGGGCAGGGCCTGCAGCACGGCGGCATTCAGGGCCTCGACGTCGTCGAAATGACGCCCGCCCTTGAAATGCGCCACGCTCTGCGCCGTCTGCTCGCCCAGCGCGTAGAGCTGCTCGATGCCGCGTTCGCGCGCATAGGCGCCGACTTCGGCGTGGAAACGCGGGCCTTCGCTGCCCACCTCCCCCATGTCGCCCAGCACCAACAGACGCGGGCCGGGCAGGCCGGCCAGCACGTCGATGGCGGCGCGCATCGAATCCGGGTTGGCGTTGTAGCTGTCGTCCACCAGGGTCAGCGTGCGGCCACCGAGTGGCAGGGCCAGGGCACGCGAGCGGCCCTTGACCGGCTCGAAAGCTTCCAGCCCGAGCGCGATGTGCGACGGCGGCACACCGGCGGCCAGTGCGCAAGCGGCAGCGGCCAGGGAGTTCTTGACGTTGTGCAGGCCGGCCACGCGCAGCGTGTAGTTCAACCCGCCCGCCGGGGTGCGCGCCTGAACCTGCCAGCCCTCGCCGGTCCAGACCGGTGGGCTGCAGCTCAGGTCGGACGCGGCCGCGTCCCCGCTGATGGCGAAGGTCAGCTGGGCCCGCCCACCCGCGAGCTCGTGCCACACGCCACTGTAGGCATCATCGGCCGGGTACACGGCGGTACCGCTGCCGCCCAGCGCCGTGATCACGGCGCCGTTCTCGCGCGCCACGGCTTCGATGCTGGCCATGAACTCCAGGTGCTCGCGCTGCGCGTTGTTGACCAGCGCCACCGTGGGCTGGGCCATGGCCGCCAGCACCGCGATCTCGCCCGGGTGGTTCATGCCGAGTTCGACCACCGCCAGCTGGTGCGTGGCGCGCAGACGCAGCAGGGTCAGCGGCACGCCGATCTCGTTGTTGAGATTGCCTTCGGTGGCCAGCGTAGCCTGCGGTTTCCAGGCACGCAGGATGGCCGCAATCATCTGCGTCACCGTGGTCTTGCCGTTGCTGCCGGTCACGGCGATCAGCGGCAGCTTGAACTGCGCGCGCCAGCCTGTGGCCAATTGCCCCAGCGCCCGCTTGCTGTCAGGCACCACCAGGCCACTCAGGCCGCTGGCGCGCAGTGCCGCCTCGTCGCTGCACAGCGCGGCCACCGCGCCGGCATGCTGCGCCTGGGCCAGGAAAGTGTTGCCGTCGAAGCGCTCGCCCTGCAGCGCCACGAACAGATCGCCGTGCTGCAGGGTGCGGGTGTCGCTGTGCACACGCTGCACACCGACCAGGCCGTCGCCCACCAGGCGCGCACCGGCCAGCCAGGGCAGGGCCTGCTGCAGGTTAAACATGATGGTGTGGGCGCTCATGAGCTCACCCCCGTCCGGCGCGCCTGCAGCGCCAGGCCCACCTGCTGCCGGTCGGAGAAGGGCAGGCGCACGCCGGCCGTCTCCTGGTAATCCTCGTGGCCCTTGCCGGCCACCAGCACCACGTCGCGGGCATCGGCCTGGCCCAGCGCGAGGGCGATGGCCTGCGCCCGATCAAGCTCGATCTGCACTGCGCCATGGCCCACCAGGCCCGGACGGATCTGCGCCACGATGGCCTCGGGAGCCTCGCTGCGGGGGTTGTCATTGGTCAACACGATGTGGTCCGCGTGCTGTGTCGCCGCGGCACCCATGAGCGGGCGCTTGTGCGGATCGCGGTCGCCACCGCAGCCGAACACGCACCACAGCCGGCCGCCGCGTTGTGTTGCCAGTGGTTTGAGGGTCTGCAGCACCTGGGCCAGCGCGTCAGGCGTGTGTGCGTAATCCACCACGGCCAGCGGCAGATCGACACCGCCCTGGAATTCCATGCGGCCCGGCACCGGCTGAAGTTCATGACAGGCGAGCACCGCGTCGACCAGCGGGACACCCAGGGTGCGCAGCGTAGCGATCACGCCCAGCAGATTGCTCACGTTGTAGTCGCCCAGGGTCTGCGTGGTCAGCGGAACGCGGGCCTCGCCTTCGCAGACCATGAACTGCACGCCGCGCGCTCCCATGCGAATGTCTTGCGCGACCAGGCGTGCACCGGCATCTGCCTGCAGGGAAACCGTCCACAGGTCGAGCGCACGCGCCGCCAGCGTCGCAGCCAGTTCGACACCCTTGGGATCATCGAGGTTGATCACCGCTGCACGCAGGCCCGGCCAGTCGAACAGTTCGGCCTTGGCCTGCCAATAGGCCTCCATGCTGCCGTGGTAGTCCAGGTGGTCCTGGGTGAAATTGGTGAAGATGGCCGTGCGGATGCGCGTGCCATCCAGGCGCCGTTCGCTGATGCCGATGGACGAGGCCTCGATGGCGCAGGCCGTCAGGCCCTCGTCGACGAAACGGCGCAGGGTCTGCTGCAGCAGCACCGGATCGGGGGTGGTCAGGCCGGTGCTGACGATGGCGCTGGCGTCCGCCGAGCCCGGCGCCGGCACACGGCCCACGCCCAGGGTGCCGATCAGCCCGCAGGCGACGGCGGGCTGGAGTGCGCCCAGCGCCTGCGCCAGCCACCAGCTGGTCGAGGTCTTTCCGTTGGTGCCCGTGACCGCCAGCACATCGAGTTGTTGCGAGGGTTGCTCGTAATAGGCCGCAGCGATCGGGCCGCTGGCGGCCTTCAGGCCGGTGTAGGCCGCAATGTGCTCATCGGCAAAGCCATAGGCCTCGGCGCCGCTGCGCTCGACCAGGCAGGCCAGCGCCCCCTGGGCCAGCGCGCCCGGCACGAACTGGCGCCCGTCGCGCGCCGCCCCCGGCCAGGCGATGAAACCGTCGCCCACCCCCACCCGCCGGCTGTCGGTCTGCAACACACCGCGCACGCGGCCATGCAGCCACTGGGCGGCCTGCACGGGGGTGTGGAGTTCGGTCACCATGCCGCGCCCTCCCCCATCTGCGCCACGATCTGCGGCTTGACCTCGATGTCGGGCTGCACACCCAGCAGGTGCAGGGTCTGCTGCACGGTCTCGCTGAACACCGGGGCGGCCACGTCGCCGCCATAGTACTTGCCGGCATCGGGCTCGTCGATCAGCACGGCCACGATGATGCGCGGGCGGGCGACCGGCGCCAGGCCCACGAAGAAGCTGCGGTATTTCTTGTCGGCATAGCCCCGGCCTTCCTGCTTGCGCGCGGTGCCGGTCTTGCCGCCCACCGAGTAGCCCATGGTCTGGGCCTTGGGCGCGGTGCCGCCTGGCCCGGCGGCCAGTTGCAGCATGTGGCGCACGGCGCGCGCATGGCGCGCTTCCAGCAGGCGCACGCCGGCCACCGGCCCCTGCGCCTTCTGCAGCGTCACCGGCATCAGCTCGCCATCGTGTGCGAACACGGTGTAGGCATGTGCCAGCTGCACCAGGCTGATGGACAGGCCGTAGCCGTAGCTCATGGTGGCGTGCTCGATGGGGCGCCAGGTCTTCCACGGGCGCAGCCGGCCGCTGACGGCGCCCGGGAAGGGCAGCTGCGGCCGCTGGCCGAAGCCGACCTGGCTGTACATCTCCCACAGGTCACGCGCCGGCATCTGCATGGCCAGCTTGACCATGCCGATGTTGCTGGACTTCTGCACCACCTCGTTGAGGGTCAGCACCGCATACGCATGGGTGTCGCTGATGGTGGCATTGCCCACGTTCATGCGCCCGCTGCCGCTGATCTGGATCGGTGTGGCGGGCGAGACCAGGCCCTTCTCCAGCGCCAGCGCGGCGACGAAGGGCTTGACGGTGGAGCCGGGCTCGAAGGAGTCGGTCAGCGCGCGGTTGCGCAGGGCGTCCTTGAAGCCCTGGCGCTTGCCCGGCGTGTAGCTGGGGTAGTTGGCCAGCGCCAGCATCTCGCCGGTCTGGGCGTCGAGCACCACCACGCTGCCGGCCTTGGCCTGGTGGTCGCGCACGGCCTGCTTGAGGCGCTGGTAGGCGAAGAACTGGATCTTGCTGTCGATGGAGAGCTGCACGTCGCGCCCCTCGACCGGCGGCACCTGCGCGCCCACCGCCTCGATCACGCTGCCCAGGCGATCCTTGATGACACGGCGCGAACCGGGTTTGCCGGCCAGCGTGTTGTTGAAGGCCAGCTCCACGCCCTCCTGCCCATGGTCTTCCACGTTGGTGAAACCGACCAGGTGCGCAGCCACCTCACCCTCGGGGTACTGGCGCTTGTATTCCTTGCGCTGGTAGACGCCCTTGATCTCCAACGCGGCGATCTGCTTCGCCACGGGCTCGTCGACCTGGCGCTTGAGCCAGACGAAGGTCTTGTCCTCGTCCTCCAGCTTGCGGTTGAGATCGGACAGCGGCATCTCCAGCAGCCGCGCCAGGCGCTGCAACTGTTTCGGATCACGCTCGATGTCTTCGGGGATGGCCCAGATGCTGGGCGCCAGAACACTGGTGGCGAGGATCTGGCCATTGCGGTCCAGGATGCGGCCGCGGTTGGCCGGCAGCTCCAGCGTGCGCGCAAAACGCACCTGGCCCTGCCTCTGGAAGAAGTCGTTGGAGATGACCTGGATGTAGGCGGCGCGCCCGGCCAGCACCACAAAGGCCAGCGCGATCATGGCCACCACGAACTTGCTGCGCCACACCGGCGTGCGGCTGGCCAGCAGCGGGCTGGAGGTGTACTGGATGCTGCGGCTGCTCACAGGATCACCTCCGCCTTCTTGGCTGCGGTGCTATGAGCCTTGGGGGCGGCCCGGCGGCTCATGGCAAACGCCCCCCGGAGACGCGCGGCTGCACCACGGCGCCCGCCGGCGCGCTGCCGCTGTAGGGCTGGTAGCTCACGTAGTCGGTGATGGCGGGCGTGGCCGCGCGCATGTCCAGCTTGTCCTTGGCCAGCTTCTCGACACGCTGCACCGTGGCCTGCTGGCGCTTTTGCAGCTCCAGCTGCTCGCGCTCGGTCTCGATGCGGCGCGCCTCCAGCACGGCGCGGTCGATCTCGGCAAACAGGCGGCGCGAGTCGTACTGCACGCTCACCAGATAGAGCGCGCTGGCCAGCACGGCGAGCAGGAGGACCAAGTTCGCCCTCGTCATACCTGCGTCCTCACGGCCACACGCATGATGGCGCTGCGCGCGCGCGGGTTGGCTGCCACCTCGGTCGCCGAGGGCTTGATGCGGTCGAGCGCACGCAGTTTCATCGGTGGGGCCACAGCAAAAGGCGCACGGCGGTCGTAGACCTCGCGCGAATGCTGCGCGATGAACTGTTTGACGATGCGGTCTTCCAGCGAATGGAAACTGATCACGACCAGCCGTCCTCCGGGTTGCAATACATCGAGACTTGCCTCTAGCGCTTCTTGCAGCTCCTCAAGCTCGGCGTTGATGAAAATCCGAAGAGCCTGAAATGTGCGCGTTGCAGGGTTCTGGCCCGACTCGCGGGTTTTGACCGTGTCAGCCACGAGCTGGGCCAGTTCACCGGTGGTTGAAACTGGGCCCCGCTCCTGTCGGCGCGCCACAATCGCCTTTGCAATCTGGCCAGCAAACCGTTCTTCACCGTAGTCACGTATCACCTCCGCGATCTGTCGGGTTTCGGCTGTTTCCAGCCACTGCGCCACGCTCTGGCCCCGCGTGGTGTCCATGCGCATGTCCAGCGGCCCGTCGAAACGGAAGCTGAAACCGCGTGTGGGGTCGTCGATCTGGGGCGAGCTCACGCCCAGGTCCATGAGGATGCCGGCGGCGCTGGCCGGCGGCAGTTCGTGCAGATGCCGGAAGCCCTGGTGGCGGATGGCAAAGCGCGGGTCCGCGATGGTCCGGGCCTCGGCAATGGCCGAGAGGTCCTTGTCGAAGGCGGTCAGCCGCCCTTGTGGCGACAGCCTCGACAGGAGCAGGCGGGAATGCCCGCCGCGACCGAAAGTGGCGTCCACGTAGTGGCCATCGGCCGGCTCCGGCGCCAGTTCGTCCGGCTTGTTGAGCAAGGCTGTGATCGCTTCGTTCAACAAGACGGTGGTATGTGTCCATGGGGAGGTTTCCACCGTCTTCTTTCAGAAGGAAAAGTCCTTGAAGACGTCGGGCATGTCGCCCTGCATGGCCTGGGCCTCCTGCGCGTCGTAGGTGGCCTTGTCCCAGAGTTCGAAATGGTTGCCCATGCCCAGCAGCATGGTGTCGCGCGTGATGCCGGCGGCGGCACGCAGTTCGGGCGAGACCAGCACCCGGCCGGTGCCGTCCATCTCCACGTCCATGGCATTGCCCAGGAAGATGCGCTTCCACCACTGGGCCGCCATGGGCAGGGCGGCGATGCGCTCGCGGAACTTCTCCCACTCGGGGCGCGGGAAGACCATCAGGCAACCATGCGGATGCTTGGTGATGGTGAGCTGGCCGGCGGCCGTGGCGCTGAGCACGTCACGGTGCCGGGTCGGCACAGACAGCCGCCCCTTGGCATCCAGACTCAGCGACGAAGCCCCTTGAAACACGCGCACAACCCCTTTTTCTGCACCACTACGGGAGCGGGAAAAGCGCAGACGCACTTTTCACCACTTAATTCCACTTTTTTGCACTGTAGCAGCAAAACACTGGCAGACAAGAGGGGAACCAGAAAAATTTCAATGAAATCAAGGACTTAGAAACACTTTCACACAATTTTCAGAGCTGAAATATTGTTCTAAATTAAGCACTTAGCAAATGTTATGAATGTGATGCTTGAAGCACTTGATGCGTGCAGGCCAGCAACGCAGGGGCCACGCCGGGCACCCGAATGCGACACAGAGGAGCGAGACCGAAGGGCACAAGGGGCGAGGAACGGGTCATTGGCAGCCGCCGTGTACATTCGCATCAAGAACAACAAACGCGCGCCCAGGGAGTTCTGCCATGACCACCACCTCCATCCCGCCCCCACCCCAAGCGCGCAAAGGCTGGTCGATCCGCCTGCAATCACTGATCGCCGCGGTGGTCGTCACCTCGATGCTGATCCTCGCCGGCGGGCTGCTCTGGAACAGCTGGCAGTCGGCCCGCACGGCCCTGCTGGATGCCGCCGGCCAGAGCTTCGGTGACATCGGCAACCTGATCAACGAGAAGAGCCGGGGCATCGTCGGCCCCGCCCAGGCCACGCTGCGCCAACTCTCCTTCGACCCGCTGGCGCGTGCGACCCGGCTGGAAGAGCGTTTCGAGCGCGTCGTCGTGCTGGCCGACATCCTGGAATACAACCCCCTGCTGGCCGCGGTGTATGCGGGTTATCCGAATGGCGAGTTCTTCCTGCTGCGCCGGCTGCACACCCCGGAGCTACGCCTGTTCTTCGATGCCCCGGGCCGGGCCGGCTGGCTGGTGCAGAGCATCACGCGCGCACCGGATGGCCGCCTCAGCGGCCAATGGCACTACCTGGATGCCAGCCTGCGCCGGCTGCGCACCCAGAACCTGCCCGACTACCAGTTCGACCCGCGCCAGCGCCCCTGGTATGAGAGTGCGCAAGGCACCGCGGGACAGCACCTGACCTCGCCTTACCTCTTCTACACCTCGCGCCAGATTGGTGTGACACTGAGCGAGCGCAGCCGTGATGGCCGCGCGGTCCTGGGGCTGGACGTGGACATCTCTGCCATCGGGGAAGAGATGAAGGCCTTGCGCTACACACCCAACACCCAGATCGCCGTCGTCGACGCGCAGCAGCGCGTCATCGCCTATCCGGGAACCCTCCAGCACCTGCAGCGTCAGGGCGAAGCGGTGAACTTCAAGACCCTGGCCGAACTGGGCATACCGGCCCTGCAGGCTCTGGCCACCAGCGCACCCCAGGCCAGGCGGGCCTACGGCTACGAGGCGCAGGATGAGCGCTGGTACGGCATGCGCATGGAAATGGACGCGGTGCCTGAGAGCCAGCTGGATATCCTGGTCGCCATACCGGACCGCGACCTGCTGGGCAACCTGCGCCGGGACTTGCAGCGCCAGGCCCTGCAGGGCCTGCTGATCGCACTGCTGCTGCTGCCGCTGGGCTGGCTGGCCGGACGCCAGATCGGCCACGCCATGCACCGGCTGTCGACGCGCAGCCGCAACCTGGCGCGCTTTCAGTTCGAGGCCGCCGCCACCCCGGACACCAGCCCCCTGCAGGAGGTGCAGGAACTCGACCGCGTGCTGCAGCACATGGGCCGCACAGTGCAGAACTTCCTGGGCATCACCGAGACCATCAGCCGGGAAGCCCAGACCGAAGTGATGCTGGGCAAGGTGCTGAACCAGCTGGTGGAAACCACCAACTGCGTCCAGGGCGTGGTGTACCTCGCGAGCCCGGACGGCAGCGAGCTGGCACTGGCCGCCGTCTCGCGCCGGCATGATGGCGCTGCCGACAGCGCCCACAACCTGCCCGGGCGCGTTCCGGTGGCCACCGGGCTGGCCTGGGCCAGCGAACAGCGCTTTGCCGACAGCCTGGCCATCCGGCTGCGCAGCCGGCAACAGGAACTGCTCGGTCTGCTGGTGCTGCAGTTCGGCGCCGACCAGCGCGATGCCGGCGACGATTTCCGGAGCTTCGCGGAACGGCTCTCGGGGGTGCTGGAGGTCTCGATCGAGACGCGCCAGCTGATCGAATCACAGCAACGCCTGCTCGACGGCGTGATCCGCCTGCTGGCCGATGCCATCGACGCCAAGAGCCCCTACACCGGCGGCCACTGCGAGCGCGTGCCCTTGCTGGCCGAAATGTTCGTCGACCGCCTCAACGGCGACCCGACCAGCCCCTATGCCGGGCGCTGGAATGCGGAGCAACGCTACGAGTTCAAGCTGGGCGCCTGGCTGCACGATTGCGGCAAGATCACCAGCCCCGAGCACATCATCGACAAGGCGACCAAGCTCGAGACCATCTGCAACCGCATCCATGAGATCCGCACACGCTTCGAGGTGCTGCACCGCGATGCCCTGATCGACTACTGGCAGGCCCTGGCCGAGGGCCGCGGCGACGCAGACAGCCTGGGCCGTACGCTGCAGCAACGCCACCGGCAGCTGCAGGACGACTTCGCCTTCGTCGCCGGCTGCAACGTCGGCAGCGAAACCACCGACGACGCCGACCTCGAACGCCTGCAGGGCGTGGCAGCACAGACCTGGCAGCGCCATTTCGATGACCGCCTGGGCCTGTCGATCGAGGAGATCCGGCGCGTGAGCGGCCAGGCCCGCCCGCCCCTGCCGGCCACCGAGGCGCTGCTGGCCGACCGGCCCGAACATGTCGTGCCCTGGGGCGCGCGCCGCCCGCCGGTGGAACGCGGCGATCCGGCCAATGTGTGGGGCTTCGACATGCAGCTGCCGGCCAGCGAACACAACCTGGGCGAACTGCACAACCTGTCGGTGCGCAGCGGCACGCTGACCGCCGAAGACCGTTTCCGCATCAACGACCACATCGTGCAGACGCTGATCATGCTGCGCCGGCTGCCCTGGCCGCGCCATCTCGCGCGTGTGCCCGACATCGCCGCCACGCACCACGAGAAGCTCAACGGCCAGGGTTATCCGCGCCGGCTGGGCGCCGACCAGCTCACGGTGGAAGACCGCATCATCGCGATTGCCGACGTGTTCGAGGCGCTGACCGCACCCGATCGCCCCTACAAGGGGCCCAAGACGCTGAGTGAATCACTGGGCATCATGGCCCGCATGGCCCGCGAAGGCCATCTCTGCCCGGAGATGTTCGGCATCTTCCTGCACCAGGGCATCTGGCGCGAGTTTGCGGATCGCCACCTGGCCCCCACCCAGATCGACGCGGTGGACATCACGGCGCTGAGCGAACACTCCCGGGGCCGCTGAGGGCCGTGGGCTGGCGGCCCGGCCTCAGAGGATGTAGCGCGACAGGTCTTCGTTGCGGCTGAGGTCGGCCAGGCGCGCGTCGACATAGGCCGCATCGATGTGCACCGTCTGTCCCTGCAGGCGCGTGGCTGTAAAGCTCACTTCGTCGAGCAGGCGCTCCATCACCGTGGCCAGGCGGCGCGCGCCGATGTTCTCGGTGCGTTCGTTCACGTCGAAAGCGATCTGCGCCAGGCGCGTGATGCCCTCGGGCGCGAACACCAGCGTCACGCCCTCGGTGGCCAGCAGGGCCTGGTACTGGCGCACCAGGGACGCATGCGTCTGCGTGAGAATCGCCTCGAAGTCCTGCACCGACAGGGATTGCAACTCGACACGGATCGGCAGGCGCCCCTGCAGTTCCGGGATCAGGTCGCTGGGCTTGCTCAGGTGGAAGGCGCCCGAGGCGATGAACAGGATATGGTCGGTCTTGATGACACCGTACTTGGTGGACACCGAGGTGCCCTCCACCAGCGGCAGCAGGTCGCGCTGCACACCCTGGCGCGACACCTCGGCCGTGTTGCCGCCGTCGGAACGCGAGGTGACCTTGTCGATTTCGTCGATGAAGACGATGCCGTTCTGTTCGGCGTTGTGCAGGGCCTGGGCGCGGATCTCGTCCTCGTTGACCAGCTTGCCGGCCTCTTCGTCCACCAGCAGTTTCATGGCTTCCGCGATCTTCAGTTTGCGAGTCTTGCGCTTGCCCGCGCCCAGTTGGCCGAACATGCCGCGCAGCTGTTCGGCCATATCCTCCATGCCGGCCGGGCCCATGATCTCAAGCTGGGGCCGCGGCTCGGCCACATCCAGCTCGATCTCGCGCTCGTCCAGCAGGCCCTCGCGCAGCTTCTTGCGGAAGACCTGGCGTGCCGTGCTGTCCTTGGTCTCGGCGACCGCCGGCTCCGCACCGTAGTCGGAACGCGGCGGCGGGATCAGGATGTCGAGGATCCGGTCCTCGGCCGCGTCCTCGGCGCGCGTGCGGAACTTCTTCATCTCGGCCTCGCGCGTCTGCTTGACGGCCACCTCGGCCAGGTCGCGGATGATGGAGTCGACGTCCTTGCCCACATAGCCCACCTCGGTGAACTTGGTGGCCTCGACCTTGATGAAGGGGGCGTCGGCCAGCCGGGCCAGGCGGCGCGCGATCTCGGTCTTGCCCACGCCGGTGGGACCGATCATCAGGATGTTCTTGGGCGTGATCTCG
This sequence comes from Curvibacter sp. PAE-UM, assembly GCF_001432305.1. Taxonomy (GTDB): domain Bacteria; phylum Pseudomonadota; class Gammaproteobacteria; order Burkholderiales; family Burkholderiaceae_C; genus Hylemonella. The sequence goes on from NZ_KQ483358.1 coordinate 217,325, forward strand.
GGGCGCAGCGCGGCGTCGACCTGCTGGCGGCGCCAGCGGTTGCGCAGCGCGATGGCCACGGCGCGCTTGGCATCGGCCTGGCCGACGATGTGGCGGTCGAGTTCGGAGACGATCTCCTGCGGGGTCATGGAGGACATGGCGGCTATCCGGTGAGGAAGCGGGACGCGACGATCAGTCCAGCGTCTCGATCGTGTGGTTCAGGTTGGTGTAGATGCAGAGTTCGCCGGCAATCTCCAGCGACTGCTTGACGATGTCGCGCGCGCCCAGCTCGGAATGCTTGAGGAGGGCGATGGCCGCGGCCTGCGCGTAGGCGCCGCCCGAGCCGATGGCCACCACGCCGTTTTCCGGCTCCAGCACATCGCCGTTGCCGGTGATGATGAGCGAGCATTCGCGGTCGGCCACGGCCAGCATGGCCTCCAGGCGGCGCAGCACGCGGTCGGTGCGCCAGTCGCGCGTGAGTTCGATGGCCGCGCGTTGCAGATGACCCTGGTGCTTTTCGAGCTTGGCCTCGAAGCGCTCGAAAAGCGTGAAGGCATCGGCCGTGGCGCCGGCAAAACCGGCCAGCACCTTGTTGTGATAGAGCTTGCGCACCTTGCGCGCCGTGCCCTTGACGACGATATTGCCCAGCGTGACCTGGCCATCGCCGCCGATGGCGACCTGCAGGCCCGCGGCCGTCTGGCGCCGCACGCTGATGATGGTGGTGCCGTGAAATTGTTCCATGCCCGTATTCTCCGGCATCCGATGGCCAGCTCTGCAGGCGTGGGGACTCTGCGCGGGCCGCGCAAACGGCTACGCCGCGCGCGGCACCACCCGTGCGTGCTCGGAAATGCCGATCACGTTGAAGAAGGCGGCCACGATGCGGTTGACGTCGCGGAACTGTACCTGGCAACCACGGGCCTGCTGCTCGGCCACCCAGTTCAGGATGCTGCCAGCGGCCGAAAAATCAACGCGGATCAGGCGGGCACAGGAGACCACCATGCGGGTGGCGCCCTCCATGCCGGCCTCCAGCCTCGCCAGCACTTCGGCGGCATCGCCCAGGATCTCGCCATAGAGTTCGACCACCACCGGCGGCTGGTCTTCCAGGCCGACCGGCACGGTCAGGTTCTGCAGAGGGTCGTCCCAGGTGGAGTTCGGTGCGTCCCAGCTGGAGCGGATGGCTTCGGCCTCCGCCTCGGCGGCATCCATGGCCCCCTGCAACTCGCAGCTGCAGCGCGGCTCCTGCCAGGAGGGTGGCGAGACCTCGTAGGTCACGCAATAGTCCAGCGCCACCAGCTCGAAGGCGTCCTGCAGGCGCATGATGCGCAGCGCATCCATGCGCAGCTGCCAGCACAACGGGGCCACGGTACGGTCCCCCGAAGGCGTGAGCGCCTGGAGCGCCCGCTCCAGGCTGGTTTGGCCGCGGAAGACCAGCGCCGCCGGGGTGACGCACCACTGGGCCACCAGACGAGCCAGCACGGAAACGGCATCGAGACCGATGACAGACAGCGCTTGCCAGTCCAGCACCAGCGTGCCTGGCACGCGCATCAAGGCATGCAGCTCCTCCAGGGATGCGGCGCTCAGCTGGGCCGGGCAGCTCCAGTCCGGCGCGCTGGCGGCCGACGTACTCGCCCGCGCACTGGGCGGCGCCACGCTGGCCTTGGAGCGGCTCAGCAGATCGGGGGTGGAGAACCAGGCCGGCGCCGAGCGCCCGAAACGGTTGGCGAACTCGATGGCCACACCGTCAAAACGGGCCTGCTGCCCGGTGGCGCGGTAGAGGTCGAACAGGGCCGACATCCAGGTCTCGGCCAGATCGGGGCGCAGGTTGTCCCCATGCAGCACCGCCAGCAGGCTCTCCTCGGCGCCGGCATCGTCGCCGTTGGCAAAGCGGATGGCGGCGTCCTCCAGGTCGGGATCCGTCAGGTTGTCGGACGGCACGGCAGCGTAGAGGCGCTGGGTCGAGAAACCGGCGCCCATGGGCGCACGGGCGGCCATGGGCGGAAGGGCTTGCGGATGGCTGGCCGGGACACGCCCGCCCGCCGCAGGGAATGCCGGCCGCATGCCCATGGGGGCCTGCATGGTGGGCGCGGGCTCGGCCAGCTGGGTGGCCGGGTACTCACCGCCTTCCGGGGCATCCGCCCAGCCGGAACTGCTGGGGCGCAGGGCCGAGGCCACGGTCGGCTCGAAGCGGCTGTCCTCGGGATCGGAGTTGGGCACCACATCGGGCGCAGCGGTCGGCGGCTCGGTAGGCCCGGCATCGGGCCGCAGGCCCGGGCTGGCGCCTGAAACGGGGAAGGCACCGGCACGCGAGACGGCCTCCTTGCCCTTCCACCACTGGCGCGACATCTGCGCCTCGATCTCGTCGATCTTCTTCAGCGTCTCGGCACGGTCGTCGTGGTTGGAGGTCAGGCTGCTCTGGAAGAAGGAGGGCCTGCCGGCCTGATCGGCCGGCCCCAGCGGCTCGCGACGGCGCAGCTTGCGCAGATGATCGAACTCGCGCCGACGCACGAAGTCGTTCTGTCGCTTGCGCTCGATCATCTCCTTGAGCGCCTCTTTGCTGTAGCCGCTGTCGGCTTCCGGCTCCTTCTGGTCGAGTTCGGACCAATCCTTGGTCGGATTGCGTACGAACTTGGCCACCTTGGACAACAAGCCGGACCGGTTTTCGTCTTCAGCCATGTCTGGATTATGCGGTGCGCGTCAGAAGGAGCCTCTGTACAGGATCAATCCCCGAACATCTTCTGCTTGAGCTCGCGACGCTGCTGGGCTTCCAGCGAGAGCGTGGCGGTGGGACGGGCCAGCAGGCGGCCCACGCCGATGGGTTCGCCGGTCTCGTCGCAGTAGCCGTAGTCACCGGCATCGATGCGCCCGATCGATTGCTCGATCTTCTTGAGCAGCTTGCGCTCGCGGTCGCGCGTACGCAACTCCAGCGCGTGTTCTTCCTCGATGGTGGCGCGGTCGGCCGGGTCCGGCACGATGACCGTGTCCTCACGCAGATGCTCGGTGGTCTCGCCGGCGTTGTTCAGGATGTCCTGCTTGAGACGCTGCAGGCGCACGCGGAAGGCGGCCAGCTGCTTGTCGTTCATGTACTCGCTGTCGGGCATGGCGACCAGCTCGTCGTCGCTCAGCGTTTCGCCCGGCTTGGTTTTCCAGTTGTTGACGAGTTTGGGGTCTTTTTTGACAGAGGAAGGCAGGGGAGGAGCAATCAGGGTCTGGGACATGGTGGGGGTGTAACTGGCTTTGACGGCGGTGGATGCCACCGACTGGGCCATGGAGGGAACGGTCAGCTGCGCCAGCCGGGCCGAGGCCTTGGCCGTGCGGGCCGGCGATTCGGGCAGGACCGGCGTCGCCTTCACCGGCAAAGGTGCAGGCGACTTGGCCGGCAACTTGGCCACCGCCTTGACCGGGGTCTTGGCAGGCGCTTTGGCAGGCGCCTTGACGGGTGCTTTGGCGCCGGGTTTGCCAGCCTTGACCGCTGGTTTGGCGGCAGCTTTCTTGGGAACAGCCGCCTTGACGGCCGCTTTCTTGGCCGGAGGTTTGACAGCCGCCTTCTTGGCGGGCGGCTTGGACACGGCTTTCTTGGCCGCCCCAGGTTTGGCAGTCTTCACGGACGGTTTGGCCTTGGCCGCCGGCTTGGCAGCAGCTTTCTTGGGGGCCGGTTTGGCCTTGCCCACAGCAGATTTGGCTTTGGAAGACACGGACACCTTTCCTGGTTTGGCTTTCACTTCTTGTCTCCTGGCACGCAGGGCCTGCGCTTGTTTCTTCTGGCCTGCTGTTATACCCGCAATGCGGTCCCGGCCACGGGTTCCGGGCAAAATTTATGGCACGCGAGCGTACCGTCTTTCACAGGACTGACGCAGAGGTTGCGAAATCGAGACACTACCCTTGAGCGCGCGGGCAAGGCGGGAGACTCCGAACCTGTGAAGAAATCGTAGCGAGCGGCCCGAGCGCAAGGCGGACGGAGCGCAGCCACCGGAACGTACTTCAGGTACGTGAGGATGGCGAGCACCGCCCAACGCGGCGATCGGGTCGCGCAGTAGATTTATCGCAGGTTCTCAGACCAGGCTCTGTTCCAGGCCCTGTAGCAGGATGTCCTTGGGCAGGTCGATACCGATGAAGACCATCTTGCTCAGGCGCTGTTCGCCTTCGGCCCAGGCTGGCCCCAGGTCGCTGCCCATCAGCTGGTGCACCCCCTGGAAGATCACCTTGCGGTCGGTGCCCTTCATGTGCAGCACACCCTTGTAGCGCAGCATGCGCGGGCCGTAGATGTTGATGATGGCACCCAGGAAGTCCTCCAGCTTGGCCGGATCGAAGGCACGCTCGGAGCGGAAGACGAAGCTTTTCACATCGTCGTCATGGTGATGGTGGTGGCCATGACCGTGCTGGTGCGAAGGATGGTCGCAATGCTCGCCGTGCTCGTGCTCGTGGTCATGCGCGTGGTGCGCATGGTCATGTTCTTCCTTCAGGAAATCCGGGTCGATCTCCAGCTTGGCATTCAGGTTGAAGCCCCGCAGGTCGAACACCTCGCTGATCGCCACCTCGCCGAAGTGCACCGCCTTCTGCGGCGCCCGCGGGTTCATGTGCTTGAGGCGATGCTGCAGCGCCGCCAGGTCTTCGGCCGAGACCAGGTCGGTCTTGCTGATGAAGATCTGGTCGGCGAAGCCGACCTGGCGGCGCGCCTCCTGGCGGTCGTTGAGCTGCTGGGCGGCGTGTTTGGCGTCCACCAGGGTGATGACGGAATCGAGCAGGAAGCTCTCGGCGATCTCGTCGTCCATGAAGAAGGTCTGTGTCACCGGGCCGGGGTCGGCCAGGCCGGTGGTCTCGATCACCACACGCTCGAAATCCAGTTCGCCCTTGCGTTTCCTGGCCGCCAGATCCTGCAAGGTGGTGCGCAGGTCCTCGCGGATGGTGCAGCAGATGCAGCCGTTGCTCATCTGGATGATCTGCTCGTTCGTGTCGGCGACGAGGATGTCGTTGTCGATGTTCTCCTCGCCGAATTCGTTTTCGATGATGGCAATCTTCTGGCCATGCGCTTCCTGCAGAACGCGCTTGAGCAGGGTGGTCTTGCCGGAGCCTAAGAAGCCGGTGAGGATGGTGGCGGGGATCAGGGCCATGGGTGGAGTCTCGGATGGGGGTGACCGCCAACTTGTGCGTGGCGCAAGCGGGCGTGGGCAATGAAGCCGGGGATAGACGGAGAGTTTAGCGAGATCGTCAAAAGACGGCCGGCGTAGGGTCTCGCCCTCTCAGCCCTTGCGCATGACCACCAGGCCCTTGAGGTACTCGCCCTCCGGGAAGTTGATCGTCATGGGGTGGTCCGGTGCGCCGCCCATGCGCTCGTGGATATAGCCGTCCACGCCGGCATCCGTGCCGGCCGAGGCCACGATCTTGTGGAACAGGTCGGCGCTGATGCCGCCCGAGCAGGAGTAGGTGAACAGCACGCCACCGGGCTCCAGGATCTTGAACGCCAGGCGGTTGATGTCCTTGTAGGCACGCGCGGCGCGCTCGGCGTGCGCCACCGTGGGGGCGAACTTCGGCGGGTCCAGCACGATGGCGTCGAAGGTGCGCCCCTCCTCCACGAAACGGCGCAGGCTGGCGTTGACGTCGGCGTCGAGGAATTCGGTGCGGGCCAGGTCGAAGCCGTTGAGCGACACATTGGCGCGCGCCTGCTCGATGGCCGGCCCGGAAGAGTCGATCGAGGTGACATGGGCCGCGCCACCGGCCAGCGCCGCCACGCTGAAACCGCCGGTGTAGCAATAGCAGTTGAGCACGCGCTGGAACTTGAGCCGGGCCGCGTAGTCGGCAAAACGCTTGCGGCTGTCGCGCTGGTCCAGATAAAAACCGGTCTTGTGGCCCTGGGCGATGTCCAGGCCCAGGCGCCAGTCGTGCTCGCGCAGCACCAGCCCGGTGGGGCCCTCGCCGCGCAGCCAGCCACTGACCTCCGGCAGGCCTTCGAGCCCGCGCGCGCTGGCGTCTGATCGCTCGTACAGCCGGCTGAGTCCGGTCTCGGCCAGCAGCGCCTCGGCCAGCACATCCTTCCAGCGCTCGGCGCCGGCACTGAGAAACTGGGCGACCAGGGTGTCGCCATAACGGTCCACGATCAGGCCGGGCAGGCCGTCGGATTCGCCGTGGATCAGGCGCAGGCCGTCGCTGCGGATGTCGAAACGTGTGCGGGCGCGGATGGCCGACATCACGCGCTGCGTGAAAAAAGCCGCGTCTATGCGCTGTTTTTCGTCAAAGCTCCAGACGCGCGCGCGAATCTTGGACTGCGGGCTGAAAGCCGCCCAGGCCTGGAATTCGCCCTGCGCAGATTCCACGCGCACCGTCTCGCCGGGGTCGCCACCGCCCTTGGAGATGGCCGATTCGAAGAGCCAGGGGTGGCGGCGCAAGAGCGAGCGTTCCTTGCCTTCCTTGATGCGTATCACTTTCATGCGCTGAATTGTCGGGCTTTTCCGGGGTTCCCTTATGCGCCAATGGGGTTAGAGTCTCAGAAAAGGGCCGTAGCCCGAGGAGATCAGGTATGCGATTGAAGGATATCAAGCTGGGAACCAAGCTCATGGGGGGCTTCATCCTGGTCCTGTTTCTGGCCGCCATCCAGTCGGTGCTGGCCGTCTTCGGCACGAACGCGCTGAACGCCAACACCCAGCAGATCTCGGACCACCTCTTGCCCAGCGCCCTGCACACGGGTTTCCTGGGCACGCAGGCCAGCCGCCTGCGCGCGGCGCAGTTCCAGCACCTGCTGGTACCCGGCGAGGACGATCGCCGGGCCATCGAAAAGCAGATGGAGGGCCTGCGCGAGGCCGTCAACACCGAATCGCAGGGCTACGCCCGCATCCTCTCGCCCGGCGAGGAGACCTCCCATTTCGACAAGTTCCAGGGCGAATGGAAGAAGTACCAGGCGCAGCAGGCCGAAATCGTCGGGCTGGCACGCCAGCGGCGTGACGAAGAGGCGATGGACATCCTCAAGGGCCCGGGGCTGCAGACCTTCGATGCCATGCTGGCCCAGCTGCGCGCGCTGTCGGAGCTCTCGCAGGACGGCTCGATCCTGGCGCGTGACACGAATGCCAGCCTGCAACGCAATGTGATGTTCGGCAACCTCGGGGCCCTGCTCGTGACCATCGTGCTGGGCCTGCTGATCGCCCGCACCCTGAGCCGTGCCATCTCGGGTGGTGTGGGTTACGCCGCCAGCCTCGCCAGCAAGGTCGCCCAGGGCGACCTGAGCTCGCCCATCAACCCCAACACGCGGGACGAGATTGGCACCCTGCTGCACTCCTTGCGCGACATGCAGGCCTCGCTGGCCCAGGTGGTCTCGCGCGTGCGCCAGGGCAGCGAGTCGGTCTCCACCGCCAGCGCCGAGATCGCCCAGGGCAACCACGACCTGTCGGCGCGCACCGAAAGCCAGGCCAGCGCGCTCGAAGAAACCGCGGCCAGCATGGAAGAACTCTCCTCCACCGTGAAGCAGAACGCCGACAACGCCCGCCAGGCCAACCAGCTGGCCCAGACCGCGTCGACGGTGGCCGTCAAGGGTGGCGAGGTGGTGGCCCAGGTGGTCGGCACCATGAAGGGCATCAACGACAGCGCGCGCAAGATCCACGACATCATCAGTGTGATCGACGGCATCGCCTTCCAGACCAACATCCTGGCGCTCAATGCGGCGGTAGAGGCCGCGCGGGCCGGCGAGCAGGGCCGCGGATTTGCCGTGGTGGCTTCTGAGGTGCGCTCGCTGGCCGGGCGCAGTGCCGAAGCCGCCAAGGAGATCAAGAACCTGATCACCGACAGCGTGCAGCGCGTCGAGCAGGGCAGCGCCCAGGTCGATCAGGCCGGTGCCACCATGAACGAGGTGGTGGCCGCCATCCGGCGCGTGACCGACATCATGGCCGAGATCAGCTCGGCCAGCACCGAGCAGAGCCAGGGCGTCAGCCAGATCGGCGAGGCCATCACCAATATGGACCAGACCACGCAGCAGAACGCGGCGCTGGTGGAGGAAATGGCTGCGGCGGCTTCCAGCCTCAAGAGCCAGGCGCAGGACCTGGTGGAGTCGGTGGCGGTGTTCAAGCTGGCCAGCGGCGCCAGCCTGGCCGGCTCGCCACCGGCGCTGGCCGCGCGGCAGCAGGTGCCGATGCGTGCCCCGGCGCCCACACCCGCTCCTGCCCCGGGCGCGCAGCGGCGCCTGGTCGCGCCAGCCAAGCCCAGGGTGGCCCCGCCTGCCGCAGCTGCGGCGCCGGCCAAGGCGTCTGCGGGCGCCGACAGCGACTGGGAAACTTTCTAGGAAATCTCAGCCCTTGCCGGGTGTCTTGCTGCGCGCGCGTGGATGCGCGGCGTCGTAGGCCCGCGCCAGGTGCTGGAAATCGAGGCGTGTGTAGACCTGTGTGGTGCTGATGTTGGCGTGGCCCAGCAGTTCCTGCACCGCGCGCAGGTCGCTGCTGGACTGCAGCACGTGGCTGGCAAAAGAATGGCGCAGCATGTGCGGATGCACCGGCGTGGCCAGCCCGGCCTGTTGGCTGCGGCGCTTGAGGCGCTGCCAGATCGACTGCGGCGTCAGACGCGTGCCGGTGCGGCCGATGAAAAGCGCCGGCTGCCCGGGTGCAACACCTGCCGAGGCACGCACGGCCAGCCACTGCTTGAGGGCCGACATCGCCGCCGAACCCACCGGTACGCTGCGCCGTTTGCTGCCCTTGCCCAGCACGTGCGCCTCGCCGGCCTGCAGGTCGACCCAGCCGCGTGCTGCGGCGCTGGCCGCCACATCCAGGCCCGTCAGCTCACTCACGCGCAGGCCGCTGCTGTACAGCAGCTCCACCATGGCCGCGTCGCGCGCCTCCAGCCAGGGATCGTTGTCTTGCGCATGGAAAGCGGCCAGCTGCACCGCGTCATCGACGCTCAGGGCCTTGGGCAGGGGCTTGGCTGCCTTGGGTGCACGCACATCCTGCACCGGGTTGCTGCCCACCAGGCTCTCGCGCCCGAGCCAGGCATAAAACCCGCGCCAGCCCGAGAGGATGAGCGCGATGCCGCGCCCGCTGCGTCCCCCGCCATGCATCTGCGCAATCCAGCGGCGCACATGGGCGCTGTGCACCTGCAGCAGGGGCACCTGGGCTTGCGTCGCGAATTCGCCGAGTTTCTGCAGGTCCAGCGCGTACAACTCGACGGTGCGCTGTGCCAGACGTTTTTCCACCCGCACGTGCTCAAGATAGCGTTCGACCAATGATTGGTCATGGGCCGCGAGCGCGACAGGCTGGGTCACGACTTACCTCAGCGGCGTCAGCGCGGCGCTGGCCACCTCGGCGATGCGCGCCAGGAACTCCGTGCCCATGGTGCTGGTGTAGCGCTGGGCGTCGGGCGAGGCCAGTACCAGCATGCCGAAGGCGGGCCCGTGGTTGCCGGCTTCCAGCGAACGCAGCGGCAACAGGGCCAATGAGATGGCCTGCGAGGGATGGGCCAGCCAGCCGGTGGCTTCAAAACCGGAATTGACGCCGCAGAACGGTTCGCTCAGGGAGTTGGCCAGCAGGCGCGCATCCTCGCTCACGCCCTGGGCAAAGGCCGCTCCGGCGAAATCCGGGTTCACGTCCCAGACGCGGATGGCGACCTGCGGCACGGCGAACAGCAGCTGGATCGATTCGGCAATCGCCTCGGGCAGGGCGTCCGCATCCTGTGTGAGGAACAGGTCGCGCGCCCAGCACAGCATGCGGTCGGACAGCGCCAGGTTGTCGCTGCCGTGGCGGATCATCTCGATCAGCCGGCCTTCGAGCATGCGGATCTTCTCGCGCAGCATCTCCGCCTGGCGCTCCTGCAGGCTGACCGTACGCCGGCTGTGCGGGCTGGTCAGGCGCACGGCGGCCAGCAGATCGGCCTGACGCTCGAAGAACTCGGGGTTGGTCTGCAGGTAGTTCGCGATGTCTTGTTCGGTCATGGTGTCAGTCATTCAGAGGATTCATGGGAGTACGGGCACATCGACCTCGCCCTGGAACACAGTGGTCGCGGGGCCGGTCATCAGGACCGGGCTGGTCTGGCCAGCCCACTCGATGGTGAGCATGCCCCCGCGCGTCTGCACGTCCACCCGCGCATCGAGTCGCCCCAGGCGGATGCCGGCCACCACGGCCGCGCAGGCACCGGTGCCGCAGGCCAGCGTTTCACCGGCGCCGCGCTCCCACACGCGCAGCTTCACGTGCGTGCGGTCCAGCACCTGCAGGAAACCGGCGTTGACACGGCGCGGGAAGCGCGCATGGTTCTCGATCAGGGGTCCTTGCGCCTGCACGGGGGCCGTTTCCACATCGGCCACCAGCTGCACCGCATGCGGGTTGCCCATGGACACCACGGCCACCGGCACCGTGGCGCCATCGAGCTGCAGCGGCCAGGTCACCCAGTCGCCGCTGGTCACGGGCGTGAGGCCGGCACCGTCGAAGGGGATGCGGGGCAGCTCGAAGATGGGCGCGCCCATGTCCACCGTGACACGGCCATCGGGCGTGAGGCGCGGCTCGATCACGCCGCCCAGGGTCTGCACGCGGATGACGTCCTTGGTCGTCAGCCCCTGCTCGCGCACGAAACGCGCGAAACAGCGCGCGCCGTTGCCGCACTGCTCGACCTCGGCGCCGTCGGCGTTGTGGATCACGTATTCGAAATCGAGGCCCGCGGCTGGCGCCGGGCGCACGGTGAGGATCTGGTCGGCGCCGACGCCGAAATGGCGATCGGACAGCCAGCGGTACTGGGCAGTGGACAGGCCGAGCCGCCCCCGGGTTTCGTCGAGCACGACGAAGTCATTGCCCGCGCCCTGCATCTTGGTAAAGCGGATACGCATGGCGACAAATTATCCGCCCATTCAAGGTTTATCCTTGGGGCTCCCTTCCGCCACCGACGAGAAAACAACGATGCGACTGCCTGAATGGACCCCCGAACGCAAGCCCCAACCGCAGGACCTGGTGGACGCCATCCTCGCGCGTCGCGGCGGCACCCTGATCAACCTGGACAAGGCCCTGCTGTGGAGCGAGCCCCTGGCCCGCGGCTGGAACACCTACCTCAAGGCCGTGCGCAGCGAACTGCCCACCAGCCTCAAGCTGCGTGAACTCGGCATCTGCACCGTGGCCCTGCTGACCGGCGCCAAGTACGAGTACCACCACCACGCCCCGGATTTCCTGGGCGCCGGCGGCACGCAGGCGCAGCTGGATGCGCTCAACGCTTTCGTCAAGGCCGATCCACGCGGCATCCCGCGCGATCCTTCGCTCAGCGAGCTGGAAACGCTGGTGATCCGCTATGCAGCGCAGATGACGCTGGACGTGAAAGTGACGGACGAGGTCTTCGACGCGCTGCGCCAGCATTTCAACGAGACCCAGATCGTCGAGCTGACCAGCGCGATTGCCACTTACAACATGGTGGCGCGGTTTCTGGTGGCCTTGCAGGTCACGCCGGAGAGCTGATTTCTTTTTTGTTGGGTCTTTGTTCCACAGGGTTTCTTTCCCCCACTCACTCCCCCACCCCCTCTCCCGCCCCGCCGGGCGGAAGAGGGGAGCCTCATTTGACCTCGTGCTCCGGCGACGAAATTACCAGGAGCCGTCGCCGCCGCAACTGCGCACGAAGCTTCCCCGGCTACGGTCGTAGTCAATGGTTATGGATGGACTCGGCACAGATGCCAAGCCTTGTCTCGCTGCCGGCACGCAGTGGCCGGCCCGTGCCACGCCCGGTCAAGGTGAGGTCTCTACGACCCTAGCCGAGAAGTCTGGGCGGGAAAAAGCGGTGGGGACGTTAGCGTCATAGAAGCCTGGCCGGAAACCAGCCACCAAATCCAGGCTCCCTCTTCCGCCCGGCGGGGCGGGAGAGGGCGGGGGGAGTGAGTGGGGGAAAGAAACCCCGCGGAGCGAGGTCAGGAAGAAGATAAGGGGAACGAACGTCAGTCCGGCTTGATGTTGTTCTCTTTCACCACCTTGGCCCAGATGTCCATCTGGCGTTCGATGAAGACCTGACCAGCCTGGGGCGTGCCGCCGAGCACATCGATGCCCTGGCTCTCCAGCCGCTTGGCGACTTCGGGGTTCTTCATGACCTTGCTGATGGCGTCATTCATGCGCTGCACGATGGCCGGCGGCGTCTTGGCCGGGGCCAGCACGGCCCACCAGGCCGGTGCGTCGAAACCGGCAAAACCACTCTCGGCGATGGTCGGCACGCCAGGCAGCTGCGGCGCCCGCTTGGAAGTCGTCACCGCCAGGGCGCGCATGCGCTGGCTGTCGATGTGCGGCTTGACCACGAACACCGACCCGATGGCCAGCGGCACGTGGCCGGCGACAGCGTCGTTCATCAGCGGGCCGCCGCCCTTGTAGGGAATGTGGTTGAAGCTCATGCCACCGTTGCGCCCCAGCAGTGCCATGGCCAGGTGACCCAGGCTGCCCGAGCCGATGGAGCCGTAGCTTGCGCCCTTGGCCGCCTTACCGGAGGCCACCACGTCGGCAAAGCTCTTGAACTCGGAGCCGGCGTGCGTGGCCAGCACCATGGGCGAGGTGCCGATCACGATGACCGTGCTCAGGTCCTTCTTCGAATCGAAAGGCAGGTTGGGAATCAGGCTGGGATTGACGCCATGGGTGTCGAAGACCACGGCGAAGGTGTAGCCGTCGGCAGGGGCCGCCGCCACGGCGGCCGCACCGATAGAGCCGGAGGCGCCGCCCTTGTTCTCGACAATGATGTTCTGCCCCAGCTCCTGCTGCAGGTGGGGCGCCAGCAGGCGCGAGACCTGGTCCACCGAGCCACCGGGCGGGAACACCGCCACCAGCTTGATGGCCTGACGAGCCGGCCATTCCTGGGCCAGCGCGCCCTGGGCCAGGCCCAGGCAGGCGGCGCCGGCCAGCGCCAGCAGCAGGCGCAAGGGGGTTCTCTTGTTCATGTCTGTGTCTCCTATAGAGTTGGGGTTGTCGTTGCATCCTAAGTCCAAAGCCCCGCATGTCCACTCCGCAACAACCCCAGTCCGGCCTGCTGGCCGCGCCCGCCTGGCAGCACGAGCAGGCCGTGGCCCTGCTGCCGCACGTGCTGCGCCTGACGGCACCCAACCCGGGGCTGATGACCGGCCCGGGCACCAACAGCTACCTCGTCGGCGACAGCGCCACGGGCTGGCTGGTCATCGACCCGGGGCCGGATGAACCGGCGCACATCGAGCGCCTGTGGCAGGCGGCTGGCGGTGACATCCGTCTCATCGTCTGCACCCATTCGCATGCCGACCATGCGCCGGCCGCCCGCCCCCTGCAGGCCCTGTGCGCACAGCGCGGCGGTGGCACACCACCGGTGCTGGGCCTGCCTTCGGCACCCACCGCCCACCCCGCCAGCCATTTCGTGCCGGACCATGCCCTGGCCGACGGCGAACAAGTCACGCTGCAGGGCACCGACAGCCGACCGCGCCACACCCTGCAGGTCATGCACACACCGGGCCACGCGGCCAACCACCTCTGCCTGCTGCTGGCGCAGGACGGCCTGCTGTTCTCGGGCGACCACATCCTCAACGGCAGCACCACGGTGATCAATCCGCCCGACGGCAACATGACGGCCTACCTCGATGCACTGGACGCTCTGGACGCGGCCTGCTCGGCGCTGGGCCTGGGCTACATCCTGCCGGCCCACGGCCATGTGATGGACGAGGCACGTACCGTCATCGCGAAACTGAAGGCCCACCGGCTGGCCCGCGAAGCCAAGGTGCGGATCGCCATGCAGGCCCGGCCGCAGGGCAACCTGGATGACTGGGTGGCACTCGCCTATGACGACGTTCCGCCCGGCATCTGGCCGCTGGCCAAGCGCTCGCTGCTGGCCCATGTCGAGCGTCTGCAATCCCAGGCAGGCGGTGCGCCATGAGCGAACCCGTGCGCCTGTCCAAACGGCTGGCCGCCCTGCTGCCCTGCTCGCGCAGCGAGGCCGAACAGTACATCGAAGGCGGCTGGGTCCGGGTGAACGGCCAGGTGGTGGAGGAACCGCATTTCCGGGTGCAACACGAGAAGATCGAACTCGACCCGAACGCCCGGCTGATGGAGTTGCCACCGGTGACGCTGCTGCTGCACAAACCCGCCGGCCAGACCGCGCCCTTGCAGCTCCTGAGCGCGGCCACGCACTGGCAGAACGACCCTAGCGGCATCCGCGTGCTCAAGCGCCACTTCAGCCAGCTGACTCCCGCCGTCCCGCTGGAGCCCGCGGCCAGCGGCCTGCTGGTGTACAGCCAGGACTGGCGCGTGACGCGCAAACTGACCGAAGACGAGCGCCTGATCGAAGTGGAAGTGACGGTCGAAGTCCAGGGCGAGGTCTCGCCCGCCCAGCTGGCGCTGCTCATGCGGGACACCGACACACGCGGGCAGCCGCTACCGATGGTCAAGGCCAGCCTCAACAGCAGCGGTGACGGCCGCAGCAAATTGCGTTTTGCCATCAAGGGCGTGCACTCCGGCCTGATCGCCTACGTGTGCGAACGCGCCGGCCTGCAGATCCTGTCCATGAAACGCATCCGCATCGGCCGCGTGCCCATGACCCAATTGCCGCCCGGGCAATGGCGCTACCTGCAGGCCCACGAACGCTTTTAGGCCCCGGCCTGTCATGCCGGTGGCGCTGCTAAACTGCCTGCGCAACGTCACAACAGGGGGAGAGATGGACAGCACGACACAGCGCCACGGCATCGCCGCGTACCGGCTGCGGTTTTCCGGCAGCGGCAGCGAATACTTCCGGGTCTGGATTGTCAACCTGCTGCTGTCCATCGTCACCCTGGGCCTGTACACGCCCTGGGCGCGCCGGCGTACCGCGCGGTATTTCTACGACCACACCATGATCGCCGGCAGCCCGCTGGAGTTCACGGCCCCGCTGCGCAAGATGGTGGTCAGCTTCATCCTCTTCGCCCTGCTCTACGTAGCCTACAAGATCGCGGCCGAGACCGGGCAGGACACCGTGGTCTCCATCTTCATCATCGCCGCCGCCCTGCTGGCGCCCTACATCTGGGGCAGCGCCATGCGCTTTCGCCTTGCCAGCACGCGCTGGCGCGGCCTGCAGCTGCAGTTCGCCGCGCGCTGGAAAGACGTCTACGTGGCCAGTTGGCCGATTTTCCTGATGGCTGCGATCTGGGTCGGCATCACCTACGGATTCGATTTCCTGTCCGCCGACCTGCCGGCCCCTAACTCGCGCACGTCGGGCGGCAACCACGTGCCCGAATGGCCCAACGTGAGCCCGCCCATGCTGGGGCTGATCGCCCTCGGCCTGGTGCTCAGCGTGCTGTGCATCATCCGCGTGGAGTTCAACTACAAGAGCCTGCTGGTGCTGCGCGCCGGGATCGGCAAACAACACGGCCGCTGGAAACCCGTCTACAGCGACTTCGTGCGCATCTGGGGTGCGACCATCGTCGTGTTCCTGGCCGGCGTGGCCCTGATCCTGGCGCTGGCCGCCGGCGCGGCCTACACCGTCCAGTCCATGTTCAGCACCGTGCGTGGCCCGGCCATGTTCGTGCTGATCTTCTTCATCGTGATCGCCGCCATCCTGGGCCTGGTCCTCGCATCGGCGCCGGCCCGCGCCTACCGCGAAGCCCGCATGTTCAAGCTGATCTGGAGCAATGTGGGTCTGAGCCAGATCGCCCGCTTCAAGTGCGACCTGCAGCACTGGGCCTTTGTTCGCCTGCGCATCAAGAACGTTCTGCTCACCCTGCTCACTCTGGGTTTCTACCGGCCCTTCGCCCGCGTCAGCGAATACCGCATGAAGGCCGACGCGGTCACCCTGCACGTCAAGGGCGGGCTGGACCAGCTGATCGGCGAACTGGTGCGCCAGCAGGACGCAATGGGTGATGCGCTGGCCGACATGGCCGGCCTGGACATCGTCGGCTGATATGAGTGAAGCGCCGAAACCTGTTGCCGCCCCCCTGCGGGCCAAATGGTTCAACGGCCGCCACAGCCGTGCGCGCGAGGTGCTGATCGTTCTGGAAGCCGGCCCCCGGGGCCCGGCCCTGCATCTGCACGTGGTGGACCTGGCGCATGCCGCCTCGCGCCGCTTCGAATACGACGAGGTCGAGTGGCCGCCGCAGTGGAGCGCCGGCCGCGCGCCGGAGCGCATCACCGTGGCGCTGCGTGACCATGGCAGCGTGGAGATCGACCAGCCCCTGGCCTGGCAGCAGGCCCTGGCCGCTGCCGGCGCCCGCCCTGGCCTGGCCCAGCGCATGCAGACCCGCTGGCCCGTGCTGCTGGGTGTGCTGCTCGTGGCCGTGGCCGGCCTCTTGGCCTTCTACCGCTGGGGCACGCCCTGGGCTGCGGCCCAGCTCAGCCGCCATGTGCCGCTGGAGTGGGAACTCAGCCTGAGCCAGCAGGCCATGGCCCAGGTTGACCAGGCCTGGCTCAAACCCAGCCAGCTGCCCCCCGAGCGCCAGCAGGAACTGCGCACGCAATTCACCGAACTGCTGACCCGCCTGGAACCCTCGCTCAAGCGCTACCCGGCCTACGCCCCGCGCTACGAACTGCACTTTCGCCGCGGCATGGGTCCCAACGCCTTTGCCCTGCCCGGCGGCACCTTGGTGATGACCGACGAACTGGTCGAGGCCGCCGCCAAGCAGGGCCTGGGCGACGATGCGCTGCTGGGCGTGCTGGCGCACGAGATCGGCCACGTCGAACACCGCCACGGCACCCGCCTGGTGGTGGAACAGGGCGTGCTCAATGTCGGCCTGGGCCTGGCCCTGGGTGACGTCTCCAGCCTGGTGTCGATGACCAGCACGGTGATGACCGGCCTGGCCTACCGGCGCCAGCACGAGAGCGAGTCCGATTGTTTTGCCCTCGCGCTGATGGCCAGCGCGCAACGGCCCACGGCCCCCATGGCCGATCTGCTGCTGGGGATGTCCCGTCGTGGCAAGGAAACGGCAGAGCCGGGTGCCAAAGCCGGCGGCAGCACGATGGGGGACTGGTTCAGCACCCACCCGGCCACGCCGGAGCGCGCCGAGCGGCTCAAGGCCGGCGCGCTCTGCCGCTGAGGCTTTGGCGAGCCAGCACACAGAACTTGTCCAGCAATCGTAGCGAGCGGCCCGAGCGCAAGGCGGACGGAGCACAGCCACCGGAACGTACTAAAGGTACGTGAGGATGGCGCGCACCGCCCAACGCGGCGACGGGCAAGCGCAGCAGATTGATGGACAAGTTCTCAGGCGTGGAACAGGCGGCCGCGTGCCGCCTGCGTGATGGCCGCCACCGCCGGGTGCTTGATGCGCCGCTCGACCGAGACCGCGTAGAACTCCTCCACCAGCTCCTCGCTGCGGCCGATCACCTCCACGCCATAGTGCGCCACCGTCTCGGCCTCCAGCACGCTGGGGGACATGAAGACGCCCCGGCCCTCGCGGCCGAAGGCCGTCATCAGCGCGCCGTCGTCGAACTCGCCCACGAAACGCGGCTGGATCTGCTGGCGCGCCAGCCAGCCGTCGAGCTGCTGGCGCACCGAGGAGGCCGCGCCCTGGATCAGCATGGGCGCGCCGTGCAGGCATTGCGGGAACGCCCCCTGCAGCCGGCTGCGCAGCGCCGGTGCACAGAAGAAGCTCATGGGCGAGGTGCCCAGGGCGTGGTTGTAGGCCTTGACGCTGATGCGCCGTGTCAGCGGTTCGTCGGCGATCACCAGGTCGAGCCGGTGCAGGGCCAGTTGCGCCAGCAGGTCGGGGAACTTGCCCTCCACGCCGATCAGGCGCACCGGCACCTCCAGGTCCATGGCCGGCTCCAGCAGGCGATAGGCGACCGACTTGGCCACCGAATCCGCCACCCCCACGCGAAAATCCAGCAGGCGCGGCCCGCCCAGCGGCTGGCGCAGCGCAGCCTCCAGCTCGGCCCCGAGCGTGAAGATCTCGTCGGCGTACCCCAGGGCCACGCGACCGTCATCGGTCAGCTCAAGCTGGCGGCCGCTCTTGCGAAACAGCTTGCGCCCCAGCCTTTCTTCGAGCAGCTTGATCTGCCCGGACAGGGTTTGAGGCGTTGTGTGTAACTGCTCACCCGCCTTCAATATGCCGCCAGATCGTGCTGCCACCCAGAAATAGTGCAAATGCTTGAAGTTCATGGGAACTCTTTCACTTCGATTTTCTCGAACTGATTTGTTCGAAAATTCGAATTTACCGGAATATCAATCATCCTTACAGTTCTTTGTGCGGGCGCTATCCGTCCGCACAACCTGTCTGCAGAAAGGAAACGCCATGCGTTTGAGCGCCAAGAGCCGGTTTGCCGTCGCTGCCATGATCGATCTCGCCCTGCGCGAGAACTTGGGGCCCGTGCCCCTGAACTCCATCGGGTTGCGGCTACAGATCTCGCTGTCCTATCTGGAACAACTGTTCAGCAAGCTGCGCCAGCAGGGTCTGGTGGAGAGCACGCGCGGGCCGGGCGGGGGTTACACCCTGGGCCGCAACACGCAGCAGATCAGCGTGGCCGACATCATCCGCGCCGTGGAAGGCCCGCGCGCCCTGCAAGCCGAGGAAAGCTCGGACACCGGCGAGGCTGGCTGGCAGCTGACGCAGGACCTGTGGAGCGGCCTGAACAGCCGCATGATGGAGCATCTGCAGTCCATCAAGCTGCAGCAGCTCTGCGAGGAACAACGCGCCAAGGGCGTGCCGCCGGAGACGCGGCCCGCCAGCCGGCGCGGCATCTTCGCCCAGCGCAAAGCCGAAGCCGTCAAGACCACGGCGCCGAACTCGGTGTTCGCGCTGGCCGCCGCCCTGGCCGGCAAGCGCTAGGGGCCCTCTGCAAAACTCGCGTCGCGCGCGGCGTGGCTTTTGCGGGATGAGCCGCAAGGCGCAAAACCCAAGGCAAACTTGGACGGCTTGCCTGGTTTTGCAACGCCGCGGATCGCCCGCAAAACCGCGCCCCCGAAGGGGTTCGGCCAAAAACGGGCCCTTTGCCCACCAAATCGCTTGCGTGTGCCTACGGGCACACGACGCGCGATGTTGGCGGTCAAATCATCCCGTTTTTGACTCGAACGCGCATGACGGGAGTTTTGCAGAGGGTCCCTAGAGCAACCCTGCCCCAGGAAAATGGGCGCCGCGATGCGGCGCCCATGGGTAGAAGTGTGAAGTCAGCCGATAAGCCGGATTCTGTGCGCCCGCGGTTACCCGCGGTGTGACCGCCATTAATCTGGGCCGGGGGTCGCCCCACCGGCTCGGTGCTACCTACCCGCACACTCGGGGGGCCCCGTCAGCGTGTGCCTATTTGGTATTGCTGCGCGTAGAGATTGCCCGTTTCACCCGCAGCAGGTTGCCCCGCTGCGACTCGTCTCTGTTGCTCTGATCCTCACCTCACGGTGGAGAGGTGTTACCTCCTACGCTGCCCTGTGCAGTCCGGACGTTCCTCCAGTGCCTGGTTTCCCAGATTGCACCAGCGGCGGTCTGGCTGACTTCACGGGCGTGATTATCCCAGCAAGCGGGGCCTTGCGCCGCCGCGTATCATGGCGACCTCTTCTGCTTGATCGATACAAGCCCAGGGAATTCCATGATCCGACTGACCGAACTCAAGCTGCCGCTGGAGCACGCGCCCGAGGCGCTGCCCGCCCTCATCGCCAAGACGCTGGGCATCACGCCCGGTGACATCACCCGCCACACCGTCTACAAGCGCAGCTACGACGCGCGCAAGGCCGAGCTGCAGCAGGTCTACATCGTCGACGTGGAAGTGCCCTCCGCGCTCGAGACGACGCTGCTGGTCAGGTTCGCCCAGAACGCGCACATCCTTCCCAGCCCGGACCTCGTCTACCACCCGGTCGCGCAGGCCCCCGCCGGTCTGCAAGAGCGGCCCGTGGTGGTGGGCTTCGGCCCCTGCGGCATCTTCGCGGCGCTGATCCTGGCGCAGATGGGCTTCAGGCCCATCGTGATCGAGCGCGGCACCAAGGTGCGCCAGCGCACCCAGGATACCTGGGGCCTGTGGCGCAAGCACGTCCTGAAACCGGAGTCGAACGTGCAGTTCGGTGAAGGCGGCGCCGGCACCTTTTCCGACGGCAAGCTCTACAGCCAGATCAAGGACCCGCGCCACCTGGGCCGCAAGGTCATGCACGAGTTCGTGCGGGCCGGCGCGCCTGAAGAGATCCTGGTCGAGGCGCATCCGCACATCGGGACCTTCAAGCTGGTCAAGGTGGTGGAAGGCATACGCGAGCAGATCATCGCCCTGGGTGGCGAGATCCGCTTCGAGCAGCGCGTGACCGATGTGTTGCTGGACGAGACTTCCGGGCAGAAGCGAATCTGCGGCCTGCGGGTGCTGGACCAGGCCACGGGGCAAAGCCATGAGCTGCCGGCGCGCCATGTGGTGATGGCCCTGGGCCACAGTTCGCGCGACACCTTCGCCATGCTCTGGGATCGCGGCGTGAGCATGTTGGCCAAGCCTTTCTCGGTGGGCTTTCGCATCGAGCACCCGCAGGGCCTGATCGATCGGGCGCGCTGGGGCAAATACGCGGGCCATCCCCTGCTGGGCGCGGCCGACTACAAGCTGGTGCACCACGCGCAGAACGGCCGCGCCGTCTACAGCTTCTGCATGTGCCCGGGGGGCACGGTGGTGGCCGCCACCTCCGAGCCGGGCCGGGTGGTGACCAACGGCATGAGCCAGTACTCGCGCAACGAACGCAACGCCAATGCCGGCATCGTGGTCGGCATCGAGCCGTCGGACTATCCGGACGGCATCCGCGACGTGGCCGACTGGCAGGCCGCTTTCGGCGCCGAGGATGGCCTGCGCTACGCCCTGCAGGCTGCCGCCATGGTCCAGCAGCAACCCGCGCAATACCACCCGCTGGCCGGCATCGTGCTGCAGCGCAAGCTGGAGGCCCGGGCCTATGTGCTGGGTGGCAGCAACTACGAAGCACCCGGACAACTCGTAGGGGACTTCATCGCCGGCAAACCGTCAAAGGACTTCGGCAGCGTGCTGCCCTCCTACAAGCCGGGGGTGCACCTGGGCGATCTGCACGCCGCCCTGCCCGCTTATGCCATCGACGCCATGCGCGAGGCACTGCCCGCCTTCGGCCGCAAGATCAAGGGCTTCGACATGCCCGACGCCGTGCTGACCGGCGTGGAGACGCGCACCTCCTCGCCGCTGCGCATCCCGCGCGGCGAGGATCTGCAAAGCCTGAACGTGCGCGGCCTCTACCCGGCCGGCGAGGGTGCGGGTTATGCCGGCGGCATCCTGTCAGCCGGTGTGGACGGCATCAAGGTGGCCGAGGCACTGGCCCTCGACATGCTGTCATGACATCGGCACCAGACGACGCGGCAGCATCCTAAACCGTCAGCTTTTCGGCGGCTTCGGGGGAGGAGGGGGAGGTGGTTTGGGCTTGCGCACGCGCGGCGGCGGCGGTGTGTCGGTGCCGGGCGGCACCGGGAGGGCGTCGGGCCCGCAGGCGGCGCGCACCGCCGCCCCGTAGGTCGTCAGCGCGTACTGCGAAGGCTCCATCGCATTGCGCTTCCTGAACTCGTTGTAATCGGCCCAGGCCTCGTCACAGGTCTGCGCCGTGGCTGCGGTGGCCACACCCAGCAAAACGAGCATGACCAGCTTCCTGGCTATCACTTTCATGGCATCCCCACTTTCTCGTTGCTTGATGATGCGCCGGCCCTTTGCGCCATGAAGTTGACGAAGGCCTGAGCCGCCATGGGGCGGGCGAAATGGTAACCCTGCGCCTCGTCACAGGAAATCTCGCGCAACAGGGCCAGCGTGGCCGCGTCTTCCACGCCTTCGGCAATGGTCCGCAGGTTCAGGCTGCCCGCCATCTGGACGATGGCACGCACGATCGCGGCATCGTCCGGGTCACTGGCCAGGTCGCGGATGAAACTCTGGTCGATCTTGAGCTTGTCGACATCGAAGCGCTTGAGGTAGGACAGGCTCGAATAGCCGGTCCCGAAGTCGTCGACCGACAGCTTCACCCCCAGCTGCTTGAGCCGGCGCACGCTGGTCAGCACGGTCTCGGTGTCGCCGATCAGGACGGACTCGGTCAACTCCAGCTCGAGCAGATGCGGGTCGAAGCCGGTGGCCTGCAAGGCCTGGGCGATGGTCTGCTGCACCTCGCCGCGGCGGAACTGCACGGCCGAGAGGTTGACGGCCATGATCAGCGGCGGCAGACCGGCAGCGCGCCAGGCCATGGCCTGGCGGCAGGCTTCGTGGATCACCCAGTCACCGATCGGCACGATCAGGCCGCTGTCCTCGGCCACCGGGATGAAACGCGACGGTGGAATCAGGCCGTCCTCGGGATGGCGCCAGCGCAGCAGGGCTTCGACCCCGATCACCCGACCGCTGGCCAGTTCGAACTGCGGCTGGAAGTGCAACTCGAATTCACCCTGGACGAGCGCACGCCGCAGCCCGCTCTTGAGGTGCAAGTGCTCGACGGCCTCGACATTCATCTGCTCATCGAAGAAACGATAGTGGTTGCGCCCCGCATCCTTGGCGCGATACATCGCGGTATCCGCCTTCTTGAGCAGGGTCTCGAAATCGCGTCCGTCATCGGGATAAAGCGCCACCCCGATCGACGCCGAGGTGGTGAGTTCATGACCGTCCACCGCGAAAGGCGACTGCAGGCGCTCGCGGATCTTGAGCAGCACGGGTGGGATGGCCTCGGTCCCGGCCAGGTCGGACAGTACCAGGAGGAATTCATCGCCCCCCTGGCGACTGATGGTGTCGGTCTCGCGCACGCATTCGCCCAGGCGACGGGCGATCTCCTTCAGCAGGGCGTCGCCCACGGCGTGACCGAGCGAATCGTTGATGGTCTTGAAATTATCCAGATCGAGAAACACCAGGGCCACCTTGCTGTGCGAGCGCTCGGCGTGGGCCAGCGCCTGGCCGAAACGATCCAGCAGCAACTGGCGATTGGGCAGGCCCGTGAGCACATCACGATAGGCCAGGAACTCAATCTGCTCCTCGGCCGCCTTGCGCTCCGTAATGTCGGAAGCAATGGCCAGGTAGCCCGTCACCTCGCCCCGGGCATCGCGCAAGGGCGCCAGGGTGGTGCTGAGATCGAACAAGGTGCCGTCCTGTTTCTGGCGCCTCACTTCGAAATCGATGATGTTCTCGCCGCCCAGCACCCGGTCGCGCAGCTCCGCCGTCTCGCGCTCCTTGCCGGGCGGCACACTGAGCAGGGGCTTGCCGACGATCTGCTCGGCACGCCAGCCAAACAGTTTCTCGGCCGCCGGATTCCAGGCCGTGACGAAACCGCGACGGTCGCGCGTGTAGATCGCGAAGGGCGAGGAGCGGATGATGGTCTGGTTCAGCTGCTTTTCGGCGTCCAGCGTGCGGTAGGCCTGCTCGAGCGCGCCCACCGCCGCATACTGGCTGCGCCAGGTGCGGTGGATGAAAAGCGCAAACACGATGCTCACCAGCAGGAACAGCAGCACCATGGCGGCGGCCTTGTAGGCTTCGCCCCGCCAGGCCGCGAGATAGTCTGCTTCGGCCAGGCCGATGACCAGATGGTAGGACGTGCCCTGGACCCGGCGGTAGGAGGAAATCCGCTCGACGTTGTCGACGATGGAGCGGGCCTTGTACGTGGCCTCCGTCCTTCCGCTGCGAACCAGTGCGCGCAATGCATCCGAACCGAAGGGCCGCCCCACGGTTTGCGACAACTCGCCCGGCAGGGGCTGCCTGACCACCAGCCTGAAATCCTCGTCGAACAGCGTGAACGAGCCGCTGGGCCCCACCTGCAAGGGGATGAACTGCTCGATGAACAGGGTCAATGGCACGGAGCCCTGTACCACCCCGGCAAAACGGCCATCACGCTGCTGGATGGCACGTGCCAGGTTGAGCACCCACTTGCCACTGAGTCGCCCCTGCACCGGCTTGCCGATCACCAGCCCGGCGTCCGGGTCGGCCTGGAGCTGGAGAAAATAGTCGCGGTCGGCAATATTGAGCCGGCCGGCAGACTTGACCCCGGTGCCGTGGCTCAGCCAGCCTTGCGCGTCGGCCACGCGCACCCCGTCCAGCTCGGGTAATCGCTGCAGCTTCTGCTCGATGAGCGCCTCGATCAGGGCCGAGGACACCATGCCGGGAGCGGACGCAGTGCGCGCAGCTTCACTGGCGACAGCCTGCAGGGCCTGGTCGATCACACGGATGGAGGCCGTGATGTCGTGCTCCATCAGGCGCGCCAGGTTGGCCGTGGTCACCCTGGCCTGGTCTTCGTACTGCAGTCGGCTCTGCTGCAGGGCCCAGAGGACAAAACCGATCAGACCCAGGTTGAAGACCACCACGGCAAGGACCAGCCGCGTCATGAAGTTGCGCAAGGCCGGTGCGGCAGTGGGGCGCGATGAGGGGGCTGGCATGAAGGGCACAGGTGGTGGTGGCCTCTTGCGCTCAGCAGCAAGCGGCCTGTGTCATTGTGGACATGTCCCCGACCCGATGCAAGCGATGCCCTGGAAAACAAAAACCCCGGGGAAACACGGATTCCCCGGGGTCGATGTCCAGTTCAGGGCTCAGCCTTGCGCGTTCTGCAGCGCAGCAATGCGCTCTTCGATCGGCGGGTGCGTCGAGAACAGCTGGCCGATGCCACCGGCAATGCCCATGGCGGCCATGCTCTTGGGCAACTCGGCCGTGTGCAGCCCGCCCAGGCGGGCCAGCGCGTTGATCATGGGCTGGCGACGGCCCATCAGCTGGGCCGCACCGGCGTCGGCGCGGAATTCGCGCTGACGCGAGAACCAGGCCACGATGATGGCGGCCAGGACGCCCAGAAGGATGTCCATCACGATGGTGGTGACGAAATAGCCGATGCCCGGGCCCGAGCTTTCATCGTCGTTGCGGCGCAGGAAGCTGTCCACGGCGTAGCCGACCACACGGCTGATGAACACGACGAAGGTGTTCATCACACCCTGGATCAGGGTCATGGTGACCATGTCGCCGTTGGCGATGTGGGCCACTTCGTGGCCGATCACGGCCTCCACCTCTTCACGCGTCATGTTGCGCAGCAGGCCAGTGGAGACGGCCACCAGGGCCGAGTTCTTGAAGGCGCCGGTGGCGAAGGCGTTGGGGTCGCCTTCGAAGATGCCGACTTCAGGCATGCCGATGCCGGCCTGGTCGGCAAACTTTCGCACGGTGTTGACGATCCACGCTTCGTCCGGCGTCTGGGGTTGCTCGATGATCTGCACGCCAGCGCTCCACTTGGCCACGGGCTTGCTGATCAGCAGCGAGATGATGGCGCCGCCGAAGCCCATGATGAGCGCGAAGCCCAGCAACGCGCCCAGGTTCAGGCCATTGGCCGTCAGGAACTTGTTGACGCCCAGCAGGCTGGCCACGATGCCCAGCACCACCACCACGGCAAGGTTGGTCAGGACGAACAGAATGATGCGTTTCATGGTTTCCTTCTCATACAGCCCGACACAGGCGGACCGATGGCGCAAATGGTAAGGGTGAATGTGGCGAATTCAAGCGCAGGCGCTCCATTTCCACACCATTTGTGGCGATTTGAGCGCTCACGTCCCTCGCGGCGGGCGGAAGACTTGTGCATCGGCATAAAAGACCGGTGCCTCGTTCGGCAGCCACCAGCCGGGCACGCCCAGTACCGGCAGCGGCACGAAGGGCTTGCCGGCCAGCGTGGGCGCCTGCAGATCCTGCGCCAGCCAGGCATCGAGCGTGGCCGGCGCCAGCTCCGGCGGCACACGGTAGACGTGGGCCGTGATGGCCTTGCGTGGTGACACCAGCTTTTCCAGCAGGGCATGACCGAACAGCGTCAGCCGGGCCTGCCCCCACATCGGCCGCAGGGTGATGAAAAGACGCACCCAGTCGCGCGCTGCCAGCGCGTCCCACAGCGCGTCGGGGGCCTGCAGCAAGGCCGCGTTTTCATCGAACACGGTGATGGCGTCCCGCACCGGGCCGCGCACGGGCAACACACCATCGGCCGCGATCTGCGCCGCCTGCAATGCGTTAAGGCGCCGCTTGGTCTGCGGAAAGTGCAACCAGGCCAGGCCGTTGAAGAAATCGTGCAGGCCGTCGCGGGTGGGCACACGCTGCTGCTCGAAAATGAATTGCTCGTAGGCCAGGCCCGCCGGCAGTTCGGCCTGGGGCACGAAACGCACCGGGGCACCCGCGCCATCGAGAACTTCGGCGCAGCTGCAACCGGCAGCGACCTGCTGCGCCAGCGGTTCGCCGACCGCACGATACGGCGCCAGCCAGGGCGCCGCCCAATCGATGCCAGGCAGCTCGCCGGCCATCAGGCGCGAGCGGGTTTGCCCTGGCGCTTGTCCCGGACCGAGACCTGGGACGTCCCTTCGTGGCTCATCTCGAACAGCTGCGTGGCCGCCAGCAACTTGGTGAGGGTCGCGTAGCCATAGTTGCGCGAATCAAAGGAGGCCTGGTTGCCGATCTGCTGACCGACCGCCCCGACCCGCGCCCAGCCACTTTCGTCGGCCGCCGCCTGCACGGCATGGCGCAAGAGCGTCACCAGCTTGGCATCCTGCTTGAGCTGTGCCGTCGTCACGCGCAAGGGTGCCGCCGGCGCCGCTTCGCCGGACTCACCCGCCTCGCCCAGCTCCTCGACCCCGAGCTTCTCCAGGAACAGGAAACGCGAGCAGGCATTGACAAAAGGTTCCGGCGTCTTGGCGGCGCCAAAGCCGTACACTGCCGCGCCCTTGGCGCGCAGGTGCATCACCAGGGGCGTGAAGTCGGCGTCCGAGGAGACGATGCCAAAGGCATCGGGCCGGTCGGTGTAGAGCAGCTCCAGCGCATCGATCACCATTGCCATGTCGCTGGCGTTCTTGCCCTTGGAATAGTCGAACTGCTGCATGGGACGGATGGCATGCTCATGCAGTTTTTCTTCCCAGCCCTTGAGCTCGGACTTCTTCCAGTTGCCGTAGGCGCGGCGCACATTGGTGACGCCGAAGGTGGACAACTCGGTCAGGATCAGCCCGATCTTGGCCGCCGGCGCATTGTCGGCATCGATCAGCAGCGCAATGTGCGCTTCCGGTCGCAGCGTTTCCCGCGCGCTCACACCAATCTCCACGGCAGGGCTTCGCCCGAACGCAGGGGCTTGAGTTCGGCCTCGCCAAAGGGGAAACTCTCGGGCGGTGTCCAGCTCTCGCGACGCAGCGTGATGGAACCCGTGTTGCGCGGCAGGCCGTAGAAATCGGCGCCGAAGAAGCTGGCAAAACCCTCCAGCTTGTCCAGAGCACCGGCGGCGTCGAAGGCCTCGGCGTACATCTCGATGGCGGCGTGCGCGGTATAACAGCCGGCGCAGCCGGTGGCGTGTTCCTTGAGGTGCACCGGGTGCGGCGCGCTGTCGGTTCCCAGGAAGAACTTCGGGCTGCCGCTGGTGGCCGCAGCCACCAGGGCCAGTCTGTGCACTTCCCTTTTCAGCACGGGCAGGCAGTAGTAGTGCGGGCGGATGCCGCCGGTGAAGATGGCGTTGCGGTTGTAGAGCAGGTGGTGCGCGGTGATGGTGGCGCCGGTGTACTTGTCGCTCTCCGCCACGTACTGCGCAGCTTCTTTCGTCGTGATGTGCTCGAACACGATCTTGAGTTCGGGGAAGTCGCGGCGCAGGGGTTTCAACTGCTGCTCGATGAACACGGCCTCGCGGTCGAACAGATCGATCTCGGGACTGGTCACCTCGCCGTGCACCAGCAACAGCAGGCCCTCGCGCTGCATGGCCTCCAGCGTCTTGTAGGTCTTGCGGATGTCGGTCACGCCGGCATCGCTGTTGGTGGTGGCGCCGGCCGGGTAGAGCTTGCAGGCCACCACGCCGGCCGCCCTGGCGCGCTCGATTTCCTCGGGCGGCAGGTTGTCGGTGAGGTAGAGCGTCATCAGCGGCTCGAAAGTCACCCCTGCCGGCACGGCGGCACGGATGCGCGCGCGGTAGTGCGCGGCCTCGTTGGCCGTGGTCACCGGCGGCTTGAGGTTGGGCATGATGATGGCGCGACCAAACTGGCGCGCCGTGTGCGGCACCACGGTGGCCAGCGCCGCACCGTCGCGCACGTGCAGGTGCCAGTCGTCCGGGCGGGTGAGGGTGATTTCCTGTGTCATGCCGCTATTGTCCCAAAATCAAGGCGCTACGCGGAATGGCGGGAAGCGACATCAGGCGGGGTGTCGTGCGCCCGCAGAAGGCCCGGGGCGAGCGCCGCCGCTCATGTCCCCCGCGGCAGGCTACGCCCGCCGCTCCTCCTTGACTTCGCTCTGGCGCCCACCCCGGACCTTCTGCTGGAGACCTTGGTACGCCACCGTCCAAAGTCAGTGGGCGAGGATCTTGTTGAGGAAGTCCTTGGTGCGCGGCTGGCGGTTTTCGGGATGGGCAAAGAACTCGTCCTTGCTGCAGTCTTCCAGGATGCGGCCGCCGACGTCGATGAAGATCACGCGGTTGGCCACCTTGCGGGCGAAACCCATCTCGTGCGTGACCACCATCATGGTCATGCCTTCCTTGGCCAGGCTCACCATCACGTCCAGCACCTCGCCCACCATCTCGGGGTCCAGCGCCGAAGTCGGCTCGTCGAAGAGCATCACGATCGGGTCCATGCTCAAGGCGCGGGCAATCGCCACGCGCTGCTGCTGGCCGCCCGAGAGCTGGCCGGGGAACTTGTCCTTGTGTGCCATCAGGCCCACACGGTCCAGCATCTTGAGGCCACGGACCTTGGCTTCATCGATGCTGCGGCCCAGCACCTTGACCTGCGCGATGGTCAGGTTTTCGGTCACGGAAAGATGGGGGAACAGTTCGAAGCTCTGGAACACCATGCCCACACGCGAGCGCAGCTTGGGCAGATCGGTTTTGGCGTCATAAAGGTTGACGCCGTCCACCAGGATCTCGCCCTGCTGGATCGGCTCCAGGCCGTTGACCGTCTTGATCAGCGTGGACTTGCCTGACCCCGAAGGGCCGCAGACCACCACCACATCACCCTTGCTGATGCTGACCGAGCAGTTGTTGAGCACCTGCACCGGGCCATACCACTTCGAAACGTTCTTGATTTCAATCATTTTGTTCTCCTAGCGCACGATGGCAATGCGGGCCTGCAGGCGCTTGACGCTCCACGACAGGGCAAAGCAGATCACGAAATACACCACGGCCGCCAGCAGGTAGGCCTCTTCGGGCCGGCCGTAGATCTTGCCGGCGTTGGTGAAACCCTTAAGCAGGTCGTAGGCACCAATGGCGTAGACCAGCGAGGTGTCCTGGAACAGGATGATGGTCTGCGTCAGCAGCACCGGTAGCATGTTGCGGAAGGCCTGCGGCAGCACCACCAGGCGCATGTTCTGGCCATAACTCATGCCCAGGGCCTGACCGGCAAAGACCTGGCCGCGCGGGATGGACTGGATGCCCGCGCGCATGATCTCGCTGAAGTAGGCCGCCTCGAAAGCGATGAAGGTGATGATGGCCGAGATCTCGGCACCGATGGGCTTGCCGATCAGGAAAGGGATCAGCAGGAAGAACCAGAGGATCACCATCACCAGCGGGATGGAGCGCATGCCGTTGACGTAGATGGTGGCCGGCAGCATCAGCACCTTGCGGCCCGACAGGCGCATGAGCGCCAGCAGGGTACCAAAGACGATGCCGCCCAGCGTGGCAATGAGGGTCAGCTTGATGCTGAACCACAAGCCGCCCAGCACGAACTTGCTGATGATGTCCCAGCTCAGGAAGGTGAGGTCGAGACCCAACATATCAGTGTCCCCCGCCGGTGCCGCCCGCGACGATGAAGCCGGGGATCTGCACCCGCTTCTCGATATAAGCAAAGACACGGTTGACCGCGAAGGCCGACAGCATGTACAGGCCCGTCACGGCCAGGTAGACCTCGACACCGCGCGAAGTCTCCTCCTGCGCCTGCATGGCGAACATGGTCAGTTCGGCGATCGACACGGCAAAGGCCACGGCCGAGTTCTTCAGCAGGTTCATGGACTCACTGGTCAACGGCGGCAGGATGATGCGGAAAGCCATGGGCAGGATCACGTAGCGGTAGGCCTGCGCCGTGGTGAAACCCATGGCCAGGGCCGCGTAGCGCTGCCCGCGCGGCAGGGCCTGGATGCCGGCGCGCACCTGCTCGGCGATGCGCGCCGAGGTGAAGAAACCGAGGGCGAAGACCACCAGCACGAAGCCCGGCACCTGCTGGAAGACGGGAAACATCTTGGGCACCACGAAATACCAGAGGAAGACCTGCACCAGCAAGGGGATGTTGCGGAACAGTTCAACCCAAGCCGTGGCCAGGCGCACCACCCAGGGGCTGTCCTGCAGGGTGCGCAGCGTGCCCATGAGGGCGCCCATCACCATGGCCACCACCCAGGAACTGCCGGCCACGGCCAGCGTCCAGCCCCAGGCATCGACCATCCATTCCAGATAGGTGCGGCCGCTGCCGTCGTCGTTGAGGAATACCTGCCAGTCCCAGCTCATGTGCGGTGTCTCCGTATGGCCTGACGCGTATTGCGCCGCCCTCCATGCACAAGCAAAAACCCCGCCCGGATGGTGTCCGGAGCGGGGTTCAAGCTGTGCACGGTCCTGCGCCCTTTATTTCTTGGCGTACTCTTCCATGGGCTTGTCGTTGGGGGCAGCCCAGGCACCCTTGACGCTTTCGCTCGCGGCCAGGCCCACCTTGGCATTCTTGGGCGGGATGGGCTGCATGAACCACTTGTCGTAGATCTTGGCGATCTCGCCGGACTTCATCAGGTCTTTGAGCGTGTCGTCAGCCAGCTTCTTGAAGGCCGGGTCGTCCTTGCGCATCATGATGGCGATGGGTTCGACCGACAGCACCTCGCCGGCGATGCGGAAATCGGCCGGGTTCTTGGCGTTGGCGATGTTGCCGGCCAGGATGGAGCCGTCCATCACGAAAGCGTCGGCGCGACCGGATTCGAGCAGCAGGAAGCTGTCGGCATGGTCCTTGCCGTAGATCTCATTGAAGTTGACGCCGGTGGCGCGCTCGTTCTTGCGCAGCGTCTGCACCGAGGTAGTGCCGGTGGTGGTGGCCACGTTCTTGCCATTGAGCTGGGCAATCGAGGTCAGGCCGGAATTGGCCTTGACCGCCATGCGCACTTCCTCCACGAAGGTGGTCACGGCAAAAGCCACGTCCTTCTGGCGGGTCGCGTTGTTGGTGGTGGAGCCGCACTCGATGTCGACGGTGCCGTTCTGCGTCAGCGGGATGCGGTTCTGCGAGGTCACCGACTGGTACTTCAGGTCCAGCTTCCTGCCGACGGCCTTCTCCACATTGGCCACGATGCGCTGGCACAGCTCGACGTGGAAGCCGGCGTACTTGCCGTCACCCAAGGTGTAGGACAGGGCGCCCGACGAATCGCGCACCCCCATGGTGATGCTGCCCGAAGCCTTGACCTTGGCCAGGGTGTCGTTGGCCTGGGCGTGTGCGCCCGCTGCGAAGGTGGTGGCGATGGCGAGTGCCAGCAGATGCTTCTTCATGCGTAACTCCTAAAAAAGAGAAAAGTCAGACTGTGAGTATCCAGCAAATCCCGTGCCGGGATATGCCCCCTAGGGTGATTAAAGAGCGGCGGCCGTCATTTTGGCAACACAGGTCTACCCTCATGGACCCGGCCCGCCCCCCGCCAGAAAGCGCCAGAGCGCCTCGGCCGTGCGCTTGGGCGTCTGCTTGCCTTGGGGTTTTTCCCGATACAAGCGCATGTCCATGGTGATCTGCAGGCCCGACAGGGCCGCTGGCGCCGCACTGACCAGACGACCGGCCCGCAAATCGTTGCGCACCGCGCTGTGTGGCAGGAAGGCCAGGCCATGGCCTTCGAGCGCCATGGCCTTGAGGCCTTCGGCCATGTCGGTCTCGTAGACACGGTCCAGATGGATGGCCATGCCCGCCTGCTTGAGCATGAAGTCCACCACCTGGCCCAGGTAGGCGCCTGGCGCATACCCCAGATAGGGCAAGGGCAACTCGGCTCGCCCGGGCAGCGGGAACAGCGGCTGGCCCTGGGCATCGGGCCGTGAATACGGTGCGATGGTCTCCTGCCCCAGGCTGACGAGCTCGTAGCGCTCGGCATCGAGCTGGAAGGGGTGCGAGGCATGGTGGTAGGCCAGCAGCAGGTCGCAGCTGCCTTCGGTCAGGCGGATCACCGCATCGTGCACATTGAGGGCGATCAGCCGGCTCTTGAAGGGGCCAAAGTTTTCGCGCAGGCTGGAAACCCAGGCCGGAAAGAAGGTGAAGGCCAGGGTGTGCGGCACGGCGAACTCGATCACGTCCTCGCCGGCCGCCGTGTGGCTGCGCAGCATGGCGCGGGTGTGCTGCAGGGACTGCAGCATCTCCAGCGCCTGGCCGTAGAGGGTTTCACCGGCAGGCGTGAGGCGGGTGGGGTAGGCGCTGCGGTCCACCAGGTCGGTGCCGGCCCAGGCCTCCAGCGACTGGATACGGCGCGAGAAGGCCGGTTGCGTCACGTGCCGCAGCTGGGCCGAGCGGCTGAAACTGCGCGTCTCGGCCAGACTCACGAAGTCTTCAAGCCACTTGGTTTCCATGGCGCGGATTATGCGGCGACCGGCCCGTGCAGGCGCTCATTCCGCGCTCTGCTGCAAGGCCCACATGCGGGCATAGGTGCCGTTGCGCGCCAGCAGCGCACTGTGCGAGCCGCGCTCGACGATGCGGCCGGCCTCCATGACCAGGATCTCGTGCGCATCGACCACGGTGGAAAGGCGGTGCGCAATGACCAGCGTGGTCTTGCCCTGGGCCACGCCCCTGAGCTCGGCCTGGATGGCGCGCTCGTTGGCCGAGTCCAGCGCCGAGGTGGCCTCATCGAAGATCAGCACGGGCGGGTTCTTGAGCAGGGTGCGGGCGATGGCGACGCGCTGCTTCTCCCCGCCGGAGAGCTTGAGCCCGCGCTCGCCCACCATGGTGTCGTAGCCCCTGGGCGTGGCGCTGATGAAGGCGTGGATGTGGGCGGCGCGCGCCGCCTCCTCCACCTCGGCGCGGCCGGCGCCGGGGCGGCCGTAGGCGATGTTGTATTCGACCGTGTCGTTGAACAGCACGGTGTCCTGCGGCACGATGCCGATGGCCTGCCGCAGGCTGGATTGCGTGACCTGGCGGATGTCCTGGCCGGCGATGGTGATGCGGCCGTCGCTCACATCGTAGAAACGGTAGAGCAGGCGCGCCAGGGTCGATTTGCCCGCGCCCGAGGGGCCGACCACGGCCACGGTCTTGCCGGCCGGGATCTCGAAGCTCACCTCGTGCAGGATGGCGCGTGCCGGCTCGTACGAAAAGCTGACGCGCTCGAAACGCACCCCGGCCTGCGCCACCTGCAGGGGCTGAGCCCCCGGCGCGTCGGCCACCTCGCGCTCGCGCTCCAGCAGGGTGAACATCTTGTCGATGTCGGTCAGGCTCTGCTTGATCTCGCGGTAGAGCACCCCCAGGAAACCCAGCGGGATGTAGAGCTGGATCATCAGGGCGTTGATCATGACCAGGTCGCCCAGGGTCATGCGGCCGTCGATCACGCCCTGGGTGGCGCGCCACAGCATGGCCACCAGGCCGGTGGCGATGATGAGCTGCTGGCCCGTGTTGAGCAGGCTCAGGCTGGTCTGGCTCTTGACGGCGGCGCGGCGGTAATGCTCCAGGTTCTCGTCGTAACGGCGTGCCTCGAACTCCTCGTTGTTGAAATACTTGACGGTCTCGTAGTTCAGCAGCGAATCGACCGCGCGGCTGTGCGCGGTGGAGTCCAGCTCGTTCATGCGGCGGCGGAAACGCGTGCGCCACTCGGTCACTGTCACCGTGAAGATGATGTAACTCACCAGCGCGGCCAGCGTGATCCAGACAAAACCGAAGTCGAACTTCACGGCCAGCAGCGTGAGCACCAGCGTGAACTCGATCAGCGTGGGCACGATGCTGTAGAGCGAGTACGAAATGAGCGAGTGCACGGCACGCGTGCCGCGCTCGATGTCGCGTGTCATGCCGCCGGTCTGGCGCTCCAGGTGGAAACGCAGGCTCAGGGCATGCAGGTGGCGGAACACCTGCAGCGAGATGGTGCGCGCCGCGCCCTCGGTGGCCTTGGCAAAGACCAGTTCACGCAGCTCGGTGAACAGCGAGGTCATGAAACGCAGGGCGCCGTAGGCCAGCAGCAGCGCCGCCGGCACCAGCCACAACGCAGCCGGGTCGCTGGGGCGCAGGCCAACGCCGTCCACCAGCTCCTTGAGCAGCAGGGGCACGCCCACGTTGGACAGCTTGGCACCCACCATGAAGCTCAGCGCCGCGATGACACGCCACTTGTAGGCCCAGAGGTAGGGAAACAGGCGCTGCAGCGTGGCCCAGTCGGAGCGGGGCATGCCGGCGGAGGGCTGGGCAGGAGCGTGGGGGGCGGCGGTTTCACCGTAGCGGCGCATGGAGGACAATCCGGTGACACGTTTTCCGAGATTGTCACCCATGAGCGAATTTCCCAGCACCGCCGCCCTCCAGCCCCCGTCCGACGAGGAGCTGGTGCTCAAGGTCATCCCCATGCCGGCCGACAGCAATGCGAATGGCGACATCTTCGGCGGCTGGGTCATGGCCCAGGTCGACCTGGCCGGCTCGGTGATCCCGGCGCGTTATGCGGGCGGCCGTATCGCCACCGTGGCGGTGAACGAGTTCATCTTCAAGCAGCCGGTGCGTGTGGGCGACATCCTCTCCTTCTATTCCAAGCTCACGCGCATCGGCAAGACCTCGATCACGGTGAAGGTGGAGGTCTATGCCGAGCGTTTCCAGGCCCAGGGCCGCTTCGTCAAGGTGACGGAAGCCAACCTGACGTACGTGGCCATCGACGAGCAGGGCAAACCCCGGCCGGTGCCGCACCGGCCGGCAACCTGATCAGGACACGATGTAGGCGGCAGCGCCGGTCGACAGCAACTTGCCCTCGGCGTCCAGGAACTCCATGCGCGTGGAGGCCACGCGCGAGCCCAGGCGCAGCACTTCGGCGCGCAACTCGAAAGCCTCGCCGAGGCCCGGGCGCAGGTAGTCCACCCGCAGGTCGATGGTGCCCAGCTTGGCGAAACGCTGCAGGCGCTGCAGCGGCGGCTCGTCCATGTGGCGCGCGCCGATGGCGGCCATGATGGCCAGGCCACCCATGGCGTCCAGCCCCGCGCTGATCACGCCGCCGTGGATGCGCTGGTGCCCAAAATGGCCGATGAGCTCGGGCTTCATGGCGATCCGGGCGCACACGCCCTCGGGCGCGATCTTCGTGATCTGCAGGCCCAGGACCCGGTTGAACGCAATCTGCCGCTCAAAAATATCCTTGAGCGCGGCAACGAACTCGGGCTCGAAGCCGCTGGCCGGAAAGGGCGCGGAATGTTTCATGCAGCCGGGCTCAGACCTTGCTGAAGTCCGGTTTTCTCTTCTCCATGAAAGCCCCAAAAGCCTCGCGCGCCGCCGGCTCGCGCAGCATGCGGCCGAAGCTGGCGCCCTCCTCGCCCATCTGCGCCATGATCTGGGCCGCCTGGCCCTTTTTCATCAGGCGCTTGGTCTCGATCAGGGACGACAGGGGCTTGGCGGCCAGCTTGCGCGCCTGCGCCTGCGCGTAGCCATTGGCTTCGGTCGGCGGCAGCACGCGGTTGACCAGGCCGGTTTCCAAGGCCGCCTCGGCCATGAAAGGCTCACCCATCAGCAGGGCCTCGGCCGCACGGTGGTAACCGAACATCTGCGGCACCATCAGGCTGGAGGCGAATTCCGGGCACAGGCCCAGGTTCACGAAAGGCATGGAGAAGGCCGCGTTGTCGCCGGCGTAGACCAGGTCACAGTGGAACAGCAGGGTGGTGCCGATGCCCACGGCCGGGCCGCAAACGGCGGCGATGGCGGGCTTCGGAAACGCCGCCAGGGCACGCATGAAACGCCACACCGGTGCGTCGGGGTCCGCAGGCGGTGTGTTGAGGAAGTCGCCGATGTCGTTGCCAGCCGAGAACACGGTTTCGTGCCCCTGGAACACCAGCACGCGCACGGCCGCGTCGGTCGCTGCCTGGGTCACGGCGTCGGCCAGGGTGGCGTACATGGCCGAGGTGATGGAGTTCTTGCGCTCCAGGCGGTTGAAGCTGATCGTGGCAACACCGGCTTCGGTGTGGACGAGGATGTCGGACATGGTGTTCATTCCTTGAAGTAGACAATCTGGTGCGAGGTACAGAGCAGGGTGCCTGCCTCGTTCCAGAGCTGGGCCGATTGGTCGAAAAAGCCGTTGCGGAATTCCTGGCCGCGCGCCTGCCCCAGCAGGTAGCCGCTGCCGGTGGCCTGCAGCTCTTTCTCGCCGGCGTGGAAATAGGTGGTGATGGAGACGGTGCCGGCCGGCACGCGCGTGGCACGGCGCAGCCAGACGCGCGGGTAGAAGATGTCGGACAGGGCCAACAGCGAGCAGAAGTCCAGCGGGCGCGGCGGTTGGTCGCGCATCCACAACTGCGAAACGCTGTGGTCGTGCTGGCGGCCGTCCCAGGCCTGCGGAATCAGACCACTGACCGGGCGCAGCTCGTAATGGTCCAGCCAGGCCATGGCCTTGTCGTAGCGCATGGGCTGTGCCTCGGCGGGCCGGGGCACGACCGGCATGGGCAGGTCCGACAGGCTCCAGGTCTCGCGCCGCACCGCGGTGATGACGGTGGCCGTGGTGGCCACGACGGGCTGGCCCTGCGCGTCGTTCTGCACGATGGCCGCCGTCCAGTGCTGGGTGGAACGGTTGGTCCGCACCGGCAACAGCTGCACTTCAAAGGGCCCTTGCGCCAGCGCGCCGGCGTAGTTGACCGTGATGGACAGCGGCGCGCCCAGCAAGTCCGGGTGGCTCAGCACGGCCTTGAGCACCGTAGCGGCGGTGCAGCCGCCGAAGGGGCCGACCATGTTCCAGTAGGCCTCGCTGGTGCGCCCGGCGTAACGGCCGGGGGCGACGGGGTCCAGCGCGATGGCGGCGTCGAAGGCGTGCGGTTTCATGGCTGCATAGTGTGCACTGTTGTCGCCACCGCCTCCGTCCCCGGCGGGACGCCGGAGGCAGCCAGGGACTGCAGGGCGGCCAGACTGCGCGGCCACAGCGTGGAACGCATGGCCTCGCGGAAGAAACCGAAGTGGCCGATGCGGCGTGAGGGCACTTCGACCGGGTGGAGGGTCAGGACCTGGCGCGGGGCCGCACTGTAAAGATTGACCAGGCTGTGCGTGCCGCGCAGCGTCATCAGCTCGTCGTCGCTGAAAGACCAGGCCAGGAGCGGGAAACGCACGCGGCTGTAACGTTGCGCCACGTCCTGCCCTTCTGCGCCGGCGCTGTAGCGCGGGTGCATGCACCAGCGGCGCCATTGATGGATCACGCCGGCCGGCAGGTTGCCCACCAGCCCCAGACGCCGGCCCGGGAAATAACCGCAGACCCGTGTGGCCAGCGGCACCATGACATGCCAGAAGAAAAGCACCCGGCGGCGCAACTGAGGCGCGTTCTCGCGCCAGTAACCGCTGCCGGCGGCGATGCTGAACAGGCCGTCGACCTGGTCCGGGTGGCAGAACAGGCCGGGCAATTGCGCGCCCAGGCTGTGCCCCAGCAGGTAGAGCGGCCGCGCCGGCAGCTCGCGCCGGGCCGTCTGCACCACCGCCTCGTAATCACGCGCCCAGTCGAACAGGTCGGCCTTGAAACCGCGCAGGCTGTGGCCGGGGGTGTGCGGCAAGGATTCGCCATGCCCGCGGTAGTCGAAGCTCCAGACGCGGTAGCCCTGGGCCGCCAGCCAGCTGGCATAGGGCGCGTAGTAGTCCTGGGGCACGCCCATGGCGCCGCCGATGACCACCGTGGCCCGGGCTTCACCAGACGGCTCGTAGACCCGCAGCGCCAGCGCGCCGCCGCCGTCGAGCGGCAGACCACGTGCCAGCGCGGCGCTCATGGCTTACACGCGCTCGAAGATGCCGGCGGCGCCCTGGCCCGTGCCGACGCACATGGTCACCATGCCGTACTTCAGGTTGTGGCGATGCAGGGCATGCACGACCGTGGCGGCGCGGATGGCACCCGTGGCGCCCAGCGGGTGGCCCAGGGCGATGGCGCCGCCCATGGGGTTGACCTTGCTCGGGTCCAGGCCCAGGCTGTTGATCACCGCCAGCGACTGGGCCGCGAAGGCTTCGTTGAGCTCGATCCAGCCGATGTCCTCGTGCTTGAGACCGGCGTAGCGCAGCGCAGCGGGAATCGCCTCGATCGGGCCGATGCCCATGATCTCGGGCGGCACACCGCGCGCGGCGAAACTGACGAAACGCGCCAGCGGCTTGAGGCCGAACTGCTTGACCGCCTTCTCACTGGCCAGGATCAGCGCGCCGGCGCCGTCGCTGGTCTGCGAGCTGTTGCCGGCCGTCACGCTGCCACGGGCCGAGAAGACCGGCTTGAGTTTGCCCAGGGCTTCCAGCGTGGTGTCGGGGCGCGCGCCTTCGTCCAGGCTCACGGTGCGCTTCTTGGTGCTGACCTCACCGGTCGCCAGATTGGGCGTGCGCTCGATCACGTCGATGGGCGTGATCTCGGCCGTGAACTCACCGGCCTTCTGCGCCTTGATGGCGCGCATGTGCGACTCCAGCGCAAAGGCGTCCTGCATCTCGCGCGTGACCTTCCACTGCTGGGCCACCTTCTCGGCCGTCAGGCCCATGCCGTAGGCGATGCCGACGTTTTCGTCGCGGGCAAAGACCTCGGGGTTGAAGGAGGGCTTGACGCCGCCCATGGGCACCAGGCTCATGGACTCGGCGCCACCGGCGATCAGCACGTCGGCCTCGCCCACGCGGATGCGGTCGGCGGCCATCTGGATCGCGGTCACGCCCGAGGCGCAGAAGCGGTTGACGGTCACGCCGCCAATGGGATGGTTGAAGGCCAGACCCACGGCGATACGCGCCATGTTCATGCCCTGCTCACCCTCGGGGAAGGAGCAGCCGATGATGGCGTCTTCGATGGCCTTGGGGTCCAGCGTGGGCACTTGCTGCATGGCGCTCCTGATCGCGGCGACCAGCAGGTCATCCGGGCGGGTGTTGCGGAAGAACCCGCGACCGGAACGGCCGATGGGCGTGCGCGTGGCGGCAACGATATAGGCTTCTTGAACTTGTTTCATGATGATTCCTTTGCTGCGGCCAATCAGTTGCGCACGGGCTTGCCGGTGCTGAGCATGCCCATGATCCGCTCTTGCGTCTTGGGATGAACGATGAGCGAGCAGAAAGCCTGGCGCTCCAAAGCCATCAGGTACTCCTCGCTCACCAGCGCGCCAGCGTCGACGTCACCGCCGCAGACCACGTTGGCGATCAGGGTGGCGATGTGGAAGTCGTGTGCGCTGATGAAACCGCCGTCGCGCATATTGACCAGCTGCGCCTTGATGGTGGCCAGGCCGTTGCGGCCCGCCACCGGGAACAGGCGCTTGTGCGGGGCGCGCCAGCCACCCTGGTACAGGGCACGGGCCTCGTTGAGCGCGGTGTAGAGCAGCTCGTCCTTGTTGGACACGACCAGGTCACTGTCCAGCAGGTAACCCAGCTTGCGCGATTCCAGCGCGCTGGTACCCACCTTGGCCATGGCCGCGGCGGTGAAGCCCTCGGTCAGGAAGGGCAGGATGTCCTTGCCCGTGGAGGCGGCCATGTTCTCGGCCGCGCGGCGCGCGATATAGGTCAGGCCGCCGGCACCCGGGATCAGGCCCACACCCACCTCGACCAGGCCGATATAACTTTCCATCGCGACAACACGGCGTGCCGAGTGCACGGCCAGCTCACAACCGCCGCCCAGGGCCATGCCGCGCACGGCAGAGACCACGGGCACGCCGGCATAACGGATGCGCAGCATGAGGTTCTGCAATTCCTGCTCGGCTCCGTCGATGGCGCTGACGCCGGCGATCATGAAAGCAGGCAGCATGGCCTGCAGGTCGGCGCCCACACTGAAGGGCTCGTCACCTGACCAGATCACCATGCCCTGGTACTGCTGTTCGGCGAGCGCAACACCGCGCGCCAGGCCTTCGGCCACGTCCGGGCTGATCGCGTGCATCTTGCTCTTGATGCTGGCGATCAGAACGCTGCCACTGGCGGCGTCAACGTTCTCGTCCAACGTCCACAGGCGGATGGCCTCGTCCTCGAACAGGGTCTTGCCGGCCGTTTTGTAGTCCGGCGAACCATCACCACGCAGGCTTTCGCGGAAGTACTGGATGCCGTAGACCGGCAGCTGGCGACGCGACTGGAACTTGCCCGTCGTCGGGTTGAAGGAGCCCTCGGGCGTGTGCACGCCACCGGCCTTGGCCACGGGGCCCTCGAACACCCACTTGGGCAGCGGCGCCTTGGAGAGCGCCTTGCCGGCATCGATGTCTTCCTGGATCATCTTCGCCACTTCGAGCCAGCCGGCTTCCTGCCAGAGTTCGAAGGGGCCCTGCTTCATGCCGAAGCCCCAACGCATGGCCAGGTCCACGTCGGCCGCGGTGTCGGCGATGGTGGCCAAGTGCACGGCCGCATAGTGGAAGCTGTTGCGCAGGATGGCCCAGAGGAAACGGCCTTGTGCGCCCTCGGCGTTGCGCAGGAGCTTGAGGCGCTCGCCCGCCGGCTTCCTGAGCATGCGCTCGTAGACGGCATCGGCCTTCTCGCCGCCGGGCACGTATTCCTTGCCTTCGAGGTCGAAGCGCAGGATGTCGCGCCCGACCTTCTTGTAGAAACCGGCCTTGCTTTTCTGGCCCAGGTGGCCCATCTCGATCAGGGTCTTGAGGACAGGCGGGGTGCCGAAACTGGCGTAGAAGGGATCGCTCTTCTCGTCCAGGTTGTCCTGCAAGGTCTTCACCACGTGGGCCATGGTGTCCAGGCCCACCACGTCGGCGGTGCGGAAGGTGCCCGAGCTGGCACGGCCGAGCTTCTTGCCGGTCAGGTCGTCGACCACGTCATAGGTGAGACCGAAGTTCTCGACCTCCTTCATCGTGGCCAGCATGCCGGCGATGCCGACGCGGTTGGCGATGAAATTGGGCGTGTCCTTGGCGCGCACCACGCCCTTGCCCAGGCCGCTGGTGACGAAGGTCTCGAGCTGGTCCAGGATGATGGGCTGCGTCGTCGGGGTGGCGATCAGCTCCACCAGGTACATATAACGCGGCGGATTGAAGAAGTGGATGCCGCAGAAGCGTGGCTTGATCTCTTCGGGCAGCACCTCGGACAGCTTGGTGATGGACAGGCCCGAGGTGTTGGACGCGACGATGGCGTGCTTGGCAACGAAGGGCGCGATCTTCCTGTAGAGATCGAGCTTCCAGTCCATGCGCTCGGCGATGGCCTCGATGATGAGGTCACAGTCCTTGAGCAGGTCCAGGTTTTCCTCGTAGTTGGCGGCCTGGATCAGGCCGGCGTCATCGGCCACGCCCAGGGGCGAGGGCTTGAGCTTCTTGAGGTTGTCGATGGCCTTGGTGACGATGCCGTTTTTCGGGCCTTCCTTGGCCGGCAGGTCGAACAGCACGACCGGCACCTTGACGTTGACCAGATGGGCGGCGATCTGCGCGCCCATCACGCCGGCGCCGAGCACGGCGACTTTTCTGACTTGGAATCGGGACATGAGAGTCTTCCTGATTGAGTGTTAGTGCACGCGGATCCAGACCTGGGTCCGGTAGAAGGGGCCCAGATAGCCCCGGATCTGCAATTGGCTGCCACCGTCGAGCGGCTTCATGCGCAGCCGGTAGGTCTTGCCGTTGTCGGGGTCGAGGATGTGGCCACCTTCCCAGTGGTCTTCGCCCTCGACCTTCTTCGCGCCACGGATGATCTCCATACCGAGCTTGGGCTTGCCCTTGCGGTCATCGGTGCAGAGATCGCAGTTGGGCTGCTCGGAAGTGACCAGCGCCTTCTCCACGAAACCCGTCACGACGCCATCGGCGCCTTCGCGGATGCGGATCTCGGCCTTGGCCACGCCCGTCTTGTCGTCGATGTTGCGCCACAGCCCCACCGGCGTCAGCTGCGCCATGGCAGGCAAGGCCGCCATGGCGAGACTGAAGGTGATCAGGGCGGAACGCATCATGACAACCGCCACTTCAGGCCAGGGCCAGATCGGTGTCCATCAGGACCTTGGAGCCGGCACGTGCCGTGCGCATCAGCGACGCGGTCTCGGGGAAGAGCTTGGCGAAGTAGAAACGTGCCGTCTGCAGCTTGGCCTGATAGAACGGGTCGGTGTTGCCGGCGGCGATTTCCTTCAGCGCGACCGAGGCCATGCGGGCGAAGAAATAGCCAAAGACCAGGTGACCGGCGACACGCAGGTAGTCCACGGCGGCGGCGCCCACTTCGTCGGGATTCTGGAAGCCCTTGAAGCCGACTTCGGTGGTGAACTTGGTCATCTGGTCGCCCAGGTAGGCCAGGGGGTTGATGAACTCCGCCATCTTCTCGTTCACGCCCTCTTCTTCCACCAGCTTGCCCACCAGCTTGCCGAACTTCTTGAGCGTGGCGCCGTTGTTGCCCAGGATCTTGCGGCCCAGCAGGTCCAGCGACTGCACGGTGTTCGTGCCTTCGTAGATCATGTTGATGCGGGCATCGCGCACGAACTGCTCCATGCCCCATTCCTTGATGTAGCCGTGGCCGCCGAAGACCTGCTGGCACATCACCGTGGCCTCGAAGCCGTTGTCGGTCAGGAAGGCCTTGATGATGGGGGTCAGCAGGGCCAGCATCTCGTCGCTTTCCTTGCGCACCTTCTCGTCGGGATGGTAGAGGTGCTGGTCCAGCAGCATGGCGCAGTAGCAGGCCAGGGCACGGCCGCCTTCAGCGTAGGCCTTGGCGGTCAGCAGCATCTTGCGCACGTCGGGGTGCACGATGATGGGGTCGGCGTCCTTGTCCTTGGCCTTCACGCCGGAGAGCGAGCGCATCTGGATGCGGTCCTTGGCATAGATCAGGGCGTTCTGGTAGGCCACTTCGGTCAGGCCCAGGGACTGGTTGCCCACACCCAGACGGGCGGCGTTCATCATCACGAACATGGCCTGCAGGCCCTTGTTGGGCTGGCCCACCAGGGTGCCGACCGCGTTCTCCAGGATCATCTGGCAGGTGGAGTTGGCGTGGATGCCCATCTTGTGCTCCAGGCCGCCGCAGTAGATGCCGTTGCGCGTGCCCAGGGAACCGTCGGCCTTCACGTTGTACTTGGGCACGGCAAACAGGCTGATGCCCTTGCTGCCCTTGGGCGCATCAGGCAAGCGGGCCAGCACCAGGTGCACGATGTTCTCGGCCAGGTCGTGTTCACCGGCGCTGATGAAGATCTTGGCGCCGTTGAGCTTGTAGGTACCGTCAGCCTGCGGTTCGGCCTTGCTGCGCAGCATGCCCAGGTCTGTACCGCAATGGGGTTCGGTCAGGCACATGGTGCCGGTCCACTCGCCACTGACCAGCTTGGGCAGATAGAGTTTCTTCTGCTCGTCGGTGCCGTGGGCGTGCAGGGCCTCGTAGGCACCGTGCGAAAGGCCGGGGTACATGGTCCAGGCCTGGTTG
The DNA here is from genome assembly GCF_001432305.1 of Curvibacter sp. PAE-UM. GTDB lineage: Bacteria > Pseudomonadota > Gammaproteobacteria > Burkholderiales > Burkholderiaceae_C > Hylemonella. Next base: position 260,457 of record NZ_KQ483358.1, read on the forward strand.
GCCGAGTTCATCATCTCGTAGATGCACTGGTTCAGCACAAAGGGCAAGCCCTGGCCGCCGTAGTCCGGGTCGCAGCTCAGTGCGGCCCAGCCGCCTTCCACGTACTGGGCATAGGCTTCCTTGAAGCCCTTGGGCGCGGTGACTTCGTGCGTGGTCTTGTCCAGCTTGCAGCCTTCGGTGTCACCGCTGATGTTGAGCGGGAAGATCACATTGGCGGCGAACTTGCCACCCTCTTCGAGCACCGCGTTGATGGTGTCGGCATCGGTGTCGGCGTGGCGCGGGATCTGCTTGAGCTGTTCGGTGACGTTCAGCACTTCGTGCATCACGAACTGCATGTCGCGCAGGGGCGGGTTGTAGCTGGGCATGGCTTACTCCTGTTTGGATGGGGTGATTGATTTGGTGGTGGGCTTGCGCATCGGCTTGACGATGGCAGCCTTGGGTGTCACGGTCTTGACGGTCTTGCCATCGGCACCGTAGCGGGCCAGGATCTGCTCGAAAGCCTTGTTGGCGCGCGCTATCGATCCGGGGGTCTTGAGAAAACGGGCCTCGTAATGCACGGCCAGGATCAGGCCGTGGATTTCGAAGCCGATCTGGCTTGCGTCGGCATCGGGCGCGAGATGACCCTCTTCCTTGGCCTGCACCACGGCACGGTGCACGGCAGCCAGCCAGGTCTTGACCGAGCTGGCCAGGGCGTCGCGCACCGGCCCCGGGCGGTCGTCGAAGTCGACGGCGCCGCTGATGAAGATGCAGCCCGACTGGATTTCCACCGTCACGCGTTTCATCCAGTTGGAAAACAGGGCCTGCAGGCGCGGCAGGCCGCGCGGCTCGTGCAGGGCCGGGTAGAAGATTTCCTGCTCGAAGCGGCCGAAATACTCGCGGATGACCGAGATCTGCAGCTCCTCACGCGAGCCGAAATGGGCGAAGACGCCCGACTTGCTCATGCCGGTCACCTCGGCCAGCACGCCGATGCTCAGGCCCTCCAGGCCGATCTGGGTGGCCAGGCCGAGGGCGGCATCGACGATGGCCAGCTTGGTCTGCTGGCCCTTGTGCAGGGCGCGGCCATCGCGCGGCTTCTCGGGGGAGACGCTGCGAGGTGTTTTGCTGGCCGGGGAGGCGAGGGACATGGTGTTGGATAAAAAACGAACGGTCGTGCTATTTTGCACGAAAAAACCCGTCCGTCAATCCACCACCGGCTGGCACCCACAAAAAAGCCGGCTGAAGCCGGCTTTTCCTGGATCAGCGCTTGAAGGGCACCACGCGCTGGGTCTGTGTCCCCAGGCCTTCGATGCCCAGGGTCATGACGTCGCCCGCCTTCAGGAAGCGCTGCGGCTTCATGCCCAGCCCCACACCAGGCGGGGTGCCGGTGATGATGACGTCGCCCGGCATCAGGGTCATGTACTCGCTCAGGTGGCTGACGATCTTGGCCACGCTGAAGATCATGGTGCGGGTGTTGCCGGTCTGCATGCGCTGCCCGTTGACATCCAGCCACATGGCCAGCCGCTGCGGGTTCTCGATCTCGTCCTTGGTGACCAGCCAGGGGCCCAGCGGGCCGAAGGTGTCGCAGCCCTTGCCCTTGTCCCACTGGCCGCCGCGCTCGAGCTGGAACTCGCGCTCGCTGACGTCGTTGGAGAGGCAGTAGCCGGCCACGTAATCCAGCGCCGCCTTTTGCGTGACGTGGCGTGCCTGCTTGCCGATCACCACGGCCAACTCAATCTCCCAATCGCCCTTGACCGAGCCCCTGGGCAGCATGACGTCGTCGTCCGGTCCCTGGATGCAGCTGATGGCCTTGGTGAAGACGATGGGCTCCTTGGGGATGGCCATGCCGGCTTCCTTGGCATGGTCGCTGTAGTTCAGGCCGATGGCGATGAACTTGCCGATGCCGTTCACCGGGCAGCCCATACGCGGCTTGCCACGCACCAGGGGCAGCTTGTCGGTCTTGAGCTTGAGCAATTTGGCCAGCACGGCATCCGTCAGCTGGGCCGGGCCGATGTCCGGCACCACGCTGCTGAGGTCACGCAGCTTGCCAGCCGCATCGATGAGGCCCGGCTTTTCCTTGCCCGGATTGCCGTAACGCACGAGTTTCATGAAGTCTCCTGTTTTTGATGGGAGGCCCGATCAGCGGGCCGCGCGGCACCGGCCGCTCAGCGCAGCATCTGGCCCAGGCTGGCGTCCAGGTGCTCGGTGGGTACGCGCCGGAAACCCGAGCGCGCGTAGCGCTGCAGGCGCCCGACCACGAAGGCCGTGAGCACCGAGGACTGCACCTGGGCATCGGCCGTGGGCGTCATGGAGCCGCCCGATTGGGCCCCGTCGCGCAGGCACTGCTTGAGGGTGGCTTCGATCTTGTCGAAAAACTGGTTCATGCGCTGCTGCAGGCGTTCGTTCTCGAACACCAGGGCGTCGCCCACCATGACACGCACCATGCCGGGATTCTTCTCGGCGAACTGCAGCAGCATGGTGACCACCTTGCCGGCGTGGCGAGTGCCCGCGGCCGGATCGGTGGCGGCGGCCTCGCGCTCGGCGATCTGGCCCACCAGGGTGAAGACGGCCTGCTCGATGAACTCGATCAGGCCCTCGAACATCTGGGCCTTGCTGGCGAAATGCCGGTACAGGGCGGCTTCGCTCACCTCCAGCTTGGCGGCCAGGGCGGCGGTGGTGATGCGCTCGGCGCCCGGCTGCTCCAGCATGCTGGCCAGGGCCTGCAGGATCTGGACCCGGCGCTCGCCCGGCTTGGGTCGCTTGCGGACCGGCGTATCGGCGACAGCTGCGGGGGTGGTGTTTTCGGCGTCAGACATGGTGTTAGGAAATCCCTTTTCTTCATTCTCGCACAGGCCCGGCTAGGGGTTTTTCCTCAGTGGTCGCCCACTCTCTTTGGGCTGTGCGCCACGCTCAATGGGAGCGGATCATGGTCCCGTAGGCCTGGTCGGTCAGGATTTCCAGCAGCATGGCGTGCGGCACGCGCCCGTCGATGATGTGCACCGCGTTCACGCCGCTCTTGGCCGCGTCCAGCGCGCCGGCGATCTTGGGCAGCATGCCGCCGGAGATGGTGCCGTCGGCCACCAGTTCGTCGATGCGCTTCATGGTCAGCTCGGTCAGCAACTGGCCCTGCTTGTCCAGCACCCCGGGGATATTGGTCAGCATCAGCAGCTTTTCGGCCTGGAGCACGGTGGCCAGCTTGGCGGCCACCACGTCGGCGTTGATGTTGTAGCTCTCGTTGTGCTCACCAAAGCCGATGGGGCTGACAACCGGGATGAAGGCGTCGTCCTGCAGGGCCTTGACCACGCTGGGGTCGATGGACTCGATGTCGCCCACCAGGCCGACGTCGTGCACCTTGCTCGGGTCGCTGGTGTCCACCAGCCTGAGCTTTTTGGCGCGGATCAGGCCGCCGTCGCGCCCGGTCAGGCCCACGGCCTTGCCGCCGGCCTGGTTGATCAGGCCCACGATGTCCTGCTGCACCTCGCCGGCCAGCACCCATTCCACCACTTCCATGGTCTCGGCATCGGTCACCCGCATGCCCTGGATGAACTCGCCCTTCTTGCCCAGGCGCTTGAGCGCCGTCTCGATCTGCGGCCCGCCGCCGTGCACCACCACCGGGTTGATACCCACCAGCTTGAGCAGCACCACGTCCTCGGCAAAAGCGGCCTGCAGGGCCGGATCGGTCATGGCGTTGCCGCCGTACTTGATCACCATGGTCTTGCCATGGAACTTGCGGATGTAGGGCAGCGCCTGGGCCAGGATCTCGGCCTTGGCGTGGGGGGCGATGGGGGGGGTGTCGGTCATGCTGTTTAGTCCGGATCCAATGGGTTGACAACTCGTCAACTGAAGCGCGTTCCTCTGAGTAGCTACTGATTGGTCACAAAGCAACGCGGTCGCGTGACGAGCCTCATCTTTTTTCAACAATCGAGATATTAATCATCTGCTTGTACCGATCGCCGTAGTGCGCAGCCAATGGGGCCAGCTGAGCAGCGCTTGCAGACAACACGATCAACTCGCGGTCGGGCGGCAAGTTCAGCAGATCCACGCTCTTGCTGCCCCAGCCGGAGAAGTCATACGTCCCCTTGTCGACCAAGCAGATCGGATGGGAGTCAATGCTACCGGAAACCACATACGCGCCACGGTGCCGGGCACAGAACTCACGCCTCGAACTGACCTGCTCCGTCAGGGCCGCCTTGGGATCGAAATACTCGATCAAAGTCGAATCACTTGCGGCCTTCATGCCCTCAGCCCCCACCGAGCGCTGGAGCCGCTCCAGGAAATAAGCCGAGTCTCGCTCGACGGACAAGGCATTTGCTGCCTTGTAGCTCAAGTAAAAGAGAGCGCAGGAAACGGCCAGTAGCGCGATGGAAAGACCACGAGAAGAGATGACGCCCGCTCTCACCGAGAAGAGGGCCAACCCCAGTATCAGAATCCATTCGATGGAGTGGATGTATCCGCGCGGGCTCAGATCCCAGGCAAAAAGAAAGACATAGAAGGACAACAAGGCAAGAGCCAGAAGCGCATTGACCAGGCGAACCGGAAAATCGGCCCGCCCCATGCGCATGGCATACAGCCACATCGCCCCAACGCCGCCCAGGACCAGCAGGCTGATGCGCCAATAACCCGTCCACGTATTGATGACGAAGCGCACCCCCCAGTCCATCGGCGCGGACATCACGGAATGGCGATTCAGGACTTCAAGAATGCGCCCCCAATCCACAAAAATGTAATTGACGACCAAGGCCGCCAGAAGGCTCAAGGCCATCGCCACCCCCAGCGCCCACGCGCCTCGCAGGCGCGGCAACTCATTGTTGTAGTGCATCTGAACCGCAACAGCGATCCACAGGAAGATCGCCGGTAATGAGAAGCGGAACGACAACGAAGCCGCCACGACGAGGGCAACACAAACCGCCAGGAAAGCGGCATAACGCAAGGCGCTGTTGATTTTCCAGTTCAAGGACAACCAGTAGAAGCCGAGCAGTAGCAAGGTGTTGCCCAAGCCTTCAGGCCTTAACTCGTAGCCCCTGAAGCTGGCCAGCAGCACCAGGAACGAAATCGACAGGGCGACAAAAAGCAGCCGGGGATATTTCCCCTTCAGTTCCCAAAACGAATTGCGGAGGATTCCATAGACCAGACCACCCTGTATGCAAAAGAGGGCGAAATTAAAAATCCGCAACGTGTAGATCCCTTGCAGATCACCCTCAAAAACACTCCAGGCGAACTGGAGCAGATAGTGGTACAGGGGGGGGATGTATTCAAGCGATGGCTGGCCCGAATACGCCATCCATGCATTCTGGAGAAAATGGATTTCATCGGCACGGATGGAGCCGATGAAGACGCCCAGGCCCTTGTACGCGAGCCACGAGGCATAAAGGGCGCAGGCCAGTACGTAGCCCAGTGCCGGCTTGAACACCCACCGCTTCTTATCCACCACGTCCATATTGTCTGCTCGCCTCAACTCAATAAATCAAACAAGGTATTCCCAGCGGCAAGCAGTCACCAGTTTCCAGCCATGTCCGCAATCAGCCCCACGACACGCTCTTGCTGTGCCGGAGTCAACCCAAGCCACAGGGGCAGGCGGATCAAACGCTCCGACTGGCGGTCCGTCATCTGCATGCTGCCGTGCACACGGCCATAGCGCTGGCCGGCCGGCGATGAATGCAGCGGCACATAATGGAACACGGCGTTGACGCCATTGTTCTTGAGCGTTTCCAGGACCTGCTGGCGATTGATACCGTCGCGCAAAAGGATGTAATACATGTGCGCGTTATGCTGGCACTCCTTGGGCACCACGGGCCGGCGCAACACACCTCTGGCCTCAAGCGGCGCCAGCAACTGGTGATATCGCTCCCATGCTTCGAGCCGCATCCTGGTGATGTTTTGCGCCTCCTGCAGTTGCGCCCACAGAAACGCCGCAATCAGCTCCCCAGGAAGGAAAGACGAGCCCACCTCCTGCCAGGTGTACTTGTCCACCTCGCCGCGGAAGAATCGGCTGCGATCCGTCCCCTTCTCACGAATGATCTCGGCGCGCAAAGTCAGCGCAGGGTCGTTGACCAGGAGGGCCCCACCTTCGCCAGAAATCACATTCTTGGTTTCGTGGAAACTGTAGGCGCCCAGATCGCCAATGCTGCCCAGCGCCCGCCCCTTGTAAGTAGACATCACGCCCTGGGCTGCATCTTCCACCACCTTGAGGCCGTGGCGGCGGGCGATGTCCATGATCGTGTCCATCTCGCAGGCCACACCGGCATAGTGCACCGGGGCGATGGCCTTGGTCCGCGGGGTGATGGCGGCCTCGATCAAACGCTCATCAAGGTTGAGGGTGTCCTCCCGAATATCCACGAACACCGGTACGCCACCACGCAAGACAAAAGCGTTGGCGGTGGAGACGAAGGTGTACGAAGGCATGATGACTTCGTCGCCCGGCTGGATATCTGCCAGCAAGGCCCCCATCTCCAATGCGGCCGTGCATGAATGCGTCAGCAGCGCCGTGGGGACTCCGGCATGCTCTTCAAGCCACTTGTGGCAGCGCTTGGTGAAAGGCCCGTCACCCGAGAGCATGGCGCCCGCTTCGGCCTGCTTGATGTAATCAAGTTCCTTGCCCGTCATGTAAGGGCGATTAAAAGGAATCCTCTCGTGCTGCATTCACACTCTCCAAATATTGACTCGCCAATGTGACCAGCCTTGACCGATGACCATCAGGCTTTTTGCGCCACCAGCAGACGCGAGCCGCCGACCGGGAAATTCGCCCCCAGCTTGATCATGCCGCGCTCAAGGGCCATGACCCGATAAAACGCCGCATTCATCCAGGCCGGAATCTTGAACTCATCGGTTGGATCAAAAGGCGTATGCTTCTTCTTCGAATTCAATCTCGAGATCAGCATCAAAGGCAGCAGCAATGATACGAACGACGTGCTGCGCAACAGATTGAACCCCGCTGCCCGGATTTTTTCATGAAGCTCCGCCGCCGAATAGCGACGCTCGTGTCGCGCATAGTCATCCGAAGGGCTCCACAGCCACGCGTGCTGTGGCACAGTAAGCAACAGGTGCCCCCCCGGCTTCAAGGCCTTGTAGGCCTGCGCCAGTACCGATTCATCTTCCCTGATGTGCTCAACCACATCGAAGGCCCCCACCACATCAAACTCTTCGCTGAATGGAATGCGGCGCGCATCCATCTGCATGAAAGTTGCAGATGGCACACGTTCCGCCGCGAATCCCAGACCAGCGGTGAAGATTTCACTGGCGTTCAGAACAGCATCGGGGAACCGGCGCGCGACACCAGCCAGAACATACCCTGTGCCGCAACCGATTTCCAGATAAGAGCCGAACCCCTTGCAATACTTCTCCAGCGCCCAAAGGATCAACTCGTTCCTTGCCCTGAACCAGAAATTGGCCTCTTCAAGCCCGGCCAATACAGGGAAGTAAGTCGCATCGAACCCCCCACCTTCGTGCGCCAACTCTGGTGCATAGGCGATGAAACCATCGGCCGTCGCCGTAGTTAGGCCGCACGTCGGACAAACCGACTTATCGCTGGGGTACCGCGCATTACATGCAAGGCAGTGCTTCATGAATTACCTGTCTTGTTTTGATCCGTGTTCACAAACACAAAATGCTTGAAAGCGAGGAAAAGGAATACAGCGACAACACAAATGCCGAGCGCTTGGGCCAATTGGTGTGGATAACCGAGCGCATCAACCATGATCACCTGGATCGACAGGTTAATGAAATAGCCAAGGCTGTGTGCTATCACATACCGCCCACCCACCCCTAATAGCGCCCCTTGCTGCCCAAATGTGTAACGTCGGTTCCCCAGGAAACTAACGGTCGCGCCAACACCATACAGCAGCGTCATCGCGATTTTGGGGCTCATCCCCAGGTAGGTTAGCAGTAGATATACAAGATACCCCGCCGCATTACTGGCCACACCAACGGCTGCATAGCGCAACAGTTGAGAAACCGTCCCGTTTCGCGCCGGCGAGATGCTGGGGTCAGCCATTGACCAGGGCCGCCAGCCCAAAACCGGTTTTCCCGTAGCTGTTTCCGTTGTACAGCATGTAGCGCTGCCCCCCATGATCGAACACGAAAGGGTATTCGATCATTTCCGAATCCCATCCCGCGGTGGACACATCAATGCCGGCATCCTCCAACGCAAGTCGCCAACTCAGCCCGTCTGGGCTCACGGCATAGCCGATTCGATACTTGCTTCCTATAGCCCCTCGATAGGAGAACCACATCTCGTAATTGCCACTTGCATCGCGCGCAACCGTTGGGCGAGAGAATGCTTGGGCACGCCCCAACTCATAAGGGACGGCCAGCCCTTCCCGCCGCCATTCCAGCCCATCATCCGAGGTCGCATAGTTGATGGCATGGAGCATTTCCCCATTGCCAGCGTCCCATGTTCTGGTCGACCCGTACCACATGATGTAGCCTCCCTCGCGGTCTTTGCAGACCCAAGGGTAGGAAAGACTGATCGGATCCGTAGAGTCCGAGGCCATAAATGGAACTTCATTGTCAAGCCGCAGGCCTAAATCTGCACCGACTACCAGCCGCCCGACATCGCCGCGGAAGTGTGCATCGGGCGGCGTCTGCCACCCCATGAAGAGCATGTACCGCACCCCTCCGACCGAATAACAGCTACCAATGCTCACGCCATCGGCATAGAAGCTTCCTGCAGGGCCGTATTCGAAAACCGGCTCCATGTGTTCCCGTAGCACACGTCTCTTGACGATATCAACGTCCACCGCCCCGACGGATGACTTGTTTGATGCATCGCGGCCACAGTAGAAAATCCGATAGACATCGCCATGCATCAGCACCGGCAAAGGATTCGCCGCATGCGTCAACAGCTTGCGGTGTCTTCCTGTTTCTGCCGGACAGTACAGCCGACCCAGCTTCTCCCAATACCGACTCATATTCCGCGCAACCTCGAACTTGGCACCTTCGATCGAAGAGTGGATTCACCCATGTACACCCCTTCCGGCTCGGCATCAGCCAACAGCAATGCACCAGCCCCGATAACACACCGATCCCCCACCTTCACGTGGTCTCGGAGGGTTGCATTCACACCAATAAAACATTGCTCACCGATCTCCACCCCACCCGAAACGACCACGTGCGACGCGAGGAAGCAATGGTCCTTGATCGTAGAGTGGTGGCCGATGTGGTTGCCACTCCAAAGCGTCACGTTGTTGCCGATGGTGACAAAAGGCTGGATCGTGTTGTCTTCCAAGATGAAGCAGTTTTCGCCTATGCGCCCTTGGTTCAGGACTGTCGCCTTTTCGCTCACGTAACTCGCCAGCCGGTACCCACATGCCTTTGCGGCCAGATATTTTTCCTTGCGCACCAAGTTGAGCTTTGAATAGCTGAGCGCAACGAAGAGGTCATGCCTGTCTGGCGGATATAGCTGGGCAACATCCTCGAAAGCCACCACCGGCCTTCCGCAGAACGTCGCCTCCTTCAAGTAGGCAGCATCGACAGCAAAGGCTGCGACTGCATGCTCGGCCCCCCGACTGAAATAGAAATGTGCGAGCTCTGCTATATCACCCGCACCAAAGATCACCAGCGACCTATTCATGGCTGCTTCCTGACAAGGATCGTGAACTCATAAAGGTCGTAATCATGCAGGAGCGCCACGTTACGTGAATAGTGCCGCTTGCAGTAGTCGAATACTGCGCACGGATCTGCGTAGTACAGATAGTCCCGCATCTTGTCAGCATCTGAATACGAAGTCAGGCAGTTGAACGCGAACCCCTTCATACTTGTCCGATCAAGTACGTCTAGCGTCGTCCGCAAATACGTTTGCCAGTCGGGATCAGATCGCCCCAGCCGGACATTGAAGATTCCACTGGCAATCCCGAAATCCGCCATTTGGTCGGGAACTGCCGCGCATACAAATCGAGCGTTATCTGCAGCCTCGTATCGACGTTTTGCTGCTGTCACCATGTCGCCAGATACATCGAGACCCGTATAGCGAACATTTTTGTATTTCTTGAGCAAATACGCGAAATAAGCGCCATAGCCACAACCCAGGTCATTGACCGAGATGGACTCGGATCCCGCAAGGATTTTCGACAACTGATCAAAACGCAGCGTCTGGCTCTCCTCGCCGTTCCAGTCCACCCCATGAGGTGTTTCGCCATGCTCTGCGAGCTTCGCCGAGTAATAGCTGGCAACCTCGGTCAATATGTCGGTCATTTTCCCCGCCTCTTTACTTCTGGCTACCAGGCAATTGCGACTGGTCGGGCCAAGCATCGATTATCAGGCGATGCGACTCACAGACTATTCCCCAACGCATTCCGACAACTAGAGCGCGGAACGCAAAATATCTTCCAGCACCTGATGCGCCGATATATTCAATTCCCGCGCCTTGGCATACACCTTGGCCTTCGTTTCAGCCGAGACTCCCTCCAATTGCCCGAAATATCTGGTGCGCGCTGTGCCACCTCTTGTGCCTTTATGCGGGATGTCGATATTCATATAAGGAAAACCTTCCCCCGACGTAAAGCCGATGACGTAAAAGCAATTCCCAAGTATGTAGGTGAGCTGAACATCTAGAGCGCCATGCGGAAGCAAGTCCATCGGCGGCTCCGCAGCCCAAAGCTTGTTATTGCATACCGCCACATCAAAGTATTGCGTTTTTCTCAAATGTGCAGCCACGCCCTCATCACCAAAGACGACCTTGCCTCCTTTTTTGCACACTCGATCAAGCTCAGCTATGGCTTTTTTGGTGTCGCCAAACAAATTGATCCCACCGAAATGGAACACAGCATCAAAGTATCCGGATGCGTATGGAAGACAGTTCGCATTCGAAATCGTAAACAGCGTGTTCGGTTGCGTATTATTTTTGGCCGACTCCAAAACCATTGCCTTGCTGATGTCTTGGGCGTGGACCTCACCACCCAATCCAACGGCTTTGCTCACAATGGGGATGTCCTCACCCAGACCGCAGCCGGTTATCAAGACTTTCATGCCCGCAGACAACTTCAGATGAGAGAGTATCTCGACACGAAACTCTTGCTCTTGCACATTAAATGTCTGAAACAGCCAATCAAGAAAATTTCTGTATATCTCAACCGAATTGGCTGAGTTGTACATCTGAAGATTTGATCGATCGTATTCACTGGTTACATAAGGCTCAATAAAATCAACCACATTCGACTTCGCCGCAGCAAATCTGAAAATATTGTTTTGCGTGTCTTTTAAGCCCTCTTGACACAAATCCAGCGACAACAATGCATCGGGCGTCGCCAATGCCTGATAAAGGTGTGCATTCATACGTTCAGCCATTTTTCTTTTTCTCCCTTGAAATCAAATAATCCCCGACAGATGCAGGCATTTGATAATTAAATCCCAGCATCTCGCGCTCTTCGTTGGTTAGCCCATCGACGCCGATGCTCTTGGTCAGATCAATCTGTTGCTTGAAATAGGGAATCATATACGCATGATTAATCGCACGTCGCTCCAATGCGGTCTTGTTGCGCCCACCACTGTGAAACACCATGCAATCCATGATGATGAACTGCCCCGCCTTCGCCTCCACTTGTACCGCGTTTTTCTGTAGATATTTTTGCGACGGAAACGCAATTGCCTTGTGGGACGCCGGCAACACGAAAGTAGAACCATTCTCGATCGTGAAGTCATCCACACAAAACAAGGCATTTACCGCCAGCGGGCTGCTGGAAACATAGTGTTGATAGGGCAAATCCCTGTGCCAAGCACCTTGGTTGTAGGTCTCTCCTGGCGGATTGATTACACCGTTTTGCTGGTTCAGAACGAACTTGCCAATAATCAACATTTCCAGCACGGCAAGAAGATTCGGATTGGTTGCCAGCCGCAGGAAGGTAGCGCCGCCATGCGTCAACAACGCGCGTACCGTATGAAACTCCTTGAGACCTTTCAGTCGCGCCTCGCCCCACTCTTGCACATAGGCGCCACGAACTCGATCAAACTCATTCGATATCTCTTGGATCTGAATTGTCGTGTAGCCTGAGTCGAGAATGGCGTAGCCAAGTCGCCGAACCTGCTCGGCCACTTCGTCCAACTCCGACTCAAATCGGTCCTGACGAAGAACGCCGTATGTCGCTTCAGGAATGCTGTTGAATCCACTCATCTGCACTTCTCCTTACCGAAGTATTTCCATACACCTGCCTCACGATGACATAAGGACGACTCTTAACCTCTGAGAATATTTTGGATATATATATTCCCTGCACGCCAACGAAAAATATTATCAAGCCTGAAAAAAGCCAGATAGAAGCGATGATTGACGTGTACCCATCCGGCGGGGTTGAGACAAAAAAATACAGAAAAGCAAGATAGCCGATAAACAATGCAGCAGAGGCAGAGATCAGCAAGCCAACATAGAAGGTGAACACCAAAGGCAAGCTGCTGAAGGATGTCACCGCATTGACGAGATGGCTGAATTTTTTTGACAGCGTATAGGTCGTCGGACTGGTCGCGTACTTGCGGACTATTTGGCGCGATTGCTTGTAGCCGGTGATGACCCATAGTCCACCAATGTTGAGTTCTCTTTCCCGGTGCGACACCAATGCACGCACATAGCGCCGACTCATCAAGCGTGCCGTAACGATATTGTCCGGCTGATTGATGCCCGTCAGGACACGGAAAAGTTTGTAGAAGAGGTTCCCAGTGACTCTCTCTCCTACACCACCCTTGCGTCTGGCCTGCACGCCATAAACCACATCGCTAGACTCCTGCCGCATCTGCTCATCAAATGAAATCAGCCACTCCGGCTCCTCTTCCAGATCACTGTCGATCAGAAAAACATGCTCTCCACTTGCAGCCGCCAAGCCGGTCATCATGGCCTTGTGGTGCCCGAAGTTGCGCGACAAATCAATCAGGACCACATGGCCATCGGCTTCTGTCAACTGCACCGCCAGCTCCAGGCTGTTGTCCGGTGAGCCGTCATTGACCAGCACGATCTCGTAATCATCCCCGGCGAACTGCCTGGCCACCGCGGTAGCGCGCTGATGGAACTCAGCGATATAGGGCGCGGATTGATACAGCGTTGCGACAATAGAGAGTTTCATGCCTGCACATACCTCATATAACGGTGCGCCTCTTTCCCGCAGTTGAACAGCAGATCGAGGATGGTCACCCCGTGGCTGAATTCACCCCACAGTTGCGGATACTCGGGATATCCAGCGTAGTCAAACCATGTCAGCTGGATACCCGCATCCTGAAACACCTTAGGATCGATGTAATCCCGGGCGGCAGGGCCTGAAATATATTCCGTCCCGCCGGCCTGGGCACACAGGCCGGCCAGGCGCTCGGTCTTGCCTTCCTGAAGAGTGTAGTCCCAGGAGTTCGTGATCCTGGTCCCGATCCCAAGATAGGAGCAGATGGCTTCCAGGAAGGTGCGGTTGAGGGGCGACAGGTGGGTATAGGGCGCGCCGGCGTACAGCGGCTCCAGCCAGGCCGCGATCTCGGCGAAATGCGGCGCGCGCCGATAGTTCTGGGCCAGGGCCTTCCAGTGGTCCGCCGCCCAGGCCGTGCCGTCCACTTCCGTCTCGCGGATGGTCTGGTTGTATTTGCCCTTGACCAGAACGGGAATCGTCAGCCATTGCACGCCTTGCGGCGTCTTGATCTGGTTGCGATTGCGCCAGTCACGGCGCGTGTATTGCATGTCGTCGAAAAGGATGAACTCATCGACCGCCGCAATCATGTCGAAGTAGCCCTTCCACGGTATGTAGTTGGACTGGAGAATGGCGACTTTTTTCATCGACCCGCCTCCTTGGCACCAGCATGGTTGGCGGCCACCCAGAGTAGCGCCGGCAGGCACCAACCCACCACACATCGATCTCGTGTCGAGACTGTATTCATTTCACTCCGCCATAACCGTGCACACACGTCACCAGAACAGCCTTGATCGCATCCTTATCGTCACGGCCGGCCGCTTGCCATAACACATCCAGTTGCTGCTCCAGGGCGGGCCAAGGCATACAGTCCTCGTGCGCCTTCATGATGCGTTGATGCGCCGTGGGCGCGGGATTGTCACCGATCAGCAACTCCTCATAGAGTTTTTCACCAGGGCGCAGTCCCGTGATGACGATTTCAATATCCCCATCCGGCTTGTCTGCATCGCGCACCGACATCCCCGACAACTCCACCATGCGGTGGGCCAGTTCGATGATTTTTACCGGCTCGCCCATATCCAGCACGAACACGTCCCCCCCCGTCGCCATGGCACCAGCCTGCAACACGAGCTGCGCGGCCTCGGGGATGGTCATGAAATAACGCGTCACGTCCGCATGCGTGACTGTCAGCGGGCCGCCTGCGGCGAGTTGGCGGCGGAACAGGGGCACCACGCTGCCGCTGGAGCCCAGCACATTGCCGAAGCGCACCATACTGAAACAGGTTTGCCCCGGCTCGGCGGCCATCGCTTGCAGCACCAGCTCGGCCATGCGCTTGCTGGCACCCATGACGTTGGTGGGGCGCACGGCCTTGTCGGTGGAGACCAGGACGAAGCGGGCAACACCGCAGTCGCGCGCGACGCGCGCCATGTGCAGCGTGCCGAAGACGTTGTTGCGTATGCCTTCGGCGGGGTTGGACTCCACCAGCGGCACGTGCTTGTAGGCTGCGGCGTGATAGATGGTGTGGGGCCGGTGATGATGGCAGATCTCGCGCAGGCGGGCTTCGTGATTGACGCTGCCGAGCAGCGGCAGCAGTCTGGTCGCACATCCATCACCCTGGCACAGCACTTCCAGTTCCTGGTGGATGCTGTAAAGCGCGAACTCGCTGTGGTCCAGGAGGATCAGCTGGCTGGGCTGCTGCCGCAGGATCTGGCGGCACAGTTCGCTGCCGATGCTGCCGCCGGCGCCGGTCACCAGCACGGTCTTCTGCGCCAGGTCCCTGGCCATCAGCGCGGCATCCGGGGGAACGGGGTCCCGCCCAAGCAGGTCCTCGATATCGAGCTCGCGGAAATCCTGCACGGTGACCCGGCCGCTGGTCAGATCGGCCATGCCCGGCAGGGTGCGGATATGCACAGGCAGGTGACGCAGGCTTTCGATGATGCGGTTGCGGCGTTCGCGCGTCACGCTCGGCAGCGCCAGCAGTATGTCTGTGATGCCCAGCTTTTTAACCACAGCCGGGGCGTCCGAACCCGCATAGACATGCACGCCGTTGATACTGCGCCCGATCTTGGTCGGGTCGTCATCAACGAAACCCAGCAGGCTGTACTGCCCGCTCATGGCCAGCGCCGCTGCCGTCTGGGCACCGGCCATTCCTGCGCCATAAATCAGGGAACGCCCTTGCCCTGCCGGCGCGCGCCCCTCGCCGGCCAGCCAGAAACGCGCCAGGGCCCGACTGCCTCCCACCAGCAGCAGGAATATGAGCGGCTGCAGCACGCCCAGACTACGCGGCACATTGTCCCAACGCATCCACAGCAAACCCGTCAGCAGCAGTACGCCGTAGATCGCGACGGCCTTGGCCGTGGTCAGCAAAGCAGCCTGCCCGGTGTAGCGGAAGATGGCGCGGTACAGGCCCAGGCGGATGAAGACGGGAATCGCCAGCAAGGGTGCCAGCACATAGACCCGCCATTGCGTCTCGTCCGGCCAGTGCGGGCTGTCCAGTCGCAGGGAAAAGGCCAGCCAGGTTGCGGCCAGCGACAGGGCCAGGTCCAGGGCCACGACCACCATGCGTTTGATCGAACGCGGCCATGCCAGAACCCGACGCTTCATGCCTATCCTTCGAGACATCACACGCTATACCGCAAAGTTTTCCTTGGGCTTGCCTGCGGCGACCTGCGCAGCAAGCCAGCGCGGCATCAGGCCCCGCCCGCTCCAGGTTTCCCCGTTCGGGCCACGGTACTTGGCGGCGACCTTGACGCCTTTTTGATTCGAGGATTTGCGAGCGGCTTTTTTCGCAGCGCCCTTCTTCGCGGCCACCTTTTTCGTCGCCGGCTTGGCGACCGGGCCCTTGCGGGGAGCAGGCTTGGCCTTGCCCCGGGTCTTGCGGGGCTTGCCTGTGCCCTGCTGCAAGTCCTTGAGCGTGATGCCGAAGGCCTCCATCATCGCGAGAATTTGCTTGACGGTCTTGCCGAACTCCCGTGACTTGATCTCGGTTGCCTGCTTCTGCAGCTTCTCGATCTGGCTCTGGATCTCGATGAGGTTACCCATGCTTGACTCCTTGATGAATGGCTATTGGCTCTTCAAACGATGCCTGTCAGGCGCCCGCCTGGGCCAGTACCTGGCGGATCGACTCGCAGGTCTTCTGGATCTCGGCCGCCGTGAGCGTCGGGTGGACCAGGAACATGAGGCTGTCCTCGCCCAGGGCCTGGGCCACGGGCAAGCGCCGGGCCGGACGCCAGGAGGTGCCTTCGAATGCCTTTTCCAGATAGACCTCTGAACACGAGCCCTGATAACACGGAACACCCTGCGCGCTGATGGCTTCGACGATGCGGTCCCGGCTCCAGCCCGCGGCCAGATGCTGCGGCCGCACATAGACATAGCATTTGTAATGGGCATGCACGCTGCCAACCGGCAGTTCGGGCACACGCACCGCGGCATGCCCACGACAGGCGGCCAGGATGGCCTCGGCATGGGCCGTGCGCTGCTGGGTCCACTCGCTCATGCGGCGCAGCTGGATGCGGCCGATGGCGGCCTGCATCTCCAGCATGCGCCAGTTGGTGCCGAAGCTCTCGTGCAGCCAGCGGAAACCCGGGGGGTGCTGGCGTTCGTACACCGCGGCATAACTCTTGCCATGATCCTTGTAGGCCCACATGGCGCGCCACACGGCTTCGTCATCCGTGGTGACCATGCCGCCTTCGCCGCCGGTCGTCATGATCTTGTCCTGGCAGAAGCTCCAGGCCCCCACATGGCCGATGCTGCCCACGCTGCGCCCCTTGTAGCGGGCGCCGTGCGCCTGGGCACAGTCCTCGATGACCTTCAGGCCGTGCTGGGCCGCCAGCGCCATGATGGGGTCCATGTCGCAGGGCCAGCCCGCCAGGTGCACGCAGACCACGGCCTTGGTGCGCGGGGTGAGTACCGCTGCGATGGTGCGCGCAGACAGGTTGCCGCTGTCGGGTTCGACGTCGGCAAACACCGGGGTGGCGCCCGCATTGACCACGCAGGAGACGCTGGCGATGAAGGTGCGCGGCGTCACCACCACCTCGTCGCCGGGCCCGATGCCCAGGCCCTTGAGGGCCAGGTCCAGTGCCAGGGTGCCGTTGGCCAGCGCAATCGCATGGCGCGTGCCGCACCAGGCCGCGAACTCCTGCTCGAACTCGCGGCACTCGTTGCCGGTCCAGTAGTTGACCTTGTTGGACAGCAGGACCTGCTGCACGGCCCGCGCCTCCTCGTCGGTGAAGCTGGGCCAGGGAGAAAAGGGGGTATTCAACATCTGTCTGCGTGTCCAGGCTTCATGATTGTCGGGCTTCCGGCAAGCGCGCCGGATTGCCCACCACGGTCTGCGCATCCGGCACCGGCTGGACCACCACGGCACCGGCCCCGACCATGGCTCGTTCGCCGATGGTCATGCCCTGCTTCACGGCCGCCCCCACGCCTACCCAGCCGCCCCGCCCCACACGGACGTTGCCCGAGAGATGGGCGCCCGGGCAGATGTGCACGGCGTCGCCCAGCTGGCAGTCGTGATCGACCGTCGCACCGGTATTGACGATGACGGCCTGTCCCACGAGGGCATCGATGTTCACCACCGCGCCGGCCATCACCACCGTGCCCAGCCCCAGCGCGGCATGGCGGCTCACCGTCGCCGCGGGATGCACCACCGTCACCAGGGGCGCACCGGCGGCCCGGAGGGCCTGGTGCTTTTCCCAGCGCACCGCGCAGTCGCCGATGGACACCAGCACACCCTGAAACTCCGGCAGCCGCGCCATCAGTGCAGCGCTGTCACCCGTCACCGGCCAAAGGCCGTTGCGGCTGCGTTGCGGCCAGGCGTCGTCGAAAAACTCCACGCTGTCCCAGCCGCTGGCCAGGGCGGCGTCGGCCACCACCTTGCCGTGGCCGCTGGCGCCAAGCAGGGCGAGCCGTCTCATGACTTGTCCCCGGTGAACCGGGGCATGGTGGCCTCGCCCTGAGCGCTGATGCCTTCGCGCACCAGCACCTTGCGCACCGTCAGCCAGAGGATGCGCAGGTCGAGCCAGAGCGAGCGGTGGTCGACGTACCAGACGTCCAGGCGGAAGCGCTCCTCCCAGCTGACGGCGTTGCGCCCGTTGACCTGGGCCCAGCCGGTGATGCCCGGGCGCAGCTCGTGGCGCCGCGCCTGCTCGGCCGAGTACAAGGGCAGGTATTCCATCAGCAGGGGGCGCGGGCCCACCAGGCTCATCTCGCCGCGCAGCACGTTCCACAACTCGGGCAGTTCGTCCAGGCTGCTGGCGCGCAGGAAGCGGCCGAAGGCGGTGAGCCGCTGGGCGTCCGGCAGCAGCTCGCCGTCCGGGCCGCGCTCGTCCGTCATGGTGCGGAACTTGACCATCATGAACGGTTGCCCGTGCAGACCGGGGCGGACCTGGCGAAACAGGGCGGGGCTGCCGAGCTTGCGCCGCACCATCGCATACAGCACGAGCAAGGGCAGGGCCAGCACGGCCAGCGCAGCGATGGCCACCACCAGGTCGAACAGGCGCTTCATGCGTTCAAGCCCCCGGCCCGGCGACCTTGTCGCCGGCACGCTCGCCAAAGAGGATGGCCAGATAGTTCTTCGCCAGCGTTTCGTAGCGGCGGTTGGCCAGGATCCAGGCCCGGCCCCGCTGGCCGATGGCTTCGCGCTGCGGTGCGCCCATGGCCGCATAACGCAAGACTTCCCGACGCAGCGCCGCCACGTCGCCGGCCGGCACATAGGTGCCGCAATCCGCCTCGTTGATCATCGAGGGGTAGCCGGTATAGGACGCCACCACCGGCTTGCCGGCCAGCATGTAGTCGATCACCTTGTTCAGCGACTGCCCGTATTTCCAGACCGTCGACACATGCACCGAGAAATACAGCAGGTCGCACCTGGAAAGAACGGCCTGCACCATCTGCTTGGGCACGCGGGGCGCAAACGTCAGGTTGGGCAGGTGGCCGTACTTGCCCTGGTAATGCGCACGCAGGTCGCCCTCGCCGACGATGAGGAAATGGACCCGGGGGTCGTCCTTCATCGACTCGGCGCAGTCGAGCATGGTGTCCAGCGCATTGGTGATGCCGATGGTGCCGGCGTGGGCCACGATGAACTTGCCCCGGGGGATGTACTTCTCGACGTAGTCGGCCGGCAGCTCGTCGCCCGCGGCCAGCGTCGCCTCGTCGACGGCCATGGGGATGCAGTGCGTCGTCCTGGCATGGCCCAGCACGCCGGCGACGTGTTCGCCGAGGTTGGGCATGGTGCCCACGATGGCGTCCGCGTAGCGGTAGCCCAGCTTCTCGATGAAGCCCAGGCCCAGCACCAGCGGGTTCCAGCGGCTGAAGCCGCCTTCCTCGGTGATGGTCAGCGGCCAGATATCGCGGATCTCGAGCACCAGGCGGCACTTGTAGCGCGCGCGCAGCAGGAAGCCGTTGAGGATGGTGAGCAGGGACAGGCTGGAGACGATGACGACGTCGGGCGCGGGCAGCTGCTCCTTGGGCAGGCGCCAGAGCCGCCACTCGAAATCCAGCCAGCTCAGGATACGCCGCAGCGACTTGGCCACCGCGTATTTCATGGTCCGGACCCAGTACAGCTGGATACCGTCGACCTCCTGGAGCAGATAGGGCGCATCCAGCCTGGGCACCTCGGCCAGCTGGTTCGAGTCCGAGGTGATGATGACGGTCCGGTAGCCCATCCGGGCCCACTCCCGCGCAATCAGGTAGCCACGCCCGCCCGCGCTGGCCTTGGCAGGTGGGGAGACGTACTTGGAAACGTACCAGATGCAGGGTTTCACAGGCGGCTCAGTACAGTTTCGGGATGGCGTTCACCACCCGGATGGCTTCCTTGAAGTCCACCCCCACGGCATCGAGGTACCACTTGATGTTGGGATAGCGCGGCGTGTTTTCCTCCAGCACCATTTCAAGTGCCTCTTCGCGCGTCAGGTCCCCTTCGCGGATCTGGTTGCTGCGGAAGGTGTCGTGCTCCGTGAAGCCCGCGACCGTGTAATAGACGTAGTTGTAGAAGGCGGCCGTTCCGTCGCCGATGCGCCAGGTGGTCCTGGTATCGGGCGCCTTTTCCCAGTCGTAGCCGGCCAGCGTGTCGTCGATCTGCTTTTCGTCCCAGCGCCAATAGTCGAAGACGTGGTAATAGTCGGTCTTCTTGGTGAAGCTGCGGTAGTACTCACCGGACAGCGTGTCCCACAGCGAGCTGTTGAAATAACCCGGGCTCGCCAGCATGGCCTTGAGGCGCAGATACTGGTAGCGCAACTGTTTCATCGCGCCATGCGAATAGACGCGCTTTTCCTCGAAATCGGGCGGCACGCCCAGGAAACCCGCCTTGAAGTGCGTCACCTCGAGGGGGTTGATGCCCCACAGGTTCAGGCTGATGCCGGTCTGCGCCTTGATGGTCTCGACATGCCTGAAGAAATGCTTGTCACCAGCCGTCAGGATGCTGATCATGCCCAGGTGCGGCGACTTGAGCCAGGCCCGCAGGTTCTTGGCAATGTGGTCCCGCTTCCTGGCGATGTCATCCGCGACGATGATGTTCTCGACGCCGAGCTCGGCACACATCCGGCTGATATTGCGGCGTCCGAGGTCCGTCACCATGCCCCAGTCATAGGTGTAGGTGACCGGCTTCATCTTGAGTTCCTTGACGATCAAGTGCAGGCCGTAGCAGCTGTCCCGGCCACCGGAAAACGGGACGATGCAATCGTCCCCGGTTTTTCTACGGTACGGCTCGACCAGCTTGAACAACTCTTCCTTCGGCCGCGGCTTGTTGCGCGGCTTGTAGTGCCGGCAGTAATTGCAGACGCCATCGGCATCGAAGTTGATGTAGGGCATGGTCTCGGTCAGCAGGCACTTGGTGCAGCGACGCAGATCATGCTTGCGGTATTCCAGCAGCTTCTCCTCCGCGCCCGACAGGGACAAGGCAGGGATCAGATCGGTCTTGCGTTCCTTGCGGTCCGAGATGTCCAGCGCGGCGTGCGAGGCGGGGATATCCACAAACACCGCCTCCCTGACCTGCTGGACGTCTTCGCAGCCGATGACGGTCAGCGGGTACTTTTCCGAGGCAAAAAACGTCGTCTGCGCCTTTTTGCCGATATACAGGCTGCCGTTGTTCGAGAACAGGCACAGCTTGCCCAGCTTGGGCAGGATCAGCGCGCATGCCACCACACCGCGGCACAGGCCCAGGATGCGCGCTGGCAACTGCGCGAGCTCGCCCCCCGCCTCCAGGTGCACAGCGGCGATGGCCGCGATCACTTCCGTGTCGATCTGCTGGGCCCGGGTCTTGCCGATCTCGGCCCAGATGGCCTCGTCGTTAACGACGATGCCGTTGTGCAGCACGGCCACGCCGTCACGCACGACGGGCTGGTTGTCCGCCAGACCGTTGGTGATCAGCCGGCTGTGCCCCAGCACGAGATGGCTGGCCTGGGGCCGGACCTCCTTGAGCAGCCGGGTGATCGGATAGTCGGCACGGTAGACGTGATAGGCGTCGTTGGTGAAAGTCACCAGCCCGCTGGAGTCACGCCCCCGCTGCTGGGAATGTTTCACCAAAACATTCAACTCGCCCTCATGGACCGGCGAGGACGAGATGACGCCAAATATTCCGCACATTTAGATTACCGAAAAAGAATTCGAAATTTTAAGAAGACAGGAGAAGACCATAAAACTCGATGAGTTTGGCCTCCTCGTTCGACCAGTTGAACTTGCTCTCGATCAACCGGCGACCATTCTGCCCCATTTGCTCCGCACGCCCGGGATCTGCCACCACCTCGTCTATCGCCTTGGCGATGGCGAGCGGATCGAGGGGGTCGACACAGACCCCGCAGTCTGCAGACTCCAGTATCTGCTGCCACAGGGGGAAATTCGACGCGATCACAGGTATACCCGCCGACATGTATTCAAACATCTTGATCGGCAACGCATCCAGGTAGTTGATGATCGGATGCAAGGTCACCACCCCCGCCATGGAGCGCCCCAGCACCTCGCGAACACCGCGACGATCCTGGACTCCCAGCGCATGGACCTTGCCCCAGCCCGGATACGTCCGGACCTCGGCTTCGACCTGCGCCTCGGCAAAACCACCCACCAGGTTCAAGCGCACCGAGGGGTGAGTCGCCTCCATGGCGCGCACAAGTTCCTTGATGCCACGAATCTGGGCAATGCTCCCGATATAACAAACCTCATTCGCCTTGTCCTGCCACGGCACGGCAGACTCCAGCTCACCCAGCATGGGAAAGTTGTTGACATCCACCGACCGCGGATGGATCTTCGTGAACTTGTCGCGGATATGAGGCGTCGCCGTCACGACCCCGTCAAAGCGCGCACAGGCATGGCGCTCGAAACGGGCAAACCCCCACGACAGGATGCGCCGCATGACCGGGTGCAGATAGTGCTTGCCCAGCAGTTGCTGGGGGACATCCTCATGGGCATCGAACACCACCTTTTTGCCCCGGCGCTTGAGCCTGAGACCGGTCGGCAGCAATTCGGGATCGTGCAGATGGTAGACATCCGCATCCAGTTCGACCGCCTTGCGGTAGACCCTTTGCGTCGTCTTGAACATCCGGGACAATCGGCCACGGGAACTTCCAGCATCCAGGATCGCCACGCCTTCGCGCACCTCGTCCCCGAGACCATCCGCAACCACCAGGGTGACCTCATGGCCATGCCGGGCCAGGCTCCGGCACTCCTTCAGGAAGATCCGTATGTCGTCACGCGGATGCGCGGACGTCAGATGAACGACACGAGCCACAACGCCTCCGTCCAGATTTCAGTGGAATGCATGGTTGCCGCCTCCGGCCTCGAAGCCCAGCGCCACGTACATCGCCAGCAACTTTTTCTCTTCTTCCTGCCAGCAGTAAAGCCGGCCGGAATCCCTTGTGTTTGCGCGCTTTGCCGCCAGCTCCGTCGCCGTCAGCCCGGCCACCAGATCGTGAAGCGCCTGCGCATCAGGCGCGACCTTCCAGCCGCAATCGTACTCATCCACGAAGCGCCCCATTTCGGGAAAGGCGCTGACCACCGCCGGCACGCCGCACGCCGCATACTCGAACAGCTTGTTGGGCAGGCACAGGTAATAGCTGAGGCACACGTTCTCGATCAGGGAAATGCCGACATCAGCATCCACCGTGTAATCCTTGACCTGCTCCGGCGGCACGGCGGGCATGAAGTGGATGTTGGAATGCCGCGCTGCCGCTTCCCTGATATGCCCTTCCAGTTCCCCGTACCCCATGAAGACCAGGTGCCGGTCCGGCGGCAGTTTCGCAAAAGCGTCGATCAGCAGCCCGACCCCGCGCCCGGGCGCCAACAAGCCCTGATAGAGAAAGAGCTGCACGTCGGGCGCCAGCCCCACGGCCCTGCGCAGCAGCCCGGTGCGCGCCGGCTCCGACTCGCTGCGGTAGGGCACATTGCGCACCACCCAGACCTGCCTCAGCCGGTAGCGGGCGGCATACCAGTCGGCAATCGAACGGTTCACCACGCAAACCGTGTCTGCAAATCCGATCAGCGCGCGCTCCACCCGGCGCGCCAGCCATTGACGGCCTCCGCGAAGACCGGCCGTCTCTGTTTCCAGTTCATGCGGGTCATAGATCAGCACACAACGCTTCCACATCTTGACGAGTACCGAGAGCGGCAGCACCGGCAGGCTGTGGCAATTGAAGCAGGCCACCTTTTCCCCGCGCAGGGCCCACAAGACACCGAGATACCATCCAACGGCCTTGAACAGGCGCCCCATGGCGCCCTTCATCGAACCACCGATCAGCGGCGCCACGCGCAGCACCTCGATGCCGTCCCCCAGCACCTCATGCCTGGGAAGCCCCTCTTTCCAAACCGCCAGCACCCTGACCCGCGAGAACACGGCATGGCTCCTCAAGCTGCGAACAATCTTGAGGATCCTGGACTCGTTCGCAAAGGTGGAAGGATAGATATGGATGTTCAAGGCAACCCCGGTTTTCCCGCCTCATGTCTCGCGCACCCGCCAGGGCGACGCCGAGAAAACTAGCCTCGGGACTTAAACCCGATCTTCGCCAGGCCCCGCACCGGCAATGCCAGCACCTGCTTGGCAAACCGATAGACCAGCACCGCCAAACGGCGCTTGCGCTGGTGATTCGGGAACTCGCTGAAATGGTGGGCAGGCTGCTCGACCAGGGCTTCAAACTCGGTCAACGACAAGCCGAGTTTCTTCGCAATGAAGATCTTGTCCTCCGCCAGAAGCTTCGGGTCATACAGCGGCGCCTTCAAGGCCTCCAGCGCCTCGGCACGCGTCATCTGGCCGGACACCACGAGGCTGGACAAATGCGCCTTGCGCTTGTCGTAGCCGAACTTGTAGGGCAGGTAATAGGCCTGGAAGAAGCGGGTCCAGCGCGATTCATAGTGCTTGCCGCCGTAATAGCGCCAGCCGTAGTCCTTCTCCAGGATCCGGATCGCCTCTTCTTTGTTGTAGGGCAGGCAGTTCAACGGCCGCAAGACCTCCATCTTCAGGATGAAGGGGTATTTCACGTACAGATCAAAAAAGCTGACCACCGGAAAATCACCCCGGGACCGGGAGCCGAAGCGGGCGTGAATGGCCTTCACATGCGTGGCGTCCATGGCGTCGTAACCCCAGGTCGCCGGCAATATGCTCTCGGTCGCGAAATTGCCCCCGTTGATCACGTACTTGATGCCGGCCTTCTCGGCGTATCCATACAGGGCCGCAAAAAAGGCATGATCCTGAGGCACGTCCTGATTGGCAAGATTCGAACGCAGGAAGGCCAGCTGCATGTCGCGCATCTCCTCCCAGTCGACCACGTGCGTGACCAGATCAAAGCCTAGGCGGCGACAGATCTGCTCGATGTTCATCACGGCCAGTTCCGAATTCCAGCCGGCGTCGACGTGCACCACCAGGGGCCGCAAGCCCCACTCCGCAACCTTGACCGCCACAAAGGAGCTGTCGATGCCGCCGGACAGGCCGATGATGCAGTCGTAGCGCTTGCCCTTGCCGTAGGCCTTGACGGCCGCGATCATCTCCGCCAGCTTGACCGGATCCCCCTCCAGGGAGGGCCAGGTCGGCTTGACGCTGTTGTCGAAGTAATGGCAATGGCTGCACACACCCTGCTCATCGAACTCGATCTCGGGATCGGTCGTGTCCATGACACAACGCGTACAGGCCTGGTACGGGCGCCCCTTGGGCACAAACGCAGCCTGCTGGATCGGACTTCCGTCCACAGGGGCGCGGATCGCGTCTACAGGATGGCTGTAGTCTGGTTTTTGCATAGGCTCGGTGTCGATCATGGGGGTTCAGTGCGGGTGTGGATCTACCCATCCACGGCCCGATTATCCGCGAAGCGCAGCGCCGCCTTCGGGCCGCGACAGGCCTACCGAACAGGCCCGGCCGGGCTTACGGCAGGCGCCTGGCCAGCTCTGCGCGCGCCGGGTAATTGATGAGGACGGCCCGATGCGGACCGACAAAGACAAAAAGGCTGCCCGCCGCCACCGCAGATGCCCCCCCCTCCTGCACGGCGGCGACGAAGTCGTCGATGCCCGAGGCGCCACCACACGCGACCACGGGGACACTGACCGCCGCCGACACCTCACGGATCAGCTTGAGGTCGTAGCCCGACTGGGTCCCGTCCCGGTCCACGGCATTGACGATGATCTCCCCCACGCCAAGCCGCTCCAATTCCACGACATGCTCTTTCAGGCCGACCTGCTGCCTGGTCTTGCCGGCATGGGAGCAGAGTTCATAACGCCCCAGGAGAGTGCGCCGGACATCGACGCACCCGACGATGCTCTGGGAACCGTAGATCGCGACAGCGTCACGAATCAATTGCGGTGAGGCGTAAGCTGCCGCATCGATGACGACCTTCTCGAAACCCAGGGCGAAGATCCGCTGAACCTGTTCCAGTGTCGTGATCCCGCCCCCGTAGGCCATGGGCATGAAGGCCTCACCTGCGATATCCGCCAGCAGATCGAAATCCGGCCCCCGGCCTTCAGGCGTGGCCGTGATGTCGAGGAACACCAGCTCATCAACTTCCTTCTCGTTGAAGATCCGGACCGAGTTGATGGGATCCCCGATGTACTTGGGGTCCTTGAACTTCACAGTCTTGACCAGGCCCTTCCCGCGCAGCAGCAGGACCGGAATGACGCGTGTCTTGTTCATGTTGACGGCATCCCGACAAACGCTTTCATCAAGGCCAGGCCGTGCCGCAAGGACTTCTCCGGATGAAACTGGGTCCCGAAGATATTCCCACGCTGAACCGCGCACGTGAACTCAACGCCATGGGTGGCTGTCGCAAGCACGTCCCCGGCATCTGCACAGTGCATCTTGTACGAATGGACGAAATAAAACCGGGCATCCTCATCCATCTGATCCAGCAGAGGAGAGGACTTCTTGCGGACGATCTGGTTCCAACCCATGTGAGGCACACGTATGCCCGGCATGGCCTGGAATTTATGACATTCCATGTCGATCCAGCCAAGTCCGGCCGTATCCCCCTCCTCACTGCCCTTGCCGAGAATTTGCGCGCCCAGGCAGATGCCGAGTACCGGGCGCTTCAACTCCAGCGCGAACTGATCCAGCGTCTCGCGCAGCCCCGAGGCATTCAGCATCTTCATCCCATGGTCGAAATGCCCAACTCCAGGCAACAGGAGCTTGTCTGCCGCCAGAATTTCACTGGCATGACGAGTCACTTGCGTCTCGGCACCCGCTTTTCTCAGCATGCTGCACACAGACGAAATGTTGCCAACGCCATAGTCGAGAATGGCTATCATGCTATGAATTTCATCAAATGATTGTGATCAAATGCACCGCCATGATCGACATGCCATCTACGCATCGATTGGCTGGCAACACTGAAGGCGTTACGATGGAATCCAATTTCCGATGTGACTCCAGCCCCCGCGGGACTTGTTTTGAGACTGCGCGCTTTCCACCGTAATTTTATCGCCCCGACGGATCGAGCCTTACGCATCATCAGCTCCCATTTCAGAAAATCCAATGACTCCACAAATCGAACAAAAAAAATTGCGGTGCCTGCTTACGGGAGCACGTGGCAATCTTGGCCATGCGATTCAGAGAGCAAACGCCTTCGACATTCTCGCCGTTGATCGCAACAACTGGCCAAAACTGCGACAAGAAAACCACCCCGACACCGACTTGATTATCCATGCAGCCGGTGACCTGACAACGCCACTCTCGCAACATCCAACCACATTCATCGACTCCAATACAAGAGCCCTCGCCGAAGTACTGGAATGGGCCGGGAAGTGGAGCATACCCAGGCTGTTCTTCATCAGCAGTTGCGCCGTTTATGGGGATACGACTTCAACCCATGAGTCATCGGCAACGCAGCCACTTTCCCCCAACGGAATTGCAAAACTTCTCTCCGAGAGGCTGACCGAAGCATACTGCCAGGCCAACAAGATCGACTACACGATACTGCGTGTATTCAACATCTTCGGCGGGAACGACAGGTTCTCAGTACTGCATCATCTTCGTCAGGCACTGGCAACGTCGAAGCCATTCACACTGAACAACCAAGGGCGCGCGCACAGGGACTTTGTTCATGTTGATGATGTCGCCGAAATCATCGTGAAGCTCTCCGGCATCCCAAAATTGCCGGCCATCATCAACATCGGAACGGGCACGACCACCAGAATCGCCGACTTGGTAACCAGTTTCTCACGCCATCATCCAAGCCTGCAAATATCGCATCGCCAGTCGGCCGAAGCAGAATACTCACGTGCAGACATTGAAAGATTGAACTCGTACATCTCGCACAATTTTCGATCCATACTGGACTACGTTCAGGCAGCACAGCCCTAGACGCCCCTTGATGACCTCGAATCCGAAGGCTTTGAGGCAAGCTGCGCCGCCAACTCGATGAGGCGATTCGCATAGTCCATGTAGTTTTTGCCTGCGTTGTACTTCGCATCCCACATGGCGCGACTCCCCTCCCGGAGGGTAAGTCGATTCTTGGGGCTCAGGCAAACGCTCTCGATGGCCTCTGCAATCTCGATCGGCTCCGGATGCTGGCTCAAAAGTGCCCCGTTCGCTCCCGAGACTATTTCCTTGTTCCCCCCTACTGCGGTGGCCACCACGGGTATGGAGCAACTGATCGCCTCCATGATGGAAACGGGCGTTCCCTCTGAGCTGCTGACGTTGACGAATACGTCAACAGGGTTCTCTCTGTACCACTTGTAAATCGTGCTTGTATCTACATGTCCCATCAGCCGCCATTGCACATTCGGCGGCAGAATTTTTTCTGCCAACTCTTTTATCTCGGCATATATGGGCCCATCTCCGAAGTGGGTCCATTCGATCGATGTTCCTGGCATTCGCCCTGAGAGTTCCGCCACCCCCCGAACCAGCAGGTCAATACGCTTCACTTCAACCAGAAAAGCGCACGAAACAACCCTGACCTTCCCGTCGTCGGAGGCTGTTGCAGCAAACCCGGGATCATCGGTGCCCAACAATGCCGGCCAAATCTTCTTGGCATGTTGAGGGTATTTGCGTCTCAGATACTCGGCGCCTCCCATCGAGTCCGGTGAAACCCAATCGAGCAGGTCGATCATCTGCTCCTGGAAAGGAATATATTGAGGGGTGTGCCGCTCCGCATACAGATCACCCCCATGCGCCCGCGCCACCACACCAAATGGCGCATGAAGACGCGATCGCAACATGCCGAGGCCCAACGCAGAGACATCCAGCCAGAAGCCATAAAACAGCAGTCCGCCGCCATGGCGCTCAACCGAGATGCCTGTGCGCTCGACCCATTGACCGATCACCTTGGCGCGGCCGAGAAAAACGGCGGTCCGCAAAAGCGTCTTTGGTCGCAACAGCAACCATGCATTTTTTTGTATCTCCCGATACAACGCCAGAGAGGCCAGCCCTCGCAACAGCAGGGAGCTTCGCGCCGGCCTTGAAAGACTTTTCGCCAGTGAAACATCAACATGCGCCCCAGCCGGCACTTGACTGCACTGGCCGCTCACGTCTTGCGGGACGATCACGACCCTGGAGAACTTCTTGACGAACCGTTCGATTTCCGGCTCGAGAAATGTTCTTTCAGCCGCCACCGAATAGGGGTAGCTTGCCGTCAGCACGAATATTGTTGGTTTCTCCTGCTCCACTTGTCGAACTTGCTCCTGTTGTCTGTATTCCGCATCCATTTTATGGTGCGCCCCTGCCATGATCAGGCAACCAGGACGCACCCACAACTTCACCCGAGGCTGCGCACACCCGGGATCATCTCCGTGACGGAAAAATTGCTTAGCGCTGCCCCCTTGCATACTTCCTGATCACATACAGGAAGTAAACCGCCAACCCGACGAACATCACCCCAAACAGCATCAAGGCCCCCGGCGCAAACACATAAGCAGCAGCCAGCGGGGCAAAGCAAAGAAGCCATGCCAGCACTAGCGGCCTGATTCGCGCAAGATAATCAGCGAGGTGGATATCCACCAGACGGGAAAACCTGAGCAGCGCAGCCCCATACAAGAAGAGATTGCCAAACGAGATGGCAAAAACGACCATGGTCGCGGAAAAGCCATCGAACACAAGCATCAGAACATATGGAAGTGACCTCACCACAAGTTCGGCAACTGAGAAAATGATCGCAATTGAAAGGGAATTCTTGATAACGACTATATTGCTGATGGGTGAGACCACCAGCGAGGCTGCCAGCCCCAATGACAATATCGCCGCGTACGTTCCTACCAACTCCCACTTCGCACCCAGCGCATGGACCAGGAGCGCTTCGGAAGCAAAAGCGAAGCACGAACACAATGGGAGCGCTATTGCCGTCAAGTAATACAGCGCGTCCATGACGATTTTTCTTTGCTGCTCCGGCGTTGGCGAAGCGGCAAATTCACCGGTAAAAACATGGCCCGCAGCACTTGCCGCCAGGCCCACCGGCGCTGAAACCAGCTTGTTTGCCAAGCCTAGCTGGCCGGCTTGGCCCGCCCCAAAAAAATACGGGAAGCAGATGCTCTGGATATTTTGACTCGCCACGTTTAACACGGCAGCTGGCGCCAAAAGCAGCGGGAATCTTTTGTAGCGCACCAGCACCTTGACGACAGCCGACTTGCTGAACCCCCGGATCCGCCAGCCATCCCGGGGGGAGTTCAAGGCAAGCAATCCCAGTATGCGGGCGATGAAGTCGCACACCAGCAAACCGACGACTCCGAGCGCAAAGTAGCCCAGCAATATCTGCACGACAACTGTTGAGAGTGCGAGCGTCACGTGGCTTATCGCGAGCCGGCCGTATCTCTTCTGCCTGACGGTTCTCGAGACTGATAGCGCATACAAGCCGTGAACAAACAAGCCCAACGGCACGTACCACATGACATACCCGACGTCCCAGGCGATGTTGCTGGCACGAAGGAACCACTCACCAAACAATAAGAGCAGCAGCGAATAGAAGACCACCGCCGCAAGCAGGACCCAGAATGCCACGTAGCCAAGAATCTGGATGTGGCTCTTTCTTCCCGCCAGGATGGCCGCCTCCAGCTGAAGCGTAAAAATCGTCATCGAAATCGAGATGACGCTCACCAGCAGGAAAAATACGCCGAAATCCTCCGGGGCATAAAGCCTTGCGACAAGCGGGTACGCAAGCAACTGCACGGCCTGCGCCATTGCCCCGCCGGACATGATGGAAAGAATGGGGATCTTCATTGCATGAGAACGCAAGTTCCGAAGCAGATACCCAACTCAGAGACAGGACGCTGTCACTGCAGGCTGCCCACCAACCCCGAAATAATCTGTTCCTGCGTCTTCGAATCCAGGAATGGGTGCATTGGCAAACTCATGACTCTCGTGGCCACGGCATCTCCTACCGGCAACTTGGCTTCCAGATCCCTCACTGCCGGCTGACGATTCAGAGGTATCGGGTAGTGAACCGCAGTGGGGATCCCCATCAACTTCAGTCGTTCCTGAGTGGCGTCGCGTTCGTCAATCTCCACCGTGTACTGCGCCCAGGCGCTGATATTGTGCGGCTCGACATAAGGGCCCTTGATGCCCGTTTGAACCAGCAGCCCAGCGTATCGCCCGGAAGCCGCTTGCCTGAGCCCCAGCTCCTCGTCCAGGACCGCAAGCTTGGGCAGCAGGATCGCCGCCTGTATCGTGTCCAGCCGACTGTTCACCCCCACCCGAATATGGTGATAACGCCGGTCCTGGCCGTGACGGGCGATCTGACGCAGCACCTTGGCCAGTTCGTCATCGCTGGTGAAGATCGCACCGCCGTCACCGTAACAGCCCAGCGGCTTGCTCGGGAAAAAGCTGGCACATCCGATGGTCGTCAGGTTGCAGCTTTTCCGCCCCTTGTAGCTGGCGCCAAAACTTTGCGCCGCATCCTCGATGACGGGGATACCATGCCGTGCCGCGATGGCATTGATGGCGTCGAAATCGGCGCACTGGCCGTACAGGCTGACCGGAATGATGGCCTTGGTGCGCGGCGTGATGGCTGCCTCCAGCAGGGCCGGGTCGAGGTTGTAGGTACGCGGATCGATGTCCACGTAGACCGGCTTGGCCCGCAACAGGGCCACGGTTTCGGCGGTGGCGATGTAGGTGAAGCCGGGGGTGATGACTTCATCGCCCGGGCCGATCCCCAGCGCCATCAGCGCGATCTGCAGCGCATCCGTGCCATTGGCCACACTGATGCAGTACTTGGCACCGGTGTAAGCGGCGAGCTTTTCCTCCAGCTCGGCCACCTCAGGCCCGAGGATGTACTGCCCGTGATCCAGCACACGCTGGATGCCGGCGTCGATCTGCGTCTTCAGTTGCCGGTATTGGCTCTTGAGGTCGATGAATTCCATGGGATCCTTTTCTGTCTTCAGCCCACGAGGCGGCACTGGCCGTCGCGCAGCTCATAACGCTGCCCCGTCTGCGGGCAGACGGTCTGCCCATCACCGCTCAGGGGAAGGTCCAGGCGCTCGCCGTGCTGGCTCATCCAGCCGATCTGGCGCGCCGGCACACCGACCATCAGGGCGTAATCGGGCACATCGTGGTTCACCACGGCACCGGCGCCGACAAAGGCATACTGCCCGACCGTCGCACCGCAGACGATGGTGCAGTTGGCCCCCAGCGTCGCCCCCTTGCGGATCAGCGTGCGCCGGTACTCTTCCTTGCGGATGACGGCGCTGCGCGGGTTGTAGACGTTGGTGAACACCATGCTGGGGCCGCAGAACACGTCGTCTTCCAGCGTCACGGCGTCGTACACGCTGACGTTGTTCTGGACCTTGACGTTGTTGCCGATGATCACGTCGTTGCCGACAAAGACGTTCTGGCCGAAGGAGCAGTCGCGGCCGATACGCGCGCGTGCGCAGATATGCACCCAGTGCCAGATGCGGCTGCCTTCGCCAATCTGTGCGCCGGCGTCGACGATGGCCGAGGGATGGACGGTGTAGCTCATGAGGGTCACAGTTCGAGCGGCAGGCCGACACGCACGCCGTCGCGGGCCGAGCGATAGGTGGCGATCAGGACCTCCAGCGATTTCAGGCCTTCGCGGCCGTCCACATCGGGCTCGGCCTCGCCGCGCAGGACGTCGATCACGTTACGGTAATACAGGGGATGGCCAAAGCCGTAGACGCTGGTGGTCTCGTAGCTGGCTGCCTTGATTTTCTCGTCGTTGGGATCGCTGTCGGCGAATTGCCATTCCTGGATCTCGTTCACCGCCACACCGCCCACGCGCACCGTTCCCTTTTCTCCCAGGATGGTGATGGAACCCTCCAGGTTCTTGGGATAGGTCAGCATGGTGCAGTTGAGCGAGCCCAGGGCGCCGTTGCGCCACTTGACACTCAGTACCCCGGTGTCTTCGGCTTCGATATCGCGCGCCAGCGTGGCGGTGTAGGCGTGCAGGGAGTCGATGGGGCCGATCAGCCATTCGAGCAGGTCCACGTAGTGGCTGGCCTGGTTCATGAAGGCGCCGCCGTCGAGCTCCCAGGTGCCGCGCCACTTGGCCTGGTCGTAATAACCCACCTGGGGGCGCTGCCAGAACACGTTGAGGGTGACCATGTAGATCTGGCCGAAGCGCTTCTGGCTCACGGCCTGCTTGAGCAGTTGCAGCGTGGCGTTCTTGCGGTTCTGCTTGACGACAAACAGGTGCACGCCGGCCTCTTCACAGGCGCGCACCATGCGCAGGCCGTCTTCCCACTTGGTGGCCATGGGTTTTTCGCTGAGCACATGGCGCCCTGCGCGCGCCACCTCGATGGCCTGCTGCGGGTGGATGCCACTGGGCGTGGTCAGGATGATGCAGTCAGCCGTGGTCTTCTGCAGCAGCGCCGTCAGGCTGGCATGTCCCGCTGCGCCAGTCGCCTGGACGGCCTTCTGCAGGGCCATCGGGTCGATGTCGCAGACGTCCACCAGTTCGGCATGGTCGGCATGCTGGCGGATCGAGTCGAAATGGTTCCTGGAAATCCGGCCGCAGCCAACCAGGGCGAAACGGATCTTGCGTTGGGTGATGGGGGTATGGCTCATGAGGGGCTCACAGTCTGAATACGGTGAAGCCGGTAGCCGCCGCTGCGTGGCGGTCGTACAGGCTCTTCACGTCGGACAACACGGGCTTGCTGCCGCGGCACAGGGCGCGCAGGTCCTGCAGCTGGGCATGCCGGTATTCGTTGTGCCCCACCGCGACCACCAGCGCATCCACAGGGTGGGCCGCATCGATCACGCCGAGCTTCAGGCCGTACTCGTGCTGTACCTCGTCGACGCTGGCCCAGGCATCGGCCACAACGACCTCCACGCCCCAGGCCTCGAATTCGCGCACCATGTCGACCACCTTGCTGTTGCGAATGTCCGGGCAGTTCTCCTTGAAGGTGATGCCCAGCACACCCACACGGCAACGTGGCACGTCCAGGCCGTTTTGCAGCATGAGCTTGATGGTGTTGCGCGCCACGTAACGCGCCATATTGTCGTTGATGCGACGGCCGGCCAGGATGACCTGCGGGTGGTAGCCCACCTCCTCGGCCTTGTGCGTCAGGTAGTAGGGATCCACACCGATGCAATGCCCGCCCACCAGGCCTGGGCGGAAGGGCAGGAAGTTCCACTTGCTGCCCGCGGCTTCCAGCACGTCCAGCGTATCAATGCCCAGACGGGCGAAGATGACCGACAGTTCGTTGATCAGGGCGATGTTCAGATCGCGCTGGGTGTTCTCGATCACCTTGGCGGCTTCAGCCACCTTGATGCTGCTCGCCTTGTGGGTCCCGGCCGTGATGATGTCTCGGTAGAGCGCATCGACGGCGTCAGCCACCTCGGGTGTGCTGCCGCTGGTGATCTTCTTGATCTTGGTCAGCGTGTTGACCTTGTCACCGGGGTTGATGCGCTCGGGGCTGTAACCACAGAAAAAATCCTGGTTGAATTTCAAACCGGAGAATTTTTCCAGCACGGGCACGCAGACCTCTTCGGTCGCCCCCGGATACACCGTGGATTCATAGATCACCACCGCGCCCTTGGACAGCACCTTGCCCACGGTCTCGCTGGCCTTGACCAGGGGTGTCATGTCGGGCCGGTTGGCCTGGTCCACCGGGGTCGGAACCGTCACGATGAAAATCGTGCACGCGCGCAAATCATCCAGGTTCGTCGAATAGCGCAATCGGCCTGCTCGCACCAGCTCCTCGGGGGCGACCTCCAGCGTGCTGTCGTGCCCGGATTGCAGTTCCGCCACGCGCGCTGCGTTGATGTCGAAGCCCAGCACATCGCGGTGCTTGCCGAACTCCACGGCCAGGGGCAAGCCAACGTAGCCGAGACCGATGATGGCAATTTTCTGGTTTTTCAGATTCATTTATTCCAACCCTTACTTACTGGATTCATTTCACGTCCGGCCATAAGTATCCTCGTAGCGGACGATATCGTCCTCGCCCAGATACGCGCCGCTCTGCACCTCGATGATCTCCAGCGGCTCCTGGCCCGGATTGGCCAGGCGATGCACCTGGCCGATGGGGATGTAGGTGCTCTGGTTCTCCCCCAGCACCATGACCTTGTCGCCGTTGGTCACCTCGGCCGTGCCGCTGACCACCACCCAGTGCTCGGCGCGGTGGTGGTGTTTCTGCAGGGAGAGCGAGGCACCGGGCTTGACCATGATGCGCTTGACCTGGAAGCGCTCGCCCATGTCGATGCTGTCGTACCAGCCCCAGGGGCGCGCCACGCGGCGGTGCTGAACGGCCTGGGTCGCGTCCAGCTTTTCCAGCTTGGCCACCACGTCCTTGACGGCCTCGGCCTGGGACGGATCGGCCACCAGCAAGGCATCTGGGGTATCGATGATCAGCAGGCCCTGGGTGCCCAGGGCCACCACGGGGCGCTGGCCGCCGGCATGGATGTAGGTGTCTTTGGCGCGCAGATGATGGGCATGTTGCACCTCACCTCCCGCGCGATTGCCGTCGGCATCCGGCTCGGCCAGCTGCGCCACGGCGTTCCAGCTGCCTACGTCGCTCCAGACACCGGCAAAGGGGTAGACGCTGACGTTGCCGGCGCGCTCCATCACGGCGTAGTCGATGGACTGGCTGCGACAGCCTGCGAAGACCTGCGCATCGGGGCGCAGGAAGAGGCCGTCGCGCTGTGGCTGCTGCATGGCCCGGCGACAGACATCCAGGATATCCGGCGCGTGGGCCTGGAGCGCCTGCAGCAGGTCCGCCGCACGCATGAGAAAGATGCCGGCATTCCAGAGATACTGGCCGCTGGCGAGGAATTCGAGCGCCTTGTCCTGCGCCGGTTTCTCGACGAAACGGGCTACCTCGAAGCCGGCACCGGCCGCCGCGCCCTTCTGGATGTAGCCGTAGGCCGTACTGGGGAAACTGGGCGACACACCGAAAGTCACCAGCCGGCCGGCCTGCGCCGCAAGTGCCGCACCCTGCACCATGTCGCAGAAGGCCTGGGCATCGGGAATGTGGTGGTCGGCCGGACAGAAGAGCAGCAAGGCATCGGCGGGCGCCGCCAGCGCGGCCAGCGCCATGGCGGCTGCCGTGTTCTTCGCCTGCGGCTCGAGGATCTGGCGCACGGACAGGCCGGCCTGGGCCGCCACGTCGGCCACCAGGAAACGATGCGCCTCGGCGGCCACACAGGTGATGGCTTCGGACTGGCCCTGGGCCAGCGGTGCCACGCGCTCCAGCGTGAGCTGCAACAGCGACTTGTCGCCCAGCAGCGGGATGAACTGCTTGGGAAAGGCCTTGCGCGACAGGGGCCACAGGCGCGTGCCGCTGCCACCGCAGAGGATGACGGGATGGATGACGGACGCCGGACTCATGCGTACACCTCGGCCTGCGCCAGCAGTTGCCCCTGCTGGTCCTTGCCCGACAGCACCGGCGCCCCCTCCAAAGGCCACTGGATACCGATCGCCGGATCATTCCAGGCGATGCAACGCTCCTGTTCCGGGGCGTAGTAATCGGTGGTTTTGTACAGAAAGTCGGCCGATTCGCTGGTGACCAGGAAGCCGTGCGCAAAGCCGGCCGGCACCCACATCTGACGCTGGTTGTCCTCGCTCAACTCGGTACCAACCCAGCGGCCGAAGGTAGGTGAACTCTTGCGCAGATCCACCGCCACGTCGTAGACGCTGCCGCGCACCACGCGTACAAGCTTGCCTTGAGCCTGCTTCAGCTGGTAGTGAAGGCCGCGCAGCACACCCTTGGCGCTGCGGCTGTGGTTGTCCTGCACAAAGTTCACCTTCAGGCCCGTAGCCTCGGCAAAGGCGTTTTCGTTGTAGCTCTCGAAGAAGAAACCGCGCGCATCACCAAACACCTTGGGTTCGATGATCAGGACGTCGGGAATGGCCGTGGGGATGGCTTGCATGGTGCGCACGCCCCGGTCAAACCGGGCGTTTTTCCTTCAGCAGGCGCAACAGGTACTGCCCGTAGCCGTTCTTGGCCAGCGGCTGCGCCAGCTTCTCGAGTTGCTCGTCACCGATCCAGCCGTGTCGCCAGGCGATCTCCTCCGGGCAGGCGATCTTCAGGCCCTGGCGGTGCTCCAGCGTGGCGATGAACTGGCTGGCCTCCAGCAGGCTGTCGTGCGTTCCGGTATCCAGCCAGGCATAACCGCGCCCCATCATCTGCACGCTGAGCTGGCCGCGGTCCAGGTACATCTGGTTCACCGTGGTGATCTCCAGTTCGCCGCGGGCGCTGGGCTTGACGGCCTTGGCGATGTCCACCACCTGCTGGTCGTAGAAATACAGGCCGGTGACGGCGTAGTTGCTCTTCGGGGCCTTGGGCTTTTCCTCGATGCTGCTAGCCTGGCCCTGGGCATCGAAGGCCACCACGCCATAACGCTCGGGGTCGTTCACGTGATAGGCAAAGACGGTGGCACCGCTGGTTTTGGCATCCGCGGCGCCCAGCAGTCCGTAGAAGTCGTGGCCGTAGTAGATGTTGTCGCCCAGCACCAGCGCGCTCGGGCTGTTGCCCACGAAGGACTCACCGATGATGAAGGCCTGCGCCAGCCCGTCCGGGTTGGGCTGCACCGCGTACTGCAGGTTCAGGCCCCACTGGCTGCCGTCGCCCAGCAACTGCTCGAAGCGCGGTGTGTCCTGCGGCGTGCTGATGAGCAGGATGTCGCGCATGCCCGCCAGCATCAGCGTGGTGAGCGGGTAATACACCATGGGTTTGTCGTAGACCGGCAGCAACTGCTTGCTGATGGCCAGGGTGGCCGGGTGCAGCCGGGTGCCGGAGCCGCCGGCCAGGATGATGCCCTTGCGTTGTGTCATGGTCGCTGTCTCGGAGTGTCTCAGA
This sequence comes from Curvibacter sp. PAE-UM, assembly GCF_001432305.1. Lineage (GTDB taxonomy): Bacteria > Pseudomonadota > Gammaproteobacteria > Burkholderiales > Burkholderiaceae_C > Hylemonella. The sequence goes on from NZ_KQ483358.1 coordinate 298,166, forward strand.
GGGTTTCTGCCAGCAAACGAGCCACCCCGACCTGCCAGTGTGGCAGCGTCAGGCCGAAGGTGTTTTGCAGCAATGTGGTGTCCAAGCGTGAATTGTGCGGCCGTTTGGCCGGCGTCGGGTAGGCCGAGGTCGGGATCGGTTTGACCTGTTCCGGCCTCGCCTTCAGTGCCAGGCCGGCCTCTTGCGCCTGCTGCAGCACGAACCGCGCATAACCGTGCCAGCTGGTCTCGCCGGCCGCCGCGAGGTGGTAGATGCCCGAAGGCGTCAGGTCGTTGCGTCGCATGGGCGGCAACACATGACGGATGGCATGGGCCGTCACATCGGCCAGCAGATCGGCCCCGGTGGGTGCCCCGATCTGGTCATCGATCACCGTGAGCTGCTCACGCTCTGCCGCCAGGCGCAGCATGGTCCGGGCGAAATTGCCGCCGCGCGCACCGTAGACCCAGCTGGTACGAAAAATCAGATGCCGGCAAGCGCTGGCGGCGATCAGCTGTTCGCCTTCAAGCTTGGTGCGGCCGTAGACGCTCAGGGGCGCCGTGGCATCGGTCTCTTTCCAGGGCGCGCTGCCGCTGCCGTCGAACACATAGTCGGTGCTGTAATGGATCAGCCAGGCCCCCAGTTGCCGCGCTTCCTGCGCCAGCACCCCGGGCGCCAGCGCGTTGAGGGTACGCGCCAGCTCCGGCTCGCTCTCGGCCTTGTCGACGGCCGTGTGTGCGGCGGCATTGACGATGACCTGGGGTCGCACGCTGCGCACGGTCTGCGCCAGCCCCGCCAGATCGGCCAGGTCGCCGCACAGGCCGTCGGCCCCCAGCCGGTCCAGCGCCACGACCTCGCCCAGCACGGCCAGGGAACGCTGCAACTCCCAGCCGACCTGGCCGTTCTTGCCGAGCAAAAGGATCTTCATGCCGGACATCAGGCGTACTGCTTGCTGACCCAGTCGCGGTAGGCACCGGACAACACGCGCGCCACCCAGTCCGGATGATCCAGATACCACGCCACGGTCTTGCGGATGCCGGTCTCGAAGGTCTCGGCCGGTTTCCAGCCCAGTTCCTGCTCCAGCTTGCGCGCGTCGATGGCGTAGCGCCGGTCGTGGCCCGGGCGGTCTTTCACGTAGCTGATCTGTTCGCGGTAGCTCTTGCCATCGGCGCGCGGGCGCAGCTCGTCCAGCAGGGCGCACAGGGTCTGCACGATCTCGATGTTGGGCTTCTCGTTCCAGCCCCCCACGTTGTAGACCTCGCCCAGCTGGCCGGCGGCCAGCACGCGGCGGATGGCGCTGCAATGATCACGCACGTAGAGCCAGTCGCGGATCTGCATGCCGTCGCCGTAGACCGGCAGGGGCTTGCCCGCCAGGGCGTTGACGATCATCAGCGGGATGAGCTTCTCGGGGAAGTGGTAGGGGCCGTAGTTGTTGCTGCAGTTGGTGGTGAGCACCGGCAGGCCGTAGGTATGGTGGTAGGCGCGCACCAGGTGGTCGCTGGCCGCCTTGCTGGCGCTGTAGGGGCTGTTGGGCTCGTAGCGGTGCTGTTCGGTGAAGGCCGGCTCCCCGGGAGCCAGCGAACCGTAGACCTCGTCCGTGGACACGTGCAGGAAGCGGAAGGCGGCCTTGCCCGCCTCGTCGAGGCCACCCCACCAGGCCCGCACGGATTCCAGCAGGCGGAAGCTGCCGACGATATTGGTCTGGATGAAGTCTTCCGGGCCGTGGATGGATCGGTCCACGTGCGACTCGGCTGCGAAGTTGATCACGGCACGCGGCCGGTGCTCGGCCAGCAGGCGCGCCACCAGGGCGCTGTCGCCGATATCGCCCTGCACGAAGACGTGGCGCTTGTCGCCCTGCAGCGAGGCCAGGTTTTCCAGGTTGCCAGCGTAGGTCAGCTTGTCGAGGTTGAGTACCGGCTCGTCGGTCTGAGCCAGCCAGTCCAGCACGAAGTTGGCACCGATAAACCCTGCGCCGCCAGTGACAAGAATCATGGAATCCCCTGTGGCCCGGCGGACCCCGTCAGGCCGGCCCCAGGCTTTGTTTGAACCTTCGAGTTTATCGCATGGACACCCCGGAAAAGCCCGCCCCCAGGGCACTGGCGCGCCGGCCCGAGTGGGCGTACAGTCCCGTCCATACCGGCCTTCCAGGAGCAAAGCACCATGAGCAGCAAATCGACCCCGCGCAGTGCCACCCCGTCCTCCGGCGCCGACCCGGTGCGCGACTCGGCCCACCAGATCTGGCTGGCCGGCCTGGGCGCCTTCACCAAGGCCCAGCAGGAAGGCGGCAAGGTTTTCGACGCCCTGGTCCAGGAGGGCCTGACCATGCAGCGCAAGGCGCAGGCCACGGCCGAGGGCAAGCTGGCCGAGGCCAGCCAGAAGGTCAGCAGCCTGGCGCACGAGATCGGCGACCGGGCGACCGGCCAGTGGGACAAGCTCGAAGGCCTGTTCGAGGACCGTGTGGCGCGTGCCCTGCAGCGCCTGGGCATCCCCTCGGCACGCGACGTGCAGTTGCTGAACGCTCGCCTGGCCGAGCTGGAGCGCCTGCTCCAGACCCGTGCCCCCCGCAGCGCCCCAGCCAAAAAAGCGGCGCCCGCCAAGAAGGCGGCACCGCGCAAGGCGGCCCGCAAGACCAAGGGCTGATGGTCAAAAAGGCGCCACGCCGCACCGCCCAGCGCATCCAGGAAGCGGCGCTGGCGCTGTTCAACCGCTACGGCGAACCCAACGTCTCCACCACCCAGATCGCCGGCGAGCTGGGCATCAGTCCGGGCAACCTCTACTACCACTACCCGGCCAAGGACGGCTTGGTCAACACCCTGTTCGAGCAGTACGAGCAGGCCCTGGCCGGCCTGCTGCCGGCTGCCGGGGATGTGCGTGACGTGGAAGGTGCCTGGTTCTTCATGCACAGCCTGTTCGAGCGCATCTGGGACTACCGCTTCCTCTACCGCGACCTCAACCTGCTGCTCAGCCGCAACCGACGGCTCGAAGCAGGCATCCAGCAGGCCCTGCACGACCAGACCGTCGCGCTGAGCACCCTGCTGGCCCGGCTGCAGGGCAGCGGTGTGCTGCAGATCGAGGCCGAGGATGCCGCCGGCCTGGCCACCAGCCAGGTGGTGCTGTTGAGCTACTGGCTGAGTTTCGAGTACGCGCTGGACCCGCGCCACGCACTGGAACCCGAGGGCCTGCAGGCCGCGGTGCTGCGCGGCGCCGGGCATGCGCTCGGTTTGCTGCTACCCTACCTGGTTCCCGCGCAGCAGGCCCATCTGCGGCAGTTGTTGCGCGCTTACCATTCCACCGAGAACCCCGGAGCCTCACATGAGTGACCTGAAAGCCCGTTTCGAAGCCGCCATTGCCGCGTCCAAAGACCTGAGCGAGCGTCCCGACAACATGACCCTGCTCAAGATCTACGCCCTGTACAAGCAGGCCTCCTCGGGCGCCCCCACCGATCCGCGCCCCGGTTTCTCCGACATGGTGGGCCGTGCCAAGTGGGACGCCTGGAACGCCCTCAAGGACAAGAGCCAGGACGAGGCCATGCAGGATTACATAGCCCTGATCGAGTCGCTCAGCTGAGCGCCCGGCACCCGCCCGCACGAGGCACGGCCATGCTCTACAAGTTCAAGTCACGCACCACCGCCGACCTCATCATGCTCGAGCCCAACGGCCGGCGCGTGCTGCAGATCATCGGCAAACCGGTCGAAGAGAAACAGGGCATCCTGCAGCCCCAGGACATGGCGGCGGCCATCGCCGCACTGGAAACCGCCATCACCCAGGAAGAGGCACGGCAGAAGGCTGCGCGGGAAGAGGCCGTGGCACGCGGCGAAGAGCCCGCGAAAGCCGAGGACGTCTCGCTGCGCCAGCGCGCCACCCCCTTCATCGAGATGCTGCGCCGTTGCGAGAAAGCGGAGACCGAGATCGTCTGGGGCGTGTAAGACTCAGTCCACCTTCGCGCCGGAGGCTTTCACGACGGCTGCCCACTTCTTGTGCTCGGCGTCGATGAAGCGGGTGAACTCCTGCGGCGACATGCCGCCGGGGATGGCGCCCTGGGCCTGCAGTTTTTCCTTGATGGCCTGCGTGTTCAGCGACTTGGCCACCTCCTGCTGGATGCGGTTGACGATGTCGGGCGGCGTGCCGGCCGGCGCCAGCAGGCCAAACCAGCTGCTGGCCTCGAAGCCCTTGAGCTTGCCCGCCTCCTCCACCGTCGGGATGTCCGGCAGGGCCGTCGAACGCTGGCCGCTGGTCACGGCAAAGGCCTTGAGCTTGCCCGACTTGATGTGGGGCATGGAAGACGGCAGGTTGTCGAACATCACATCCATGTTGCCGCCCACCATGTCCAGCAGCGCCGGACCGGAGCCGCGATAGGGAATGTGCGTCATGAAGATGCCGGTCATGGACTTGAACAGTTCACCGGCCAGGTGGATGGACGTGCCGTTGCCGCTGGAGGCCATGTTGAGCTTGCCGGGGTTGGCGCGGGCGTACTTGACGAAGTCGGCCACGCTGTTGATGTTCAGCGCGCGGGCCTTGTCGGCGTTCATCACCATCACATTGGGCACGCCAGCCACCAGGGTGATCGGTGCAAAGTCCTTCTGCGGCTCGTAGGGCAGCTTGGCATACAGCGCCTTGTTGATGCCGTGCGTACCCACTGTGCCCATCAGCAGGGTGTAGCCGTCCGCCGGCGACTTGGCCACGATGTCCGCGCCCACATTGCCACCCGCACCGCCGCGGTTGTCCACCACGAAGGGCTGGCCAAAGGCCTTGGTCAGCTCCGGCGCCATGGCGCGCGCCAGGATGTCGGTGGTACCGCCCGGCGCAAAGGGCACGACGATTTTCACCGGCTTGTTGGGCCAGGCATCCTGGGCCAAGGCCATCGGGCTCATCGCCAGCAGGGCGGCGCTGGCAGCCGCGGCAAGAAGGTGGCGACGGTTCGAGGCGAGGATGTTGCGCATGGTGTTATCTCCTGGATTTGATGCGGTCCAGTGTAGGGAGCCTTGGGCTTGCTGTGACCTAGGGTTTGTCTCCGGTCGGGCGGTCTGCTTGTCGCTTTGGCTACTGGCATTGGCTGGCAATTTTGCTTGCGTCGCATTGTCGGGATGTGCCCCCGACAGGGCAGTAACTTTCTTTTGCTTCGCCAAAAGAAAGTCACGGCGGATTCAAATACCAAGTGCAACGATGGGCTGGATATCGACATTCTGCTTGAAGCAATCTTCGAAGAGCACCTCGGCTGGAGTCCTGAACCCAAGGGTCTTGCGAGGGCGGGTATTGAGACTCCAGGCAATGTGATCGAGCTGGCGCTGGCTATAGACGCTCAGATCCGTCCCCTTGGGCAGGTATTGCCTGATCAGCCCATTGGTGTTCTCGTTGATTCCGCGCTGCCAGGGGCTGTGCGGGTCCGCAAAGTAGATCTTCAATCCTGTGCTCTCGGCCAGCTTTTTGTGCAACGCCATCTCCTTGCCCTGGTCGTACGTCAAGGTCTGGCGTAATGCATCGTCCAGAGGGCTGAAGGCCTGTTCGTAGCCGCGCAGGGCTTCTTCTGCCGTGGCACCATCCATCTTCACCAGCATGACGAACAAGGTCTTGCGGCACACCAGGGTGCCCACAGCCGATTGGTTCCTGGAACCCTTGATCAGATCGCCTTCCCAGTGACCCGGTAGTAATCGATCGCTGGCTTCGGGGGGGCGCAGATGAATGCTGACGATGTCCTGTAGGGCGCCGCGCCGCCCAGTGCCTCGTGCCTGGGGACGGCGTGCCCCACGCCCTTGGCGCAGCAGGCTGACCAGCTGTCGACGCAGCTCCCCTCGCGGGGCCGCGTAAATGGCGGTGTAGATCGTCTCGTGGGAAGCTTGCAATTGAGGTTGCCCGGGATGCTCGCGTTTGAGTGTGCCCGCAATCTGTTCAGGCGACCAGCTCTGGCACAGCAGGCCATGAACCCTTTGCCACAAGGCACCGTCCGGATGAAGTTTTCGGGTTGGTCGACAAGCACGACGGAGGCGACGGGCACGCACGCCAGCACGTACTGCGTTGTAGCCGCCCGCAACTCGGGGACGGCCCATAGGCCCTAACTCAGATTCCTGCTTGTAGCCATTTCGCCGCAGTTCGCGACTGATGGTGCTCGGACAACGGCCAAGCGCCCGAGCAATGCCGCGGACGCTGCAATCCTGAAACTTCATGGCCATGATCGCGCCACGTTCCTCGGCGCTCAGGTGGGTGTAGGTGGCTTTCATGCAACGGGCTCCTTCTGGAAGTGTGTTGCACTTCAGCTTTGAATCCGCCCACCAAAGAAAAGGCGAGCCGAAGTCAGGGCCCCTTCGGGGTACCTTGCGCTGCTCGCATCGGTCGGGGTCGGGCTAAACTCGCTGCGCTCAAACAACGCCCGCCCTGATCCGCCCGCTGCTGCGCTGCTCAGCCCTGCCACACGGCATGGGGAACCGGACAGCCGAAAACCCAACAGCCGAACCCCACTAGGACGCGCCTCGGCGCGTCCTAGTTGTTTCTGGTTTTGGTCTCCGGCCCCCCAATTGCCGTGTGAGGAGGCGAGTAGCGCAGGCTAGGGCGGAATAAGAAGTGCAGATGTCTGAGCCCGCAGGGCGAGTTTCTGCACTTCCCGCCCTGGCCGAGCAACGCAGCGTGCCCGTAGCGCAGCGGAGGGACGACGAACCCGGCTCGCCTTCTCTTTGCTTACTTTCTCTTGGCGAAGCAAGAGAAAGTGAGTCGCCCGCCGGGGCGAGACCCGGCTTGCCGCGCCAGCAAAAACGCAGGCAGAAAAAGAAAAAGCCACCCGAAAGTGGCCTTTCAGCAGAAGCGCAGAACGCTGAAGATCAGTCCGCGTAAACCCCAGCCGCCTTCAAAACAGGACTCCACTTGGCAATCTCGGCTGCCACGAACTTCTTGTGCTCCGCCGGTTCGACGCGCTTGTCGTTCACCACCACCGCCCCCAGGCCTTCCTGCTTCTTGATGAAGTCCGGGTCCTTCAGGGCGGCCTTGAGCGCGACGTTGAGCTTGGCCACCACGTCGGCCGGGGTGCCCTTGGGCGCGTACAAACCGTGCCAGATCGTCACTTCAAAACCCTTGAGGCCGGACTCGTTGAGCGTGGGCAGGTCCTTGAGTGCGGGGGTGGTCAGGCGTTTGCTCGTGGTCACGGCATAGGCCTTGACCTTCTTGCCCTCGATCTGGCTGGTGGTATTGGTGGTCTGGTCACACAGCAGGTCGATCTGGCCGCCGATCAGGTCGGTGATGGCCGGTGCCGTGCCCTTGTAGGGTACGGTGGTCATGTCGACCTTCAGCGCGTTCTGGAACATCAGGCCGCACAGGTGCGAGGCTGCGCCGATACCGGCATTGCCCAGGTTGATCTTGCCCTTGTTCTCGTTGATCCAGGCTGTCAGTTCCTTGTAGTTGCTGGCCGGCAGGCTGGGGCGGCCGATCAGGGTCATGGGCACGTCGTTGACCATGCCCACGTACTCGAAGTCGGTCTCGACCTTGAAGGGCAGATTGCGCACCAGGGTCGGCATGGTGGCCATGCCGATGTGGTGCAGCAGCAGGGTGTGGCCGTCGGCCGTGGCCTTGGCCACCTTGTTGGCACCGATGGAACCGCCGGCGCCAGCCGCGTTGTCCACCACGAGGATCACACCACCCAGGGGCTTGCGCATGGCTTCGGCCAGGTCGCGGGCCACGCGGTCGGTCGGACCGCCGGCCGCGAAGGGCACGACGATGGTGATGGGCTTGGGACCGGGAAAGGATTGGGCCTGGGCCGCCATAGCGGTCACGGCAGCAGCAAGCAGTAGCAGACGTTTCATGAGGGTTCCTCCAGAGGATGGAATCGAGTCTAATCCCGCCGGTCTCGCCTGCCAGAGCGGAAAATACTTAGTCAGCAACCAAGGCCCCGCCCAGACAGTGGCTGCTCACTTGTAACTGCGCGCGTCCTCGATCACCTTGCCGTCATTGGGCAAGGTGCCGGGCAGTACCAACTCCACCTCGCCGCGCAGTTTGGTCACGTCGCGCACGGTCTCGGCAATGCGCAGCGCCAGTTCGCCCGGCCCGCTGCAGGCGGTCTCCACCTTGAGCGTCATGGTGTCCTGGGCCATCTCGCCGGCCACCACCAGGCGCGCGCGCACCACCTCCGGATAGCGCTTGACGATCTCGGCAATCTGGCCTGGGTGCACGAACATGCCGCGCACCTTGGTGGTCTGGTCGGCCCGCCCCAGCCAGCCCTTGATGCGGGTATTGGTACGCCCCGTCGGGCAGGCACCGCCCAGGATGGCCGAGAGATCGCCGGTGCCGAAGCGGATCAGCGGGTAGTCGGGGTTGAGCACCGTGACCACCACTTCACCCACCTCGCCCTCAAGCACCGGGTCGCCGGTGCCGGGGCGCACGATCTCCAGCAGAATGCCCTCGTCCAGCACCAGGCCCTGACGCGCCTGGGTTTCATAGGCGATCAGGCCGGCATCGGCCGTGGCGTAGCACTGGTAGGCGGTGATGCCGCGCTCGAGCAGCCAGTCGCGCAGGCTGGGCGGAAAGGCCTCGCCGCTGACCAGGGCCTTGTTGAAGGACAGCTTCAGACCCGCCTCCTGCGCCTTCTCGACCAGGATCTTGAGGAAGCTGGGCGTGCCCGCATAGGCCCCCGGCCGCAGGTCGGCGATGGCCGACAGCTGCTGTTCGGTATTGCCCGTGCCGCCGGGAAACACGGTGCAGCCCAGGGCCTGGGCGCCGGCCTCCATGATCCAGGCACCGGGCGTGAGGTGGTAACTGAAGCAGTTGTGCACCAGGTCGCCGGCCTCGAAGCCCGCTGCCGCAAAAGCGCGCGCACTGCGCCAATAATCGGCCGCATGGCCCTCGGGCTCGTAGATCGGGCCGGGCGACTGGTAAACGCGCCGCGCCCCCGTGCCGCGCAGCAGGCCACGCCAGCCGATGGCAGAGAAACCGCCAAAAGGATCACTGGCATCCCGCGCACGGGCCGCCTGCTGGCGCTCCTGCAATTCGTGCTTGCGCGTCACCGGCAGCTGGGCCAGCGCCGCACGCGTGGTGACGGCAGCGGCATCCACACCGCGAAGGATCTCGGCAAAAGCCGGGGCCGAACGCTGGGCCTGCGCCACATGGCCCGGCAGCGCGGCCAGCAACGCGGCCTCGCGCTGCGCGGGGTCACGCGTCTCCAGCGCGTCGTAATGTTTCATGTCCACGCCCCCTATGCCAACCAACGCTTGCGGCGTTTATAACTTTTCACGTCGCGGAAACTCTTGCGTTCGCCGCCGCCCATGCCGAGGTAGAACTCCTTCACGTCCTCGTTGCTGGCCAGGTCGCTGGCGACGCCGTCCATCACGATGCGACCCGACTCCATGATGTAGCCGTAGTCCGAATACTTCAGCGCCATATTGGTGTTCTGCTCGGCCAGCAGGAAGGTCACGCCTTCCTTCTGGTTCAGGTCCTTGACGATCTCGAACACCTCTTCCACGATCTGCGGTGCCAGGCCCATCGAGGGCTCGTCCAGCAGCACCATGCTGGGGTTGGCCATGAGCGCACGGCCGATGGCGCACATCTGCTGCTCGCCACCCGAGGTGTAGGCGGCCTGCGAGGTACGGCGTGTCTTCAGGCGCGGGAAGTAGGCGTAGACCTTCTCCAGCCCGGCGGCCACCTCGGCCTTGCCCTTGCGCGTGTAGGCGCCGGTGAGCAGGTTCTCCTCGATCGTCAGGTGGGCGAAGCAGTGCCGCCCCTCCATCACCTGCACCACACCGCGGCGCACCAGATCGGAAGGCGTCAGGTTCTCGATGCGCTCGCCGCGCAGCTCGATCGAACCCTTGGTCACCTCGCCGCGCTCGCCCTTGAGCAGGTTGGAGATGGCGCGCAGCGTCGTCGTCTTGCCCGCGCCATTGCCCCCCAGCAGCGCCACGATGCCCTTCTCGGGCACCTGCAGCGACACCCCCTTGAGCACGAGGATCACGTGGTTGTAGATGACCTCGATGCCGTTGACGTTCAGAACAATGTTCGGTTTGTCCATGTCTTGCTTTCTTGACCAATCGAAAGACCCGCGTCAGCGGCCCTTTCGATTGGCGGCTCCAGGGGGAGCCGCTGCCCCCCCC
>NZ_KQ483358.1:308212-378374 GCF_001432305.1 Curvibacter sp. PAE-UM
AGCCGATCAAGACTGGCAGTCAGCGCCGGTGCGGCGCGTCAGCTTCTTCTCGGCCGCGTACTTGTCGGCTGCGTTCTTCACCATGGGCTTGAGGATCTGCTCGTCAGCCTGGTACCAGTCGGAACTCCAGACGAACTTGCTGCCATCCCAGGTGTGCACGCGGGCCCAGGAAGCGCCCATATGGTCCTGGCAGCTGGTGGAGATGGGGCGCATCACACCCTTGAAGCCCAGCGCGTCAAGCTTGGCCTGCGTCAGGTTCAGGTTCTCGTAACCCCAGCGTGCCTGCTCGCCGGTCACAATCTTGCCCTTGCCGTAACGTTCCTGCGCGGCGCGCACACCTTCGACGGCAAACATCGCTGCCTGCAGGCCGCGCATGTACAGCACCTGGCCCACTTCTTCCTTCGGCCCGGTGCCCTGGCCCTTGGCGTGCACCTTCTCCAGCACTTCCTTGGCCACGGCGGCATTCGGCTCGGCGCCGTGCTGCATCATGATGGCGTTGTAGCCCTTGGCGCCCTGGCCCACGTCCTTGACGTCGGGCTCGGCACCGGCCCACCACACGCCGTACATCTTCTCGCGCGGGTAGCCGGTGGCCTGGGCCTCCTTGAGCGCGGTGGAGTTCATCACGCCCCAGCCCCAGTTGAGCACGTAGTCGGGACGGTTCTGGCGGATCTGCAGCCAGGTGGCCTTCTGCTCCACGCCCGGGTGGGTCACGGGCAGGAGGCTGAGCTGGAAGCCGTGCATGGCGGCGCGCTCCTGCAGCAGCGGGATGGGCTCCTTGCCGAAGGGGCTGTCGTGGTAGACCAGCGCGATCTTCTTGCCCTTGAGCTTGTCGTAGCCGCCTTCCTTCTTGGCGATGTGCTGGATCAGCGTGTCAGCCGCCACCCAGTACGTGCCCGACAGCGGGAAGTTCCACTTGAAGACCATGCCGTCGGCCGACTCGCTGCGGCCGTAGCCGGCGGTGATCAGCGGGATCTTGTCGCCCGGGGCCTTCTCGGTCAGCGCGAAGGTGATGCCGGTGGACAGGGGCTGGAACACGGTGGCGCCGCCGTTCTTGCCCTTCAGGCGCTCGTAGCACTCGACGCCGCGGTCGGTGGCGTAGCCGGTCTCGCATTCCTCGAAGGAGACCTTCACGCCGTTGATGCCGCCGCGCGCGTTGACCAGCTTGAGGTAGTCGACGTAGCCGTTGGCAAAGGGCACGCCGTTGGGCGCGTAGGCGCCGGTGCGGTAGACCAGCACCGGGAAAAACTGTTCCTTGGCCTGCGCGAACGCGGCCGTGGAACAAAGCGCACCGGTGACGGCGGCGGCCGTCAGCGAGGCGGCGAGGGCGAGTTGACGAAGCTTCATGGTTTGTCTCCTGTAGGTAGATGGAATGGTTGAAGCACGCGGGGGGAAAATCAGAAAAACGGCGTCAGTGCGGGAAGGGCCACAGGCGCAGCTTCTGCTTGCCTATGCTCCAGAGCTTGGCCAGGCCGTGCGGCTCGACGATCAGGAACCAGACGATCAGGGCGCCGAAGACCATGAATTCGGTATGCGAGATGGCCGCCGTGGAAATCTCCACGCCGACCAGACTGCCCAGCGCCGGCAGCAGCTGGTTGAGCACGATGGGCAGCACCACGATGAAAGCCGCGCCGAAGAAGCTGCCCATGATGGAGCCCAGGCCGCCGATGATGACCATGAACAGCAGCTGGAAGGAACGGTCCACCGAGAAGGCCGCCGGCTCCCAGGCGCCCAGGTGCACAAAGCCCCAGAGCGCGCCGGCCACGCCGATGATGAAGGAGCTCACGGCAAAGGCGCTGAGCTTGGCGTACATGGGGCGGATGCCGATCACGGCCGCGGCCACGTCCATGTCGCGGATGGCCATCCACTCGCGGCCGATGGCGCTGCGCACCAGGTTCTTGGCCAGCAGCGCGAACAGCACCAGCAACGCCAGACAGAACAGGTACTTCTGCAGCGGCGACTCCACTGGCAGGCCGAAGACCTGCAGGTTGGACACCGAGACCGAGCCCGAAGGGTTGCCGTGGGTGAACCAGCTGATGCGCAGGAAAGCCCAGTCGCAGAAGAACTGCGCGGCCAGCGTGGCCACCGCCAGGTACAGGCCCTTGACCCGCAGGCTGGGGATGCCGAAGAAGATGCCCACCAGCGTGGCGAAGAAACCGCCCGACAGCAGCGCCACGAGCAGCGGCATGCCCTCGATGCGCACCCAGGTGTTGTAGGCCGCATAGGCTCCCACCGCCATGAAAGCACCCGAACCCAGCGAGATCTGGCCGCAGTAGCCGACCAGGATGTTCACGCCCACCGCGGCCAGCGCCAGGATGAGGAAGGGGATGAAGATGGCGCGGAACAGGTATTCATCGGCCAGCATGGGCACGCCGATGAAGGCAAAGGCAATCAGCGCCAGGATGGCCCAGCGGTCCTGCGCGATCGCAAAGATCTGCTGGTCCGCCGCGTAGGTGGTCTTGAACTGGCCGTTTTCTCTATAGAACATATTCGCTACCGGTCGGTGATCTTTTAAGGACGACTCGCTGCTGTTGAATTTCCGGAGGGCATCGGTCGCGTTACACGCGATCGATGATCTTCTCCCCGAACAGCCCCTGCGGCCGGAACAGCAGGAACACCAGCGCCAGCATGTAGGCAAACCAGATCTCGATGCCGCCGCCGACAAAGGGGCCGAGATACACCTCGGACAGCTTCTCGCCCACGCCGATGATCAGGCCGCCGATGATGGCGCCGGGCACCGAGGTCAGGCCGCCCAGGATGATCACGGGCAGCGCGCGCAGGGCGACGGTCGCCAGCGAGAACTGCACGCCCAGTTTGGAGCCCCAGATCATCCCGGCCACCAGGGCCACCACACCGGCCACGCACCAGACGATGACCCAGATGCGGTTGAGCGGAATGCCGATGGACTGCGCGGCCTGGTGGTCGTCGGCCACGGCACGCAGCGCGCGCCCGGTGGCCGTCTTCTGGAAAAACACCGACAGGCCGGCCACCAGCACCGCGGCAATCGCCGCGGCGATCAGGTCTTCCTGGTTGATCAGGATGCCGCCGGGGAACACCGATTCGAACGCGAAGATCGGCTCCTTGGGCATGCCGATGTCGATCTTGTAGATGTCGCTGCCGAACAGGGTCTGGCCCAGGCCTTCCATGAAATAGGTGATGCCCAGTGTCGCCATCAGCAGCGTGGCGGCTTCCTGGTTGACCAGGTGGCGCAGCACCAGGCGCTCCACCAGCCAGGCCACCACGAACATGACGGCGCCGGCCAGCACGAAGGCCACCGTGTTGGCCAGCCAGCGGCTTTCAATGCCGGTCCACTGCGGGATCCATTCGGCAAAACGCGCCATGGCCAGGGCCGCGAACAGCACCATGGCGCCCTGCGCGAAGTTGAACACGCCCGAGGCCTTGAAGATCAGCACGAAGCCCAGCGCCACCAGCGAATACAGCATGCCGGCCATCAGGCCGTTCAACAAAGTTTCCAGGAAAAATGCCATGGTGTGTTCCTCAGCCGCCGCAGGGCCGCCCCAAGGCGGCTGAAGCCCCCTCGGGGGGCAGCGAATTACATGAAATGAAGAGCGTGGGGGTCATGTCAGTGCCCCGTGCCCAGGTAGGCCCGGATCACTTCCTCGTTGTTGCGCACGGCGTCGGGGGTGCCGTCGCCGATCTTCTTGCCGTAGTCCAGCACCACCACGCGGTCGCTGATGTCCATCACCACGCCCATGTCGTGCTCGATCAGCACCACGGTCGTGCCGAACTCGTCGTTGATGTCGAGCACGAAACGGCACATGTCCTGCTTCTCTTCCACGTTCATGCCGGCCATGGGCTCGTCCAGCAGCAGCACCTGCGGCTCCATGGCCAGGGCGCGGCCCAGGTCCACGCGCTTTTGCAGGCCGTAGGGCAGCTGGCCCACCGGCGTCTTGCGGTGCGCCTGGATCTCCAGGAAGTCGATGATGTGCTCGACGAACTCGCGGTGGCGGATCTCCTCGCGCTGGGCCGGGCCGATGCGCAGGGCCTGCAGCAGGATGTTGCTGCGGATCTTGAGGTTGCGCCCGGTCATGATGTTGTCCAGCACGCTCATGCCCTTGAACAGGGCCAGGTTCTGGAAGGTGCGCGCCACGCCCATCTCGGCCACCTGGCGGCTGTTCATGTGGTCGAAGGTCTGGCCGCGGAAGGTGATGGTGCCGTGCTGCGGCGTGTACACCCCGTTGATGCAGTTGAGCATGGAGCTCTTGCCCGCGCCGTTGGGGCCGATGATGGCGCGGATCTCGTGCTCGCGCACGTCGAAGGAAATGTCGGTCAGCGCCTTCACGCCGCCGAAGGCCAGCGAGATGTTTTTCACATCCAGGATCACGTCGCCCAGTTTTCTTTGCGTCATTTGGTCTTCACTCTTCTCAGGCGACCTTGGCCGCGCCCGGGTAGCGCTTGGCGTCACGGATGGGCAGCGTGGCCGAGACGGTGCCGCTGCGGCCGTCCTCGAACTTCACCTGCGTTTCGATGAACTGCTCGCTGCGCCCGGCGTACAGCGCCTCGATCAGCACCGCGTATTTGTCGCCGATGAAACCCCGGCGCACCTTGCGCGTGCGGGTCAGCTCGTCGTCGTCGGGGTCCAGCTCCTTGTGCAGCACCAGGAAACGTGCGATCTGCGTGTCGGCCATGCCGGCCTCGGCCGCCAGGTCGACGTTGACCTGCTGCACGCAGTCGGCCAGCATGTCCAGCACCGTCGGCTTGCTGGCCAGGTCCACGTAGCCGCTGTAGGGCAGGCCCTGGCGTTCGGCCCAGTTGCCCACCGCCTCGAAGTCGATGTTGATGAAGGCACAGACCTGACCGCGGCCGTGGCCGAAGCACACGGCCTCCTTGATCTGCGGGAAGAACTTGAGCTTGTTCTCGATGTAGTTGGGCGCAAAGATGGCGCCGCTGGCCATCTTGCCCACGTCCTTGGCCCGGTCGATGATGATCAGATGGCCGTCGGGGTCGATCACACCGGCGTCACCGGTGTGGAAATAACCCTCGGCATCCATCACCTCGGCGGTGGCGTCGGGCCGCTTGTAGTACTCCTTGAGCACCGAGACACCGCGCACCAGCACCTCGCCGCTGTCGGCAATCTTGATCTCGATGCCCGGCGCCGCCTCGCCCACGCTGTTGAGCTTGACGCGGCCGTTCTTCTGGATGCAGACATAGGCGCAGGTCTCGGTCTGGCCGTAGAGCTGCTTGAGGTTGATACCGATGGAGCGGTAGAAACGGAACAGGTCCGGCCCGATGGCCGCGCCCGCCGTGTAGGCCACGCGGATGCGGCTCAGGCCCAGCACATTGCGCAGCGGGCCGTAGACCAGCGCATTGCCCAGCGCGTAGAGCAGGCGGTCCGTGGACGACACCTTGTGCCCGTCCAGGATCTCGGCGCCGCAGCGCCGCGCCACGTCCATGAACTTTTTGTAGAGCCAGCGCTTCGGCGCGGCCGCGTCCTCCATGCGGATGGAGACGGAGGTCAGCATGCTCTCGAACACCCGCGGCGGTGCAAAGTAATAACTCGGCCCGATCTCGCGCAGATCGATGCTCACCGTCTCGGCCGACTCGGGGCAGTTGGTGGTGAACCCCGCCACCAGCCACTGGGCAATGGAGAAGAGGTGGTCACCCACCCAGGCCGGCGGCAGGTAGGAAATGATGTTGTCCTCGGGCACCAGGCCATCCACCAGCACGCCGCCCCGGGCCGCCTCGATGAAGCTCTGGTGCGTCTGGCACACACCCTTGGGCCGGCCCGTCGTGCCCGAGGTGTAGAGGATGACCGACACGTCGGAGGGCTGGCCCGATTCGACCGAGTTCCGGTAGAAGTCCGGGTGCTGCCGTTCGTACTGGCGCCCCAGCTCGAACAGGCGCTCGATGCTGATCAGCCCCTCGTGCTGGTAGTTGCGCAGGCCGCGCGGGTCATCGAAAACGATGTGCTGCAGCAGGCCACCAGCCGCGTCCTTGAGGGTCTCGCGCAACTCCAGCAGCTTGTCGACCTGCTCCTGGTTTTCGGCGAAGGCGAAATGGATTTCCGCGTCTTCCAGCACAAAGGCCATCTCGCTGGCGATGGCGTCCTGGTACATGGGCACGGGCACCCCGCGCAGGCTTTGCGCCGCAATGAAGGCCTGGTACAGGTGCGGCCGGTTGTCACCCACGATGGCCAGGTTCTGCCCGGGCTGGAACCCCAGCGCGGCCAGGCCGCAGCTCATGAGGCGCACGTCCTCGGCGGCGCGCGCCCAGCTCCAGGTCTGCCAGATGCCGTATTCCTTCTCGCGCATGGCAGGGGCCTGGGGCCGCTGCGCCGCATGCTGCATCAGAAGTCTGGGAAAAGTCGTCTGCATCCCGTTTCCTTGTCTACTCGCCTGAGGTCACTCTGGACCCCGCTTGCAGCCATGGTAGGGAGCGATTTGACGTCATGTTGTCATTGCGACGACAATTCAGGGGAATCCCTAGCTGGTACTTTCCCGCCCTGTCTCTCTCTGTCCTTGTCCATGACAACCGAACCTAGCCTGCACCAGCGCCGACGCGCGCCCACCGCGGCCGAACTGGCAGGCATCCCCTGGCTGAGGCAGCTCAGCCCCGAGGAGTACGCCATCGCCGTGGCCGAGCTGCAGATCAGCGAGGCACAACCCGGTGATCTGGTCTGCCGCATCGGTCGCCCGGTGACCTACTGGTTCGGCGTGGTCGACGGCCTGCTCAAGATGAGCGGAGAAAACGCCGAGGGCCAGGCCATGACCTTTGCCGGCCTGCCGCCGGGCGGCTGGTTCGGCGAAGGCACGGTGCTCAAGCGCGAGAGCTACCGCTACAACGTGCAGACCCTGCGCAAGAGCCTGGTGGCCGGCCTGCCCGTGGACAGCTTCCACCGCCTGCTGGACCATTCCATCGGTTTCAACCGTTTCGTCATGAACCAGCTCAACGAACGCCTGGGCCAGTTCATCGCGGCGCGCGAGATCGACCGGATGAACAGCCCCGACCTGCGCGTGGCGCGCAGCCTGGCCGCGCTGTTCAACCCGGTGCTCTACCCCGGCGTGGGCGAGGTGCTGCGCATCACGCAGCAGGAACTGGCCTATCTGGTGGGCCTGTCACGCCAGCGCGTCAACGAGGCGCTGGCCAATCTGCAGGAGCGCGGCCAGATCCGGATCGAGTACGGCGGCCTGCGCGTGCTCGACCTGGAAGGCCTGCGCTCACAGCGGCACGCTTAGGCGCACACCGAGGGTCCAGTTGAACCCGGGGGCCGGCTCGTAGAACTGGCTGGCCGCCTGGTTGACGATGACCGAGCCCACGTAGCGCTGGTCCGTCACGTTGTCCAGCCGCCCATAGGCCGTCAGGCTGCCCTTGCCGGCCACCGGCCAGCCCTGGCTGGCCTTGAGGTTGAGCGTGGTGTAACCCTCGGCCGAAGCGGTGTTGCTGTCGTTGGCGTAGAGCTTGCCGGCGCTCACCACCTCCGCGCCGGCCTGCGTGCCCAGCCCCGGCTTGCGGCCCGCGTTGTCCAGGGCCTGCGCCGACCACAGCAGCTCGGTGAACAGGAAATGCTGCGGGATGCCCGGCAGGCGGTTGCCGGAATTCACGGCCACCCCGTTGGTGACGAAGGTCTCCGAGAACTGCGCCTCGATCGCCGACGCCGACAGCGTGCCCCGCCAGTTCGGGCTCAGCAGGGTGCGCCCGGCCAGTTCCCAGCCCGTGCGCGTCGTGCCCGGCGCATTCTTGTAGGCCGTGCTGCCGCCGCTGCTCACCGCCACCACGATCTCGTCCGTGGTGGTGATCCGGTAGACCGTGAAGTCCACGCGCGAGCGCGCCTCGGGCGCCCACTTCGCACCCAGCTCGTAGTGCTGGCTGCGCGCGGCGTTGATGTTGGGGTTGAAGTTCGGCGCGCCGGTGCCGGTGTAGGCCACCTCCACCAGCGTGGGCGTCTCGAAACCGCGCCCGTAGTTGGCGTAGAGGTTGAGCGTGTCCAGCGTGTGCCAGGTCAGGCCCAGCACCGGGTTGGCCGCGCTGTAGCTCACGTCGCCCGAGCCGTTGCCATTGCCCAGGAAGTAGTCCTCGCTGGCGATGCGCACCGAACTCGCGCGCAGGCCGGCCGTGGCGGACAGGCGATCGGCCGCCAGCACCGTGGCCTGGGCAAAGGCATCGCTGTTCTGCGCGCTGTTGTCCTCGTTGCGCGTCGGCGCGCCTGTTTTCTCGCCGCCACTCACGCCGCCGGACTGGCGGCGTTCCTTGGAATAGTCGTACTCGTAGCCGGCCACCCAGTTCACCGGGCGGCTGCCCCAGCGCGCCTGGGCGTTGTACTGCAAGCCGGCGCCGTAGTAGTCGCGGTTCAGGCCCACCCAGTTGGTGGGCAGGTACTGCAGGTTGTCACGCTTGCCGTAGTACAGGCGCGCCGTCACCGAGCGGCTGGCGTCCAGCGCATGCGTCACGGAAGTGCCGGCCTGGCTCTGGCTGGTGATCTTGCGCAGGCGGGCGCTTTGGGCGCTGGTGCCGGCCTGCGTGGCGTCCTTCGCCAGCTGCGCCGCCGTCAGGCCCACCGGGTCCTGGGCCAGCGGCATGTCGAAGTGGTTGAACACCAGGTTCACGCGGGTGTGCGCGTCCGGCCCGAAGCTCACCTTGCTGTTGAACTGCTTGCGCTCGGTCGTGCTGTGGTCGCGAAAGCCGTTGGTGTCGAAGGTGCTGTAGTCAGCCACCAGGCCCACGCCGCCCACGCGGCCGGCCACCTGCCAGTCGGTACGGCGCATGTCGTAGGAGCCCGTGTAGAACTGCGCGCCGAACTCCGGCACCTCGGGCGCTTCGCGCGTGAAGGCCTGGATCACGCCGCCGGCGGAGTTGCCGTACATCAGCGCCAGCGGGCCGCGCAGCACCTCGATACGCTCGGCCGAGGTCAGGCTCACCGAGGAGCCCTGGCCCTGCCCGTCGGGTGTGGTGGCCGGGATGCCGTCGATCAGCAGGCGGATGCCGCGGATGCCGAAAGCCGAACGCGCACCGAAGCCACGGATGGAGACCTGCAGGTCCTGCGCATAATTCTGCCGGTTCAGGATGGTCAGGCCCGGCACGCGGTTGAGCGACTCCGACAGGTTGACCTGCGGGCCGGCACTCTGGAGGGTCTCGCGGTCGACCGACTCGATGGCCGCCGGCGCGTCGAAGCTGCGCTGCTGCGCGCGCGAGGCCGAGATCACCACGTCGTCCAGTGTCTGGGCCCAGGCTGGCACGGCGCCCAGGCCGGCCACCAGCAGCGCCAGCGTGGTGCGCACGCCGGGGAAGCGGTTCACCCGGCTGTCTTGTTGTTGGTGCAATCTCATTTCTCTTCCACCCGGATCTGCAGCGACGCGTACCACGCCGCCAGGTTGTCGATGTCGGCGTTGCTCAAGGGCTTGGCGATGACCGTCATCACCTCGTTGGCCCGTTTGCCATTGCGGAAATGCTTGAGCTGCTCAGCCAGGTAGACCTCCTGCTGCCCGGCCAGATGCGGCACGCCTGGCTGCATGGACAGGCCCAGCGGGCCATGGCACATGGCACACGCGGCGGCCGCCTTGGCCTTGCCTGCGGCCACATCGGCCTGCGCTGCTGCCGCCAGGGCCAGCAACACTCCTCCCAGAACACACTTGTTCATTCGAAAATTCCTCACTCAAAAAAACGACGGAGATCGTCACGATCTCCGCCGGGTCTCAGCGATGCCGCGCGCTCGACGCGCGCGACATCATGGGCCACACTCAGTGGCTGTGGGTCACGCGGTAGATCGCGCCGACATAGTCATCCGAGATCAGCAGCGAGCCGTCCTTCATCACGGCCACGTCCACCGGCCGGCCCTTGTAGATGCCATTGGCATCCAGCCAGCCTTCGGCGAAGACCTCCGAGGCGCCTGCCGTGCCGTCAGCCTTCACGGGCACGAAGTTGATCAGCGCGCCGGTGGCCTTGGTGCGGTTCCAGGAACCGTGCGAAGCCACGAAGATGCCGCCGCGGTACTTGGCCGGGAACATGCCGCCGTTGTAGAAGGTCATGCCCAGCTGGGCCTGGTGGGCAGGGAACTCGACCTGCGGCTTGGTCCAGCTCGCCGGTGCCTTCATGCCCTTGAGGTCGGGCGCCGCGCCCGTACCGGCGATCTGGGTGTTGTTGCCGTGGATGAAGGGGTAGCCGAAGTGCTCGCCACCCGCCTTGGTGATGCGGTTGAGCTCACCCGGCGGGATCTCGTCACCCATGCCGTCGGTCTGGTTGTCGGTGAACCAGACCGTCTTGTCCTTCGGGTTGATGTCCATGCCCACCGAGTTGCGCACGCCCACGGCGACCACCTCGCGCTTGGAGCCGTCGAAGGGGTCCATCCGGATCATGCCGCCGATGCCCAGCTTCTCGTACAGCGCCACCTTCTCCTTGGGCTGCACGTTGTAGGGCTGGCCCAGGGTGACGTAGAGCTTGCCGTCGTCACTGACGCGGCAGGTGCGTGCCCCGTGGTTGTAGGACTCCTCTTCTTCCGGCACCAGCTTGCCCTGCGGCACCACCTCGATCACCGCCACGTCCGGGCCTTCATAGAAGAACTCGGCGGCCGGGAAGTTGAGCACGCGGTTGTGCTCCGCGACGATCAGGAAACCGTCCTTGGTCCAGCACACGCCGTTGGGCACCTTGAAGTTGAGCGAGGGCGCAAAGGCCTTGACCTCGTCGGCCGTGCCATCGCCATTGCGGTCGGTCACCGCCCAGACCTTGGTCTTGCGCGTGCCCACGAAGAGCATGTTGGTCGAGGGCGCCACCGCCATGTGGCGCGCGTCGGGCACCACGGCAAACAGCTCGATCTTGAAACCCGGCGGCAGCTTGACGCTCTTGAGGTTGGCGCGTATCGCGTCCGCATTGCGCCCTTCCTGGGGCACCAGCGGAATGTTCAGATCGGTGGTGGCAACCTTCATCTGCTTGAGCGTGGACAGGTTGTCCTTGCCCGCCTGGGCACTGGCCCCGCTGGCGAGACCCGCCATCAGCAAGGCGGCGAAAAGTTTCTGCATCTTCATTCCTGCTCCTTGGTTGTTCGGTTTTTTGTTTCCAAAAAGAATTTGGAACAGCCATTAAGCAAACCCTCAGGGCAAATTGCAAGTTGCCATCGGCTACCCATGACCGTATCGAGGGTAAGTCCCCAATCAAGTGTCAATTTTTGAAGCACTCGCATGCCACCGATTCATCACCCGGGTCTTATGTCTGTGCGGCCGGCGAAATCGTATGCATACGTGGAAACCCTAGAACCAGCCGGCGCCGGCGGTACTAGCATCGGCTTCGGTCCCTCTACAACAAACAACATCTTCTACGGAGACATCCTTCATGACCAGAAAACTCACCCTGGCGGGCGCCGTGCTCGTCGGCCTGCTGACCGGCTGCGCCACCTCCGAGCCGCCCAAGCCCCAGGCCGCGCCTGCCCAGCCCGCACCGCAAGTCGCGGCCGCCCAGCCTGCTGCCGCACCCGCCCCGATGGCCGCCGCGACACCAGCACCCCCGCCCCCGCCCGCCTGGCAGCAGGGCCGCCCGGCCAGCATGGCCGACTCCAGGCTGGCCCCGGTAGCCGGCAAGAACACCGTGACACCCGCCTCTGAAATCCCGCTGGACAAGCTCAAGCTGCCGCCGGGCTTCAAGGTCGAGGTCTGGTCCACCGGCACACCCGGCATCCGCGCCATGTCGCGCGGCGCCAGCGGCAAGATCTACGCCGGCACGCGCGGCCTGGGCCGCGTCTACGAGATCAGCGACAACGGCAAGGAGCGCACGAGCCGCGTGGTGGTGGACAAGCTCAACCAGCCGGCCGTGGTCATGCACAAGGGCAATCTCTACGTGATGGCCATCGACAAGGCCCTGCGCTACGACGGCATCGAGAAGAACCCCGGCGTGGCACCGGTCGACATGACCGCCGCCTTCAAGCTGCCGCCGCAACAGCACCACAACTGGAAATACCTGCGCTTCGGCCCGGACGGCAAGCTCTACGTACCCTTCGGCGCACCGTGCAACATCTGCGCCCTGCCCACGCAGGAATACGCCCAGATCCGCCGCTACAACGCGGACGGCTCGGGCATGGAAGTCATCGCCACCGGCGTGCGCAACACCCAGGGCTTCGACTTCCACCCCGTCACCAAGGAACTCTGGTTCACCGACCACGGCCGTGACTGGCTGGGCGACGACGGCCCGGAAGACGAACTCAACCGTCTGGGCAAAAAGGGCCAGTTCTTCGGCTTCCCCTCCTGCCATGCCAACGGCATTGCCGACCCCGACGTCAAGAAGGACGACGCCTGCAAGGGCGTGACCCTGCCGGTGCGCACCATGGGCCCGCACGCCGCCAACATGGGCCTGCACTTCTACACCGGCAAGATGTTCCCGGCCAAGTACAAGAACGTGGCCTTCATCGCACGCAAGGGCTCCTGGAACCGCACCACCAAGATGGGCTACGACGTGGTCACGGTGAACGCCGATGCCCAGGGCCGCAACCCGGTGATGACGCCCTTCATCACCGGCTTTGCCGACCCGGCCGCCAACACCTTCTGGGGCCGTCCGACCTACTTCCTGCAAATGCCCGATGGCGCCCTGCTGCTCTCCGACGAGCAACTGGGTGCGATCTACCGCATCTCGTACAGCGCCAAGAAGTAAGCCCGGCCTGACCCGGCAAGCAGGGCTGCGGCCCTGCTTTTTTTATGTGCATCGATTAACGGTGAACGCCATGCCTCTGATCTACCTCCTGCTCCCCGCCCTGGCCCTGCTGCTGGCGGCGGATGTCCGAGCCCAGCAACCGCCCCGGCTCGAACTCTGCGCGGCCTGCCACGGCCCGCAGGGCAACTCACAGAACCCGCAGTTCCCTTCGCTGGCCGGGCAGCCGAAAGTCTTCATGGAGAACCAGCTGGTGCTGATCCGCGAAGGCTTGCGCGACATCCCGCCCATGAAGGGCGTACTCGACGGCCTCACGGACGCCGACCTCATCGTGCTGGCCAGATACTTTTCGGAGCAGGTGCCGGTGCCGTTGGCCACCCCGGTCGATGCCGAGCGTTTTGAACGCGGCAAGGTGCTGGCGCGCAGCATGCTCTGCGGCACCTGCCACCTGCCCGACTACAAGGGGCGCGAGCAGATGCCGCGCCTGGCCGGCCAGCACGAACTCTTCCTGCGCGCCGTCATGGAGGAGTACCGCGACAAACCCGGCCCCGGCCGCGACACGGTCATGACCAATGCCCTGGGCGGCCTGAACAACCAGCACCTGGACGATCTGGCCCACTTCCTGTCCCACGTCAAATAGGCGCCGGCCCAGGGGGCACCTCTACAATTGGGGCCTGATGAAGGACACCCCCGAAAAGCCCGCCGCCCCCACCCTGCGCCGCGCGCCGCGCCCCGAAGGCGCCGCCGCGCCCAAGCCCGGCGGTGCGGCCGCCACCAGCCGCATCAACAAGCGCATGGCCGAGCTCGGCCTGTGTTCGCGCCGCGAGGCCGACGCCTGGGTCGAGAACGGCTGGGTCAAGGTCAACGGCAAGACCGCCGAGATGGGCCAGCAGGTCACGCCCAGCGACCGCATCGAGGTCGACAAGCAGGCGCAGAACCAGCAGGCCACGCAGGTCACCATCCTGCTCAACAAACCCATCGGTTACGTCAGCGGCCAGGCCGAGGACGGGCACGAACCCGCCGTGGTGCTGGTGCAGCCGCAAAACCGCTGGCGCGACGACAACGCCCGTTTCTTCTTCAACGGCGCGCAATTGCGCGGCCTGGCGCCAGCCGGCCGGCTGGACATCGATTCCACCGGCCTGCTGGTGCTCACGCAGGACGGCCGCGTGGCGCGCCAGCTCATCGGCGAAGACTCGGTGATGGAAAAGGAATACCTTGTGCGGGTGGTCTACCTGGGCACACCGGCCGCAGACGCCGCCCCCACCCAGCTCACCCGCATCGATGACGACGACCCCATCTCCACCAATGTGCAGGCCGTCTTCCCCGCCGCCATGCTGGCCAAGCTGCGCCATGGCCTGAGCCTGGACGGCCAGGCCCTCAAACCCGCCAAGGTGGACTGGGAGAACCCCGAGCAGCTGCGCTTTGTGCTGACCGAAGGCAAGAAGCGCCAGATCCGCCGCATGTGCGAACTCGTCGGTCTGAAAGTGGTGGGCCTCAAGCGCGTGCGTATCGGCCGCGTCATGCTGGGCCAGCTGCCGGTGGGTCAGTGGCGCTATCTGGCGCCGCACGAGAAGTTCTAGGGTCTTGAAACCCCGGGCCCCCGCCCATAATTCCCGTTTTTACCGGCCCGCCCGGCTCCCCCTGTTTTTGTACCGCTGTCTGATCCCATGAGCAAACAAACCCATTCCTTCCAGGCCGAAGTTGCGCAACTGCTGCACCTCGTCACCCACTCGCTGTACTCCAACAAGGAGATCTTCGTCCGCGAACTGGTCTCCAACGCCTCGGACGCCTGCGACAAGCTGCGTTACGAAGCGCTGAACAACAGCGCCCTGTACGAAGACGCGCCCGAGCTGCGTGTGCGCATCGCCTTCGACCCGGCCGCCAAGACCCTGACCATCACGGACAACGGCATCGGCATGAGCGCGCAGGAGGCCATCGACCACCTGGGCACCATCGCCAAGAGCGGCACCAAGGACTTCATGAGCCGCCTGGGCGCCGAGAAGCAGGCCGACGCCAAGGAACAGGGCCAGCTGATCGGCCAGTTCGGCGTGGGCTTCTATTCGGGTTTCATCGTGGCCGACAAGATCACCGTGGAATCGCGCCGTGCCGGCCTGAAACCCGAAGAGGGTGTGCGCTGGATCAGCGGCGGCACCGGCGACTTCGAGGTGGAGGCCATCACCAAGCCTGAGCGCGGCACCAGCGTCACCTTGCACCTGCGCGACGACGCAGGCGACTACCTGCAGGCCTGGAAGGTCAAGGGCATCATCGCCAAGTACTCCGACCACATCGCCCTGCCCATCCAGATGCGCAAGGAAGAGTGGAAGGAAGGCGAGAACGGCCAGCCTGGCGAGATGGTCAGCACCGACGAATGGGAAACCGTCAACAAGGCCAGCGCCCTGTGGAGCCGCCCCAAGAAGGACATCACGCAGGAAGAGTACGAAAGCTTCTACCAGGCCATCAGCCACGACTACGAGGCCCCGCTGGCCTGGAGCCACAACCGCGTGGAAGGCAGCACCGAATACACCCAGCTGCTCTTCGTGCCGGCCAAGGCCCCGTTCGACCTGTGGAACCGCGACAAGAAGGGCGGCCTCAAGCTCTATGTCAAGCGCGTCTTCATCATGGACGAGGCCGAGGCCCTGCTGCCCAATTACCTGCGTTTTGTCAAAGGCGTGGTGGACAGCGCCGACCTGCCGCTCAACGTCAGCCGCGAACTGCTGCAGGAAAGCCGCGACGTGCGCGCCATCCGCGAAGGCAACACCAAGCGTGTGCTGAGCCTGCTGGAGAACCTGGCCCAGCACGACATGCCCGCCGCCGATGCGAGTGACGAAGACAAGGCCGACGCCGGCAAGTACACGAAGTTCTACGCCGAGTTCGGCCGCGTGCTGAAAGAAGGCCTGGGCGAAGACTTCGGCAACCGCGAGCGCCTGGCCAAATTGCTGCGCTTCGCCAGCACCACGAGCGACACGGCCAATGTGTCCCTGGCCGACTACAAGGCGCGCATGAAAGAAGGCCAGGCGGCCATCTACTACATCACCGCCGACACCCTGGCCGCCGCCAGGAACAGCCCGCAGCTCGAAGTCTTCAAGAAAAAGGGCATCGAGGTGCTGCTCATGAGCGAGCGCGTGGACGAGTGGGCCCTGAGCCATCTGCCCGAGTTCGACGGCACGCCGCTGCAAAGCGTGGCCAAGGGCGCGGTCGACCTGGGCACCCTGCAGGACGAAGCCGAGAAGAAGGCCGCCGAAGAAGCCGCCGAGGCCTTCAAGCCCGTGCTGGCCAAACTGAAAGAGGCGCTGAAGGACAAGGCCGAGGACGTGCGCGTCACCACCCGCCTGGTCGATTCACCGGCCTGCCTGGTGGTGAAAGAAGGCGACATGAGCAACCAGCTGGCCCGCCTGCTGAAACAGGCTGGCCAGAAAGCGCCCGACAGCAAGCCGGTGCTGGAAGTGAACCCCGAACACGCGCTGGTGAAAAAGCTCGACGGCTCGGTGCACTTCAATGACCTGGCGCACATCCTCTTCGACCAGGCCCTGCTGGCCGAAGGCGGCCTGCCCGACGATCCGGCCGCCTACGTCAGGCGCGTCAACGCCCTGCTGGTCTGATCCGCGGCGGTGCTGTCTCGTCTTGAGACAGCACCGTAAGTGGTTCTACCAAGTTCCCGCCGGACAGAACGGCGTGACCGGCGCCTGAGCGCCGGGGCGAGGGGAAACACTCATGCCCGCTTGCGCCCGTCCGCACTACCATTCATCTGTGTAATTACGATCGGGGCCTCCGGGTCACGATGCGAACGACAAATGGAGACCGGGCCACGGGCCCAATGGCATGAGTGCAGACATCATTCTCGAAACGCGCGAACTCACCCGGGAGTTCAAGGGCTTCGTCGCAGTGGACCACGTGAACCTCCAGGTCAGGCGTGGCTCCATCCACGCGCTGATCGGCCCCAACGGCGCAGGCAAGACCACCGTCTTCAACCTGCTGACCAAGTTCCTCCCCCCCACCTCGGGCCAGATCCTCTACAAGGGCGAAGACATCACGCACCGCGCCGCCGCCGAAGTGGCGCGCTCGGGCATGGTGCGCTCCTTCCAGATCTCGGCGGTGTTCCCGCACCTCACCGTGCTGGAGAACGTGCGCGTGGCCCTGCAGCGCAAACTGGGCACCAGCTTCCATTTCTGGAAACCCGAGTCCACGCTCTACGCGCTGAACGACCAGGCCATGGCCCTGCTGGAGTCGGTCGACCTCGGCAGCTTTGCCGGCACGAAGACGGTGGAGCTGCCCTACGGCCGCAAGCGCGCGCTGGAGATCGCCACCACCCTGGCGCTGGACCCCGAGCTCATGCTGCTGGACGAGCCTACCCAGGGCATGGGCCACGAGGACGTGGGCCGCGTGGTCGAGCTCATCCGCAAAGTCGCGGCCAACCGGACCGTGCTCATGGTGGAACACAATATGAACGTGGTCGCCAACCTGAGCGACACCATCACCGTGCTGGCCCGCGGTACCGTGCTGGCCGAAGGGCCCTACGAAACGGTCTCCAAAGACCCGCGCGTGCTCGAAGCCTATGTCGGCTCCTCCGAAGAGGAATCCGCATGAGCAAGGTGCTGTTGAAGATCGAGAACCTGCACGCCTGGTACGGCGAATCGCACATCCTGCACGGCGTGAACTTCGAGGTGCGCGAGGGCGAGCTCGTCACCCTGCTGGGCCGCAACGGCGCCGGCCGCACCACCACGCTCAAGGCCATCCTGGGCCTGACCGGCAAGCGCACCGGTGGCATCCAGGTCATGGGCCGCGAGACCGTGCACCTGCCCACCAACCGCATCGCCCGCCTGGGCCTGGGCTACTGCCCCGAAGAGCGCGGCATCTTCTCCACACTCTCCTGCGAAGAAAACCTGCTGCTGCCGCCCAAGGTGGGCGACGGCGGCATGTCGCTGGACGAGATCTACGAGATGTTCCCCAACCTCAAGGAACGCCGGCACAGCCCCGGCACGCGCCTGTCGGGCGGCGAGCAGCAGATGCTGGCCATGGCGCGCATCCTGCGTTCGGGTGCCCAGGTGCTGCTGCTCGACGAGATCACCGAGGGCCTGGCCCCGGTCATCGTGCAGACGCTGGGCCGCGTGATCCGCGCGCTCAAGGCCAAGGGCCTGACCATCATCCTGGTCGAGCAGAACTTCCGCTTCGCCGCGCCGCTGGCCGACCGCCACTACGTGATGGAGCATGGCCAGATCGTGGCCACGGTGAACAAGGACGAGTTGAGCGAGAAGGCAGCCATGCTGCATGAGTTTTTGGGTGTGTGAGTTTTGACAACCATTTCTAGGAGACAAGCATGAAACGCAAACTGATCGCCGCCGCCGTGGCGGCCACCCTGGCCGGCACCTTTGGCCTGGCCCAGGCCCAGAAGCTCTCGGGCGACGCCGTCAAGATCGGCGTGCTGACCGACATGTCCGGCGTCTACGCCGACTACGGCGGCCCCGGCGCCGTGGCTGCGGCCAGGCTGGCCGTGCAGGACTTCGGCGGCAAGATGTTCGGCAAGCCCATCGAAGTGGTGAACGCCGACCACCAGAACAAGCCCGACATCGCCAAGAACGTCACCCAGGCCTGGTTCGACCGCGACGGCGTGGACATGACGGTGGAGAACCTGAACTCCGCCGTGGCCCTGGCCGTGCAGGCCCTGGGCAAGGAAAAGAACAAGATCACCATCGTCAATGGCGCCGCCTCCTCGCGCCTGACCAATGAAGACTGCGCCCCGGCCACCGGCATCCACTACCTGATGGACACCATCGCCCTGAGCAACGTGGTGGGCAAGGCCATCGTGAAGGACGGCGGCAACACCTGGTACTTCCTGACCGCCGACTACGCCTTCGGCCACTCGCTCGAGAAGGACACCAGCAGCACGGTGGTGGCCTCCGGCGGCAAGGTGCTGGGCGCCGTGCGCCACCCGCTGTCCACCGGCGACTTCTCATCCTTCCTGCTGCAGGCCCAGTCCAGCGGCGCCAAGGTGGTGGGCCTGGCCAATGCCGGCGGCGACACCGTCAACAGCATCAAGGCTGCGGCCGAGTTCGGCCTGACCAAGAAGCAGAACCTGGCCGCCCTGCTGATGCTGCTGACCGACGTGCATGCGCTGGGCCTGAACACCGCACAGGGCCTGTACCTGACCGAAGGCTGGTACTGGGACATGAACCCCGAGACGCGCGCCTGGGCCGACAAGTTCAGCAAGGTGATGAACGGCCGCAAGCCCAACTCCAACCACGCTTCCGTCTACTCGGCCACCCTGCACTACCTGAACGCCGTCAAGGCCGCCGGCACGGACGACACCGCCGCCGTCATGGCCAAGATGCGCTCCACGCCCATCAACGACATGTTCGCCAAGGGTGGCAAGCTGCGCGAAGACGGCCGCATGGTGCACGACATGTACCTGTTCCAGGTCAAGAAGCCCGCCGAATCCAAGGGCCCCTGGGACTATTACAACCTCAAGGGCACGGTCAAGGGTGACGACGCCTTCCAGTCCCTGGCCAACAGCCGCTGCGTTGCCATCAAGAAGTGATGCGCAGCTGATGTGACCTGAACGGGCGGGCCGCACGCGCGGGCCCGCCCCTCTCCGATCCGGATGAACATGTCAGAAATTTTTGGTATCCCGATACAGGCCCTGATGGGCCAGCTCATGCTCGGGCTGGTCAACGGCTGCTTTTACGCCATGCTGTCGCTGGGCCTGGCCGTGATCTTCGGCATGCTCAACATCGTGAACTTCGCGCACGGCGCGCTCTACATGGTGGGCGCCTTCTTCGCCTGGATGCTGCTCAACTACGCCGGCGTCAACTACTGGTTCGCCCTGCTGCTGGCCCCCATCGGGGTGGCGGCCATCGGCATCGTCATCGAGAAGACCATGCTGCGCTGGCTGCACCAGCTCGACCACCTCTACGGCCTGCTGCTGACCTTCGGCCTGGCCCTGGTGCTCGAAGGCCTCTTCCGCGAGTTCTATGGCTCCTCGGGCCTGCCCTATGAGCTGCCCGCGCTGTTCCGCGGCGTGTACGACCTGGGCTTCATGATGCTGCCCAAGTACCGCGCCTGGGTGGTGGTGGTGTCCATCGTGGTGTGCCTGTTCACCTGGTACGTCATCGAGAAGACGCGCCTGGGTGCCTACCTGCGCGCCGGCACCGAGAACCCGAACATGGTCAAGGCCTTCGGCATCAACGTGCCGCTGATGGTCACCCTCACCTACGCCTTCGGCGTGGGCCTGGCCGGCCTGGCCGGCGTGATGGCCGCGCCGATTTATCAGGTGAGCCCGCTGATGGGCTCCAACATCATCATCGTGGTGTTCGCGGTGGTGGTGATCGGCGGCATGGGTTCCATCCTGGGCTCCATCCTCACCGGCCTGGCGCTGGGCCTGATCGAAGGCCTGACCAAGGTCTTCTACGCCGAGATTTCGAGCACCGTGGTCTTCATCATCATGGCCATCGTGCTGCTGGTGCGACCCGCAGGCCTCTTCGGCCGGGAAAAATAATGAAGAAGTCTGCCCTCCTCTACAGCGCCCTGCTGCTCGCCCTGCTGGTGGCCCCCTTCGTGGGCTACCCCATGTTCCTCATGAAGCTGCTGTGCTTCGCCCTGTTCGCCTGCGCCTTCAACCTGCTGATCGGCTTCACCGGCCTGCTCTCCTTCGGCCACGCCATGTTCTTCGGTTTCGCGGCCTACGTCTCGGGCCACGCCGCCAAGGTCTGGGGCCTGACGCCCGAGCTGTCCATCCTGGCCGGCACGCTGAGCGCCACCGTCATCGGCGTCGTCACCGGCTGGCTGGCCGTGCGCCGCCAGGGCATCTACTTCGCCATGGTCACGCTGGCCCTGGCGCAGATGATCTACTTCATCTGCGTGCAGGCGCCCTTCACCTACGCGGAGGACGGCATCCAGAGCATCCCGCGCGGCAGCCTCTTCGGCCTGATCGACCTGCACAACGACCGGGTCATGTACTACGTGGTGCTGGCGCTCTTCGTGGGCGGCTTCGCGCTGATCTACCGCATCATCCACTCGCCCTTCGGCCAGGTGCTGAAATCCATCCGCGAGAACGAGCCGCGCGCCTTGTCCCTGGGCTACAACGTGGACCGCTACAAGCTGCTGGCCTTCGTGCTCTCGGCCACGCTGGCCGGCCTGGCCGGCGCCATCAAGGCCATCGCCTTCGGCATCGCCACGCTGACCGACGTGAGCTGGCAAATGTCCGGCGAAGTGGTGCTGATGACCCTGCTGGGCGGCATGGGCACCATCCTGGGCCCCGTCCTCGGCGCCGGCATCATCGTGGCCATGCAGAACTACCTGTCCGGCCTCGGCTCCTGGGTCACCATCATCATGGGCCTGACCTTCGTGGTCTGCGTACTGCTCTTCCGCCGCGGCATCGTGGGCGAGATCGAGCACCGGCTGCTCAAGAAACCCTGAGCCGGCACACGCCCAAAGAAAAACCGCCTGCGGGCGGTTTTTGTTTTTGATAGGGGGGGATGCCGTCAGCGTGGGCGGATGCTTTCCCTCCTGGTTTTCAGCGTCAGCTCTCGGCTTGCTTCGACGACTGGACGTGATCCGCGTAAGCCACGCCATGCCCCAGCGACCAGTCCATACGGGAATTCTCCACGAGGGCGATCATCACGTCATCGGGGCGAAACCCTGCCTCGACGGCGCGCGCAGTCAACTGCTTGTAAAGCTGCCGCTTCTGCTCGTCCGTTCGCCCCTGGAGAAAGGTGATCTCCACGATGCAGGCGTCTAACGACCGTCTGACACCGCCGAAGGTGGGGTCCAGAATCATCTCCTCGGCATCAAAGCGCGCCAGCAACTGGAAGAGGTCATTGGGCGGGACATTGCAGGTGCTGACCAGGGCCTCCTGTGCCGCGTCGGCCAGCGCCTTGACCTTGGCGTGGGGCAGGTGCCGGGGTGCGGAGATTCGGGTCAGTGGCATGGTTGAGTCCTGAAGAAGCGGGCAAATATCAAAGGCTTCTGCACTTGACTGAAGGGCTATTTTGCATCGCTGAACTTCCACCAATATAACGGCGCAACCAGTGGGCCAGCAAAAAGCATACTTATCGCCCAGAGGAGACGTGAAAAGCCTGATTTCCCGATACTCATCAAAGCGTGGCCAACGAAATAGAGGTTCGCCGCGATTGCCGTCACTGCAATCATTCCCCACCACCAGGTCGTCAAGAACTCAATTACAGGCCCTTTGCCAACCACTGGACTATTCCAGGACTCGGGCGCACTCCCACCCACGACAGTGACAATCAGGGGGAGGGAAGCAATTGCGGCCCAGAGAAGCGTTCGTCGCATATCTTGCGCAACTTGGCGACATTGTTAGAGAGCAGTCTTTTATGACCTGAGTGCAGAAAGAAGCTCTTCATGCCCTCGTACTGCGAGCATCAGTATGCGCGTCGCTCCGTCCCTTCCTCGGATCTCGATGCGCACCCTGTTTCGACTCGGCGTTGAAGCGGTCTCTACACGCAGGATATTCGATCGCGGGACGTAGTGTTCCAGATCGTTGAAGCCAGGAGGCATGAGCCATTTGAAGATACCCACCGGCTCAACGAGCAAGGCATCCTTTAGAACCGTTACCACTAGTGCATTCCGCGCACCACCGACACGGGTGAACAGATTTTTGTCCGACGAACCCGATACATATTTCTCCGAGAAACGAACATCCGATCCAGAAAATGGTGGATGGGTTGGTCCTGCGCCATGGCGTCGCCACGCGAAGAAGGCGCCCCAGGCCAACACCCACAAAAAGCAGAACACGAAGAACAGCTCGAAGTGCTGCTCCATCCATTTCAGGTATTCCATCATCTCTTCTGCCCTTTAACTAAATACAGACCGTAAAAGTGCAGGCTATCCTAGCCGGATGTTCATGGTCTGAGCCCCCTTGGAGCGTCCCAGTGCTTGTTTCGTATTGGCTTTCTTGTGCTGCGCGCAGTCTGGTAGGTGTATTCGCAAACTGTAAACCCCCGCATAGGTGATTGAAATTCTAGGAAGGTCGAAACAATAGGCCCATCCCCCAAACGGGGGATAACACCACACTCACACCGCCGCGGGAAAGACAAGCCCCCCAGACCAGCAGCAGCACGACCGCCGCGTCGCGCAGACATTTGAAAAGGATCGAGGTCATCGACGCTCACACCTCTTCTGTGAGTGTCTGTAAGATTATCGAATCATGATCACCACACCAGAGCAACTCGTGTATTGGCTGGCCGAACCAGAGGGTTTGCGGCTGGAGTTCAAGGAAGCCAGGAACAACTACCACTTCGACAAACTGGTGCAGTACTGTGTAGCCTTGGCGAATGAAGGTGGCGGCAAGATCATTCTGGGAGTCAGTGATCGTCGTCCGCGTCAGATCGTGGGCACAAGCGCTTTTGAAGAACCTGGGCGAACCGAAGCAGGACTACATGAACGATTGTCACAGCGCATCCCGATAGAAGAGTTGCGAGTACCCGCAGGACGTGTTTTGATCGTACACGTACCAGCGCGCCTGCCCGGCACAGCCTGGCAGATCGATGGCCGCTATCTCAAACGCGCTGGCGACGAATTGACGGCTTTGGGTGACGTCGAACTCAAAAACATCTTTGCAGAAACTGGCCCCGATTTTTCCGCCGAACTGTGCCCGGGCGCCGGACTGCAAGACTTGGCACCGGCAGCCATTGCGCTGTTTCGTGAGCGGTGGGCCAGGAAGTCGCACGACGAACGCAAGCTACGCTGGAACGACACTGAAACGCTCACGAATGCTGAACTGCTGCTGGGCGGGCAGATCACTTATGCCGCATTGATCCTGTTCGGCACGCGTGCTGCCCTGGGGGGATGGCTGGCACAGGCGGAACTGGTATTTGAATACCGCCCATCCGATGCCTCAGGCCCTGCAGCCGACCGCGAGGAATACCGGGAGGGCTTCTTTAACTGGCAGGACGCACTGTGGAACAAGATCAACCTGCGCAACGAAAAGCAAAGCTACCAAGATGGTCTTTTCCGTCTGGATTTGCTGACGTTTGACGAAGTCGCAATGCGCGAAGCGTTGCTCAACGCAGTGGCACATCGTGATTACCGGCTGGGTGGCTCGGTATTCGTTCGCCAATACCCTCAACGACTGGAAGTGGTGAGCCCCGGGGGCTTGCCGCCTGGTATCACCCCAGCCAACATCCTGGATCAGCAAAACCCGCGCAATCGCCGACTGGCCGAGGCACTTGCCAAATGCGGCCTGATTGAACGGTCGGGTCAAGGTATGAACCTGATGTTCGAAAGCGCCATCCGTCAAGGTAAACAATTGCCCAGTTTTGCAGGCACAGCCGAACACGAAGTACGTTTGACACTGGATGGCATGGTACGAAGCCCGGCCTTTGTACGCTTCCTGGAACGCCTGGGTGAGCAAACCCTGCGTTCATTTTCCACCGAGGATTTTCTGACGCTGGATGCGCTGCATCGCGAACAACCACTGTCGCCGCACATGAAGGAACGCTTGCCTGGTCTGGTAAGCGTAGGGGCAGTGGAAGTCGTAGGACGTGGCCGGGGAGTGCGTTATATCCTGTCTGAAGCGCTTTATGCTGCGTTGGGTGCCAAAGGCACGCACACTCGCAAAAAAGGACTGGACCGCGAAACCAACAAGGCGCTTCTTCTCAAGCACCTGTCCAAACAAAAAGAAGAAGGTGCCCCACTCGCAGAACTACGCCAAGTACTGCCAGCACTACCTGCCAGTGCCGTGCAAGCTCTG
This sequence comes from Curvibacter sp. PAE-UM, assembly GCF_001432305.1. GTDB lineage: Bacteria > Pseudomonadota > Gammaproteobacteria > Burkholderiales > Burkholderiaceae_C > Hylemonella. Next base: position 332,499 of record NZ_KQ483358.1, read on the forward strand.
ATGCATGAACTCCGGGAAGAACGCGCTGTGTTCCTGCACGGCCAACGCCGATGGGCTCGATGGAAACTGATGGAATACAAGGTCTATAAGTTGGAAGACCTTTGAGTAAGCTTTAGAGATAGTCAAAATTAAAAAAAATATCAACAAAAACAACGACTTATAAAACAATTCATTGCGCGAACTTAAGCGCCGCACAATGAATTAGGGCGCCAAACTCAGCCCGCACGTACAGAAACGCTCAGTACGTCAGCTCCAGCACCGTCACCCGCTGCTGCGCCGCCGGCCAGACCCGGCCCACCAGTTTTTCGCCATTGAACTCGGCCGCGATGGCCCGGTCTGCCGCACTGGGCAGCTTGAGTTTGGCGCTGGACACGCCGGCGCCAGCCGGCGGCACACCCGGCAGCGCGGTCTGGCCGTCGAAGCGCATCTGGTCGCGTTGCGCATCGAAGTAACCCCGCGGCCGCGTGAAGATGGCCAGCGCCTGGGCGTCCTGGTCGGCAGCGGCGATACGCTCGGGCCGCAGGTTGACGATGCTGCTGGAGCGCGGGAAGGCACTGCGGTAGATGTGCGTGGTGGCGTAGCCGGGCGCCTGGATCTCGAACTCGTAGGCCGTGCCGGCCTGGGCCGTGAAGGGCCCCCAGCGGCCGTCGGCCCCCACCTTGCGTGTGTAGGCCGCCGCGCCCGTGCGCTGGCCCGTGGCCGCATCGGTGGCGTAGATGGTCAGTTCGGCGCCGGCGATGGGCAGGTTGTTGGCGAAGTTGCCCGTGGCCGGATTGAGCGGGTCCACGCCCTGGCCGGTGATGACACCGCCGAGTTCGATCCGCGACTCGGGCACGATGTCGCGCACCAGGGTGGCGCGGCCGGTGATGAAGCTGTAGGCCGCGGCGAAGGCTGCAGGCGAAAAGGAGGTCTCGCGGTGGTCGATGCGCGGGATCACGATGTTGGTGGCGCCCTTGAGTTCGGGGCCGGCATACGTGACGTTGGTGGGCTTGCCCTTGGCACCGATCCACAGGCCGTCGGGCTGGGCGAACTTGTCGTTGTTGTCGCTGCGGAGGGTGAGCCAGCGCACCGGGCCCGTGACCTCGTCGCCATTGGCGTTCTTGGGTGCGTTCAGGCCCGTGAGGAAAGGCCCCGTTCCCGAGAACTCGTTGCCTTCGCGAAAACCGGGGATGGCCCAGACGCCGTGGTTGGGTGTGCCGCCCAGGATGGCGTGCGAGACCGTGGCGACACCGCCGCCGTTCTGGATGTAGTGACGGATGGCATTGCCCCCGCGTGAATTGCCGAAGAGCACGACCTGCTGCGCACCGGTGGCGCGCAAGACCTTTTCGACTTCGGCCTTCAGAAAAGCCATGTGCTCGGCGGTAGAGCTGCGGCCGGGCTGGGACTTGCTGTCATCGTCCCGCGCCAGCGGGTAGGGTAGTTCGATGGCGTACAGGCGCTCGCGCGGCCAGCCGTTGGATTCGAAGCGCCAGAGTGTGGTCAACCACAGCGCGGCGCTGTCGCCGTTGCCGTGCACGAAGACGATGGGCGGGGCCTCGCTGAGCGAGGGCGACGGCGCCGTGGCGCAGCCACCCAGGAGGGCCAGGCCGGCCAGCAGGCCCAGGAGATGACGACGGATCAACATGTTTACCCTCCCTGGTGCCTGCGCCCAGCGGCGCCAGCGCTTATTCGAAGCCGCCTGCGCGGCGCAGTTCCGCTGCGGCCGGTGCGGCCATGAGGTCGATCATCATGCGTGCGGCCTGCGGCTGCTCGGCCTTGGCTGCGATGGCGGCGGTGTAGACCGTGGCCAGTTCAAACTCTTTGGGTAGCAGGCTGATGAGCTGCACACCCGGTGTGTAGAGGATTTCCGTGACCTGGGTGCAGCCGATCAGGCCCGCGCCGCTGGCCTCTGCCATGGCCTTCATGGCGGCGGCGCCATTGGGGTAGGGGCGCAGCGCGCCAGCCACCTGCTGGTCTATGCCCAGTTGCTTGAGCACGTTCATGAAGTGGATGCCGGCCGTGGCCTTGACCGGGTCGGGGAAGTAGATGCCCTTGGCAGCCAGCAGCGCGGCCTTGAGTGTTTCGGGCGTGTCCACCTTCGGTTGCGGCTCGCCGCTTTTCACGGCGACGCCGGTCTTCACCACCCCCAGCGGCGTGGCGCTGCCGGGCTGGACGTGGCCGTTGCTGGTGAGATCGGCGATCAGCGCCTGCGTGAGGATGACCACGTCGCAGGGCTCGCCCGCGAGCAGCTTGTCGCGCATGAGGCCCACGGCGCCGAAGCTGCCTTCGACGGCGCGGCCGGTTTCGTTGTAGATGGCGCCGCGCAGCTGGTTGACCAGCCCCTGGGCAGCGCCGCCGCTAAGGATGTGCAAAGAACTCATGTCGTGAAGTGTCGCAGTTTTGTCGCCGGCAGGTTCAGTCGACTTTAATGCCGGCGCTCTTGATCACTTTCGACCACTTGTCGATGTCCTCGCGCATGTACTTGTCGAACTCCTGCGGGTTCATCTTCATGGCCACGGCGCCCTGCTTGGTCCAGAGCTGCACCACCTCGGGCTGGCTCACGATCCTGCTCACCGCCTCGTTGAGTTGCTGAACGATGGCCGGCGGCGTGCCCTTGGGCGCCATCAGGCCGAGCCAGATGGTGGCTTCGTAACCGGGCAGGCCAGCCTCGGCCAGGGTGGGCACGTCGGGCAGCACGGCCGAGCGCTGGCGGCCGCTGGTGGCGATGGCGCGCACCTTGCCGGCACGGGCCTGCTCGGCCATGGTGGTGACGGCGTCGAACATCATGTCGACCTGGCCACCGATGATGTCGGTGCGCGCGCCGGAGCTGCCGCGGTAGGGAATGTGCACCAGGTAGATGCCAGCCATGCTCTTGAAGAGTTCACCCGCCATGTGGTACGGCGTGCCGTTGCCCGAGGAGGCGTAGTTGTACTTGCCGGGCTTGTCCTTGGCCAGCTGAAGGATGTCCTTCAGGTTCTTGACCGGCAGCGAGGGGTGCGCGACCAGCACCAGGTCGGAATAGTTGACCGGTGCCACGGGCACGAAGTCGCGCATGAGCACGAAGGGCTTGCTGGGGACGAGGGTCTCGTTCACCGTGTGGGTGTTGGACATCATCAGCAGGGTGTAGCCGTCGGCCGGGGCCTTGGCCACCACGTCGGTGCCGATGATGGAGCCGGCCCCGGGCCGGTTGTCGACCACGAAGGGCTGGCCCAGGGTTTCGCTCAGGCGCTGGCCGATGAAACGCGCATAGTTGTCGGCCGGGCCGCCCGCGGCGAAAGGCACGACGATGCGCACCGACTTGCTGGGGTAGTTCTGGGCCTGGGCCGCGCCGGCTGCCAGCAGCAGCACGGCCAGCAGGCCGCGCAGAATGGGGAATCGCATGATGCAGTCTCCTGATAGGTATGCATGCATGCTAGCCGCAGGGCAACAAGACCGCACCCGGGCTATCCCGAACTTGGCTCGCATTGGTTGGCTGCGAGCAGGGCCACGTCTCAGCCAGCAGGAGCAAGCAAGCCCGCTCCTCCTGCTGGCACTGGGATGGCGCCTAGTTCGCGGCCCACCACTGCTGCGCCTTGGCCCGGTCAAAGGCGGGCAGCAAAGCTTTCTGGATCGCCACCCCGTTCAAGGCAGGGAACTTGGCGCGGAATACAGCTTCATCGGTCGCAAACCGGTCACTGATTTCTACATCGAAAGTTCCACTCGATGCTCCTGCCACCGCTTGATCGATGAGAGGCACCGAAGGACCGGCCTTGAACTCTTCGCCCTGGCGTTCGCGCACCGTGGCAGTGACATGACCCAGGTAATACACGCCGGGTTTGCTGACGTCGAGCGGCGCATGCAGCGGCGTGAAGAACATGGCGACGAAGGGGAAGGACATGGACTGGCTGGTCAGCCCCCGGATCTCATAACGACCGGCCTCCAGCTCCAGGCGCAGCAGGTAGCTGTTGCCCGCATCGGCCGCGACGGCCTTGTTCATGGCCTTGTCGTCCATCGTGAAATTGAGCCGGTCCGCGGCCTCCTTGGCCCCGGCCTTTTCCACGTTCACGACTATCAAATTCGGCTGGTAGGACGGTTTGTAGTTGTTCTTGATGGTCGCGGTCATCAGGTAAATGGGTTTGCTGGTTTCCGTCACCTTCTGGGTATCATCCTCGAATGCCATCTTGGTCCGGGTGGCGCACCCCGTCAGTGTCAAGGCCAGAAAAGCCAGTGTCCAGCCAATTATTCTTTGTTTCATGATCGATCAGCTCCCCATGTTTTTTGCCACCTGCCAAGTGCAGGCCGGCGCATCCTAAAGGGATTCGTGTCTGATCGTCCATCCCCCAAATGGGGGATGTGGTGGCAAAACACAACGCACCACCCAAGCCCGGCAAATTTTTGCTAGACCGACAGCGGCTCTTCCTGCATGGCCTCGATCTGGTCTTCCAGCATCTGCACCTGGCCCTGCCAGTAGTCGCTGCTGCCGAACCAGGGGAAGTTGATGGGGAAGGTGGGGTCGTCCCAGCGGCGCGCCAGCCAGGCGCTGTAGTGGATCAGGCGCAGGGTGCGCAGTGGTTCGATCAGCGCGAGCTCGCGGCGATCAAACTCCCGCATCTGCTCATAGCCGTCGAGCAGGCAACTGAGCTGGTAGGTGCGCTGGGCGCGGTCGCCCGAGAGCAGCATCCACAGGTCCTGCACGGCCGGGCCCATGCGCGCGTCGTCCAGGTCCACGAAATGCGGCCCCGGCCCGGCGGCGGCCGGCACGTCCACCGGCGTCCAGAGCACATTGCCCGAATGACAGTCGCCGTGCAGGCGCAGGCGGCGGATGTCGCTGGGCGCGCCCGTCAGCACCGGCTGCTGCGCGATCAGGGCCAGCGCCTCTTCGCACTTGCGCTGCCAGCTCGACTGCACGTCCAGCGGGATCATCTCGTGCTGCAGCAGCCAGTCCATGGGCTCGCGTCCGAAAGATTGCAGATCGAGCGCGGGGCGACTGGCAAAGGGCCGGGCCGCACCCACGACATGCAGGCGGGCGAGGAAACGGCCGATCCACTCCAGCACCTCTTCATCGTCCAGCTCGGGCGGGCGGCCGCCGCGGCGCGGGCAGACCGAGAACATGAAACCGGCATGCCGGTGCAGCGTGCTGCCATTCAGTGTGAGCGGCGCCACCACCGGCACCTCGGCGGCCACCAGTTCGGCCGCAAAGGCATGTTCTTCGAGGATCTGCGCTTCGCTCCAGCGCGCGGGGCGGTAGAACTTGGCCACCACCGCCTGCCCGTCGTTCAGCTGCACCTGGTAGACCCGGTTCTCATAGGAACTCAGGGCCTGCTGGCGGCCGTCGCAGGACAGGCCCAGGCCCTCCAGCGCGTCCATCACCACGTCGGGCGTGAGCTGCTCGAAGGGATGGCGGGCGGCAGTTTCAGGTTGGGTCATGCCCCGATTGTCGCCTGCGCAATCCGTGTGCGGTGTCGCTGGCGTTTTCCCTAGGCCGGGGCCACAGGGGCGTGGCTACACTGGTTCGCATGTCGCCCCTGCTTCCTTTCCACCGCAAGCTCGCGCTCGGCACCGCTGGCGTGGCGCTGGCCGTGGCCGCGCTGGCCGGCCTGGCGGCGGGCTTCATCGCCCACGACAAGGCCGAGGACACGCTGGTGGCCCAGGCCACCGAAGACACGCAGCGCCTGCTGCGCCACGAGACCTACCGCCCCGAGGGCGTGTTGGCCACGCGCAATGCGCAGGCCGCGGCGCAGGCGCTGGCCGCCAGCCATTTCGACATCGCACAGATCTACACCGCCGGCGGCCTGCTGATGGCCGAGCAGTTCAGCGCCGATGGCCGCGCACTCGATGCCGAGCTGCCGCCGCGCAACGCGCGCAACTACACCCAACCCTGGTTTGAGCGGCGCTGGCTGCCCGGACGCCGCCCGGTGCTGCTCCTGTTCATCCCGCTGCGCAGCGAGGGCCAGGCGCTGGCCGCTTATTTCGAGGGTGCTCGCCTGGTGCCGGACTGGCAGCGCGCGCGCATGCTGGCCGACGCGCGCCGCACGGGCCTGCTGACGGCACTGGCCGTGCTGCTGTGCGGCGCCGCTCTCTACCCGCTGGTGCTGCGCCTGAACCGCGACAGCCAGAGCCGCCAGCGGGAGCTGCTGGAGTCGCACATCGCGATGATGGAGGCGTTGGGCCGCGCCATCGCGCGGCGCGATTCGGACAACGGCATCCACAACTACCGCGTGGCCTGGATCTCGGCCACGCTGGCCGAGGCCGTGGGCCTGCACGGCACACGCATGCAGGAGCTGATCGTCGGCAGCTTCCTGCACGACGTGGGCAAGATCGGCATCCCCGAGCACATCCTGCTCAAACCCGGCCCGCTGAGTCATGAGGAAATGCTCATCATGCACACGCATGTGGCCGCGGGCGAGGACATCGTCAGCGGTTCGGGCTGGCTGGCCGGCGGCCAGGCCGTGGTGGCCGGCCACCACGAGAAGTGGGACGGCAGCGGCTACCCGCGCGGCCTGGCGGGCACCGACATCCCGATGGTGGCGCGCATCTTCGCGATTGCCGACGTGTTCGATGCGCTGTGCTCGCGCCGGCCCTACAAGGAACCGGTGCCCCTTGAAACCGCCATGGCGGCCCTGCGCGCGGAATCCGGCAAGCATTTCGACCCGCACCTGGTGCAGGTCTTCGACCAGCAGGCCGCCACGGTCTACCGCACACTGACCGAGGCCGACGAGGAACAGCTGCAGGCCCTGCTCACGCGCATGGTGCGCAAGCACTTCAGCCTCTGACTTTTTCTTCCATGGGCGTCGCCAGCTGCTCGAAGGGCAGGGTCTGCTTGACGAGGATGACGGTGCAGGGCGCGTCCATGGCCACCTTGATGGGCACGGTGGCGATGAAACGCTGGGTCTTCAGGCCGTGCGTGGCCGCCCCCATGACGATGACGCTCACGCGGTTGCCGCGCGCGTAGTCGATCAGCGCCTGCGCCACGTCACCTGACTCCAGCACGTGGCAGGAGGTCTGGTGCCCGGGCCGCTCCAGCGGCTGGGCCCACAGCCTGAGCTGTGTCAGATAGCGCCGGTGCACACTGGTTTCGCTGTCGCGCTCGCTGACCGAGCTGGTCGCACCGGGAGAGATGACCGTGACGCAGGCCAGGCGCGCGCCGGGGCGCGTGCCCAGCGAACGCGCCGCCGCCTCGCGCAGCGAATAGAGCGTGGCATCGCTCACGTCCTGGTGCGGCACGGCCACCAGAACGATGGGCACCTCGGCAATCTGGCGCTCGGGCAGCGGGCTGGGCTGGTAGTGCAAACCGGCAGCGCGCACCCAGCGCTTGAAGAGGAACCAGGCCCCGGCGCCGTGTCGTCGTTCGCCGCGCGCGCTCATACGCACCTGCTGCGGGTGCTGCAGGTCGAAGGCCAGGTGGGCTGCGGACGGGTAGCGTTGCGCGGCCTCGGGCGCCAGGCAGCGCAGCACCACTTCCTGCAGCCAGGCCGGCAGCTCGGGGCGGTAACGGCGCGGCGGCGGCGGCTCCATCCACAGGCGCTGGCGCAGGCCGCCGGCCGTCACGGGCTCGCCGAAGGGCAGCTCGCGCGTGAGCAGCTGGTAGAGCATCACGCCGATGGCGAAGACGTCGCTGCGCGGGTCGCCGCGCACGCCCACCACCTGTTCGGGGGCCATCCAGGCCGGCGAGCCGACCGCGCGGCGCAGCTCCTCGGCCAGCAGGTCGGGGTAGTGCGCGTGGCAGGACAGGCCGAAGTCCAGCAGCAGCACGCGGCCATCATCGCGCACCAGCACATTGGCCGGCTTGAGGTCCAGGTGCACGGTGTTCTGCTGGTGCAGGCTGTGCACGGCATGGGCCAGGGCCACGCCCAGCGCCACCACTTCCTCGATGGGCGTCGACTCAGGCTGCTCCAGCCAGTGCTCCAGGGTGCGGCCGGGCACGTACTCCATGACCAGATAGGGCAGGCGCTCCAGGTCACCGGCCGCGACAAAACGCGGCACGTGCGGGCCGCTCAGGGCCTGCAGGATCTGGTGCTCGACCTCGAAGCTCACGATGTTTTCCGCGCCGTCGCCCTCGGCCATGCGCGGCACTTTCATGGCCAGGGGGAAGCCGGGATCGGGAGCGCCGTTGGCGTAGTGCACGCGGTAGATGTGGGCCATGCTGCCGTGGTGGATGCACTCCTCCACCACGAAACCATCCAGTTCGCTGCCAGGCTCCAGCAGTTTCATCGTCCCAGCTCCAGGCGGTCGGCAAAGAAGTCGGGCAGGCCGGCGTCGCGGATCGCCTCGGCGGCCGCGTGGTGGTCGTAGGCCACCCGGTGGAAAGTCAGTTGTGCCTGCGTGGTGTCGAACACCGCGTACATGGCCTTGGGACTACCGTCACGCGGCTGTCCGACCGAGCCGATGGTGGCGAGCCAGTGCCGCCGGGCCGACACCGGCACCGCCACGCCGGCCGTGGGCACGAAGGAGATGAGCTTGTCGTCCGCACCACGGTAATAGAGCGACTGGCGGTGCACGTGGCCGCCAAAGACGTAGCGCACTCCCTCGAGCTTGCCGGCAGCTTCCAGGCTGAGGGCGGCCACCTGCGCGTCATAGACATAACGCCAGAGCGCGGGTTCATCGGCGGTGGCGTGCACCAGCAGCACGCGATCGTCCTGCACGGTCATGGGCAGCCCGGCCAGGAAGGCGCGCTGCACGACATCGAGCTGTTCGTGCGTCCACCAGGCCGTGCTCTCGCCCAGGGTGGTGTTGCCCGCGGGTGGATGGGCCGCCATGTCGTCGTGGTTGCCCTTGAGCACCAGGGCCCCTTCGTCGGCCAGATCCATGATGCGACGCACCACGGGCCCCGGGTCGGCGCCATAACCGACCAGGTCACCCAGGAAGGCCAGCCGCTCGGCACCCTGCGCCTGGGCATGTGCCAGGCAGGCCTCCAGGGCCTGGAGGTTGGCATGAAGGTCGGACAACAAGGCCAGTCGCATGCTGGCAGTATGCCTTGCCGTACCGGACTGAACAGGGGGTTTGCACCTGGCTTTTGATGCAAGTCAAGCCGGCATGCGGGTATCACCCGGGGCAGCAACCGGGGGTCTGTCGCTAACATGCCAGCAGCGGGAGACTGTTCATGTACGACTACATCATCATCGGCGGCGGCTCGGCCGGCTGCGTCCTGGCGGCGCGCCTGTCGGAAGACCCGGGCGTGCAGGTGGCACTGCTGGAGGCCGGCCCGCGTGACGACAGCGTGCTGATCCATTGCCCGGCCGGCCTGGCGCTGCTGGCCAAGAGCGGCCAGGCCAACTGGGGCCTGCAGACCGTGCCGCAGGCCGGCCTGAATGGCCGGCGCGGTTACCAGCCGCGCGGCAAGGTGCTGGGCGGCTCCAGTTCGGTCAACGCCATGATCTACACGCGCGGCCACCCGCGCGACTACGACGACTGGGCCGCCCAGGGCAACCCCGGCTGGGCCTGGTCCGACGTGCTGCCTTTTTTCAAGCGGGCCGAACACAACGAACGCGGTGCGGACGATTTCCACGGCAGCGGCGGCCCGCTCAACGTGATGGATCTGCGTTGCCCCAACCGCCACAGCCCGGACTTCGTGCAGGCCGGCATCCAGGCCGGTTATGCGCACAACCCCGACTTCAACGGCGCCGGGCAGGAAGGCGTGGGCCTGTACCAGGTCACGCACAAGAACGGCGAGCGCTACAGCGCCGCCAAGGCCTACCTCACACCCCACCGTACACGCGCCAACCTGCACGTGCTCACCGGCGCGCATGCCACGCGCATCCTGCTGGAAGGAAAGCGTGCCGTGGGCGTGGCGTTCGTGCAGGACGGCCAGCAGCGCGAACTGCGCGCCAGCCGCGAGGTGCTGCTGAGCGCCGGCGCCCTGCTCTCGCCGCAACTGCTGATGCTCTCGGGCATCGGCGCGGCGGACCAGCTGCGCGGGCACGGCATCACGCCCTTGCACGAGCTGCCCGGCGTGGGCTGCAATCTGCAGGACCACGTGGACGTGGTGCTGGTCTACGACGCGCCGCAGCTGACCGACCTGTTCGGCCTGTCCTTCAAGGGCGCGCTCAACATGGTGCGCGGCATCTTCGAGTGGCGCCGCCAGCGCAGCGGCATGCTGACCACCAACTTCGCCGAGGCCGGCGGTTTCATCCGCAGCCAGGCCAGCGAGCCCATCCCCGATCTGCAGCTGCACTTCGTGGTGGGCAAGCTGGTAAACCACGGCCGCACCACGACCACGGGCCACGGTTATTCCTGCCATGTCTGCCTGCTGCGCCCGAAAAGCCGCGGCAGCGTGCGCTTGGGCCAAGCCGACCCGCTGGCCGCGCCGCTGATCGACCCGGCCTTCCTGGCCGAGCGCGACGACATGGACCGGCTGATCCGCGGCTTCAAGCTGATGCGCAGCATCCTGTCGCAACCGGCGCTGGCGCGTTTCGGCGCGCGCGAGCTGCCGGCCTCGGCCGGCGCACAAAGCGACGCGCAGATCGAGGAATTCATCCGCAACCATGCCGACACCATCTACCACCCGGTGGGCAGCTGTCGCATGGGGCCGGGCCCGCTGGACGTGGTGGATGCGCAGCTGCGCGTGCACGGGCTGCAGGGCCTGCGGGTGGTGGATGCTTCGGTCATGCCCGGCCTGGTGGGCGGCAATACCAACGCACCGGTGATCATGATGGCCGAGAAGGCCGCCGCGCTGATCCGCGCGGCCGGCTGAGCGCCGGTGTCAGGCACAGCAGAGGTGCTTGTCAGGTAAATTCCGACACGCGAAACCGGCAGATGCCGATTCAAGTTGGCTGACACGGGGCCTAGAGTGATTGCACCACATCCGCAAATGATGTGATGCAAGGAAAACCTGTGAGAACCAACCCCATTTCGCTCAACCCCTTCAGCCTCATGATGGAGCCGGAGATCGTGCTCCAGGCCATGGAGCATTCCAAGTCCCTGCGTGCACTGCGCCGCCACAAGCTGCGCCCGCTGGACAAACCCCTGATCCCCTACGCCGTCAACCCGGTCGACGACGAACTGGACGAAGAGACCATTCCGGGCGAGCTCAGCAACCACTGAGCCGCTGGCGCGGCCCGCGGTGCTGCTAGCATCGGGCGCATGCATATCCCGTCCTGGCTCCTGCGTTTTCCTGTCGGTCTTTTTGCCATCCCCGTTGGCCTGCTGGCGCTCGGTGGCGCCTGGCGCCGTGCCACGCAATTCGGCTGGGCCTGGGCCCGCGACGTCGGCGACCTGCTGGCCTGGTCCGCCCTGGCCGTCCTGGCTGTCCTGCTGCTGATCTATCTGGCCAAATGCCTGCGGCATCCGCAGACCATCGCCGCCGAGTTCACCCACCCGCTGGCCGGCTCGCTGATGGCGCTGGTGCCACTGTCCATCCTGCTGTGCATCATCTATTTCGGCACACCCGGCCATGCCGGCTGGCTGCTCCTGCTGCTGGCCACGCTGGCGATGCAAGGGGTGATTGCCATCCGCATCGTGGCCATCATCACCAACGCCTCCTTGCCCGCCGGTGCGGTCACCCCGGCACTTTATGTACCCCCGGTCGCCGGCGGTTATGTGGGCGGCATGGCCCTGCAGGTGCTGGGTTACCCGGGCTGGGCCGCCCTGCTCCTGGGCATGGGCCTGGTCAGCTGGGCGCTGCTGGAGATCCGCGTGCTCAACCGCCTGTTCGAAGGCGCCATGCCCGAGGCCCTGCGCCCCACCATCGGCCTGGAACTGGCGCCTGCCACGGTGGGCACGCTGACGGTGGCCACGCTGTGGCCGCAGCTGCCGGGTGAGCTGCTCATCATCGGCCTGGGCATCGCGGCCGGGCCGCTGGTGGCGGTCATGGCACGCTACAAGTGGTGGGGGCACCTGCCCTTCGCCATCGGGTTCTGGTCCTTTTCCTTCCCGGTAGCGGCTTTTGCCGCCGTCCTGATCGAGGTGGTCTACCGTGGCGCCTGGCCGCCGGCCGTCGCCGCCGTCGGCCTGGCCCTGGCCTCGGTGGTCATCGCCTTCCTCGCACTGTCCACGCTGCGCCTGCTGGCCCAAGGCCGGCTGATCCCCACCGCACCGGCACCGACAGCGCCGCGGCCATGAACTTCTGGCCTTCCTGCGGTTACGACCGCCTGCAACGCAATGCGCAGGGCTGGCTGCTCGTCACGCCGGACTACCTACGCCTGTTCCTCGACCGGCCCGAGCTGGCCCTGGTCCCCGAGTCCTGCAAGGCCGAACGCCGGCTGCACCAGGCCCTGCGGGACGATCCGCTGCAGTCGGTCGCGCCGGAAACACTGGCGCGTTTCAAGGACGCCGATGCGCGTGACAACTACCAGTTTTTCCTGGACTTCCGCGACGCCCTGCTGGCTGCCGGCACGCTGGAGGCGTATTACCTGCAGCTCATGCGCAGCGGCCGCATCACCATCCCCCCGCTCTTCATCGACCTGATCGTGCAGGCCATGCTGCGCGGCCTGCTGGCGGACAACGAGGACGCGCAGCAGCTGCGTGCGGCCGAGCTGCTGTTCCGCCCGCAGCGCCTGACCGTGCAGGAGGGCCAGGTGCTGGCCGCCGACCAGGCCGTGGTGGACCTGTACAGCGAGAACGCCGGCCTGGGCGAGATCGGCCGCCTGCTGATGGAAAACAAGTCCCGGCTACGCGAGGCCGAGCTGGCCGTGCTCGATGCATCGAACGCCGCACGTTACTGGGAACGCAGCGAGCGTTACCACTACCTGCTGGACCTCACGCACGAAGTGCAGCAGGAGCTGAGCCACGGCCTGACCCTGCGCATGACACGCGCACGCAGCGGCCTGAAGGCGCTGGCGCGGGTGCTGGAACTCTGGGTGCAGCACCTGCTGGGCGTGGAAGTGACGATCGAGCCGCTGGCGCGCGTGGACGATACGGCCTGGCGCTGGCACATCGGCCTGGACACCGAGGCCACGGCCATCCTCAACGATCTGTACGAAGAGCAGACGGTGGAGCCCGAGCGCATGCAGCGCCTGGTCAGCCTGTTCCGCCTGAGCTTTGCCGACCCGGCCCAGATGCAGGCCGAACTGGCGGGCAAACCGGTCTACCTGGGCCTGGCCATGAACGCGCAGGGCCTGCTGCGCCTGAAGCCGCAGAACCTGCTGCTCAACCTGCCGCTGGCCAAGCAGCAATAGGGTTTACATGTTCCGGCGGTACTGGCCGCCGACCTCGAACAGCGCAGTGGTGATCTGGCCCAGGGAGCAGACACGCACCGCGTCCATCAGCACCGCGAACACATTGCGGTTCTCGATCACGGCCTGCTGCAGGCGTTGCAGCTGGGCCGGCGATTCGTCGGCGTGGCGCGCGTGGAAGTCGGCCAGGCGCTTGAGCTGGCTCTGCTTTTCCTCGTCGGTCGAGCGCGCCAGCTCCAGCTTCTCCATCACGGTGTCGCCGTGCGGGTTGCGGAAGGTGTTGACACCGATGATGGGCAGCTCGCCGGTGTGCTTGAGCATCTCGTAGGTCATGCTCTCGTCCTGGATCTTGCCGCGCTGGTAGCCGGTCTCCATGGCGCCCAGCACACCACCGCGCTCGCTGATGCGCTCGAACTCGGCCAGCACGGCCTCTTCCACCAGCTCGGTCAGCTCCTCGATGATGAAAGCGCCCTGACTGGGGTTCTCGTTTTTCGCCAGCCCCCACTCGCGGTTGATGATGAGCTGGATGGCCATCGCACGGCGCACGGAATCTTCCGTGGGCGTGGTGATGGCCTCGTCGAAGGCGTTGGTGTGCAGCGAGTTGCAGTTGTCGTAGATGGCAATCAGGGCCTGCAGCGTAGTACGGATGTCGTTGAACTGGATCTCCTGCGCGTGCAGGCTGCGGCCGCTGGTCTGAATGTGGTATTTCAACTTCTGCGACCGTTCATTCGCGCCGTACTTCTCCTTCATGGCCACGGCCCAGATGCGGCGCGCCACGCGGCCCATCACGGTGTACTCGGGGTCCATGCCGTTGGAGAAGAAGAAGGACAGGTTGGGCGCGAAGTCGTCGATGTGCATGCCGCGCGCGAGATACGCTTCCACCAGCGTCAGGCCGTTGGACAGGGTGAAGGCCAGCTGGCTGATGGGGTTGGCGCCGGCTTCGGCGATGTGATAACCGCTGATGGACACGCTGTAAAAATTGCGCACACCGTGGTGCACGAAAAACTCGGCGATGTCGCCCATGACCTTGAGCGAGAACTCGGTGGAGAAGATGCAGGTGTTCTGGCCCTGGTCTTCCTTGAGGATGTCGGCCTGCACGGTGCCGCGCACGTTCTCCAGCACCCACTCGCGGATCTTTTCGGCTTCGGTGTCGGTGGGCACGCGGCCGTTGTCGGTCTTGAATTTGGCCAGGTACTGGTCGATGGCCGTGTTCATGAACATGGCCAGGATGGTGGGCGCCGGGCCGTTGATGGTCATGCTCACGGACGTGGCCGGGTCGCAGAGGTCGAAGCCCCCGTAGAGCACCTTCATGTCGTCCAGCGTGGCAATGCTCACGCCCGAGTTGCCGACCTTGCCGTAGATGTCGGGGCGCGGGTCCGGGTCGTTGCCGTAAAGCGTGACCGAGTCGAAGGCCGTGGACAGGCGCTTGGCCGGCATGTTGGCGCTCAGCAGCTTGAAGCGCTTGTTGGTGCGAAAGGGGTCGCCCTCGCCTGCGAACATGCGCGTGGGGTCTTCGTTCTCACGTTTGAAGGCAAAGGTGCCGGCCGTGTAGGGGTAGCTGCCGGGCACGTTATCCAGCATCAGCCACTTGAGGATTTCGCCGTGGTCCTCGTATTGCGGCAGCGCCACCTTGCGGATGGTGGTGCCCGAGAGTGACTTGGTGGTCAGCGCGGTGCGGATCTCCTTGTCGCGAATCTTCACCACGTACTCGTCACCCGCATAGGCCTGTTGCATGGCGGGCCACTGGGCCAGCAGGCGGCTGGCATCGGCATCCATCTGCAGCTGGCGCGACTGCGCCAGATCGATCGCCGCCTCGGCGGCCTTGGCGCGATCCGGTTTGTCCTGCTTGAGCATGGCCGCGGCCGCGTTGAGCTGCTGGATCTCGCGCGCCAGGCGGGCCTGGGACCGCGCACGGCGCTTGTAGCCACGCACCGTGTCGGAAATCTCGGCCAGGTAACGCGTACGGGCACCGGGCACGATGGGGCTCTGGTTGCTGCTGTGGCGCACGCTCACAACCGGCAGGCGGCCGGTTTCGAGCTTCAGGCCCAATGCGCCCAGCCGTACCTTGAGGGCCTGGTAGAGCGCGGTCACACCGTCGTCGTTGAAGCGCGCGGCCATGGTGCCGAAGACCGGCATCTGCTCGGGCGGGATGCTCCAGGCTTCGCGGTTGCGCTGCACCTGCTTGGCCACGTCGCGCAGGGCGTCGGGCGCGCCCTTGCGGTCGAACTTGTTGATGGCCACGAACTCGGCGAAGTCCAGCATGTCGATCTTTTCGAGCTGGCTGGCGGCGCCGAACTCGGGTGTCATCACGTACAGCGGCACATCCACATGCGGCACGATGGCGGCGTCGCCCTGGCCGATGCCCGAGGTCTCGACCACGATGAGGTCGAAGCCGGCGCACTTGCAGGCGGCCACCACATCGGGCAGGGCCGCGCTGATCTCGCTGCCGGCATCGCGTGTGGCGAGTGAGCGCATGAAAACACGTGGTCCCTGCGCCCAAGGGGAAATCGCGTTCATGCGGATGCGGTCACCCAGCAAGGCGCCGCCACTCTTGCGGCGCGAGGGGTCGATGCTGATCACGGCCACACGCAGCGCATCGCCTTGGTCCAGGCGCAGGCGGCGGATCAGCTCATCCGTAAGCGAGCTCTTGCCGGCGCCGCCGGTGCCGGTGATGCCCAGCACGGGAACCTTCCTGGCGGCCGCTTGCTCACGCAAGCGTGCGACCAGCCCCGCATCGGCGCTGCCGTTCTCCAGTGCCGTCATGAGCTGGGCCAGCGCGCGCCAGGCGGCCTCGCCATGGCCCTGAAGGGCGTCGATCTTTTTCGGTGCCAGGGCGCTGATGTCCCGGTCGCAGCGCATGACCATCTCGCCGATCATGCCGGCCAGGCCCATGCGCTGACCATCCTCGGGGCTGTAGATGCGCGTCACGCCGTAAGCCTGCAACTCGCGGATCTCGGTGGGCACGATCACTCCGCCGCCGCCGCCGAAAACCTGGATGTGGGCGCCGCCGCGCGCCTTGAGCAGGTCCATCATGTACTTGAAGTACTCGACGTGACCGCCCTGGTAGGAGCTGATGGCGATGCCCTGCACGTCTTCCTGCAGTGCGGCCGTGACGACCTCGTCCACGCTGCGGTTGTGCCCCAGGTGGATGACCTCGGCGCCCATGCCCTGCAGGATGCGGCGCATGATGTTGATGGCCGCATCGTGCCCGTCGAACAGGCTGGCTGCGGTGACAAAACGCACCTTGTGCGTGGGACGGTAATTCGCGAGGGCCTTGAAGTCGGCGGACAGGTCGGTCATGGTGTACCCACGTTGACGTTTACGTAAACGTCAATCTTACCGTTTCCCGGCTGACCGACCAAGAAAAAGGGGCGCTTGCGCGCCCCTTGATCGATCCACCAGCGTACGGCTGATTACTTGTACAGCACCTGCGGCAGCCACAGGCCGATGGCAGGGAAGTTGTACAGCAGGATGATGGCAAACACCTGGATGCCCATGAAAGGCAACATGCCGGCAAAGATCTGGTTCAGCGTCACGTGCGGCGGGCTCACGCCCTTCAGGTAGAAGGCCGCCATGGCCACCGGCGGGCTCAGGAAGGCGGTCTGCAGGTTCAGGGCCACGAGCAGGCCGAAGAACAGCGGATCGACACCGAAGTTGTCCAGCAGCGGGATGAAGATGGGCATGAAGATCACGATGATCTCGGTCCACTCCAGCGGCCAGCCCAGGATGAAGATGATGACCTGGCTGAGCACCAGGAACTGGGTCTTGGTCAGGTTCATCGACATGACCCAGTTCTCCACCAGCTCCTGGCCGCCCAGCAGGGCGAAAGCCGCGGAGAAGATGGCGGAGCCGACGAAGAGCCAGCACACCATGGCCGAGGTCTTGGCGGTCAGGAACACGCTCTCGGTCACCACACTCAGCGTGAGCTTCTTGTACGCCGCCGCCAGCAGGAAACCGCCCAGCGCGCCGACGGCGGCCGCTTCGGTCGGCGTGGCCAGGCCCATGACGATGGAGCCCAGCACGGCCAGGATCAGCACCAGCAGCGGGAAGAAGCTGGTCAGCAGCATCTTGAAGACTTCAAACCGCGTGAAGCTCAGCAGGCCGTAGTAGACAGCCAGCGCCAGCGCGCCGACGCCAGTACCGATCCAGAAGCCGGCCGGGGCGGGCTGGCTGGTCGGCGCCGCAGCGGCAGCGGCCACCGGCTCGGCGGGTTCGGCCAGCGCAGGCGCGGACTCGGCTTCAGCCTTGTCGATCTCTTCTGCCTCGGTGCCCGGGGGCACGGCCAGGCCGCCTTCGTCCGCATCAGCGGCTTCGTCGGCATTGCCGGCGCCCATGACTTGCAGCGAGCTCACCTCTTCGACCGGCGGCACGGTGGTGACGCTGGCGTAGCTCCACAAGGCCACGAAGACAAACAGGATCAGGGGCATCAGCACCACACCCAGCTGCTTGAGCAGATAGCTGGTGGGCACATCGGCATTGCGCTGGCCCTTGAGGGCCTTGAGCAGGGCCGGCAGCGCCAGCGAGGTGTGCGCAGGGGCCACTTTCTCCAGCAGCGGCGGCAGCGGAATGTAGCGTTCCTTCTCGGTCAGCGGCGGAGCCATGTGCGGCTTGAACTTGGCCACGATGATCACGTACAGGATGTACAGACCGGCCAGCATCAGGCCCGGGAAAAAGGCACCCGCATACAGCTGCACCACGGACACGCCGGCGGTGGCGCCATAGACGATCAGCATGACCGAGGGCGGGATCAGGATGCCCAGGCAGCCACCGGCCGTGATGGCACCGGCCGACATCTTGACGTCGTAACCCGCGCGCAGCATCTGCGGCAGGGCCAGCAGGCCCATGAGCGTGACCACGGCACCGACGATGCCGGTGGCCGTGGCGAACACGGCGCAGGTCACCAGCGTGGCGACGGCCAGGGCGCCGGGCAGGCGCGCCAGGGCCAGGTGCAGGCTGCGGAACAGCTTTTCGATCAGGTTGGCACGTTCGACCAGGTAGCCCATGAACACGAACAGCGGGATCGAGATCAGCACGTCGTTGCTCATGACCTTGTAGGCCGCGGACACCATCAGGTCCAGTGTCTTGGTCGTGTTTTCCTCATAGGCGACCCAGGTGAAGATCATGCCCATGCCCATCAGCGTGAACGCCGTGGGAAAGCCCAGCATGATGGCCACGACCACGAGCGAGAGCATCAGCAGGCCGATGTGGCCGTTGGTGATCTTGTCGACGCTGACCAGCATGGTCAGGGCGGCCAGGATGATCAGCCCCATGAGGGTGAAGCCGAACCAGAGTTCTTTGCGGATCTTCATTTGTGGGCGCCTTCCTTCACGACGTACTTGTCCAGCGCCTGGATGTCTTCGTCTTTCACGTGAACCATTTCCTTTAGCTTTTCGACGTCGACTTCCTCGACGTCTTCTTCGCGCGAGGGCCATTCGCCGTCACGGATGCACTGAATGCAACGGATGATCTCGACGATACCCTGGAGCAGCAGCAAACCACCCGAGAGCGGGATGATGAACTTGAAGGGGTAGACCGGCAGCGCTTCAGCCGAGAAGGTCTGCTCGCGGATCACCAGCGATTCGTTGAAGTAGGTCCAGCCAGCCCATGTCAGCGCGGTGATGCCGGGCAGGAAGAAGATGAAATAGAGGATCAGATCGAGCGTGGCCTGTGTGCGCGGGCGGAAGAAACCATAGAGCACGTCACCGCGCACATGGCCGTTCTTGGACAGCGTGTAGGCGCCAGCCGTCATGAAGAGCGTGCCGTACATCATGATCTGGAAGTCCAGCATCCAGGCGTGGGGTTGGTTCAGCGCATAACGCGAGAACACCTCCCAACTGATCGTGAGGGTAAGGATAAGGGCGGTCCAGGCAAAGATCTTGCCTATCCAGGTGGACAGGCGATCGACCGCGAGCAGGAAATTCTGCATAGTGTTCCCAGCAGGTCAGGTTGTAGTCAGAGTGTCAGAATGAACTGAGGGCGCCATGGTCTGCACCACAGCGCCCTCGGAGGGCGAGCGCGGATTTTATCCGCTCAGGCCATCAGGCCTTCTTGGCGGTCTTCTTGCCGAAGTAATGGTTGGAAGCCATCTTGAAATCGACGGTGTAGTCGCTCTGCCACTGGGTGGCGCGCTCTGCGTAGGCACGCTGCGAATCCAGCACCTTCTGGAACAGCGCGTTCTCGCCGCCCTTCTTGGCCATGATCTTGTCCCAGGAGGCCAGCTGCGCCTGCAGCACGGCGTTCGGGGTCTTGTAGAACTTGATACCGGCCTTCTTGAGCTCGATGTAGTCCTTGGAATTGCGCTCGATCGCCTTCCAGCTCATGTCGGCGCTGGCGGCCTGCACGGCGTAGTCGATGATGGACTTGAGTTCGGCCGGCAGGGCGTTGAGCTTGCTCTTGTTGAACAGGATTTCGAACTGTTCGCCGGACTGGTGGAAGCTCTGCAGCATGCAGTTCTTCACCACGTCGGGGAAGCCCAGCAGACGGTCGGAGGATGCGTTGTTGAACTCGGCGCCGTCGATCAGGCCGCGGTCCAGGGCCGGCACGATTTCGCCGCCGGGCAGCGGGTTCACTGCAGCACCCATGTCGGTGTACATGTCAACGGCCAGGCCCACGGTACGGAACTTGGTGCCCTTGACGTCGGCCACCTTGGTGATCGGCTTCTTGAACCAGCCGAAGGGCTGGGTGGGCATGGGGCCGTACAGGTAGGAGACGACGTCCATGTTGATGGACTTGTAGATCTCTTCCAGCAGGGCCTTGCCGCCGCCGTAGTTGTGCCAGGCCAGCAGCATGTTGGGGTCCATGCCGAAGGACGGACCGGAACCCCAGAGGGCCAGGGCCGAGTTCTTGCCGTAGTGGTAGGCCACCACGCCATGGCCGCCGTCCAGCGTGCCCTTGTTCACGGCTTCGAGCAGCTGGAAGGCCGGCACGACGGAGCCGGCAGGCAGCACTTCGATCTTGAGCTTGCCGCTGGCCATGTCATTGACCTTCTTGGCGAAGTCGCTGGCGTACTCGTGAAAGATGTCCTTGGACGGCCAGGTGCTCTGGAAGCGCAGGGAGGTGGTGGTCTGTGCAGTGGCAACCATCGGGGCGGCCATGGCGCCAGCGGCGACGGCAACGCCCTTGAGCAGGCTGCGGCGATTGGGGGTTTTGTTATCGGTCAAAGTGATCTCCTAGTGGGGGGACAGAACAATCAGTTTACTTACTGTCCGGCCGGATTCTGCGCCTGTGCGCTGTGGAATACACCTAGGGGTTTTCACCAATATTGCACACACTTCCAGGGAAACTGTTTTCACTAATCGATACCCATTCCCCTGCAGACACTGGTACAAATCTGTTGTGCTCACCCACATCAAAACCATTTCCAACGAGGAGACTTTCATGGATCGACGTCATTTTTTCCAGAACACGGCCCTGGTCACCACCGGTGCACTGGCGGGTTGCGCCCTGCCGGGCGTGGCACAGAACAAGGCCAAGACCCCCTTCGAGGTCAGCGACACCTACATCCCCATCGTCGGCAGCGACGAGATGTTCCCGGTGCGCCGCATCTATTGCATAGGCCGCAACTACCGGGCCCATGCGATTGAAATGGGCTCCAACCCGGACCGCGAACCGCCCTTTTTCTTCCAGAAGCCGACCGACGCCATCCAGCACGTGGCTGCCGGCACCGTGGCCGACCACCCCTACCCTTCGCTGACCAAGAACTACCACTACGAAGCGGAACTGGTGGCTTGCCTGGGCAAGGGCGGACGCAACATCCCGGTGGAAAAGGCGCTCGATCTGGTCTACGGTTACACCCTGGGCCTGGACATGACACGACGCGATCTGCAGCGCGCCATGGGTGACCAGAAAAAGCCCTGGGAAATCGGCAAGAGCTTCGACAAGTCGGCGCCCATCGGCGCCGTGCACAAGCTCGGCAAGGTCGAGCACTTCACCAAGGGCAACATCTGGCTCAAGGTCAATGGCCAGACCAAGCAGAACGCCAACCTCAACCAGATGATCTGGTCGGTGGCCGAGCAGATCAGCCAGCTCTCCCAGGCCAATGAGCTTTTCCCCGGCGACATCATCTACTCGGGCACACCGGAGAACGTGGGCCCGGTGGTGCGTGGCGACGTGATCGAGATGCACATCGACGGCCTGCCCAACCTGAGCGTCAAGATCGTCTGATCCCGCTCTGCCGCAAGGCAGCGAGGGCCGCGTCATCCCGGTGACGCGGCCCTCGCTTTTTTTGCGTATCCTTGGGGACTGTTACTGCATCCGGCCCGGATGCCCTACGCACCATGAACCCGATCCAGCTCTTCGATCCCGCCTCCAGTACCTACACCTACCTGCTGTTCGACACCGATAGCCGTGAGGCGCTCATCATCGATCCGGTCGACGAGCAGCTCGGGCGCGACCTGGGCGTGCTGCGCGAATACGGCCTCCAGCTCATGCTGGTGGTGGAGACCCACGCCCATGCCGACCATGTCACCAGCGCCAGCCTGCTGGTGGAACACACCGGCGCCCGGACCGCCGCGCCCGAGGCCTGCGGCATCCGCACGGCGGCCATCCAGTTGCAGGACGGCGCCGAGCTTCGCTTCGGCCGCCAGCACATTCGCGCCCTGCACACCCCCGGACACACCGCCGGCAGCATGAGCTATGTCTGGGAGTCCGAAGGACAGCACCACGTCTTCACCGGCGACACCCTGCTCATCAACGGCTGCGGTCGCACTGATTTCCAATCCGGCAGTGCCGATGCGCTCTACAACAGCCTGACCCAGGTGCTGTTCGCGCTGCCGGACGACACCGTGGTCTGGCCTGGCCACGACTACCAGGGTCGCAGCCACTCAACCATCGGCGCCGAGAAGGCGGGCAATGCGCGGGTGGCCGGCAAATCGCTGGCCGAGTTCAAGGCCATCATGGACAACCTGAACCTGCCCCGGCCCAGGCGTATCGATGAAGCCGTGCCGGCCAACCTGCAATCCGGCCTGCGTCACGATGCCGATGGCGCTGCGCTCATGGCCGTTCGCCCGGCCGAGGGCTACGCGGGCAATATCACACCGCAGTTGGCCTGGTCATGGGTGCAGGCCGGTGAGGCCGTCTTGGTCGACGTGCGCAGCGACGCGGAACGCGAGTGGGTGGGGTTCGTGCCCGGGAGTGTCGCGCTGGCCTGGAAACAATGGCCCGGCATGGTCGCGAACCCTGATTTCGACGCGGGCCTGCGTGCCGCCGTGGCCACCGGCCAGAAAACCGTTTTGCTGTGCCGCAGCGGGGTGCGGTCGATTGCCGCTGCGCGTCGCGCCACGGAACTCGGCCTGGAGGCCTACAACATCCTTGAAGGTTTCGAGGGCGACCCGGACGAGTTGGCGCATCGCGGCCGCAAGGGGGGCTGGCGTTACCACGGCCTGCCCTGGCGCCAGGGCTGATCCAAGAGCTTCCTTTATGATCTGAGCCGTCGCCAACGGATCACAAACCATGTCTTTTCTCGCCATCGACGTTGGCAACACCCGTCTCAAGTGGGCCCTGTACGACGCGCCACAGCCCGGCGCACAGGTCCTGGCCCAGGGGGCAGAATTCCTGGATCACATCGACCGCCTGGCCGAATCGGCCTGGGCCGGACTGCCGTCGCCCAGCTGCATGCTGGGCTGCGTGGTCGCCAGTGACGCGGTCAAGCACCGCGTCGAGGCGCAGATGGAGCACTGGGACGTCTCGCCACACTGGGTCATCTCCAGCGGGCAGGAAGCCGGCCTGAGCAATGGCTACGACCATCCGGCACGGCTCGGCCCGGACCGCTGGGTGGCCATGATCGGCGCCTGGCACGGCATGCTGGCCATGGGGCCGCCCCGCCCCATCGTGGTGGCCATGGTCGGCACGGCGGTCACGGTGGAAGCCATCGATCCGGATGGCAAGTTCCTGGGCGGCTACATCCTGCCGGGCCACGGCATCATGCTGCGCGCGCTCGAATCCGGCACCGCCGGCCTGCACGTCCCCACAGGCGAAGTGCGCCCCTTTCCCACCAACACCAGCGATGCGCTGACCAGCGGCGGCACCTACGCGATTGCAGGCGCCATGGAGCGCATGGTCGATCATGTGCGCGAGCACTGTGGTGCCGAGCCATGGTGCGTCATGGCCGGTGGTGCCGGCTGGAAGATGGCACCCAGCCTGTCCACACCCTTCGAGCTGGTCGACACGCTGATTTTTGACGGTCTGCTACAGATCGCCGCCCACCGCGGTTTCTGCCTGCCACGCTGAAGCTGCGTCAGCGCTGCGGCGCCAGCCAGGCCTCGGCCAGCCGCACCCAGTAGCTCGCCCCCAGCGGGATGAGTTCGTCATTGAAGTCGTAGCTCGGGTTGTGCAGGGTGCAGGGGCCACCCCCATGCCCCATCTCGCGGTGCACGCCGTCACCATTGCCGATAAAGGCATAGGCACCCGGCTTGGCCAACAGCATGTAGGCGAAGTCTTCGGCGCCCATGGTGGGTTCCTGCTTGAGCACATGGTCCTCGCCAACGATGTCAGCCATGACCTTGCGCGCGAAGGCCACTGCCTGCTCGGCATTGATGGTGGGCGGGTAGTTGCGTTCGAACTCGAAATCGCAGCGCGCGCCAAAGGCGGTACAGGTGTGCTCGGCCACCTCGCGCATGCGCGCCTCGATCTGGTCCAGCACTTCCAGTGTGAACGTGCGCACCGTGCCCTGCAGTTCGCAGCTGTCAGCGATCACGTTGCTGGCGTGCCCCGCATGGATCATGGTGACCGAGATCACACCAGCGTCGATGGGTTTGATGTTGCGGCTGATGATGGTCTGGAAGGCCTGCACCATCTGGCAGGCCACCAGCACCGGATCCACCGCGTTGTGCGGCATGGCCGCATGCCCACCCTTGCCGCGGATGGTGATCTTGAACTCGTTGCTCGACGCCATGACCGGCCCCGGGCTCAGCGCAAAGGTGCCGGCCTTCATGCCGGGCCAGTTGTGCATGCCGAACACGGCGTCCATCGGAAACTTTTCGAAGAGGCCGTCCTTGATCATCTCGTTGGCCCCAGCGCCGCCTTCTTCGGCCGGCTGGAAGATCAGGTAGACCGTGCCATCGAAATTGCGCTGCTGCGCCAGATGCTGGGCTGCGGCCAGCAGCATGGCTGTATGGCCGTCGTGCCCGCAAGCGTGCATCTTGCCGTCATGCCGGCTGGTGTGGGAAAAAGTGTTGCTCTCCTGCAGGGGCAGGGCGTCCATGTCGGCGCGCAGGCCGATGGCACGCGGGGAATGGCCCTGCCGGATGACGCCCACCACGCCGGTGCCGGCCAGGCCGCGGTGCACGGGGATACCCCATTCCGTCAGCTTGGCTGCGACCAGTTCGGCGGTGCGTTTCTCCTCGAAAGAGAGCTCCGGGTGGGCGTGAATGTCGCGCCGGATGGCTGCCATGCCGGCGGCCTGGGCGACGATGGAGTCGATGACCTTCATGGGAGAGAGTCTATGCGGACGGCTACCCCCTTGTCATCCGGGGTAATTCCCCGGTCTGCTTCAGGTACGTACCCGTCCGTCGCCGGTCAGCATGGACAGCTCGACAAAGCTCGACGCAACGTGCTGGCTGGCCGAGAAGTTGAGCTGGAAGCCGCCCAGGCTCTGGCTGCCGATGGCTTCGATGCCCTGGATCAGGCCTTCGCGGCTGTTCATGCGTGTCCCGGCGCGCTTGAGCCCTTCGGTCACGACCTTGGCGGCCAGGTAGCCTTCCATGCTGGAGAAGTTGGCCTGCGCATTACCGCCGGCCTTCTTCACCGCTTCGGAAAACTCGCGGGCGATCGGGCGCGCCAGGGAGTAAGGCGAGGGCATGACCTGCGACACCACCACGCCGGCACCGTCCTTGCCCAGCTCGTCGGCCAGGGCCTGCGTGCCGACAAAGGACACGTTGAAGAAGGTGCCGCCGAAACCGGCTTTGCGGGCTGCACGGATATAGGCTGCACAGGACTTGTAGGCACTGATCTGCACCACGGCGTCCGGCCCGGCTGCGTTGATCGTGCGCACGGCAGCTGCCACGTCTACCGAATTGCGCTCTACCGTGGCCGTGGCCACGGGCTTGAGACTCAGCTTTTCCAGCGCGAGTGTCACGCCATCCAGGCCCGCCTTGCCGTAGGCGTCGTTCTGGTAGAAAACAGCAATCTTCTTCAGGCCCAGGTTGGTGAGCTGCCTGACGATCAGCGCCGTCTCGTCGTTGTACGAAGCACGCAGGTGAAAGACCTGCTTGTTGAAGGGTTCGCGCAGACCCATGGCACCCGTGAAGGGCGCAATGAAGGGCACCTGCGCCTTGCTCAGCAGCGGCAGCGCTGCCAGGCTGGTCGGCGTGCCGATGTAGCCGAAGAGCGCAAACACGTCCTCGGAGATCAGCTTCTGTGTATTGGCGGCACAACGATCAGGCTCGTAGCCGTCGTCCAGGGTCTTGATCTCGATGGTCTTGCCGGCGACGCCGCCCTGGGCATTGACTTGGTCGAACCAGATCCTGGCGCCCTGATGGAACTGGATACCCAGTTCCGCTGCGGGCCCCGTGAAGGCAGCCGACTGGCCAAGGATGATCTTGTTATTACCCTGGGCCTTCAGCAGAGTGGGGACAGCCAGCAGCGAAGCTGCGGCCAGGCCGAATTGGCGGCGAGTGGTCATATGTAGTTCCAAGAAGGGGGAGCGGGCTTTTGGCCTGGCTCCTACATTCACGACACTGCTTGTTACAGTGCCCAGAAGCAGAAAAGCCCTCAGAAGAGGGCTTTTCCTTGTTGGTTGCGCGAGGAGGATTTGAACCTCCGACCTTTGGGTTATGAGCCCAACGAGCTACCAGGCTGCTCCATCGCGCGGTAATCTAGCATTATAGCTTATTCTGCCTTGGCTGTCTCAGAAGATTCAGCAGGACGGTCCACCAGTTCAACCAGGGCCATGGGGGCATTGTCACCCACGCGGAAACCCATCTTCAGGATGCGGGTGTAGCCGCCCGGACGCGTCTTGAAACGCGGGCCGAGGTCGTTGAACAGCTTGGTGACGCTGTCGCGGTCACGCAGGCGGTCAAACGCCAGGCGGCGGTTGGCCAGCGTGGCTTCCTTGGCCAGGGTGATCATGGGCTCGACCACGCGACGCAGTTCCTTGGCCTTGGGGACCGTGGTCTTGATGACTTCGTGCTCGATGAGCGAATTCATCATGTTGCGCAGCATGGCGAGGCGGTGCTCGCTGGTGCGGTTGAGTTTACGGAGACCGTGTCCGTGACGCATGGTGCTTTCCTTTCTTTATATAAACAGGCAGCCGTATCAGGTACTGCCCGGTGCACACGACCCGGGGTTCCGGGTCTTCTAAAAAATCAACGGGCGAGGCTGCTTCAGCAGCCTCGTTATCACCTTGTTTACCGCTTTTCGAGCGCGGCCGGCGGCCAGTTCTCGAGCTTCATGCCCAGGGTCAGACCGCGGGAAGCGAGCACTTCCTTGATCTCGTTGAGCGACTTGCGACCCAGGTTCGGGGTCTTGAGCAGTTCGTTCTCGGAGCGCTGGATCAGGTCGCCGATGTAATAGATGTTCTCGGCCTTCAGGCAGTTGGCCGAACGCACGGTCAGTTCGAGTTCGTCGACCGGACGCAGCAGGATCGGATCGAACTGGCTGCCGCTACGCGGTGCCGGTGCGTCAAAGGCGGCGAGCTCGCTGCCCTCGAGCTGGGCAAACACGGCCAGCTGTTCCACCAGGATCTTGGCCGAAGCGCGCACGGCGTCTTCAGCAGTGATGGCGCCGTTGGTCTCGATCTCGACGACCAGCTTGTCCAGGTCGGTACGCTGCTCGACGCGGGCGCTCTCGACGGTATAGCTCACGCGCTTGACCGGGGAGAACGAAGCGTCCAGAACGATGCGGCCGATCGACTTGGTCGGCTCGTCGCCGTAACGGCGCATGGTACCCGGCACATAACCGCGGCCCTTCTCGACCTTGATCTGCATGTCGAGCTTGCCACCGGCCGACAGCGTGGCGATCACGTGGTCGGGGTTGATGATCTCGACATCGTGCGGGGTCTGGATGTCAGCAGCGGTGACGACGCCTTCGCCGTCCTTGCGCAGGCTCAGCGTGACTTCGTCACGGTTGTGCAGCTTGAACACCACACCCTTGAGGTTCAGCAGAATGTTGACCACATCCTCCTGCACGCCGTCGATCGACGAGTACTCGTGCAGCACGCCGGCGATGGTCACCTCCGTGGCAGCATAACCCGGCATCGACGACAGCAGGACGCGGCGCAGCGCGTTGCCCAGGGTATGGCCATAGCCACGCTCAAACGGCTCCAGCGCCACTTTGGCGCGGTTCGGGCCGAGTTGTTCGACGTTGATTGCTTTGGGTTTCAGCAGACTGGTTTGCATGCAGACTTCCTGTCAATACCCCCGGCTCGTTACACCGGTAAGGCTGGTGAAGCGCCTGGCCGGGATGCCTCCCGACCAGGGACGAAAAACTCCAAGGCCGAGGTTGCACAGCAACCTCGTTTCACCTTGTTTACCTCGAGTACAACTCGACGATCAGCGATTCGTTGATATCGGACCCGAATTCGTCGCGATCGGGCACTTTCTTGAAGGCGCCTTCGGCCTTGTCCAGATTCACCTCAACCCAGGCCGGCATGCCGACCTGTTGTGCCAATTGCAGCGCTTCCACCACGCGGTTCTGCTTCTTCGACTTTTCGCGCACGGCAATCACGTCGCCGGCCTTGACCGAGTACGACGGGATGTTCACGGAATTGCCGTTCACGGTGATCGCCTTGTGCGAGACCATCTGACGTGCTTCGGCGCGGGTCGAACCGAAACCCATGCGGTACACGACGTTGTCCAGACGGCACTCCAGCAGGAACAGCAGGTTGGCACCGGTGTTGCCCTTGCGGCGATCGGCTTCCTCGAAGTAACGGCGGAACTGGCGCTCCAGCACGCCGTACATGCGCTTGACCTTCTGCTTTTCACGCAGCTGCAGACCGAAGTCGGAGGTGCGGGCACCCGAGGTGCGGCCGTGCTGGCCGGGCTTGGAGTCGAACTTGGCCTTGTCGCTGATCGAGCGGCGGGCGCTCTTGAGGAACAGGTCGGTGCCTTCGCGGCGGGAGAGTTTGGCCTTGGGGCCGAGATTGCGTGCCACTTGAACTTCCTTCTATGTCAACTTCCGCAGTTGCCTGCGGGAGCCACCAGCGCAATGCCGGTGGCGGTGGGCTTGTTAAAAAAGTGCGTACCGCTTAGATGCGGCGACGCTTCTGCGGACGGCAGCCGTTGTGCGGCACCGGCGTCACATCGGAGATCAGGTTGATGCGAATGCCCAGTGCGGCCAAAGCACGCACCGAAGATTCACGACCAGGACCGGGACCCTTGATCTCGACATCGAGGTTCTTGATACCCTGCTCCATGGCAGCGCGGCCAGCCACTTCGGACGCCACCTGGGCGGCGAACGGTGTGGATTTTCGCGAACCCTTGAAGCCCTGGCCACCAGACGAGGCCCAGGACAGGGCGTTGCCCTGGCGATCGGTGATCGTGATGATGGTGTTGTTGAAGGAGGCGTGCACGTGGGCGACGCCGTCAGCCACGTTCTTGCGAACCTTCTTGCGCACACGCTGCGCGGCATTATTGGCGGGAGCTTTAG
Source organism: Curvibacter sp. PAE-UM (assembly GCF_001432305.1). Lineage (GTDB taxonomy): Bacteria > Pseudomonadota > Gammaproteobacteria > Burkholderiales > Burkholderiaceae_C > Hylemonella. Next base: position 361,148 of record NZ_KQ483358.1, read on the forward strand.
CCATGGTGATCTTTCAATGCCAGTTTATTTCTTCAGTGCTGCGGCACCCTTGCGCGGACCCTTGCGGGTACGGGCATTGGTACGCGTACGCTGACCGCGCATGGGCAGGCCACGGCGATGACGGAAGCCGCGGTAGCAGCCGATGTCCATCAAACGCTTGATGTTCATCGTAGTCTCGCGACGCAGGTCACCCTCGATGGTGATACCGGCGATCTGGTCGCGGATTTTTTCCAGATCAGAGTCGGTCAGATCCTTGATCTTCTTGGAATATGCAATGCCGCAGGCATCGCAAATCTTGCGAGCGCTCGTGCGACCGATGCCGAAGATGGCGGTCAAGCCAATTTCTGCATGCTTATGCGGCGGAATGTTGATGCCAGCGATACGTGCCATTTTCGTCCTCTATAACTCTTGCAATCAGCCTTGACGCTGCTTGTGGCGGGGATCCGTGCAGATCACGCGCACCACACCCTTGCGGCGGATGATTTTGCAGTTGCGGCAAATTTTTTTGACCGAAGCCGAAACTCTCATTTCACTCTCCTAAAACTTCTAACGCCTGATCCCAGACTATCCGGAACCTGCAAATTCATTTGGCCCTGAATACGATCCGTGCTCGCGTCAAGTCGTAAGGCGTCAACTCGACAGTCACTTTGTCACCCGGCAGGATACGGATGTAATGCATCCGCATCTTGCCGGAAATATGTCCCAGGACGATGTGGCCGTTTTCCAGCTTCACGCGGAAGGTCGCGTTCGGCAGGTTCTCCACCACCTCGCCCTGCATCTGAATCACATCGTCTTTCGCCATCTCTTTCAGACACCTGGCGTCGCCTTGAAATTGGCTTTCTTCAGCAGCGATTCATATTGCTGCGACATCATGTAGTTCTGCACCTGAGCCATGAAATCCATGGTCACCACCACGATGATCAGCAGCGAGGTGCCGCCGAAATAGAACGGCACGTTGTACTTCAGAATCAGAAACTCGGGCAGCAGACAGACGAAAGTGATGTAGATCGCACCGGCCATCGTCAGACGCAACAGGATGCGGTCGATGTACTTGGCGGTCTGGTCACCCGGACGGATGCCCGGGATGAAGGCACCACCCTTTTTCAGGTTGTCGGCCGTCTCACGGCTGTTGAACACCAACGCCGTGTAGAAGAAACAGAAGAACACGATGGCGGAGGCGTACAGCATCACATAGATGGGCTGCCCCGGAGTCAGGCTGCTGGCGATGTCCTTGAGCCACAGCATCGAATCGCCGCTGCTGAACCAGCTCACCACGGTGGCCGGCAGCAGGATGATCGACGAAGCGAAGATGGGCGGAATCACACCGGCCATGTTCAGCTTGAGCGGCAGGTGCGAGGACTGGCCGCCATAGACCTTGTTGCCGACCTGGCGCCGCGCATAGTTCACCAGGATCTTGCGCTGGCCACGCTCGACGAACACCACGAAGTAGGTCACCAGGACCACCAGCGTCACGATGATCAAGGCGGCGATGATGCTCATGGCGCCGGTACGCACCAGCTCCAGCAAGCCACCGATCGCGCCCGGCAGACCTGCGGCGATACCGCCGAAGATCAGGATCGAGATGCCATTGCCCAAGCCACGCTCGGTGATCTGCTCACCCAGCCACATCAGGAACATGGTACCGGCCGTCAGGGTAACGACGGCCGTCATGCGGAAGCCGAAACCGGGGGCCATCACCAGGCCGGGCGAGCTCTCCAGCGCCACGGCAATGCCGAGCGACTGGAAAATCGCCAGACCCAGCGTTGCATAGCGCGTGTACTGGGTGATCTTGCGACGGCCGGCTTCGCCTTCCTTCTTGATCTGCTCGAAGGCGGGCAGCACGTAGGTCAGCAGCTGCATGATGATCGATGCCGAGATGTACGGCATGATGCCCAGCGCAAACACCGTGAAGCGCGACAGCGCGCCACCCGAGAACATGTTGAACAGGTTCAGGATGCCGCCCTGCTGGCCGTCGAACAAGGCCTTGAGCTGGTCCGGATTGATGCCCGGCACCGGAATGTGCGCGCCAATGCGGTACACCACCAGTGCGAGCAGCAAAAATACCAGCCGGCGACGCAGGTCGCCGTACTTGCCGGTTTTTGCAATCTGAGCCGCGTTCGTTGCCACTTGGTTCTACTCTCGATCCAGTTTTCAGGCCACGCTGCCGCCGGCTGCCTCGATGGCAGCCTTGGCGCCAGCGGTGGCACCGATGCCATTGAGCTTGACAGCCTTCTTGATCTCGCCGGACTTGATGACCTTGATCACCTTGGCCAGCTCGCCGACCAGACCGGCCTGCTTGAGCGTCAGAATATCGACAGTGTCAGCGCCCAGCTGCTCCAGCGCACTGAGAGTGATCTCGGCGTTGTACTTGAGCAGATGCGACTTGAAGCCGCGCTTGGGCAGACGGCGATGCATGGGCATCTGGCCGCCTTCGAAACCGACCTTGTGGTAGCCGCCCGAACGGGATTTCTGACCCTTGTGGCCGCGACCTGCGGTCTTGCCCAGGCCGGAGCCGATGCCGCGACCGACGCGACGCTTGGCGTGCTTGGCGCCCGCTGCGGGCTTGATGCTATTGAGTTCCATCATCAGCCTCTCAGAGAACCTTGACCAGATAGCTGATCTTGTTGATCATGCCGCGCACAGCAGGCGAATCCTGCAGTTCGCTGACGCTGTTCAGCTTGCGCAGGCCCAGGCCACGTACGGTGGCACGGTGCGATTCCTTGCAGCCGATCGGGCTGCGAACCAGCTGCACTTTGACGGTTTGTTGCGTAGTCATGTCTGAAACTCCCGATTAAGCGAAGAGTTCTTCAACGGTCTTGCCGCGCTTGGCTGCCACACCCGCAGGGGTGCTGCAGTTGCTCAGCGCGTCCAGCGTGGCACGAACCATGTTGTAGGGATTGGTCGAACCGTGGCTCTTGGCCACGATGTCGGTGATGCCCATCACTTCGAAAATGGCGCGCATCGGGCCGCCGGCGATGATGCCGGTACCCTTGGGTGCCGGCGCCATCATGACGTTGGCGGCACCGTGACGGCCCATCACTTGGTGGTGCAAGGTGCCGTTCTTGAGCGACACCTTGAGCATGTTGCGGCGGGCCTCTTCCATGGCCTTCTGCACGGCAGCCGGCACTTCCTTGGATTTGCCCTTGCCCATGCCGACGCGACCGTCGCCGTCACCGACCACTGTCAGTGCTGCGAAACCCAGGATACGGCCACCCTTGACCACCTTGGTCACGCGGTTGACCGCGATCATCTTCTCGCGCAGGCCGTCCTCAGGACCCTCGGCCCCTTTGCCCTGCATCTTTGCTTGAACTTTAGCCATCTTTAATTCCGATCTGCTTAGAACTGCAAGCCAGCTTCACGTGCCGCATCGGCCAGCGCCTTGACGCGGCCGTGGTACGCAAAACCTGAGCGGTCAAACGCCACCGTCTCGACGCCGGCCGCCTTGGCCTTCTCGGCGATACGCTTGCCGATCAACTGGGCTGCGGTGGCATTGCCACCCTTGCCCGAGGCGCCGAGCGACTTGCGCACGTCGGCTTCGGCCGTGGATGCACTGGCCAGAACTTTGGCGCCGTCGCCGGAGATCACGCTGGCGTAGATATGCAAATTGGTGCGGGTCACGGTCAGACGGGCCACGCCTTGCGTTGCAATGCGGATGCGGGTCTGACGGGCCCGGCGGAGACGCTGCTCTTTCTTGGTCATCATGGTGCAGCTCCTTATTTCTTCTTGGTCTCTTTGATCGTGACCTTCTCATCCGCATAACGGATGCCCTTGCCCTTGTAGGGCTCGGGAGGACGAACGGCACGAATTTCAGCGGCGATCTGACCGACACGCTGACGATCTGCACCCTTGATCACGATTTCCGTGGGGGCCGGGGTGGCCACCGTGATGCCCGCGGGCATCTCGATGTTCACCGGATGGGAGTAACCCACGGCCAGGTTCAGCTTGGCGCCCTGGGCCTGGGCCTTGTAACCCACGCCGATCAGCGTCAGCTTCTTTTCGAAGCCCTTGCTCACGCCGTTGACCATGTTGTTCACCAGCTGACGCATGGTGCCGCTCATGGCATTGGCTTCACGGGATTCGTTCGCGGGGGCGAAGCTCAGCTTGCCACCCTCGTTGCTCACCTTGACCAGGGCCGACTGGGTCAGCGACAGCGTGCCACCGGCACCCTTGACGCTGATCTGATCAGCCTTGATCGAGACATCCACCCCGGTCGGGATGGCTACAGGCATTTTTCCTACGCGCGACATTTCAGTTTCTCCTCAATGCCTTAGGCCACGTAGCAAAGCACTTCGCCGCCGACACCGGTAGCGCGAGCCTTACGATCGGTCATGACACCCTTGGGGGTGGTCACGATGGCCACGCCCAGACCGTTCTGGACCTGGGGGATGGCGTCGCGGCCCTTGTACACGCGCAGGCCGGGACGGCTCACGCGCTCGATGCGCTCGATCACCGGGCGACCGGCGTAGTACTTCAAGGCAATTTCAAGTTCGGACTTGCCACCTTCGGACTTCACCTGGAAGCCGTCAATGTAGCCCTCGTCCTTCAGTACCTGCGCGATGGCGATCTTCACTTTGGAAGAGGGCACCGACACGGAGGTCTTGGCCACCATCTGCGCGTTACGGATACGCGTCAGCAGGTCGGCGATGGGATCACTCATGCTCATCTCAAATCTCCTGTCGCTTACCAGCTGGCCTTGGTGACACCGGGGATGTCACCGGCAAAAGCCAACTCACGGATCTTGGCGCGAGCCAGACCGAATTGGCGGAACGTGCCACGCGGACGGCCGGTGATGGCGCAACGGTTGCGCTGGCGCGTCGGGTTGGCGTTGCGCGGCAGCTTCTGCAGACCCAGACGGGCTGCTGCACGCTCTTCGTCGCTGCGCTTCATGTCGCTGGCGATGGCCTTGAGTTCCGCGTGTTTCTTCGCGTACTTGGCGACCAGTTTGTCTCGCTTGAGCTCGCGCTCGATCAAAGCTACTTTAGCCACAGGTCACCTCAGTTCTTGAAGGGGAATTTGAAGCCGGCGAGCAGTGCCTTGCACTCTTCGTCCGTCCGGGCCGTCGTCGTGATACTGATGTTCAGACCACGCAGGGCATCCACCTTGTCGTATTCGATTTCGGGGAAGATGATCTGTTCTTTGACGCCGATGTTGTAGTTGCCACGGCCATCGAAGGCGCGACCGGAGATACCACGGAAGTCACGCACGCGGGGCAGGGCCACGGTGACGAAACGGTCCAGGAACTCGTACATCTGGACGCCACGCAGGGTCACCATGCAGCCAATGGCCTGGCCTTCGCGGATCTTGAAACCGGCGATGGCTTTCTTGGCCTTGGTCACGACCGGCTTCTGGCCGGCGATCTTGGTCAGGTCGCCAACGGCGTTGTCCATGACCTTCTTGTCGGCGACGGCCTCGCTCACACCCATGTTCAGGGTGATCTTGGTCAGGCGCGGCACCTGCATGGGCGACTTGTAGCCGAACTTGGCGGTCAACTCGGGGACCACCTTCTCGCGATAGTGTTGTTGCAGACGTGCCATGTTTATGCCACCTTGATTTCTTCGCCGCTGGACTTGTAAACGCGAACGCGTTTGCCGTCAGCCAGCAGCTTGATGCCCACGCGGTCGGCCTTGCCGGTCGCCGCATTGAAAATGGCCACGTTGGACTGGTGGATGGGCATGGACTTCTCCACGATGCCGCCGGTCGTACCCTTCATGGGGTTGGGCTTGGTGTGCTTCTTCACCGTGTTCACGCCCTCGACCAACACATGGGTGTCGTCCTTGCGCAGCGCGATCGTGCCGCGCTTGCCCTTGTCGCGCCCGGTGAGGACGATGACTTCGTCGCCTTTGCGAATCTTGTTCATGGCCGTGTCCTTAGAGAACTTCAGGAGCCAGGGACACGATCTTCATGAACTTCTCGGTACGCAATTCGCGCGTGACCGGGCCGAAGATGCGGGTGCCGATGGGCTCCAGCTTGTTGTTGAGCAGCACGGCGGCATTGCCGTCGAACTTGACCAGCGAGCCATCGCCACGGCGGATGCCCTTGGCGGTACGGACCACCACAGCGCTGTAGATCTCGCCTTTTTTGACGCGACCACGCGGAGCGGCTTCCTTGATGCTCACCTTGATGACATCGCCAACACTGGCGTAGCGACGCTTGGAACCGCCGAGCACCTTGATGCACAAAACGGACTTCGCGCCGGTGTTGTCGGCGACTTCTAACCGAGATTCAGTCTGGATCATTTCAATATTCCCAACTTGCACCAGTAAGCACAAGGCAAACCGGTCAGTCTTGGGCCCGTCGTCCCTGGCATGAACCACTCACGCCGCTTCCGCTGGGCAGAAACTTCAGCTTTTTCAAGCGAAGCCCGCAATTGTGCCAAACAATTAGCGGGTCGTCAAGCGTCTTGTTCGGACGGCCAGCTTAAATAGTCCCGGGCCAAGCCCAGGAAGTCGTCCAGCGCGGGGGCTCGCCCCGTCTCCTCGGCCAGGATGGCCGCCACCCGTGGCGCCAATGATGCGGCCAAAGCCGCGTCTAGGAAAAGAAGGCGGGATCGCCGGGCAAGGACATCCTCGACAGTTAGCGCATACTCATATCTAGCCGCAAACCGCACCATGGCCTCATCCAGGCCCGGTGCCAACGCCCGCCCCGCCCCCGGCAGGGTCTGGAGCAGGGCCAACTCACTGCCATATATATGAGGGCCCGCCGGGGCAGACATGGCCGGACTTGGGGCGTTCCCAGCCGGCTCTGCCCCCACCAGTTTCAGCTGCTCACTCACACCTGCCGGCTTTTCAGGCAGCAGCCCGGCCTGGAAACAACGCGCCAGCACGTCCTCGGCCATGGCGCGGTAGGTGGTCCATTTGCCACCGGTCACGGTGACCAGGCCCGCGGCGCTGACCAGCACCGTGTGTTCGCGGCTCAGACTCCCGGTGTCAGAATCGTCGCCCGCCGGCCGGACCAGGGGGCGCAGGCCGACCCAGATGCTCTTCACATCGGCGCGGGTCGGCGCGCGCGCCAGGTAACGCGCCGCCTCGCCCAGGATGAAATCGAGCTCGGCGCGCAAGGGCCGCGGTTCGCGCGGCAGGTCGCTGCGCGGCGTGTCCGTGGTGCCCAGCACCAGCTTGCCCAGCCAGGGCACGGCGAACAGCACCCGGCCGTCAGCCGTCTTCGGCACCAGCAGTGCGTGCTCACCCGGCAGGAAATCCCGGTCCACCACCACGTGCACGCCCTGGCTGGGCGCCACCACCGGGCCGACGCTGCGCCCCAGGGCGGCGCCGTCGAGCTGGCGCAGCGCGTCAACCCAGACCCCGGTGGCGTTGACGACGCAGCGCGCACGCACCGCGTAGCCCTGCCCGCTGTCGCGATCCTCGCAGCGCAGGCCCGCCACCCGACCGTCTTCGTGCAGCAGTTGCGTCACCGCGCAGTAGTTCAGCAACAGCGCGCCCTCACGCGCGGCCGTGCGTGCCAGCGCCAGCGCCAGGCGTGCATCGTCGAACTGGCCGTCCCAGTACGACACACCGCCGCACAAACCCGCGGGCTGCAGGTTGGGCAGGGCGGTCAGCGTCTGCGCGCGGCCCAGGAAACTCGTTGCGCCCAGGCCGGCACGGCCTGCCAACAGGTCGTAAAGCTTGAGCCCGATGCCGTAGAAGGGCGTCTGCCACCAGGCATAGGACGGCATGATGAAAGACAACTTGGATGCCAGGTGCGGCGCGTTGCGCAGCACGGTGCTGCGCTCGTGCAGCGCCTCCCGCACCAGCGAGAGATTGCCCTGCGCCAGGTAGCGCACACCGCCATGCAGCAGCTTGGTCGAGCGCGAGGACGTACCGCTGGCGAAATCGTGCGACTCCAGCAGCACGACCGAGAGGCCGCGCGCTGCGGCGTCCAGCGCCACCCCCAGGCCGGTGGCGCCGCCCCCCACGACGGCCAGGTCCCAGGTACGGGGTTCGGCCAGCCGCGCCAATAGATCGGCCCGCCGTGTGGGTAGGGGTGTCGAGGCCTGCATGCTCAGCCCCGGGCCCAGCCGCGCGCACGGTCCACCGCCTCGCGCCAGCGCGCAAGCTTGGCCCGCCGGGCCGCCGCCGGCAGCCGCGGCTCGAAACGGCGCTGCAAACGCCACAGGGCCGACAACTCGTCGGCGCCGGACCACAGGCCGCTGGCCAGACCGGCGAGGCCCGCAGCGCCGAAAGCCGTGGTCTCGGTGAGCGCCGGGCGCAATACGGGCACACCCAGATAGTCGGCCTGCATCTGCATCAGCAAATCGTTGCGGCTGGCACCGCCGTCCACGCGCAGTTCGCGCAAGGGCACGCCGGCATCCTGACCCATGGCGTGGAAGACATCGGCCGTCTGCAGGGCAATGGCCTCCAGCGCGGCGCGCGCGATATGGGCGCGTGTGGTGCCGCGTGTCATGCCCACCAGGGTGCCACGCGCATGGCCGTCCCAGTCGGGCGCGCCCAGGCCGGCAAAGGCCGGCACCAGGTAGACATCCTGCGTGTCGGGCACGCCAGCCGCCAGGGCCTCGACCTCACCGGCCGACTGGATGATCTGCAGGCCATCGCGCAGCCACTGCACGGTGGCGCCGGCCATGAAAACCGAGCCCTCCAGCGCATAACAGGCCGGCGTGTGCGGGCCCAGCCAGGCCACGGTGCCCAGCAGGCGGTGCTGGCTGGTGATGGCCGAGTCCCCCGTGTTCATCAACATGAAACAGCCGGTGCCATAGGTGTTCTTGGCCATGCCCGGCGCAAAACAGGCCTGGCCGAAAGTGGCGGCCTGCTGGTCGCCCGCGATGCCGGCCACCGGCACGGCCGCACCCAGCAGGCTGGCCTCGGTCTCGCCGAACACGCCGCTGGAGGCGTGCACATGCGGCAGCACGGCACGCGGGATGTTGAAGAGCCGCAGCAAGTCCTCGTCCCACTGCAGGGTGTGGATGTTGAACAGCAGGGTACGCGCGGCGTTGCTGGCGTCGGTGGCGTGCACGCTGCCACCCGTCAGGTTCCACAGCAGCCAGCTGTCGATGGTTCCGAAGGCCAGCTCACCCGCTTCGGCCCGCGCGCGCGCGCCGGGCACGTGGTCCAGCAACCACTGCAGCTTGGTCGCCGAGAAATAGGCGTCGAGCACCAGCCCCGTCTTGCGCTGGATGCGTGCCGCCCAACGCGGGCGCAAGCTGTCGCACAACGCGGCCGTGCGGCGATCCTGCCAGACGATGGCCGGCGCCACCGGCTCGCCCGTGCGGCGGTCCCACAGCACCGTGGTCTCGCGCTGGTTGGTGATGGCCAGCGCGCGCAGCTGCCGGGCCTCCAGCCCCGCCCGCTGCAGGGCCTGACGCGCCACGGCCAACTGGCTGCGCCAGATCTCCTGCGCGTCGTGCTCGACCCAACCCGCCCGGGGGAAATGCTGGCTGAATTCCTGCTGCGCCAGCGCGACGACTGCACCATGGCGGTCGAACACCAAAGCACGCGAACTGGTGGTGCCCTGGTCGAGGGCGAGGATGTGGTCCATGAGGCAGCAGGTTATCGCAAACTGCGACAATCCACACCCGGATTTCACCTTGGGCGACCCAGGAACAACACATGAGCGAACGCATTGCATTCATCGGCGGCGGCAACATGGCCAGCGCCATCATCGGCGGCCTGATCAAGCAGGGTCGGCCGGCCTCGTCCTTCGAAGTGGTCGAGCCCTTTGCCGAAGCGCGCCAGGCGCTGAAAGACAAGTTTGGCATCGTCGCCCACGAACAGGCCGGGGCTTTTCTTCAGGGGGTCGGCCTGGTGGTCTGGGCCACCAAGCCGCAGACCTTCAGGGAAGCCACCGTGCCGGTGCGCGCGCACGTGGTCGGCGCCCTGCACCTGAGCGTGGCCGCCGGCATCCCCAGCGGCAGCATTGCGCGCTGGCTGGGCAGCGAGCGCGTGGTGCGCAGCATGCCGAACACCCCGGCGCTCATCGGCCTGGGCATGACCGGCCTGTACGCGCGCGGCGGCGTCACGGCACAGGACCGCACGCTGATCGAAAGCGTGACCGCCACCATGGGCGAATCGCTCTGGGTGGAGCGCGAGGAGCAGCTCGACGCCGTGACCGCACTCTCGGGCTCCGGTCCGGCCTATGTGTTCTATTTCCTGGAAGCCATGACCAGCGCCGGCACCGAGATGGGGCTCCCCGCCGAGCAGGCCTACAAGCTGGCCGTGGAAACCTTCCGCGGCGCCAGCGCGCTGGCCAAGGCCTCAAGCGAGCCGCCCGAAGTGCTGCGCCAGCGCGTCACGTCCAAGGGTGGCACAACCTACGCGGCCCTCACGAGCATGGACGAGAGTCAGATGAAGGCGCTGTTCGGGAAAGCACTGCACGCGGCCGAGCGGCGCGCACACGAACTGGGCGTCGAGTTCGGGAAAGATTGATCGGGTTCAGCGCAACGCGTAACCGGCCACGATGCCGGCGAACAGCGTGAAGCCCAGCCAGTGGTTCAGGCGGAAGGCCTTGAAACAGCCTTCGCGTGTGCGCCCGCGGATCAGGCGGTGGTGCCAGACCACCTGGGCCGTGGCCACCACCAGGGCCAGAAACCAGGGCCAGGGCGCCATGCGCTCGACCAGCAACACGGTCCACAGCAACAGCTGAACCACATAGAAGCTCGTCACCGCCACCACGTCCCAGCGTCCGAGCGTGATGGCCGAGGTCTTCATGCCGATGCGCAGATCGTCATCCCGATCGACCATGGCGTACTCGGTGTCATAGGCCAGCACCCAGAACAGGTTGCCGATCAGCAGCCCCCAGGCCAGCGCCGACACCTCGCCACGCACGGCGGCGAAAGCCATGGGAATGCCGAAGCTGAAGGCCACGCCCAGCACGGCCTGCGGCATGGCAAAGAAGCGCTTGGCATAGGGATAGATGATGGCCACGGCCAGCGCCGCGAAAGACCAGGCCACCGCCACGCGGTTGGTCGTGAGCACCAGGCCGAAGGCCAGCAGCGCCAGCACCGCGCCGAGCGTCAGCGCCTCACGCACCGAGACCTTGCCCGCCGTCACCGGCCGCTGCGCGGTACGCTTCACATGCTTGTCGAAGTCGCGGTCGGCCACGTCGTTGAGACAGCAGCCCGCGCTGCGCATGAGGATGGTGCCGAGCACGAACACCGTCACGAGGTGCCAGCCCGGGAAACCGCCAGCCGCCACCCACAGCGCGCTCAAACTGGGCCAGAGCAGCAACAGCCAACCCGCGGGCCGGTCCCAGCGGATCAGGTCGAGATAGAGGTGGAATTTCTCGCGCATGGGTCAGGAGCAAGGCACCAAAAGAATCGGGCGGCCACGCCGCCCGTCGCAGCCGGGCAAAGGGCTTACTCCTCCAGCAGCGAACGCAGCATCCAGGCCGTCTGCTCATGCACCGTGAGGCGCTGGGTCAGCAGGTCGGCGGTGGGCTCGTCACCGGCTTTGTCGGCCAGCGGGAACAGGCTGCGTGCCGTGCGTGCCACTGCCTCGTGGCCCTGCACGAGGATGCGCACCATCTCCAGCGCCTTGGGCGGCTTGGCCGGGGCGTCGGGCACCGAGGCCAGCTTGCCGAACTGGGCGTAGGAACCGGGCGCGGGATGCCCCAGCGAGCGGACGCGCTCGGCGATCGGGTCCACCGCAGTCCACAACTCGGTGTACTGCGTCATGAACATGGTGTGCAGGGTGTTGAACATCGGACCCGTCACGTTCCAGTGGAAGTTGTGCGTGGTCAGGTAGAGCGTGTAGGTGTCGGCCAGCAGGTGGCTCAGGCCCTTGGCAATGGCCGCGCGGTCTTTCTCGCTGATGCCGATGTTGATGGCGGGGGCGGTGTTCTTGGCCATGGTCACTCCTGGATGGAAATACTCACTCCGACAGACGCTTGACACCCGGCAGCTCGCAGGCATAGACGGCATTGCGCAGCGAGGCGATGGCCTCGTAGCGCGTGAAGCTGCGCCGCCACACCAGCACCACACGGCGCGTCGGCGCCTCGCCGCCGAAGGGCAGGTACTTGATGAAGCTGTCCTCCTGGCCGTTGCCCCTGGCCTTGCCCTTGGGCAGCAGCGCAGACTTGGGGATGCTCAGGCGCGGCACCAGGGTCACGCCCATGCCGGCGGCCACCATGTGCTTGATGGTCTCCAGCGAGGAACCCTCGAAGCTCTTGCGGATGCCCTCGGCATTGCTGGAGAAGCGCGCGAACTCGGGGCAGACCTCCAGCACGTGGTCACGGAAGCAGTGGCCCGTGCCCAGCAGCAGCATGGTCTCGGCCTTGAGCTCCTCGGTGCTGATGCTGTCGTTCTTCGCCAGCGGGTGGTTGGCCGGTACGGCGGCGTAAAAGGGCTCGTCGTAGAGCGGCGCCACCGCCAGGCCGGCGTCCGGGAAGGGCTCGGCCAGGATGGCGCAGTCGATCTCGCCGGTGCGCAGCATCTCCAGCAGCTTGACCGTGAAGTTCTCCTGCAGCATCAACGGCATCTGCGGCGTGTGCGTGATCATCTGGCGCACCAGGTCGGGCAGCAGGTAGGGGCCGATGGTGTAGATCACGCCCAGCTTGAGCGGGCCCGACAACGGGTCCTTGCCGCGCTTGGCGATCTCCTTGATGCTGGCGGCCTGCTCCAGCACGGCCTGCGCCTGGCGCACGATCTCCTCGCCCAGCGGCGTGACCGTCACCTCGTTGGCGCTGCGCTCGAAGAGCTTGACCTCCAGCTCTTCCTCGATCTTCTTCACCGCCACCGACAGCGTGGGCTGCGAGACGAAGCAGGCTTCGGCCGCGCGACCGAAATGCTTCTCGCGGGCCACGGCGACGATGTATTTAAGTTCGGTGAGCGTCATGATTGAATTGTGACATTCTGCGGCCGATTCCGATAGCACTTATCAGGGCAGCGAAACACGCAGCTGCAACAGGCGCGGGCGCTGCGTGGCCGCATCGCTGCGGTAGGTGCCGGGCGGCGTGCTGCTGCCGCTGCGGGCAATGGTCACCCATTGCCCCAGCGGGGCCTGCACCGTGGTGACCACCTCGCCGCGCTGCTGCGTCGGCAGCTCGGCGCCGGGCCGGGCCTCGACACTGGCCGTCTGCACTTCGATGTCCACGCTGGCCGCCTGCTGGCCGCCCGGCCAGCGCGGCCGCACGATGAAGGTCTGCCCGGCCTGCAGCCAGGTCAGGCCCTGCTTCACGCCCGCCCCCGTCATGGGACCGGCGGCGTTGACGGACTGCACCCACTGCATGGGAATGGCCTGGCCCCAGCTCAGCCGCGCCTGGCTGCCGTTGCGTACCTGCAGTTGCTGCGGTGCCATCAACGGTGCCTGCGGCCGCGTACCCACCACATAACCGGCGCTGCCTTCCTCGATCTGGCGCAACTCCACCACCAGATCTCGCACCGGCAACACGGGCCGGGACACCGACGTGCCGGCAGGAGGCTCCGGGGATGCCGCCATCGGAACGGCGGGCGCGAGGCCTAGGCAAAGCAGCAGCAGGCAGGCTTGGATTTTCATCGTTGCGGTCATTGTTCCATGTCCGCATCGCCCGCACCAGACGGAGTCCAAAAAAACGCCAAGGGGGCCTCTGCCCCCTTGATGTGCATCAAGCAGCCCGCCTGCAAGTGGCGGGGCTGCAGGCGTGTGTTATCGCTTCAGCGGGCAGGTGCTGACGCCCAGCAGCGTGTACAGGGGGCACCAGCCCAGGGCCCCGGTGGCCAGGGGCACCACGCCGATCCAGCCCCAGACACCCACCGTACCGGTGGCCGCCAGGCCGATCAGCACCAGTCCGGCGACAACGCGCAGCACGCGGTCGATGTTTCCTTCGTTCGTTTTCATGAGGGTTCCTTTGTGATGGTGAAACGATGGTTCATTGGACGCCCGACCCGTCCCGACGTCTGTGACCTGTGTCACAGAGCCTGGGCACACACGGTCAGGACGACGAGGCGGAGGCGGCCAACGTACGCAGGGCGGCGCTGTTGAGGATCTGGATGTGCTCGCGCGCCAGCAGCACCCAGCCCTCGCGCTCGAAACGGCGCAGCAGGCGGGTGACCATCTCACGCACCGTACCCAGTTCATCGGCCAGTGCCTGGTGCGTCAGGGCCAGGTCCTGGCCACGCCCCAGCAGCGCGCGGGCCAGGCGCTGGTCCAGTTTGTGAAACGCGATCGCCTCGATCAGGCTGGTCAGGTCCGCCATGCGTTCCGCGAACAGCCCCAACACCTCATCGCGAAAGCGTGGCGTCTCCAGCCAGCGCCGGAAGGTCTCGGGGGGAATCAGCAGCAGGCGTGTCGGCCGGGTCGTCACGCCCTGCGCCGAAAGCGGCAAACCGCGGAACAGGCAGGCGCTGGACACCAGGCAAAGCTCGCCGGGCACCACGCGGTACAACTCAAGGAAGCGCCCTTCGCCCGAGCTGCGCGAGACCTTCACCTCACCCGACAGCACCAGCGGAAAACCCTGACACGGCGCGCTTTCGTCGAACAGCACGGCCCCGGCCGGCACCTCCAGCACCGAAGCACCGAGCGAGGCGAGCGTGGGCGTGACCTCACCCAGCGCGGGATAGAGCGTCACGGCTTCATTCAGGTTCTGCATGCATCACACCTTGTGGGTTCCGCCATGGGTCTTGCGGCAGCGCTGTGCGCGCCGCAGGGCGGTTGCAGTCATCATGCCAAAATCTTCCATCCACCACCCACCCCCATCTGCCGTGAGTCTGCTCTTCTCCCCCTTTGATCTGCCCGCCCCGCGCGGCCCCCTTGCTCTCGCCAACCGCATCGTCATCGCGCCCATGTGCCAGTACTCGGCCGTTGACGGCGCGGCGACCGACTGGCATCTCGCGCACTGGGCCAGCCTGCTCAACAGTGGCGCCGGTCTCCTCACCATCGAGGCCACGGGCGTCACGCCCGACGGCCGCATCACCCCTCACTGCCTGGGCCTGTGGAACGAGCACACGGAACAGGCTTTGGGCGACACGCTGCAGCGCGCGCGCAGATTAGCGCCGCCCATGCCGGTCTGCATCCAGCTCGCCCACGCCGGGCGCAAGGGCTCCAGCGCCGCGCCCTGGCATGGCGGTGGACTGCTGAGCCCGGCCCAGGGCGGTTGGCTGCCGCTGGCACCCTCGGCCCTGCCACAGCTGCCCGACGAGCCGCCGCCCGCGGCCATGTCGGCGGCCCAGCTGGTCCAGGTGCGCGAGGCTTTCGTGACAGCCGCAAAGCGTGCGCAGCGCATCGGCATCGACGCCATCGAGCTGCACGCCGCACACGGCTACCTGCTGCACCAGTTCCTCTCGCCCCTGTCCAACCAGCGCACGGACAACTACGGTGGCAGCCTGGAGAACCGCATGCGTTTTCCGCTGGAAGTGTTCACCGCCGTGCGCGCCGTCTTCGACGGCCCGCTGGGTGTGCGCGTCTCGGCCACCGACTGGGTCGAGGACGGCTGGGACGGGCAGCAGACGGCCGAGTTCTCGCGCCAGCTCAAGGCCCTGGGCTGCAACTTCATGCACGTCTCCACCGCTGGCGTCTCGCCGCAGCAGAAGATCACCCTGGGCCCCGGCTACCAGGTGCCTTATGCGCGGGAAGTCCGCCAGGCCTGCGGCCTGCCGACCACCGCCGTGGGCCTGATCACCGATCCGAAACAGGCCGAAGAAATATTGCAGGCCGGCGACGCCGACCTGATCGCCATCGCCCGCGCCCTGCTCTACAAACCGCGTTGGCCCTGGGAAGCTGCCGTGGCCCTGGGCGGCCAGGTGCAGGCCAGCGAGCCCTATTGGCGCTGCCTGCCGCGCGAGGCGCAGGGCATCTTCGGGAACGTGCGGATCGGGATGCGCTGAGGCGCGCAGCGAGCGCTCAGGGGCGTTGACGGATTACTAGAACTGGCAAGTCCAGCGTCTTGATGCGCAACGCGGCCTGGTCGGCCTCGGCCTGGCGCATGAAGGGGCCGACACGCACGCGCATCAGCTTGCCCTTGGGGCTTTCGAAGGATTCGGCGCCCGCCTCCAGCCCCAGGCCCTGCACCTGGGCCAGCGCTTTCTGCGCGTTGGCCTCCTGGGCGTAGGCGCCCACCTGGATCACCCAGACATAACGCAGTTGCGGCGCACTGGCGGCACGGGCCGGGCGCGGGGCGGCCGCCGGTGCCGGCGTAGCCACCGCCGCGGTGGCGGTCGCCGCCGGGCGTGGCGCGGGAGCAGGCGGCACGGCAGGCTCCGGCCGGGCTGGTGCCGCTGCCACGCTGCGGTCCGCGGCGTTGACCATGGCCGGCTTGCCGGTTGTCGCGGGCCGGGCTGTCGAAGGTGTTTGTGGCGCGCTCGCGGCCTGGGCCACACGTGGCGCCTCGGGCGCAGCAAGCACCACCGCAGTGGCTGGCGCCGGTGCCGCAGCAGGTACGCTGGCCACCGTGGCCGGCGGGGGTGTTGTTGTCGCCTGCGGCTCGCTCTTGGCAACTGCGGGGGCCGCGGCCAGCGCACGAACCTGGCCGGACTGGCCGCCAGCCAGAGCACGCTCCTCGCGCGCCGCCAGCTGGGGCAGCGCACTGTCGACGCCCTGGAAACCGTTGTAAACCGCGAGCACCAGCGCCAGCAGCACCGCATTGCCCAGGCCCAGCAGCATCAGGCGACGGTTGTCCGGCGCCTGGCGGGACAGCACGGTGGCGGCGTCCCTCACCTCGGGCGAGGTGCGCAGCACGGCCGATATCTTCTCGTTGCAGTGGGTGTAGAACCAGGCGTTCGCATACAGGCCCGGCACGACAAAGGCCACCGTCAGCAGCAGCAGGAAGAGCAGCAGGGCGCTGGTGTCGGAATAGTTGAGCAGCAGCTTGCCCACGCCGAAGATCAGCAGCGCCGTGCCGAACAGGGCCGCCACATAAGCCAGGGCCCAGCCCCACATCCGGCGATATACCAGCCAGTTGAAGGTGCTCCAGTAGGCCGCCCAGTTCCAGCTGCTGCCCGCCTTGCCCTCGCCGTCGAAACGGGCGAAGTGACGCAGGTAGTAATCCTGTGCGCGCGGGCCGATGGTGGCGCGGTAGAGGTAGGCGGTGTCGCCGGAGGCGAGCTTGTGGGTGGGTTCCTTGGCCATCGCTGATGTTCCAGGTATGCCTGGAGTCTAATTCACATTGGCCGCCGTGCCACGTCTGGCGTGCCGTGGATGCTACAAATTTGCAATCAGGGCCTGTTCACACTGATTTCTCAAGATGCGTTGTGGATCAAAAAAGTCATGCGGTAGGCGCGTGGGCGCCGCCGGGGTCACACCCCGGCAAGTCCGCGCAACACCCCGCATGGCTTTTTTAGCCACAACCCGAAGGGAACGGGGGGGGA
>NZ_KQ483358.1:378384-446779 GCF_001432305.1 Curvibacter sp. PAE-UM
CGCGCGCCTAGATTGGCGCCGTTTGCACCCCGTTCGCACTTGAGAAATCAGTGTGAACAGGCCCTACGCCTTCAGGTAATCCGTTCGGCTGCCCAGCCAGCGCATCACGTGCCGTTCGGCCAGGTCCGGGTGCCGGTCCAGCATCACGGGCGCCGCATCGCGGGCCCAGGCCAGCAGGTGGCTGTCTTCCGCCAGGTCGGCAAAACGCAGCAGGGCTGCACCGGACTGGCGCGCGCCCAGGAACTCGCCCGGCCCGCGGATGTCCAGGTCGCGCCGCGCGATCTCGAAGCCGTCGCTCGTCTCGGCCATGGCTTTCAGGCGCTCGCGCGCCGTCTCACCCAGGCGTGGTGCGTCACCGGTGGAATACAGCAGCACGCAGGCCGAAGCCGCCGCCCCGCGCCCCACCCGCCCACGCAGCTGGTGCAGCTGCGACAGGCCGAAGCGCTCGGCATGCTCGATCACCATCAGCGTGGCATTGGGCACATCCACCCCCACCTCGATCACCGTGGTGCTGACCAGCACGCCCATCTGCCCGCTGGTGAAGAGCGACATCACGGCCTTCTTCTCGGCCACGGGCATGCGCGAATGCAGCAGGCCCACCAGCACGCCGGGCAGAGCTGCGCTGAGCTCCGCGTGCGTCTCGGTCGCGTTGCTCAGGTCCAGCATCTCGCTCTCCTCGATCAGCGGGCAGACCCAGTACACCTGCCGCCCCTGCGCCAGCTGGCCGCGGATGCGCTGGATCACCTCGTCGCGCCGCTGCTCGGACACCACCTTGGTCACGATGGGGCTGCGGCCCGGCGGCAGCTCGTCGATGGTGGAGACGTCGAGGTCCGCGTAATAACTCATGGCCAGCGTCCTCGGTATCGGGGTCGCCGTCATCATCAACATGTGTGGCTCCAGGTCCTCGCCGTTGGTCTTGCTGCGCAGGGCCAGGCGTTGCGCAACGCCAAAGCGGTGCTGCTCGTCGATGATGGCCAGCGCCAGGTTCTTGAACTGCACCTGCTCCTGGATCACCGCGTGTGTGCCCACCACCAGGCCGGCCTCACCGCGCTCGATCAGGCCCAGCATCTCGGTGCGCTCTTTTTTCTTCTGGCTGCCCGTGAGCCAGGCCACGCGCACGCCCAGCGGCTCCAGCCAGCCCACCAGCTTGCGGAAATGCTGGTCGGCCAGGATCTCGGTGGGCGCCATCAGCGCGCACTGCCAGCCCGCATCCATGCAGATCGTGGCGGCCAGTGCGGCCACCACCGTCTTGCCGGAGCCCACGTCGCCCTGCAGCAGGCGGTGCATCGGTTGGTGCAAGGCCAGATCCTGTGCAATCTCCGTGCACACGCGGCGCTGCGCTGCGGTCAGCTGGAACGGCAGCGCGGCCAGCAGGCGTTCGTGCAGCGCACCCGCGCCCCGGGTGTGCAGCTCGGGCGCGCGCAGGTGCTCGCGCTCACGCCGCGACTGCAGTTGCGAAAGCTGCTGGGCCAGCAACTCCTCGGCCTTCAGGCGCAGCCAGGCGGGGTGCGTGTGGTCTTCCAGCTGGGCCAGCGAGACATCGGGGGTGGGGTGGTGCAAAAAGGTCAAGGCCTGGCGCAGGTCCCACAGCGGCTTGAACCTGAGCCCGGCCGCCAGCTCGGGCGCAAAGGTGTCGGACAACTCCGCGCGCGCCAGGCCGCTGAGCACGGCCTTGCGCAGATAGGCCTGGGGCAGCGCGGCCACCGTGGGGTAGACGGGCGTGAGCGCCGTGGGCAGTTCGCCACTGGCGGCCCGGGTGTGCGGGTGCATCATGGTCCAGCCCAGGAAACCGCCACGCAGTTCACCCCGCGCGCGGATGCGCGTGCCCACGGCCAGGGCCTTCTGTTGCGAGGGGTAGAAATTGAAGAAGCGCAGCACGCAGGTGTCGCTGCCGTCGTTCACCGTCACCAGCAGCTGGCGGCGCGGGCGGTAAGCCACCTCACAGGCCGTGACCTCGGCCTCGATCTGCGCCGTGTCGCCTTCGCGCGCGTCGGCCAGCCTGGTGATGCGCGTCTCGTCCTCGTAGCGCAGGGGCAGGTGCAGGGCCAGGTCGATGTCGCGCCGCAGGTTGAGCTTTTCCAGCGCCTTCTGCGGCAGGCTCTTGGCCGGCACGCCAGCGGCCGAGGCCCTGGGGGCTTTTTTCTCGGCGGTAGCGGGTCGCTTGGCGGGCATGGGACAATTCTGCCTTCTCTTTCACTTGGAATGGGTTTCTCCGCCTTGCGGCGAAACCCGAAGGGTGTTTCATGAAATGCATCGCGACCGCGATGCATAGCAACCCTCAAGCACATGCCTACCGTCTCCGGCGCCCAACGCGCCCACACCCTCAGCGATTTCGACTTCGAGCTCCCGCCCGAACTCATCGCCCAGCACCCCACAGCCGAACGCAGCGCCTCGCGCCTGCTCGACGGCCGTGGCGCGCAACCGGTGGACCGTATCTTCCGAGAGCTGCCTGGTCTGCTGCAGGCCGGTGACCTGCTGGTCTTCAACGACACCAAGGTGGTGAAAGCGCGCCTCTTTGGGGAGAAGCCCACCGGCGGCAAGCTGGAGCTGCTGATCGAACGTGTGCTGACCGGCCACGAGGTGGTGGCCCACATGAAGGTCAGCAAAAGACCGGCCGTGGGCACGGTGCTGCAGATGACCGGGGGCTACACGGCAGAGCTGCTGGGCCGCTGGCCCGATGAAGACGGGCAACTCTTCCGCCTGCGTTTCAGCGATGAGCCGCACCAGTTGATGGAGCAGCACGGCCACGTGCCGCTTCCTCCCTACATCGAACACGGCGACAGCGCCGAAGACGTGGCGCGTTACCAGACCGTCTTCGCCGCCAAACCCGGCGCCGCCGCCGCACCCACCGCCGCCCTGCACTTCGACGAAAGTCTGCTGGCCGCACTGGAAGCGCGCGGCGTGCAGCGTGCCAGCGTCACCCTGCACGTGGGCGCCGGCACCTTCTCGCCCGTGAAGACCGAGAACCTGGCCGAGCACCGCATGCACCGCGAGTGGTACGAAGTGCCCGCCGCCACGCAGCAGGCCATTGCGGAAACGAAAGCGCGCGGCGGCCGCATCGTGGCCGTGGGCACCACCACCATCCGCACCCTCGAATCCTGGGCCAGGACGGGCCAGGCCAGCGGCGACACCGAAATCTTCATCACCCCGGGCTTCGCGTTCAAGGTGGCTGACCTGCTGGTCACCAACTTCCATCTGCCCAAGTCCACGCTCATGATGCTGGTCAGCGCCTTTGCGGGCTACGAGCACATCATGGGGCTGTACCGGCATGCGATCAGCGAGCGCTACCGCTTCTTCAGTTATGGGGATGCGATGCTGCTGGAGCGGTTGCGGTAGTCACAACTGTTACGGATGCGCCGCTGGCGGCCAGGAACGGCCTGCAGCAGGCGCCCGTAGAATACATAAGACAACCTGCATGGATAAACCCCCGTGTTGAACACCGACTTCCGCCCCTCCCAGCTCCCCGAGTTCACCCCACCTTCGGTGCCGCAAACGAAGCTCAAAAGAGCGGCGGCCGAATACGCGCTGGTTGCGCTCGCCGCGGGCATCGGGGGCGTGCATGTGCTGGTGACCAGTTACCTGACCCGCCTCGCGCTGGCGCCTGCCATCGCCATCGGGGTGCTGCTGACCCTGCACCTGGGCACGGTGTTCGTGGCACGACTGCGGCAAGGCGAATGGCTGGGGCTGACCGGGCTTCTGATCACCCTGCTGGCGGCCCTGGTGGCACCGGCTACCGCCGGCCTGGCCGACCCCACGGACCACATGGCCCCGGCGGGCGGCTACGTGCCCCTGCCCACCGCGTCCACGGACCACTCGATCGCGGGCAGCGCCCGCGCCCTGGCCGACAACGCCGGCCCCATCGTGGTGATCATCGGCGCCCTCATCAGCAGCTGGTTCGCGGTGCACAACGCCAAGCCGAGATAGGCTGCGGGGATAGCCCCGGGCCCGGCAGCCGGGCTGCTTTCTGGCTTGCGGCGACGCCGAGATCTTCATCACCCCGGGCTTCGCGTTCAAGGTGGCCGACCTGCTGGTCACCCCATCAATTTACCGTCGTCCTCTCAGGGAAGCCAAGCGCACCGTATCAAGCGCTACCTTTGGGTGACATCAGACCTCGCTGGCTTATCAAGCCGTAACCCTCTTCGTATGGCGGAAGAAATTGCCGGGGTCGTATTGCTGCTTCAGTGCCGCGAGCTTGTCCAGGTTGGCCTTGCCATACGCGGCTTCGATGCGGTCCGCCCCCTCCTCTTCGGTCAGGAAATTGATGTAGGTGCCTCCCGTCGAACAGGGTCGCATGGCCTCAAAGCAGGCGCGGGCCCACTGCATATGAAGGTCATCCTCCCCTGGCTTCTCCCAGGATGCCGCAATGTTCAAGACATAGGCCGCGTCGCGATTGCCAGCGGGAGAATGCCCGGCCGGCAACTCGCCCAATGCCCCCTGTATCTGGAACAGAAGAATGGCTGAATGGGGTGATTGAATTCGGCCCGCATGTTCCACGGCGAGGTCTATGGTTTTTTGCTCGATGCCGGCCAGGTAGTGTGACTTCCAGTAATAACGCCGACCCTTGGGCTGCGTGCCATCCAGCAAGGATTGCATTTGCGCATAGGGCCGACGCGTCACGATGTCGGCCACGGGCTGCCCGATGGCACGCAGCGTCTTCATGAGGGCTTCACCCTCTTCGACCTTGCCGGTATGACACACGAAAATGGCCACGATGGGCTTGCCATGCACCTCCTTGGGCAGCCAGGGTGCCGGTGGCGCAATCCGGAGCACGGCCACACTGGTCAGTTCCCGTGGTGCTGCAGCGCTGAATGCCCGATAGGCCTGGAGAACCTCCTGGGCCTTGTCGCCGGTCCAGGCCATGGCACCCCCGAGGATTTCGGGCCCGACGGGAAAGAGCTGGTATTCAAAGGACGTGACGATGCCGAAATTGCCGCCGCCGCCCCGCAAGGCCCAGAACAGGTCTTGGTTCTCGTCGGCCGATGCACGCAACACCGTGCCGTCTGCGCTGACCACTTCCATCGACACCACGTTGTCGCACGTCCAGCCATGGCGGCGCGTCAGGTAGCCAAATCCACCACCCACTGTGAGGCCCGCGATCCCCGTGGCCGAGACAAAACCCAGCACGGCGGCGAGACCGTGCAGTTGCGTCTCGCGGTCGACGTCAGCCAGTGTGCAACCCGCTTGAGCGCGCGCCCTGCGGTTCACCGGATCGACCCAGACGGCACGCAGGAAAGACATGTCGATCATGAGCCCGCCGTCGCAGACGGAAAGCCCGGCAATATTGTGGCCACCGCCGCGCACAGAACTGAGCAGACCGTGTTGTCGTGCGAAACGCACGGCCTGCACCACATCGGCCGTGCCGGTGCAGCGCGCCACCAGGCCGGGCCGCCGGTCGATCATCGCGTTCCAGATCGTGCGGGACTCCTCATACTCCGGGTCGTCTGCCGTCAGAACCCGTCCCTTGAATGCAGTCTTGAAGGCCTGCAGGGTCTCCGGTGCCAGGTCGACGGTGCCGCCGTCCAGTGTCGCGAGCTTGATGGTCATGGTGATCCGCCTTGGGTGTGTTGAAGTCTCAGGCTGCCCCATCGGCCACGATGTACCGATGCAGTCAGCCGCCTGGTTTCTCCCTACCCGCGCGTACCGGTTCAAGGTCTACGCGATGTAGGGCAGGGCCAGCTTGCGCGTGACAAGCCACGGTGACCAGTCCAGAATCTGAAGTGTTTCCAGTTTTCGGAGGCGATGCGATGGAAGCCAGCTACGGCCAGTTCTGTACCGTTGCACGGGGTGCGGAGGTCTTGTGCGAGCGATGGACGCCGCTGGTGGTGCGCGAGCTGCTGTGCGGAAGCAGGCGCTTCAACGACCTGCACCGGGGCGTGCCGCGCATGTCCACCAGCCTGCTGGTGCAGCGGCTTCAGCGCCTGGAAGAATTCGGGATCGTGCGCCGCACTGCTGTCGGCAAAGTCTGGGAATACAGCCTCACGGCCGCCGGCGAGGATTTGCGTCCGATTGTGATGGCGCTGGGCCATTGGGGCGCGCAGTGGATAGGCAGCCGCTTGCGCGACGATGAACTGGATGCCGGCCTGCTCATGTGGGACATCCGCCGATTCGCGCGCGTCCAGGAGTTCCCGGAGAAGCCCGTGGTGATCAACTTCCAGTTCCGGGACGCACGCATACGCGAGGATGCATGGTGGCTCGTGGTGGAAAGCCGTGTGGCCGACCTGTGCCGCGATGACCCCGGGCGCGAATTGACCCTGGTGGTGGATGCCTCCGTGCGTGCGCTGACCGAGGTATGGGCCGGCGACCTGACCCCCCAACAGGCCCTGCGTTCGCGCGAAATCCGTGTGGACGGGCCGAAGCGTGACGCGGAAGACCTGTGGCGATGGCTGGGAACCAGTGCGTTTGCCCCAACACGCCTGAAAAGAGGTGGCTCATCGAAGAGGATGCGCTGAATTTCTGCGGGGTTCAAGGGCCTGCGTTAGCAGCAAGGCTGCATCCGGCTGGTGACACCGAAATCTTCATCACCCCGGGCTTTGAGTTCCAGGTGGCCGACCTGCTGGTCACCAAATCCAATTTACCAAAGTCCCCCCTCATGGTGCTCGTCAGCACCTTTGCGGGCTACGAACACATCATGGGGCTGTACCGACATGCGATCGCGCAGCACAATCGGTTTTTAGTTATAGGGATGCGATGGTGCTGAAAAATCAGCGCTAATTTTTTTTACAGCCTAAGGTCAGAGGCAGTTTGAAGTACCGTCGAAGCTAATCAACCACGCGGCCCCGCAAAAAAGTGAATCCACCTAAGTGGGCACGGCTCTTAGAATCAGTCGTAGTGTTTCCGTCAGGTGCAAATGCTGCTTAGCCCCGCTCTCTTCAAACGTTGTCAGCCCTAGCGGGATGGAGAAAATGAAATGGCATCTTTGAAGTTTCGGGAGAGGAAAGTTCTTGAGGATTTCCTTGAGATGGGTAGCGGCTATGTCTTGAATTTCAGTGATCGCACGTTTGCTGAATTCTTTCGGGACTTTGGCGTCGATATTGACGATGCTCAGTACCTTGAAGGACATAGCGGCTCCAAAGCCAATCGGATGCGTAGCTTCTTAGATCGTGCACCGGACTTGTTGGCAGGGGAAGTAATCGAAGAGCTTATTGGCTACGCAGAGTCGTACCGAATAGGCCACAAAACTGCCAGTCAATGCCTGTCTATCGCTGCTCGACTACGGGAAACGCAATCGAATCCGTCTAAACCTTCGGCGACCGCAGCCGCTAGCCCTTACGGAATACAACGATTCAGTGCGCGCCCAATCGAAATCTTCTTCTCTTACGCACATGAGGATGAAGCGCTGATGGATGTTATTCGCCTTCAGCTCGTAGTGCGAGAACGCATCGGCGAGATCGTAAAGTGGCATGACCGCATGATTCCTGCGGGCGACGAATGGCGAACCCAGATTGACAAGAGGATTGAAAGCTCTCACGTCATCCTGCTCTTCATAAGCCCTCACTTCCTCGCTTCTCGCTACTGCTACGAAATTGAAGGTGAGATCGCCCTTCGCAGACACCGAGAAGGCACTGCACGGGTCATCCCCGTGATACTGAGAGCCTGTGATTGGACCGTTACTCCTTTTGCTGAGCTTCAAGCGCTCCCCAGGGATGGCATTCCGATCACACAATGGCCCGATCGAGATCAGGCATCTCTAGATGTCGCGCGTGGGATCATGGAAAGTGTCCAGTGATTATTTTGCCAAGGGCTCTAAACCAAGCGCTTTGGCAAGCTTAGTTTGATCGAAAACCAGCGTTCCATCACTAAGCAACGCTTCAGTTTCGGTGGCCATTAGCCTACCAATCACTACTAGCCTTTAAGGCCCTGCGCATGATGCGCAAAATGGTCCGCCATGAAGCTCGCAATGAAGTAATAGCTGTGGTCATAACCCGCATGGCGGCGCAGCGTGAGCGGATGGCCCGCGGCAGTGCAGGCAGCCTCCAGCAGCTCCGGCCGTAGCTGCTTGCGCAAAAACTCATCGGTCTCGCCCTGGTCCACCAGGATAGGCAGACGTTCCTGCGCGGTGGCGACCAGTTCCACCGCATCCCATTCCTTCCACGCTGAAGCGTCCGCGCCCAGATAGGCCGTGAAGGCCTTCTGGCCCCAGGGCACCTGGCTGGGGGCGACCACGGGGGCGAAGGCCGAGACGCTGCGGTAACGGCCGGGGTTGCGAAGGGCGGTGACGAGCGCGCCGTGGCCGCCCATGCTGTGGCCGAAGATGCCGCGCGCATCGGTGGCGGGGAAGTTCTGCTCGATCAGTGCGGGCAGCTCCTGCGCCACGTAATCCTGCATGCGGTAGTGCTGGGACCAGGGGGCCTGGGTGGCGTTCACATAAAAGCCCGCGCCTTCGCCCAGGTCGTAGCTGTCTTCATTGGGCACGCCGGGGCCGCGTGGACTGGTGTCGGGGGCGACGAGGATGAAGCCGTGGCGCGCGGCGTGTTCCTGCGCGCCGGCCTTGGTGATGAAGGTCTGTTCGTTGCAGGTCAGGCCGGCCAGCCAGTAGAGCACGGGGCAGCGCTGGCCCTCGACAGCAGCGGGCGGCAGGTAGATGCCGAACTTCATGTCGCAGCCCAGCACTTGGGACTGATGTTTCCAGACTTCCTGGCGGCCGCCAAAGCTGGCGTGTTTCTCAACGCGGTTCATGGGTTTCCTCGGGGTGAATCACGAAATTATCCCTTCGGGCCTGGCCCTTCGCCAGGCCCAGGGCAAACGGCGAGCACAAAGAAAAGCCCGGCGTACCGGGCCAGGCCTGGATGCGGCCGCAGGCCGCTGCCGCTTATTCAGCCTTGATGCCCGCATGCGCGGCCACGCGCGACCAGCGCACCAGCTCGGAGCGCATGAAGTCGGTGGCCTCGTCCGGGCTGGCGTAGACGATGTCGAAACCCATGCCTTCGAGCTTGGCCTTGGTCTCGGGCTGCTTGAGCACCTTGGTGTAGGCAGCGTGCAGGCTCTTGACCACGGCCGGCGGCGTGGAAGCCGGGGCGTAGAGCGCGAACCAGTTGGAGACCTCGGCGCCGGGGTAGCCGGACTCGATCAGCGTGGGCGTCTGGGGCAGTTCGCGGTGGCGCTGCTTGGCGGCCACGGCCAGCACGCGGATACGGCCCTGCTTGATGAAAGGCAGGGCGTTCTGCAGCGGGCTGAACATGTAATCCAGCTGGCCGCCCACCAGGTCGTTCATGGCCTGTGACTGGCCCTTGTAGGGGATGTGGTTGGAGCGGGTGTTGGCGAGCTGGTTGAAGTACTCGGCCGTGAGGTGCTGCGAGCTGCCCGTCCCGGCCGAGCCGTAGTTGAGCGCGCCGGCCTTGCTGCGTGCCAGCTCGACGAACTCTTTCACGTTCGCCGCCTTGACCGAGGCGTGCACCACCAGGGCCACGTCGGTCTGACCGACCAGGGCCACGGTCTGGAAATCCTTGAGCAGGTCGTAGGGCAGCTTGCGGTAGACCGCCACATTGGTGGCGATGGTGCTGGGCGAGAACAGCAGGGTGTAGCCGTCGGCCTTGGCCTTGGCCACGTACTCGGTGCCGATGTTGCCGCCGGCGCCCGTCTTGTTCTCCACCACCACGGGCTGGCCCAGCAGCTCACCTACCTTCTGGCCGACCGCGCGGGCCATCACGTCGGTGCCGCCACCGGCCGAGACGGGCACGATGAGCTGGATGGGGCGTTGCGGGAAGCCCTGCGCCAGGGCTTGCGAGAAGCCCAGCGCTCCCAGCACCAGGCCAGCGGACATGCGATGCAGAAAGTTCATGGCGGTCTCCTTATGTTGTCGAAATCGATCTTATGACGATAATCATACTTATCATCAATGCAAGTCAGGAAAACACTGACTGCCCAGGAGACCCGACATGAACCCCACAGCCAACCCCGCGCTGATCGACGACCTCGTCATCGCCAACCACATCCTCGTCAACGAGGGCGTGCTCGACGGCTTCGGCCACATCAGCGTGCGCCATGACAAAAATCCCGACCGCTTCCTGATCGCACGCAGCATGGCGCCGGGCCTGGTGACGGCCGACGACATCGTGGCCTGTGACCTGGACGGCAACGTGCACGACGAGCGCGGCCGCAAGACCTATGTGGAGCGCTTCATCCACAGCGAGATCTACCGTTGCCGCCCCGACGTGATGGCCGTCATCCACAGCCACTCGCCGGCGGTCATCCCCTTTGGCGTCACGGGCGCGCGCCTGCGGCCCATCTGCCACATGAGCGGCTTTCTCGGCGCGCAGGTGCCGGTGTTCGAGATCCGGCACACGGCCGGCGAGAGCAGCGACCTGCTGATCCGCAACCAGGCGCTGGGCAAAGCCCTGGCGGCCAGCCTGGGGCAGCAAGCCGTGGCCCTGCTGCGCGGGCACGGCAATGTGGTGGTGGGCTTCTCCATCCAGCAGGTGGTGTTCCGCGCCATCTACACCGAGAGCAATGCCCGCCTGCAGAGCGAGGCCATGCGCCTGGGCGAGATCAACTACCTGACGCCCGAAGAAGCCCAGGCCACTTCGGACATGAACGACGAACACCTGGGCCGCCCCTGGGAAGTCTGGAAGAAGCGGGCGCTGCAAAACCGCTTCTGATCTCTGCACGGGCCCGGCCGTTCGGGCTGAGCCTGTCGAAGCCTGGCCTGCGCAGAACCCTTCGACAAGCTCAGGGTGAACGGGGAACAGGTGTGGCGCCTAAAATCGGCCCCACACCATGCTGAAATTCGAACTGCTCAAGACCGACGGCCACGCCCGCCGCGGCCGCCTCACGCTCAACCACGGCGTGGTCGAAACCCCCATCTTCATGCCCGTGGGCACCTACGGCACGGTCAAGGGCGTGATGCCCCAAAGCCTGGAAGACATGGGCGCGCAGATCATCCTGGGCAACACCTTCCACCTCTGGATGCGTCCGGGCCTGGACGTGGTACAGACCTTTGGCGGCCTGCACCGCTTCGAGAACTGGGGCAAGCCCATCCTCACCGATTCGGGCGGTTTCCAGGTCTGGAGCCTGGGCGAGATGCGCAAGATCTCCGAAGAGGGCGTGCGCTTCTCCTCGCCGGTCAACGGCGACAAGCTTTTCCTCACGCCCGAGGTCTCGATGCAAATCCAGACCGTGCTCAACAGCGACATCGTCATGCAGTTCGACGAGTGCACGCCCTATGTCTCGCTGGAGCCCAAGACCAAGGGCCAGCTGACCACCGAGCGCGAGGCGCGCCTGTCCATGGAACTCAGCATGCGCTGGGCCAAACGCTGCAAAACCGAGTTCGAGCGGCTGGAGAACCCCAACGCGCTGTTCGGTATCGTGCAGGGCGGCATGTACGAGAACCTGCGCGACGAATCCCTGGCCGGGCTGGAGGAGCTGGACTTCCCCGGCATCGCGGTGGGCGGTGTCAGCGTGGGCGAGCCCAAGGAGGACATGCAGCGCCTGATGCGCCACGTCGGCCCCCGGCTGCCGGCGCACAAGCCGCATTACCTGATGGGCGTGGGCACACCGGAAGACCTGATCTACGGCGTGCAGCACGGCATCGACATGTTCGACTGCGTGATGCCCACGCGCAATGCGCGCAACGGCCACCTGTTCACGCGTTTTGGCGACCTGAAGATCCGCAACGCGCGCCACAAGAGCGACGAGCGCCCGCTGGACGAGACCTGCAGCTGCTACGCCTGCGCCGGCACCTCGGGTGTGCCCTACCAGCAGGGCGGGCGCGACGGTTTCAGCCGCGCCTACCTGCACCACCTGGACCGCTGCGGCGAGATGCTGGGCCCCATGTTGGCCACGGTGCACAACCTGCACTACTACCTGAACCTCATGCGCGAGGTGCGCGCCGCGCTGGATGCGGGCACGTTCGGCGCCTTCGTGGCGCAGTTCCACGCCGAGCGGGCGCGCGGCGTCTGAGTTCCTGTAAGAAACCCGCGCCCCGCGCGACCAAGGTATCGAATGGACACTGACCAGACCACGCGCGAGCCCATCGCCAACGAGCACCTGGCCGCCATCCGCCCCGACATGCTGCGCTTCGCCCGCCTGCAGCTGCGCGACGCGGCGGCCGCCGAAGACGCGGTGCAGGAAGCCCTGCTGGCCGCGCTGGCCAACGCCCGGCAGTTCGCCGGCCGCTCCGAGGCCAAGACCTGGGTCTTCGGCATCCTCAAGAACAAGATCGTGGATGTGATCCGCCAGCAGAGCCGCAGTTGCAACATCTCGTCCTTCTCGGATGGCGAGGAAAGCCTGGACCAGACCTTCGAGTCCCTGTTCCGCGAGAACGCGCACTGGACACCGGCCTCGCGCCCGCGCGACTGGGGCAGCCCCGAAGCCGCCCTGCGACAGCAGCACTTCTGGGGCGTGTTCGAAGTCTGCCTCAACCACCTGCCCGAGAACACGGCGCGCGTCTTCATGATGCGCGAGTTCCTCGATTTCGAAACGCCCGAGGTCTGCCAGGAGCTGGGCATCACGGTGAGCAACTGCAACGTCATCCTGCACCGCGCACGCAATGCCCTGCGCCTGTGTCTGGAACGCGGTTGGTTCACCGCAGGAGAAAAAACATGCTGAACTGCAAGCAAGCCACGCAACTCATGTCCGAAGCCCAGGACCGCAAGCTCGCCCTGGGCGAGCAACTACCGCTGCGCCTGCACCTTTTCATGTGCGTGGGCTGCCGCAACTACGGCAGGCAGCTGGATTTCCTGCGGGCCGCCACCCGGGAACTCAAGGCCGGCAGCGAGCCGGCTCCCAAGGACTAGGGCCTGTTCAACGCCATTGGTCTCTTAGCACCCAGGCAAACGCCGCCAGCAAGACCACGGCCACGATGCCAAAGTACAGGGCCCAGGGCTTTTTCTTCTCGGCGTAGGGATCGGTCAGCGCGCGCTCGGCATTGGGCGGCAGGTGCGCCACCTGCGTGAGCGAGGTACCGAAGGGGATGTTGATCTTGGCGCGCGCATTGATGGCCCAGCCATTGGCATCCAGGATGGGGCCCAGGTTACGGCTGCGCAGCTTGAACCAGGCCAGGATGACCGCGGGGCCCGAGATCGCCAGCATCAGCCCGGCCAGCGCGAATGGCACCTGCCACCATTTGAGCGCCAGCAGGCCCACCAGCACCGAGGCCAGCGCCGTGCCGATGGCGCCCACGGCCAGGCCGATGGCGGCAAAGATACCGGCGAACTTGCCCACGTCGAAAGGCGGCGGGGGCGTTGCCGGTGCGGCGGGGGCCGCGGCCACCTTCTTGGTGC
Organism: Curvibacter sp. PAE-UM; assembly: GCF_001432305.1. Classification (GTDB taxonomy): domain Bacteria; phylum Pseudomonadota; class Gammaproteobacteria; order Burkholderiales; family Burkholderiaceae_C; genus Hylemonella. The sequence goes on from NZ_KQ483358.1 coordinate 391,602, forward strand.
CGTCGACCACGGCGGTGGTGAGCTTCTCGTCCGAGGCCTTGGCCTTGCTGGCGGCGATCTTCTGCAGCTGCTCGCCGACGAAACGCGCCAGCCGCTTGTAGGGCGACCAGAAGGCCTGGCGCAGGCTGATCGGGTGGTCGATGATCTTGGTGATGGTGGCGTCCCAGTCGCGGCCCAGGCGGTCGTAGAACACGCCGTTGCGGCTCACCATGAGCTGGTCCGAATCGCCCGCGGTGAAAGCCGCAGCGATGCTCAGCTTCTCGGCGCCGCGCGTGCAGTCGCAATAGACCAGGCACATGCGCGAGAGCGTGGCCAGCGTGGCATGGCGAGCCGCGTCGTTGACCGCCACGCAGAGTTCGGCCGAGCGGCCGTCCAGGTAGAGCGTGCCAACCTGGAAAGTGGCCTTGCCCTGGCGGGTGTAGAAATCGCGGAAGGCAACGAAGTTGTTGGCGAGTGACAGCAGGTCGCGCACGTAATGCGCCAACCGCTCCAGCTGACGCACGGCATCGGCCTCGACAGCCGCATCGGGTTTGGCGGCCAGCCAGGCGGCATAGGGCGCGAGCTTGTCTTTCAGCGCCGCCCAGTCGGCCTCGGTCAGCAGCGCGCGATCACCCAGCAGCGGCTGGACGGCGGCCTGCTGCAAGGTGGCCATGCGGGCCGCCCAGGCCGGGTTGAGCCCCGTGCCCAGCGGCAGCGCCACACCGGCCTGCACGTGCGCCAGCGGCAGCGCGGCAATGCTCTCGGTATCGGTCTTCAAGGTGACGCTGCCCAGCGCGACCAGCGTCGCATCGGCCGCGTTGAGGGCCGCACCGGCACGCGCATCGAAGGCCGCCAGACGGCAGCGCACGAACCAGTCTTCCACCTTCTCGGCCACGGCCACCAGGGCCTCGTGGGCCGCGGCGGTGGCGTCGCCCAGCGGGCGGGCGGCCTGGCCGGCCGCTTCCCAGGCGGCCAGCGCGCGTTGGGCGTGGCGGGTCTGCGCGGCATTGGCGGCGGCGACCGTCACCAGGCCGTCAGTGCTGCCGATGTCGGCGAGCAGCTCGCGCGCGGCGGTGGCGATGGCGGCGCCCTCTTCGTCCTCGTCACGGATGGCCGCCAGCGGCACACCCGGGAGTTTCTGCGCCAGCACATTGGTGTCTTTCAGGCGCCCGGCAGCCCACTGCACCGCAGCGATCAGTTCGGGAGCGCGCACCTGGCCGTCGCCATCACCATCGACAAAGGACAAGGTGCGGGCGTCGAACTCGATGCCCTTGACGGGGCAGGACAGGGCCACCCAGAGTTTCTGGTCGAGGGCGCCGATGTTGAGCAGTTCGGCCGCGGTGTCCAGGCGGACCTGGTCAAAACCGCCGGCACGGAAGAAACGCCAATGGGGCTGGGGTGAGGTCATGTGCAGGTCCTCCAGGATGGTTGGATTTCATCTTACCCGCAGCCCGGGCCCGGCCTCAGCTGCGCAGGTTCACCGTGCCGTGGTGCGGACGCATGCGGTCCAGGACCTGCGTGCTCATGCTGCGCGACAGCTCTTCCTTGCCCAGGAAGACCGTGCCCAGGCCTTCCTGGCGCAAAAGCACGGCCTCGTCCTCGCTCAGGGTGCGCAACAGCACCTCGACCTGGGGATTGAGCGCACGGGCGGTCTCCACCATGCGACGCGCGCGCATGGAGTCGGGCGGCGTGATGACCAGCATGGCCGCGCGCGCGATGTGCGCCTGGATCAGCACCTCGGGCTCGGCGGCGTCGCCGCTGACCGCAGGAATGCCCTCCTTGCGCAGCGTCTCCACGATCTCGCGGTTCTGCTCGGCCACGACAAAGGGGATCTGCTGTTCCCGCAGCTCGGCCGCCATGCGCCGGCCCACGCTGCCGTAGCCCACCAGCACCACCTGCCCCGTCAACTGCTTCGGATCGGTGGACATGGGCAGTTCGGCCAGCGGGTCGTCGCGCTGCTCGAAACGGCGCACCCGCTCCGAGCGCTGGCGCAACCACTGCTGCAGCGGCCCGATGGCGGCAAAGACAGCCGAGTTCGCGGCAATGGAGATCAGCGCACCGGCCAGCACCAGGCTCTGCCCCTGTGCCGGCAACAGGTTCAGCGCCACACCCATGCCGGCCAGGATGAAAGAGAACTCGCCGATCTGCGCCAGGCTGGCGCCAATGGTCAGCGCCGTGTTGAGCGGGTAACGGAACAAGAGCACCAGGCCGATGGCCGCCAGCGTCTTGCCCACCATGATGATGGCCACCACCGCCAGCACCTTGAGCGGCTCCTGCCAGAGCACGGCCGGGTCGAACAACATGCCGACCGAGACGAAAAACAGCACGGCAAAGGCGTCGCGCAGCGGCAGCGACTCGTCGGCCGCGCGGTGGCTGTACTCGGACTCGCGCATCATCATGCCGGCGAAGAAGGCGCCCAGCGCGAAGGACACGTCGAACAGCAGGGCCGCGCCAAAGGCCACGCCGATGGCCGCCGCCACCACGCACAGCGTGAACAGCTCGCGCGAACCGGTGCGCGCCACCCACCACAACAGCTTGGGGAACACGCGCCGCCCCACCACCAGCATCACGGCGATGAAGGCCGCCACCTTGGCCAGCGTCAGGCCCATGGCGGTCCAGAGCTCGCCGGCGTCGGCCGAGCGGCCGGCGCCCGCCCCGCCCCTGACACCCGCCAGGGCCGGCACCAGCACGAGCACCAGCACCATGACCAGGTCTTCCACCACCAGCCAGCCCACGGCGATGCGGCCGTTGATGCTGTCGAGCAGGCCCTTGGCTTCGAGCGCGCGCAGCAGCACCACCGTGCTGGCCACCGACAGGCACAGGCCGAAGATCAGCGCCCCGCCCCAGTGCCAGCCCCAGCTCATGGCCACGCCCATGCCCAGGACCACGGCCACCGCGATCTGGACGATGGCGCCCGGCACCGCGATGCGCCGCACCGCCAGCAGCTCGCGCAGGGAAAAATGCAGGCCCACGCCGAACATCAGCAGCATCACGCCGATCTCGGCCAGCTGGCCGGCCAGGCCGACATCGCCCACGAAACCCGGCGTGGCCGGGCTGATCACCACACCGGCCAGCAGGTAGCCCACCAGCGGCGGCATCCTGAGCTGGATGGCCAGCAGGCCCAGGATCATCGCCAGGCCGAAACCGGTGGCGATGGTGGCGATGAGACTGACGTCGTGGGGCATGGGTTCTATCATGAAGGATTCGTGAAATCGTAGCGTCCTGGAGGGATACGACGGTGCCGCGCTCTGGCGTGCGCACCCTGGCGGGAGTAAGCTTGAACTGAGCGCATTGGCCCATGCGTCGTCGCCTGCAAAAAAGACCTTAGACCATGAAAAAACACCTGATGGCGCTTGCCGCCTTCCTGTTGACACTCACACCGGCCTGGGGCCAGCCTGCCAATGCCGGCTACCGTTTCTCGCCGGTCAACCAGTTCGACATCAACCTGACGGCGGCCTACTGGAACCCGATCATCCAGCACGTCTCCGAGAAAAGCGGTGTCAAGCTGAGCCTGAAGATCGGCCGCACTTCGGCCGACACCACGGCCTATGTGCTGACGCAGGAAGTCGAGTTCGTCTTCACGAACCACCTGTTCAGCCCCGAACGCGAGCAGCTCGGCTGGAAGGTTTTCGGCCGGCGCCAGATGCCCGCCATCGTCGGACAGATCGTGGTGCCCGCCGATTCGCCCATCACCGATCTGGCGCAACTCAAGGGTGAAGAGGTCGCCTTCGCCGGCCCCGAGGCCTTCGTCGGCTACAAGGTGCCTTACGCACAGTTGCTCAACCGCGGCATCGACATCAAGGTCGTGTTTGGCGGCAACCAGAACGGCGCGCTGGCCCAGCTCTTCGCCGGCAAGGTCAAGGCGGTCGGCGGCAACTCGCAGCTGATCGAAGGTTATGCCAAGCGGGAGAACCGCAAGTTCCGCGTGCTGTGGTCCTCCGAGACCTTCCACGACCTGGCGCTCATGGTCTCGGGCAAGGTGCCGGAGAAGGACGCCCAGGCCGTGGCGCAGGCCTTCCTGAACATGCACAAGGACCCCAGGGGCCGCGACATCCTGCACCAGACCTCGCAAAAGGTGGGGCTGCCGGTCGACGCCTACTTCATTCCCGCCAGCGCGGCCGACTACGATTCCTATCGCAAGTTCTACCAGTCGGCACCGCCCTCGCTGCGCTGAGCATGCCCACGCCGCTGATCAACCTGCTGCCCAACTCGCTGGTCCAGCGGGTCTTTGCGCTGTACGCGGTCACCATGCTGCTATTTGTCGGCGCGGGTACCTGGCTGTTCCTGCATTACCAGTTCACCCAGGAGATCGAAGGCGTCCAGCAGTCCGCCACCATGATGGTGGAAGCGACCGCACAGACCATCACCGACAGCGCGGTCATCGGCGACTACGACACCATCCAGCGCACACTCGACCGCGGCATCCTCCAGTCCCAGTTCTCCTCGGCCGCCTTCATCGACCTGCGCGGCGGTGTCGTGAAAAGCCAGAATCACTCAGGCCCGGAAGGCTACGTGCCGGCCTGGCTGCGCGAGCAGGTGGGCTCGAAGCTGTACGACATCAACCGCACCATCTCGGTGGGCGGACATGACTACGGTGTGCTGCGGCTGGAATTTGCGGTGGGCGTGGTGGCCCTGCATCTCTGGAACCTGCTGCTGGCCGCGCTCGGCCTGTCCATCGCAAGCCTGCTGGGCGGCCTGCTCCTGATCTGGTATTCGCTGCGCCGCTGGCTCTCTTCCTTCCAGCGCATGGACACGGTGCTCTCCGCCAGCGACCCGCAATTCGAGAAACTGGCCGGCGAGATGGTGCTGGCCGTGCCCGTGGAATTCCGCCCCACCTTCGAAGCCCTGCACCGCGTCTCGGGCAGCCTGCGCCTGGAGCTCAGGCAGCGTGAGCAGGCCCTGGCGGCGCTGCGCCGCGTCCTCTCCAACCTGCTGCCCGACGCGCCCTCCCCCGAATCCCAGAGCATGGACATCGCCGCCCTGTCGCGGGTGGTGCTGCAAATCATCCAGGAGCGCGAGGGCAGCCGGCAAGCGCTGCAAGATGCCATGCAGGCGGCCGAGGCAGCCAACCGCGCCAAGAGCGAGTTCCTGGCCGTGATGAGCCACGAGATCCGCACCCCCATGAACGGCATCATCGGCATGACGACGCTGACGCTCGAGACCGAGCTCAGCGCGCCGCAGCGCGAATACCTCAATCTGGTCAAGAAGTCGGCCGACAGCCTGCTGGCCATCATCAACGACATCCTGGACTTCTCCAAGATCGAGGCTGGCCAGCTCACGCTGGACCTGCGCCCCTTCCGGCCGCACTCGCTGGTGCGCGGCACACTCAACAGCCTGGACACCCAGGCCCGCCTCAAGGGCCTGCGCCTGGCCTACGAACCGCAGGCCACCGTGCCGCCCCACCTGATCGGCGACGCGGGCCGTCTGCGCCAGATCCTCATCAACCTGATCGGCAACGCCATCAAGTTCAGCAAGCAGGGCGTGGTGCAGGTGCGCGTGCTGCGCCAGCCCGATCAGCGGGGGCAGGCCGTGCTGCGCTTCGAGGTGCAGGACCAGGGCGTCGGCATCGTGCCCGAGAAGCAGAAGGTGATCTTCGCCCCCTTCACCCAGGCCGATACGTCCATCACGCGCCACTTCGGCGGCACGGGCCTGGGCCTGGCCATCTGCGCGAAGCTGGTCCGCGCCATGGGCGGCGAGATCGGCGTGCACAGCACCCCGGGACAGGGCAGCACCTTTTTCTTCACGGCCGCCTTCGACATCGACCACAGCGAATCGAGCAGCGACATCATGTCCCTCTCCGACGCAGAAGAAGCGTCGGACGCGTTCGACAGCCTGCGCGTCCTGCTGGTGGAGGACAACGAGATCAACCAGAAGCTCGCCCTCAGCCTGCTGGAGCGCGAAGGCCATGAAGTCGATGTCGCCTCCGACGGCGCCCAGGCCGTGCGCATGGCAACCCAGTCCGACACCCCTTATGACCTGATCCTGATGGACATGCAGATGCCGGTCCTGGACGGCCTGGAGGCGACCCGCCGCATCCGCGCCCACGAGCGCAACACGCGCGAGCATGTGCGCATCGTGGCCATGACGGCCAACGCCATGACCGGCGACCGGGAGCGTTGCCTGGCCGCCGGCATGGACGAATACCTGGCCAAGCCGATCAAGCTCGACGAGCTGAGGGCCGCACTGCGCTGGCAGGACGCCGGCTACAGCCCCGCCACCGTGCCGGGCGCCTTGAGCGCCGTACCGCCGACGGCGCCGGCACCCCTGGTGACCGCCGCGGCGAAGCCGGCCGCGGGCCGGGCCTTCGATTACGCCGCGGCCATCGCAAGCGCCGACGCCATGGTGGTCCGCATCATTGGTGACTCCTTCCGCGGCAACTGGCCCGTCCAGGTTCAGAACCTGCACGCGGCTGTGGCGCAAGCCGATGCGCCGCTGCTCCAGCGCAGTGCCCACACCCTGCGCGGGATCGTGGGGCATTTCGGCGCGGCACCGGTCGAGACGCTGAGCCGCCAGATCGAGCTGCTGGGCGCCAAGGGCACCGTGGACCAGGCGGCGGCCCTGGTGGCGCAGCTGGAAACCGAACTGAAAGCGCTGGACCAGGCGCTGACCCGGTTCCTGGGCCAGACGGCCTGAAGACTCTCAGCCTCTCAGGCCTCGTCGGCAAAGCGCTGGCGCACGGCCAGCACCTCGTCGAAACGCTCCAGGAAAGCGTCCACGCACTGCGGATCGAAATGGATGCCGCGCTGCGAGCGCATCAACTCCACTGCGGTGTCCACGTCCCAGGCCAGCTTGTAGGGGCGCGCCGAAGTCAGCGCATCAAACACGTCGGCCACCGCCACGATGCGCCCCACCAGCGGGATCGCTTCACCGGCCAGCCCATGGGGGTAGCCGCTGCCGTCGAACTTCTCGTGGTGGCTCAGGGCGATCACGGCCGCCATCTGCAGCAGCGGCGAGCCGCTGTCCGCCAGGATCTTGTGCCCGATGATCGGATGCTGTTTCATGATGTCGAACTCGGCCGGGTCGAGCCGGCCCGGCTTGAGCAGGATGTGGTCAGGAATGCCGACCTTGCCCACATCGTGCATGGGGGCCGCTTCCAGGATGAGCCTCTGGTGCTCCGGCGGCAAGCCCAGCCGCACGGCGATCAGCCAGGAGTAGTGCGCCATGCGCTGGATATGCGCGCCGGTCTCGGGGTCGCGGAACTCGGCCGCCTTGGACAGGCGCAGGATGGTCTCACGCTCGCGCCGCACGATCTCGTCCGTCGCCTTGAGCACCTCCTCGGCCAGCCAGCTGGCCCGGTCCTCCAGCCGCTTCTGGTTGGCGCGCAGCGCCAGCATGTTGCGCATGCGCGCCCTGAATTCGATCTTGTCCAGCGGCTTGGTCAGGAAATCGTTGGCCCCGGCTTCGAGCGCGCTGTAACGCACCGTCAGCTCGTCATTGGCCGTCACCATCAGCACCGGAATATCGGCGCGCCCCGGCGCAGCGCGAAAACGCTGGATGAAATCGACGCCATTGAGCTCCGGCATCATGTAGTCCACGATCACCAGGTCGGGCACGGTGCCCTGGCAATGCGCCAGGGCCTGCTGCGGATCGGTGAACGCTGCGACCTCGTGCGCCTCGCCCAACTGCGTGATGAAATGCTTGAGCAGGAGCAGATTGGCTTCCACATCGTCGACGATCACAATCTGCATGGCGGGTCCGTTCGGGCATCGATACTACTGACCCTATCTTAGGCCAGTCGCAGCCAGTGGAGGAGCCGGGGCGGCAGTCACAGGCTGCCAGCGTGACGAAATACCGCCCCGATGCCTCAGACACCGCCGCTCAGTAGCGCAGCACCACCGGCGAGCCGCCCAGCTGGGCGCGCTGCAACCAGACGAAGACCGAATCCACCGTCACCGTCTCGATGCGGTCGCTGTAGCGCTTCTCGCCGGGGTGATCGTCGAAGGCCACGTTGGCGGCGCCCAGGCGCCCACCCAGCCGCGTCAGCGCCCCGATCTTCAGCGTCGTGGGCTGGTAGCCCTTGAACTGCAGCCAGGCCTGCGCACGCTCACGTGAGTACACCGTGGGCTCCATGGCCGCCGCCAGCGTCTCGATGGCCCACTGGTTGCTCTGCTGGTACTTCTGGCTCCAGGGGTAGCTCACGATGTTGTAGGGCCGGTGGTGTAGCGCAATGGCGCGTTGCTCGTGTTGCAGAAGCGCGTGCAGCTTGGCCTGCACTTCCGGCGTGGGCAGCACCCAGGCAGCCTCCAGGCGCCAGAGGTCGTCCAGAAAAAACTCGCCCAAGCCCTGGCGGTAGATCGCCGCCTCCTGCGTGCCACAGTGGTTGAGCTTGTGCAGCACGCGCCACACGTGGCCGCCGTTGCCATCGGGCTGCTTGTAGGCAAAACCCAGGTGCGACCAGCGCAGGCCGTACTTGCTCAAATCCTGCCCGGCGCGCGCCAGCACCACCACCTGCGCGCCGCTGGCGTCCAGCGCCTGCAGGGTGCGCTCGGCCAGTGTCAGGCCGCGCTCCACGGTGATGGCCTGCAGCGGCCGGTTTTCGCAGCTGCGTCCGGCGTGGGCTGGGGCCACGGTCAGCAGCAATGCGGTGGCCAGCAGTGCCATGAATTTGCGCAAGGCTTTCATAAGGTCACCCGCTCGTTGTGCAGCAGGGCGCGACCCAGCGCATTGGGAATGAAGGCGATGGCCTCGCCCGCCACCGAGAGCACCACACCGGCACCGATGACACTGACCATGAGCACCGTGCCCACGCCCACTGCAGAACCAGCCAGGCCCTTGCCCACGATCTCGATGCTGGCCACCGCGCCGTCGGACGCGCGCTCCAGCACATACACCGTGCCGCGTGCGGTGGACTCGATGGTCTTCACCACCAGCACCGCGCCGGCGGCGGACAGCGCCACGGGCACCATCACCACGGCGGCAGCCGCTGCGCTGCCCACCACGACCACCGAGGCGACGGGCAGGGCCGAGAGCGTGCTGAGCGCCGAGGCCTCGGTGTGGGCGCGGGCCGGCAGGCTGACTGCGCTGCCCAGGGCCAGGGTCACCGCCAAAGTCAGGGATACCAAACGTTGTTTCATGATGACTCCTTGTGTCGCGGTGTCATTCATTCGCCGCGCATCGCGCTGCGGCGGCCGTCCAGGCGGGCTTCGGCCAGATCGGCTTCGTGGCGGTCACGCAGGGTCTTGGCCAGCGTGAAGGTGGTGGTGATCAGGTAGAGCCAGCTCACGCCCAGGAAGGCCTTGTAGGTCTCGCTGATCTCCATGCGCAGCAGGCCCCAGCCCGTGAGCGCCATGGCCAGGAAGAAACCGATCCAGACCACGAACTTGAACATGGGGGAGTCGGCCGCCTTGCCTTCGGCTTCGGCCTTCTCGTTGTCGCGCACGAACTTGGCCAGCACGAAGGCGGCCGAGAGGCAGAAGAAGTAGCCCATGACCATGAAGGCGCGGTCCAGGTCCTTGCCTGGCAGCCAGGCCAGGCCCACGCCGCAGAGGAAAACGGCCAGCAGGAAGGAAACCCAGACCTGGAGGGACCAGGCTTTGGAATCGCGGTGGATGAGCACTTGCATGTAAGACCCCTTGGGGTTGTTGAACATGCAGCGGAGTGTGCCGATGGCCTTTCAAAAAGGAGGCATCTGGATAGCCCGGTCCGAACTATGCAAACTAAAAGTATCTCTAATCGAGACTTATATACTTGACAAACCCTTAAAAAGGGCGCATAGTGCTACCCATACCGGAGCACAACCATGGCCGAATCCATCCTGAACCAGCCGCAATTCCAAGACGCAGACAAGGCGCGTGAGCACCTGGAAGCACTGCGCTGGCCCAATGGTCCAGTCTGCCCGCACTGTGGTTCTGTCCGTGCTCCGTTGAAGCTGGAAGGCAAGTCCTACCGTCCCGGTCTGTTCAAGTGCAATGACTGCTATGAGCAGTTCACCGTGACTGTCGGCACCGTGTTTGAGCGCTCCAAGATCGGCCTGAACGTCTGGCTCCAAGCCGTCCACCTGATGTGCGCCAGCAAGAAGGGCATCAGCGCGAAGCAACTGGAGCGCATGCTGGGCGTTACATATAAGACTGCCTGGTTCATGGCTCACCGCATCCGTGAGGCCATGACTTCCGAATTGGCTGGACCGCTCGGTGGTTCCGGCAAGATCGTTGAAGCCGATGAAACCTATTGGGGCTCTGAGGCTGGGAGCAAGGCAAACGCCAAGAAGTCCGGCGCTCGTCGTGCTGGTGGTGCTCTCAAGGACTCCAACAAGGTTGTTGCCCTAGTCGAGCGCGGCGGCAATGTCCGAACCTTCCATGTCCCCAGCGTATCCGGCCAAAACCTCAAGTTGGTTCTTGAGTCTCAGATCCACCCTGATACGCACGTCATGACGGATAGCAGCCCGCGCTACAACCTTCTCAAGCGTGAAAACGGTTTCAAGGCCTATGAGCAAGTGAATCACTCCAAGGCTGAGTACGTGCGAGGCATCGCTCACACGAACACGGTGGAAGGTTTCTTCTCGGTTTTCAAGCGCGGCCTGATCGGCACGTTCCACCACGTTGCCCCGAAGCACCTGCAACGCTACAGCGAGGAATTCAGCTTCCGCTACAACACCCGCACTTCGCTGGGCTACAGCGATACGGACCGCGCTAATCTGGCGCTCAAAGGTATCACCGGCAAGCGCCTGACATATCGGCGGACTGCTGGAGAGTGAATTCCCGACAACGGAAAAAGTTCTCGTCCGACTTTTGATTAAGAAAGCTTAGCGAGTTCGTTGCAAAGCGGCTGCGTCAAATTCGGAGCTATGGTGCTTGATGTAGTCAGGGACGTGACGATTCTGTCTCGTAGCTCAAGAGAAATCGCACCCAACATCCATTCAGTGCGCTCCATTAAGTCGCTAACAACCTGACTGGTTTCGAAGGTCTTTGTCTGTGTGCAGTCAACGAAAGAATCATGGTCCATGAAGACATGCGAGCTAGCATCCATTGGGACATGGTGTCGCGCAAGTGTCGGACGTGCTTGCACAAACGCATTTTTTTCTGAGTTGACAACACAGCAGACAGTTTTTGCAGTCACACTTAGCACAACATAACGCTTCTCTTTGACGTTGCCGTCATTCATGCGTGCGTTGAGTTTGATGACAGCGCCAGGTTTGAGGCGCTGAACTATTCTCTCCCGCAGGATCTGCGGAGGCAGCTTTGCGCCAATAGTTGCCATATTTCAGGCTTTAGGCGGAAAGGCTTTCGAGAACTTCTTGAGCGTTTGGTAATGTACCTGCAATGGCCTCTAGTGCCATTGGGTAGCGTCGAGTCTGCTTCTGTTTTGCGATGGCCCATGCTTCTTCATAAGCTTGGTCATGGCTCAGTTTAGTTCTCTCCTCAAAAGACAATGCGCCGTACTCGGCAATTGCTTTTTCTATTGATTCAACATCAGACGGAGACAAAAAATCAGTATCGGCATCCCGCAGCACATGCACGCCATGCGGTTTCGTGGAGTCAACTTTCAGCGCACCCTTGACTAGAGACCCAAAACGACGCGCATCATAGTCACTCCCGTTTCCTCGGGCGACTTTGAGCAAGTCGTAAATATTCGTCGCAACGGGGCCAAAATCCATTGCGAAATACTCATCGCCACTTGCAGGGAATCCGTATTCAGAAAAATGGAGTTTGTCCGCAAAATAGCGAATCTTCAGCACCTCGTGGACATCAGGCTTTGTGAGCCGCGAGGCGATATATAGAACAGTCTCAAGTGCACGACGGGGTGAGATACCAAGCTCTTTGACAGCCATGTTTCTCCTTCGGTGGTCACTTAGATAAGCAATGCATGTTAGCACTTGCTATCCATCTTGTCAATTTCTAAGCATGCATGCCTTCCTGACTAGAGATTAGCTGTCGGCTGGCTGCGTCTTTTCTGGCTTGGATGGAATGTGCGGCTTCGGCGGGGTCTGTAGCATCCGCTTGAGAACGTCATCCATCGGCGGAGTGGCAGGTGTTGGATTCTCTTTTTTCATGCTCGCCTCTGGTTGGCCCACGCACTTAGCCTGGAGTAGCGAACGACCGGTGAACTATCGGACAGCAAAGAAATTGCTGTATTCATTTCAGAATCATTTGCAGACTCTTGAAGAACGATCAGGCGCTGAGAGTCGCCACTCTTCGAATGCTTGATGTCCGTCATGCGACCCCAGGCCTCATAGACACGCTTCCAATCCATGGTGTTTTCATCGGAAGCTGCAATTGGTTGGACATAGATAAGTTCAACTCCATTCCTAATTGCCAATGGCAATTCAAGCTGATGACCGCTCGCGCCTAGTACAGCCACCTTTTTAAGCACTCGCTCACCAAAAGAATTCTCTAGAGTTCTCTCCACGTCTCGCAGGAAAGACTCCGCCTTTTGGCGTGGCTTCCAAGCTGGTTGAAAGTGCGATACGGCCAAGGCAGCATTTAAGACGGCCGCCATCGCGGCTCCAAAATTTTCACTTGAAGAGTAAGCAGAAATCTCCCCGCCATCAGACAGTGTTGCGCTGTCACCGACTGCGCGGCGAACGGCTTCCATTCGAGGATTCGTCAATTGAATTCCCATGGATGCAGCGTGCATGAGCGCCTCGCATCCGTCTGTCACTCGATAGCCGTTGCGCGTTTGTTCAACATAAAAGCCAACACGCTCTCCGTCACCTGTGTAGGTGAATGGCGACCAGACGCGCAGAGTCCCCTCGCCTAAGTCTCGGCAAGAAAATCCTAAGCTAGAAATAACGGTTTCACAGTTCATAGCTCCAGCTCCGGCTGGTTGTCATCTGGATGAAAAAAATCATGTTCGCCAATATTGGCACGCTTAAGAAAAATCTTCCAAATCACTTCTGGCTGATCAAGTGGGACTTGTATTGGCTCAGCATATCCGTCCCCCTCTTCAACCCAAACGTGTTCGTGGACTCCATCTATCTCCATCTCAAAATATGACCGTCCTCTGCCAACTTGATTTGAGTGCTTAGATGTTGGCTGCGCATGCAGTGCATAAATCCGATTCCCTTGGTAGATCAGATTGAACACCCAATGTTCCGGGACCTTGTTGCCTCTTTTTCTCCATTGGCATTCCACGAAGAATTGTTCTCGCACTTCAGCCTCTTGATCCAACTGGACAGCCATGCGAGATGAGTGCCACTGAAACTCAATCTTGCCCCGCTTCCCGCTCCAGACCATTTCCGACACCAAACTCTTTGGCTGAGAAATTAGATCCTTGACTTCCGATAGTGTTATCAAGTCGCCCCCTTTTCTGGGCATCGTACTCAAACACTACACTCACGCCAAGCAGGCTAACCATGGGCCTACTCATTAAAAACCTCGTGGTTTTTTAAGTATATAAGTCTCTCTAATCGATACTTTTTAGCGGCGCATAGGCGCGGTGGCGGCCAAGAGCAGAGGGCTCAGCGGACGGGAAAGGTGGGCCCTTGCCTGCTACCGCCCTCCAAGACCGCAGCCCTCAGATCCGTCAACGCGGCCAGGATGGCCTGCGCCACGGGCGGCGATGCCAGCATGCCCTCTTCCGTCAGCGTATCGGCTGTCAGCTGAATGCTGACCGATGCGGACTCGACCACAGTGGCAGACATGGTCTTGAGCGTTTCCCGCAACGCGGTGTCAGAAAAGTGGGCACGGGGCTGCGCGTTCAGCAGAGCAACCGGTTTGCAGACAAAGGACTCCAGGCTCACCAGCCAGTCGAGTGCGTTCTTCATGACACCCGAGACGCCGTGGGCGTACTCCGGACTGGCAATCAAAAGGGCGTCTGCGCCGCTCACAGCCGCGCGCAGCGTGACCACGGCTGGGGGAACAGACGACTCCAGATCGATGTTGAACAGCGGCAGATCACCCACCCCGTGGAACACCTCGATCTGCAGGCCCGGTGGCGCGAGCCTTGCTGCGGCACGCAGCAAGGCGGAGTTGATGGAGGCCGCGCGCAGGCTGCCGGACAAGGCGATCACTTTCATCTCAGTCCAGGTTGAACAAACCAATCGTGACCGGGCGCCAGCAAATCCAGCACCTTCCCGCATGGCGTCTCTAATCAATAGCGGCCACGACCTCTGCCACCAGCTCATCTCTCAGCACCAGTTGAGGCGTACCTTCCTGGCTCAGCACGAATACGCCGCGGCCGTTGGAGTAGATGATCGTGCCATCGGGGCTGATGTCGTAAGACGCCACATTCGTGGCCAGCACCCGCTCCGCGCCTTGCTGATCACGCCTGACCAGTTCCCAGCTATCAGGCACCAGCGAAGGAACGCCCTGTACGGGGCGCGCGCTACGCACCGCCTTTTCCGCGTCGACACGGCGCCCTTGCAGCAATATGTTCTTGACGTCGGCCTGCACTGCCGGCCCGTTGGCACTGGTCAGTGGCTTGCGCGAGTACATCAGCGAAAAAAAGTTGAGATAGTGGAACGCCGCGCGCAGCAGGCGGAAAGGAAACAGCAGCGTATCGGCAAGCATGCTGCCGTAACCATAGTGCGGCGCCTCGAACGGTCGGCGGATGTAGAGCAGATCTCCTGCCGGGGAGACGCGCGGCTTGAGATGATCGTAGCGCGGGTCATCCAGTATCGGTGTCACGCTGCCAGACTCCATATCCAGCTTCTGGATGCTCGCCGGCCCCTGCGCGACGATGTAGCCCTCCGCGTTGCGCGCCAGCCCTGACGACTGGAACAGCAGGCGATTGGATGCACCAGGAATCCACGCCGGAGCGCAATCCACCGAGTCTCCCCCGGTCAACTCGCGCATGTTCGCGCCGTCATCCTTCAACAGGACGATATTGGCCACACCTGCAGTTTGCCGGGCGGAAGCCGCCAGCAGGCCTCCTTCGGGCGAGGGATTCAGGTCACCAAGGTGCAAGTTCTGCTTGAGCAGCACCCGCTGCTCTGTACCACTGGCCGCCTCGCGCCGGAACAGGCCGCCGATGGCCTCGTCCTTGAGGAAGTACAGCAAATTCCCATTGGCCTCGTAGGCCGCAGACGTCACCAGCAGCGGCACGCCACCCGCCTCGAAACTGCGCATGCCACCGCCGGCCGCAATACCGAAACTCGTACCCTTCTTCCAACTATGCCGCTCGCGGGTACGCTCGAGGCGATCCAGCACCTCCTGCACATAGGTGCTATGCACCTGCTTCAACTCTCCGCCGCGTTCACGGCAAAAAAGCTGCCCGTTCGAGAGGAAAGCAACTCCCCGCTCACTGCGCGGAGTTGCGGCATCGGTGGTGGCAGCTGCCGAAGCGAAATATGCGCGGTAAACCAGATAGCCCAGCAGTGCTGCGACCAACAAGCCAACGATGACATGCATGAAGCCCCCCTTCGTCTTCTAATGTTATGAATCGGCATCCCGGCACTCAGGCGCCCATACCGGCCGCCAGATGCGGTCACTCAGATACTAAACCAGCCAGTCCTGCGTGAACCAGACCCTAGACGCCCGCCGGGAGCTTGGAGGCCATCGCCTTGCGGCGGTCCAACTTGCGGCCGTCGGCGATGAAAGTGCCGTCGCCCACGGCGTGCAGCAAACGCCGTTCCTTGCGCGCGGTGTCCAGCCAGGCGGCCACGCCCTGCAGGAAAACGACGCCGTGTTTCCTGTTGTAGTCGATCAGCTTGCACTCGATGTTGGCCAAGCACTCCTGGATCAGCGGCGCCTGTACCTTGCTGGCCTTGAGCGGCGTGAGCTTGAATTGGGCGAACTTGTCCGTGTCGGTGCCCGAACAGGTGCCCACGCCCACCACCTGGTCCAGCAAATCCACCGCAGGGATGGCGATCACACATTCTTTGGTCTTGCGCAGCGCGGCAAAGGAATGGTTCCAAGGCCCGGTGGTGATGGCAAACACCGGCGTGAAGTCCACGACCATCGTCCATGAGATCGTCATGATGTTGGGCTGCTTGCCGTCATGGGTGGTGATGAGCACCACGGGGCCGGGTTCGAGCAGAGTGAAGGCTTTGTGGAGTGGGAGTTTTTTCATCCGTCCTCGTTTTCTATTCGACTGCGTAACGCGATCTGTTTGAAACTGAACGCCCCCGTGTTCTGCTCAGTGGCATTGCACCGCGACCCCGTTGCGCGAGATCTGTTGCGGGAGAGTTTGCATCTTGGACTCGGTCAATGAGTGTTGACTTCGAGACTTGATCCCAAGGCTTTCACTTTCGGGGCGTCGTACCAAGTTGCTGCTGTTGGTTCGTGCCCCAATTTGCTCCCTACCTTAGGCCCACCTGAGAACTGGGATGTTGAATGCTAATCCCTGCTAACAATGGATTTGGTCACTACCCTGAGCTTCATTGAAGAACCATTCGCCGCCTGGAGTTCAAGAAACTGCCGCAAAAGCTTCTCTAACTCCGTTGACAACGTCTCAGACTGACGATGTCCCATTTTTTCTTCAAACAACACCATCCCAAAGACTTTATAGAACGGATCAGCGTAAGAGTAGCAATTTGACATTGGCGAAAAACGGATTAATGCACCGTAGTCGTCAAGCTGCAGTTTGTGGAGAAAGTACTCTAAGTTTGAGTTTGGATAGTTGGGATGAGTTTTTCGAATTGATTGCAGAAGTGATGCTCTTGCCAGTCCATCTTCGCCAACCTTGCACAGTGCTTTTAAAATAATTCGAGCGTTATCGAACTTGTTTTTTCGCTCCTCCTTTAACGCTTTGTCAAATGCACTCTTAATACTGTCGGACGCCTCTTGAACATAGAGCTTCAATGCCTCCTTGAGAGCATCTGCCGGGATGGGAACCGGCGTTGCAGAAGTCTGGGTAATTCCGGCCGCATCGCACAAGTTCAAGCACAAATGATGGCAAACAGAGGCCAATCCGCTCGAATAGCTCACGATTGAATCTTTTACGCCCGTGCTAAATGTAATATTTAATGCGGACTCTCCCTTGCGAATTATTTCTCGAATCTCGCTCGGCTCCATCAAGTCCACACGTATCTCGGCGATACGATTCTTCATTTCTCCATCGTAATCAACGACTTGCCGCGCGGTATCAACCGCGCCGAGCGCGATAATTTTCAGTGCAGGGAAGTCATCTGACATATCCATAAAGACTTTCATTAGCTGGGACAGACGCGGTTTTTCCGCATCGTCTATTTTGTGAAAGTCTTCCAGAACCCAGCAGCAATTGGCTGCGCCAATAAAACGGGCCAAGTTTTGTGGCGTCAATTGAGGCGGCAAAATTCGTTTATATATCTCACCAGACTCTTGCGTCGTCGAGCCCGCAAGCTTCGAGGCAATCAACTGGTATGACGCCGATAGCTCCACCGTATTAGTCACCTTCTCCGCCTGAGAAGCCTCTGACACGTAGAAGGGCGAGAGTTGATCAAACGCATCCAAGATGAGTTGATCGAACGTCAAACCTCGCATGCATCTTGTCGTGATGTGTCGTTCGTATAGTTGATGTAACTTGTTAACCAATAGCGTGGTTTTCCCTGACCCGGAATGACCATAGACAACGACCTGCTTTCCAGGCGTCTGCATTGCATTTACCAACTTCGTGTTTATGCTTTCTCGCTCGATAAACGTTACCCGTGCCGGAGTTGTTGGAGTAAAGACTTGGCGGACTTGATAGATATCGTCAGGCATATAGGTTTTCCGGGAAATTTGCATCACACTTCGTTCACCAGAACTTCCTCGACGACGTAAGGCGGGAGGATTCCAAATACAAGAGAAGAGAACATCCTAGGCGAATTTTTTCGCGTTGACCATCCCACAAATGGGGGTGCGCGCGACACCTCATGCCTACGCTAACAACCCCTCCACCTGCGCCCGCAAGCCCTCCAGCTGCACCTCCCCCGCCGCCAGCGGCTCCCCCACATTCAGCCCCACCGTATTGAAGATGCCCCGCCGAAACGGCTTGGCCATCGCCGTCGGCTTGCCTCCCACCAGTTCGGCACGGCTAAAAAAGGAGCCCCAGAGGTTCGTCAGCGCCATGGGCACCACGGGCGCGGGTTGCAACTCCAGGATCTTCATGAGGCCGCCCTTGAACTCCTGCAGGGTGCCGTCGTGGGTGATGCCGCCTTCGGGGAAGATGGCCAGCAGGTCGCCCTCTTTCAGCACCTGGGCGGCGGCGGTGAAAGCCGCGTCGTAGGCCGCCGGGTCTTCCGCACGCGGGGCGATGGGGATGGCCTTGGCCAGCTTGAAGAGCCAGCCCAGCACCGGGATCTTGAAGATGCGGTGGTCCATGATGAAACGGATGGGCCGCGGGCTGGCCGCCATGAGCAGCACCGCGTCCACGAAGCTCACGTGGTTGCAGGCCAGGATGGCGGGGCCGGTGGTGGGGATGTTTTCATCGCCCGTGACCTTGAAACGGTAGACGAAGTGGCTCATGACCCAGGCCACGAAGCGCAGCAGGTATTCGGGCACCAGCAGGAAGATGTAGAGCGCCACCACGGCGTTGGCCAGGCCCACCAGGAAGAAGATCTGGGGGATGGTGACGTCCATGGCCAGCAGGGCGCCAGCGATCAACGAGCTGGCGATCATGAACAGGGCGTTGAGGATGTTGTTGGCCGCGATGATGCGCGCGCGGTGCGTGGCCGGGCTGCGCAGCTGGATCAGCGCGTACATGGGCACGCTGTAGAGGCCGGCGAACAAACTCAGCAGCAGCAGGTCGGCCATGACGCGCCAGTGTGCGCCCTGGGCCAGGAAGGCGGCCAGGCCCATCACGTCCGACGCCGGCAGGCCGCGCGAGGCGAAGTAGAGGTCGATGGCGAAGACCGTCATGCCGATGGCACCCAGGGGCACCAGGCCGATTTCCACATGGCGGCGGCTGAGCATTTCGCACATGAGCGAGCCGATGCCGATGCCGATGGAGAACACCACCAGCAGCAGCGAGGCCACGTGTGCATCACCGTGCAGCACCTCCTTGGCGAAGCTGGGGAACTGGCTGAGGAAGACCGCGCCGAAGAACCACATCCAGCTGATGCCCAGCAGGGAACGGTAGACCACGATGTTGCCGTGCGCGAGCTTGAGGTTGCGCCAGGTCTCGGACACCGGGTTCCAGTTGATCTTGAGGCCGGGGTCGGTGGCCGGTGCGGCAGGGATACGCGCCGCCGCGGCGCGGCCGACCACGGCCAGGGCCACGCAGGCGAAGGCCACGTTCTGGTGGCCCACCTCGGGGATGGCGACGATGAGGCCGCCCACCACATTGCCCAGCAGGATGGCCACGAAGGTGCCCATCTCCACCATGCCGTTGCCGCCCGTGAGCTCACGCTCGCTCAGCACCTGGGGCAGGTAGGCGAACTTGACCGGACCGAAGAGCGTGGAGTGCAGGCCCATCATGAAGGTACACAGCAGCAGGGCCGGCACATTGGCCATGATGAAACCCCAGCCCGCCACCAGCATGATGGCGATCTCCAGGTTCTTGACGAAGCGGATCATGGCCGTCTTCTCGAACTTGTCGGTCAGCTGGCCGCTGGTCGCACTGAAGAGCAGGAAGGGCAGGATGAACAGCGCGCCGATCACCAGGCCCGCCATGGCCGGGGGCAACCAGCTCACCTGCAGCTGGTAGGTCACCATGACGGTGAAGGCGAACTTGAAGAGGTTGTCGTTGGCGGCGCCGCTGAACTGCGTCCAGAAGAAGGGCGCGAAGCGGCGCTGGCGCAGCAGGGCGAACTGGTTGGGGTGTTCGTCGTGCGGCGCAGCGGCCGACGGGGTGTTGTTCTTGTCCAAAGCGGTCTCCTCTTTATTGTTTGGCATTCTGCCCGAGCAGATGCAGCGCGCTGATGACAGGCCATGCGGCGAACGCGGCCACCAGGTGCTTGAGGCTGTGGCCGGAGACGAGCTGCCCCGTCCACTCGAACACCGCCGCGTCGTACTGCTCCAGCGCCTTGGCCACGGCGTAGATGGCGACGACCAGGCCCCAACGCACGGCCAGTGCGCCAGGCAGAGGTTTCATCACGGCCAGGACGAGCAGCAGCAGCAAACCACCGCCCTGCAGCAGGGCCCAGGGCAAGAGGTTGCCGCTGGCCGTCCAGACCCACACGCTCAACGGTCCGCACAGCAAGACGGCCCAGGCGAAACACTGTCCGGCACGCGTGCTGACATGGCTGGCCACGCCCAGACCCAGCAGGCCGGCGAAGGCCACCGTCATGCCCAGGCGGTCCACCGCCAGGCCCGCGTTGTCCGGCGCCCAGTGGTACCAGGACGAGCACAGGGCCGTGAGGATGAGGCCGGCAAAAAACAGCGTGGCCAGCTGGCGCTGCGCTGCGGGCAGCGCCGTGGCCGGCACGCGGCCCAGCGCACGCAGGCCCCAGGCGCCGAAGAGCGCAAAGGGCAGGTTGCTCAGCACGTCGAGCGCGCAAGGCAGGCCCAGCCAGCTGCGCTGGTCGGCGAAGTCATGGAAGTGCGGGGCTTGCGCCAGCGGCGGGGCGAAGATGGCCAGCAGGCCGAGCAGCAGCACGGCGCCCAGCAGAACAGCTTCGGCGCGGGAGAACGATGGAAACATGAAGGGCTCCGGGAATGACGATGGCCGCACTGTGGGGCGCACGCGTCGCCACCGGGGCTATTTCATGCGACTCCTGCGCATTTGTCTACCGGGAGTATCGATAATCGATACCACCGCGACACCCCCGAGAACAAGCCATGAGCACCACCGCCGACCTCGTCCTGGCCCTGAAGAAGGAGCTCAAGGCCGCCCACCTGACCTATGCCGACCTGGCGAAGAAGCTGGGCATGGCGGAAAGCAGCGTCAAGCGCATGCTGGCCCGGGGCGACATGCCGCTGTCACGCATCGACGCGATCTGCCGCGCGCTCAAGCTGGACTTCGGCGAGCTGGCGCGCCGCGTGGCCGACGCCCAGCCCCTGCTGGCCGAGCTGACACAGCAGCAGGAAAAGGCCGTGGTGGCCGACAAGAAGCTGCTGCTGGTGGCCATCTGCGTGCTGAGCCAGTGGACGCTGGAGCAGATGGTGGCGAGCTACCGGCTCAGCGAGGCCGAGTGCGTGAAGTACCTGGCGCAGCTGGACCGCATCGGCATCATCGAGCTGCGGCCGCTCAACCGCTACCGCCTGAAACTGGCCAAGACCTTCCGCTGGCGCCCGCACGGCGCGGTGATGGACTATTTCCGCGAGCACGCGCTGCTGGACTATTACAGCGGCGGTTTCGACGGCCACGGCGAGGGCCTGCTGCTGGTGCACGGCAGCATCAGCCGCAGCCTGGCGCCTTCATTCATGGAGCGCCTGCAGCGCGTGGCGCAAGACTTTGCCCAGCAACACCAGGCCGACCAGAAGCTGCCCGAGAAGGACCGCGAGGGTTACACCCTGCTGCTGGCCATGCGGAGCTGGGAGTTCGAGGCCTTTGCCGCCTTGCGGCGTTGAGGGTGATTGCGATGCCTGGCGTTAACGCGGAAGGGTTCCCAGCACCCACGGCTTGAACACCGGCCCGGAAGCCAGCGGAAAGTTGGCTGTGCCGTTGTCGGGAAGGTATTGCAGGTAGGGAACCCCGCGCCCATTGTCCAGAACCACGTTGCATCTGTAGTTGGTCGCATTCGCCGGATGGGCAAATGGATCTCTTGCCGTCGTTACCGTCACATTGACCACGACGCTGGTGTTCACGGCCCCGCCGCTGATGGCGCCGCTTGTCGTCCCGCTGGCCATGGTGAGGCTGCGCGCCGTGCCAACGGAGCAATTGACGTTGTATTGGCTGATTTCCGGCGCCAGGTTGGCGAGTTGCAGCGGCACGGTAAACGTGAAATGCGGACCGGGTGGCAACTGCGCTTGTGTCATGGTGGCAAAAACCATTGCCACCATACCCAACAAGACAGCGGTGAGTTGACGTGTCATTTGCATTTCCTCCTGTGCTCCAGATTGAACTCCGCAAACCCTGATTCCTAGCGAACCGAACCGGTGCCGGTCACGGCCATGCCGTCAGTACGCACGCTTTTCGGCGTGAACGGCAGATTTACCGTCACGCGCCCCGTACCCGTCACTGTCATCGCTTCGGTACGGATGTCTTTGCGCGTATAGGCCAGCCGATCGATCAGCCGCCCCGTGCCAGTCACGGCCATGGCTTCTGTCCGGATACTCACCGGATAGCTGCGCGAACCGGGCACCGATGGCGCCGCCGTCCCCACGGGAGGTGGCTGCGGCGTGGCAACGCCGTCGCCCTGTGCGGCAGCTTGCGTTGTGCCTTTTGCACCAGCCGGCTTCTTCACCGGATTGGTCGTTGTTGTCGGCTTCGTCGTGGCCGATGGTGAGCCGGAAGTGTTGGTGGACGGCGTACGCGGCGATGCCGCAGCCCGGTGTGGCGCATCCGGAAGCGGCTGTGCGCGCAGCGTGAGGTCATCGGCGGTGATCAGACGTTTCGAGTGAGGGCTGGCACTCGATGCCGGATCGGGTGTTGTTGTCGGCTTCGCCGGAACTTGCGGTTTCTTCACATCGGGTTTCGCAGCTTCGACCACGGCCGCCACGCTGTTGCATTGCTGAAGTTCCTGGGGGCTCAAGGCGTGGTTCGCGACCTTGAAGCTTTTGATCACACCGACTTCACGCGCAAGCGCTTGGCACGCCGTCATTGGTGCGGCCACGGTCGAGGGCGTGACCGAGGCGCTGCAGTGCAGCTTTTTGCACGTCCAGTTGACGCCGCTGGCCTTGAATGCGCCCTGGTGACGTGCACTGTCCCGTGTATCGGCCACGGCACTGACCGGCTTTGTCGAGATGGGTTTTGGGGCGTCGCTTACCGCGGCATGGGCACCCAGACTGCCCGCCAGCGCGGCCAGCAGCACGCACTGCATGGCTCCAGATGATTGAGTCCCTCGCATATCCCAGCCTCCGCCTCTCGAGTCGTTGGTCGTGATCCGCGTAGCTGCCGCTGCACGCATGCGCCGGTGTAGCAATGGCGCAGTATGCTCTTCAAGGAAGGGGGCAACAAGCCCCGGCCAGGAGCCGCCTGACAGGCCCCCGTGAGAGCGGCACCCTGCTGCCAGCAATGCGCAGCTGGGAGTTCCAAGCCTTGGCTGCACTGCGGCGCTGACTTTCCTTGCGTCTGGATTGATATGGATCAAGCCGGATTGATACCCCGGTGCCTATAACTGTTGCACAGCCGCGCCCGATGGCAGGCGCGACACACACCAGGAGACAGGACCATGGCCCATATCGTGATACTCGGCGCAGGCATCGGCGGCATGCCGATGGCGTATGAGATGCGTGCGCTAGCGCGCGCGGAAGACAAGATCACCGTCATTTCGAACAACCCCAAGTTCCACTTCGTGCCCTCCAACCCTTGGGTGGCGGTGGACTGGCGCAAGCGCGACGATATCGAGATCGAGATTGCGCCGGTGCTGGCGAAGAAGAAGATCGACTTCATCGGCGTGGGGGCCAAGCGCCTGCACCCGGAGAAGAACCAGGTCGAGCTGGACGACGGCCGCACGGTGGACTACGACTATCTGGTGATCGCCACCGGCCCCAAGCTGGCTTTCGACGAGATCGAGGGCCTGGGCCCCAAGGGCCACACGCAGTCGATCTGCCATGTGGACCACGCGGTGGAGGCGGAAAAGGGCTGGCAGGATTTCGTGAAGAACCCGGGCCATGTGGTGGTGGGCGCGGTGCAGGGGGCATCCTGCTACGGCCCGGCCTACGAGTACGCCATGATCATGGACACCGACCTGCGCAAGCGCAAGATCCGCGACAAGGTGCCCATGACTTTCGTGACGGCCGAGCCCTACATCGGCCACCTGGGCCTGGGCGGGGTGGGCGACTCCAAGGGCCTGCTTGAATCGGTCATGCGCGACCGCCACATCAAGTGGATCTGCAATGCCAAGACCACCAAGGTGGAAGCCGGCAAGATGTACGTGACCGAGCACAACGAGGACGGCACGCCCAAGAAGGAACATGTGCTGGACTTCAAGTTCTCCATGATGCTGCCGGCCTTCAAGGGCATCGACGCGGTGTTCGGCATCGAGGGGTTGACCAACCCGCGCGGTTTCATCCTGATCGATCCGCAGCAGCGCAATCCCAAGTTCAAGAACATCTACGCCGTGGGCGTGTGCGTGGCCATTCCGCCGGTGGAAGCCACACCGGTGCCCACGGGTGCTCCCAAGACGGGCTACATGATCGAGTCCATGGTGACGGCCACGGCGCACAACATCCGCGACGAGCTCGACGGCAAGCAGCCCTCCACCAAGGCCACCTGGAACGCCGTGTGCCTGGCCGACTTCGGCGACACCGGCGCCTGCTTCGTGGCGCTGCCGCAGATTCCGCCGCGCAACGTGAACTGGTTCTCGCAGGGCAAGTGGGTACACCTGGCCAAGATCGCCTTCGAGAAATACTTCATGCGCAAGATGAAGGCCGGCACTTCGGAGCCGCTGTTCGAGAAGATGGTCATGAATGCCCTGGGCATCATGAAGCTCAAGGACAAATAAGCCCCACACCATGGCCACCGGCTATGTGTTCTTCGAGACCGATCTGCGCGATCGCTTCGTGCAGGGGCTGGTCGCGCGTGCGCTGGAGAGCAGCACACGCGAGGACGTCATGGAAGGCTGGGTGGTCGAACTGGCGGCTGAGCCGTCCGACGAGGTGATGGAGGCCATCGAGGCCGACTACGAGGCGCTGATGCAGGAGCAGATGCAACGCGCCGAGGCGCGGCCCGACTGGGGCAGCCACCAAGTGGCCAGCCTGAACATCACGCGCGCCGATGGCAGCCCCGCCGTGGTGCGGCTGCCGCCGGCGGTGGCGCGGCCGCTGATGGAGCACTTCAGCGCCGAGGAAGCGCACGCGCTGGTGACGGCGATAGCGCACAGCCTGGAGAACCCGGTGGACGGGCCGCTGTGCCGCAAGGACCTGCTGAAGACCCGGCCACAGGGCTGAAGCGCCGGGCGCTACGCCGAGAGGAAGACCGTCAGCACGCCGGTGTAGCCATAGATGTGGTGGCGCGCGATCTCGCCGCCGGCGAAGAAGCCGATCAGCGGCACATCGCCCAGGGCGTGGCGCACGATCTGCAGCTCGGCGCTGGGGCCGCCGAAATGCGGGCCGCCACGGCCGGAGCAGCTGACGTAGACGGCGCCCACCATGCGCTGCGGTGTCTGCACCGGGGGCTCGGCCTCCAGGCCGCCCGCGGTGAGCGGCAGTTCCTCCGGCTCCAGTTCCTCGCGGATTTCGGCGCAGATGCGCATGAGGTCGGCGCGCGCGGCCTGCACATTGCGCTGGCAGAAGGCCAGCTGCATGCCCGTCTCCACCAGCTCGGCCAGGGC
This sequence comes from Curvibacter sp. PAE-UM, assembly GCF_001432305.1. Lineage (GTDB taxonomy): Bacteria > Pseudomonadota > Gammaproteobacteria > Burkholderiales > Burkholderiaceae_C > Hylemonella. The sequence goes on from NZ_KQ483358.1 coordinate 416,734, forward strand.
CACGCCGCCGCGCTGCGGATCGAGGCCCACGATGTGGCGCACACGCACGTCGCTGCCGAAGTTGCCGGTGCGGCTGATGGCGCGGCCGTCGGCCGCCACGTCCTGCAGATGCACCAGGCCGGCCAGCGTGGCGCGCACGGTGTTGATGGCCTGCTCGGGTTCGTCCAGCGTGACATCCAGCTCGCGCAGCAGCACCTGCAGCGCGGGTTCGCCGTCGAGCTGGTAGACCACGTTGCGCTCGGCTTCGGTGATGGTGTGGCTGCCGGCCACCGGGCAGCAGCCCTGGGTAACGCGCGAAACCACCTGCACGCCTTCGCTGAAAGCCACGCCGCTCAGGCCGCCGTGGAAGACGCCGGTGGAGCGGCCCTGGCCGCGGATGAAACCGTCTCCGCCCAGCGCGAACTGCACGCTCTCGCCGCGGCTGGCGGCCAGGCCGCCGAAGAGGTAGCCGCTGTCGGTGCGCGCGGCCATCTCGTCGATGAGTTCGGAGAGTTCGGGCGTGTGGCCGTCGGCATGCACCAGCGCGGTGTGCGCCTGGAAGCCCAGGCCCAGGGGCGCCACGCCGGAGAAGACACGGTACTGGTCGGCGGGCAGATCACACAACATCACAGCCAGGGCCGGCTCGTCGAAGTATTCGACATTGGTGGCCGCTATGCCCACGCCCACGGTGCCAGCCCAGTCGGTGACCTCGGGCAGCTCGGCACTCAGGTGGGCGAGGATGGCCTCGGCCTCGGCGGCGTAGTGGTCGGTGATGTAGAGCAGGGCCAGCGTGGGGCTTTGCGCGGCACCGGGCAGGGCCAGCTGCGCGCGCAGCTGCGCCAGCACCAGCGCGGCGGCCATGCGCCATTGCGGGTGGGTGGCGTGGGCCAGGGGAAAGTTTTTCATCGGCGTCTCAAACAGGCTTGGGCTTGCGCGGGGCGGCTTTTTTCGCAGCCTTGGCGGCGGGCTTGGGTGCGGCTGCCGCAGCCGCGGCGCTGCGCTCGGCCGCGTCTTTCATGGCCTGGCCGGCGATCTGCTGGAACTGCTGCGTCAGCGCGCCCCAGTACTGCATGGGGTCGGCCATCGGTGTGGCGCTGGCAGCGGGGCTTTCTGTCTTGGCGGCAGGCGCGGCCTTGGGCGCCTGTGCTGCAGCAGGCTGGGCCGCCGGCGCAGCGCCCGGCACGGGCCAGGCCATGCCGGCGCCGGGCATGGGCACGTTCATGCTCTTGAGCGTGGCCAGTGTCATCTTCTGCACTTCCAGGGCCTGGATGGTGGCCTTGAGCGCGGCGGCGTTCTGGTCCAGCCAGAACTGCACGGCCTTGAGTTCGGTGATGCGCTTGTCCAGCGCCTCGGCGTCCAGGGTGGGTGCCACCCAGCTGGCCATGGACGCGTTGCCGCCCTGGGCCAGTTTCTGCAGGAAGTCGAAACCCGGCACGAATGGGCCGAAGCCGGCGGGGTCTGCCTTGTTGCTCATGGTGGCACTCCTCTGATACGCGCTGTTGCCAGCTTACTCCATGACCGTCGACAAGGGCAGGGACTGCGCTGCGAGGCCCTCGAAGACCGCAGCCGGCACCGGCCGGCTGAAGTAGAAGCCCTGGTAGACCGGGCAGCCTTCGTCGGCGAGGGCCTGGCGCTGGGCCTCGGTTTCCACGCCCTCGGCCACCACCTGCAGGCCCAGGCTGCGCGCCAGGGCGATGATGGTGCGCACGATGGCCGCATCGTTGGGATCTCTCAGCAGGTCGCGCACGAAGGAGGCATCGATCTTGAGCTGGTCCAGCGGCAGGCGCTTGAGGTAGCTCAGCGAGGAGTAGCCGGTGCCGAAATCGTCGAGCGAGAAGCTCACGCCGTGCGCGCGCAGAGCCTCCATCTTGACGATCACGTCCTCCACGTCTTCCATCAGCAGGCTCTCCGTGATCTCCAGCTTGAGCCGCGCAGCCACGGCCCCGGTGCGCATCAGGGTTTCGAGCACGTGCGAGACGAAATCCGGGTGACGGAACTGCTGCACACTGACGTTGACGGCCAGGCTGAGCTTGCGCAGCGCCGGCTGGCCGGCCCAGGCCACCAGCAGTTCGCAGGCGCGCTGCAGCACCCACAGCCCCAGTTCGTGCATCATGCCGCCCTCTTCGGCCACGGGAATGAATTCGACCGGTGAGACGTACCCGCGTACCGGATGCGCCCAGCGCAGCAGGGCCTCGGCACCCACCACACGGCCCGCCGTATCTACCTGCGGCTGGATGTGCAGCGCCAGCTGCCCCGTGTGCATGGCCTCGCGCAGGTCGCTTTGCAGCGAGGCGCGCGCCGCCACCACGGTCTGCATGCGCGGATCGAAGAAACGCAGGCTGTTGCGGCCCGCCGCCTTGGCCTGGTACATGGCCAGGTCCGCCTGCTTGAGGAGTTCGTCGCCCTGGACCTGGCCGTTCGTGAACAGGGCCACGCCGATGCTGGGGGTGCTGTGGTGCTGGCTGTTGCCCAGGCGGTAGGGCTGGCTGAGCGCGGCCATGATCTTGCGGCCCACCGCCTCGGCCTGGCCGGCGGCCACTTCGGCCACCTCGCCGAGGTCTTCGATCAGCACGATGAACTCATCGCCGCCCAGACGCGCCACTGTGTCGCCCACCCGCACGCAGTAGCTGATGCGCGCCGCCACTTCGCGCAGCAGCTGGTCGCCGACGTCGTGGCCCAGGGTGTCGTTGATGGTCTTGAAGTGGTCGAGGTCGATGAACAGCACGGCCCCGCCGCCGCCGTGTCGCGCACTGGCGGCCAGCGCATGCTCCAGGTGGTCCATCAGCAGGCGCCGGTTGGGCAGGCCGGTGAGGACGTCGTAGAAAGCGAGCTGGTGGATCTTTTCCGCGGCCGCCTTGCGGTCGCTGATGTCGACCGCGGTGCAGGCCAGCAGCTCGGGGCGGCCCTGGGCATCACGCAGCAGCAGGCCGCTGCTGAGCATGGGCAGCTCGCGGCCATCGCCCGCCAGCTGCAGCAGCTCGTGCGGCGCGCCGTCCCCGCCTTCGCGCACGCTGCGCCAATAGGCTTCGGCCGTGTCCTGCCCCGCGGGGGCATACAGGGTGAGGTAACGCTGGCCGATCAGCTCCTGCGGCTTGCGCCCCTGCAGGGCCGCGCAGCGCGCGTTCACATAGACCAGCAGGCCGTCCAGGCCGGCAATCCAGGCGGCGAAGGTGGACTGGTCGAAGATGGCCTTGAAGCGGCTCACCTCCTCGTTGGCGGCCTGCAGGGTGCGGGTGCGGGCGACCACCTGGCCGCGCAGCAGCCACGCCAGCAGCATGGCCAGCAGCAGCAGGCCGCCGACCGCGGCCAGCCCCCACCAGAAGGCGCGCGGCACGGCGGGCTCGGCAACCTGGCCGCCCCACTGCCGGATGATGGCGAAATACATGGAGCGTGGATCGTTCTGCCAGTCGCGCAGGTAGCGGTCGATCGTTGCCAGCAGCTCGGGGTTGCGGTCCTGCCCGGCGGCAAAAAACAGGCGCGACGGCTGGAACACGATGGGCGTTTCGACCAGCCGGTAGCGCGGGCTGAGGCGGTTGCCGAAGAAGTGGTTGGCGATGGCCGCATCGGCCTTGCCGGCGGCCACCTGGCGGAAGGCCTCGTCCAGCGAGGGCACCGGCATGAGCACCGGCTTCACGCCGAAGCCCGTCACCAGCTCTTTGAACAGGGCGGTCTGGATGGAGCCTTCGAGCAGGGCCACCCGTTTGCCATCAAGATCCAGGATGGAGTTGATCGACACGGACGGATGCCGGTAGAGCTGCGACCAGCTGTGCATGACCGGAACCTGGTGGAAGTCGAAGCGCTGGTCGCGCTGGGCGCTGTAGGCCACATCGGGCATCAGGTCGATGCGGTCGGCCTCCAGCGCATCCAGGCAGGCCTGCCACTCGCAGGGCACGAACTCCAGGGTCCAGCCCTCACCCTTGGCGATTTCGCCCAGCAGGTCCGCGAAGATGCCCGTGGCGCGGCCCGCCGCGCTGAAATAGATCTTGGGTTCGTTGGCATAGACGCCGACGCGCACGGTGCGCGGTTGCGCCCAGGCCGCCGCAGACTGCAGGCCCAACAGCAGGACCAGCAGCCACGCGCCCCAACGAGGATGGATATACGACAAAACCGCCTCCCGACAGCCCCGGATTCAGGGCCCATCTTAGGCCCTTTCACCCCGGGGCCGCAGGCCCGCGGCCCGCCGCCTTACTCGACGCGACCGATGCGCTGCACCAGCGCTGCCATGGCCTTGGCGTCCGTCTGCACGAAACGCTCGAACTCGGGCGCGTCCTGGTACATGAAGGAGGTGCCCGCGGCCAGCAGCGACTGCTTGGCGCGCGCATCTTCGGAGGCCGCCTTGGCGGCCTGGCGCAGCCGGGTCACCACGGCCTCGGGCGTGCCTGCCGGCACGAACAGGCCGGACCACTGCGAGTAGCTGATGGGCACGCCGAGTTCCTTGAAGCTGGGCACGTCCGGCAGCGCGGCCAGTCGGCCTTCGCCCCAGTGTGCCAGCACGCGCAGCTTGCCGGCGCGCACGTGCTGCATCACGCTGGACGGGCCGGTGGACAGCGCGTCGATCTGGCCGGCCAGCAGGGCCAGCACGGCCGGGCCAGCGCCGGTGTAAGGCACGTGCAGCATGAAGGTACCGGTGGCGACCTTGAGCTGCTCCATGGGCACGTGCATGGTGCCGTAGTTGCCCGAAGAGCCGAAGGTGACCTGGCCGGGTCTGGCCTTCACATGGGCGATGAAGTCCTTGTAGGTCTTCCAGGGGCTGTCGGCACGCACCACCAGGGCGGTGGGGTCGGCGGTGAAACGCGCCACGGGCTTGAGCTGGTCCAGCGTGAACATGGGGTTGCGCTTGAGCACCTTGTCGGCTTCGGGCAGCACGACGACGGACGAGAGCGACATGAGCACGCTGTAGCCGTCGGCACGCGACTTGGCCACTTGCGCCATGCCGATGCCGCCACCGGCGCCGCCCTTGTTCTCGACGATCATGGTCTGGCCCAGCGCGCGGCCCATGGCCTCGGCCACGGGGCGGCCCACGGTGTCGGCCACGCCGCCCGGCGGGAAGGGCACGAGCATGGTGACGGGCTTGCTGGGGTAGGCGTCCTGCGCGAAGGCGGGCAGGCCGGCAGTGGCCAGCGCGGCTGCGCCCAGTTGCAGGAATTCACGGCGTTGGGTCATGGTTGTCTCCTCGTTGTGGAACGAAAGTCTCGGTCGGAACCTGGGTTCAGATTTCCTGGACAGGATTATTGAGCTCACCCAGGCCGCTGATGGCCACGCGCACCACGTCGCCGTGCTTGAGGAACTTCGGGGGGGTGAAACCGATGCCCACACCCACCGAGGTGCCGGTGAGGATGATGTCGCCGGGCAGCAGGGTCATGGCCGCGCTCATCTGCTCGATCAGGGTGGGCACGTCGAAGATCAGCTGCGAGATGTGGGCGTTCTGGCGCTGCTCGCCGTTGACCCAGGTCTGCATGCGCATGTCGGTGGGGGCTTCGTCGGTGCTGGTCATCCAGGGGCCGATGGGGCAGAAGCCGTCGAGCGATTTGCCCAGGAACCACTGCGCGTGGTTCTTCTGCAGGTCACGCGCGGTCACGTCGTTGGTGGCCACAAAACCCCAGACCTGTTTCATGGCGTCGGCCTTGCTGACGTTGCGGCAGGTGGTGCCGATGACGACACCGATCTCGCCCTCGTAGTCCACCGACTGGGTGTGCTTGGGGTTGAACTGGATCGGGTCGGTGGGGCCGTTGAGCGTGAGCGTGGCCTTGGTGAAGATCTGCGGGAAGGCGGGAATGGCCGAGGCGCCGCCGGTGGTGGCGTTGAAGCCGCTCTTGTCGAACTCCATGGCGTGCTCGTGGTAGTTCTTGCCCACGGCGAAGGGGTTGCGCAGGAAGGCCGAGAGCGGCGCCATGAATTTCACCTGGGCCATGGGCACGCGCGCCGTGACGGCGGCCTGCAGCTGCGCTGCGCTCACGCCGAGCTGGATGACATTGAGCACCGGGTTGGGATGCTGGGCCAGCGGGCCGCCGACCAGGGCGACTTGCTGTTTGGCTTCATCGACCAGGGCCAGGTGGATCTGGCCGTCTTTTTGCACACGTGCGATTTTCATGCGAACTCCTGCAGCAAAGGGCAACCGGTGATTGGTTGCCATTGGTTTATCTTGGATGAAAATTATAAAGACCGGACTCCACTCTGAGCCCAGTGGAAAACACGTAGACCGTGTTTGCATTGGTTGGATTTGGTTGTTTGCTTGCTAAGATCACGGCTTCACCGCCCGCCCCCGCACCATGGACCCGTCTGCCCTGCTCCGCGAAACCCTGCTCGACAAGCTCAAATCCGGCATCTGGCGCGCCGGCCACCGCATCCCGACCGAACGCGCGCTGTGCGCCGAATACGGCCTGGGCCGCTCGGCCGTGCGGCGGGTGCTGGGGCAGCTCAAGGCGCTCGGCCTGATCACACAGACGGTGGGCAGCGGCACCTATGTGAGCGAACGCATCGCAGCCCTGCTGCCGGCACTGGAAGCCCCGGCCGTCGCGGCCGTGAGCCCGGCCGAGCTGATGGAAGTGCGCATGGCGCTGGAGCCGGCCATCGTGGAGATGGTGATCCGCAATGCCACGCCGGCCGATTTCACACGCATGGCCCAATGCTGCGAACGCGCCGAACAGGCCCGCTCGCTGGAGGACTTCGAGCACTGGGACGGCCTGCTGCACGAGGTGATCGCCGAGGCCGCGCACAACAGCTTCGTGGGCCAGGTCTTCAAGCTCATGAACCAGGCCCGCATGCAGGGCGAGTGGGGCATGCTCAAGCGCAAGAGCGTCACGCCGGAGCGGCGCGCGGCCTACCAGCAGGAACACCGCCAGCTGGTCGCCGCGCTGCGCGAGCGCGACCTGGAGCGCGCGCTGGAGTGCACGCGCGGCCACCTGCAGCACGTGCAGCGCAACCTGCTGGGCCGCTAAACCTCAGTGCTTCGCGGGCATGGCAGCACCGGGCGCCATGCTGCGCACCGGCAGCTGCACCTCGACCTTGCTCTCCACCCCCTTGGCGTCCTTGAAGAGCAGGGTCAGGAGAATGGTGCTGTCCTTCTTCAGCGCGGTCTTGAGGTCCATCAGCATGACGTGGTAGCCGCCGGGCTTGAGCTCCACGGTCTGGCCGGCCGGCAGCTCCAGCGCGGAGACGGCGCGCATCTTCATCACGTCGCCCTCCATCTTCATCTCATGCACCTCGGTGATGCCAGCCACCGGAGAATCCGCGCCGACCAGGCGCGTGCCCTCCTTCGCCGTGAGCTTCATGAAGGCGCCGCTGGACTTCTGGTTCGGTACGGTGCTGCGGGCCCAGGCGTCGCGCACTTCGACGTTCTGCGCGTGGGCGGCGGCGGCCATGACGAAGGCCGCGAGTGTGATGATGATGCGTTTCATGGTGAAGTCCTGATGGTTGAAATATAGGGAGTTTGGATAGTCGCTCGGCTTACCAGCTGAGCGCGCGGGCGTGCTCACGAAACAGTGCCTCGCCCGTGAGTTTGCGGTTGCTGATCTGCAGACCGGGCATCAGGTCACTCTCGCTGACACCGTGATGCTTCATGGACAACGGCGCCACGAGGACGGTGGCGCCCTGTTGCAGCAATTCGGCCAGCATGGCCTGCTGCGCGGCGTAGCGCCCGGAGTGCGCCTTCGAGCCCAGCAGCACGCCTTTGTCGTTGAGGAAGAGGGTCAGCGGGTGCCCGCCTTGCTGCTGGTGCAGGCCGAAGGTCAGGCCAGCAGCAGCGCGATGAGCTTCGTCGGTGCTCAGGTTGATGAAAAGCGGGTCGCTCGCCCCGGCGTGCGCCGGGGCCATGGCAAAACCGGCTGCCACGGCCAGCGCCAAAAATAATGTGCACACGAACCTCATGGTGGGTTTCCTCGCGTTCGAACAGGGCCTTGGAGCCTGGGGCTCCACAATCCGCGCAGCCGGTCGGCGGGCGCGGCAAGTCTCCCGCCGGCAGACGGGCGGGATGGACGGGGACTCAGGCGAGGAAAGGCGGGCCGCGTGGCGGCAGCGGCGCAGCCGTGCGGCTGGCGATGTGTGCAGCGGTGACAGGGCGCGAGGCCTGCGCCAGGGACGAAGGCGGGGACGCTTGCACCCGGGCCAGAGGAGGCGGTGCGCCGACCGTGGCGCACAGGGGGCAATCCAGCGTGTGGCTGGATGAGGTCTGGCTGCCGTCATCGCTCTTGACGATGAGCTTCATGGCCCCGCCGCTGGCGCAGACCAGCTCGATGGCCTGCGGCTTCACGATGGGAGAAGCGATGGCCACCCCCAGCGCCAGCGCAAACCACACCAGCACGAGGCGGGCGAGGAAACGGGTTTGGCGCAGGGTCTGCATGCCTTGCATTATCGCCGACCGTCCCCGGGCCGCGGCCGGCACCGGTCTTGACCTGCGTCAAAGACCGGCGCAGAGTGGGAGCGCATGATGAAGTTTGACCGACCAGGAGATACCGCATGAGCACCCAGATCACCGCGCCCTTCAAGCAGCAATTGCTGCAGCAGCGCACCACCCTGCTGGCCCAGCTGGCCAGCCTGCGCGGCGGCAACGTCGGCCGCGCGCAAGCTTCGGCCGACCATTTCGGCGGCCAGAAGGAAGACTCCCGCGCCCAGATGGAAACCGAGCGCGACCTGGAGTTCACGCTCGACGCCCGCGAAAGCGCCGAGCTCGACGCCGTGGACGCCGCGCTCAAGCGCATCGAGGCCGGAACCTATGGCGTGTGCACCGATTGCGGCACCGACATCCCGGCCGCGCGCCTGCACGCGGCACCCGAGACGCCGCGCTGCCTCGCCTGCCAGGACAAGCTCGAACACAGCCGGCGCGCCTGAAGCGCGCGCCCTTCACCTCTTCACGACACCGAGAAAGAACCCACCATGCCCACCTTCCACGCCATCGTCTGGCTCGACCGTTCCGAAGCCCACATCATCCTGTTCGACCGCGAGCACATCGCCGCGCAGAAGATCAAATCGCGCAGCCACCACAAGGCCACGGGCGGCCACACCGGCTCGCACCAGGGCTCGGGCCGCGGTGACAGCGCCAGCGGCCACCACAGCCCCGCCGGCGGCCACTCAACGCACGACGAAACCTACTACCACTCGATCGCCGAAGCGCTCAAGGGCGTGCACGAGATCCTGGTGACCGGCCCGGCCCAGGCCAAGGATGAGTTCAAGGCGCATTGCGCACGCCACGACAAGGCCATCGACCAGGCCATCGTCGGCGTCGTCACCAGCGACCACCCGAGCGACGGCCAGCTGGTGGCCATGGCCAAGCAGTATTTCCTGAAACACGACAAGATGAACGGCCAGGCCTGAGTCCTGCGCCGGCACCCCGCCTGCGCCCGGGCGGGATCAGGCAGAGAGTGCCTGCATATGGCTGTACAGATCGGCCTTGCCCTCGAAGCCGATGCCCGGCAGATCGGGCAGGGTCACATGGCCGTCGACCACCTTCACGCCATCGGGGAAACCACCGAAGGGCTGGAACAGGTCCGGGTAGGACTCATTGCCGCCCAAGCCCAGGCCGGCGGCGATGTTCAGTGACATCTGGTGTCCCCCGTGCGGGATGCAGCGGCTGGGCGACCAGCCGTGCTCCTTGAGCATGTCGAGGGTGCGCAGGTATTCGACAAGGCCGTAGCTCAATGCGCAGTCGAACTGCAGCCAGTCGCGGTCGGGGCGCATGCCGCCATAACGGATCAGGTTGCGCGCATCCTGCATGGAGAACAGGTTTTCGCCGGTCGCCATCGGGTTCTTGTAATAGTTGCGCAGCGTGGCCTGCAATTCGAAGTCCAGCGGGTCGCCCGCCTCTTCGTACCAGAAGAGGTCGTACCGGGACAGGGCCTTGGCGTACTGGATGGCGGTGTCCAGGTCGAAGCGGCCGTTGGCATCCACGCAAAGCTTCTGTCCGTCCTGCAGCACGCTCAGGATCGAGTCGATACGACGCAGATCCTCGTCCAGCGAGGCGCCGCCGATCTTCTTCTTCACCACGGTGTAGCCGCGGTCGATGTAGCTGCGCATCTCGTCTTTCAGCTTGCCGTGGTCCTGCCCGGGGTAGTAATAACCACCGGCGGCATACACAAAGATTTTCCGGTTCGGCTTGCCGTTGCCGTAGCGGTCGGCAAGAAGCTGGAAGAGCGGCTTGCCTTCGATCTTGGCCACGGCGTCCCACACCGCCATGTCGATGGTGCCGATGGCGACCGAGCGCTCACCATGGCCGCCGGGCTTTTCGTTGGTGAACATGGTGTTCCATATCTTGTGCGGATCCAGATTCTTGCCACTGTCATCCATCAGGGCATCCGGCCTGGCTTCAAGCACACGCGGGATGAAGCGCTCACGCATCAGCTTGCCCTGCCCGTAGCGGCCGTTGGAGTTGAAGCCGTAGCCGATCACTGGTTTACCATCACGAATGACATCGGTGATGACCGCCACCAGGCTCAGCGTCATCTTGCTGAAGTCGATGTAGGCGTTGCGGATGGGGGAGCTGATCGGCAGGGTGATTTCACGGATGTCTACGATTTTCATGGCGCTCACTTCTGAGGTGTTGGTGGACAAGCAAATTGTCATCAGAAGGGGATCGCTGGACCAATGCTGTTTTTTTTGACTTCCATGCTTTGAAAGCACCGCCCCATGATTTCAATGAATTTTTCATGGCTGGATGACTTTCGCGCGCTGGCGGACAGCGGGAATTTTTCGCGGGCAGCCGAAGAACGGCACATGACCCAACCGGCTTTCAGCCGCAGGATCCGTGCGCTGGAGGAGTGGCTCGGGACGGATCTGTTTGACCGCAGCAGCCAGCCAGCAAAGCTGACGCCTGCGGGCGTATGGTTCCAGGGCGTGGCGCAAGATCTGACCTCACGCGCCTTGCGCATCCCCGGCGAAGCGCGTGCGGTCGCTGATGCTCACGCGACCACCCTGCGTTTCGCGGCCACGCACGCCCTCTCTTTCACCTTCATGCCCGGTTGGCTGCGCGGACTGGAAACACGCCACTCGGTGGGCCCCATCAGCCTGGTCTCCGATGTACTGGCGCGCTGCGAGTCACAGCTGCTCCAAGGGGATGTGCAGTTCGTGCTTTGTCATGCGCACCCGCTATCCACCAGTGAGCTTCAGGCGCACAGTTATCCCTGCGCACGCGTTGGGACCGACGTGCTCGTTCCCGTATCGGCACCAGATGCAGAAGGAAAACCGCGACATTCTCTTTTTGGCGAAGCTGGCGAAACCCCTGCCCACGTTCTAAGCTACAGCGCAGAGTCCGGGCTGGGCCGCATCCTTCGTGAGGTTCACGGTGCGGCCCTCGACCGTCACTTGGCCCAAAGTGTCTTCACGGCCCACCTGGCCTCCGTGCTGCGAACCATGGCGCTGGACGGCCGCGGACTGGCATGGCTGCCCAGAACCTTGGTCGCAGAAGACCTTCAGCAAGGGCGCCTGCTTGAGGCAGCACCTCCCGAAGGGTTCATCGAGTTGGAGGTACGCCTCTATCGCGACCGCGGTCCGCTGGGTACGGCGGCGGAAGACTTCTGGCAGGCCGTTCTCGCTTCAGATCAGTAGCGCCTTGGCGCTTACCTGGCCAAAGGCACGATCTTCTGTTCGATGGCGCCGAAGACCGACTGGCCGTCGCGGCCTTTCATCTCGATGCGGATGGTGTCGCCGAACTTCATGTAGTCGGTGGCGGGCTGGCCGTCCTGGATGGTCTCGATGGCGCGTTTCTCGGCAATGCAGCTGTAGCCCTTGCTCCATTCCTTCTTGCCGTTGACCTCGGTGGCGCGGTTGCTCACCGTGCCGGAACCGATGATGCTGCCGGCGCGCACATTGCGCGTCTTGGCCAGGTGAGCGATGAGCTGGCCGAAGTGGAAGGTCATCTCCTCGCCGGCTTCGCACATGCCGACCGTGCGGCCATTCCAGGCGCTTTGCAGCGTGAGGTGCAGCTTGCCACCCTGCCACGCATCCCCCAGCTCATCGAGCGTGACGGCCACCGGGCCGAAGGCGGTAGCGGGTTTGCTCTGCAGGAAGCCGAAGCTCTTGGCCAGCTCGTCGGGGATCAGATGACGCAGGCTGACGTCGTTGGCGATCATCACCAGGCGGATGCCATCGAGCGCTTGCTCTGGCCCGGCGCCCATGGGCACGTCGGCGGTGACCACGGCGACCTCGGCCTCGAAGTCGATGCCGTGGTCTTCAGTGACACAGACCACGTCGTCGCGCGGGCCCAGGAAGTCGTCGCTGCCGCCCTGGTACATGAGCGGCTCGGTGTAGTAGTTGGCCGGCACTTCCGAGCCGCGTGCCAGGCGCACCAGTTCCACGTGGTTGATGTAGGCCGAACCGTCGGCCCACTGGTAGGCACGCGGCAGCGGGGCCATGCACAGCGCCGGATCAAAGGGGAAGGCATGGCGTGCCTTGCCCTGGTTGAGCGTGACGTAGAGGTCCTGCAGTTGCGGGGAGAGGAAGTTCCAGTCGTCCAGCACCGGCTGCAGATGGTGGGCGATGCCGGTCGCATAATGCGCCGTGCTCAGGTCGCGCGAGACGACGACCAGCTGGCCGTCGCGCGAACCGTCCTTGTAGGTGGCAAGCTTCATCGAAGGTTTCTCGAATGACGTATCGTTAAGGCCTGTCGGAACAGGTACCCCTCCAATTACATCATGGTCAAGACACGCGCAGGCATCCAGTCGGTCGAGGTGGGCTTTGCCCTGGTCGACGCGCTGGCGCGCGCGCCAGGCCCGCTGATGCTGCGCGACCTGGCCGCCGCCGCCGGCATGAGCGCGGCCAAGGCGCACCGCTACCTGGTGAGCTTCCAGCGCCTGGGCCTGGTCAGCCAGGATGCGGCCAGCGCGCGCTACGACCTGGGCCCGGCCGCATTGCGCATGGGCCTGGCCGCCATCACGCGGCTGGACGCCGTGAAGCTGGCACGTGAACGGATGCCGGCGCTGATGCAGCACATCGGCCACACACTGGCGCTCGCGGTCTGGGGCAACCATGGCCCGACCATCGTGCACTGGGAAGAGTCGCCGCAATCCGTCACGGTGAACCTGCGCCTGGGCGATGTGATGCCCCTGCTGTCCTCGGCCACCGGGCGCTGTTTTGCGGCGCACGTCTCGCGCGAGGCCATCGCGCCGCTGCTGCGCGCCGAGCTGGCACGCAGCAGGCAGTTGGGCCGCACCGACCTGCCGCGCAACCAGGCCGAACTCGGCGCCTTGCTCAAGGACGTGCGCACCCACGGCATGGCCCGCGTGGTGGACACGCTGCTGCCGGGCATCGCGGGCTTTTGCGCACCGGTGTTCGACTTCGACGGCCACATGGTGCTGGGCATCGTGGCCATGGGCTCGGTGGCCACGGTCGACACGGCCTGGAACGGCACGGTCGCCACGGCCCTGGGCCAGGCCGCGCGCCAGCTCTCGCACGAGTTGGGTCATACCCGCTGAGCATGACGACCGCCGGCGATACCGCGGCCCGTCGGCGCCGGCTGCTGCTGCCAGTCCTGCTGGCGCTGCTCATCCACCTGCTGGTGCTGCTGCTCGTGAACCCGCGGCCTGCCCCCGTGGCCCCGACGACCATCCTGCGCTCGCTCATCTACGACGCCCCACCCGAGCCTGTCACGGCCGCCCCGGCACCGCGGCCCCGGGCCGCCCCCACCCGCAGGCCGCGCCCCGTGGCAGCGCCGGAACAGCCGGCGGCCGTGTCGGACGCGCCTGGGGCGGCGCCAGCCCCGGCCGCCGCCGAACCCCCTCCCGCGGTGGAGCCAGCAGCAGCCCCTGTGCCCGCAGCCGCTGCATCGGCTGCGGCCGCGCCACCCCCGGTGGCGGTGCAGGCCGTCATCCCCGGCTCGCTGCGCCTGAAGTACACACTCCGCGGCGAGCTCAGCAGCCTGTCCTATCAGGCCAGCGGGGAACTGCTGTGGGCGCACGACGGCCAGAACTACGAGGCGCGCATGGAAGTGGGCGCCTTCCTGCTGGGCTCGCGCGTGCAGCACAGCCGGGGCCGCATCACGCCCGCCGGCCTGCAGCCGCTGCGCTTCGCCGACCGGGTGCGCCAGGACCGCGTGGCAGAGTTCGACCACGCGCAACAGCAGATCCGCTTCAGCGAAGGGGCGCCACCCGTGGCCCTGCCGCCAGACGCCCAGGACCAGCTCAGCGTCTTCGTGCAGCTGGGCAGCCTGATCAGCACGACACCGCAGCACTACCCGCGCGGGACGGCCATCACGCTGCCGGCCGTGGGGGTCTACGGACCGGAAAGCTGGAGTGTCGTCGTCGAAGGCGAGGAAACACTCGGTCTGCCCGGCGGGGAGTTGCGCACACTCAAACTCTCGCGGGCGCCCACGCGCGCCGATGAACCGCGAGCCGAGATCTGGCTGGCACCGGCGCTGGGCTGGCTGCCGGTGCGCATCCGCCTGTCACAAGAGAACGGCGACTTCATCGACCAGCAGTGGCGCGGCAGCGAGACACCCTGAGCGGCCCGGCCCCTTGAAATCGGCATCAGCAGCGCCAAGTACCCAGCAGGCACCTTTTGCCTCCTGACGCACCATGCACACGCTCTACGACTCCGACGACTACATCGTGACCCACATGCAGGCCACGGTGGAGCCGTCGCCAACGACCCCCGACGGCGTAGCCGTCCTGCCTGCCCTGCTGCGCCATGGCTTCGAGATCGTGGACAAGCGCGCGGGCAAGGAGCTCTACCTGGACGGTTCCTGGGCCGAACTGTTCCAACAGCGCCTGGCCGAATGGCAGCGCACCACCCCCACCCAGGAAGAGGTGGAAGACACGCTGGCCCAGTACGCCGAGCTGGCCACCATCCCGCTGCACCTGCACTGAGCCGCCTGTCCGGTGTGACTTAGTCCACGGCCATGGCACCCCACTGTCGTGGCCGTGCCTCTTTGTGACTTAGCTCACAGAGGAAATCCGGGTTTCCCCTTAGGCTCTGGGTTTTACACCCGTCTAGGCTTGTTCATGATGTCGCCAATCATTTCCCGACTGCACCGTTGCGTGTACTGGCTCATCCTGATGCTGGCCGGCCCCGGCACGGTGCTGGCCCAGGGTGTCACCCCGAAACAGATCCTGATCGGCCAGAGCATCACACTGCAGGCCGGCAAGAACGAGTACGGCATGGCCGTGATGGACGGCATCAACGCCTACCTGCAGGACGTTTATGCCAAGGGCGGGGTCAACGGCCGCCAGATCGTGCTCACGACCCTGGACGACGACAACAAGGCCAGCCAGGCCGAGGCCAATGCCCGCAAGCTGATCGAGGAAGACAAGGTCTTCATCCTGTTCGGCTCCATCGAAGGCGGCCCCTCCAACGCGGTGATGAAGGTGGTCAACGAACTGAAAGTGCCCCTGTTCGGCCCCATGGCCGGCTCGCCCACCCTGCGCCGGCCGCACCAGCCGCTGGTGTTTCCGGTGCGCGCCGAGCACCGCGACGAGTTCCGCGTGCTGCTGGAGTACATCCGCTCCACCGGCGGCAAACGCGTGGCCTTCTTCCGCGCGGATTCCGAAGTGGGCCTGCAGCACCTGGAGAATTTCAGGCGCCTGTGCCAGGAGCTGGGCCTGGAGCTGGTGCTGGACCTGCCTTTCAAGTCCGACGTGACGGACGAGCAGCTCGCGACCATGGCCGGCCGCATCGCCGCGGCCAACCTGCAGGGCGTCGTCAACCACGGCAGCGCCGGTCTCTACGAAAAACTGATCCGGCAGACACGCACCAAGGGCAGCCCCACGCCCTTCATGGCCGTCAACTCCGGCTCCACCCAGCTGGCCCGCCATCTGGGCCAGCTGGCGCACGGCATGCTGTTCGCGCAGGTGCTGCCCAGCCCCTGGGAACGCAAGACCGATCTCACGCGCGAATACCAGGATGCCTTCAAACGCCACAAACCCGGCGTGGACTTTTCCTACGGCAGCCTGGAGGGTTATATGACGGCCAAGGCCCTGGTGGCCGCCCTGCGCCTGGCCGGCCCGCAGCCCACGCGCGAGAGTTTCATCCAGGGCATCTACAAGGCCGGCGCGTTCGACCTCAATGGCCTGCGCACCAGCTACCAGCCCGGCGACCACGCGGGCCTCAAGCTGGTGGACCTGGCCATGTACACCCGCGAGAACCGCTTCCGGCACTGAGCGACTGCCGCCTCGACTGCGCGGCGCGGCTCACGGCGCCTCCTTCGCGGACGTGACTTAGTTGACATTTACCGCCTTGGGTGGGCACCCTGGTCCTGCGGCGTGACTTATTCCCTGACAAATCTTGGGGTTACTCGTAGGCTGATGGGCATAACACGAATGGGAGCCCCTCATGCATGCAAACACACTTGTCCAATCGCTGCGCCTGGGCCTGCGAGTGCTGTGCAGCCTGCTGCTGGCCAGTGCTGCCGCGTATGCCCAGCAGGGCGTCACACCCCGACAGATCCTGATCGGCCAGAACATCTCGCTAGAAGGCGGCAAGAACGAGTACGGCACCGCCGTACTGGACGGCATCAACGCCTACCTGCAGGAAGCCAACGCCAGTGGCGGCGTACATGGGCGCGCCATCGTGCTCAAGACCCTGGATGACGATAGCAAGACTGGCCGGGCCGAGGCCAATGCCCGCAAGCTGATCGAGGAAGACAAGGTCTTCATCCTGTTCGGCTCCATCGAAGGAGGCCCCACCAACGCCGTGATGAAAGTCACCAACGAATTGAAGGTGCCCTTTTTCGGCCCCATGGCCGGGTCGCCCACGCTGCGCCGGCCACACCAGCCGCTGGTGTTCCCGGTGCGCACCGAGCACCGGGATGAATTCCGTGTGCTGCTCGACTACGCCCGCCTCACGGGCGGCAAGCGCATCGCCTTCTTCCGCTCCGATACCGAGGTGGGGCGACAACATCTGGAGAACTTCCGCCTGGTGTGTGAAGAGCTGGGCCTGCAAATGGCACTGGACCTGCCCTTCAAGTCCGACGTGAGCGACGAACAGATTGCCGCCATGGCCGCGCGCCTGCGGGCGGAGAAGATCGATGCCGTGGTCAACCACGGAACCGCCGGCATCTACGAGAAGCTGATCCGCCAGACCCGCGCGCTCGGCGCGACGACCCAATTCTTCGGTGTCAATTCCGGCTCCACCCAACTGGCCCGGCGCCTGGGCGAGCTGGCCCACGGCATGGTGTTCGCACAGGTCGTGCCCAGCCCCTGGCAGCGCCAGACCGATGTGACACGCGAGTACCAGAAGGTCTTCGGCCGCTACAAACCGGAGGCCGGCTATTCTTACGGCAGCCTGGAGGGCTACCTGACCGCCAAGGCTCTGGTGATGGCGCTGCAGTTGGCCGGCCCCCATCCGACCCGCGAGAGCTTTGTGCAAGGCCTCTACAAAGCCGGCAGCCTGGAACTCAGCGGCCTGCAGGCCAGGTTCGAACCCGGCAACCACCGGGGCCTGAAGCTGGCCGATCTCTCGATCTACCGCTACGAGAAAGACGACAAGCGTTTCCGTCACTGAACCTGGAAACCCGGATCAGCGCCGCCGCAGACTCCAGCGGTAGAGCGGCTCGATCAGCAGCAGGACGGCGATCAGGCGGCAGACCTGGAAGGCCGTGACCACCGGCGCGCCGAGCTGCAGCACCTTGGCCGTGATCGACATCTCGGCAATGCCGCCGGGCGCCGTGGCCAGCACCAGGGTGGCCGGGTGCAGACCCGTCAGCCAGGCCATCACGACCGCCAGCCCGGCACACAGCACCAGCAGCCCCAGCGTACCCGCGGCCACCGAGGCCAGCCAGCGCGGTGCCGTGTGCACGAAGGCCGGCGTGAAGCGCACCCCCAGGCTGACACCGATGACGAGTTGCGCCGCGTTGCTCAGCCAGGTGGGCAGGGCCGACAGCTGGATGTCGGCCATGGTCACGCCCATGGCGACCAGCAAGGCCCCCAGGAACCATGGGTTAGCGCGGTCCAGCCGCTCCAGGACCCAGGCCCCGGCGCCCCCCAGCACGAAGAGCAGCAGCAGACCGCTCCAGTTCACCACCCGGGTACCCGCCGGCAGCAGGTCCAGCCCCTGCAAGCCGCTGAACTGCATGGCGAAAGGAATGGCAAGCGTCACGATCAGCAGCCGCAGGCTGTGGGCCGCGGCCACCAGCTCGGTGCGGCCCTGGGCACGCTCGGCCAGCAGCGTCATCTCGGGCGCGCCGCCGATGGCGCCGGCAAACCAGGTGGTGGCCCGGTTCAGGCCCGGCAATCGATGCTCATTCATCTGCTGCAACCACAGGCCGAAGAGCCAGCCCAGCACGAGAGCCCACACAATGCCCAGCGCAATCGCCCACCACAGGCTGGCCACCAGGGCCGTGACCTGCGGCGTGAAATACAGGCCCAGCGCGATGCCGATGGTGCACTGCCCGGCATTGCGCAAGAGTGCCCAGCTTTCGGTGCGCGCGCGCAGCATCGAGGCGCTGGCCGTGGCCAGCAGCGGGCCGATCATCCAGGGCAAGGGGATCTTGAGCCAGACGCAGAACAGGGCAGCGAGCAAAGCCAGCAGCAGCGTGGCCGCAATACGTGCGGGGGAGGTAAAGCGCATACGGAAGAAACGGGTCGGCGTAGTATCGCCGCATCGACGAGGACCCCTGCCATGCGCGACGACCCACCCCTCCACTGCGTGGTGCAGACCACGCTGCCCAGCGAAGCCCAGGCGGCCGAGCTGGCCCGCGCCATCGTGCAAGCCCGTCTGGGCGCCTGCGTGCAGGTGCAGACCATCCGCAGCTTCTACGTCTGGCAGGAACGCGCACACGACGAAGCCGAGTGGCTGCTGGCCATCAAGACGCGCTGCGTGCTCTACGCGACGCTCGAAACCTTCATCCGCGAACGCCACCCCTACGAGACGCCGGAGATCGTGCAGCTGCCCATTGCGGCGGGCAGCGCGGACTACCTGGGCTGGGTGGACGCGAACACGTCCTAAGCCTGGCCTAGGGCGTCATCCAGCGCGCCAGCGGCGTGCGGCTCCAGTCCACGCTGTCGAGCAGGTTCTTCACCACCAGGCCCAGCTCGGTATCGCCCTCGATCACCAGCCGGCGGTGAAAGAACAGGGTGTCCGGGTCTTCCTCGCGCAGCATCATGCGCGCGAAGTCGGCCAGCGTGGCCGACAGGCGCAGGTCGGGTGTGCCACCGGCCGCACTGCTGAAGCCGCGCGCACTCGCCGAGAAGGTCAGGCGCAGGCCCACATCCGTGACCACGATTTCATAACACCGGCCGGCCAGCAGCTCCATGTCGGCTTGCAGGACCCCGCGCCGCCACAACTGGTTGAGCACCTGGGCCAGGGCCCAGGACGGCGGCGCCACGGGCAGGCGGCTGATGAGGCGCGCCAGCGGTGCGGGCACGGTGATGTCAGGCACTTGCATGCGCCACCTCTTTCAGTTGAGCCATGCCGGCTTCGCCGCGCCAGTAGCCGTCCACCAGCGGGCCAGGCGCGTATGCGGCCAGTTGCGTCAACACCTCGTCGGCTGGCGCCTCACCGGCCAGCGCGCGCTGGAACAGCTGCACCACCTCGGCCGTGTGCTGCCACTGCGGGCTGATGCGCACGCTGTGCACGCCCATGGCCTGCATCTGCGCCAGGTGGGGCAGCAGCGCCGAACAACCCGCCGACAGGGTCTGGATGCCGTTGATGGCGAGGAAGTCCTGCGCGTCGCGCGTCGTCAGCGTCAGGCCGTCCGGGTGATCAAGACAGCGGAACTGGCAGTCGTCCTTGTTCAGGTTGTAGTGCCGCGCGGTGAAGCAGCGCGCCGAAAACGCCAGCGGCAGCTTGCCCCAGCCGAAGACCTCGGTCTGCAGGCTGCTGCCGCGCTGGCGCAGCGACTGCATCAGTTCGCCCAGCAACGCCTGCCCCATCTCCACCGGCGGCAGCCAGCGGCAGGCGCCCAGTTCCTCCATCAGCGCCAGCGTGGCAGCGTTGTAGATGTTCATGTGCGTGCCGGCCACGAAGGGCAGGCCGTGCTGGTGCGCCAGCCGGGCCGCGCCCAGGTCGTTGGCTTCCACACGCAGGCGGCCGTTCTCCACCAGGCGGCGCAGGCGACGCAAGTCGGTCTCGCTCTCCAGCAGGGCCTGGCAGGACAGCACCACTTCCTTGCCCGCATCGGCCAGGTCCTGGCCCAGCGCGATCCAGTCCGCGGTGCGCACCTGCTGGCGCCGCGCGCAGACCACCTCACCCAGGTAGATGGTGCCCACCGGCCACTGCATCGCTTCCGCATAGAAGCGGAAGATGTCGTCGCGCGACCAGAAAAACAGGACGGGGCCGAGCGCGAGCTGGAGCCGGTTCACGGGGGTGGTACTCATGCGACTCATCTCCAGGGGCGGCTGTAGGCACCCAGCGTCTGCTGCTGCCCTTCGGCCACCTTGCCCAGGGCCTGCTGCCAGGCCGGCTTGACGTTGTAGCGGGCGCCGTCGTGGGCGGCAGCATCCAATGCCGCGCGCAGGGCCTGCGTGACCTGCGCCACGTAGGCCGGGCTGCGCTGGCGGCCCTCGACCTTGATGGCCGACACGCCCATGGCCATGATCTGCGGCAGCATGGTGATGACGTTGAGGCTGGTGGGCTCCTCCAGCGCGTAATAGGTTTCGTCCTGCACAGCGAAGCGCCCCTTGCACAGCGTGGGGTAACCCGCCGGCTCATCCTTGGCGTAGCGGTCGATCAGCACGCCGTTGAGGCGCGCGTCCAGTGCCGCGGCGCCCTCCTCCCAGCGCACGTATTTGGCCGGCGAGCAGACGCCGTGCGTGTTGGGCGATTCGCCCGTGGCGTAGCTGGAGAGCAGGCAGCGCCCTTCGACCATCACGCACAGGCTGCCAAAACCGAAGACCTCGATCTGCACCGGCGTGTGCTCGATCACGTGGCGCACCTGGTCCAGCGTGAGCACGCGCGGCAGCACCGCCCGCTGCACGCCGAACAGTTCATGTGCGAGATTGACGGCCTCGTAGTTGGTGGCCGAACTCTGTACCGACATGTGCAGGCGCAGGCCCGGATGGCGCTGCGCCGCGTAGCGCATGAGGCCGATGTCGGCCAGGATGACGGCATCCACCCCCAGGTCGGCCGCCTGGTCGATGCCGCGCGTCCAGCGTGTGATGTCCACACCCTGCGCGTAGGTGTTGATGGCCATGAAGACCTTGCGCCCGCGCTGGCGGGCGTACTGGATGCCGGCGCGGGCGCTGATCTCGTCGAAATTGAGGCCCGGGAAATTGCGTGCGTTGGTCTCGTTCTTCAGGCCGATATAGACCGCATCCGCGCCATGGTCGACCGCGGCTTTGAGGGCCGGCAAACTGCCCGCCGGGCAGACCAGTTCCGGCGGTGGGGAAGACGAAGACATGCGTGACCGTGACGTGAGAGGAGTGGACGCTAAGGTACGCAAAGCGCCTGTCGTCGGGTTTGTGCTGGATCAAACAGCACCGTGGTATTCCGATGGATTGACCGAGGTCATGTCGCGACGGTGGCGCTGTTTGTTCTGCATCAAACCCGGTGATGGCAGGGCGCGGGCAACATGCGTTTCCCCCAGTCGGCACGCATGTCCCCATGGCCGGCAGGTGTTTTCCATCTCCTGCGGAACCCTCATCTCATGCGCGTCATCGTGCTCGGCGCCGGCCTGCTGGGCGTCACCTCAGCCTATTACCTGCTGCAGCACGGCCACGAGGTGACCGTCATCGATCGCCAGGCCCACCCCGCGGCCGAGACCAGCTTTGCCAATGGCGGACAGATCTCCGTCTGCCATGCCGAGCCCTGGGCCAACCCGCACGCACCGCTCAAGCTGCTGCACTGGCTGGGCCGGGACGACGCGCCGCTGCTGTTCCGCCTGCGCGCCGATGCGCACCAGTGGCTGTGGGGCCTGCGCTTCCTGCGCGAATGCACGCCGACGCGCACCCGCCGCAACGTGGAGCAGTTGCTGCGCCTGGGCACCTACAGCCGCGGCCAGTTGCAGGCCTTGCGCGCGGCCACCGGCATCGAGTACGAGCAGCGCCTGCAGGGCATCCTGCACTTCTACACCAGCCAGGCGGCCTTCGACAGCGCGCTGGCACCGGCCGCGCTGATGCGGGAACTGGGCTGCGAGCGCCGCCTGCTCACGCCGCGCGAGGCGGTGCAGATCGAGCCGGCGCTGCGCTTCATCGAGCCGCAACTGACGGGAGCCACCTACACCGCGCAGGACGAATCGGGCAACGCGCAGCGCTTCGTGCGCGAACTGGCGCGGCACTGCGAGGCGGCGGGCGCGCGCTTCCTGTTCAGCCACACGGTGACGGCGCTGCGCGCCGCGCAGGGCCGTCTGGACCACGTCGAGGCCACCGATGCCGAAGGCCGCTACCAGCGTCTGAGCGCCGACGCCTACGTGCTGGCCCTGGGTTGTTACAGCCCCCTGCTGGTCGCACCGCTGGGCCTGCGCCTGCCCGTCTATCCAGCCAAGGGGTACTCGGTCACGCTGCCGGTGGCCGATGCGGCACAGGCCTTCGAGGTCTCGATGATCGACGAGGAGTACAAGCTGGTGTACTCGCGCCTGGGCGAGCAGCTGCGCATCGCCGGCACGGCCGAGTTCAACGGCTACGAGCGCCAGCTCAACCCGCGGCGCTGCCGGGCCATCGTGCAGCGCTTCGAACAGC
Source organism: Curvibacter sp. PAE-UM (assembly GCF_001432305.1). Lineage (GTDB taxonomy): Bacteria > Pseudomonadota > Gammaproteobacteria > Burkholderiales > Burkholderiaceae_C > Hylemonella. The sequence continues at coordinate 439,245 of NZ_KQ483358.1, forward strand.
TCTTCCCCGGCGCGGGCGACACCCGCGCGCCGCAGTTCTGGAGCGGGCTGCGCCCGGCCACGCCCTCGAACGTGCCCATCATCGGCCGCAGCCGCCTGCCCAACCTCTACCTCAACACCGGCCACGGCACGCTGGGCTGGACGCATGCCTGCGGCTCGGGGCAATCGATCGCCCGCATCGTCAGCGGCCTCAAGCCCGAAGTGGCCTTCGCTTTCACCGGACTGGAACCCTGACCATGCACTTCCCCGATCTGCGCGCCTTTCTTCAATTCCTGCGCGAACAGCAGCACCTCGTCGAGGTGGAGACCCCGGTCAGCGCCGCCTACGAGATCACCGAAATCCACCGCCGCGTGCTGCAGCAGGGCGGCCCGGCCCTGCTGTTCAAGCAGGTGCTGGATGCGCAGGGGCGGCCCTACGACTTCCCGGTGCTGGTCAACCTCTTCGGCCACCGCCAGCGCGTGGCCTGGGCGCTGGGGCGCGAGCCCGATGGCTTGCGCGAGCTGGGTGAGATGCTGGCCTTCTTCCGCCAGCCCCGCCTGCCCGACAACTGGTCGCTGGCCGACAGCCCGGCCTTGCTGCGCAAACTCAAGCAGATCGGCGCCACGCGCCCGCGCATCGTCAGCCAGGCCCCCTGCCAGGAGGTGGTGTGGCGCGGCGACGAGGTCAATCTGGCGCGCCTTCCCATCCAGCACCTGTGGCCCGGCGAACCGGCGCCGCTGATCACCTGGGGCATGGTGGTGACGCGCGGCCCCAGCGACGCGCCCAACGACAAGGACAACCTGGGCATCTACCGCATGCAGGTGCTGGGCCGCAACCGGGTCATCATGCGCTGGCTGCCGCACCGCGGCGGCGCCCAGCACTTCGCCCGCTGGAAGCAGACCCGCAAGGAGCCCTTCCCCGTGGCCGTGGCACTTGGGCCGGACCCGACCACGCTGCTGTCGGCCGTGATCCCGGCACCCGACACCATTTCCGAATACCAGCTCGCCGGCCTGATCAGCGGCAAAAAATGCGAGCTCGTGCCCTGCCTGGGCGTGCCGCTGCAGGTGCCGGCGAATGCCGAGATCGTGCTCGAAGGCCATGTGTCGCTGAGCGAGACGGCGGAAGAGGGGCCGTACGCCGACCACACCGGCTATTTCAATTCGATCGAGCGCTTTCCGGTCTTCACCATCGAGACCATCACCATGCGCCGCCAACCCATCTACATGTCCACCCTGCTGAGCCGTCCGCCGGACGAGCCTTCGGTCATCAGCGAGGCGCTCAACGACGTCTTCATCCCCTTGCTGCGCCAGCAGTTCCCCGAGGTGGTGGATTTCTGGCTGCCGCCCGAGGCCTGCTCCTACCGCATGGCCATCGTCTCGATCCGCAAGGCCTACCCGGGCCATGCGCGGCGCATCATGATGGGCGTGTGGTCCTACCTGCGGCAGTTCGCCTATACCAAGTACGTGGTCATCGTCGACGAGGACATCAACGCGCGCGACTGGAAGGACGTGATCTGGGCCATCACCACGCGCGCCGACCCGGTGCGCGACACCGTGCTGGTGGAGGACACACCCATCGACTACCTGGACTTCGCCTCCCCGGTCTCGGGCCTGGGCGGCAAGCTCGGCATCGATGCGACCAACAAGGTGCCGCCCGAGACCAACCGCCGCTGGGGCCGCCCGATCCGCATGGACGAGGCGGTCGTCGAACAGGTCACGCGCCGCTGGCAGGACTATGGCATCCCGCTGACACCCTGAAGCGTGACCGGCAGCTCGGATGGCCGACTTCTCCCACCGGGGCCGTCGGTCTCCAAAAATTGAGACAATTGATCCCTGCGTCCGTCAAAAGCGGGCCGCAGGTATCAATCCACACACCTGCCACCAGGGTTTTATGAGCCAGACCTACATCCTCACCCTCTCCTGCCCGGACCGCCTGGGCCTCGTCCACGCCGTCTCCGGTTTCCTGCTCGAACGCGGCGGCAATATCGAAGAAGCCGCCCAGTACAACGACCACGCCACCGGCCTGTTTTTCATGCGCGTGCAGTTTTCCTGCGGCCAGGTAACGTACGAGGACCTGCAGGTCCAGCTCAAGCTCTTCGCCGAGCCCTATGCCATGCAGTGGAGCCTGCACGCAGCGGCCACTGCCATGCGCGCCGTCATATTTGTCAGCAAGGAAGGCCACTGCCTCAACGACCTGCTGTTCCGCTGGAAGATCGGTCTGCTGCCCATCGACATCCGCGCCATCGTCTCGAACCACCGCGAGTTCTACCAACTCGCGGCCAGCTACAACGTGCCCTTCCACCACATCCCGGTGACGGCCGCCACCAAGGCCCAGGCCGAGGCCAAGCAGTTTGAAGTGGTGCAGGCCGAAGGCGCCGAACTGGTGGTGCTGGCGCGTTACATGCAAGTGCTGAGTGATGACCTGTGCCGCAAGCTCTCGGGCAAGGCCATCAACATCCACCACAGTTTCCTGCCCAGCTTCAAGGGCGCCAAGCCCTACTACCAGGCGCACGACCGCGGCGTGAAGCTGATCGGCGCCACCGCCCACTACGTGACGGCCGACCTGGACGAGGGCCCCATCATCGAGCAGGACGTGGCCCGTGTGGACCACAGCAAGACGGTGGAAGACCTCACGGCCATCGGCCGCGACACCGAAAGCCAGGTGCTGGCCCGCGCCGTGAAGTGGCACAGCGAACACCGCGTGCTGCTCAACGGGCACAAGACGGTGATCTTCAAGTAAGCGGTTCACCCCACAAGCAAAAGCCCCGGTGTCTCAGGACCCGGGGCTTTTTGTTGGATGAAGGTCAGGCAACAACCATTGTCAGGCACCTCAGTCGAAGGTCGCCTTGGATCGGATCAACTCGTCCCTCGCCTCCTCGATCGCAGAGAGATGCGTGAGCCGGAACGCGTCCATCGTCATGCGCTCCGCTCGCACCGAGAGGCTCAGGGCAGCGATCGTCCTGTCGGAAGCGTTCGAGATCGGAATGGCGATCGAGCGCACGCCCAGCTCCAGCTCTTCGTCGCACTCCCCCCACCCCTGGCGGCGGCAACGTTCCACACTCTCCACAGCAGACGCGAGGTTGTCGACGGTCTTCGGTGTCCAAGGGTCCATCGGGGCAGCAGCCAGGTGATCCAGCGCCTCCTCCGCCGACAGCCTCGACAACATCGCGCGTCCCAGCGCCGAGCAGAAAACCGGCAGCCGCGAGCCGATGCCCAGACCGGTCGACAGGGTGCGCCGCCCCGTCGAGCGCGCAATGATCAGCACTTCGTTATCGAGCAGCACACCCAGCGACGCCGACTGTCGTGTGCGATCGGCCAGCTTGTCGAGGATGGGCTGGGCCACCTGCGGTGCCGCGCGTGATGTGAGATAGGGCCGCGCGAGCAGCAAGGCACGTGGTGCGACCCAGAAGCGCCTGCCATCGCTGTGCAGATAGTCCAGCTCTTCCAGCGTCATGAGGAGTCGGCGAGCCGCAGCCGGGGTATACCCGGTGAGTCGCGCCACCTCGGACAGGCTCAGCCGGGCGTGTTTCCGGTCGAAGCAGAGCAGGACCTTCAAGCCCTTCTCGAGGGACGCGACAAAGTCTCGGGGGTGCGATCGGTACGCTTCGGTCACGCGTCATTATTGCGCAATGCGCAGATTTGAGTTGCGTCAAGGTTTGTGCGATGACAGAATTTTTGAACTGTTCAAGAGGCTCTCGTGTCCGGGCGCGCAAAGAGCGAGAACGGTTGATCCGACATACGCAAACCTCAGAAATGGTTCAAAAATGATGAAGAGACGAGACATCCTGGGCGCCGCATCGCTGCTGGCACTCCCGCTCGCGGCACGTGCGAACGACTATCCGAAGATGCCCATCAGCCTGGTGACGCCGCTGGCCGCCGGCGATGCCGCCGATCGCGCCGCACGCCTCATGGGGCAGGAGCTCGCGAGCCTGCTGGGGGTGGCGGTGACCGTTGCGAACCGCCCCGGCGCCGGCGGCTCGCTGGGTACCCAATCCGTCATCCGCGCCCCCAAAGACGGCTACACCCTGCTGTACGCCCAGAACAGCCCGCTGACCATCCGGCGCGTGATCGAGCCGGACGCTGCGAACTACGACCCGCTGAAAGACATGATCCCGCTGGCGCTGACGACCCGCAGCCCCTCGGTGCTGGTCGTGCACAAGGACGCTCCCTTCAAGACGCTGAAGGAAATGATCGAGTACGCGCCCAAGCGCGCCGGCAGCATCCAGATCGGCAACGCGGGCCCGGGATCCGTGGGCGACATCAGCGTCCAGCAGATGAACGCTGCGACCGGCGCCTCCATGAGCTCCATCAACTACAAGGGGGCCGCGCCGGCTGTGACCGATCTGCTCGGCGGCCACATTGATGGTGTGATCCTCGCGCTCGGTGCGCTCAGTGCGCACATTCGCAGCGGCACCCTGCGTGCGATCGCGATCTCCTCGCCTTCCCCGGAGTTCCCTGCGGTCCCCACGCTGCGCCAGCTCGGCTACAAGGCCGACCTGCTGGGCGTGTGGTTCGGCTTCTTCCTGCCCGCCGGTGTACCCCAGAACGTGGTCGACACGCTCGTCCCGGCCCTGGAAAAGGTGACACGCAATGCCAGCATCTCGGCCCAGCTGCAGCCTTCGGGCATCGTGCAGGAATGGGGTTCCGGCAAGGTGCTGGCCGACGAGATTGCCAACGAGTACCGGGTCGTCAAGGAGCTGCTCGGCTCCGCGCCCAAAGCTGCCAAATAAAGGGTTGTATGGTTTCGAACAATCTTCACGTCGCCATCGTGGGCGGTGGCATCGGCGGGCTGGCTGCCGCGAATGCGCTCCTGCATCGGGGCCTGCGCGTCTCGGTGTACGAACAGTCGAGCGCACTGCGCGAAGTCGGCGCCGGTGTCTTCATCTATCCCAACAGCCTGCGGCAACTCGAGCGCATCGGCCTGGGTGATGCGCTGGCCCGCGTCGGCGCCAAGGTCGGCTCAGGCTCGGAGTACTACCGGATGGACGGTACGGTCGTCGGCAAGATCCTGACCACCGACTCCGCGGGCTGGAACGGCATGTACGGCATGCACCGCGCCGACCTCTTGCAGGTACTGGCGGATGCCCTGCCATCCAACATCATCCACACCGGCCACAAATGTGTGGGCTTCACCCAGGACGAGGCCGGCGCAGAGCTGCGCTTCGAGAATGGCAAGGTCGTGCACGCCGATGTCGTGATTGCCGCCGACGGCATCAACTCCGTCCTGCAGAAGCACGTCGTGGCGCCTTCGGCGCCGGAATATGCGGGGTTCCGGGCCTATCGGGGCGTCTTGCCAGTAGAAAAGATCCCGGACTGGCGGCGCGAAGCACACCAGGTGTGGATGGGCGACGGCAAGCACTTCATGGTGTTCCCGCTACGCAGCGGCACCCTGGTGAACTACGTCGGTTTCGTCCCCACCAGCAACCAGACCGCCGAGTCCTGGTCCGCCGTGGGCGACCGCGACGAACTGGCCGCCTCGTTTGCCGGCTGGGACCCCCGGGTCACCGACCTGCTGAGCAAGGTGGAGACCTGCTTCTGGTGGGGACTCTACGACCGCCAGCCCTTGAGCAAATGGACGAACGGTCGGCTGGCCCTGCTGGGCGATGCCGCACATCCCATGCTGCCGCACCTGGGCCAGGGCGCCAACCAGGCCATCGAAGACGGCACGGCCCTGGCCGTGCTCTTGCAGGGTCTCGACAAGAGTGCCCCCATCGAAGACGTGCTCCAGCGCTATGAAGCCCTGCGGCGCCCGCGTGCGTCGATGGTGCAACTGGAAGCCCGCAAGAACGGCATGCGCTACGACTCCATGTCCGAATACAAGGACCTGGCGCAGCGCGACCGCGAGATCGCCAACTCTGCGGCGTTCCGCAAGTCTCTTTACGACTACGACATCGAAAAAGAGACGATCAACTTCAGCAGCCCTGACAGCGTGCCGGCATAGCTTGCGCGCCCAGCCCCGCTCCACACCCCGTGGGGCGGGGCGGTTCTCAAACGAGACGGGTGGAAACCTGCGGGAAAGCGGAGGAGAATCCGCCATGAGCAGCCGAATCGTCATCCTTGCAGGCGCCACCGGTCTGGTGGGTCGGGAGATCCTCGAAGGCCTGCTGGCCGACCCTACCGTGACGGCAGTGCACAGCCTGGGGCGCAGAACGCCTGCGACGCAACATCCCAAGCTGGTGGCCCATGTCGTCGACTTCGCCGCGCTGCCGCCTCTGCCACCCGCAGACGAGCTGTATCTGGCGCTCGGCACCACGATCAAGGTCGCCGGCAGCCAGGCCGCATTTCGCGCGCTCGATCACGACGCCAATCTGGCTGTGGCCCAGGCGGCCCTCGCCGCCGGCGTCAAAAAGATGGGCCTGGTGAGCGCCATGGGGGCCGACGCCCACTCGAAGATTTTTTACAACCGCGTCAAGGGCGAGCTCGAAGACGCTCTGACGCAAATGCCGTTCGAGGGCATCGTCATCGCACGCCCCTCGCTGCTGGTCGGCGACCGGGAGGTTCTGGGGCAAGCCAAGCGGTCCGGCGAAGTGCTCGGTGCTGCGATCGCCAAGGTTCTGGGCTTCCTCATCCCCGCGAACCTCAAACCCATCCAGGCGTCATCCGTCGCACAGGCCTTGCTCGCGGCTGTTCCGAACGCCAAGGCTCGTATCGTCTTGCCTTCCGGCAAGATGCGGCGTAATGGCATCCGTCCGTGAGATAAAGCAGCCCGTGTGGACCACAGCAAGACGGTGGAAGACCTGACCGCCATCGGCCGCGACACCGAAAGCCAGGTGCTGGCGCGCGCCGTGAAGTGGCACAGCGAGCACTGCGTGCTGCTCAACGGGCACAAGACGGTGATCTTCAAGTAAGTTGCGCTGCGCCGAGGCACTGGCACACATCGCCCGTGCCTCGGTTTTTTCCGGCGACGACCGAGACTGGCGGGCAGCGGCACCGGTGCCGCTCTAGGGGCAAGCTCGCTTGACACCCGCTCCGAGGCACCTTGAAATGGATTGGCCTGGACCCCCAGGCATCCATTCCTAACCCTTGGGAGCATCCATGTCGACACCCCGGAGCATCTTCAAAAGCCTCGCCGGTCTGGCACTTTCGGGCCTGCTGGCCCTGGCGCTCAGTCCGAGCGCCCAGGCCCAGGCCTATCCGTCCAAACCGATCAAGATGATCGTGCCCTTCCCCGCCGGCGGCACCACCGACATCGTGGCCCGCATCCTGGCGCAGCGCATGAGCGAGTCCATGGGGCAGCCCGTGATGGTGGACAACAAGGGTGGCGCCGGCGGCGCCATCGGGGCCGACCTGGTGGCCAAGGCCGCGCCCGATGGCTACACCATCCTGATGCACAACATCACCTTCCCCTTGTCCTCGGTGGCGCAGACCCTGTCCAACCGCTCGCCCTTCAACGCGGAGACCGACTTCGCCGGCATTTCGATCGCGGTCTACGTCCCCTTCGTGCTGACCGCCAACCCGGGCGTGCCCGCCAAGGACCTGCGCGAATTCGTGGCGCTGCTGGCGAACAACAAGGACCTCAAGTACAACTATGGCTCGACCGGCCCCGGCTCCGCCCCGC
>NZ_KQ483358.1:446789-717046 GCF_001432305.1 Curvibacter sp. PAE-UM
CATGCACGTGCTGGGCGAGGCCCTCAAACGTGATGGCAAGATCGAGATGCAGCACATCGGTTTCCGGGGCGCCGCGCCGCTGAAGCAGGAACTGCTGGCCGGCCGCATCCAGTTCGGAGGCGACCAGCTGTCCTCCTCGCTGGCGGAGATCCGTGCCGGCACAGTGCGCGCACTGGCCACCACGGCCACCAAGCGCATCGACGGCCTACCCGAGGTGCCCACGGTGCGCGAATCCGGCTTCCCCTCGCTCGAACTGGAAGGCTGGAACGGCCTGTTCGCGCCAGCCAAGACGCCGAAGGAGATCATCGAGCGCCTGCAACGGGAAGTGGCCGCCGCGGTGCGCCACCCGGAGGTCGCCAAGCGACTGGCCGATCTCGGGGCGGAACCGGTGGGCTCGTCCCCGGCCGAGCAGGACGCCATGCTGCGGCGCCAGATGGACCAGTTCAGGCCGGTGATCCGCGACATGAAGATCGATTGATCCTGAGCCGCCAGCAAAAAGGGCCTCCCGATGGAGGCCCTTTTTTTATGTTGCCTGGTCAGGCCGCAGCCGTGGCCTTTTCCTTGAAGCCCAGCTTGTCCAGCGCGCCCGCCAGTTGCGCCACGCTGCGGTCCGGGTTGTGCAGCTTGTCCAGGCCGAACAGGCCGACACGGAAGGTGCTGAAGTCGGCCGGTTCGTCGCACTGCAGCGGCACGCCACCGGCCGTCTGCAAGCCCAGGGCCAGGAATTTCTTGCCGTTCTGGATCTCGGGGTCGGTGGTGTAGCTCACCACGACGCCCGGGGCCTTGAAGCCATCGGCGGCCACGCTGACGAAGCCGCGGGCCTCCAGCAGGTCGCGCACCTTGGCACCCAGGGTGATCTGCTCCTGCTTGACCTTGTCGAAGCCGTAGGCCTTGGTCTCGCGCATCACCTCGTCCAGGCGCGTGAGGGCGTCGGTGGGCATGGTGGTGTGGTACATGTGGCCGCCGTTTTCGTAGGCCTCCATGATCTGCAGCCATTTCTTGAGGTCGGCCGCGAAGCTGGTGCTGGTGGTGCCGTCGATGGCGGCACGGGCGCGCTCGCTGAGCATGACCATGGCGCAGGCGGGCGAACCGCTCCAGCCCTTTTGCGGGGCGCTGACCAGGATGTCCACGCCGGTGGCCTGCATGTCGACCCACATGCAGCCGGAGGCGATGCAGTCCAGCACGAAGAGGCCGCCCACTTCATGCACGGCGTCGGTGACCTTGCGCAGGTAGTCGTCGGGCAGCATCATGCCGGCGGCGGTTTCCACGTGCGGGGCAAACACCACGTCGGGCTTCTGGGCCTTGATGGTGGCGACCACTTCCTCGACCGGGCAGGGGATCCAGGCGGCCTGGGAGCCGGTGCCCACGCGACGGGCCTTGAGCACCGTGGACGAGGCCGGGATGCCACCCATGTCGAAGATCTGGGTCCAGCGGTAGCTGAACCAGCCATTGCGGATGACCAGGGTCTTCTTGCCGGTGGCGAACTGACGCGCCACGGCTTCCATGCCGAAGGTGCCGCTGCCGGGCACCAGCACCGAGGATTTGGCTTTGTAGACTTCCTTGAGGATGCCGGAGATGTCCTTCATCACGCCCTGGAAGCGCTTGGACATGTGGTTGAGGGCGCGGTCGGTGTAGACCACCGAGAACTCGAGCAGTCCATCGGGATCCACGTTGGGCAGAAGACCTGGCATATATAACTCCGTTGTTTCAGGACACTGAATTGGCCATTTTCTCACCAAGCCGGATCGGGCGGGCGGGCGCCCAGTCCGGGTTGAATTGCGTAGGGCCTTGGGGCCAGAGCATCACCACGGTAGACCCGAGGAGAAAACGGCCCATTTCCGCACCTTGTTTCAGCTCAATACCCTGACCCTCATAGTGCCATCCGGTCACGGTGGGCCGGCGCGGCGGGTTGACCAGGCCATGCCAGACCGTGGCCATGCTGCCCACGATGGTGGCGCCCACCAGCACCAGGGCCAGCGGGCCGTGGGCCGTGTCGAAAATGCAGACCACCCGCTCGTTGCGGGCAAACAGGCCGGGCACACCACGCGCCGTGGTCGGGTTGACCGAGAACAGCTCGCCCGGCACGTAGATCATGCGCGTGAGCGTCCCGTCACAGGGCATGTGGATGCGGTGGTAGTCGCGCGGGCTCAGGTACAGGGTGGCGAAGTGGCCATTCTCGAACTTCGCCGCCAGCGCGGCGTCGCCGCCCACCAGGGCCTGCGTGCTGTAGCGGTGGCCCTTGGCCTGGAAGATCTGGTCGCGTTCGATGGGGCCGAACTGGCTGATGGCGCCGTCCACCGGGCAGACCCAGTGGGCGTCAGTCAGCGGGCGGGCGCCGTCTTTGAGGGCGCGCGTGAAAAATTCGTTGAACGTGGGGTAGCTGGCCGGATCGGGATTGGCGGCCTCGGCCATGTTCACGTCGTAGCGGCGGATGAAACGACGGATGATGGCCGTGGTCACGCCCCCCATGGCGGAACCAGCGACCAGGCCGGCAAAGGAAGTGATGGCCTTTTTAGGCAGCAGGTACTGGGGCAGCACCGCAAGACGGTCGGACATGGGCAGCTGCCACAGGAGCAGGAGTGGGGAAGAGGCGAATTATAGGGAAGCGGGTCTGCCCGCGGGCACGGGCTGGGCCTAGAATCGTCCTCATGAACGCCCCAGCCTCCACCCCGCAGATCGACGCCCTGCAGCGCGCCCAGCGCCAGTCGCAGGTCGTGCAGGCCCTGGCTTCCGTGCTGCCGGCCCACGCCCTGCTCTGGCAGGCCGAGGACACCACCCCCTACGAATGCGACGGCCTGACCGCCTACCGCCAGCGCCCCCTGGTGGTCGCCCTGCCCGAGACCGAGGCGCAGGTGCAGGGCGTGCTCAAGGCCTGCCACGCCCTGGGCGTGCCGGTGGTGGCGCGCGGCGCCGGCACCGGCCTGTCGGGCGGCGCCATGCCCAACGCCATGGGCGTGACCCTGAGCCTGGCCAAGTTCAACCAGATCCTGAAGATCGACCCCGTCAGCCGCACGGCCGTGGTCCAGGCCGGCGTGCGCAACCTGGCCATCAGCGAGGCCGCCGCGCCCTACAAGCTCTATTACGCGCCCGATCCGTCCAGCCAGATCGCCTGCACCATCGGCGGCAACGTGGCCGAGAACTCGGGCGGCGTGCACTGCCTCAAGTACGGCCTGACCGTGCACAACGTGCTGAAAGTCCGTGGTTACACGGTGGCAGGCGAGCCCATCGAGTTCGGCTCGGAAGCGCTGGACGTGCCGGGTTATGACCTGCTGTCCGTCTTCATCGGCAGTGAGGGCATGCTGGCGGTGACGGTAGAGGTCACCGTGCGCCTGGTGCCCAAGCCGCAGCTGGCGCGCTGCATCATGGCCAGCTTCGACGACGTGCGCAAGGCTGGCGACGCGGTGGCCGCGGTGATTGCCGCCGGCATCATCCCGGCCGGGCTGGAGATGATGGACCAGCCCATGACGGCCGCGGTGGAAGATTTCGTGCACGCAGGTTATGACCTGAACGCCGCCGCCATCCTGCTGTGCGAGAGCGACGGCACGCCCGAGGAGGTGGAAGAGGAAATCGGCCGCATGAGCGAGGTGCTGCGCAAAGCCGGTGCCACCGCCATTGCCGTCAGCCGCGACGAGGCCGAGCGTCTGAAGTACTGGAGCGGGCGCAAGAATGCCTTCCCGGCCAGCGGCCGCCTGGCGCCGGACTACATGTGCATGGACTCGACCATCCCGCGCAAGCGCCTGGCCGACATCCTGCTGGCGATCCAGGAGATGGAGCAGAAATACGCGCTGCGCTGCCTCAACGTCTTCCACGCGGGCGACGGCAACCTGCACCCGCTGATCCTTTTCGATGCGAATGACGCGGACCAGCTGCACCGCTGCGAACTCTTCGGCGCCGACATCCTGGAGACCAGCGTGGCCATGGGCGGCACGGTGACGGGCGAGCACGGCGTGGGCGTGGAAAAGCTCAACTCCATGTGCGTGCAGTTCAGCACCGAGGAAAACGCGCAGATGCTGGCCCTCAAGCGCGCCTTCGATCCGCAGGGCACGCTCAACCCCGGCAAGGTCATCCCCACGCACAACCGCTGCGCCGAGTACGGCAAGATGCTGGTGCGCGGCGGCAAGATCAGCCACCCGGACCTGCCTCGCTTCTAGGATGTGGCCCCCTAGCTCCCTGCGGTCGCGTCCCCCCGAGGGGGAACAGCCCTCCTTGGGAACGGCCCGGCGGAGGTCTGATCGTCGATGAACGCCCTGCGCGGATTCGCCTGGCTGCTGGTCCTGCAATCCGCCGGGGAGCTGCTCGCACACGCGCTGCGCCTGCCCTTTCCCGGCCCGGTCGTGGGCCTGGTACTGCTGCTCGCCGCCCTGTACTTCGAAGCCGTGCGCACACCGGTGGCGGCCTGTGCCGATTTCCTGCTGGCCCATCTCTCGCTGCTCTTCGTGCCGGTGGGCGTGGGCGTGATGACCCACCTGGGCCTGATCGGCGAATACGGCGGGCGCATGCTCGCCGTCATCGTGCTGTCCACCTGGATCGGCCTGGCCGTCACGGCGCTGGTGCTGCGCGCGCTGATGAAGCAACAAGCTCAGCAGAAGTAATCTCATGCAGAACTTCGTCCAGCTCTGGGTCTACCTCTCCAGCACGCCGCTGTTCGGCCTGACGGCCACCATCGCGGTCTACGTGCTGGCGCATGCCTTCTACACGGCACGCCAGCAGGCGCCCTGGGCCAACCCGGTGCTGTGGACGGTGCTGGTGATCGCCGGTGTCCTGCTGCTCACCGGCATCCCCTACCCCACCTACTTCTCGGGGGCACAGTTCATCCACTTCCTGCTCGGGCCTGCCGTGGTGGCGCTGGCCTGGCCGCTGTGGCAGCGCCGCGTGGAGTTGCGCGCACGCTGGGCCCCGCTGCTGCTGGCGGCCCTCATCGGTGGTGCGGCGGCGGCCGGCTCGGCCTGGGTGCTGGGCCTGGCCTTCGGCCTGCCCACCGACGTGGTGCTGTCCATGACGACCAAATCGGTCACGGCGCCGGTGGCCATGGGCGTGGCCGAGAAGATCGGTGGCATCCCCGCGCTGGCCGCGGTGTTTGCCGTGCTCACCGGCATCATCGGCGCCCTGAGCGGCAAATACCTGTTCGACTTGCTGCGCATCTCCACCACCCAGCCCGGCTGGATGGCGCGCGGCTTCGCGCTGGGCACCACCTCGCACGGCCTGGGTGCGGCGCGCGCGCTGCAGGTCAACGCCGATGCCGGTGCCTACGCCGGGCTGGCCATGGGCCTGCAGGTGGTGCTGGCCTCGCTGCTGATCCCGCTGGTGTTCCGCCTGCTGTAAGAGCCTGCTTGCGATCTGGAAGGGGCCGCGCAGATGTCTTTTCGGGATGGGATGCAAGGCGCGGTGTGCAGCCCATAGTTCACTATGGGCAAGCATTGCAACGCCGCAGACCGCCCGAAAAGACAACTGCCCTGCGGGTTGGGACGAAATCGGGCGATTTGCCCACCCATCCCCTTGCATGGGCGGCCAGCCCATGCGGCGGGACTGGGCGAGCAACTCATCCCGATTGCGTCCCAACGCGACCCCTTCCAGATCGCAAACAGGCTCTTAGCCAGGCCGGGGGCGAGCTGGTGCAGAATTTGCCCCATTCTTTTTCAACACTGGAGTGACACCATGTTCCTGAATCTCAAGCGCCGCACCCTGGGCCTGACCGCAGCGGCCCTGCTTTTCGCCGGCCAGGCCCTGGCCGAACCCGCCACCATCAAGATCATGGTGGGCTTCCCGCCCGGCGGCGGCACCGACGCCATCGCCCGCGTGCTGGCCGAGAAGCTCAAGGACCAGCTGGGCGCCAACGTCATCGTCGAGAACAAGGCCGGTGCCGGCGGCCAGCTGGCCGCCCAGGCGCTCAAGGCCGCGCCGGCCGACGGCACGGTGCTCTTCCTCTCGCACGACCACACCATCACCGTGATCCCGCTCACGATGAAGAACCCGGGTTTCGACCCGGCGCAGGACTTCGTGCCGGTGGCCGGTTTCGCCACCTTCGTCAACGGCCTGGCCCTGTCGGGCGGCACGCCGGCGAAAAGCTACAAGGAGTACCTGGCCTGGGTGCGCGAGAGCGGCAAGGGCAAGGGCACGGTGGGCGTGCCGGCCCCGGCCTCGGTGCCCGAATTCCTGGTCAAGGTGATGGGCCAGAAGAACGGCCTGGACCTGCAGGCCGCACCCTACCGCGGCAGCGCCCCCATGATGGGCGACATGCTGGGCAACCAGATCGCTGCCGGCGTGGGCTCGGTGCCGGACTTCATCGAGAACCACAAGGCCGGCAAGATCCGCATGGTGGCCGTGATCGGCACCAAACGCCAGGCCATCCTGCCCGAGGTGCCGACCTTTGCCGAACTGGGGCTGAGCGGCTTCGAGGACCTGCCCTACTACGGCATCTTCGCGCCCAAGGGCACGCCCAAGGCCACCCTGGAGCGCTACTCGGCCGCGCTGGCCAAGGTCATCGCCCTGCCCGAGGTGCATGAGCGCCTGACCGCCATGGGCCTGAGCGTGGGCCACATGACGTCCGAGCAATTGGGCCAGCGCGAGCGCGCCTACAGCGAGAGCTGGGCGCGCATCATCAAGGCCAGCGGCTTCCAGGCGCAGTGACGTGACGCCGGCCCCCGCGGGCCGGCCCGCAAGCTGTACTCAGGCGTTCAGCCTGAAGACGGCCACGGTCTGCACCAGGTCCTGCGCCTGGGCGCGCAGGCTGCCAGCCGCAGCGGCCATCTCTTCCACCAGCGCGGCGTTCTGCTGTGTGGCCTGGTCCATGTTCGTCACCGCCTCGCCGACCTGGGCCACGCCCTGGCTCTGCTCGCTGCTGGCCGCACTGATCTCGGCCATGATGTCGGTCACGCGCCGGATGGCGGCCACCACCTCGTTCATGGTGGCACCGGCCTGATCGACCTGGGCGCTGCCCTGCTCGACGCGCTGCACGCTGTCGGTGATCAGGTTCTTGATCTCCTTGGCGGCTTCGGCACTGCGCCCGGCCAGCGAGCGCACCTCAGAAGCCACCACGGCAAATCCGCGGCCCTGCTCGCCGGCCCGCGCGGCCTCTACCGCGGCATTGAGCGCCAGGATGTTGGTCTGGAAGGCGATGCCGTCGATCACGCTGATGATGTCGTGGATCTTGCGCGCGCTGTCGTTGATGCCCTTCATGGTGCCGACCACCTCGGCCACGACTTCGCCGCCCTGGACCGCCACGGTGCTGGCGCTTTGTGCCAGCTGGTTGGCCTGCCTGGCGTTATCGGCGTTCTGGCGTACCGTGGAGCCGAGCTGCTCCATGGACGCTGCCGTCTCCTCCAGCGAACTGGCCTGGCTTTCGGTACGCGCCGACAGGTCCTGGTTGCCCTGGGCAATCTCGGCGCTGGCGGTGGAGACCGATTCGCTGCCCTGGCGCACGCGTGAAACCACCTTGGCCAGCCCGGTGCCGATCAGGTTCATCTCCTCCATGAGACGGCCCACCTCATCACGCCGGACCACCTGCATCTGCACCGTCAGGTCGCCCTCGGCGAGGGCATGCGCGGCCTGCCCCACCTGCGCAAGCGGGGTGATCACCATGCGTCGAATCAAGACATACACGATGCCGGCGATCAGCAGCACCAGCACCGCACCCGCCAGTCCGAACAGGTTGCGCAGGCGGCGCACGTCGCCCGTGAATTCGTCGGCATAGGTGCCGCCCACGACGACCCACTGCCAGCCGGGAAAGTGAGAGAAGGCCGCCACCTTTTCACGCGCACGGGTCTCCCCGCGCTCCTTGTTGATCCAGGGGTAGTGGATCACGCCGTTCTTGCGCTCCAGGATTTCCTTGAGGAACTCGCGGCCATCCGAGTCTTTCGCGTCCAGCAGGTTCTTGCCCTCGGCCACCGGGTGCACCAGCAGGTTTCCGTAACTCGCTCCCGGGCGCGCATCCATGACATAAAAGTAGCCGGACTCGCCGATCTTCATGCCGCGAATGGTGTTCTTGAGCTGGGTCAGGTAGTCGCTGTAGTCGAGCCCGATGAAGGACAGGCCGATGACCTTGCCCTGCGCGTCCACGATCGGGTCGTACTGGGTGATGTAGGGCTTGCCGAACAGCACGGCGGGGCCGTTGTAGGTCTTGCCTTCCAGCGTGGCCTTGTAGCCGGGGTGGGCGCGGTCCAGCAGGGTGCCGATGGCTCGTGCGCCCTTGTCGGTCTTGAGCGAGGTCGTGACACGGATGAAGTCGTCGCCGGTCTTGGCGAACACGGTGGCCACCGCGCCGGTGGCCTGGGTGAACTGGTCGGCCACGCTGAAGTCCATGTTCAGCACCTTGCCATCGAGCTTGAGCGTCGGCGCCGGCTTGCCGTTGACCTCGGTGATTGCCGGATCGAGTTCGAAGCGCCCGGCCAGCCGCACCTGCAGGGCCTTGGCCAGCGCCGCCGCGCGCAGGCGCAGGTCCTTGTCGGAAGCGTCGATCAGGTCGACGATGAGCCGGGTCTTCACCGCCACGTCTTCGCTGGCGCGCTGCTCGACCGAGTTCATCAGGGCATAACCGATGCCCAGGACAAAAGCCAGAAAGACCACGCCCACCACCGCAAAGAGGCTGAGGGGAAGTTTGGCGGCCAGGCTCAGATCGCGCCAACCTGTCAATTTCGAAGTGCTCATGCGGTTCACCAGTTTCCGGGCAACGAAGCCCCGAGGAACATTCTGCATAAGGAAACCTGCATCGCATAGTGGAAAAGGGCCGTATTTGCGGCAAGTTGCACCACGGGGGGACAGCCCTGCCCTGCCACGGTTGACGCAGCCCCCGCCGCGCAGTAACGTTCTTCGGCAGTGCCGGAACCGTCGTTTGGGTCTCCGGCGCACCCCGCTCATGGATCGGAGCATCGATATGCAGGAGTTGCTGCGCATTCCGGCCGACGATGTGCACATCGAAGGCCTGCTCGAATTGCCCACCGGTGCGCATGGCCTGGTGCTGTTCGCGCACGGCAGCGGCAGCAGCCGTCACAGCCCGCGCAACACCCATGTGGCGCGTGTGCTGCATGCACAAGGCAGCGGCACGCTGCTGCTGGATCTGCTGACCCTGAGCGAGGACCTGGACTACCACACGCGTTTCGACATTTCACTGCTGACCCACCGCCTGCTGCTTGCCACCGGCTGGGTACGGCTGCATACACCGGCCAGCCGGCACCTGCCGCTGGGCTACTTCGGCGCCAGCACGGGTGCCGCCGCAGCTCTGCAGGCGGCAGCCGCCCTGGGTGAGGACATCCAGGCCGTGGTCTCGCGCGGCGGCCGCGCCGACCTGGCCGGCGCACACGAGCTGGCCAAGGTGCGTGCCCCCACGCTGCTGCTGGTGGGCGGCGCCGACAGCGAGGTGCTGCAGCTCAACCGCGTGGCCTACGGGAAGCTGCAGTGCGAGAAGGAGCTGTCGGTGATCCCGGACGCCACCCATCTCTTCGAGGAGCCGGGCGCGCTGGACGAGGTGGCGCGCCAGGCCGCCGACTGGTTCGGTCGGCACTGGAAATAACCCTTTAATCCTTCAACAGCGCGATCACTTCCTCGTCTTCCACCTGCTGGAAGTTCTGGTAGAACTGGCCCACGGCCTGGAACCACTCGGGCGTCTCCAGGCACACCACCTCGTCGGCCAGCGTCCGCACTTTCTCCAGCGTATCGGGCGGCGCCACTGGCACGGCGCACACCAGTTTGGCCGGCTTCTGCTGGCGCAACCCGTGCAGGGCAGCGATCATGGTGGCGCCGGTGGCCAGGCCGTCGTCGACCACGATCACGGTGCGGCCGGCCGGATTGATGTGCGCGCGCAAGGGGGTGTACTGGACGCGGCGCTGGCGTATGGTCTCCAGCTGCTGGCGCTTTTCCGCTTCGATGTACTGCGCGTCGGCCCCTGTGCTGGCAGCAAAGGGGGCCATATAGGTCCAACCGCTTTCGTCGACCGAGCCGATCGCCAGTTCGGGCTGGCCGGGTGCGCGCAGCTTGCGCACCAGCACCACGTCGAAATCGCCCTTCAGGCGCTCGGCAATGACCTTGGCCATGGGCACGGCGCCGCGCGGGATGGCCAGCACCAGCGGCCGCTGGCCCCGGTAGGCAGCGAGTTGTTCGGCCAGCCGCTCGGCGGCTTGAATTCGATCACGGAACATGCTTGTCTCCCGCAAAATGGCCACATGCCAACTGCATTGAAGCACGAGATCGAACTCATCGGAGCGCCGGCCGATGCCGGGGCCGGAGTGCCGGGTGCCCGTCTGGGGCCTGGCGCCCTGCGTGGGGCCGGGCTAGCAGCGGCCTTGCGTGCGCTGGGCTGGTCCATGCACGATGCTGGCAACCTGGACGGCCCCACACCCTCGGTACAGACGGTGGCAGACGGCTACCGCAACCTGGCGCAGGTCACGGCCTGGAACCGGACCGTGCACGATGCCGTGACCCGGGCGCTGGACCGGGGACGCCTGCCCCTGCTGCTGGGCGGCGACCACAGCCTGGCCATCGGCTCCATCAGCGCCGTGGCACGCCACTGCCGCGCCAGCGGCCAGCCTCTGCGCGTACTCTGGTTCGACGCCCATGCCGATTGCAACAGCCGCCGCACCAGCCCCAGCGCCAATCTGCACGGCATGCCGGTAGCTTGCCTGTGCGGGGTGGGCCCCATGGAGCTGTGCGGGCTGGGCGGCCGCGTCCCGGCGCTCGTGTCGTCCGAGCTGCGCCTGATCGGCGTGCGCAGCGTGGACCCGGGCGAGGCACAGCTGGTGCAGCGCCTGGGGCTGCAGGTGAGCGGCATGGACACCTTGCGCACAGAGGGCGCGGACGCCGTGATGGCGCACGCACTGAAGGATCTGCCTGCCAACGCGCATCTGCATGTCAGCCTGGACCTGGACTTCCTGGACCCCGAGGTCGCGCCCGGCACGGGGACGACGGTGGCCGGTGGCGCCAGCCTGGAGCAGGCCCGCCAGTGCCTGCAGCTGATCGCGCGGTGCGGCCGGCTGGGCTCGCTGGACGTGATGGAACTCAACCCGGCGCTGGATCGGGACCAGCGGACGACCCGCCATGCGCTCGACCTGATCGCCGCGCTGCTGGGTGCGGGCCCGGCCCGCCGCGCCTCAGGCGATCTCGGCCGGACGTGAAGGGGTCATCAGTGCTTCGAGTTCGGCGGCCGTGATCGGCAGGCTGTAGTGGTTGCCCTGGGCCTGCTCGCACTGCCAGATGCGCAGCAACTCGGCCTGCTCTTCGCTCTCCACGCCTTCGGCCACGACCGTCTTGCCCAGGGCATGCGCCAGCGCGATGATGGAGTGCACGATGCTGCCGGCGCCGTCGCTGCGACCCAGCTCCCGGATGAAAGAGCGGTCGATCTTCAGGATATCGATCGGCAGCCGCTGCAGATAGCTCAGCGAAGAGTAGCCGGTGCCGAAATCATCCAGCGCGATGCCGACGCCGGTCTGCTTGATCTGGCCGAGCTGCTCACCCACCTCCTCGATGTTGTCGATCAGCGTGCCTTCCGTGACCTCGAGCTCCAGTGCGGCCGGCACCACGCCACTCTCGTTCAGCGACTGCTGCACCTGCTGGCCCAGACGTCCCGACTTGAGCTGGCGACCCGAGACGTTGACGGAGAGGGTGATGCGGTAGCCCGCCGTCTGCCAATGTCCCAGCTGTTCGCAGACATGGCGCAGCACCCAGCCCCCGATCTCGTCGATCAGCCCGACTTCCTCGGCCAACGGGATGAACTTCTCGGGACTGACCCAGCCCAGCTCCGGATGCAACCAGCGCAGCAGCGCCTCGGCGCCCGAGAGCTTGCCATCACTCAGCCGTATGCGCGGCTGGTAACGCAGCGAGAGCTGCCCACGCGTTATGGCCTGGCGCAGCTCGCGCTCCAGCACGGATTGCTCCTGCTGGACGATGTTCATGCTCTCCTCGAAGAAGATGATGCGCCCGCGCCCCGTGGCCTTGGCCCGGTACATGGCCATGTCGGCCTTCTTGAGCAGTTCCGGCGCAATGCTGCCGTCGTCCGGGAAGATGGCCACGCCGATGCTCGCACCCACGTAGTTGCTGCTGCCCTCGATGATGAAGGGCTCGGCCAGCAAGCCCAGCATCTCGCTGGCCAGGCGCGCTGCCAGCTGCGCGTTGCCCAGGTCGGGCAAGAGCACGACGAATTCGTCGCCACCCATGCGGGCCACGGTGTCGCCCTCGCGCGTGCATGAGGTCAGGCGCTCGGCCACCTGGCACAGCAGGCGGTCGCCCCCTTCATGCCCGAGGCTGTCGTTGATCTTCTTGAAGCGGTCGAGGTCGATGAACAGCACGGCCAGCTGTTTGCCATTGCGACGCGTGTGGGCCATCTCCTGGTTCAGGCGCTCAACCAGCAGCGGCCGGTTGGGCAGGCCGGTCAGGGCGTCGTGGTAGGCGCGGAACTTGAGCTGCTCGTCGCGCGCATGGGCTGCCAGGGCCACGCCGATGCGGTTGACCAGGTCGCGCGCCTGCTGCACCAGCTCGTTGCTGAACTCGCGCGGCTCCAGCAGGCCGATGGCCAGCAGGCCACTGACTTTTTCGTTCCAGAAAATGGGCAGCACCAGGATGCGCCGCGCGCCGGCGTCGGCCACCATGGACAGGAAATCAGGCAGTTCCCCGCCACCGACGTCGAACCACATGCCGTCGTAGTCGCGCGCCAGTTGCTCCAGCAGCCAGGGCTCCAGCCGGCTGGGCATCTTGGACGTGACGTCATTCACGCCAGAGTAGAGATGCACGATGCCAAAGTCGGCAGCCTGCTGGTCGAACACCACCATGCTGGTCACGGCCTTCGGCCAGAGTTCGTGCAGGCGCTCCTGGACGCGGGAGATGATCTGCTCCATGTCCACACGCGACAGGATCTCGTGGTCGATCTCCGCCAGGGCGCGCAGCGTGCCCATCTGCCGGCCCAGGCGGGCCGCCATCTTGTTGAGGGCCTGCGCCAGTTGGCCGAACTCGTCGTCCCGCCGCACCATGACCGGCTGTGCGAATTCCTCACGCGCGATGCGCCGCGTGCCATCGATCAGCCGCTCCAGCGGCACCAGGATGCGCCGCAGCTGCACCCCGCTGAGCAGGGCCACCAGCAGCAGGGTCAGCAGGATGATGCCGAGAAAGTAATAGGCCAGCCGGCCCCAGCCGGCATCACTCGCTCCCTGCGGGCGCAGCGTGATGACGGTCCAGTCGTCGACCGCGAAGCGGGCACGCAGGAACAGGCGGCGGGTGTTGAACTGCCAGACGCCGCTGGTCCCCGTGGTCTGGTCCAGGCCCTGCGCAGCGATGTCGGCAGCGACGGCCATGAGTTGCATGTCGGAGCAGTACAGCACCTGAGCGGCGGCATCCAGCACGCAGGCCTGGGTCTGGTGCGCCAGATCATCGGCATCGCCCCAGACATGCTCCGGCTCCAGTTCGGCCAGCAGCACACCACGGGCGGCTTGCGCGGGATCGATGGCCGTCGCCAGCTCGATGCGGGCCCCCGCAGCATCGGGCAGTGTCAGCAACACGCTGTCACTGCGCGCCAGATGGGCGAGTGCCTGCGGCTGCTGCAGGCGCTCGCCCAGGGCCGCGTCCTGCGGGCTGTCTGACAGCGCCTTTTCATGCACGTTGATGCGCTTGAACACACGATGGGCCCGGTCCGGACTGGTGTCGGCCACCGTCAGCCCCTGGCGCAATCCGGCGGCCTGCACGCTGAGCATGAAATGGGCGCCCAGCAGCCGCTCGTACAAGCCGCTGGTGTAGTTGCCCGCTTCGAGGGCCAGCTGGCGGTTCACGTGCTGCTCGTCCATGGTGCGCATGTGCCAATAGGCCAGCACCGCCAGCAGCAGGGCAGGGATCAGGGCCGACAACAGGAACAGCAGGAACACGCGCCGTGCCACCTGGCTGCGCAGGAAGAGCCCTTGGATGGGGAGCTTGAGCAGCGGGAACATGGCGGTCGCGGTACCGGACTCAGCGGGTGTAGTCGGCAGCAAGGCCGACAAACGCACCGTCATTGGCCCGCACGACGTCGTCCAGACTGACCTTGTTCGTCAGCTGCGTCTTCGAGTCGCCATCCTTGCCCCGGCTATAGAGGTCGAAATCGGAGTTCAGCGGATTGAGCTTGCGGTCCTTGCGCGCCAGGCCCTTGCCATGCACGCTCATCAGTTCCTGGTAGGCATAGGGCTGGCCCCAGGGGTCGAGCAGGCCGCTGTTGCCGATCTCGGCCAGCGAGGCGGGATAGCTGCCGTTGTTGAGCTGGTAGTCCCGGATCAGGGCTTGCAGAACCGTGATGTCCTGGATGGCGTGGGTCTGCCTGATCCGCTCCTGGTAGCTCTGGTACTTGGGCAGGGCCAGTGCCGCCAGCACGCCGATCATGGCCACCACGAGCAGGAGCTCGATGACGGTCAGTCCGGTGGATCGGCGGGGCGCCGTGGTGGCAAACGTGGGGTACATGGTCAGACCTAGATTGTAATTTTATGTAACGGGCGCGCTTGCGCCAGCGGGTAAGCCCATCCCGTAACCCCAGGGGGTAGTCAATCCGTGACTTATTCCACGCTTTGCGGCCCCGTTTACCGGGTCACCGAGGCATTGTCCGCCTGCGGTGCCACCAGCCCCGGCAGCACCTCCCGCGCACCCGCCATGAAGTGGCGGATGGTAAGCCGGATCAGCGCGTCCAGGTCGGCCTCCAGCGGCACATCGAAAATCCAGCGCCGTTGCCCGAAATAGAAGATGCGCGCGTTGATGCCCCAGACCAGTTCGATCTCCAGTTCGCCCAGCGGCACGTCCTGTGGCCCCGGCAGGCCCAGCTCGGCACGCAGTTCGATGGCCACCGGTTCGAGCACGCGGCTGCGCAGGAAGTGCAGGTAGCGCTGGTTGATGGCTTCGCCCTTGAGTCCGGAAAACATGAACAGGCGCACCCAGTCCCGGGTCAGGGCGGTCTTCGCGTAGTCGCTGTACAGGCGCGTCAGCCGCTCCTCCAGCGGCACGCGCCGGTCGGCGATGATGACTTCCCAGTAGGGGTTCCAGCGCCCCACATAGACCTCCTGGTAGACCCGCTCGATCAGCGCCGCCTTGCTGGGGAAGTACTTGAAGATCAGCGACTGCGTGACGCCCACGCGCCGCGCCAGTTCACGCGTGTCGCCATCGAAGCCGACCTCGGCGAAGAACTGCACCGCGGCCTCGACGATGGCCTTTTCGCGCGCCTCGCCCGCCAGGCGCCGGCGCGGGCCGACGGCGGCCGGCTTGGCGGATGCAGCAGCTGGGCTTGTCATGGCCCTGATCTTAATGATCTAATGCTCACCCCCGCAACCTCAGCAGCGCGCCGCCATGAGCCCCGTCCTCGAACACACCCTCCACGGCCCCGCCGATGCCCCCTGGCTGACCCTGAGCCACCCCATCGGCGCCAGCCTGCGTATCTGGGATGCACTGCTGCCCGCCCTGTCCCGCAACTACCGCGTGCTGGCATTCAATACCCATGGCCACGGCGGCGAAGCCGGCGCGCGCAACACGATGGACGATCTGGCCGCCCAGGTGCAGCAGCTCTGGCAGGTGCTGGGCATCGCCCGCAGCCATTTTCTCGGCCTCTCCCTGGGTGGCTGCATCGGCGTGGCCCTGGCCTTGCGCGCGCCGAAGAGCCTGCACTCACTGGTCGTGGCCTGCTCCCGCCTGGAGATGGACGCCGCCGCGACCGGCATGTGGCAACAGCGCGCCGCCCTGGTCGAGCAGCAGGGCATGACGCCGGTGGTCGCGCCCACCCTGGAGCGCTGGTTCACCCCGGCCTTCCTGGCGCGCCAGCCGGCCGTCGTCGAGGACGTGCGCCAGCAGTTGCTGGCCTGCCCGCCACGCGGCTACGCCGCCAGCGCCCGGGCGCTGGCCGGCCTGCACCTGCAGGACCGTTTGGGCCAGTTGCAGGTGCCGACGCTCTACCTCGCAGGCCTGGACGACCAGGCTGTGGCCGCACCCCAGATCGAAGGCTACGCCCGGCTCACACCCGGGGCCCGTTATGCCGCGTTGGCCGGGCCGCACATCCTGCACCTTGAAAACCCCGACGGCTTCAGCCACCACGTGCTCGATTTCCTCGCCCAGCACTGAGCCCCGGCTCCGGGTAAACCCCGGATTGATACTGATCAATTGATCACCAAAATAGGGCCTGACAGACGGCAAGCCCCAGGCCGCCCCGTCCCGGACACCCTGGGCCTGCGCCGCGCCTTCGGGCGATTTGGCACCGGAGTGACCGTGGTCACCGCGCGCACCCCCGAAGGGCAACGCCTGGGCGCGACGGCCAATTCCAGCAGGGCGTGGGGCTGAACCCAGCGCCGGCCGATACCGTCTACCGATCCACATCGAGAGGACCCCCATGAAACTCGGCATGTTCATGATGCCCATCCACCCCCCGGGGCGCGACATCTGCGAGACCCTTCGCGAAGACCGCGAGGCCGTGTTGCTGGCCGACCGCCTGGGTTACAGCGAGGCTTATGTCGGCGAGCACGTCACGGACGCGGCCGAGAACATCACCTCGTCCATGATCTTCCTGGCCAGCCTGGCGGCCGAGACGAAACAGATCAAACTCGGCACCGGCACCCTCAACATTCCCAACAGCCATCCTGCGGCCGTGGCGGCGCAGGCCGCCATGCTGGACCACCTGCTGGGGGGTCGCTTCATCATGGGCATCAGCCCGGGTGGCCTGATGTCGGACGCCGAGGCCTTCGGCAACTTCGGCGCCAACCGCAACGAGATGTTCGTCGAGGGCATCGATACGGTGCTCAAGATCTGGGCTTCCGAGCCGCCCTACGACATCGAGGGCAAGTACTGGAAGGTCTCGGTGGGCAAGACCATGATCCCCGAGATCGGCCAGGGTTTCATCATGAAACCGCTGCAAAAGCCCCACCCGCTGATCGTGGGCACCGCCGTCGCGCCGCACTCGCAGGGCGTGACAGAGATGGCCAAGCGCGGCTGGCAGCCCATCTCGGCCAACTTCCTGATGCCCGAGTGGGTCAGGTCGCACTGGCCCAAATACGTCGAGGGCCGCGAAGCCGTGGGCGCCCAGGCCAGCCCGGCCGAATGGCGCGTGGCCAAGAGCATCTTCGTCGCCGACGATGCGGCCACGGCCAAACGCTACGGACACAACGCCGACGGCCCCTACCACTTCTATTTCAAGCAACTGATCCGCAAGCTGGTGGGCGCCGGCGGACGCGGCAACCTCTTCAAGACCGACCCGGACATGCCCAACGAAGCCATCACGCCCGAGTACGTGACGCAAAAGCTGGTGATCGCCGGCACGGTGGATTCAGTGGTGGAGCAGCTGCTGGCTTTCCGTGCGCAGGTGGGTGACTTCGGCACCCTGCTCTACGCCTGCCACGACTGGCTGGACCCGGCCCTGGGCCAGCGCTCCATGCAGCTCATGGCCGAAGAGGTGATGCCGCGCCTGAACGCGGCCATCGGTAAGACCTAAGCGCGGCTGTAGTCACGGCCGCCAAAGATGGCCGTGCCGACGCGCACCAGGGTGCTGCCGGCGTGGATGGCGGCTTCGAGGTCGGCGCTCATGCCCATGGACAGGGTGTCCAGCGCCAGCCCTTCGGCACGCAACTGCTCAAACAAAGCTTTCGCCCGCGCAAACACGGACTTCATGGCCTCGAAGTCCGGCTGCGGATCGGGGATGCACATCAAGCCGCGCAGCTGCAGGCGTGGCAAGACCGCCACCGCATGGGCCAAGGCCGGCAGATCGACGGGCGCTACGCCAGACTTGGTCGTCCCGCCATCCACATTGACCTGGAGGCAGATCTGCAGGGGAGGCAAGTGGGCGGGACGCTGTTCGCTGAGCCGCTGCGCGATCTTGAGGCGATCCACGGTCTGCGCCCAGGCAAAGTGCTCGGCCACCAGGCGCGTCTTGTTGCTCTGGATCGGGCCGATGCAGTGCCACTGCAGGGGCAGATCCCCCAGCACGGCCATCTTGTCCACGGCCTCCTGGATGTAGTTCTCGCCGAAGGCCGTCTGGCCTGCTGCATGGGCCGAGCGCACCGCCTCGGGGCCGAAGGTCTTGGAGACCGCCAGCAGACTGACAGCCACCGGGTCGCGCCCGGCCGCATGACATGCGGCAGCCATGCGGGCATGAACGGCTTGGAGCTGGGCGGCAATCACGGTCATAATTGTCCGGCAAGCTTAGCAAAGTACGCATACATCGATCGATAGAGGGACACGTGGACATTACTCAACTGCTGGCATTCAGCGTCAAGAACAAAGCTTCCGACCTGCACCTCTCCGCCGGCCTGCCGCCGATGATCCGCGTGCACGGCGATGTGCGCCGCATCAACGTCGACGCCCTGTCGCACAAGGAAGTGCACGCCATGGTGTACGACATCATGAACGACACCCAGCGCAAGAACTACGAAGAATTCCTGGAAGTCGACTTTTCCTTCGAGATCGATGGCCTGGCGCGCTTTCGGGTCAACGCCTTCAACCACAACCGCGGCTCCGGCGCCGTGTTCCGGACCATCCCGAGCAAGATCCTGACGCTGGAACAGCTCAACGCACCCAAGATCTTCGGTGACCTGGCCCTCAAGCCGCGCGGTATGGTGCTGGTGACCGGCCCCACGGGCTCGGGCAAGTCCACCACCCTGGCGGCCATGGTCAACTACCTGAACGAAACCGAATTCGGCCACATCCTGACCGTGGAAGACCCGATCGAGTTCGTGCACGAGTCCAAGAAGTGCCTGATCAACCAGCGTGAAGTCGGCCCGCACACCCTGAGCTTTGCCGCCGCCCTCAAGTCCGCGCTGCGCGAAGACCCGGACGCCATCCTGGTGGGCGAAATGCGTGACCTGGAAACCATCCGTCTGGCGATGACGGCGGCCGAAACCGGCCACCTGGTCTTCGGCACCCTGCACACCTCCAGCGCCGCCAAGACCATCGACCGGATCATCGACGTGTTTCCGGCGGAGGAAAAGGAAATGATCCGCGCCATGCTGTCCGAATCGCTGCAGGCCGTGATCTCGCAGACCCTGTGCAAGACCAAGGACGGCCAGGGCCGCGTGGCGGCGCACGAGATCATGCTGGGCACGCCGGCCATCCGCAACCTGATCCGCGAGGCCAAGGTGGCCCAGATGTACTCCAGCATCCAGACCGGCAACAGCGTGGGCATGCAGACGCTGGACCAGAACCTGACCGATCTGGTCAAGCGCAACGTGATCAGCGCCGCCGAGGCCCGCGGCAAGGCCAAGATCCCGGAGAACTTCCCCGGCTGAAGCCGCGGGAGTACGAGCAACCCACACGTCCCGCCGCTGAGGCAGGACGCACCAGGAAGGAGGTGCTCTCATGGAGCGCGACCAGGCAACCAAATTCATCAACGACCTGCTGCGACTGATGATCAGCCGCAACGGCAGCGATCTGTTCATCACGGCCGACTTTCCGCCCGCCATCAAGGTGGACGGCAAAGTCACCAAGGTCTCGCCCCAGCCTCTGAGCGGGGCCCACACCATGGCCCTGGCGCGTTCGGTCATGAACGACAAGCAGGTCGCGGAGTTCGAACGCACCAAGGAGTGCAATTTCGCGATCTCGCCGCCCAATGTCGGACGCTTCCGCGCCAACGCCTTCATTCAGCAGGGCAAGGTCGGCCTGGTGCTGCGGGTCATCCCCGCCGTGCTGCCGACCATCGACACCCTGGGCGTGCCGCAGGTGCTCAAGGAAGTGACCATGGCCAAGCGCGGCCTGTGCATCATGGTCGGGGCCACGGGCTCGGGCAAGTCCACCACCCTGGCGGCCATGGTGGACTGGCGCAACGAAAACTCGCAAGGTCACATCATCACCGTGGAGGACCCGGTGGAGTTCGTGCACCCGCACAAGAACTGCGTGGTCACGCAGCGCGAAGTGGGCCTGGACACCGACAGCTGGGAAATCGCACTGAAGAACACACTGCGCCAGGCGCCCGACGTGATCCTGATGGGCGAGATCCGCGACCGCGAAACCATGGAACACGCCGTGGCCTTCGCCGAAACCGGCCACCTGTGCCTGGCCACCCTGCACGCCAACAGCGCCAACCAGGCCCTGGACCGCATCATCAACTTCTTCCCCGAAGAGCGCCGCCCACAACTGCTGATGGACCTCTCGCTCAACCTGCGCGCCCTGGTCTCGCAGCGCCTGATCCCCAAGCAGGACAGCAAGGGGCGCATCGCGGCGGTGGAAGTCTTGCTCAACTCCCCGCTGATTTCGGACCTGATCTTCAAGGGCGAGGTCTCCGAGATCAAGGAGATCATGAAGAAGAGTCGCAACATCGGCATGCAGACTTTCGACCAGGCCCTGTTCGATCTCTACGAAAGCAATCAGATCACCTACGAAGACGCGCTGCGCAACGCCGACTCGCTCAACGACCTGCGCCTGCAGATCAAGCTCAACAGCCAGCGGGGCAAGTCGCAGGACCTGGCCGCCGGCACCGAAAACTTCGCCATTGTTTAGCGGCTACTGCGCGGGCGCATAGCCGCGTTGCGGGGGCCCCCGGGCATTCCTCACGTACCCCAAGGTACGTTCCGGATGCCCGCCACCCGCGCCTTGCTCTGCATCCCGCTCGCTACGCCGCGCTACGTTTGTTCAGGAGCACAGCATGCCCAGCCTCAATCCCAGGACGTACGAATCCACCCCCTCCCGCAAGGTCGCATTCCTCGGCCTGGGTGTCATGGGTTATCCCATGGCCGGACATCTGGCGCGCGCCGGGCACCAGGTCACGGTTTACAACCGCACCCTGTCCAAGGCGCAGGCCTGGGTCCAGGAGTTCGGCGGCACAGCCGCCGGCACGGCCGCCGCCACGCCGCGCGAAGCGGTGGCCGGAGCTGACATCGTCTATGCCTGCGTCGGCAACGACGAGGACCTGCGCAGCGTGGTGTTGGGTCTGGATGGTGCTTTGGCCGGCATGAAGACCGGCGCCGTGTTTACCGACCACACCACGGCCTCGGCCGAGGTCGCTCGCGAGCTGTATGCCGCTGCGCGTGAGCGCAAGCTGCACTTCGTCGACGCGCCGGTATCGGGTGGCCAGGCCGGCGCCCAGAACGGCATGCTCACGGTCATGTGCGGAGGTGATCTGGCTGCTTTCGACACCGCGAAGCCGCCCGCCATGGCCTACTCGCGCGCTTTCACGCGCATCGGCGACAGCGGAGCCGGCCAACTGGCCAAGATGGTCAACCAGGTCTGCTGCATCGGCGTGATCCAGGGCCTGGCCGAAGCCGTGGCCTTCGGCCAGCAGGCCGGGCTGGACATGAACCTGGTGCTGGAGGTGATCGGCAAGGGCGCCGCCCAGAGCTGGCAGATGGACAACCGCGGCAAGACCATGGTGGCCGACCA
Organism: Curvibacter sp. PAE-UM; assembly: GCF_001432305.1. Taxonomy (GTDB): domain Bacteria; phylum Pseudomonadota; class Gammaproteobacteria; order Burkholderiales; family Burkholderiaceae_C; genus Hylemonella. Next base: position 468,063 of record NZ_KQ483358.1, read on the forward strand.
GTTCGATTTCGGCTTTGCCGTGGACTGGATGCGCAAGGACCTGGGACTGGTGCTGGACGAGGCCCGCCGCAACGGCGCGCGTTTGCCCGTGACCGCCCTGGTGGACCAGTTCTATGGTGACGTACAGGAGATGGGCGGCGGACGCTGGGACACCTCCAGCCTGGTGCGACGCCTGCGCTGATAAGGGGGTCAGCCGGGCCTGGGAGATCCAGGCCCCCGGATTTACATCGGCCGGCCGCTGGGCGGTGGCGTGGTAGTCTGTCCACCCGTCGAGGGCTGAGACTGCATCTCCAGCAGGTCTTCCTCGGTGATGATCTCGAACAGGCGCACGACCTTCTGCACGCCGTTGGTGCGGCGCGCCAGATCGGTGGCGCGATCAGCTTCGCGTGCGGTCACGCGGCCCAGCAGGAAGACCACGCCGCGCTCGGTCACCACCTTGAAAGCGCTGGCGCTGATATCCCTGGCGTCGATCAGATTGGACTTGACGCGGCCGGTGACCAGCGCGTCCGAAGAGCGCTGCGTCAACGTGGAATGCCCCAGCACCGTCAGCTCGTTGACAATGGCACGCACGTTCTCGATACGGGAGACCACCTGCTCGGCCAACTGCTTGTCCTGCTCGTTGGGCACTTCGCCGCTCAGCAACACCTGGCGGTTGTAGCTGGTGATGTTGATATGCACGCGCTCGCCCAGATGCTCGCGCAGGCGGGCAGCACCACGTGACTCGATGCGCTCGTCCTCGAGCTGTGCCCCGGTGGTACGGCGGTCAGATGCCGTCATGCCCGTCATGACGGCACCGCCCACCAGCAGGGGAGCGCAAGCGCTCAAACCCACCCCTGCCAACACGGACACCAGCAGGGTCACGCAGAGTCGTCGCACGTGCAGCTTCATCATGGATTGTTTTCCTGTTCCCCGAGCAGTTGGTGATCGACCGCATCGCAGATGCAATGCAGGGTCAAAAGATGCACTTCCTGGATGCGTGCGGTCCGCTCGTGCGGCACGCAGATGTGGACATCGGTCTCGCGCAGGGCACTGGTCATCTTGCCGCCGTTGCGCCCGCTCAGGCCCACCACCACCATCTCGCGCTCGTGCGCGGCATCGATGGCGGCCAGCACATTGGCCGAGTTGCCGCTGGTCGAAATCGCCATCAGCACGTCGCCGGGCTGGCCCAGGGCACGCACCTGGCGCGAGAAGATGACGTTGAAGTCGTAATCGTTGGCGATGGCCGTCAGGATCGAGCTGTCGGTGGTCAGCGCAATGGCGGCGAGTTCGGGGCGCTCGCGTTCGAAACGGCCGATGAATTCGGCCGCGAAATGCTGTGCGTCCGCGGCGGAGCCGCCGTTGCCGCAAATCAGCACCTTGCCGCCGTTGGTGACGCAGGCAAGGATGGCCTGCACAGCGGCGGCGATGGGTTTGCTCAGGACCTGCGCGGCCTGGTATTTCAGATCGGCGCTGTCGATGAAGTGTTGTTCAATGCGTTGCTCAAGCATGGTGCCTATGATAACCGGCAGCCGCCGTCCCTGCCCCTCTGGGGCCACGGCGGCGGCGCTGGCGGTTCAGGCGGCGTCAAAGGCGGCCTGGAGCCACTGCAGGCCTGCTGCGCCGTCGAGCGCGACCACATCGAAGCGGCAGGGTGGCGGCACCTGCCAGCGCAGCAGGTAGTAGCGCGCGGCCAGCACGATGCGCCGCTGCTTGGTGGCGCTGACGCTGGCCGCCGCCCCGCCGTGCCGGACCCCGGCGCGCTGGCGCACCTCCACGAAGACCAGGGTCCCGTCGGCCGCACGCATGATCAGGTCGATCTCGCCGCCGCCGCGCCCGGGCGTCCGATAATTGCGTTCAAGCAGCCGCAGACCGGCCGCCTGCAGATGCTGCAGGGCCTGCGCCTCGGCGGCCTCACCGGCCTGCCGGCTGCTGGGTTTGCCGGCTGCCGCCGGCCACTTGGGGAACACCATTGAACGCTACTTACGCCTCCGCCCTGTCCGCCGCGCATGACGCGGCCGCTGCCCAGCATTATCCGCAGGGAGCGCTCTATGTGGTGGCCACCCCGATCGGCAACCTGGCCGACATCACGCTGCGCGCCCTGCACGTGCTGCAGCTGGTCGACGCACTCGCCTGCGAGGACACGCGCCACACCCAGAGCCTGCTGCGCGCCTATGGCATCGAACATGGCGGAACGGCCCTCATCGCCGTGCACCAGCACAACGAGGCCGAGGCCGCGCAGCAGGTCGTCGCGCGCCTGCAGGCCGGCCAGCGCGTGGCCTATGTCAGCGATGCCGGCACGCCCGCCATCAGCGATCCCGGCGCGCGCCTGGTGACCGCGGTGCGTGCCGTCGGCCTGCCCATCGTCCCGCTGCCCGGCGCCAGCAGCATCACCGCCGCGCTCAGTGTGGCGGGGGTGGTTGACGAGGCCGGCGCCTTCGTCTTCGCCGGTTTCCTGCCGGCCAAGGCCGGCGAGCGCACAGCAGCGGTACAGGCGCTGGCCGGCGAACCGCGAGCCGTCGTGCTGCTGGAGGCACCGCATCGTATCGGGGCCCTGGCAACAGCGCTGGCCCTGCTGGGCACCCGCCCCCTGACCGTGGCGCGTGAACTGACCAAGCAGTTCGAGCAGTTGGTCACCCTGCCGGCGGCGGAGTTGAGTGCCTGGCTGGCAGCCGACGAAAAGCGTGAGCGTGGTGAATTCGTGCTGGTGCTGCACCCCTTGCAGGCGCAGGGGAACGAGGATGGCCCCGACCTGCGCGTGCTCACCCTGCTGCTGGCCGAACTGCCGCTCAAGACGGCCGTACGCCTGGCAGCCGAGATCACGGGCACGTCGCGCAACACCCTCTACGAGGCTGCGCTGCAGCTGAAAAAGGACGAGGGCGCATGAAGGAGTACGCCGTCCTCTTCGTCTGCATGGGCAATATCTGCCGCAGCCCGACCGCGCACGGCGTGTTCCGCCACCAGCTGCTCGAAGGCGGCCTGGCACCCCGGGTGCAAGTCGACTCGGCCGGCACGCACGGCTACCATGCCGGCCGCCCGCCCGACGAACGCTCGCAGGAACATGCGGCGCGCCGTGGCTACGACCTGTCGGACCTGCGCGCGCGCCAGCTGCTGCCCAGGGATTTCGAACGCTACGACCTCGTCCTGGTCATGGACCAGGACAACCACGAACACGCGCGCGAACTCTGCCCGCCCGGGCAGTTGCACAAACTCCGCCGCTTCACCGAGTTCTGCCTGCAGCGCACGGCACAGGTGGTACCGGACCCCTACTACGGCGGGGACCAGGGCTTCGAACAGGTGCTGGACCTGGTGGAAGACGCCTGCGCGGGCCTGCTGCAACACGTGCAGCAGCAACTGGACTAGGGCCGCCTGCAGCAGGCAGGCCGTGTTGCCATGTGCAGGGGATCGCGCTGCGGGCAGGCGCGCGCAAGCACTTGATTTGACAGAAAACTCATACGGATCAATGAGATACGCGAGTTTTACAGATGATTGGTGCGGCTGGCGGGGATCGAACCCACGACCCTTGGCTTCGGAGGCCAATACTCTATCCACTGAGCTACAGCCGCGTTCGGTAGAGCTCGGGATTGTAGGCGGTTTCAGCCCGGGCGACAGTTATAATCAGCGGCTGATTTAGATCAAACCATCAGAATTACCGAGGACACCATGAGCGAGCAGCAGCACGAAGACCATACCGGCCCGATCAAGACGCCCCAGCAGATGATGTGGGTTGCCATTTTCTCTTTCGTGTTACCCGTGTTCATCATCATCGGCCTGGTGTTCTTCGTGACCTCCGACAAGAAGCCGGCCGCCGGTGCGAGCAACATGGAAAAGTCGGTGTCCGAGCGCGCGCAGAAAGTCGGCACTGTCGAGATTCGCGACGCCAACCGCCAGCTCAAGGGCGGCGAAGCCGTCTACCAGGCTCAGTGCGTGGCCTGCCACGGCACCGGTGCAGCAGGTGCGCCCAAGCTTGGCGACAAAGGCGCCTGGGGCGCACGCATCAAGACCGGCCTGGATAGCCTGGTGAACTCCGCGCTCAAGGGCAAGGGCGCCATGGCAGCGCAAGGGGGTGGCGACCACTCCGACGTCGAGATCGCCCGTGCCGTGGCTTATATGGCCAATGCAGCCGGCGCCAAATTCGCCGAGCCGAAGGCACCGGAAGCTGCCAAGTAAGGCTTTCCCAAGCCAAGAAGAAGAGCCGGTCCATGACCGGCTTTTTTCATGGCGCGAACACCTCAGGCGCGGTACAGATCACGAAGCTCGCGCTTGAGCACCTTGCCTATGGCGCTGCGCGGCAGTTCGTCGATGTAGCGCAGGTCTGCCAGGCGCTGGGTCTTGCCCACCCGTTCGTTGGCCCACAGCCGCAAGGTATCGGCTGCCAGATCCTGGCCGGGCTGGCGCACGACAAAAGCCACCGGTGTCTCGCCCCATTGCTCCGAGGGCACACCCACCACGGCGGCATCGTGCACGGCCGGATGCTCACGCAGCACGGCTTCCAGGTCGCTGGGGTAGATATTGAAGCCGCCCGAGATGATCATGTCCTTGCGCCGATCGAACAACGTCAGGAACCCATCGGCATCGAAGCGGCCGATGTCGCCGGTGCGGATGAAGCGCTTGCCCTGCGGGTCGAACCACTCGGCCTCGCGCGTCTGCTCCGGGCGCTGGTGGTAACCCTTCATCATGCCAGGCGAGTGGCCCACCACTTCGCCTGCCTCGCCTGGGGGCACCTCGCGTCCGTCTTCGTCAATCAGGCGAATGTCGTGCCCCTGCGCCGGCCGGCCTACGGTATGCAGCTTGTCCGGATGCAGATGTGCCTCCAGGATGCAGGTGCCGCCCCCCTCGGTCATGCCGTAGAACTCGACCAGTCCCCCCGGCCAGCGCTTGAGCACGTCGGCCTTGAGCGCGGCCGAAAACGGCGCGCTGGTAGAGAACTTGATGCGAAAGCTGGAAAGGTCGTATTGCCCGAAATCCGGCCGTGCCATCAGGCGCTGGTACTGCACCGGCACCAGCATGGTGTGCGTGACACGCTCTTTCGCAGCCAGAGCGAGATACGCAACCGCATCGAACTTGCTCATCAGCAGCACGGTGCCACCATAGGCCAGCGTGGGGAAGAACACCACCAGTGTGGTGTTGGAATACAGCGGGGTGGACAGCAGTGTGACGGTGTCGGCCCCGTAGCCGTAAGTCGCGCCGCGCTGCACATGCGCCCAGCGCATGCCATGCGGCTGCACGATGCCCTTGGGCTGGCCCGTGGTGCCCGACGAGTAGATGATGTTGAAGGGCCACTGGGCATCGACCGGCGCATTCTGTGGCTTGATCTCGGGGGCGCCCAGCCATTGGGTCCAGGGCCGCCCCGCCGCCGACTCATCCAGCGCGATGCGCGGCACGGTGGCGGCATGGCTGCCCAGAGCCTCGGCCACGCCGTGGTCGGTGAACAGCAAGCGTGCCCCCGCATCGTGCAGCATGCTGGCCAGACTCTCAGAGGTGGCGCCCGGCGCCAGCGGTGCCACGACCACGCCGGCGCGTAGGGCGCCCAGGTAAGTCACCGCATAGGCGATGGAGGTGCCGGCGCAGATGGCGACGGCCTCGCCGGCCATGACGCCATCGCGCTGCAGCGCCGTGGCAACGCGGTCCATGTGCGCATCAAGTTCAGCATAGGTCAGGGACTGGCCCTCTTGCACCAGGGCACGGCGTAGCGGGGCCTGGTGCGCATGCAGGTGGATCAGCCCGGTGATGGTGCCGAAGGGATCCGCCAGTGCCTGTATCAGCTCGCTCTTCATTTGCGCGCCAGCTCCTGCTCCTGCAGCTCGCGCCACAGGATCTTGCCGGTCCCCGATTTGGGCAAGGTGCTCACGAACTCCACGATGCGCGGACTCTTGTAGGCAGCCATGTGCGCGTGTGCCCACTGAATGATGTCATCCTCGCTCACCTTGCCACGCGTCTCCTCCTTGAGCACCACCAGGGCCTTGACAGTCTCGCCCCGCTTGGCGTCGTGGGCACCGATCACGCAGGCCTCGTGGATGGCCGGGTGCTTGTACATGAGGGCCTCGACCTCGGCCGGCCAGACCTTGTAGCCTGAGGCATTGATCATGCGCTTGAGCCGGTCCACCATGAAGAAATAGCCATCCTGGTCCACGTAGGCCAGGTCACCCGTGCGCAGGAAACGCTTGCCGTCGATCTCGATGAAGGTCTGCACCGTCGCTTCAGGCTGGCGCCAGTAGCCCTGCATGACCTGGGGCGCATGCACCACGATCTCGCCGGTCTCGCCCGCTGCCACTTCCTGCAACGTCTGCGGATCCAGCACGCGCGCGTCGACGTCGAAGACCGGGATGCCCAGACATTGCGGCTTGGGGCGGTGCGGCGGGTTGATGTGCGTGGCGGCCAGTGTCTCGGACATGCCGTACCCCTCCACGTAGTCCAGCCCCGTCAGGTCCTTGAGCTTCTTGGCGATCGCCTCCGGCATGGCCGCGCCGCCACCGCGCACCCCCTGCAGGCTGGAGAGGTCGTATTCGCCCAGACGCGGGTTCGACAGGAAATCCACCACCATGGTCGAGATGGCCTGCCAGATACCGATGCGGTGACGCTGGATGCACTGCGCGGCCACGTCCCGGTCCCAGCGCGTGAGCAGCACGATGGTGGCGCCTGCAAAGATCGGCCCGTTCATGCTGCCCGACATACCCGTCACGTGAAAAAAAGGCAGCACGGACAGATACACCGCGTCCTGCGTCCGATTGAACCACTGCACGCCACCCACCAGCGTGCTCATGGTGCTGCGGTGGGTGTGCACGCAGCCCTTGGGCTGGCCCGTGGTGCCCGAGGTGTAGGGCATCACGCACAGGTCGTCCGGACCGGCAGTGTGCGGGCCGGGCCGATGGTCTTGTTGCAGCAGGTCGGCCCAGAGCGTGACCCCCGGCGCAGTGATCTGCTCACGCGGCGCGGCAACGAATGGCGGCAGGACCAGATCGGTGGGCTCGCGCAGGTAGTCGCTGTAGGCCGCCACCCCCAGGTGGCGCAGGCTCAGGCCGGCAGCCTCACCGTGCAGCGGGGCGATCTGGGGGTACAAATCCTGCGCCAGCAATGCCGTGCTCGCGCCACTGTCACTCACGTAATGACGCAGCTCTTCGGTGCGGTTCATGGGGTTGATGGGGACCACCACCGCGTTGGCACGCAGGATGCCGTAGTAGGCCACCACCCATTGCGGGCTGTTCTGCATGTAGAGCAGCACGCGGTCACCGGCCTTGACACCACAGGCCTGCTGGAGCCAGCCGGCGATGCGCTCACACTCGTCGCGAAACCTGGCGTAGCTCAGCGGCGTGTCGTAATAGACGATGAAAGGCTTCTCCGGGTAGCGCGTCGCCGAGACTTCGACGTTGTACCAGAGGCTGGTCTGCGGCAGCGTCAACTGCCGCGGCAGCCCTGGTGGCCAGTGCGGGACATGGCGGGTGTTGTGGCCAGAGGACATGAGGCCTGCCTTTCAGACGATGCTGCTGCCGCCGTCCACCGCCAGGTACTGGCCGGTGATGTGGCGCGAGGCCTCGCTGGCCAGGAACACCACCGAGCCCTTGAGGTCTTCCTCGCCACCGATGCGGTGCAGCGGTGCGCGCGCGATCACGGCGTCCTGCACCTGCTCCAGCAGGCCCGCTGACAATTTCGAGGGGAAGAAGCCGGGGCAGAGGGCATTGACGTTGATGTTGTAGCGCCCCCATTCGGCGGCCAGGGTGCGCGTGAAGTTGATCAGCGCGGCCTTGGAGGTGTTGTAGGCGATGGTGTGCACGCCCGGCGCCGTACCCTTGAGTCCCGCCACCGAGGCGATGTTGATGATCTTGCCCTGCTGGCGCGGGATCATGCTGCGCCGGCCCACCTCGCGCGACAGAAAAAAGGGCGCATTGACGTTGAGGTTCATCACCTTGTGCCACGCGGCATCCGGATAGTCCTCCGCCGGGGCACCCCAGGTGGCGCCCGCATTGTTGACCAGGATGTCGATCTGGCCGTAGTGGGTCATCACCTGCTCCACCATGGCCGGTATCTCCGTGCTCTGCTGCAGGTCCGCGGCGAGGGTCAATACTTCCACGCCCAGGGCCTCCAGGTGCTCTCGGGCTGCATCCAGCTCATCGGCCTTGCGCGCCGTCAGCGCCAGTCGGCAGCCCATCTCGCCCAGTGCCTCAGCCATCTGCAGGCCGAGCCCGCGCGAACCGCCGGTGATCAGCACCACGCGGCCATCAAGCCGGAACAAGTCCCTCACACCCATGCTGTCTCCTCGTCTGCGCCTGCATGCGCTCGTGCGCAAATGTCGAGGGAATTATGGGCTTTCGCCCTGTGCCGGCCTGTCGCGCTGTGGACTGCGCACATAGCCGTACCGTCCGGGCAGGCTGACCGCAGGCTCCTGCTCGGGCGACCAGTGTCCGGCTTCCACCCGCTCTGCCACGTGTGTGACGTCCTGGGTGTGGACCAGGCCCAAGCCGCGTTCGGTCTGCAGATAAACACGCCCCAGCTCGTCCAACAGGCAGCGCTTTACGGTGACTAACTCACCACTGTGCGCCCGCACCGTGCCATCGCCTTCGATACGCCAGATCCAGGGCGTGGCTTCCAGTTCCACGTAGACACGCTGCGGGCCGTTCTGGAAGAACCAGCGGCCCAAGGCGTCGGCAGCATAGTTGCGCTGGATGAAATCGATCAGTTTCTCGTGCTTGAGCAGCGAGCCCCTGGACCCCGGCTTGCCGCTGTCGAAGGCGCCCGCTGCCTGCGCCCGGTCGTCACGCATGTACCAGTTGCCACGGGCATCCAGCCCGAGCCAGCCATAGCAGTCGGGCACATGGGGCCACTTGGCCATGGCCAGTCTTACGATGTCATCCATGCCGCAGCTCCTGGATGCCCGCCGCCTGCAACAGCCACGCGCCCACCGCCTCGGGCATGGGGCGCACATGGCCTGGCCAGCGGCCACCGGCAAATCCCACATGGCCGCCATGGGACGGCTGCCACAGGGTCAGCCACTTGCCCGCGTCCGTCGAACGTGGCAGGCTGCCGGCCGGCACGAAAGGGTCGTTGAGCGCATTCAGCGCCAGCGCCGGGATGCGGATGCTGTGCAGGTGCGGCTTGGCCGATGCGCGCGCCCAGTAATCCTCGGTGTTCCTGAAGCCGTGCAGCGGCGCGGTGAAGATATTGTCAAACGCGTAGAGATCGCGCGCGCTCCGCATGGCTTCGGCATCGAAGAGCCCCGGATGCTGGGCCAGCTTGGCGTAGGCCTTGGGTTTCATGCTGCGCAGGAACATGCGGGTGTAGACCTGCCGGTTGAAGCCTTGCCCGATGGCATGTCCCCCGGCGGCCAGGTCCAGCGGTGAGGACACACTGGCCACGGCGTTGACCACTTCGGCTGCGGCCGCACCCTGCTCGCCCGCCCAACGCATCAGCGCATTGCCGCCCAGCGAAATACCGACCGCCACGATGGGGCCGGCAAACCGGCTGCGCAAAGTTCTCAGGATCCAGTCGATTTCCTGCCAGTCCCCCGAGTGGTAGGCACGCGGCGCACGATTGAGCTCGCCGCTGCAGCCACGGAAATGCGGCACGGCGTAGGCCAGGCCGTGCTGCCGCCCAAAACCAGCAAAGGCTTGCGCGTAATGGCTTTGCGATGAGCCTTCGAGCCCATGAAACAGCACCAGCAGGGCCTGCCCCGTCGCGCCCTGCAACCAGTCGACGTCGATGAAATCGCCGTCCGGCGTATCCCAGCGCTCACGCCGGAACTGCGGTCTCGGCCCATGCGCACGGCGCGCATACAGCGCAGGCCAGATGGTCTGCAGATGGCCGCCAGGCAGCCAGAGGGGTGAGGTGTAGTTCATGCCAGGAAATCCGATCGCCTGATTTTCCTCCACTGCGCACGCCGTGGCAGTCACCCGCGTATTCTTGCCGCGCCTGCTTGCCGGCACTCACCGTCGCCCGGTCTTTGCCGGGCCTCGGGTCAGCCCTTGCGGAAAGAACAAAGGCCCGGCGTTTGCACGCAGGGCCTTGGTAGCAGCGCGATCACCCGGACCGCGACTGGTTCGAACCTACTTTTTCTGCAGGAACTTGCGTGCGGCCGCCATTTCGGCCACGGCGATGGCCAGTTCGGAGGTGGCGCGAGCGATATCGATTTCGCTCTTGGCGTTCTTGATCGCTTCTTCGGCAGCCAGCTTGGCTTCGTTGGCCTTCTCTTCGTCCAAGTCCTTGCCGCGCACGGCAGTGTCGGACAGGACGGTGACGCAGTCAGGCTGCACCTCGAGGATGCCGCCGGCGACGAAGACGAACTCTTCCTTGCCGTCAGCCATTTCAATGCGCACCGAGCCCGGCCGGATGCGCGTGATCAGCGGGGTGTGACGCGGGTAGATGCCGAGTTCGCCGGCTTCGCCGGGCAGGGCGACAAAACGCGCCTCGCCCGAGAAGATGGCATCTTCGGCACTGACCACATCGACGTGGATCGTGTTCATGGTGACTCCGGTAGGCCCGCGGGATTAGATCTTCTTGGCTTTTTCGAAGGCGTCGTCGATGGTGCCGACCATGTAGAAGGCCTGCTCGGGCAGGTGGTCGCACTCGCCATTGACGATCATCTTGAAGCCGCGGATGGTCTCGGCCAGGGGCACGTACTTGCCCGGGGAACCGGTGAACACCTCGGCCACGTGGAAGGGCTGCGACAGGAAACGCTGGATCTTGCGGGCGCGGGCCACGGTCAGCTTGTCTTCCGGTGCCAGTTCGTCCATACCCAGAATCGCGATGATGTCGCGCAGTTCCTTGTAGCGCTGCAGCGTGCCCTGCACGGCGCGGGCCGTGTTGTAGTGGTCTTCACCCACAACGTCGGGCGACAGCTGGCGGCTGGTGGAGTCCAGCGGGTCCACGGCGGGGTAGATGCCCAGCGAGGCGATGTCACGGCTCAGCACCACGGTGGAGTCCAGGTGGGCAAAGGTGGTGGCGGGGGACGGGTCGGTCAGGTCGTCGGCCGGCACGTACACGGCCTGGATCGAGGTGATCGAGCCGACCTTGGTGGAGGTAATACGCTCTTGCAGGCGACCCATTTCCTCGGCCAGCGTCGGCTGGTAGCCCACGGCGGAAGGCATACGACCCAGCAGGGCGGACACTTCGGTACCGGCCAGGGTGTAGCGGTAGATGTTGTCCACGAAGAACAGCACGTCCTTGCCTTCGTCGCGGAAGGACTCGGCAATGGTCAGGCCGGTCAGCGCCACGCGCAGACGGTTGCCCGGGGGCTCGTTCATCTGGCCGTAGACCATGGCCACTTTGGACTTGGGCAGGTCTTCCAGATTCACCACGCCGGAATCGGCCATCTCGTGGTAGAAGTCATTGCCCTCACGGGTACGCTCACCCACGCCGGCGAACACGGACAGACCCGAGTGCGCCTTGGCGATGTTGTTGATGAGTTCCATCATGTTCACGGTCTTGCCCACGCCGGCGCCGCCGAACAGGCCGACCTTGCCGCCCTTGGCGAACGGGCACACGAGGTCAATCACCTTGATGCCGGTTTCCAGCAGTTCCTGCGAGGGGCTCAGCTCGTCGTAAGCGGGAGCCTTGCGGTGGATCGACATGGTCTTCTCGGCATTCACCGGACCACGCTCGTCGATCGGCGCGCCCAGCACGTCCATGATGCGGCCCAGCGTGGCCTTGCCCACCGGCACCATGATGGGCTTCTCGGTGTTCTGCACGATCATGCCGCGGCGCAGGCCGTCGGACGAACCCAGGGCAATGGTACGCACGATGCCGTCGCCAAGCTGCTGCTGCACTTCCAGCGTCAGGGACGAACCGTCCATTTTCAGGGCGTCATAGATGCCAGGCATCTTGTCGCGCGGGAACTCGACGTCCACCACGGCGCCAATACACTGAACAATTTTTCCCTGCACTTGCGAGTTTGCTTGAGCCATTTTTCGCTCCAAAAATTTGAATCTTTAACGTACCAAAGGTCAGACCGGAGTGCTGTTTTACACAGCAGCCGCACCCGCCACGATTTCCGACAGCTCTTTCGTGATCGCTGCCTGACGCGTCTTGTTGTAGACCAGCTTGAGTTCACCGATCACGCTGCCTGCGTTGTCGGTGGCAGCCTTCATGGCCACCATCCGGGCCGACTGCTCCGAAGCCATGTTCTCGGCCACGGCCTGGTAAACCAGCGCCTCGACGTAGCGCAGCAGCAGTTCGTCGATGACGGCCTGGGCGTCGGGCTCGTAGATGTAGTCCCAGCCATGCTGGGGGCCGCTGGCTTGCGCCTCGGCTTCCATCTTGGCCGCCGACAAGGGCAGCAGCTGCGTGACCACCGGCTCCTGCTTCATGGTGTTGATGAACTTGGTGTAGCACAGATACACCGAATTCAGTTCGCCACGCGCATAAGCGTCGAGCAGCACCTTGACCGGGCCGATCAGCTTTTCCAGATGCGGCGTATCGCCGAGCTGGGTCGACTGCGACACCACCTTGGCGCCGATGCGGTTGAGGAAACCCAGGCCCTTGTTGCCAATGGCCACCGCCTGCATGCTGACGCCTTCACCCTGCAACTCGCGCAACTTGTTGGTCACGCCACGCAGCACGTTGGTGTTGAGGCCACCGCACAGGCCTTTGTCCGTGGTCACGACGATCATGCCGGCCGTCTTGGCGTCATTCACCCGCATGAACGGATGGGTGTACTCCGGGTTGGCCTTGCCGAGGTTGGCGGCAATGTTGCGCACCTTCTCGCTGTAGGGACGGGCGGCACGCATACGCTGCTGCGCCTTGCGCATCTTCGACGCGGCCACCATTTCCATGGCCTTGGTGATCTTCTTGGTGTTCTCCACCGATTTGATCTTGCCGCGTATTTCCTTACCTGCTGCCATGAGTGGCTCCTTGGATCGTCAGGTCGGAATCAGGCGAAGGTCTTCTTGAACGCGGCAATCGCAGCGCTCAACTCGGCTTCGGCATCCTTGTCCATGGCCTTGGCAGCTTCCAGCTTGGCCAGCAGCGCAGCGCACTTGTCCTTCAGGTAGCCATGCAGGCCGTGCTCGAAGGACAGCACTTTCTTGACCTCGATGTCGTCCAGGAAACCCTTGTTCACGGCGAACAGCGAAGCGGCCATCAGGCTGATGGACAGCGGGCTGTATTGCGCCTGCTTGAGCAACTCGGTCACGCGGGCACCGCGGTCCAGCTGCTTGCGGGTGGCCTCGTCCAGGTCGGAAGCAAACTGCGCGAAGGCAGCCAGCTCACGGTACTGGGCCAGGTCGGTACGGATACCGCCGGACAGGTTCTTGATCAGCTTGGTCTGGGCAGCACCACCGACGCGCGACACCGAGATACCGGCGTTGATGGCGGGGCGGATACCGGCGTTGAACAGGCTGGTTTCCAGGAAGATCTGGCCGTCGGTGATCGAGATCACGTTGGTCGGCACGAAGGCGGACACGTCACCGGCTTGGGTTTCGATGATCGGCAGCGCGGTCAGCGAGCCGGTCTTGCCCTTGACGGCGCCCTTGGTGAAGGCTTCGACGTAGTCGGCGTTCACGCGAGCGGCACGCTCCAGCAGACGGCTGTGCAGATAGAACACGTCGCCGGGGTAGGCTTCGCGGCCCGGCGGGCGGCGCAGCAGCAGCGAAACCTGGCGGTAGGCCACGGCCTGCTTGGACAGGTCGTCATAAACGATCAGCGCGTCTTCACCGCGGTCGCGGAAGTATTCGCCCATGGTGCAGCCGGAGTAGGCCGACACGTACTGCATGGCAGCGGATTCAGAGGCGGTGGCGGCCACGACGATGGTGTATTCCATCGCGCCGGCCTGCTCCAGGGCACGCACCACGTTCTTGACGCTGGAGGCCTTCTGGCCGATCGCGACATAAACGCAGGTCATGTTCTGACCCTTCTGGTTGATGATCGCGTCGATGGCCACGGCGGTCTTGCCGGTCTGGCGGTCGCCGATGATCAGTTCGCGCTGGCCGCGACCGACCGGCACCATGGCGTCGATCGACTTCAGGCCGGACTGCATGGGCTGGTCCACCGACTGGCGGGCGATCACGCCCGGAGCGACCTTCTCGATCACGTCGGTCATCTTGGCGTTGATCGGACCCTTGCCGTCGATCGGCTGACCCAGGGCGTTGACCACGCGGCCGATCAGCTCGGGGCCGACCGGCACTTCCAGAATGCGGCCCGTGCACTTGACGGTATCGCCTTCGGAGATGTGCTCGTACTCGCCCAGAATCACGGAGCCGACGGAGTCGCGCTCAAGATTCAGGGCCAGGCCGTAGGTGGGCTGGCCATCCTTGCCGGCCGGGAATTCGAGCATTTCGCCCTGCATCACATCCGACAGGCCGTGGATACGGCAGATGCCGTCGGTCACGGACACCACGGTACCCTGGTTACGGATGTCGGCGCTGGCGGACAGGCCTTGAATCCGGCTCTTGATCAGTTCAGAGATTTCTGCGGGATTGAGTTGCATGACTCTTTCCTTCTTTCCTTGGGTTGGGCTGACAGCTCGGGCGGGACGCCTCAGGCAGTGAGAGCCACTTTCATTTGTTCCAGACGGGCCTTGACGGAGGTGTCGAGCACCTCGTCACCGACCACCACGCGGATGCCACCGATCAGTTCGGGCTGCAATTCGACGGACACGTTCAGCTTGCGGCCGAAGCGTTTTTCCAGCGTCGCCTTGACGTCGACCAGCGCCGCACCATCGATGGCAAAGGCGCTGTACACGACGGCATCAGAAGAGCCGCTCTGGGCGTTCTTCAGGGCACGAAACTGGGCCGCGATTTCCGGCAGCACGCTCAGACGGCCGTTGTCGATGACGGTGCGCAGAAAGTTCTTGGCGGCATCGTTCAGGGGGGCCTTGGCCACCCCGGCGATCACGTCGAACACCTGCTGTGCCGTCGCATTCGGGTTCTCGGCAAACTGCTGCAGCTGCGGATTGCCCGCAATCACAGCCAGCTCCTCGACCCAGACGGCCGCACCGGCCAGATCGGCCACGGTCGCCTTGAAAAGCGCTTCAGCGTAGGGACGGGCAATGGTGGCAAGTTCAGCCATGGGATCCTCTTACAGCTCAGTCTTCAAACGACCCAGCAGGTCCGCATGGACGCTGGCGTTGACTTCCTTGCGCAGAATCTGCTCGGCGCCCTTGACGGCCAGTGCGGCCACCTGCTCACGCAGGGCCTCACGTGCCTTGACCGTCTGCTGCTCGGCGTCGGACTTGGCAGCAGCAACAATCTTGTTGCCCTCTTCCGTCGCCCTGGCCTTGGCTTCCTCGATGATGGTCTGCGCGCGACGCTCGGCATCAGCCAGGCGGGCGGCAGTCTCATTGCGCGACTTCGCCAGCTCGTCTTCCACGCGCTTGTTGGCGGCGGACAGTTCGGACTTGGCCTTGTCGGCAGCAGCGAGGCCGTCGGCGATCTTCAGCGCGCGCTCATCCAGCGCCTTGGCAATCGGAGGCCACACAAACTTCATCGTGAACCCGACCAGGATCAGGAACACGATCATCTGAATGATGAGGGTACCGGTAATGCTCATGTTTCATCCTTCACCCTGACGTGCCCACGCACGCCGGGGAATGTTTTGTGTCCGGCGGAGCTTACTTCGGCAGGTTGGCGATTTGCGCCAGGAAGGGGTTGGCAGTGGCGAACCACAGCGCAATACCGGTACCGATAATGAAAGCGGCGTCGATCAGACCGGCCAGCAGGAACATCTTGGTCTGCAGTTCGCCCATCAGTTCGGGCTGGCGTGCAGCGGACTCAAGATACTTGCTGCCCATGATGCCGATGCCGATACAAGCGCCGACAGCACCCAGACCGATGATCAGGCCAGCGGCCAGAGCGACAAAGCTGATAACTTCCATGATGACTCCTAAAGGACTTGGTTAAAAAGAGAAAGGAAAAAGGGAATAGCGGGACTCAATGCGCGTCATGCGCCTGACCGAGGTAGACCAGGGTCAGCATCATGAACACAAAGGCCTGCAAGGTGATGATCAGGATGTGGAAGATCGCCCACGCCGTGCCGGCGATGACGTGGCCGATGGCCAGGCCGATGCCGGTGGCCGACATCGACCACGCACCGCCCATCAGGGCGATCAGCATGAAGATCAGTTCGCCGGCATACATATTGCCGAACAGTCGCATGCCGTGCGAAACGGTCTTGGCGATGAACTCGATGATCTGCATCATGAAGTTGAAGGGCCACAGCAGCGGATGGGCACCGAAGGGGGCGGTGAACAGCTCATGGATCCAGCCGCCTGCGCCCTTGATCTTGATGTTGTAGTAAATGCAGATCAGCAGCACGGCCAGGGACAGGCCCATGGTGACCGACAGGTCGGCAGTGGGCACCACACGCATGTAATCCTTCATGCCCACCGCCGGGCCGGCGCTGTGCCACAGGGCCGGGATCAGGTCGACCGGCAGCAGATCCATGGCGTTCATCATGAAGATCCAGACGAACACGGTCAGCGCCAGAGGAGCCACGAACTTGCGGCTTTCGGCGTTGTGCACGATGCCCTTGGCCTGCGCATCCACCATCTCGACCAGGATCTCCACCGCAGCCTGGAAACGACCCGGCACACCCGAAGTGGCCTTGCGCGCGGCCAGCCAGAGCAGCCAGCAGCCCAGCACCCCGAGGGCGATCGAGAAGAACAGGGAATCGAAGTTGAAAACCGAGAAGTCGGCAACCGCCTTGGGCGCCTGGTTTTGCAGATGATGCAGGTGGTGAACGATGTACTCGCCTGCGGTCAGTCCGGTTTCAGCACTCATCTGTTTACTCGTCTCAAAGTTTCATGTTCCGTGGCGCGAATCTCAACGCCACCCAATACACCTTCAACGCCAGCACCAAGCCCACCAGCAGGGCCGGCCAACTCAGCGCCACCACCAGCCTGGGCGCGGCAAACAACATTGCCATCGTCAAGGCCAACTTAACCATCTGCCACACCAGGAAGCCAAGGGCCGCCGTCATCGGATTCACCGACGCCAGGCGACCACTCAACCCCCGCGCAAACAAGGCGGCCGGCAGGGCCACCGCTAACGCACCATATGCAAGAGACCAGGCCGCCGAAGGCAAACCGGTCAGGAGCCAGGCCAGCAAAGCCGCCACTGCCCCGACCACCACCTGAGCCATCACCACCCACCAGGGAGAAACCGATGGGTTTCGCTCCCGCAGCGCCTGCGCCTCCTGGGCGCTCAGCGGCGTGAAATCTGACTCCGCAGCCTCGTCTTGTGCGCCACCCCGCGGTCCTGATGCCAATTTAGACATGTCAAATCACACCCGGATCCAGCTTTGGCAACGCCACAAAGCCTTAGATTATACGTAGAAACCCGAGCCGTTTGACCAGTACCTGACTAGAACATTAAAAAAGCGCCCCCATATGGTTTCACCACCAGCCAGCGCAAGCGCCGCGCGCTCATCGCCACCACCCTTGCTGCCATAATTTGGCCATGCCATCCACCGCTCTGCCCGCCCTGCCCTGCTATCTCAACGGTGAGTACACACTGCTACCGGATGCAAAAGTCAGCGTCATGGACCGCGGCTTCATCTTTGGCGACGGGATTTATGAAGTGGTCCCGGTCTATGGCCGCTGCCTGTTCCGCTTCGAGCAGCACATGGCCCGGCTGGAGCGCAGCCTGGCCGAACTGCGCATCCCCAACCCGCACACACGCAGCCAGTGGCGCGCCATCGCCGAGCAACTGGTCGCCGACTTCGCCCGCGGCACGGACGAGGACCCGGAAAAGATCGAACAGATGGTCTACATCCAGGTCACGCGCGGCGTCGCCATGCGCGACCATGCCATGCTGCCCGGGCTCACGCCCACGGTGTTTGTCATGACCAACACCATGAAACTCCCCGCCGAGCGCCTGCGCCAGGACGGCGTGAATTGCGTGACAGCCGAAGACTTCCGCTGGGAGAAGGCGCATATCAAGAGCACCAGCCTGTTGGGCGCGGTGCTGGCACGCCAGATCAGCGTAGACGCCGGCGCCACCGAGACCCTCATGTTCCGCGCGGGCCAGCTCAGCGAGGGCGCGTCCAGCAATGTCTGGATCGTCAAGGACGGCGTGCTGCTGGGCCCGCCCCGCGACAATCTGGTGCTCGAAGGCATACGCTACGGCCTGCTGGAGGAAATCTGCAAGACCCACGGCATCCCCTTCGAGCTGCGCAGCATCTCCCGCCAGGAAGTTCTGGCGGCCGACGAAGTACTGCTGAGCTCGGCCACCAAGGAAGTGCTGCCCGTGACCCGCATCGATGGCCAGCCCGTGGGGGACGGCCACCCCGGCCCCATCTACGCCCAACTCTACGCCGGCTACCAGGCCGCCAAACTGCAGGCCCGCCTGCGCCGCCCAGCATGAGCACCCAGCCCCCCAGCCCCTCGCGCACCGACAGCCTGATCGAGTACCCCTGCCGTTTCCCCATCAAGGTGATGGGTGCCAAGGCCGAGGGCTTCGTGCATGCCGTGACCACGGTGGCCCGCCAGTTCGACCCCACGTTTGATGCCGCCTCCATCGAACTGCGCGAAAGCAAGGGCGGCAACTACCTGGGCGTGACCATCACCATCAACGCCACCAGCCGCGAGCAGCTCGACGAGCTCTACCGCACGCTGTCCACACACCCCATGGTGAAAGTGGTCCTCTGATGGATGTGCGCCTGCTGGGTCGGGTGGACTATGCGCCGACCTATGCGGCCATGCAGGATTTCACCTCCACCCGCACGGCCGCCACGCCCGACGTGCTGTGGGTCTGCGAACACCCACCTGTCTTCACGCAGGGCCTGGCCGGTCAGGCCGGCCATGTGCTGGTGCCGGGCGACATCCCGGTGGTCGCCACCAACCGCGGCGGCCAGGTGACCTACCATGGCCCCGGCCAGGTTGTGGCCTATCCGCTCATCGACCTCAAGCGGGCTGGGTATTTTGTCAAGGAATACGTCTACCGGCTCGAAGAGGCCGTGATCCGCACCCTGGCACATTACGGTGTGACAGGCCATCGCGTGGCCGGGGCGCCTGGTATCTACGTGCGGCTGGACAACCCGGGCTCGCACACCCTGCTGGAGCAACGCCCCCAGAAGGGCGCCGCCACAGGCGCGCCCGACTTCACGGGGCTGGGCAAGATCGCCGCGCTGGGCATCAAGGTCAGCCGCAACTGCACCTACCACGGCCTGGCGCTGAATGTGGCCATGGACCTCGAACCCTACTCGCGTATCAATCCCTGCGGCTATGCCGGGCTGCAAAGCATCGACCTTTCTACAATCGGGATATCCGCCGACTGGGCGGACGTTGCCAGCGTACTGAGCCACAAGCTCCTGACCCACCTGAAGCCCTGAAGGCACCCTGCATGAGCACTCGCGAATCCAACACTGTGCGTGAAGCACAAAGCGTCGAAACCTACGACCCCGCCGCCAAGCAGAAGGCTGCCGCCAAGCTCTCGCGCATCCCGGTCAAGGTCGAAGCCGGCGAGGTGCTCAAGAAACCCGACTGGATCCGCGTCAAGGCCGGCTCGCCCAGCACACGGTTCTACGAGATCAAGGACATCCTGCGCGCCAACAAGCTGGTGACGGTCTGCGAGGAAGCCAGCTGCCCCAATATCGGCGAATGCTTCGGCAAGGGCACAGCGACTTTCATGATCATGGGCGACAAGTGCACGCGCCGCTGCCCCTTCTGCGACGTGGGCCACGGCCGCCCCGATCCGCTGGACGTGAATGAACCCGAGAACCTGGCCAAGACCATCGCCGCGCTCAAGCTGAAATACGTCGTCATCACCAGCGTGGACCGTGACGACCTGCGCGACGGCGGCGCCGGTCACTTCGTCGACTGCATCCGCAAAACGCGTGAGCTGTCGCCTGACACGCAGATCGAGGTGCTGGTGCCCGACTTCCGCGGCCGCGATGATCGCGCGCTGGACATCCTCAAGGCCGCGCCGCCGGATGTGATGAACCACAACATGGAGACCGTGCCGCGCCTGTACAAGCAGGCCCGCCCGGGCAGCGACTACCAGTTCTCACTCAACCTGCTCAAGAAGTTCAAGGCCTTGTTCCCTGAAGTGCCGACCAAGAGCGGCCTGATGGTGGGCCTGGGCGAGACCGACGAGGAAATCCTGGACGTGATGCGCGACATGCGCGCCCACAACATCGAGATGCTGACCATCGGCCAGTACCTGGCCCCGTCCACCTCGCATCTGCCGGTCAAGCGCTACGTGCACCCCGACACCTTCAGGATGTTCGAGGAAGAAGCCTACAAGATGGGTTTCACGCACGCCGCCGTGGGCGCCATGGTGCGCTCCAGCTACCACGCCGACCAGCAGGCCCACGCCGCCAGCCTGGCGCGTTGAACCAGCCCAGCCCTTCGATCAGGTGCCCATGGCAGCCGACGGCTCGTCGGCGTTCAGCACCGTCTGCGCCCAGGGCTGCAGGCGCGTCGTATCGGCGCGCAGCACCTCCTGCTTGACCGCCAGGATCTGGGCCGGGTGCATGGAGAAGCTGCGCAGGCCCAGGCCCAGCAGCAACCGTGTCATGGCGATATCGCCGGCCATCTCGCCGCAGACGCTGACCTCCTTGCCCTGCGCGCGGCATTCGGAAATCGTGTCAGCCACCAGGCGCAACACGGCCGGGTGCAGCGGGTCATAGAGATGAGCCACCGACTCGTCAGCCCGGTCGATCGCCAGGGTGTACTGGATCAGGTCATTGGTACCTAGCGACAGATAGTCAAAGTACTTGAGAAAGGTCTTGAGCATCAGCGCTGCCGCCGGAATCTCGATCATGGCGCCCAGCGACACCTGCCCGAATATCCGCCCTTCGCGCTGCAGCTCGGCACGCGCCTGTTCGACCAACGCCACGGTCTGACGGATCTCGCTCAGATGCGCCAGCATGGGGATCAGCATCTTGACCGGTCCGTGTGCAGCGGCACGCAGGATGGCACGCAACTGGGTCAGGAACATGGACGGATCGGCCAGGCTCCAGCGTATGGCACGCAGGCCCAGGGCCGGGTTGAGGTGACTGCCTTCGACGATGTTGCTGTCCATGGGCTTGTCAGCGCCAATGTCCACGGTACGGATGGTGACCGGCAGCCCCGCCATGCCCTCGACCGCGCGGCGGTAGGCCTGGTACTGCTCCTCCTCGTCCGGCAGATGGCCGAGCCGTCCCATGAAGAGGAATTCGCTGCGGAACAGGCCGACGCCCACGGCGCCAGCCTTCAGGGCCACAGGCGCATCCTCCGGCATCTCGATATTGGCCAGCAGCTCGACCTTCTCGCCGTCCAGCGTGACGGCCGGCGTATTCAGCAGGCGTCCCAGGCGACCGCGCTCCAGGTCGCGCTGGCGTTGTTTGTACTGGTACTCGGCCAGGATGATGGGCGAAGGGTCGACGATCACCACGCCGGCATCGCCGTCGATGATGACCCAGTCATCCTGGCGCACCAGCTGGCTGGCGGTGCGTGCGCCCACCACGGCCGGGATGTCCATGCTGCGCGCCACGATGGCGGTGTGCGAGGTCTTGCCCCCGACGTCGGTGACAAAACCGGCAAACAGGCCTTGCTTGAACTGCAGCATGTCCGATGGCGAGATCTCGTGCGCGATCAGCACCAGCGGTGTGTCCGTGTCCTCCAGCTGCAATTCAGCCGATGGCGCCTTGCGCGCGGCGGCGATGCCGGCAGGCAGACCGGAGGTGGTCTGGCCCTGCATGGCACGCAAGACCTTTTCGGTGATCTGCTCCAGGTCGGCCTTGCGCTCGCGCAGGTATTCATCCTCCATCTCGTCGAACTGGCGCGCCACCATCTCCAGCTGGGTGGTCAGCGCCCACTCGGCGTTGTAGAGCCGGTCGCGTATCCAGTGCTTGACGCCGCCCACCATCTCCTCGTCCTGCAGCAGCATGAGGTGCACGTCGAGCAGGGCTCGCAGCTCGTGCGGCGCATCCTTGGGCCCGAGTTGGGAGATGGTCTGCTGCAGGCGGTGGAGCTCGTCGACCACCGCATCGCGCCCGCGCTTCACACGCTCGATCTCGCGCTCCACCTGGGCGGGCTCAATGAAGTAGTGCGCCACGTCCACCCGGCTGCTGGCCACCAGCACGGCACGCCCGATGGCAATGCCGCGCGCGACGGCCAAGCCGTGGATGGAGAAGGTCATGCCTCGTCTCCTGGAGCATCGGCCAGACGGCTGTGCATGATCATTCGCCCTCGCCGAACTTGTCGTTGATCAGCACCAGCAGCGCATCCACGGCCTCCTGGGCACGCTCGCCCTGGGCCTCGATCTCGACCACGCTGCCCAGGCCGGCGGCCAGCATCATCACACCCATGATGCTCTTGGCGTTCACGCGCCGCTCACCGCGGGACAGCCAGACTTCGCAAGGGAAGCTGCCCGCCATCTTGGTGAGCTTGGCCGAGGCTCGGGCATGCAGTCCGAGCTTGTTGCTGATGGTGACACTGGCCTTGATCATTCCTTGGTCCCTATCTTTCGTCCGTTCAAATCGTCACACCGTCGTCACCTGCAGCACGCCCTGGGTGCCGCCTTGCAGGGCACGGGCCAGCAGTTCGTCCAGCGGCTCGTGCTGGTAGGTCACGGCACGCAGCAGCATGGACAGGTTCACCCCCGCCAGCAGGCGCGCCCGACGTCCTTCCAGCAGCTGACGTGCCACATTGCAGGGCGTGGCACCCAGCACGTCGGTCAGCAGCAGCAGCGGGGCCTGCCCCAGCGGGCCGACGGCCTGCCGTGCCTGCGCCACGCTCTGGGCGACCGGCGCATCCGGCAACACGTCCACGGCCACCACCCCGCCCAAGCGGTCAGGAAAGACGTGGGCCACGCACTGGCGCAGCGCACTGGCCAGCGGCGCATGGGCAATGATGACGATGCCGTTGTTCATGCTGACCTGATTATGTCTTTTTCGCCACCAGGAAATAGAGATAGGACAGCAGGTTCAGCAGCAGAAACACGGCCAGCGCCCCCTGGAAGGCCTGCACCTGGGCCCAGCCCTGCGCGGCAAAGGCATCGATCAGCAGGCCGATGCCCCACTGCACCACGAACACCCCGGCAAAAATGACCAGGTTGTAAGCCGAAAGAGCCCGCCCTGCGAGTTCTGCGGGGAAGGCCATGCCCACGGCCGGCTGCGCCAGCGATAGAAAGGTGGAACTGACGCAGAACAGCGCCCACAGCAAGCCTGCATGGCGGGCCCCGGATTCGCCGGCCATCACGATGATCGCCAGCAGCAACAGGCTCAGCGGGGTGCCCCAGGCGATCAACTGGTTGGTGTGCACACCACGCCGTGTCAGTCGCGGAATCAACAGGCCCCAGGACCAGAAGGTGGCCAGCATGGCCACATTGATCCAGAACAGGCTGGTGGCCGCCTGCACCGGCGTGTAGCCAGCGACACGGGTCATCCAGGGCACGGCCCACAAGGTCTGGATGGCCACCATGCCACCGTAGTTGAAGAAGCCCAGCGGTGTCAGGCGACGGAAATAGGCATGCCGCCAGACCTCTGTATAACTGCCCGCCGCTTTTCCTGCAACGGGGGCGCTCACCGTCTTTTGCCAGCGCGGCACTTGCCAGGCGATCACCACCATGGACAACAACAACATGGCCGCCAGACCCCAGAACAGGGGACGCCAGCCGTAGTCCGGCAGCAACCATTGCACCGGCAGCGTGGAGGCCACCATGCCCATGGAGCCTGTCATCAGCATCCAGGAATTCGCACGCAGCTGGCTGGCCGGATCCAGCCAGCGCCGGAAACCGGTCAGTGGCGCCATCAGGCAGGCCGCCAGGCCGATGCCGCAAAGCACACGCGCCACCAAGAGGCCCGAGAAACTCGTGGCCTGCGAGAAGGCCAGGCAGCCGATGGCGGCCACGGCCAGAAAACCGAGGATGACGGTCTTCGGCCCCTGCCGGTCCAGCCAGCGTCCCAGGGGCAGTTGCATGGCAGCAAAACCGAGAAAGTATCCCCCGGCGAGCAGCCCCAGATCGCGCGCATGCAGACTGAACTCCTGGGTCAGCTGTGGCGAGAGCGTGGCGGTGATCGCGCGGATCAACGCCGAGAAAAAATAGGCAAAGGCAAAGGCCAGGAAAACCAGTACCGCCCCACGGCGGCTCAGGACATTCATGGCAGCTCCAGGCCACTGAAGAAGGGCTCGTTCATCTCGGTAGCGATGCGCTCGGCATAGATGACGGCGTGGTACAAGCGCGTGCCATGGGCAAACCACACAGCCTCAGCGGCCACCGGCTGGCCATCGGGTCGCAGGCCCTGGGCCTTCAGGCGTACGGGCTCCAGCATGGCATTCGCGCCCTTGAGGGCCCAGGCACTGCTGGTCGAAGTGGTGGCCTGCATATTCCCCAACAGATTGGCCTGCCATTGCACCTGCACGGCCAGCGCCTGCTTGGCATTCCCGAGTTCGACCACTGACACGGCGTACAGGGCCCCGGCGGCCTCGCAGCCCAACATCTGCACCTCGATCTCCCGGCCCGCCAGATTCTGCCGGCGGCTGCCCTGGTCCGGCTTGCAGGGCAGCAATGCCTTGAGCTCGCCGCCGGGCCGGACCTCGCGCCAGTTGAGGGTAGGGCTGCAGGCAGCCAGCAGAAGGGCTGTGCCCAGAAGCAGGAAATGACGGTACATCCGCAAATTATCCCCGCCGAAGCAGCGTGAACATCGCGGGCGCACTACTTCAATGCACCAAATACCTTGCTGAGTAGCGCGCTGCCCGTCGCCACCGGATCTCTGCGAATCTTGCGCTCTTCCTCACCGATCACGTAGTAAAGACCGTCCAGGGCCTTGCCGGTCACATATTGTTCGATGCTCGCGTCCTCGCGGCGCAGCAGGCCGAAATCGGCCGCCTTGCTGGCGATGTGGTTGTACTGTCCCGCGAGGCCGACTTTTTCGGTGCTGCGCGTCACCACTGGCAGGAATTTCTGTCCCAGCGGCAGCCGTGTCTTGTCGGCAAAAAAGGTGGTCACCGAGGTCTCGCCCCCGCCCAGGATCTTCTTGCCGTCGGCGACCGTCATGCCGCGCACGGCACCCAACATCAGTTCCTGCGCCATGGGCACCGCCGCCTCTGCCGCGCGGTTCATCGTCGTCACCAGCTCGTCCAGCCGTCCACCTTGACCAAAGGTGCGCAGCATCTGCTCGGCATCCTGCAGCTGTCGGGGCAGGGGAATCCTGACTTTTTCGTTACCTAGGAAGCCATTGAGTTGCCCCAGCTGGCCGATGGCACTGCGTGCGCCACGCTCCAGAGCTGCCTTGAGAGCACGCACCGCCTCACTCTGGCTCAGCTCTTCCAATGTGA
This sequence comes from Curvibacter sp. PAE-UM, assembly GCF_001432305.1. Lineage (GTDB taxonomy): Bacteria > Pseudomonadota > Gammaproteobacteria > Burkholderiales > Burkholderiaceae_C > Hylemonella. Next base: position 493,225 of record NZ_KQ483358.1, read on the forward strand.
GCGCCTGGGCCGGACCCAGAGTCAGCAGGGGAACTCCCGGCAGCGCAAGCCATCCAATCGAATTAAACTTCCGACGGTCCATGTCATTTCCCCAATTGATGAAACGTGCCCTCTATCTTGCCGCAGTTGCCGTCGTTGCCATCGCCGGCTGGCTGCTGTTGCGCGCGCCAGGCTTCGGCCCGGCCCCGGAATCCACTTTCGTGCTGCTGGACGGCTCTAAACAGACCACCGCCGATTTTCGCGGCCGTGTCGTCCTGGTGAACTTCTGGGCGACCAGCTGCACCACCTGTGTGGCCGAGATGCCCAAACTCATGGCGACCTACGACAAGTACCGCGAGCGCGGCTTCGACACCGTAGCAGTGGCCATGAGCTATGACCCGCCCAGCTACGTCGTCAATTTCAGCCAGACCCGCAAGCTGCCTTTCAAGGTGGCCATCGACAACACGGGTGCCGTGGCCACGGCCTGGGGTGAGGTGCGCCTGACCCCGACCACCTACCTGGTCGACAAGCGCGGCCAGATCGTCAAGCGTTACATCGGCGAACCCGATTTCGCCGAGTTGCACCGCCTGATCGAGGAGCTGCTGGCGCAGGCCTGAACGATCCCTCTAATGGAAATGGAAAGGGGCAGCTCTGGCTGCCCCTTTTCCATTTCATGGGTCGCCCTCCATCTGCGAAGGGCCCAGGCTCATTTGCCCCGGAAATCGTCGTGGCAGGCCTTGCAGCTGCCCGAAGTTGCCTGGAAAGCCGTCTTGATACTGTCCAGATTGCCGGTCTTGGCAGCGGCTGCCAGCTTGCTCATTTCAGATTCCATCTTCTCGGCGGCGGCCTTGAACTTGGCCTGCTCTTTCCAGACCTCCGGCAAAGCCTTGGTATCGCCCTTGTCGGTACCTTCACCAAACGCTGCCCAGGGCAGCCGCGACATGGTTTCTGCAATCGCGGCATTGTCAGCCGCCACCTTGGCATCGAAAGGTGCCCGGCCGCTGGCCATGGCGCCAACGCGCGCATAGTGCTGCTGCATCACAAACAGCGCATTCTTGCGATATTTGATGGCATCGTCCGGCTTGGCGAACTGGGCCGATGCCACACCACTGAAGCCGATGGCCGCGGCTGCGACGACAAGAATACTGACCTTTTTCATGTTCTTCCTTTGCTGGTAAACGGGAAGGTTCCCGCTCATGGGAGCCGCTGCTCGTATCAAAGTTCGCACGATTTCCCTTATCTCAGGGAAAATACCGAGCAGCGCCTTCCCCTTACGCATCCTATCCTAGGGCCCGCCATGCCGCATCTCGTCAGAATCTGGGATCTCCCCACCCGCCTCTTCCACTGGCTGCTGGCGCTCTGCGTCATCGGACTGGTCACCTCCGCCCAGCTTGGTTATATGGAATGGCATTTCCGCCTGGGTTATGCCGTGCTGACCTTGTTGGTTTTTCGCCTGCTCTGGGGCCTGTTCGGCGGACGCTGGTCACGCTTTGTGGCCTTCATCTACTCACCTTTGAGCCTGTGGCGCTACCTGCGTGGCCGGGGTGATCCATTGCACGCGGTCGGGCATACGCCGACAGGCGCACTTTCGGTATTTGCACTGCTGTTTTTTCTACTGGCCCAGGTGGGCACCGGACTTTTCAGCGATGACGAAATCTCCGCCAGCGGGCCGCTGACGCGGCTGGCGTCCAGTGACCTCGTGAGTTTGGCGAGCTGGTACCACAGCGAGGTCGGCAAGCGCGTACTGATCGTGCTCGTGATACTGCACATCGTGGCCATCCTCTATTACCTCTGGCGCAAGCGGCAAAACCTGGTGCGCCCCATGCTCACCGGTGACAAGGAGTTGGCTCAGCCGGCCCCTGCATCACGCGATGACGCGCGCACCCGCCTGCTGGCAGCCGTGCTGCTGCTGCTGAGCGCCGCCGCCGTGACGCTGCTGTTGTGGCTCGCAGGAGCCTGAGCCTCTCTCAGCGTTTCCTGCTTTGCTCGTACAGGGGCATCACGACGGCGCTGATGCGCGCGAGGTCCTGCTGACGCGAGTCCGGTGACGGGTGCGTGCTGAGAAACTCGGGTGGGCGCCCACCGCCCAGCTGGTTCATCTTCTGCCACAGGCTGATGGCCGCACGCGGGTCGTAGCCGGCCCGCGCCGCCAATTCGACACCGATCTGATCCGCCTCGCTCTCGGCCTCGCGGCTGCGCGGCAGGGTCAGACTCACGTCGGTCACCATATTGCCCAGATCGGCCAGAACCTGGCTGCCCGTCACGATGGCCAGCACCAAGCCTGGCACACGGGCGGCCTGCTGCATCGAGACCTGTTCGCGTACATGCTCGCGCAGGGCGTGTGCGATTTCATGGCCCATCACGGCAGCCAATTCGTCGTCGGTGATCTTCAGCTTCTCGATCAGGCCGCTGTAGATACCGATCTTGCCGCCGGCCATGCAGAACGCATTCACCTGGTCGCTGTGGAAGACATTTGTTTCCCAACGCCAGCCCTGCGCATCGGGGCGGAAATGCGCGGTCTGGGCGACCAGCCTCTTGGCAATGCCCTGCACCCGCGCCAGCATGGCCGCATCAACGTTGAGCTCCTTCTTGCGCTCAGACTCCTGCAGCATCTTGCGATAGGACTGCGCCGATGCGGCATTCACCTCTGCGGAGCTGACCCCCATGTACTGGTTGCGCGTGACACCGACCTGCCCCGCCCCGGTGGTCTGTACCGTCTGGCAACCAGCAAGCAGCCCGCCGGCAAGAACCACACCCAGCCACAGGCCTGCGCGCGCCCATGAATTTTGTCTTTCCCGCACGCTAAACTCGATTCTCATTTTTTGACGCATCCTTGCCGTGAACCAACCTATCGTTGAAATCCTGACGCCACGGTCGCCTGCCGAATTTGACACCGTACGCGAGATTTTCCGCGAGTATGCCGCCAGTCTCAACATTGATCTGCGCTTCCAGGGGTTTGAGCAGGAACTCGCCAACCTGCCCGGCGACTATGCCACTCCACGCGGTGGCCTGCTGCTGGCCCGCATTGACGGCCAGACCGCCGGCTGCTGTGCCCTTCGCCCCATCGACAGCACTGACTATCCCAACGCCTGCGAGATGAAACGCCTGTATGTGCGTCCTGCATTTCGCGGGCTGGGCCTGGGCCGCCGGCTTGCCCAGGCCATCCTGGATACAGCCCATCTCTACGCCTACGACCACGTCCTGCTCGACACCCTGAACGAGATGGAGGCCGCACGCGCGCTCTACAAGGACTTGGGCTTTGTGGAAGTGCCCCCTTACTACCATAACCCTATCGCCGGCGCCCACTACCTTATGGCCACCCTTTCGGACACCCGCCTGTAGTTCGTCCAAAAAAAAACCACCGTCGCGACGGTGGCTTTTGTGTAGCGTCGAAGCGACTCAGGCCTTGGCTTGGCCCAGCAGGGTGCCGGCGTCACTCACTTCGAACTTGCCCGGTGCCTCGATGTTCAGGCTCTTGACCTTGCCGTCCTTGACCAGCATGGAATAACGGTTGCTGCGCAGGCCCATGCCGCGAGCCGTCAGATCCAGCGTGAGCCCGGTGGCCTTCGCGAAGTCGGCACTGCCGTCCGCCAGCATGCGCACCTTGTTGCCCGTCTTCTGGTCACGCGCCCAGGCGCCCATGACGAAGGCATCGTTCACGCTCACGCACCAGATCTCGTCGACACCGGCCGCCTTGAGCTCGTTGAACTTCTCGACATAACCCGGCACGTGCTTGGCCGAGCAGGTCGGGGTGTAGGCGCCGGGCAGGCCAAAGATGGCGATCGTCTTGCCCGCCACAGCCTTGCTCACGTCCACCGGGTTGGGGCCGATGCTGCAGCCATTGCCTTCCACTTCGGAATATTCCATCAGCGTGGCGCCAGGCAGGGTATCACCGACTTTGATCATGTTGTGCTCCTCGAATTAGCAGTTGGGGTGGGCCAAAAAAAACGGCTCACGCATTGTGAGCCGTTTTTGTCTGTCCTGCAGCGTGTGCTGCAATGAACTTAGACTGCAGCAGCCTTTTCGACCAGACGGGTGGCAACCCAGTTCTTGGTCTTGGAAATCGGCTTGCTCTCGGTGATTTCGATTACGTCGCCCAGCTTGTACTCGCCCTTTTCGTCATGGGCGTGGTACTTGCTCGACTTGGCCACGATCTTGCCGTAGAGCTCGTGCATCACACGACGCTCGACCAGCACGGTCACCGTCTTGGTTCGCTTGTCGCTGACGACCTTGCCAACCAAGGTGCGCTTGAGGGATTTTTTAGCTTCCGTCATTTAGTGCTCCTTATTTGGCGGCTTGCTTTTGAGCAAGGATGGTCTTGGCACGGGCGATGTCACGACGGGTATTGCCCAGCGTGGCCGTGTTGTTCAGCTGTTGCGTGGCTTTTTGCATGCGCAGACCAAAGTGGGCTTTTTGCAGCTCTTTGACCTCGGCTTGCAGGCCGGCAACGTCTTTTTGGCGCAGTTCAGCAGCTTTCATTTCTTCATTCTCCTGATTACTGGCCGATCATGCGGCTGACGAAGGTGGTGCGCAGCGGCAGCTTGGCGGCCGCCAGCTTGAACGCTTCACGGGCCAGCTCTTCGGGCACACCGACGATCTCGAACACGATCTTGCCGGGCTGGATTTCAGCCACGTAGTACTCGGGGTTGCCCTTGCCGTTACCCATACGCACTTCAGCAGGCTTCTGGGAAATAGGCTTGTCGGGGAACACGCGGATCCAGATGCGGCCGCCACGCTTGACGTGACGGGAGATGGCACGACGTGCCGCCTCGATCTGGCGAGCCGTCAGACGGCCGCGGTCGGTACATTTCAGGCCGAAGTCGCCAAAGGCCACGGAACTGCCACGGGTGGCAATACCGGTGTTACGGCCTTTTTGCTCCTTGCGGTATTTTCTACGTGCAGGTTGCAGCATGTTTATTCTCCTTTGGCACCGTCAGCTGCTGCAGCTGGCGCGGCGACTTTGCGTACGCGCTTAACGGCGGTTTTCGGGGCATCGGCACCAGGGGTGGCCTCTGCGGGTTTGTCGCTGCCATCGGCAGGCGCGGCGGCAGAGCCGACCGGGCGGCGGGCACCGCGGGGAGCCGCGGGACGATCACCGGCAGGACGGCCATCACGACGCGGGCCACGCGGGCGACGCTCTTCTTCGCTACGCGGCTCAACGGCTGCGGGCAGATCGTTGCGACCCAGGGTATCACCCTTGTAGACCCAGACCTTGACGCCGATGACGCCGTAGGTGGTCTTGGCTTCCGAGGTGCCGTAGTCGATGTCGGCGCGCAGGGTGTGCAGCGGCACACGGCCTTCGCGGTACCACTCGGTACGGGCGATTTCGATACCGTTCAGGCGGCCAGCCGACATGATCTTGATGCCCAGGGCACCCAGACGCATGGCGTTTTGCATAGCGCGCTTCATGGCGCGGCGGAACATGATCCGCTTTTCGAGCTGCTGGGTGATGCTGTCGGCGATCAGCTTGGCATCGATTTCGGGCTTGCGCACTTCTTCGATGTTGACGGCCACCGGCACGCCCAGCTGTTTGCCGAGGTCGCGCTTGAGGTTTTCGATGTCCTCGCCCTTCTTGCCGATCACGACGCCCGGACGAGCCGAGAAAATCGTGATGCGGGCGTTCTTGGCGGGGCGCTCGATCAGCACGCGCGAAACGGAGGCGTTCTTCAGCTTGGCCTTCAGGTACTCGCGCACCTTGATGTCTTCGGCCAGCATGCCGGCGAAGTCACGGTTGCTCGCGTACCAGCGCGAAGCCCAGTTACGGCTGATGGCGAGGCGGAAGCCGGTCGGGTTGATTTTTTGTCCCATATCCTTCTGACCTCTTTAGTTGCCGACCGTCACGTACACATGGCACGTGGGCTTGCTGATACGGTTGCCACGGCCCTTGGCACGGGCAGTAAAACGCTTGAGCGTGGTGCCTTGTTCGACGTAGATGGTCTTGACCTTCAGTTCGTCGATATCGGCGCCGTCGTTGTGCTCGGCGTTGGCAATGGCGGACTCCAGAACCTTCTTGATGATCACAGCAGCTTTTTTCTGCGTGAACTGCAGGATGTTCAGGGCTTGGTCGACCTTCTTGCCACGGATCAGATCCGCGACCAGACGGCCCTTGTCCACCGACAGGCGGACACCACGAAGGGTTGCACGTGTTTCCATGTTCAATTCCCTTATTTCTTCTGGACTTTTTTGTCCGCAGGGTGGCCCTTGAAGGTGCGGGTCAGTGCGAACTCACCCAGCTTGTGGCCCACCATTTGGTCAGTGATGTAGACAGGTACGTGCTGCTTGCCGTTGTGCACGGCGATCGTCAGACCGATGAACTCGGGCAGGATCATGGAGCGACGCGACCAGGTCTTGATCGGCTTCTTGTCCTTGGTGGCAACGGCCTTGTCGACCTTGGCCACCAGGTGATGATCCACGAAGGGACCTTTTTTCAGAGAGCGTGTCATTGTGCGTTCCCCTTACTTCTTGCGACGCGACACGATCATGACCTGCGTGCGCTTGTTGTTACGGGTACGGTAACCCTTGGTCAGATTGCCCCACGGATCGACCGGATGACGGCCTTCGCCAGTCTTGCCTTCACCACCACCATGCGGGTGGTCGACCGGATTCATGACCACACCTCGAACGGTCGGGCGAATACCCATCCAGCGCTTCACACCGGCCTTGCCGAGCTGGCGCAGGCTGTGTTCTTCGTTGGCGACCTGGCCAATGGTGGCGCGGCACTCGATGTGAATCTTGCGCACTTCGCCCGAACGCATACGGACCTGGGCGTAGGTGCCTTCACGGGCCAACAGCGTGGCGGAAGCACCAGCGGAACGCACCACCTGGGCACCCTTGCCGACTTGCAACTCGATGCAGTGGATGATGGAACCCACCGGGATGTTGCGGATCGGCAGGGTGTTGCCCACACGGATCGGCGCTTCAGAGCCGTTCAGGATGGTGGCGCCCACTTCCAGGCCGCGCGGCGCGATGATGTAGCGACGCTCACCGTCGGCATAGCACACCAGAGCGATGTGAGCCGAGCGGTTCGGATCGTACTCAATGCGCTCGACCTTGGCGGGGATGCCGTCCTTGTTGCGCTTGAAGTCGACCACACGGTAGTGGTGCTTGTGACCGCCGCCCTTGTGACGGGTGGTGATGTGGCCGTTATTGTTGCGGCCGGCCTGCTGGAACTGGGGTTCGAGCAGGGGCGCGTAGGCCTCACCCTTGTACAGGTGGTCACGCGAGATCTTCACCACGCCACGACGGCCCGGCGAAGTCGGTTTCATTTTGATGACAGCCATGATTACGCAGCCTCCCCGGACAGGTTCAGCTCTTGACCCGGCTGCAGCGTCACGTAAGCCTTGCGAACGTTGTCGCGACGACCGACGGACTTGCCATAGCGCTTGGTCTTGCCTTTGGTATTCACCACAGACACGCCCTTGACCTCAACCTTGAACATCAGTTCAACGGCGGCCTTGATTTCAGGCTTGGTCGCGTCCTGCAGCACCTTGAACGTCACTGCATTGCTCTTCTCGGCAACCATGGTGGCCTTTTCGGACACGATGGGAGCGACGAGCACCTGCATCAGACGACCTTCTTCAAACTTGGCGGTGCTCATGCGAACATCTCCTTGAGTTGGTCCATGGCCGCCTTGGTCACCAGCACCTTGCGGTAGTGCACCAGCGACAGCGGATCGGCGTAACGCGGCTCGACCACCAGCACGTTGGTCAGGTTGCGCGAGGCCAGGTACAGGTTTTCGTCGACCTGGTCGGCGATCACCAGCACGGAGTCCAGCTTCATGGCCTTGAACTTGTCAGCCAGCTGCTTGGTCTTGGGCGAATCCACCTTGAGGGACTCGACCACGGCCAGGCGGCCTTCGCGGGCCAGCTGCGAGAAGATCGAAGCCATACCGGCGCGGTACATCTTCTTGTTGATCTTCTGGGTGAAGTTCTCGTCCGGCATATTCGGGAAGATGCGACCGCCGCCGCGCCACAGCGGGGAGGAGGTCATACCAGCACGAGCGCGGCCGGTACCCTTCTGCTTGAACGGCTTCTTGGTCGAGTGCTTGACCTGTTCGCGGTCCTTCTGGGCGCGGGTGCCCTGGCGAGCGTTGGCCTGGAAGGCCACCACGATCTGGTGCACCAGCGCTTCGTTGTATTCACGACCGAAAACGGTGTCCGGGGCTTCCATCTTGGAAGCAGCCTGGCCCTGGTCGTTCAGGAGTTCGATCTGCATCAGTTCGCCCCTTTCGCGTTCTTGGCCTTGGCCTTCACGGCGTGGCGCACAGTCACGAAACCACCGGCGGAACCAGGGATCGCGCCCTTGATCAGCAGCAGTTGACGTGCTTCATCGATACGGATGACGTCCAGGTTCTGGATCGTCTTGGTCTGGTCGCCCATGTGGCCCGTCATGCGCTTGCCCGGGAACACGCGGCCCGGATCCTGCGCCATGGAGATGGAGCCCGGAACGTTGTGCGAACGGCTGTTACCGTGCGACGCGCGCTGCGACTTGAAGTTGTGGCGCTTGATCGTGCCGGCAAAGCCCTTGCCGATCGAGGTGCCCTGCACGTCGACCTTCTGGCCCACGGCAAACACATCGGTCACAGCCACAGCAGCACCCGCCTGGTACTTGGCGGCAGCATCGGCCTCAACACGGAATTCCTGGATGATTTCACCGGCCTCAACCCCTGCCTTGGCAAGGTGGCCAGCTTCCGGCTTGGTCACGCGCGAAGCTTTGCGCGAGCCAAAGGTCACCTGGAGGGCGACATAGCCGTCGTTGTCCTGGGTTTTGATCTGGGTCACTCGGTTGTTGGACACATCCACCACCGTGACGGGCACTGCATCGCCGTCATCAGTGAACAGACGCATCATGCCCACCTTGCGCCCCAGCAACCCCAATCGATTGCTCAGACTCATTTTTTCTCCTTTGCTTTCACCGCCACGACTTCAATTGGTCATGGACGTTGGAATGTGAAAGAGGGTTAATAAAACTCGGTCGAAATTCGACAGAGCCTGACAGTATAGCCTGATCTGCCACTTCTGGCAAATCAGGCCATTTCCGTCGGTTTTGGGGCTCCCGCCTTTCGGCCTGGAACTCCGAACTTGCCTTACTGCAGCTTGATCTCGACGTCCACACCAGCCGGCAGGTCGAGCTTCATCAGGGCGTCGACCGTCTTGTCGGTCGGGTCCACGATGTCCATCAGGCGCTGGTGGGTGCGGATTTCGAACTGGTCACGGCTGGTCTTGTTGACGTGCGGCGAACGCAGGATGTCGAAACGCTTCATGCGCGTCGGCAGGGGCACAGGGCCCTTGACGATGGCGCCGGTGCGCTTGGCAGTGTCCACGATCTCGGCAGCCGACTGGTCGATCAGCTTGTAGTCGAACGCCTTGAGGCGGATGCGGATTTTCTGTTTGGTAGCCATGGTAATTCCTTGTTGCTAGCGAATTACGCCAGGATCTTGGCCACCACACCGGCGCCCACCGTCTTGCCACCTTCGCGGATGGCGAAGCGCAGGCCTTCTTCCATGGCGATGGGGGCGATCAGCTTGACGGTGATCGACACGTTGTCGCCCGGCATCACCATTTCCTTGCCTTCGGGCAGCTCGATGGCGCCGGTCACGTCCGTCGTACGGAAGTAGAACTGCGGACGGTAGTTGTTGAAGAAGGGGGTGTGGCGGCCGCCTTCGTCCTTGCTCAGCACGTACACCTCACCCGTGAAGTGGGTGTGGGGCTTGATGGAGCCGGGCTTGCACAGCACTTGGCCGCGCTCGACTTCTTCACGCTTGGTGCCGCGCAGCAGGATACCGACGTTGTCGCCAGCCTGGCCCTGGTCCAGCAGCTTGCGGAACATTTCCACGCCGGTGCAGGTGGTCTTCTGGGTGACCTTGATGCCGACGATTTCGATTTCTTCGCCGACCTTGACGATGCCGCGCTCGATACGGCCGGTCACGACGGTGCCGCGGCCAGAGATGGAGAACACGTCTTCCACGGGCATCAGGAAGGCACCGTCCACGGCACGCTCAGGGGTGGGGATGTAGGTGTCCAGGGCGTCGGCCAGCTTCATGATGGCACCTTCGCCCAGCTCGCCCTTGTCGCCTTCCAGGGCCAGCTTGGCCGAGCCCTTGACGATGGGGGTGTCGTCGCCGGGGAAGTCGTACTTGGAGAGGAGTTCGCGCACTTCCATCTCGACGAGCTCGAGCAGCTCGGCGTCGTCGACCATGTCGCACTTGTTCAGGAAGACGATGATGTAGGGAACACCCACCTGACGGGCCAGCAGGATGTGCTCGCGGGTCTGGGGCATGGGGCCGTCAGCGGCGGACACGACCAGAATGGCGCCGTCCATCTGGGCGGCACCGGTGATCATGTTCTTGACGTAGTCGGCGTGGCCGGGGCAGTCCACGTGGGCGTAGTGACGGTTCTTGGTCTCGTACTCGACGTGGGCGGTGTTGATGGTGATGCCGCGGGCCTTCTCTTCAGGAGCCGCATCGATCTGGTCGTAGGCCTTGGCCTGGCCGCCAAACTTGGCCGCCAGCACAGTGGTGATGGCCGCCGTCAGGGTGGTCTTGCCGTGGTCCACGTGACCGATCGTGCCCACGTTGACGTGCGGCTTGGTCCGCTCAAATTTCTCTTTTGCCATTTTTCAAATCTCCAAAGAGCATTCCCGTGTATTGGTTTTACGTCTGCATCCGATTGCTGGTTCGCCCCGCACGGGAACAGGGCGGCACCGGATCGCAGACAACAAAAAAACAGCCCCGTCAGCACGGGGATGCGAACTTCTTACTTGGCGCGAGCAGCCACGATGGCTTCGGACACGTTGCGCGGAGCTTCAGAGTAGTGCTTGAACTCCATGGTGTACGTGGCACGACCCTGAGTGGCGGAACGCAGCGAGGTCGAGTAACCGAACATTTCGGACAGCGGCACCTCGGCCTTGATGGCCTTGCCACCACCGACCATGTCTTCCATGCCCTGCACCATGCCGCGACGCGACGACAGATCGCCCATCACGGTACCGGCGTAGTCTTCGGGCGTCTCGACTTCCACGGCCATCATGGGCTCGAGGATGACGGGGTTGGCCTTGCGGCAGCCTTCCTTGAAGCCGAAGATGGCCGCCATCTTGAAGGCGTTTTCGTTCGAGTCCACATCATGGTAGGAGCCGAAGGTCAACGTCACTTTCACGTCCACCACCTGGAAGCCAGCCAGCACGCCGGAGGTGATCGCCTCGATCACGCCCTTCTCGACCGCCGGGATGAATTCGCGCGGCACGACACCACCCTTGATGGCGTCAACGAACTCGAAGCCCTTGCCGGCCTCGTTCGGCTCGACCGTGAACACCACGTGGCCGTACTGGCCCTTGCCGCCGGACTGGCGCACGAACTTGCCTTCGACTTCGGTGACCTTCTTGCGGATGGTTTCGCGGTAGGCCACTTGCGGCTTGCCCACGTTGGCTTCCACGCCGAACTCGCGCTTCATGCGGTCCACGATGATTTCGAGGTGCAGTTCGCCCATGCCGGCAATGATGGTCTGACCGGACTCTTCGTCGGTCTTAACACGGAAGGACGGGTCTTCGGCAGCCAGGCGCTGCAGGGCGATACCCATTTTTTCCTGGTCAGCCTTGGTCTTGGGTTCCACGGCCTGTGCAATCACGGGCTCAGGGAATACCATGCGCTCCAGCGTCAGGATGGCATCCGGATCGCACAGGGTTTCACCCGTGGTCACATCCTTCAAGCCCACACATGCAGCGATGTCGCCGGCGCGGATTTCGTCCACTTCCAAGCGGTTGTTGGCGTGCATCTGCACGATACGGCCGATACGTTCTTTCTTGCCCTTGATCGGGTTGTAGACCGTGTCGCCCTTGGTCAGCACGCCGGAATAGACGCGCACGAAGGTCAACTGGCCGACGAAGGGGTCGGTCATCAGCTTGAAGGCCAGAGCGGAGAATTTCTCGCTGTCGTCGGCCTTGCGGGAAGTTTCCTTCTCGTCTTCGTCGAGGCCACCCACCGGGGGGATGTCCACCGGCGAGGGCAGGAAGTCGATCACGGCGTCCAGCATGCGCTGCACACCCTTGTTCTTGAAGGCGGTACCACACAGCATGGGCTGAATCTCGGCGCCGATCGTGCGGGTGCGGATGCCCAGCTTGATTTCGGCTTCGCTCAGGTCGCCTTCCTCAAGGTACTTGTTCATCAGCTCTTCGCTGGCTTCGGCGGCCGCCTCAACCATACCCTCGCGCCATTTCTTGGCGGACTCGAGCAGTTCAGCGGGAATCTCTTTGTATTCAAACTTCATGCCCTGGGAAGCCTCGTCCCAGATGATGGCCTTCATCTTGATGAGGTCGACCACGCCGGTGAAGTTTTCCTCGGCACCAATCGGGATCACGATCGGCACGGGGTTGGCCTTCAGGCGCAGCTTCATCTGGTCATAGACCTTGAAGAAGTTGGCACCGGTACGGTCCATCTTGTTCACGAACGCCAGACGCGGCACCTTGTACTTGTTGGCCTGGCGCCAGACAGTTTCAGACTGCGGCTGCACGCCGCCCACGGCGCAATAGACCATGCAGGCACCGTCCAGCACGCGCATGGAACGCTCCACCTCGATGGTGAAGTCCACGTGGCCGGGGGTGTCGATGATGTTGAAGCGGTGCTCGGGATAGGACAGTTCCATGCCCTTCCAGAAACAGGTGGTCGCAGCAGAGGTGATCGTGATACCACGCTCCTGCTCCTGCTCCATCCAGTCCATGGTGGCCGCACCGTCGTGCACTTCACCGATCTTGTGGTTCACGCCGGTGTAGAAAAGAATACGCTCGGTAGTCGTCGTCTTGCCGGCGTCAATGTGAGCGGAAATACCGATATTGCGGTAGCGCTCAATGGGCGTTTTGCGTGCCATGATGGTCTTTCGTTAAAACAGGTCAGGCCCGCTCGTGGCGGGCCTGCGCACCTGTGGGGCAGTTGTGGCTTAGAAACGGAAGTGGCTGAAGGCCTTGTTGGCTTCGGCCATGCGGTGCACTTCATCACGACGCTTCATGGCGCCACCACGGCCTTCGGTGGCCTCGATGATTTCGTTGGCCAGGCGCAGGGCCATGGACTTCTCGCCACGCTTGCGGGCGGCTTCCTTGATCCAGCGCATGGACAGGGCCAGACGGCGCACCGGGCGCACTTCAACCGGCACCTGGTAGTTGGCGCCGCCGACACGGCGGGACTTCACTTCGACCATCGGCTTGACATTGTTGATGGCGATCGTGAACAGCTCCAGCGCATCCTTGCCGGTTTTCTGTCCAATGGTTTCGAGGGCACCGTAAATGATGCGCTCGGCAACCGCCTTCTTGCCGCCTTCCATGATCACGTTCATGAACTTGGAGAGGTCGACATTGCCGAACTTCGGATCCGGCAGGATTTCACGTTTAGGGACTTCGCGACGACGTGGCATGTTTCACCTCATACTGCTTCAGTTGGCATCTTTTCAGACACCGCGAGAGCCATACAGAACTCTCACTTACTCGACCCACCCGGACGATTCCGAGCTTCGGGTCACTACGCTCAAACCGTCTGCCAGACGACTTGAACACCGAAAAATCAGGGCTTGAGAATCAAGCCTTCTTGGGGCGCTTGGCGCCGTACTTGGAACGCGACTGCTTGCGGTCTTTCACGCCTTGCAGGTCAAGCGAGCCACGCACGATGTGGTAACGCACACCCGGCAGATCCTTGACACGACCGCCACGAACCAGCACCACGCTGTGTTCCTGCAGGTTGTGGCCTTCACCGCCGATGTAGGAAATGACTTCGAAACCGTTGGTCAGGCGCACCTTGGCGACCTTACGCAGAGCGGAATTCGGCTTCTTGGGCGTCGTGGTGTACACACGGGTGCACACGCCACGGCGCTGCGGAGAGTTCTGCATGGCAGGACTCTTCGACTTGATGGTCTCGACCTCGCGGCCTTGACGCACTAGCTGGTTAATGGTTGGCATTTAAAAACGTCCCTCAACGTTTGATAAAAACGAAAACGTGAAACCCTTCGGAATTTCCGAAAAGCCTTCAAGTGTATCAGGTCAACCATGGACCCGCAATGCTTCCCTCGCCAATCCGCCTGTGCCGAGACCCGGAGAGGGGGCCGACGGGCTTATTGGATCCAGAGCCTGAAGGCATCCCAGGCGCGGCCGATCAGGCCCGCCTCTTCCACCGATTCAAGAGCAAGCAATGGAATTGTTGAGAGTGTGTGCTCGCCTATATTTATCTTCAAGGTACCGCTGGCCTGGCCCTTTTTAAGCGGGGCAATCAGGGGGTCAGGGCGCACGGCCTCGGTCCGCAGGCGACCGGCATATCCCGCCGGCACCGTCACCACCACAGCCAGTGGACGTCCCAACCGGACCTGGGCCGACCGGCCCTTCCAGACCGCCGGGGTGAGTACCGGCTGGTTGGCATCGAACAATTTGACCGCCTCGAAGGCGGTGTAGCCCCAGTTCAGCAGTTTCTGCGTCTCGGTGGCCCGGGCATTCTCGCTGTCGGTCCCGAGCACCACGGCCAACAGGCGCCGGACACCGGGCGCGCCGGCCGGCCCCAGATGGGGAAACTCGCGCTGGGCCGTCGCAATCAGGCAGTAACCGGCCGCTTCGGTGTGGCCAGTCTTGAGGCCATCCACTGACGGATCGCGAAACAGCAACAGGTTGCGATTGCTGTCATTGGCCGGCGGGGTGCCCTCGTAGCGGTATTTTCGGATGGCATGGAAGCGGGCCTGGTCCGGGAAGTCACGCAACAACCGTGTGGCCAGGATAGCCAGGTCGCGCGCCGTGCTCAGCTGGCCGGGCTGGGACAGGCCGGTCGGATTGACGAAGCGGGTCGCCTTCATCCCCAAGGCCTGGGCCTGCTCGTTCATGAGCTGGACAAAACGCTCCTCGCTGCCCGCTACGCCTTCGGCCAACGCCATGGCAGCATCGTTGCCGGACTGCACCAGCAAGCCCTTGAGCAGATCCTCCACCGGCACCTTCATCCGGGTGTCGATGAACATGCGCGAGCCGGGCTGGCGCCAGGCACGCTCGCTGACGGGCAAGGCCTGCTTCAACTCCAGCAGCCCCAGGCGCAGTGCATCAAAGACCAGATAGGCCGTCATGAGCTTGGTCAGGGAGGCCGGCTGAACCGGGCTGTCCGCCTCGCGGGCGGCCAGCGTCTGGTCGCTGGTCAGGTCCAGCAGCAGATAAGCCCGGGCCGCGACCTCGGGCGGCTGGGGCATGGCCTGGGCCCAAGCGTTGCCCCACAACAGGCCGCACGCAGCAGCCAGCAGGGCTAGGACGTTTTTCATCATGGCGCGGAAGAGAGGTGGCGCACCACCAGACTCTTGAGCAGGGGCAGTTGCCCATGGAAGAAGTGGCTGCCGCCGGGCACCACCGTCACCGGCAGCACCTGGGGACGGGCCCAGTCCATCACGGCCGCCAGCGGCACCGTGTCGTCGTGTTCACCGTGGATCACCAGGGTGCGTTCGTGCAGATCCTGGGGCACCTGGGCTACCTGGAAACGGCTGGCCGCCGCCCCGACGAACACCAGCTTGTCGATCTGGCGCGCCGGCCACAGGGAGGTCAGGGCCTGGCTCATCACGAAAGAGCCAAAGGAAAAGCCGGCCAGTGCCAGCGGGCCTTCGGGCGCGTACTGCTGCACCACGGCCAGAAAATCCTCGGCTTCGCCCCGACCTTCGTCATGCACACCCTCGGTAGCACCAACGCCGCGAAAGTTGAAACGCAAGGCCGACCAACCGCATTGCACGAAGGCGCGCGCCAGCGTCTGCACCACCTTGTTGTCCATGGTGCCGCCGAAGAGCGGATGCGGGTGGGCGATGACGGCCGCGCCACGCGGACTGACACCTTCAGCGGGTGCGTCACGCAGCACTTCAATGCGGCCCGCCGGGCCCGCCAGCAGCAGGCGCTCCGTCTGCGAGTTCATGTCAACGCCCCAGGTGCGGCGGCGTCAGCAGGCGCTCGACCACCTTGCCATGCTTGAGGTGCGACTCGACGATCTCGTCGATGTCACTCACATCGACATAGGAATACCAGACCGCATCCGGGTAGACCACGGCCACCGGGCCGCCAGCGCAACGATCCAGGCAGCCCGCGCGGTTCACGCGCACTTTCCCCGGCCCGGCCAGGCCGGCCGCCTTGACCAGGGATTTGCAACGCTCGAACGCCGCTTCGGCCTGATGGTTGGCGCAGCAAGACTCACCTGCGGGGCGTTGATTCAGGCAGAAAAAGACATGCCGCTCGTAATAAGAAGCAGAAGCGGCCTGCGGGACAGTATTGGTACTCATGCCTGAATTCTAGGTGCAGCCCCGTCCAGGCTGCGCAGAGCCCAGACGCGCGTCAGCACATACAACAGCACGGCATAGGGCCACAGCCAGCCCAGCCACTGGGCCACACCGTGGAACCGGATGAAACGCCCCTGCTCCCAGACCTGCAGGTTGTGGGCAAAGTAGGGGCTGGCCGGGGCCTGGTTGATCAGGCTCAGGTACAGGCCCAGACCCAGCAGCAGCAAAGCCGCACAGACGCGGGCCGGGACGCGCAGCAGCAGCAGGGCAACGACAGCGGCCAGCACCAGACCGGCCTTGACTGGCAAGCTGAACCAGGCCCAGGCATGCACCGGCCCGTAGCTCAGGGCCGCCGACAGCAGCGTGCCCCCCACGGCCGCGGCCAGGACGGCCAGCACGAAAGCGGCGCGGCGGACGGTTGAAGGAATGATGCTGAAACCAAGCAGACAGGGAATCAGGGCACCCAGCAAAACACAGGTCATTTCTGTGCCGGGCACCAGCGGCTGCAACTCCACGGTCCGCAGCGGCAGCCACTCCAGGAAGGGGGTGTCCATCAGCAGTTCGGCCAAGCCGGCTTCCACCCGCTCGAAGACCTGGCCCAGCCCTAGCGGCACCGCCGCCGGAAACAGCAGGGCACAGGGCCAGAGCGCCAGCAGCACCAGGGCCCCGCGCGCTTCGGGCACGAACCAGCGGGCGCGAAAACGGATCCAGCGGTCGATGGCGCCCAGCTTCTCCAGCAGGGTGGACGTCACGGCCCCAAGCCACGCCCCGGCCACGTTGAGCAGGAAATCGATGTTGGAAGGAACCCGCGACGACAGATAACCCTGCAGGGTTTCCATCAGCAGGGACAGGAAGCCCGCCGCCAACGTAGCCAGCAGCACGGCACGGGCGCCCTGGCCGATGCGCAACGCACCCAGGGCCAGCAAAAACCCGAGTGGCGCATACCCCAACACATTGGAGAAGAGATCGAAGGCCGTCCAGTAGTGCGGCCACGGCGCCACGAGAAAGCCCCAGGGCAGCGGCCCCTGGTCGCGCCAATCGGTAAAGGGATAAAGACTGGCATAAACCACCAGCCCCACATAAACCAGACTCAGGGGCCAGGCGGAAGTCTTGTGCGGCATGGCACCTGCCGGGTCAGAAGGGCTTGACCACCACCAGCACGACGGCCGCCAGCAACAGCAACACCGGCGCCTCGTTGAACCAGCGGAACCAGACATGGCCGCGCCGGTTCTCGCCGCGCCGGAACTTCTTCAGCAGAACGCCGCAGGCATGGTGGTAACCCAGAGCCAGCGCCACGACCACCAGTTTGGCATGCAGCCAGCCATTGCCCGGGCCTCGCCCCATGCCATAACCCAGCCAGAGCCAGAAGCCGAAGATCAGAGCCGGTACGGCCAGCACCGTGGTGAAGCGCATCAGCTTGCCGGCCATCAACAGCAGACGCTCACGCTCGGCCACCGAGTCGGCCGGCACCATGGCCAGGTTCACGAAGATGCGCGGCAGGTAGAACAGACCGGCAAACCAGCTGGCGACGAAGACGATGTGAAGTGATTTGACCCAGAGCATGCGCCGAGTTTAGTCGCGTGTGCCGGGTGAAGCCACAACCAGCTCAGCTGGTTGCGTCGTAGGCTAACTTTGGCCAAAGGACAAAGTTAAGCGCAGCGGCCGAAGACAAAAAAAACCCCGGCCATAAGCCGGGGTTGCAAGCCTTTTTTGCTGTCACACATCAAGGCCCCGCTCAGGGAGGAAAAGCGGGGGGTGGCGAACCACCCAAGCCCTAATCTAACAAAAACGTTCGCCAAATGCAAGCCAGCGCCAGCAAAGCACTGAAACCGGACATTTTTGGCATTTTTGAACGTCTGTCCTGACCGCAGTGGAATCGGGCACAATTTTCCCCATGACACCCTATGCCCCCTTCCCCATGGGCCGGCCGCGCCGGCTGCGCCGCGACGAGTTCACCCGCAACCTGGTACGCGAGCACGCACTCAGCGTGAATGACCTGATTTATCCGGTTTTCGTGCTCGATGGCCAGCAGCGTCGTGAGGCCGTGGCCTCCATGCCCGGCGTGGAACGCCTGAGCCTGGACCTGCTGCTACCGGTGGCCGAGGAGTGCGTGAAGCTGGGCATCCCGGCCATGGCCCTGTTCCCGGTGATCGACCCTTCGCTCAAGAGCCTGGACGGCAAGGAGGCCTACAACCCCGAGGGCCTGGTGCCACGTGTGGTGCGCGAGCTGAAGGCGCGCTTTCCCGAGCTGGGCATCATGACCGACGTGGCGCTCGATCCCTACACCAGCCACGGCCAGGACGGCGTGCTCGACCCGACGGGCTACATCCTGAACGACGAGACGGTAGAGATCCTGGAGCGCCAGGCGCTGACCCAGGCGCAAGCCGGTGTGGACATCGTGGCGCCCAGCGACATGATGGACGGGCGCATCGGCGCCATCCGCAGCGTGCTGGAAGCCAATCGCCTGGTGCACACGCGCATCATGGCCTACAGCGCCAAGTACGCCAGTGCCTTCTACGGCCCCTTCCGCGATGCCGTGGGCTCGTCGGCCAACCTGGGCAAGAGCAACAAGAAGGTCTACCAGATGGACCCGGGCAACACCGACGAGGCCCTGCGCGAAGTGGCGCTGGACATCGCCGAGGGCGCCGACATGGTGATGGTCAAGCCCGGCATGCCCTACCTGGACGTGGTGCGCCGCGTGAAGGACGAGTTCCGCGTACCCACCTTTGCCTACCAGGTCAGCGGCGAATACGCCATGCTGAAAGCCGCCGCGCAGAACGGCTGGCTGGACCACGACGCCGTCATGATGGAAAGCCTGCTGGGCTTCAAGCGCGCCGGTGCCGATGGCGTGCTGACCTACTTCGCCATCTCGGCAGCGCGCCTGCTGCACACATAAGACGACCCCAGGCCAGCATGCGCGTCTTCAGCATCAGCCCCGGCGGCGTCAGCGAAAGCGAAGCGCCGCCGACCCAACTGCCATCGCTCGGCCATGTCTGGATCGCTTGCACCCGCCAGGAGTTCGAGACCGGCTGGCCGCAGCTCCAGGCCACGCTGCAGAGCCTGTGCGGCATGCAACTGGTCGACCTGCACGTCTCGGACCTGCTCAACGCGCAGCTGCCCTCGCACTTCGACTACACCTCGCAATACGACCTGTTGGTGTTTCGCCGGCTGGCGACTGGCGCTGGCAGCGCCCCGGGTGCGGAACGAGGTTCGTCGCGCCGCGGCGGCCCGCCCATCCTGCGGCACGTCGACACCAGCCCGGTGGGCTTCGCGGTCTTCGAGCGCGTGCTGCTCACGGTCCACCCGGCTGATTGCGCGGCGCGCGATGCCTATGCGTCGCGGCTGCTGCAGGCCCACAGCAACGACGTGCGTAGCGCCAACAGCCGCCTGCCCACCTCCCCCGCCGACCTGATGCTGCGCATCGTCAACCAGATGGTCGACGGTTTTCTGGAGCTGCGCCGCGAACTCACGCGCCAGCTCGACCACTGGCAGACCGAGCTGCTCAACCCGCGCACGCGCTTCAACAACTGGTCCGCGCTGCTGGATACGCGGCTGGCGCTGCACCAGCTCGACGAGATCTGTGAAGACCAGCGTTCGTCCGTGCAGGACTGGATCGAAGCCGTCAAGACCTGGCCGGAAGCAGACACACCAGCGGCCCAGCGCGATCGTGACCTGCTCCTGGTGCGCAGCCGCGATCTGCTGGAGCACATCGAACGCGTGGTGCACCATGTGCGCCGGCTGGAGCAGAGTGTGGAGACCGCCGTGCAGATCCACTTCAACGCCCAGAGCAACCGCACCAATGACATCATGCGCACGCTCACGGTGCTCACTGCCATCTTCCTGCCGCTGAACCTGATCGCTGGCATCTTCGGCATGAACTTCGAGTTCATACCGTTGATCCACAACGACGAAGGTTTCTGGTGGGCCATGGGGTCGATGGGGTTGACCGCCGTGGCCCTGGTCCTGCTGTTCTGGCGCAAGCGCTACCTCGAGCGCAGCGGGCGTTAAGTCAGGACGGCCCGGGACTGGCCCCGGCCTCGGGCCCGGTGCCGATCTTCAGGTGCACCAGCAAGTCGGCCACCAGCTCCAGCCGCACCAGGGGACTGTCCACCGCCAGGAACTGCTGCTTGAGCTGCGGGCTCACCGGCAGGATGTCGCACCAGCGGTTGGCCAGCCAGCCGCAATCGTCCCACTGCAGCGGCGGCTGGATGGGCAACTCGTCACCGGGTTTGGCTTGCGCCTGCATGTGCTGCAGCAGGCGCTGCAGGCCCACCCGGACATGGACGAGATCCGCCGGCACCGGCAGGGGCGTGTCCTCCTCCAGGTATTCGGCCTCGCCGGTCCACAAACCGTGCTTGAGTTGCTCGCTGCGCAGCAGGCGAAAGCGTCGGCCGCCACGGCAGCGCACCAGCATCAGCCCCGGCTGCGGTCGCTCGAAGGAGGTGATGTGGGCCATCGTGCCCACGAGGTGAAACACCTCGGGCCCGAAGGCCGGCTCACCCGCCTCGCCGGGACGCGGCGGCTGCCGCACCTCGCTGCCCTGGCTCAGGCAGACCACGCCGAAAGGGGCGCCTTCCTTCTGGCAGCGCTGGATCAGGTCCAGATAACGCACCTCGAAGATGCGCAGCGGCAGCACGCTGCCGGGAAACAGCACGGTCTGCAGGGGAAACAGGGGCAGTTGGAAAGTCGAACTCATCTCAAGGTCTGCTCAGCTGGAACAGGTTCGCTCCGTTGTCCCAGGCGATACGGCGCGCCACCTCGGGCGGCAGATCGCCCAGCCAGCGACGGTAGCCGCGCATCAAGTCGTCGTAATACATCCAGCGCTGGTTGACCCAGGTGTCGGAGCCGATCAGGAAACGATCAGGGTATTTCAGCAGCAGCGCGCGCCATTCCGGGCACAAACTGCCCTCACCACAGGTCAGTCCGGGACGGTAGGACAGCTCACCCATGAGCCTGGGGTACTTGTCCAGCAAGGCCTGCACGCGCGCCGCCGGGGCGCCGCCTATACCGGTATGCGCCCAGATCAGGCGAGTTCCGGGCGCATGCGCCATCAGCAGGTCGATGGCCACGTCGTCCACATGCGCCAGCACGGCCAGCTGCTTCTCTGCAGCGAACTGCATCAGCTTCTTCGCCACCGGGCCGTTGGCATTGGCGCTGTCGTAGAGATGGAACTCGCCGATACCGCGGTAGGACCCTGCCGCCGTGCCGCGCGCGAACTCGGTCTGCACCATGGTGTAGATGCTCTCGTCACGGAACCAGTTGTCGTAGTCGGCCCGGTTGCGGTAGAGGCGGATGAAGGGCACCACCGTCACGCCGGCCGCGCGCGTCTGCGCCTGGGCGCCGGCCAGGGTCTTGGTGCCGTCGTTGGGCCGGCTGTTGGCAATGATGGCGCGCACACCGTTGCGCTGCATGCGGGCCAGCACATCGTCCAGCGGGTGCGGGCCCTGGTAGGCCTCTTCGTTGTAGTGCAGGTGGGCGTCGAACAGCGGGCCGCTGTAGTCAGCCGCCTGGGCCTGGCCGGCGAAGGCCAGCCAACACAACCATACCAGCGGGCGCCACATGATGTCAGCCCAGGTGTTTGGCAAAGAAGGCCAGGGTGCGCTCACGCGCCAACGCGGCGGCGGTGGCGTCCCAGGCGCCGCGATGGTCGCAGTTGAAGCCGTGGTTGGCCGCATAGACGTGCACCTCGACTTCCGGGTGGGCCTTCTGCAAGGCCGCCACACCATCGAGCGGAATCCAGTGGTCCTTCTCGCCGAAATGCGCCAACACCGGGCACTTTGGCGTGCGCGCGATCTCGGCCTCGGTGGTGACGCCGCCACCGTAATAGGGCACGGCCGCACTCACCCCCTTCAGCAGGCAGGCCGTGCGCCAGGTCAGCAGGCCGCCCCAGCAGTAGCCGACCACGCCCACCTTGCCGGCACCGGCCGCATGATGGATGGCGGCCTGGATGTCCTGCAGCACGCCCGGCGCAGGCAGCGCTTCCACCGTGGCCTTGAGCGCCATGCCCGCGCTCATGTCATCCGGCTGGTAACCGAGCTCGACGCCGGGCTTGACGCGATGGAAGGTGGCCGGCGCCACCGCCAGGTAACCCGCGGCCGCATAACCGTCGGCCACGGCGCGGATATGCGCGTTGACGCCGAAGATCTCCTGCAACACCACCACACCGCCACGCGGCTTGGTCGCCGGTTGCGCCACGTAAGCCGGGAACGTGAAACCGTCGGCGGCCTTGAGGTCGATGAACTGTCCCATGCGCTGTTCTCCAGGTTTGTTTGTCAGACGGATACGCCCAGCTTGCGGGCCACGAAATCGAGCCGGTCCTGGCCCCAGAAAATCTCGCCGTCGATGACGTAACTGGGGGCGCCGAAGACACCGGCAGCGATGGCCTGCTGCGTGTAGGCCTCGTAGCGTTCACGCACCTCCTGGCTATCGGACTGGGCCAGGCGTTTGGCGTCCAGGCCGTTTTCGGCCAGCAATTCGGCCAGCACCTGGTCGTCGCCGATATTGCGCTCCTGCGTCCAGACGGCGGACAGCACGGCGCCGGTGATCTTCATCGCAGCGTCCGGGCCGTCGTGCAGATCCACGGCAATGATCAGGCAGGCTGCGTGGTCGCCGCCGACGGGAAAGAACTTGGGTTGCGGGTGCAGGGGTATCTTCAGGTGTTCGCTGAATCGCTTGAGCTCCAAGAGGCGGTAGGCCTGGCGCTGCGGCGCGCGCTTCGGTAGCGGCAGCCCGCCGGAAATGGGAAACACCTTGCCGCCCAGGTCCACCGGCAGCACGCGGATGGTGACGCCGGCGGCCTTGGCCATGGCCGCAAAACGCGCATGGCCCAGATAGGTCCAGGGGCTTTGCGGCGCGAAATAGTAGTCCACCGTACGATTCATTGCGTCTCCTGGTTTGCGCGATCTCGCTGTTTCTGCGGCAATGGTATCTTGTCGTCATCACACCTGCAGGAGCTGGGATTTGGACAAGGTTCTACTGGTCACCGGAGGCGGCCGCGGCATCGGCGCGGCCACGGCGCTGCTGGCCGCACAGCGGGGTTACGCGGTCGCCGTCAACTACACGAGCAACTCGCTGGCCGCCGACGAAGTGGTGCGACAGATCCGCGCCGGCGGCGGCACGGCCATGGCGGTGCGTGCCGATGTGGCCCATGAAGATCAGGTGCTGACCATGTTCGAGCAGGTCGACGCCAAGCTCGGCCGCCTCACGGCCCTGGCCAACAACGCCGGTGTGGTGGACACGACCCAGCGCGTGGACGAGCAGAGCCTGGCACGCTGGCGCCGCATGTTCGAGATCAACGTCTTCGGCACCATGCTTTGCGCGCGCGAGGCCGTGCGCCGCATGAGTACGCGCCATGGCGGCACGGGTGGCGCCATCGTCAACGTCGGCAGCGTGGCCTCGGTGCACGGCGCGGCCGGGCAGTACGTGGACTACGCCGCCGCCAAGGGCGCGGTGGATGTCTTCACGCTGGGCCTGGCGCGCGAGGTGGCCGCCGAGGGCATCCGCGTCAATGCGGTACGGCCTGGCATCGTCGACACCGAAATCCACGCCAGCGGCGGCCAGCCCGGGCGCGCGCAGCGCCTGGCGCCGCAGATCCCGCTGCAGCGCCCCGGCACGGCGCAGGAAATCGCCCATGCCATCGTCTGGCTGCTGTCGGACGATGCCAGTTATGCGACCGGCTCCATACTGGACGTCACCGGAGGACGCTGATGAGTACGAAACCCCTGAAGTACTACTGGGAAGACCTGGCCGTGGGCAGCACCCGCGAGCTCGGCAGTGTCAGCCCCACGCGCGAACAGATCCTGGACTTCGCGCGCCAGTTCGACCCGCAGCCCTTCCATCTGGACGAGGCTGCCGCCCAGGCCTCGGTCTTCGGCAGCCTGTGCGCCAGCGGCTGGCACACCTGCGCCATGGCCATGCGCCTGATGGTCGACAACTTCCTGTCCGAAGCGGCCGGCCTGGGCTCGCCCGGGCTGGAAAGCCTGAAGTGGACCAAACCGGTGTTTCCGGGTGACGTGCTGACACTGCGCCACACCATCCTGGACAGCCGCCCCATGGGCAGCCGGCCCGACGTGGGCCTGGTGCGCACGCTGTGGGAGATGCACAACCAGCACGGCGACACGGTGCTGCACATGGAAGGCTGGGGCATGTTCCGCCGGCGCACACCGGCCTCAGCGCAAGACACCCACAAGGACTGAACATGGACTTCAAACCCCTCGTTACCCTGCTGGCCATCGTCAACCCGCTGGCCATCGTGCCCTTTTTCATCCACTACACCCAGGGTTTCACGCGCGAGCAGCGCCTGCGCACGATCTGGATCTCCTCGCTCAGCGCCTTTGCGGTGATCGCCATCAGCGCCCTGCTGGGCCTGCAGATCCTGGCTTTCTTCGGCATCTCCCTCGCAAGCTTCCAGGTCGGCGGCGGCATGCTGCTGTTGACCTCGGCCCTGGCCATGCTCAATGCGCAGCCGGCCGAAGCCAAGTCGAATGCCGAGGAAATGCAGAGCGCAGCCGAACGTTCAGCCGCACGCGCCAGCATTGCCGTGGTACCGCTGACCATCCCGCTGCTCACGGGGCCGGCCACCATGTCCACCGTGGTGATCTACGCCGACAAGGCCAAGGACTTCCTCCAGCTGGGCACGCTGGTGGGCTACGGCGTGGTGGTGGCGCTGGCCACGGCCTTGTGTTTTGCCCTGGCCGAGCCGATCGCACGCGTGCTGGGCAAGACCGGCATCAACGTGATGACCCGGCTCATGGGCCTGATCCTCGCGGCCCTGGCCGTGGAGGTGATGTCCGATGGGCTCGTGAAACTGTTCCCGGCCCTCGGCCGTTGAGCCAGCGCTAGAAGGACGCCACCGCGCCGTTGGAGCGCGGATCGAAACCGCCTTCCAGCACACCATTGGGGTGGCGCACCAGCATGCCGGCATGGCCCACGCCCTCGTCCCAGGCGCCGATAGTTTCCACCTCGTGGCCCAGCGCGCGCAACTGCGTCACCACGGCCGGGTCGAAGCGGCTCTCCAGCTTGAGCGAGTCGCTGCTCTGGCCCCAGGTGCGGCCCAGCAACCAGCGCGGCCGCTCGATGGCCTGTTGCGGGTGGTCGCCAAAACGCATCACGCGGTTGAAGATGGTGGCCTGGGTCTGCGGCTGGCCGTCGCCACCCATGGTGCCGTAGACCATGCTGCCGCCATCGGCCAGCTGGGCCATGGCCGGGTTCAGCGTATGGAAGGGCTTCTTGCGCGGCTCCAGCGTGTTCACGTGCGCCGGGTCCAGCGAGAAGCTGCAACCGCGGTTCTGCCAGTTCACGCCACTGCTGGGCAGCACCACGCCCGAGCCGAACTCGTGGTAGATGCTCTGGATGAAGGAGACGGCAATGCCGTTGCCGTCGATCACGCCCATCCAGATGGTGTCGCCCGGATCGGTCTTTTTGCCCCAGGGCAGGGCCACGTCGGACTTGAACTCACGTGCGAGCTCGTTGATGCGCGCCGGCGCCAGCAGCTCGGCCGGCGGCAGCGCCATGAAATCCGGGTCGGTGAGGTAACGATCGCGCACACGGAAGGCCAGCTTGGTCGCCTCCACCTGCGCATGCACGAAGGCCGCGCTCTCGGGGCCGGCCTGCTTCCAGCCCGGGAAACGCTCCATCAGCGCCAGGATCAGCAGCGAGACCAGGCCTTGTGACGGCGGCACCATGTTGTGCAGCTGCGCGCCACCGACCGGCACGGTCAGCGGGTCGATCAGTTTGGCCTGGTGCGCCTGCAGGTCGGCCAGCGTGAGGGGGCTGCCCACGGCGGCCAGCTCGGCCGCCATCTGCTTCGCCAGTGCGCCGCGGTAATACTCGTCCGTGCCCTTGCGTGCGATCAGCGCCAGCGTGTCAGCCAGGCGCGACTGCTTGAACAGCGCGCCCACCTGCGGCACCTGGCCCTGGGTCAGGAAGGTCTCGGCAAAACCCGGGCGGTCTTTCAGTTCGGCCAGCTTGGCCTGCGTGGTGCTGGCCTGGCTGCGCGTGACCGGGATGCCTTCACGCGCGAGGAAGATCGCATCTTCCAGCAGGCGGGACAGCGGCAGGCGACCTCCGAGCGATTGCGCCGAAAGTTTGTGCGCTGCCCCCCAGCCGGAGATCGTGCCGGCCACGGTGAGCGCCGCCGTGCCGCCGCGAAAGGGAATGCTGCCGCTGATGCCGCGCTGGGCGTACCAGTCGCGGCTGGCCGCCAGCGCGCTGCGGCCGCTGGCGTCGATGCCGCCGGGGCGGTTGCCCGGGCCGTTGATGACCCAGAAGCTGTCGCCGCCGATGGAATTCATGTGCGGGTAGACCACGGCAATGGTGGCCGCGGCGGCGACCATCGCCTCCAGCGCGTTGCCGCCTTCGCGCAGCACGGCCACGGCCGACTCGGCGGCCAGGGAATGGGGTGCCACCGCGATGCCGCGGCGGCCGTAGACGGATTGGGCCATGTGAAATTCCTCAGGAAAGGGAAAGGCGCCGACCGGCGCCTTTCCACTTGATCATGCTACCAGCCGATGGCCTTGGGCAACCACAGCGCGATCTGCGGATAGAAGAACAACAGCAGCAGCGCCAGGAACTGCATGGTGATGAAAGGGATTACGCCCTTGTAGATGTCCTTGATCGTCACCTCCGGCGGCGCCACCCCCTTGAGGTAGAACAGCGCCCAGCCGAAAGGCGGCGTCAGGAAGGAGGACTGCAGGTTGACCGTGATCAGCATGGCCAGCCAGACCGGGTCTACACCCTGGGCCAGCAGCACCGGCAGGAACAGGGGCACGGCGATGTAGCTGATCTCGATCCACTCGATGAAAAAACCCAGCACGAAGATCAGGAACATCATGAACCAGATGTCGCTGTTCACGCCGCCGGGCAGCAGATCGAACATGCGCGTGATCAGGTCTTCGCCATGCAGGCCACGAAAAGCCAGCGCGAAGACCTGGGCCGTCATGAGGATGAGCATCATGATGGCGGTGATCTTGCTGGTATCCAGCGCCACGTCCTTCAGAACCTTCAGGGTGAAGCGACCCGTGAAAACGGTGATCAGCACGGCACCGACGGCCCCCATGGAAGCGGCCTCGGTCGGCGCGGCGATACCGCCGACGATGGAACCCAGCACGGCCACCACCAGCATGATGGGCGGCACCACGACTTTCCAGAAGCGGATCCAGAGCTGGCGGCGCGAGACCCCGTCGCGCTCGTCCTGCGGAATCGGCGGCATCAGATCGGGCTTGAGCCAGCCCAGCACCAGCAGGAAGATGATGTAGACCGCCGACAGCAGCAGGCCGGGGCCGACCGCGGCGGCAAACAGCGTGCCCACCGAGAGCTGCATGATGTCGGACAGCAGGATCAGGATCAGGCTGGGCGGGATGATCTGGCCCAGCGTGCCCGAGGCGCAGATGGCACCACAGGCGATGCTCTTGTTGTAACCACGCTTGATCAGCGTGGGCAGGGTCAGCAGGCCCAGGGTGATGACAGTGGCGCCGACGATGCCGGTGGTCGCCCCCATGAGCACGCCGAACAGGATGATGCCCACGCCCATGCCGCCGCGCACGCCGCCGGCGATGTGGCCCATGACATCGAGCAGGTCATCCGCCAGGCGGGACTTCTCCAGCATCACGCCCATGAAGACGAAAAGCGGAATCGCCATCCATTGGTAACCGGCCACGATGCCGTAGAAACGCGCTGGCAGCAGGCTGAACAGCCCGTCACCAAAGCCCAGGTAGCCGAAGATGAAACCCACGGTCGCCAGCGTGGTGGCCACCGGAACGCCAAGCATCAACAGGGCGAAGAAGGCCACCAGCATCAGGATGGCATAGGTCTGCGGTTCAAACATGGCCACCCTCCACCGACTGTGCACGCTCGTGAAACAGGCGCAACAAGGCCGCCACCGTCTGCAGGGCCACCAGGCCGTAGCCGATCGGGATCAGCGACTTGACGATCCAGCGCAGCGGGATGCCCCCGGGGTCGGGTGAGCTCTCCTGGATGGAATAGGCCTGCATCACGTAGGCGATCGACACCTTGACGAAGATCAGCGCCACCGCCAGCATGAGCAGCAGCGAGATCACGTCGACGATGAATTTCTTGCGCGCCGAGTAGTTCGCGTAGAACAGGTCCACGCGCACGTT
This sequence comes from Curvibacter sp. PAE-UM, assembly GCF_001432305.1. Taxonomy (GTDB): domain Bacteria; phylum Pseudomonadota; class Gammaproteobacteria; order Burkholderiales; family Burkholderiaceae_C; genus Hylemonella. The sequence continues at coordinate 521,576 of NZ_KQ483358.1, forward strand.
GTCGCCACGCTGCAGGGCGTAGCACATGCCCAGCAGGATGAGCGCGGCCAACAGGTGCCACTCCAGTTCCTGGGCCCAGACCGAACCGAAGCTGAAGGAGTAGCGCAGCAGAACATTGACCGCGACCAGTCCGATCATGGCCAGGGCCACCCAGAGGGTGGCCCGCCCGACGACATCGACCAGCGATTCAATCTTCTCCATCACGGAGGTGATCGCCTTGTTTTTCATGAAATACCTTTCGCATAGACCTCTGCAAACCCCTCGCCCGTTCGGGCTGAGCTTGTCGAAGTCCTTGTTATGGTTGGCAATGCGCTTCGACGGGCTCAGCGCGAACGTGGTGGTACGGACCCTCGTTCAGCCGCGGACCTTGGTGTGGTACTGCTCTTCGCTGACCTCGACCCAGCGGTCGTACTTGGCCTTGAAGCCCATGTAGGAGTCGTGCACCTTCTTGACCAGCGGGTCCTTGGCCACGGCCTCGGCCAGCACCTTCTCGGTCTCGCTGCGCAGGGCCTTGATCACCGCATCGGGCAGGGGCTTGGCGATGACCTTCTGGTTCTTGATCAGGTCTTCCATGGCTTCCGAATTGGCCTTCTGGCACCAGCCTTCGCTGATCACGTTGCAGGCGGCCGAGGCGTTCTGCACGATGGCCTGCAGGTCCTTGGGCAGCTTGTCCCAGGCGGCCTTGTTGATCAGCAGCTCGGAGACGGTGGCCGCCTCGTGCCAGCCGGTGGTGTAGTAGTACTTGGCCGCCTTCTGCAGGCCCAGGCGGCGGTCCTGGTAGGGACCGACGAACTCGGCCGCGTCGATCACGCCGCGCTCCAGCGCCGGGAAGATCTCCCCGCCGGGCAGCACCTTCACGTCCACACCCAGGTTGGCGTAGACCTTGCCGGCCAGGCCGGGGATGCGCATCTTCAGGCCCTTGAGGTCGGCGACGCTCTTGATCTCCTTCTTGAACCAGCCCGTCATCTGCACGCCGGTGTTGCCGCAGGGCATGGCCACCATGCCGAAGGGTGCGTAGACCTCGTTCCACAGATCGATGCCGCCGCCGTCGTAAAGCCAGCCGTTCATGCCCTGGAAGTTCAGGCCGAAAGGCACGGCGGTGAAGTACTGGGCGGCAAAGGTCTTGCCGGTCCAGAAGTAGCTGTTGGCGTGGTTCATCTCCACGGTTCCGGCACGCACGGCATCGAAGCCTTCGAAAGCCGGGATCAGTTCACCGGCGCCGAAGACCTGGATCTTCAGGCGTCCGCCGGACATGTCATTGATGCGCTTGGCCAGATCGGTCGCGCTGCCCGGGCCGTCCATATAAAAGGGCGAGCCCTTGGGGTAGGCACTGGTCATCTTCCAGTTGAAACTCTGCTGCGCCTTGGCCACCATGGGGAAGGCCAGCGCGCCGGCAGCGGCGCCGGCAGTCACGCTCTTGGAAACAAACGAACGACGGTCAAGTTTCATGGGAAAGCTCCTGGGTTGTGGATGGATGACACCCTGTCCGCAAGGAGCGTGCCTGAGTCAGGGCACTGACGATACTGGGGTTTGCACCATGTTGGGGCAAGCCTCAGTTTGTATGCATGCTTATCGTTCCGTTTGCAGCCACTGCACCAGTTCGGTCACCGCAGCATCGGTGGCTGCCCCCAAAGCGCGCACGCCACCGGCCGCGTCGGCACTGGCGGCGGGCTGCTGCAGCTGCAGTTCGCGCTGGGCCAGCAGCTGCTCGCCAGCGGCCGTGCGCTGCAGCAGCGTGGCGCGCAGGCGCAGCAAACCTGCACTCTGCTCCGCACTGCTGAAAAGCTGGCTGAACTCTTCCAGCTCGATGAGCAGCAGGCGCGGCGCCACATCACCGGGGGTCAGTACAAACTGCCGGCCCAGGCCCTCGCGCAGGCGCTGCTGCACCAGTTCAGCCGGCACCATGGCCCAGCGTGCCTGGCTGTAGGCACGCAATTGCTGCGCATCGGCATACGCCAGGCGATACAGCATGGCCGGGCTGTCCAGCGCCGGACTGGCCTGCACGCGCAAGGTCAGCAGCGGCCGCGTGCCCGGCGCTGGCTGGGTAAGAACGGCAGCGGCCGGGCCAAAGTCATAACGCAGCGGTGCCGCAGCGCGTTCGGGCAAGCCGGCACAGGCCGACAGCAGGGCGGCCGACAACAGCAGCGTCCACCGGACAGCGCTGCGGAAAGGGGCGGCTGTTTGGGTCACGTCGTCTCTCCTCATCGCGCACCTCGCGGCACGACAAAACCGGGCTCGCCCGGACCGGGCAGGGCCAGGGCGGGACCGTAGATCAGGGCCTGGGGGTTGTCGTCCAGCGTGGCGGCGGCGCGCCCCACCTGGCGCACCGAGCGGCCGGCGTCATCGAGCGCGCGGTTCAGGCGCGGCAGGCTGGACTGCTGCAGGGTCTGGCCGGTGCTCGCCAGCGACCCCACGCCCTGCTGCAGCTGGTCCAGCGTGCCGCCGGGCTGCTGCAGGCGCTGGGCCAGGCGCGCATAGTGGTCGGCCGTCTTGCGCACCTGCTCGGCACTGGCGCCGACGCTGTTGGCCGACTCGCGCATGGCCTGGAAGGAAACACGGGCCTCCTGCATGGCCGGCGGCACGGCGGCGGCGGCCTCGCCCAGGGCATCGATGCTCTTGCGCAGGGCGCGCTGGTTCTCGGGTGCCAGCAGCAGGTTGACGCGGCGCGTGGTCTCCTCCAGCTGCTCCAGGACGCGGCCGCCCTGGGCCGACCACTGCTCCATCAGCCCCGCCCGCAGCGGGATGCGCGCCAGCGCACTGCCCGGCTCGGGCTGCAATGCGCCGGGTGCCTCCCCCGTGTCGTCAAGCTGCACAAAGGCAATGCCGGTCAAACCCTGGTAGCCCAGCGTTGCGTAGGTGGAGCGCGTCACGGGCGTGTCGGGCTCGACATCCACAAGCACCAGCACCAGGCCCGGCGTCTTGGGGTCGAGGTCGATCCGGGCCACCTTGCCCACCTTGACGCCGCGGTAGCGCACGGCGGCCTGCGGCTGCAGGCCGGTGATAGTGCTGCGCGTGACGATCTCGTAACGACGCATGCCGCCCGTATCGCGGGTCAGCCAGACCGCCAGAACAATCAGCAGCGCTGTCACTCCGAGGACAAATACGCCAGCTGCGATCGCGTGTGCCTTGTTCTCCATAGGGGTTCTTCTAACCTTTCTGGTCCATGTCCGGCAACAGGGTTTGCGCGCGTCGTCCGCGTTCGCCCTGGAAGAAATCCTGCACGAAGGGATGCTTGAAGCGCGCCACCTCCCGGGCCGGCGCGCTGACGACCACCTTCTGGTCGGCCAGCACCGCCACCCGCGTGCTCAGATCGAAGATCGTATCCAGATCGTGCGTGACCATCACCACCGTCAGTCCCAACTCACGGTGCAGGGAACGCAGCAGACGGCACAGGGCGTCGGCGCTGTCAGGGTCCAGGCCGGCCGTGGGTTCGTCCAGCAACAGCAAGGGCGGGTCCATGATGAGCGCGCGCGCGAGTGCGACGCGCTTGATCATGCCGCCGGAGAGATCCGAGGGCATCTTGAGCGCCTGGACCGGCTCCAGCCCCACCAGCTGCAGCTTGACCAGTGCCGCGTCACGCACCAGATCCGGCGGCAGCGTACCCAGTTCCGTCAGGGGAAAGGCTATGTTCTCCAGCACGCTGAAGGCGAGAAAGAGCGCGCCATGCTGGAACAGCATGCCCACCCGGCTGCTTGCTCCCGGCTCGGTCATGCGCGAGGCCGGCTGTCCCAGCACCGTGACCCGGCCGCTGCTGGGTCGCTCCAGCCCCAGAATCTGGCGCAGCAGCACGGTCTTGCCGCTGCCCGAAGCCCCGGCGATGGCCAGCACTTCCCCCTCTTCGACCCGCAGGTCAAGGTCGCGGTGCACCACCGCCTGCCGGCCGGGCGAACGGAACACCGTGCTCAGGTTCTCGATTTCGACGACGGTGCGGCCGCTCATATCAAGACCCCCACGCTCGGCATGGCATGTCCTCGCTGGACGTGTCTCTGCAAGACGCAGAGACTCTTCCTTCCGTCCATGCCTGCGTTGGCAGGCATGGAGCCGCGGGCGTCAGCCCCAAGGGAGGCCCTCGCGCCTTCGGGCGGCCGTGTGGTGCTCATATCCCCACGTTCCTGAACACGACGGCGAACAGCGCGTCCACCAGAATCACGAGGGTGATCGACACCACCACCGACGCCGTCGTGCCCTGCCCCAGGCTCTCGGTGTTGGGCTTGATGCGCAAGCCGAAATGGCAGCCCACCAGCGCGATCATGAGCCCAAACATCGCCGACTTGGAGGAGGCCAGCGTGAGGTTGGACGGCATCACGGCGTCAGGCAATGCCGTGATGAAGTAAGTGGGCGACACGCCCAGGGTCACGTCCGCTGCCAGCATGCCGCCCAGCAGCGCCGCCGCCGTGGTCCAGACCGACACCAGGGGCATGGCCACCGTCATCGCCAGTACACGCGGCAGCACCAGCCGAAAGCTGCGCGCTATGCCCATCACGCGCATGGCGTCGATCTCCTCCGTCACGCGCATGACGCCCAGTTGCGCGGTGATGGTAGAACCCGAGCGCCCCGCAATCAGGATGGCCGCGAGCACGGGCCCGAGCTCGCGGATCACGGCGATGCCCATGATGTTGACGATGAACGGGTCGGCGCCGAAGAGGCGGAGCTGCTGCGCCATCAGGTAGGCCAGCACCACCCCGATCAGGAAGCCCACCAGCGCCGTGATGGGCAGCGCCGTGGTACCGAAGTGGTACAGGTGCCCGGAAAAGTCGCGCCAGGGCCCCTGCATCGGGTGACGCAGCAGGCGCCCGATGTCCAGCGCCAGCTGCCCCACCAGCCGCAACATGCCCAGCATGTGCCCCAGCACGCTCAGCACCTCAGCCCCGAGCGTCCACCACGCGTGAGCCCAAGCATGTCGTTCGCGCGGCGGCATGGACACCGTGTAGCGCGCCACACGCTCCAGCACCGCACGCTGGGCCGGCAGTGCCTCCAGCCGCGGTGGCCAGCGACGGCCCCAGCTGTTCCAAAGCAACTGGGCGCCCACGTGGTCAAAACGCGTGATCTGGCGCAGGTCCCAACCCGGTGCCACCGCGGGGCCCTGGCACAGGTTGCGCAGCTCCCGGTGCAGGGCCGTCCAGGCTGACGGCACGGCCAGCGCCGCCGCCGTCCACGGCCCCTGCAGCACCGCGTCGCCGCCTTGCGGCTGCGGCTGGCGGCTGATGGTCGGGGACTGCGCGGTCATGGGACTTATGAGTTATGAGGATGTGGCGCTGTCCCTGATGGTAAGCGGGTTTTCGCCGCCACAATAGCGGCATTGCACATACTCCACAGGAGAGCCCATGAGCGCCACCCCCGCCACCGACGAGCTGCTGGTCGAACAGCGCGGTCCCGTGCTATGGCTCACGATTCACCGCGAAGCGCGCCGCAATGCCGTCAGCCACGGCGTGCTGGCCGCCATGGCGCGCGCCATCGACGCGGCCCAGGCGCAGCGCGAGGTCCGCGCCATCGTCGTGACGGGCGCGGGCGAGAAGGCCTTCTGCGCCGGCGCCGACCTGCAGGCCGACCAGGCCTTCACCACCGACTACTCCGAGCCGCACGGCCACGTGGCGCGTGTGCTGCGCGCCGCCCAGGCCAGCACCGTGCCGCTGATCGCGCGCGTCAACGGCGCCTGCATGGCCGGCGGCATGGGCCTGCTGGCCATGTGCGACCTGGCGGTGGCCGCCCGCCACGCGGTCTTCGGCCTGCCCGAGGTCAAGGTCGGCGTGTTCCCGGCCCAGGTGCTCAGCGTGCTGCAACACCAGATCCCGCGCCGCAAGCTGGCCGAACTGTGCCTGACGGGCGAACCGCTGGACTCGGCCCAGGCCCTGGAATACGGCCTGGTGAACTACGTGGACGACGATGTCGATGCCCGCCTGCAGTGGCTGCTGGAGCGCCTGCTCGACAAGTCGCCGGCTGCCATCCGCCGCGGCCTGTACACGATGAAGAAGATCGAGGCCATGGCCTTCGAGGAGGCCATGGCCTTCACCGAAAGCCAGATCGCCCTCTTCACGCTGACGGAAGACGCCAAAGAGGGCCAGGCGGCTTTCAAGGAAAAGCGCAAGCCGGTCTGGCCTGGGCGCTGAGCACAGGCCACCCGGACTTTGACCCACGTCAAATTCCGGACTCGTTGACGGCGTAGCATGGCCCGACTATTCCAACCTAGGAGGAGACGTCATGACATCGAGTGAAGCGACAAGCCGCGCTCCGGCGCGCGAATCCGTCAACGTGGCGGGTCTGCTGGCCGCCCTGGCCGGCCTGATCATCGTCATGCTGCTGCCCAAACCGGCGGGGCTGCCGGTGGCCGGGCAGATCATGCTGGGCCTGCTGCTGTTTTCCGTGATCCTCTGGGTGAGCGAAGCGGTGGACTACGCCATCAGCGCCGTGCTCATCACCACCCTCATGGCCTTCATGCTGGGCCTGGCGCCCAACGCCGCCAAACCTGAGGCCATGCTGGGCACCGGGCCGGCGCTCACGCTGGCGCTGGGCGGGTTTGCCAACACGGCGCTGGCCCTGGTGGCCGCGGCCTGCTTCCTCTCCGCGGCCATGACCATCACCGGGCTGGACAAGCGCATTGCCCTCTTCATCCTCTCCAAGGTCGGGGCACGGACCAACCGCGTGCTGATCGGCGCCATCCTGGTGGGCATCGTGCTGTCCTTCCTCGTGCCCTCGACCACGGCGCGCGTGGCCTGCCTGGTGCCCATCATCATGGGCATCATCCTGGCCTTCGGTGTCGACCAGCGCTCGCGCTTCGCCGGCATGCTGATGATCGCCACGGCCCAGTCCGCCTCGATCTGGAACGTGGGCGTCAAGACGGCGGCGGCGCAGAACATGGTGGCCATCGGCTTCATCGAAAAGGCCTACGGCCAGACCATCACCTGGAGCGACTGGCTGATTGCCGCCGCGCCCTGGTCCATCCTGATGTCCATCGCCCTGTACTTCGTGATGATCAGGATGATGCCGCCCGAGACCAAGGAAATCGCCGGCGGCAAGGAAACCATCCGCCTGGCCCTGCATGCCCTGGGACCGATGAGCTGGGCCGAGAAGAAACTGCTGTTCATCACCCTCACCCTGCTGGCCTTCTGGGCCACCGAGAAGGTGCTGCACCCCTTCGACACCTCGTCCACCACCATCGCCGCCATCGCGCTCATGTTCACGCCAGGCATCGGTGTCATGGGCTGGAAGCAGGCGCAGTCGCGTATTCCGTGGGGCACCATCGTGCTCTTCGGCACCGGCATCAGCCTGGGCACGGCGCTCTTGCAGACCAAGGCCGCGGCCTGGCTGGCCAACATCATCGTCGCCAACCTGGGCCTGGCCGGCGCCTCGGCCTTCATGATCCTGGCCCTGCTCTCGCTGTTCCTGATCGTGGTGCACCTGGGTTTTGCCAGCGCCACGGCCTTGGCCTCGGCCATGATCCCCATCATGATCAGCGTGCTGCAGCAGATCGCCGGCGGCCCCGACGCCGCCCCCATGAACCTGGTGGGCATGACCATGCTGCTGCAATTCGTGGTGAGCTTCGGCTTCATCCTGCCGGTCAATGCGCCACAGAACATGGTGGCCTACGGCACCGACACCTTTGCCGTGCGCGACTTCGTGCGCACGGGGCTGGTGCTCACGGTGATCGGCTTTGCGTTGGTGCTGTTGCTGGGGGCGACGTACTGGCAGTGGATGGGCTACCTGGGCAAGTAAGGCTCAGCGCCAGACCTGTCCCAGCGCCGCCCATGCGCTGGCCAGCACCGGCTCCCCGCGCCGCGCGCGCAGACTGACGAAGCAGAGCTGACAGTCCAGGCTCACCCGGTCCGCCACCACCAGGCCGCGCGCCTGCGCCTCGGTGATGGCGATGGACTCGCGCACCAGGCTCAGGCCTACGCCGGAGCGCACCAGGTCCAGCATGGACGCCTCCTGGTCCACCAGGGCCACCTGGCGCGGGCTCACGCCCAGCGGACCGAAGACACCGGCCAGCAGGCGGTGGTGAGCCGAGGCCGGCGGCGTGGCGATCCAGGGCAGGGCGGCCAGGGCCTTCCAGTCGCGGCCCAGCACCTGTTCGCCCCAGCCAGCCGGCGCCAGCACGCGGTAGCTGAAGTGCGAAAGCACGCGCGCCTCGTACGGCCCCTCCTGCGTTTCCCCCGGCAAGCCCAGGTAGAAACCGACATCCAGTTCGCCGCGCCCGATCTGCGCCAGCACCTCGCCGCTCATGCCCTGGCGCAGTTCGGTTTCGATCTGCGGCGCGGTCTCCACCAGTTCCTTGAGGAAGGCGCCGAGGCGAATGAACTCGGGGTCGAGGATGGTGCCGATGCGCAGGCGGCCGCGCACGGTGCTGTGCAGGCTTTGCGCCGCCTGGCCGAAATCGGCGAGCGCCGCCAGCGCCTTTTCGGCCTGCGGCAGCAGGGCCGCACCGTCGGGCGTGAGCGCCAGGCCGTGCGGCGTGCGCGTGAACAGCTGCAGGCCTGTAAGTTCAGCGAGAGCCTTGAGCTGCAAACTGACGGCCGGTTGGCTCAGGTGCAAACGGGCCGCCGCGCGCGAGACATTGCCCTCCCGCGCCACGGCGACAAAGGCGCGCAAAGCCTGGAGGTCGGGAACGGTAGCCATATTTGAAAAATTTATACCACCATTTTGGGCAAATCATTGGAAAAATGCCTGGATTTCCCCGACACTTCGCCATCCCCGAGGAGACTTCACCATGAGCATTGCAAATATTGACCACTACATCGCCGGCAAGATCGCCGCCGGCACGTCCGGCCGCGCGCAGGACGTCTACAACCCCGCCACCGGCGCCGTCAGCGGTCGCACCGCCCTCGCCAGCGCGGCCGAAGTCGACAAGGCCGTGGCCGTCGCGCAGGCCGCCTTCCCGGCCTGGGCCGACACCTCGCCGCTGCGCCGCGCGCGCATCCTGTTCAAGTTCCTCGAACTGATGAACCACCACCGCGACGACCTGGCGCGCCTGATCACCGCCGAACACGGCAAGGTCTTCACCGACGCCCAAGGCGAGGTGACGCGCGGCATCGAGATCCTGGAATTCGCCACTGGCATTCCGCAGCTGCTCAAGGGCGACTACACCGAGCAGGTCTCCACCGGCATGGACAACTGGACCATGCGCCAGCCCCTGGGCGTGGTGGCGGGCATCACGCCCTTCAACTTCCCCGTGATGGTGCCGATGTGGATGTTCCCGGTGGCCTTGGCCGCAGGCAATACCTTCATCCTCAAGCCCAGCCCGATCGACCCCAGCCCCTCGCTCTTCATGGCCGAGCTGCTGAAGAAGGCCGGCCTGCCCGACGGCGTGTTCAACGTGGTGCAGGGCGACAAGGAGGCCGTGGACGCGCTGCTGGCCCACCATGACGTCAAGGCCATCAGCTTCGTGGGCTCCACGCCGATTGCCAACTACATCTATGAGACTGGCGCACGCAACGGCAAGCGCGTGCAGGCCCTGGGCGGCGCCAAGAACCACATGGTGGTCATGCCCGACGCCGACCTGGACCAGGCGGTGGACGGCCTGATCGGCGCGGCCTACGGCTCGGCCGGCGAGCGTTGCATGGCCATCTCGGTGGCGGTGCTGGTGGGCGACGTGGCCGACAAGATCATGCCCAAGCTGATCGAGCGCACCAAGACACTCAAGATCAAGAACGGCATGGAGCTGGATGCCGAGATGGGCCCCATCGTCACCAGTATCGCGCACCAGCGCATCACGGGCTACATCGAGCACGGCGCCAAGGAAGGCGCCAAGCTGCTGGTGGATGGCCGCGGCTTCCAGGGCAAGGCGGCCGGTGCCGGCTGCTCAGGAGGCTTCTGGCTGGGTGGCACGCTGTTCGACCACGTCACGCCCGAGATGAAAATCTACAAGGAAGAGATTTTCGGCCCGGTGCTGGCCTGCGTGCGTGTGCCCGACTTCGCCACCGCCGTGAAGCTGGTCAACGACCACGAGTTCGGCAACGGCGTGGCCTGCTACACGCGTGACGGTCATGCGGCGCGCGAATTCGCCCGCCGCATCCAGGTCGGCATGGTCGGCATCAACGTGCCGATTCCCGTGCCCATGGCCTGGCACGGCTTCGGCGGCTGGAAGCGTTCGCTGTTCGGCGACATGCACGCCTACGGCGAAGAAGGCGTGCGCTTTTATACCAAGCAGAAGTCGGTGATGCAGCGCTGGCCGGAGAGCATCGGCAAGGGTGCCGAGTTCGCCATGCCTACGAGCAAATGACGCCTTTGCAGTCTTCGCATGCCCCTCAAGCCCGGTGTGCGGGGCGGCGGGGCGGGTGATGTGGCAAAGCGCAGCGCCTCTGAGCCCGCCTCGCCGCCCCGTGCAAGCAGCCCCCGCCAACGCCAGCCCAGCAGAGCCCACACCATGAGCGACATGACGTTCGACTACATCATCATCGGCGCCGGCACGGCGGGATGTCTGCTGGCCAACCGGCTCAGCATGGACGCCAGCAAGCGCGTGCTGCTGATCGAGGCGGGGCGCCGGGATGACTACCACTGGATCCACATCCCGGTGGGCTACCTCTACTGCATCGGCAACCCGCGCACCGACTGGCTCTACAACACCGAGCCGGCCGCCGGGTTGAACGGCCGCAGCCTGCGTTACCCGCGCGGCAAGACCCTGGGCGGCTGCTCCAGCATCAACGGCATGATCTACATGCGCGGCCAGTCGCGCGACTATGACCAGTGGGCGCAGCTGACCGGCGACGACGGCTGGCGCTGGGACCAGGTGCTGCCCTACTTCAAGCACCACGAGGACTACTACAAGGGCGCCGACGCCCTGCACGGCGCCAAAGGCGTGCCGACCGAGCTGCTCGACCTCAAAAAACACCCCACCGACCACTACCGCACGCTGATGCGCCACCACATCACGGGGGGCGAATGGCGCATCGAGAAGCAGCGCCTGCGCTGGGACGTGCTGGACGCCTTTTCTCAAGCGGCGCAACAGGCCGGCATCCCTGCCAGCGAGGACTTCAACCGCGGCAACAACGAAGGCGTGGGTTACTTCGAAGTCAACCAGAAGAGCGGTTGGCGCTGGAACACGGCCAAGGCCTTCCTGCGCCCGAAATGCTACGGACGCCCCAACTTCGAGCTCTGGACTTCGGCGCAGGTGGCGCGCCTGGTCGTGGACACCGCGCCCGATGGCGGCAAGCAATGCACCGGCGTGCAGGTCTGGACCGGCCAGGAGATGGTGACGGCCACCGCCACGCGTGAGGTGGTGCTGACCGCAGGCAGCGTGGGCTCCACGCAGATCCTGCAGCTTTCGGGCATCGGCCCGGGCGAACTGCTGCGCCGCCACGAGGTGCCCGTGGTGCACGAGCTGCCCGGCGTTGGTGCCAACCTGCAGGACCACCTGCAGATCCGCTCGGTCTACAAGGTGCAGGGTGTCAAGACGCTCAACACCATGGCCAACAGCCTGTGGGGCAAGGCCATGATCGGGCTGGAGTACGCAATCAAGCGCAGCGGCCCCATGAGCATGGCGCCCAGCCAGCTCGGTGCCTTCACCCGGAGCGACCCGGCCCAGCCCTGGCCCAACATCGAATACCACGTGCAACCGCTCTCGCTGGACGCCTTCGGTGAACCGCTGCACGGTTTCAACGCCTTCACCGCCAGCGTCTGCAACCTCAACCCGACCAGCCGGGGCACCATCCAGATCCGCAGCAATCGCTTCGAGGATGCACCGGCGATTGCGCCCAACTACCTGAGCACCGAACAGGACCGCAAGGTGGCGGCCGATTCGCTGCGCGTGACCCGTCGCATCGTGGAGCAACCGGCGCTGGCGAAGTACCAGCCGCAGGAATGGAAACCCGGTGTGCAGTACCAGAGCGACGAAGACCTGGCGCGACTGGCCGGCGACATCGCCACCACCATCTTCCACCCGGTGGGCACCACGCGCATGGGACGTGCGGACGACCCCATGGCCGTGGTCGACCCGCAGCTGCGCGTGCGCGGCATCCGCGGCCTGCGCGTAGCCGATGCCGGTGTCATGCCCACCATCACCAGCGGCAACACCAACTCACCGACCTTGATGATCGCCGAGCGCGCGGCACACCTGATCCTGAGCGAGGCCTGAGCAAGCTGCTCAGCGCAGACGCCCGACGTAACGCGCCTCCAGCCCCGACAAGACCGATGCCTCTTCCCTGGGCATCACCTTGGGCACGGCCTTGACTGGTTTTGGTGCAGGGCGCAGGGCCTGCATGGCGGCATCCATGCGGTGCGCCAGTTCGGCCAGCTCGTCCAGGCCTTTTTCCAGGGCGGCAGCGCGGGCAAAGCGCACCACGTCGTCGGCATATTCCAGGTTGCGGGCCATCCATTCGGTATCGGTCACCCGTCCGGTGACCCGGCGCAGCTGCACGTGCAGATGGGCGGCGATGGCGATGCGTTCACTCTCGAGCATGGTGGTTTCCTGCAGGACACGGACCAGCCGGGAAGCAGTATCCGTGCCACAGCCTGGACCAACCGCCGGCCCGGCCCGGGGAAACCCCTAGTCCGGCGCCTGGCGCACTGACTTACATTACGACCACTCGCAAGCGCGCCCCGGGCGCCGCATGAGAGGAACCGAGGAAGACTTCGACTCAAACGTACAAGAAAATTGATACCATCCAGAGCAGATGGCGTTCACCAAGGCACCGCTAACCCCGGTGCCTTTTTATTTGTAGTCCCGGTTCTTCATGGAATTTTTTCTCGTCACGCTGGCCTCGCTGCTGGCCGGTTTCGTCGACGCCATCGTGGGCGGCGGCGGCCTGGTCCTGTTGCCGGCCCTGTTTGCCGCCTACCCCACGGCCCATGCGGCCACCCTCTTCGGCACCAACAAGTCCGCCTCGGTCTGGGGCACGGCCTTCGCTTCGGTGCAGTACGTGCGGCGCGTGGACCTGCGCTGGCGCACCATGCTCCCGGCCATGGCCCTGTCTTTTGCCGGCGCGCTGGCCGGGGCCTGGCTGGTCACGCTGATCGCGCCGGATTTCCTGCGCAAGCTGCTGCCGGCCGTGCTGCTGCTGGTGCTGGTCTACACGCTGATGAAAAAGGAGCTGGGCCGACACCATGCGCCGCGTTATGCGGGCCGCCAGGAGCTGCTGGCCGCCGGCACGGTGGGCCTGCTGATCGGCTTCTACGACGGCTTCTTCGGTCCGGGCACCGGCAGCTTTTTCGTCTTCCTCTTCGTGCGCTGGCTGGGTTATGACTTCCTGCACGCTTCGGCCGGGGCCAAGCTGCTCAACCTCAGCAGCAACCTCTCGGCGCTCCTGCTGTTCGCCCTCAAGGGCCATGTCTGGTGGCATTTCGCGCTGACGCTGGCGCTGGCCAATATCGTGGGCAGCCTGCTGGGCACACGACTGGCACTCAAGCACGGTGCCGGCTTTGTGCGCGGCGTCTTCATCATGGTGGTGAGTGCGCTGATCCTCAAGACCGGCTACGACGCTTTCCTGCGCTAGCGAGGGGAGAGGGTCACGGCTCCACAGCCACCTGCACGCCTGCCTTGCCCTTGGGCGGCCAGGCCACCTCGGCCGCCAGGCGCGGCTTGCCGATCGGCGTCGCCGCACGGCCCTGCTTGACGGCGGCCAGGTCTTCCTCGCTCGGGTACTGGCCCAGCAGCCAGTAGTCGAACACGCGCCGCGCCATCGGGGCGGCATGCTCGGCACCGAAACCCGAGTTCTCCACGATCACCGCCAGGGCGATCTTGGGCTCGTCCACCGGTGCGAAGGCGATGTACAGCGCGTGATCGCGCTGGTGTTCCTCCATCTTGCGCGCATCGTACTTCTCCTTCTGGCCGATGGTCACGGCTTGCGCGGTGCCGGTCTTGCCGGCGCTGAGGTACTTGGCGCCGAGGAAGGAGCGCGCCGAGGTGCCGTCCTGCGTGACGGCCGCCAGCGCCCGGCGCACGACGGCCAGGTTCTGCTGGCCGTAGCGCAGGTTCTCCGGCTGTTTCTTGGCCACGTCCTGTATCACCGTACTCCCGGCATCCTGCGTGCCGATGACCAGATGGGGCGTGTACTTGACCCCGTTGTTGGCCAGCGTGCCCGTGGCCGACGCCAGCTGCAGCATGGTGAAGGTGTTGTAACCCTGGCCGATGCCCAGTGAAATGGTTTCACCGGCATACCATTTCTGCTGCTCCGGCCGCTTGTAGGTCCGGCGCTTCCAGGCCTGGCTGGGCAGCACGCCGCGCACCTCGCCCTGGATGTCGATACCCGTGAGCTGGCCGAAACCCAGGGGTTTCATGAAATCGTGGATGGCGTCCACGCCCAGCTCGTTGGCCAGGGAGTAGTAGTAGACGTTGCTGGACTTGACGATGCTGCGGTGCATGTCCACCGGGCCCAGCCCGCCATCACCGTGGCTGCGGAAGGTGTGGTCGCCGAAGGTCCAGGAACCGCCGTCGTAGACGATGGTGGACGGCGAGCGCTTGCCAGTCTCCAGCGCCGCCATGGCCATGAAAGGCTTGTAGGTCGAGCCCGGCGGGTAGGTGCCACGCAGGGCCCGGTTCAGCAGCGGTTTCTCGATCGACTCGTTGAGCGCCTGCCAGGACTCGAGGTCGATGCCTTCGACGAACATGTTCGGGTCGAAGGTCGGCTTGCTGACGAAGGCCAGGATCTCGCCGTTGCTGGGGTCGAGCGCCACCAGCGCACCGCGCCGTGCGCCGAACATCTCTTCGATCAGGTTCTGCAGCTTGATGTCGATGGACAGCACCACGTTGTTGCCTGGCTTGGCCAGGCTGCTGGCGAGCTTGCGCACGGCGCGCCCACCGGCCGAGGTCTCGACGCGCTCGAAACCCGTGATGCCGTGCAGGTGTTTCTCGAAGCTTTGCTCCACGCCGAGTTTGCCGATGTAATCGGTGCCGCGGTAGTTGGCCTGGTCCTCGTCATCCCACTCCTCCTGCTCCTTCTTTTCGGCCGGGTTGATGCGGCCGATGTAGCCCACCACATGGCTGCCGAGCTCCCCCCAGGGGTAGTTGCGGAACAGGCGCGCGCGGATGTCCACGCCGCTGAAGCGATAACGCTGCACGGCGAAGCGCGCCACCTCCTCGTCGGACAGGCGCGTGCGGATGGGCAGGGACTCGGCGCCCTTGGTCTCTTCCATGAGCTTGCGGAAACGCCGGCGGTCGCGCGGAGTGATCTCGACCATGTCGGCCAGTTCGTTGGTGGTCTGCTCCAGATTGGCGACCTGGGAGGGCGTGATTTCCAGCGTGTAGGCCGAGTAGTTGGTCGCCAGCGGAATGCCGTTGCGGTCCAGGATCAGACCGCGCGTGGGCACCAGCGGCACGACCGTGGTGCGGTTGATCTCGGCCTGCTCCTGCAACTCGGCATGGCGGACCACCTGCAGGTAGACCAGCCGGAAAAACAGGATCAGGAAGCAGGCGAACACCAGCGCGGAGACGACCAGCCCGCGCGCACGGAAGCGATGCAGGTCGGCTTCGACGTTGCGCAGTTCGGTCATGGCGGCAGGCTACAGCGGCCGGTTGGCGTCGGGGTCGGGCGCGCGCCGCTGCGGCAGCAGCAGCAGCATGGAGGCCAGCGGCCACAGCAGCGCCTCGATCAACGGCGCCAGCAGCATGGAAAAGCCCGGGAAATTGCCGCCCACCATCAGGCGCACGGCCAGCGCCACCGAATGGGCGGCGATCAGCAGGGGCAGCACGTGCACCGACTGCGAGGCCAGCGTGAACCACAGCAGACGGCGATGGATGGCGATGGCCAGGAAGTTCAGCACCGAGTAGGCCAGGGCGTGCTGCCCCAGCACGCTGCCCTGGTGCACGTCCATCAGCAGGCCGAACACGAAGGCCGCCCCGATGCCGATGCGCTGCGGCTGGTGCACACCCCAGAAGACCAGGGTCAGGGCCAACAGGTCCGGCGCCCAGGGCGCGCGCCCCCAGAGCGCGATGTTGAGCAGCAGGTTGAGGCCGAAAGCCCCCGCCAGGCTGCCCCAGATGAAGAGGGGGTTGGCGGGCAGCAAGAGCTGCTGACCGGGGCGCATGATCATTTCTGCACCCCCTTGCCGCCGTCCTTCTTGCCCGGTTTCGGCGCGATCACGACCTTGTCCTGCGGACGCGGCGGCTGCTGGCCGGCCAGCGTGGGCAGCACCAGCACCTGCGAGGCGCCGGCCACCCGGGCCTGCGGCACGCAATAGATCAGCGCAAAGGGCAGTTCAACGCGGCGCTCGACCTTCTCGACCCGCGCCACCGGCAGGCCCGGCGGGAACACGCCGTCGATGCCGCTGGTGGTCAGGATGTCGCCAGGCTGCACGTCGGCATTGCTGCCCATGTAGCGCAGCTCCAGGGCACCGCCATGCAGGCTCGGATCGCCAAAGGCCACGGCGCGCACGCCGGTGCGGATATTGAGCACGGGGATGGCCTGGTCGGCGTCGATCACCAGCGTCACCTCGCTCAACGAAGGGTAGACCCGGGTCACCTGGCCCAGCACGCCCGATTCGTCGAGCACCGGGGCACCGGCGCTCACGCCGTGGATCAGGCCCTTGTCGATGATGACCTTGTGCGCATAGGGATCGGCCGCGTCGTAGAGCACCTGCGCGGCCAGGCCGGGCGTGGGCATGCGCGCGCGCAGTTCCAGCAGCTGGCGCAGGCGCTCGTTCTCCTGGGACAGCTGGTCGAACTGCTGCACACGCGGCGCCTGCAGGCGCAGCTGCTCGCGCAGGGTGGTGGCGTCGTCCTGCGCACTGCGCAGCGACTGCACCTGGCGAAAACCGTCACGCGTCCAGGTCACCGGCTGCAACAGGGCCCATTGCACCGGATAAAGCACCGAAGCGATGGTCATGCGCACCGGACCGGTGAGCTGAAAACGCGTGTCCGCCACCATGAGGAACAGCGCCACGGCGCTGAACAGCATGAGCTTGGACAGGGCCGAAGCGCCCTGCCGGAAGAACGGGGGAGGTGCCCTGTCCAGCGTACCAAGTGGCATCGCTGACCTTGTTGATTACTCGTTGGTGAAGATGGCGCCGAGACGATCCATGCGTTCCAGGGCGATGCCGCAGCCGCGCACCACGCAGGTCAGCGGGTCCTCGGCCACCAGCACGGGCAGGCCGGTTTCCTCCGACAGCAGGCGGTCCAGATCGCGCAGCAGCGCGCCACCGCCCGTCAGCATCATGCCGCGGTCGGCGATGTCGGCGCCGAGTTCGGGCGGGGTCTGCTCCAGCGCATTTTTCACGGCCGAGACGATGTTGTTGAGCGGATCGGTCAGGGCTTCGAGGATTTCGTTGGACGAGATCGTGAAGCTGCGCGGCACACCTTCGGACAGGTTGCGGCCACGCACTTCCATCTCGCGCACTTCGCTGCCGGGGAAGGCCGAGCCGATGTTCTTCTTGATGGCTTCGGCCGTGGGCTCGCCGATCAGCATGCCGTAGTTGCGGCGGATGTAGTTGATGATGGCTTCGTCGAACTTGTCGCCGCCCACGCGGACCGAGCCCTTGTAGACCATGCCGCCCAGGGAGATCACGCCGACCTCGGTGGTGCCGCCGCCGATGTCCACCACCATGGAGCCGCTGGCTTCCGACACGGGCAGGCCCGAACCGATGGCCGCGGCCATGGGCTCCTCGATCAGGTAGACGTCGCTGGCACCGGCGCCCAGGGCCGATTCGCGGATGGCGCGGCGCTCGACCTGGGTCGAGCCACAGGGCACGCAGATGATGATGCGCGGGCTGGGTTTGAACACGCCGCGCGGGTGGACCATCTTGATGAACTGCTTGAGCATCTGCTCGGTGACAGTGAAGTCGGCGATCACGCCGTCCTTCATCGGGCGGATGGCCTCGATGTTGCCGGGCACCTTGCCCAGCATGGCCTTGGCTTCACGGCCCACGGCCTGGATGGTCTTCTTGCCCTGCGGACCGCCTTCGTGGCGGATGGCCACCACCGAAGGCTCGTCCAGCACGATACCGCGGTCGCGCACGTAGATCAGGGTGTTGGCCGTGCCCAGGTCGATGGCCAGGTCAGTGGAAAAATACTGACGGAAAGCTCCAAACATTGCTCGTTCCTCTCTGTGGGCACGGCCGACCTTCGTTCGCCCGTCGCCCGATGCGCAAAACGCGCGGGTTTGACTCGTGGCGTGGCACCGTAATTCCTGTGGACAGGAATCGATGCCACTAAAGGCGGGATAATACCCTATCCCCTGTGTATAACCCGCTATTTCGGGGCCTCCGGGCCCTGGGATTACACCCGGTTTCAACCCCTGCTGCCATGTCCCTGAACCCTGACGACATCTCGCGCATCGCCAATCTGGCCCGTCTGGCGCTCTCTCCCGAGGAGAGCGCCCGCATGCGGGAGCGCATCAACGGCTTCTTTGCCATCGTCGAGCAGATGCGTGCCGTCGATACCGCCGGCATCGAGCCCCTGGCCCATCCCACCATGGCCGCCGTGTCCGGTCAGGCCGCCCTGCGCCTGCGCGAAGACCTGGCCAGCGAGCCCAACCAGCGCGAAGCCAACCAGCAAAGCGCGCCCGCCGTCGAACGCGGCCTGTTCCTCGTGCCCAAGGTGATCGAGTGATGTCCGAACTGCACCAACTCACCCTCACCGGGCTGGCCCGCCAACTGCGCGAGAAGAAGGTTTCCGCCACGGAAACCGCGCAGCATTTCCTCGGGCGCATGCGCGCCCACCAGGACCTCGCAGCCTTCCTGGCCGTGGATGAAGAAGCCACCCTGGCGCAGGCCCGCGCGGCCGATGCGGCGCTGGCCGCGGGCGCGGCCGGCCCCCTGGCCGGTGTGCCCATCGCGCACAAGGACATCTTCGTCACGAAAGACTTCGTTTCCACCGCTGGTTCGAAGATGCTGGCCGACTACCGCTCGCCTTTCGACGCCACGGTCGTGCGCCGCCTCGCCGAAGCCGGCGCCGTGACGCTGGGCAAGCTCAGCTGCGACGAATTCGCCATGGGCTCGGCCAACGAGAGCGTGGCCGTGCCGGCCGTGGGTCACAGAGCCCCGACCCCCGTGCGCAACCCCTGGGACCGCAGCCGCACCCCCGGCGGCTCCTCGGGTGGCAGCGCCGCCGCCGTGGCCGCACGCCTGGCCCCGGCCGCCAGCGGCACCGACACCGGCGGCTCCATCCGCCAGCCCGCCGCCTTCTGCGGCATCACGGGCATCAAGCCCACCTACGGCCGCGCCAGCCGCTACGGCATGATCGCCTACGCCTCCAGCCTGGACCAGGCCGGCCCCATGGCACGCAGCGCTGAAGACTGCGCCCTGCTGCTCTCGGCCCTGTGCGGCCCGGACCTGGACCGCGACTCGACCTCGCTGGACGTGCCGGCGGAAGATTTCTCACGCTCGCTCAACGACCAGCTCGACGGCCTGCGCATCGGCATCCCCAAGGAGTTCTTTGGCGCCGGCCTGGCCGCCGACGTGCGCGCCGCCATCGACGCCGCGCTCAAGGAATACGAGAAACTGGGCGCCAAACTGGTCGAGATCTCGTTGCCGCGCACCGAACTCGCGATTCCGGTTTACTACATCATCGCCCCGGCCGAGGCCAGTTCCAACCTCTCGCGTTTCGACGGCGTGAAGTTCGGCCATCGCACCGAAAAGTACAGCGACCTGCTCGAGATGTACAGGAACACCCGCGCCGAAGGCTTTGGCGACGAGGTCAAGCGCCGCATCATGGTGGGCACCTACGTGCTATCTCACGGCTATTACGACGCCTACTACCTGCAGGCGCAGAAGATCCGCCGCATGATCGCCGACGACTTCCAGCAGGCCTTGCGGCAATGCGACGTGATCGCCGGCCCGGTGGCCCCGACGGTGGCCTGGCAAATTGGCGACAAGGCCGACGACCCGGTGGCGGCCTACCTGGCCGACATCTACACGCTGCCCGCCTCGCTGGCCGGCCTGCCCGGCATGAGCGTGCCCTGCGGTTTTGGCGCGAACAACATGCCTGTCGGCCTGCAGCTGATCGGCAACTACCTGCAAGAGGCCAAGCTGCTCAACATCGCCCACCGTTACCAGCAGGTGACCGACTTCCACCTCCGCACCCCGGGAGGTTATTGAGATGACAGCCAAACTCGTTCAAGGTTACGAAGTCGTCATCGGCTTCGAGACCCACGCCCAGCTCTCCACCCAGAGCAAGATCTTCAGCCGCGCTTCGGTCGCTTTCGGCGCCGAACCCAACACCCAGGCCTGCGCCGTGGACCTGGCCCTGCCGGGCACCCTGCCGGTGATGAACCGCGGCGCGGTCGAACGTGCCATCGAGTTCGGTCTGGCCATCGGCTCGCACATCGCACCGCGCAGCATTTTTGCGCGCAAGAACTACTTCTACCCCGACCTGCCCAAGGGCTACCAGATCAGCCAGTTCGAGATCCCGGTGGTGCAGGGGGGCGAGGTGTCCTTCTTCCTCGGCGACGAGAAGAAGACGGTGCGCCTGGTGCGCGCCCACCTGGAAGAGGATGCGGGCAAGTCGCTGCACGAGGACTTCATCGGCCAAAGCGGCATCGACCTGAACCGCGCGGGCACGCCCTTGCTGGAGATCGTGACCGAGCCCGACATGCGCTCCAGTGACGAGGCCGTGGCCTACGCCAAGGAACTGCACAAGATCGTGACCTGGATCGGCATCTGCGACGGCAACATGCAGGAAGGCAGCTTCCGTTGCGACGCTAATGTCTCGGTGCGCAAGCCCGGCCAGCCGCTGGGCACACGCCGCGAGATCAAGAACCTGAACAGTTTCAAGTTCATGCAGCAGGCCATCGACTTTGAAGTGCGTTGGCAGATCGAGCAGATCGAGGACGGCCACGCCATCCAGCAGGCCACCGTGCTGTTCGACCCCGACACCGGCGAGACGCGTTCCATGCGCACCAAGGAAGACGCGGCCGATTACCGCTATTTCCCCGACCCGGACCTGCCGCCGCTGGTGATCGAGCCGGAGTGGATCGAACGCGTGCGCAGCGAACTGCCCGAGCTGCCGCGTGCCATGGCGGCGCGCTTCGTGGCCGACTACGGCCTCTCGGAATACGACGCCGTCACGCTGACACAAAGCAAAGGTATCGCGAGCTATTTCGAGAAGACCGCCAAGGCATGCCAGCAACCTAAGCTGGCCGCCAACTGGGTCACCAACGACGTGCGCCGCTTCATGACGGAAGGTGCGCGCGACGAAGAAGGCGCGCCAGAGGCAAGCGAAGTGCGCGATGACACGCCCGGCGTTGAAGTTATTCGAGTGCCGGCTGAGGCACTCGCGAAACTGATCACGCGCATCACCGATGGGACCATTTCCAACGCCAGTGCCAAGAAGGTCTTTGGCGAGCTTTGGACTGGACAGGGCGACGAGGTTGACGCTGTGATCGAGCGCCTCGGCCTCAAGCAGATGAACGACAGTAGCGCGCTGGAAAAGATCATCGACGAGGTGATCGCCGCCAACGCCGACAACGTGGCGCAGTTCAGGGCCGGCAAGGACAAGGCCTTCAACGCGCTCGTGGGTCAGGTCATGAAGGCCAGCAAGGGCAAGGCCAATCCGCAACAGGTCAACGACCTGCTGCGCAGCAAGCTGGCTTGAGTCTCTTCAGCGGGCAGACGGCCGGCTGCGGCCGGCCGGCCGGGAAGGTTCAGTTCGACGGCGCGGCGATCTGCGCCCAGAGCTGCTGCAGGCGCACCAGCTCCTCGTCGAAACGACCGTTGACACGCCCCATCTCGGCTTCCTGGTCGGCGATGAAACGCTCCTGCACCGCCATGCTTTTCGCATTCTCATCTACCAGGCGCTGGAGCGAGGGTGGCACCTTGCTCGGATCCTTGGCGTAGAACTCCAGCTCGGTGTCGAGTTCCCTGCGCTGACGCTCCAGCTCCTTGACGCGGTTGATCGCCGCCTGCCGCACCAGACTGATGGAGGCCAGGGCTTCGGAGCGCTCCTTGTCGTGCACGGAGCGGCTGGGATAACGCACCAGCAGGGCGCGCTCACGGCGTTTTTCCTCGGCCTGGCGCGCCTGCTCCTCGGCTTCACGGCGTTTTCTGGCCTCCAGGGCGGCACGTTCCGGCCCGGTCAGGGTGGGGCCGATGATGGCGCGCACCGTGCCGCTGGGGTTGAGCAGCCTTTGCTCTCGGTCGGCGCATTCACGGATGGGACGATCGGAGGTGAGCTTGCGCCCCTTGGCATCGATGCAGGTGTAGATGCCACCCTCGGCGCTGCCCTGCGCGTAGACCTGCAAGGTGCTGCCAGCCAGCAGCACACCCACCCCTACCATTCCTGCCAATCGCTTCATGTTCAAGTGTCCTGGACGCCGTATGTCTGCCGGTAAGCCAGCACGCGCTGATGGTCGGCGGCCAGGCCGGCGCGGCTGTGTTGTTCCAAATACTGCAGTAAATCGGCCAGCTTCGCAATGGCGGCCACCTGCAATCCCAGGCGATTTCGTACATATTGCACGGCGCTGTAAGGCACGTCCTGGCCGTTTTCAGTGGCCATTTCCTGCCGGTCCAGGGCAATCACCACCCCGTGCGGCCGGGCGCCGGCCGCCTCGATCAGGGCAATGGACTCGCGCGCGGCGGTGCCGGCAGACATCACATCGTCGACGATGAGCACCCGGCCCTTGAGCGGCGCGCCCACCAGGGTGCCGCCCTCGCCGTGGTCCTTGGCCTCCTTGCGGTTGTAGGCAAAGGGCACGTTGCGCCCGCGCCGCGCCAGTTCCACGGCCAGCGCCGCGCCCAGCGGAATGCCCTTGTAGGCCGGGCCGAAGATCATGTCGAACTCGATGCCGGACGCGATCAGCCGGCGGGCATAGAATTCGGCCAGCCGGCCCAGCTTGGCGCCGTCGTCGAACAGTCCTGCATTGAAGAAATACGGGGAGAGACGACCGGCCTTGGTCTTGAATTCGCCAAAACGCAGCACGCCACATTCGACCGCAAAGGCCACGAAATCCTGGGCCAGGCTGTCCCGACCACCCTCCACACCGTCCACCATGGGAAATTCCTTGTTCAAACTCGTCAGCCTCAACCTCAACGGCATCCGTTCGGCCACCAGCAAGGGGCTGGAAGCCTGGCTGGACCAGACGCGCCCCGATTGTATTGGCGTGCAGGAAGTCAAGGCGCAGGCCGGCGACGTGGCCGGGCGCTTCGAGGAACTCTCGGGCCTGCGCGGCCATTTCCATTTTGCCGAGAAGAAGGGCTACTCGGGCGTAGGCCTCTACACCCGGCACGAACCCAGCGACGTGCGCATCGGCTACGGCTCGCCCGAATTCGACGCCGAGGGCCGTTACGTGGAGTTGCGCTTTGATACACCGCAGCGCAAGCTTTCACTGATCAGTTGCTATTTCCCGAGCGGCTCGTCCGGTGAAGAGCGGCAGCAGGCCAAGTTCCGCTTCCTCGACCAGATCTACCCGCACCTGCAGCAGCTCCGGCAGGAACGCGAGTTCATCGTCACCGGTGACGTCAACATCGCGCACAAGGAGATGGACCTGAAGAACTGGAAGGGCAACCTGAAGAACTCCGGCTTCCTGCCCGAGGAGCGCGCCTGGATGACGCGCCTGCTGGGCGAAGGCGGCCTGGTGGACGTCTACCGCCAGCTGCAGCCCGAGGCCACCGAGGCCGCCTACACCTGGTGGAGCAACCGCGGCCAGGCCTACGCCAAGAACGTGGGTTGGCGCATCGATTACCACCTGGCCACGCCGGCGCTGGCCGCGCGGGCGCGCAGCGAATCCATCTACAAAGGCGAGAAGTTCTCCGACCACGCCCCCCTGACCGTCGTCTACGAAGGGCTGATCTGACCGTCGCTCAGCGCCCGGCGTGCAGCCTGGCGTGGATGCGCCGGGTGGTGCGCCACACGCCCCAGAGCACCAGCGGGATCAGCGCGCCGACGGCAATCTCTGTATTGAGCGGCACGCCCATCGCCTTGACGGCCTTGACGCCGTAGAGCAGCAGGCTGACCACATAGTAGGAAATGGCCGCGATGGACAGGCCTTCCACGGTGGACTGCAGGCGCAGCTGCAGTTCCTGCCCGCGGGTGAGCTTGGCCAGCAACTGCTGGTTCTGCACCTCGGTGGCAATGTCCACGCGCGTGCGCAGCAAGGCGCTGGCGCGCGACACGCGCTCGGAGAGCGAGGCCAGGCGCTGCGCCGTGGCCACGACCGTGGCCATGGCCGGCGAAAGGCGGCGCTGCAGGAATTCGCCCAGGGTCTGGGTGCCGGAGACGGGCTGCTCGCGCAGCTCGGTCAGGCGCTGCCCCACGAGGGTGTCATAGGCCCGTGTGGCCGAGAAGCGGTAGTCGTGTTCGGCCGTGGCGCGCTCGACCCGACCGGCCAGCGAGACCAGCGTGTCCAGCAACTCCTGCTCGGAAGCCGACTTGTTCTCCAGCTGCGCCGTGATGTCGGCCAGCTGCCGCTCGGCATCGCTCAGCATGGGGCCCAGCCCCTTGGCCACGGGCAGTCCGCGCAGGGCCATGAGGCGGTAGGTCTCCAGTTCCAGCAGTCGCTGTGAAATACGGCCGGCTCGCGTCTCGGACGTGGCGGACGGTGCGATCACCAGCAGGCGCTCGAAGCCGCTGTCGCGCAGCTGGAAGTCGGTGACCGCCAGAGAGTGGCCGTTGTTGCCCATGACCGAGGCCACCAGGGGATGGCCGCCGAACCAGTCACGCGCCTGGGCCATGGTCGCCTCTGGCGCCTTCAGGTCGCCGTGCACCATGGCCAGCTTGATGGCGGCAATGGTGCGGCCCGGTATCTCGCGCAACCACCCGGGCGCCACCACCAGGGCAGACAACAGTTCGGGATCGCTGGCGCCCAGGTGCGCGTGCGCGGGCAGCGGCTGCACGATGGAATAACGCGTGAACTCGGTGTGCCGTTCCCACTTGACGGTATAGCCCTCGAAGCGCAGGCGCAGGAAGTTGCCCTGCAGGCGCTCGGGCGTGAGATCCTGCTGGCCGGGCAGGCGGCGCAGGTGCTCGCACTCCTGCTCGCGGCTGATGCCTTCATTGAGCACGGCCACGTAGACCACCAGGGCCGGCAGGCGGATACGTGCCGAGGGACGGGCATGCACCTCGTTGTGCAACATGGCGCGCTGCACGTCATCGGCGGGCAGCAGGCGGGAAATATCGGGGGGCTGGGACGGATTCATGGACTGGATTGTGCCGAGAAATGCGTGGCGCGCACGAACCCTCACCCGGTGCAGTGAGCACCAGGAGCGAACAGGGGCAACGCTTCGAGCTCGCTGGCCGGACAAGGGCGACCGAAGTGGTAGCCCTGCAGAAGGTCGACGCCCAGCTCGCGCAGTGCACGCGCCGTGTCTTCGTCCTCCACGCCTTCAGCCACGGTACGCAGGCGCAATGCCTGGGCCATGCTGACGATGCCTTGTGTCATTCGCCGGCCTTCCTCGCTGTGCATCCGGCGCACGAAGGAAATGTCGATCTTCAGCTCGCTGATCGGCAGTTCGTGCAGCTGCGACAACGACGCATAACCCGTACCGAAATCGTCGATGGACAGCGTGAAGCCAGCCCCGGCCAACTGACGCAGACGTTCTTCGGCGAACTCCACGTCCATCAAGGCCACGGATTCGGTGATTTCCAGCACCAGCGAATGCGGGTCCAGGCCATACTCCTCGACATCCGCCGACAGCATGGACATGAACTCCGTCGCGAAGAGTTGGCGCTTGGAAATGTTGATCGACAGTGTCAGTCCGGGATGGGTCTGGCGCCAGGCACGGAACTGCTCGAAAGCCCGGCGACGGACCAGCAGGCCGAGTTCCCCGATCAGGCCCAGGTTTTCCGCCATCGGGATGAAGCTGCCAGGCGAGATCCAGCCCAGGTCGGGATCGTGCCAGCGCGCCAGCGCCTCCACCCCGACCAGCCGCACCCGGCCATCGGGCATGGGCTCGGCCGCCACCAGCGGCTGGAACCAGACGGCAATGCGTCGCTCCCGGATGGCCTGGGCCAGACGGGTCTGGATGTAGAGCTCCTTCTTGCCCAGGCCCTTGGATGACATGTCGGCAAACAGCTGGAAGTTGTTGCGCCCCTGGGATTTGGCGTAGAACATGGCCCGGTCGGCCCGGGCCAGCAGGCTGTCGATGTCGCCCTCGCCCTCGTCATCGGGATACACCGCGATGCCCATGCTGAAGGTGGCATTGATGCTCAAGCCGTCCAGCAGGATCGTCTGGCGCATGGACTCCACCATCTTTTGCGCCACCTGCCGCACCGCGTCGGCGCTGTGCAGATCGGGCAGCAGCACCACAAACTCGTCGCCCCCCCAGCGCGCCAGGGTGTCCCCTTCGCGCAAGCAGCCTTTGAGCAGTTGCGCCAGCGTCAACAGCAGGGCATCTCCCGCCTTGTGACCATAGGCATCGTTGATGTTCTTGAAATGATCGAGGTCGATGAAGCACACCGCCACGTGGTTGCCGGTACGCGCCGCCTGCTGGATGGCCTGCTTGATACGGTCTTCCAGAAGCACGCGGTTGGGCAGCCCGGTCAGCGCGTCATGCAGCGCCATATAGCTGATGTGGCGCTCCTGCAGATAGCTCTTGGTGATGTCACGCAATACACCACGCACGCCGGAGATCTCGCCCGTCTCGGCACGCTCGACCACAAAACGGCACTCCAGCCACTGCTCGGATCGCGCCGGCGACTGGAAGCGGTAGCGCCCGCGGAACTCGTCCTTTTTGCCGGTCGCCAGGCTGATGAAATGGAGTTCGAAGGCACTGCGGTCCTCTTCATTGAGGTGCTCCATGAGGCTGACATCCGATGTCGGGGCGGCGCCGATCAGCAGCCACCAGCCGCTGTTCGCGCTGACGATGCGTCCACGCGTGTCCAGCTCGATCACCGCCTCTTCGAGCAGATCCAGCGTGCGCACGAAGGAGTGCTGCTCGGCGGCACGCGTCTTTTCCTTGCCCAGCGCCTCATGCAGTGCCTCGAAAGGCTGGCGTACGCTGCTGACGAAAACCGCGCGGTAGATGAAGTAATAGCTGACGATCTTGTAGACGTGACCCGTCGCATTGACCAGGTCCGTGACACGCTCATAGCGCGTGAAAAACAGCTCGGAGAGCCCGGCGATGGCGGCCGCGGCAAACAGGTCGATGTCGCTGGCATGCGACGACGGCGTGCCGGCTCGATAGCGCTGCCGGTAATAGAACAGCAGGGCAGCGCTCCCGTAGACCGCAACCAGCACGTACTCCAGACGGACCTTGAAGGGCGTCAAGCCCTGCCCGGGCACGAAAAGGGCCGGCAGCAGATCCGGCCGGGCCAGTATCAGCCAGTAGACCAGCGCCACGTAGACCAGCACGGCTGTCATCAGCCCGTGACGGATATGCGGTGTGCCCAGCGGGCGCCAGGATCGCAGGGCGATGGCCAGAAGGCCGACGGCCACCAGCAGGCGCGCGGGCAGCCAGAAGGCGATGGCCTTGCCTGGGCTGGACGGTGTCGCCAGATCCGGCATCCCGGCGTAGGACAGGGTGTGGCCAAAGTCGAGCAAGGCGGTGGCGAACAGCACCATGCCCAGGATCACGATATTGCCCGGGCGCTCGCTCGAATAGGCGTGCCAGGCGATGCCGAAACCGAGCATGGAGACGATGATGGAGGCAAGCTCCAGCGTGGTGTGCAGCACCAGAAACTGGCTGGCCGGGATGTCGACGGCCAGCACGCCGGTCCACAACAGCGTGCAGAGCAGGGCCATGATGCCGACCCCCGCCAGGACAGGTCTTGCGTTGTGCCTGTCTGCCTGTGTTGTGTTCTTGTTGTGCATACTTGCCGGTGACATCCAGTCTCCCTGCTGTTTGTTGTCCGCTGCCTGCCGCCGGTAAACGCCGGTCCGCAGAACAACTTGCTCCCCGATCGCGGCCGCCAGACGTCCGCGATCCATGCAAAATGCTGGTGAAAGCATACCAGCCCGGCCTTCGATCCATCAACATGCTCAAGTACCAGACCGTTCCCGTCACCGCCTTCGAACAGAACTGCTCCATCGTCTGGTGTGACGAAACCCTGGAAGCCGCCGTCATCGACCCGGGCGGTGACCTGCCCCGCATCACCGCCGCGGTGGCGCGCCTGGGCCTCAAGCTCACGCAGATCTGGCTCACGCATGCCCACATCGACCACGCCGGGGGCACCGCCGAACTGGCCCGCCAGCTGGGCCTGCCCATCATCGGCCCGCACCCGGGCGACCAGTTCTGGATCGACGGCCTGGCCGAGCAGAGCCGCCGTTTCGGCCTGCCGCCCGCCGAGGCCTTCACCCCGACCCGCTGGCTGCAGGACGGCGACACCGTCAGCATCGGTCACTGCACGCTCAACGTGCGGCACTGCCCGGGCCACACGCCGGGGCACGTGGTCTTCCACTCCCCCGAAGCCCAGCGCGCCTTCGTCGGCGACGTGCTGTTTGCCGGTTCGATCGGCCGCACCGACTTCCCCCAGGGCAACCACGCCGACCTGATCCGCAGCATCACCGAACGACTGTGGCCCATGGGCAACGACACCGTCTTCATCCCCGGCCACGGCCCCGAAAGCACCTTCGGCCACGAACGCCAGAGCAATCCTTTCGTCGGCGGAACGTGAGCGCCCGCTCATGTCTTTCCATACATGGCTGTGAACCTGCACAAAGACCATGTACACCGCTCATCTAAGTGCTTCTGCCTGCCGATATTCTGAATAATCAAGACCAGTGTCTGAATTCTTCAAGGTTAGTCATGAACTCGCTACGCGCCCATTGGCTGGCGCTGGCCGTCTGTTCCGCAGCGGCTGGCCCCGCAGTGGCACAGAATATTTATACCGAACTGGGCCTGCCCGGTCTGTACTCGCTCAGCGGCAGCCTGAGCCTGCGCGGTGACTCCACCCCGGGCCTGAACTGGAATCGCTCCGGCAGTGAGGGCCTGGTGGATACCGGCGCCGGACTCCAGGCGAACCGCGCCCGGGTGTATGCCGACTGGTTCCCCTTCGGTGGCGGCCTGCGTCTTGTGGGTGGCGTCAACCTCACCGAGAACCGACCGGACCTCGTCAATGCACCGGTGAACGGCTTGGCCGGCAACCCGAACAGCCTGCGCCTGAAATACCCCAGCTCTTCCACCTATCTGGGCATCGGCTACGGGCAGCACACCCTCTCAAGCAAGGGCCTGGGCTTTTATGCCGACATGGGGGTCTCACTGAGCACCCTGCCGGCCGACGCCGACACCAGCCAGGGCGGCGGCACCAGTTCGGCGGCAGGCATGGAAGGCTGGCGCACACAGACCAACGGCTGGCTGGGCTTTCGTTACCTGCCCAGCGTTTCGCTTGGCCTGATCTACCGCTACTGAAGCGCTACGCCCGAGCGCTTCGGGCTCCTCGCGCAGGCCAGAAAACTCTGTCTGTGCCCGACTACCACCAGGGGTTACCGATGGCCCAAACGCCCCTGTTTTGAAATAATTGCGGCCTGAATTCCCTTTTTACTCTCCTGAAATGAAAAAATACCTCATCAGCCTGGGCCTGCTCGCCAGCTTGGGCGCCAACGTCCAGGCGCAAGACATCTATGGCGGCATCGGCTTGCCCGGCCTTTACACCCTCGGTTATGCCCACCCCGTCAGCAAGAGCTGGGGGGTGCGCGGCGAATATGCCGGCGGCCTGTCGGCCAGCGCCAGCGGTACCGACAACGGCGTGCGCTACGACGCGACCTTCAAATCCAGCCGCGCCGGCCTCTTTGCCGACTGGTTTCCCTTCAGCGGCGGGTTCCGCCTGGTCGGCGGCGTCACGGCCAACGACACCAAGCTGACCGTGAATGGCGTGGGTGGTCCCAACACCACCATCGGCAGCGTCACGACCGATACCACCGGCAAGAAATTCAATGTGAGCCTGAAATACCCGAGCACCACCGCCTACCTGGGCCTGGGCTATGGCCACCACGTCTCGACCAAAGGTCTGGGCTTTTATGCCGACGCCGGCATCACCCTCGGCTCTTTCACGGCCGACATCGATACCGACTTGGTGGGCTACAACGGCATAACCCAAGCCGATGTCGATGCACAGAAGAAGAAGATGAATGACTCCCTTGGAGGCTTGGGCTACCTGCCCAGCGTTTCCGTCGGCATGGTCTATCGCTTCTGATCGACGACCCGCCCCCATGAAAAAAACGCAGCCCGGCTGCGCTTTTTTCATGGCCGGCCGGTGCCGCGCGGTGAAACCGGCGAGCGTGCCCGCTCGTACAACGGCAGCACCTTGGGGAGGTTCTTCTCGATCTCGGCGATGCGCGTCTTGCCCGAGGGATGGGTCGAGAGCCACTGGGGCGGGGCGCCCTTGCTGGCGGCACTCATCTTCTGCCAGAGGCTGACACCGGCGCGCGGGTCGTAGCCGGCGCGCGCGGCCAGTTCCAGGCCGACCAGGTCAGCCTCCGATTCATCGCTGCGGCTGAACTCCAGCGCCAGCAGGTTGGCGCCGCCGCGCGCCACGCCATCGGTCAGGCGCGGGTCCACCCCCAGCCAGGCAGCCACCACCGCGCCGCCCACGCGTGCCACACCCTGGGTCACGGCGCCCTTGCCCATGCGCTCGCGCGCATGCTCGCGCAGCGCATGCGCCATCTCGTGGCCCATGACCATGGCCACCTCGTCGTCGCTAAGCTGCAGCCGCTCCAGGATGCCGGTATAGAAGGCGATCTTGCCGCCAGGCATGCAAAAGGCATTGACCTGCGGCGAGTTGATCACGCTGACCGACCACTTCCAGTCCTGCGCACGCGGATTCCACGCCAGCGCGTGGGGAATGATCTTCCTGGCGATGGCCTGCAGCCGCTGCACCTGCGGATGGTCCCTGGGCAGCAAGGCATGCTTGCTGGCCGCCTGCATCTGGAGCTGGGTGTATTGCTGCTCGGCCGTTTTCTCGACCTGCTCGGCCGACACCAGCTTGGTGAAGGCCGAGTTCTTGCCCACGTCCACGCCGTCGCGCTGGGGCGCAGGACGCTCCTTGCAGCCTGTCAGCAGCAGGGCGGCCATCAGCAGGGCACTCAGGGCGGCAAAGGAAAGTCGTCTGGTTTCGATCATGGGCATGGTGAGCAGGAGGGCTGCGCTTATTATTCCCCGCATGACATCAAGTGCGCCCGAACCGGATCAACTCAAGCCCTCCTGGGCCGACACGCTGCGCGTCTACCTCGAACCCGCCACCCTGCGCATGCTGGCCCTGGGTTTTGCGGCCGGCCTACCCCTGCTGCTGGTGCTGGGCACGCTGAGTTTCCGTCTGCGCGAGGCCGGCATCGGCCGCGACACCATCGGTGAACTCAGCTGGGTCGGCCTGGCCTATGCCTTCAAGTGGGCCTGGGCCCCGCTGGTGGACCGCCTGCCGCTGCCCGGCCTGACCCGCTGGCTGGGCCTGCGCCGCAGCTGGCTGCTGCTCTCGCAGATGGCCATCATGACCGGGTTGGTCGGCATGGCACTGGCCAACCCGCAGGACGGCCTGCATGCCGTGGTCTGGTGTGCGCTGGCCGTGGCCTTTGCGTCGGCCACGCAGGACATCGCGCTGGACGCCTTCCGCATCGAATCGGCCGGGGCCGAGCGCCAGGCCGCGCTGGCAGCGGCCTACCAGACCGGCTACCGCATGGCCATGATCTGGGCCGGCGCCGGCGTGCTGTGGCTGGCCGCGCGCGCCGAAATCCAGGCCACGGGCTACCAGAACGCCGCCTGGGCCACGGCCTACCTGGTCATGGCGGCCAGCATGCTGCCCGGCGTGCTGACCGTGTTGTTCTCGCGCGAACCCAAACGCCACGAACTGCCGCCGGCGCGCAGTGTGAGCGAGTGGCTGCAGGGCGCCGTGGTGGAGCCCTTCACCGACTTCCTGGGCCGCTACAAGTGGCAGGCCGGCCTGATCCTGGCGCTGATCGCCGTCTACCGCATCAGCGACGTGGTCATGGGCATCATGGCCAACCCCTTCTACGTGGACATGGGCTACAGCAAGGACGAGGTGGCCGCCGTGACCAAGGTCTACGGCGTCATCATGACCCTGGTGGGCGCCTTCGTGGGCGGCGTGCTGGCCATGCGCCTGGGCGTGATGCGCGTGCTCATGCTGGGCGCCGTGCTCAGCGCGGCCAGCAACCTGCTGTTTGCCTGGCTGGGCTCGCGCGGGCACGACGTGACGGCGCTGATCTTTGTGATCTCGGCCGACAACCTCTCCAGCGGCATCGCCTCGGCCGCTTTCATCGCCTACCTCTCCAGCCTGACCAACATCAGCTACTCGGCCACGCAGTACGCCCTGTTCAGTTCCATGATGCTGCTGGCGCCCAAGTTCATCGCGGGTTTCTCGGGCCACTATGTGGACGCCTACGGCTACAGCCAGTTCTTCGTCTCCACCGCCCTGTTGGGCCTGCCCGTGCTGCTGCTGGTAGGGCTGGCGGCGCGGGCCGCACGGCGTCAAGGCTAGCGTTTACCTATCTTTACGGGCGCGACAAGGCCGGCTGACGGCTGCGCAGCATCATGGGCACATGGATAAACTCGCGAACATGAGCCAGCCCCTGCTGATGATCGAGGATGATGCCCGCCTGGCCGCTATGGTCAGCGAGTATCTGGCGCAGTCCGGTTACACCGTGGAGATCGCGGGCAGTGGCGAGGAAGGTCTGGCCCGCCTGCAGGCCGCCCATCCCGCGCCCCAACTCCTGGTTCTCGACCTGATGCTGCCCGACATGGACGGGCTGGAGATCTGCCGCCGCATCCGTGCCCTGCCCTCGGCCCTGGCGCAGACCCCCATCCTGATGCTCACCGCCAAGGGCGACCCCATGGACCGCGTGATCGGCCTGGAAATGGGCGCCGACGACTACCTGGCCAAGCCTTTCGAGCCGCGTGAGCTGCTGGCGCGCATCCGCGCCGTGCTGCGCCGCCGCGGCGGCAACGGTCCGGCGCCGGCCAGCCAGCTACGCTTCGGCTCACTGGCCATCGACCGCGACGCGCGCACCGTCAGCGTCAACGGGGCTGCCTGCGAGCTCACCTCCTACCAGTTCGACCTGCTGGTCGCGCTGGCCGAACGCGCCGGGCGCGTGCTCACGCGCGACCAGATCATGGAAGCCGTGCGCGGGCGCGAACTGGAGGCCTTCGACCGTTCGATCGACGTGCACATGGGCCGCATCCGTGCCGCCATTGAAGCCGACCCCAAGGCACCCAAGCGCATCCTGACGGTGCGCGGCGTGGGCTACGTCTTCGCCCGCCAGCAGGACTGACATGGGCACGCCGCTGACCCAGCGCCTCTACATCCGCATCTGGCTGGCCGTGGTGGCCGCCATCGTGCTGCTGACCCTGATCTTCGGCTGGATCTGGCGCGAGGAAGCGGAACGCGAGCGCGCCCAGCGCCCGGGCCGCGAGATCATCCTGCGCAATGCCCAGGGCGAAGTGCTCGGCCAGGCCCAGACCCGGGGCGCGCGCGTGCCCGGCCAGGGCTGGGAGTTCGAAGTGCCGCTGCGCGACGGCCAGACCGTCTTTGTGCAATTGCCGCGCCCCGGCAACCGCCCGCCGCCCTCGCCGCCGCTGGGCCCGACCGGCCTGCCCCCACCCTACAACCTGCTCGTACTGCTCGGCCTGGTGGCCGCCGCTGTGGCCCTGGGCGCCTACCCCATCGTGCGCCGGCTGACCAAACGGCTCGAAACCCTGCAACAGGGCGTGGAGCGCTGGGGCGAGGGTGACCTGGCGCGCCGCCTGCCCGAGGACGGGCAGGACGAAGTGGCCTTCCTGGCACAACGCTTCAACATCGCCGCCGCCCGCGTGCAGGCCCTGCTCCTGTCGCACAAGGCCCTGCTGGCCAATGCCTCGCATGAGTTGCGTTCGCCCCTGGCACGCATCCGCATGGGCCTGGAACTCATGCAGGCCCAGCCCAGCCCGGCCACCCATGAGGAAATGGCACGGAATATCCGCGAGCTGGACCAGCTGATCGACGAAATCCTGCTGGCCAGCCGGCTGGACGCCAGCCCCGATGATCTGGGGCCGCTGGAGCCGGTCGAACTGGTCGGCCTGTGCGCCGAGGAATGCGCCCGCACCGGCGCCGAACTCGAAGCGCCGGCCGGCACCACCAGCGTCCTGGTTTCGGGCCTGACCCGCCTGCTGCGCCGCGCCCTGCGCAACCTGCTGGAAAACGCCCGCCGGCATGGCGGCGGCGAGGTGACCCTGACCCTGCAGACCCAGGGCGCGCACGTCGAGATCCGGGTCTGCGACCAGGGGCAGGGCATCCCGCCCGCCTTGCGCGAGCGCATCTTCGAGCCTTTCTTCCGTCTGCCCGGCGCCTCCGAGCGCGAGGGCGGGGTGGGCCTGGGCCTGGCCCTGGTGCGTTCCATCGCCCAGCGCCACGGCGGCACGGTGCACAACGAGGAACGCCCGGGCGGCGGTGCCTGCTTCGTGTTGCGCCTGCCGCTGACCAGCTGACCAAGCAAACGCCCCGGGCGTGAAAAACCGCACGCTGCCGGTCCGGCAGGGGCTGGCGCAAGCGGTCCGTGTTTCCTATTGTTATGACAGACAAGGGGGAACACACACCATGAGCGCCACCGCCACCCGTCCACCGCAGCCCGACCGCTCGACCATCGTCGCGCGGCACCAGAGCTACCGCGGCCTGAAGATCGAGCAGAACCTGCTGAGCCAGTTCACCATGTACGTCGTGGAACTGGACCAGTTCGGCCTGTTCATTTCCGATTCCCGGCCTGAAGCCTTCGATATGGCCTTCGAAGCCCTGTTCAGCGCCAGCCCGCAAGCCCGGACCGCCTGAAAACGCATCCTGAATGTCTTATTTCGAGACACTTTGGACGTCATATCCCCAATTTGTGGGATATGCCGGATGCAAACGGCTGGCTATATTTGTGCCTGTACTGCTGTCACAGTCAAGTTTCAAAGCTTAAGGCCGGTCCCCCGCCAGACAAGAACGAGGGGGCCGCCGTTCGATCCCAACGACGTCCTTTCGAGGACTTTTCAAAGCCACCCGCAAGGGTGGCTTTTTTTTCGGCTGAACCGCACCTTTAGAGCGCAGCGCGCACGCGATCAGCCGTGATGTCGTTGAGGCAGCGCAGATGGCCTAGCGGGCATACACGCTGGAAGCAGGGCGCGCAGTCCAGCGGTGGCTGGTAGGCGGGGTCATCCTTGAGCCAGAGCACTTTCGCGCGCGCGCTGAGCGGCGGCGTGTGCAGCGGGCTGCTGGAGCCGAAGATGGCGACCTGCGGCACGTCCAGCGCGGCGGCCACGTGCATGAGCCCGGTGTCGTTGCTGATGACGCGGCGCGCCGCCGCAATCAGGGCAAAGGCTTCGGCCAGGGTTGTGGTGCCAGCCAGGTTGCGGCAATCGGCCCCGGCAGCCAGCGCAACGATCTCGGTGCCCAGCGGCGCTTCCTTGCCCGATCCCAGCACGATCACCGGCGCGTCGAGCTGCTGTGCCAATTCGGCGTAACGCTGCACAGGCCAGCGCTTGGCCGGGCCGTATTCGGCACCCGGCACGAAGACGTAGTAGCCCCCACGTGCCAGCCCCAGCTTGGCCAGCACGGCATCACACTGGGCCGTATCGACGTGCAGGTGCGGCCGGTCGGCCTCGATACCCGCTTCTCCACTGAGCGCCGAATAGAAGGCCACCATGGGCGGCCGTTTGTCCTTCGGGGGGTTCTTCAAGCGGTGCGTGAGCAGGCCCACGCGCGCCTCACCCAGGTACCCCACGCGCTTGGGGATGCTGGCCAGGAAGGGCAGCAGCGCACTCTTGAGCGAATTGGGCAGCACATAGGCCACGTCGAAGCGGCCCTCGACCTGTTTGGCCAGCGAGCGCCGGGCCTTGAACTGCAGGCCGCCGTGGGCAAAGGGAAACTCGATGACTTCGGCCACCTGCGGCATGGCGCGGTAGACCGGCGCCACCCAGGGCAGGGCCCCGACGGTGAGCCGCTCGCCGCGAGCAGCGAGGCGTCGCATCAGCGGCTCGGTCATGACCGCGTCGCCGATCCACTGGGGCGCAATGACAAGCGCCGCTACTGCGCGGGTCGGCAGCTTTGTCGCGTGCTCGCTCACTCCTCGTCTACCTTTCCAGGTATGCCTCGTCGCTCGCTGCGCGGCTTCGCGCTGCCAACCCGCTCGCGACGCGGCGGGAAATCAGTGGTGCGCGGCGAAATGTTCACCGGCCTTCAACTTGTAGACGGTGCCGCAGTAGGGGCACTTGGCCTCGCCGGTGTGCGCCACGTCCAGGTAGACCTTGGGGTGGCTGTTCCAGATCTTCATGTCGGCCTGGGGGCTGGGGCAATACACGCCGCCCTGGTGGTTCAGGTCCTGGGCCAGCAGTTCAACGGTGGACTTGCTCATATTTGCCTTTTCAATCAGTGAGGGTCAGAACACATCGCTGACGCAAGTGGTCTGACCCGCCAGGTTTCACACCTTGGTGAGCCAGTGGGCGTACTTGGGATTGCGGCCGTTGACGATGTCGAAGAAGGCGCTCTGGATCTTCTCGGTGATCGGGCCGCGCGAACCGCTGCCGATCTCGATGCGGTCGAGTTCGCGGATCGGGGTCACTTCAGCCGCGGTGCCGGTGAAGAAGGCCTCGTCGGCAATGTAGACCTCGTCGCGCGTGATGCGCTTTTGCACGATCTCCAGGCCCAAGTCCTTGGCGATGTGGAACACCGTGTTGCGCGTGATGCCGTTGAGCGCGCCGGCCGACAGGTCGGGGGTGTAGATCACGCCGCCCTTGATGACGAAGATGTTTTCGCCCGCGCCTTCGGAGACGAAGCCGGAGGAATCGAGCAGCAGGGCCTCGTCATAGCCGTCGTCCGTGGCTTCCATATTGGCCAGGATGGAGTTGGTGTAGTTGCTGACCGCCTTGGCCTGCGTCATGGTGATGTTGACGTGGTGACGCGTGTAGCTGGAGGTCTTGACGCGGATGCCGCGCTTCATGCCCTCTTCGCCCAGGTAGGCGCCCCAGGCCCAGGCCGCCACCATCAGGTGGATGGTGTTGCCCTTCGGGGAAACGCCCAGCTTCTTGTCGCCGATCCAGGTCAGCGGACGCAGGTAGCAGCTCTCCAGCTTGTTGGCACGCACCACTTCCTTCTGCGCCTCGTTGACCTGCTCCATGCTGAAGGGGATCTTCATGCGCAGGATCTTGGCGCTGTTGAACAGGCGCTCGGTGTGCTCCTGCAGGCGGAAGATGGCCGTCCCGTTGACCGTGTTGTAGGCCCGTACGCCCTCGAAAGCGCCGCAGCCGTAGTGCAGGGTATGGCTCAGCACGTGGATCCTGGCGTCACGCCATTCCACCAGCTGGCCGTCCATCCAGATTTTTCCGTCGCGGTCGGACATCGAGGTCGGTAGGGGGCTCATCGGTTCTTTCCTAGGTAGGTGCTGCCCGTTTGGCCGGGCCAAAACGCTGATTTTACGGGGCCGGCGGCAGGCCCGGCATGGTGGTCGATCCGGGGTCGGTCACGTCCGGGCGGCGGAACTCCCAGCGCACCAGCTTGCCCGCATGGAATTCGCAGGTCACCGAGGCTTCGGACGGGTCGGTCCAGCGGAACTGCTCGGGTTGGCTGTCGGGCGGGCTCTGCGCTTCACCCAGCGAACGGGTCATGGCCACCACGTGCATCAGCGTCATGCCGGGCCTGAGCTTGGCCTGCAGCATCACGGCGCTGCCCACATAACCCAGGGGGCTGTCGGCCGCACGCTTGAGGATGTGCATGAGGCGGGTGAAGTGCAGCATCAGCCACAGCATGAGGGCGCCAACGGCAAAGGCCACGCCGGCCCAGCCCCCGAAGCGGTAGCCGGCCACGACCAGCGCCACGGCGCCGATGGGAATCAGGATTTTCTGAAAAGACATGGCCCCGATTGTCTCAGAGCATCTCCAGCGGCACAGGCCTGCCGGGCGGCGGGAACAGTTGGTCGAGTTCGGCCAGCTGGGCCGGATTCAGCGTGATCTCGCGGGCCGCCGCATTCTCCCGCACTCGGGCCGGGCTGGCCGACTTCGGGATGGCGATCACGCCCTCCTGCGCCAGCAGCCAGGCCAGCGCGGCTTGCGCCGGGGTCATGCCGTGGCGACGGGCGAAATCCTGCAGGCCCTTGTGGCCCAGCAGGCGCGCCTGCTCGATCGGCGAATAGGCCATGACGGGCACGCCGCGCTCGCGCAACCAGGGCAGCAGGTCCCACTCGATGCCACGACGGCCCAGGTTGTAGAGCAACTGGTTCGCAGCGCAGGTCTCGCCTCCAGGAACGCGCCAGAGCTCCTGCATGTCGGCCAGGTCCAGGTTGCTCACGCCCCAGTGGCGAATCTTGCCGGCCCGCTGCAAGGCCTCGAAAGCCTCCACGGTCTCGGCCAGCGGGTGTTGGCCACGCCAGTGCAAGAGGTAGAGATCCATATGGTCGGTCTTCAGACGCTTGAGGCTGCGCTCGCAGGCCGCGATGGCCCCCTGGCGCGAGGCGTTGTGCGGATAGACCTTGCTGACGAGAAAGGCCTGATCACGCCGACCCACGAGCGCCTCGCCCACCACCTGCTCGGCCCCGCCCTCGGCGTACATCTCGGCGGTATCGATCAGTGTCAGGCCCAGGTCCAGGCCGAGCTGCAGGGCGGCGACTTCGGCCTTGCGCGCGCTGCGGTCCTCGCCCATGTACCAGGTGCCCTGGCCCAGGGCCGGCACCTGCTCGCCCGAGGGCAGGCGCACGGTTTTCATGCGGCGAACTTGCCGGCAATGTAGTCCGTGACCTGCTGGTCCTCGGCCGAGGTCAGGCCGCTGACGCCGATGGCGCCGCGCAGGGTGCCGTCCTTGTCCTTGAGTGGCGAGCCCCCGGGCAGGGCCGTAAGCAGCGGGTCGCAGAAGTAGCCCATCTCGATGTTCTCGCGGTGCAGACGCTCCAGCACTGCCTGGGTCGTCACACCCATGCGCGCCGCGCTGTAGCCCTTGCCTTGCGAGATGGCGACACTGCGCACCGGCGCGCCCTCCATGCGCACGAAAGCCAGCAGCAGGCCGCTGGCGTCGCAGACCGAGACACAGACCGGCTTCTTGAAGTTCTGGGTGGCGTGGGCCATGGCCTGGTCGATCAGGTCACGGGCGATGGCGAGGGTAAGGTTGGACATGACAACTCCTGAGCATTGAATGCACAGGATTGTAGGAACAGGCCCTACTCCAGCGTCCGCAGCACCTGCAGCGCTTCCTCCACACGCTCCACGGCATGGATGGTCAGGCCCTCGATGGCTTTCTTCGGCGCATTGGCCTTGGGCACCACGGCCACGGTGAAACCCAGCTTGGCGGCTTCCTTCAGGCGCTCCTGCCCGCGCGGCGCGGGCCGCACCTCGCCGGCCAGGCCCACTTCGCCGAAGGCGAGAAAGCCCTTGGGCAAAGGCTTGCCGCGCAGCGAGGAGGTGATGGCCAGCATCACGGCCAGGTCGGCCGCCGGCTCGCTGATGCGCACGCCGCCCACGGCGTTGACGAAGACGTCCTGGTCCAGGCAGGCCACGCCGGCGTGGCGGTGCAACACAGCCAGCAGCATGGCGAGACGATCGCGGTCCAGGCCCACGGAGAGGCGGCGTGGCGACGGCCCGCCGCTGTCCACCAAGGCCTGGATCTCCACCAGCATGGGGCGCGTGCCTTCCAACGTGACCATCACGCAACTGCCGGGCACGGGCTCGGCGTGCTGGCTCAGAAAGATGGCGCTGGGGTTGCTCACGCCCTTGAGACCCTTTTCCGTCATGGCGAAGACACCGATCTCGTTGACGGCGCCGAAGCGGTTCTTGATGGCGCGGATCAGGCGGAAACTGCTGTGCGTGTCGCCCTCGAAGTAGAGCACCGTGTCCACCATGTGCTCCAGCACACGCGGGCCGGCCAGCGCGCCCTCCTTGGTCACATGGCCCACCAGCACGATGGCCGTGCCGCTGGCCTTGGCGGCGCGCGTGAGGTGCGCGGCGCATTCGCGCACCTGCGCCACCGAGCCGGGGGCGGAGGTGAGCTGGTCGGAGTAGACGGTCTGGATGGAGTCGATCACGGCAATCGCCGGCTGGTGCGCATCCAGCGTGGCCAGGATCTTCTCGAGCTGGATCTCGGCCAGCACCTGTACCCGTGAGCCGTCCAGCCCCAGGCGGCGCGCGCGCAGCGCCACCTGGGCGCCGCTTTCCTCGCCGGTGACGTAGAGCGTTTTCTGGCCGGCGCGTTGCAAGGCATCGAGCGCCTGCAGCAGCAGCGTGGACTTGCCGATGCCCGGATCGCCGCCGATGAGCACCACACCGCCTTCGACGATGCCGCCGCCCAACACCCGGTCCAGTTCGTCCTGGCCGGTGGGCGTGCGCTCGACGTCCGAGGCCTCGATGTCGGCCAGCGCGACCACCTCGGCGGTTTTGGCCAGCGCGGCAAAACGGTTCTTCGTTGGCGCGGCGCTCTCCGCCACGGACTCGATCAGCGAGTTCCAGGCATTGCAATGCGGGCACTTGCCCAGCCACTTGGGGCTGATGCCGCCGCACTCGTTGCAGGTGTAGATGGTCTTGTCTTTCGCCATCCGTGCATGGTACCCGAATACTGTATGAACTTACAGCCCGGGTAAGTCCGGGGCCTGCGGGGCGGGGCCCGGCTTGAATGCGGCGCCAAAACATTTAACATATTAAATAAATCGACACCCCCGACATGTCCACCGCCTTTCGCCATCGCAACCTGCCCCGCCTGCTGCTGCAGGCGCGCGAAGCCGTGATG
This sequence comes from Curvibacter sp. PAE-UM, assembly GCF_001432305.1. GTDB lineage: Bacteria > Pseudomonadota > Gammaproteobacteria > Burkholderiales > Burkholderiaceae_C > Hylemonella. Next base: position 562,023 of record NZ_KQ483358.1, read on the forward strand.
ACGCACTACCGCCCCGGCCTGCGCGACCAGGGCCTGAGCGACCAGCAGTGGCGCGTGCTGCGCGTGCTGGGCGAGCACGGCGTGGTGGAAACCGGCCGCGTGGCGCGCGAGGCCTACATCCTCGGCCCCAGCCTCACCGGCGTGCTGGCCCGCATGGAGCGTGACGGGCTGGTGCAACGCGAGCGCGACGCGGCCGACCAGCGCCGTACCGTGGTGCGCGCCACGCCCCGCGGCCTGGCGCTGGTCGCTACCCTGTCCCAGTCGATCGAGGCGCATTACCAGCGCCTGGAGCGCGGCCTGGGTAAGGAAAAACTGGGGCAGCTGTATGCGCTGCTGGACGAACTGATTGCCCTGGAGGAGCCCGCATGAGCCACGCACCCGTCCTGGCGGCCGGCACGGTCTATGGTGTGCTGCTCAACTCGAAGGACGAGTGGGCCGCCTGGACCGCGCAGATGAACGAGCCGCCCTACAAGGCGCCGCCGCAGGCACCCGTGCTCTACATCAAGACCGCCAACACCTGGAGCGCCTGCGGTGCGGCCATCGCGGTTCCTGCCCGCGCGCCGCAGGTCGAGATCGGCGCCAGCCTCGCCATGGTCATCGGCACTGCCGCGCACCAGGTCAGCGCTGACAACGCGCTATCGCACGTGGCGGGCTACGTGCTGGTCAACGACCTCTCGCTGCCACACGCCAGCTACTACCGCCCGCCCATCAAGTACAAGAACCTCGACGGTTTCCTCGGCATCGGGCCGTGCTGCGCCACACCGGCCGAGGTGGGCGACCCGAACCGGCTGCGGCTGGAGGTGCGCGTCAACGGACAGCTGCAGCAGACCGTGGACCTGGGGCGCATGCTGCGCCCGGCGGCACAGCTGATCGCCGACGTCAGCGAGTTCATGACCCTGCGCCACGGCGATGTGCTGCTGCTGGGCCTGGGGGACAAGCGGCCGCTGGCCCGCGCGGGCCAGCGCATCGAAATTTCCGCCATCGGCATGCCCGCGCTGGGCACGCTGAGAAACACGCTGGTGGAGGAAACCCCATGAAACACGCACGCGTGGCCTATGACGGCGCGATCCACGACGCCACCGAACGCGACGGCCGTCTGCTTCTGGCCGATGGCCGCCGGGTCGACTTCGATGCCGTGACCTGGCTGCCGCCACTGGCCCCCGTGCCCTGGCCACGCACGGTCCTCGCCCTGGGCCTCAACTACGCCGACCACGCGAAGGAACTGGCCTTCAAGGCCCCCGAGGAGCCGCTGGTCTTCATCAAGGGCGAAGGCTCGCTGATCGGCCATCGCGCCCATACCGTGCGGCCCGCCGGGGTGGACTACATGCACTACGAATGCGAGCTGGCCGTGGTGATCGGCCAGCGTGCCAAAAACGTGAAGCGGGCCGACGCCTACGACTTTGTGGCCGGCTATACGGTCGCTAACGACTACGCCATCCGCGACTACCTGGAGAACTGGTACCGGCCCAACCTGCGCGTGAAGAACCGCGACACCTGCACGCCGCTGGGCCCCTGGCGCGTCGACACCGGGGACGTGCCCAATCCCATGGCGCTGGCCCTGAGCACCACGGTCAACGGCAAGCTCACGCAGTCCGGCCACACGCGCGACATGATCTTCGACGTGCCCTACCTGATCGAATATTTCAGCAGCTTCATGACGCTACAAGCCGGCGACCTGATCCTGACCGGCACGCCCGATGGCATCGTCGACTGCCGGCCCGGCGATGTCATCGTCACCGAAATCGAGGGCATCGGTACCCTCGTCAACACCATCCGCTCCGCATGAACACCGTCATCAACCACCTCATCAACGGCAAGCCGGTGGCCGGCGTCGATTACTTCGAAACCGTCAACCCCGCCACGCAGGAAGTGCTGGCCGAAGTCGCCGCCGGTGGCGCCGCCGAAGTGCACGCCGCCGTGGCCGCCGCCAAGGACGCGTTCCCGAAGTGGGCCGGCCTGCCCGCCCCCGAGCGCGCCAGACTCATCCGCAAGCTCGGCGAGCTGATCGCGCAGCACGTGCCCGAGATCGCACGCACCGAGACCGCCGACACCGGCCAGGTCATCGCCCAAACGGCCAAGCAGCTGATCCCGCGCGCCGCCGACAACTTCCATTACTTCGCCGAAATGTGCACGCGCGTGGACGGCCACACCTACCCCACGCCCACGCACCTGAACTACACCCTGTTCCACCCGGTGGGCGTGTGTGCGTTAATTTCCCCCTGGAATGTGCCCTTCATGACGGCCACCTGGAAGGTGGCGCCGGCCCTGGCCTTCGGCAACACGGCCGTGCTCAAGATGAGCGAGCTCTCGCCCTTGACCGCCGCCCGCCTGGGTGAGCTGGCGCTGGAAGCCGGCATCCCGGCCGGCGTACTCAACGTGGTGCACGGCTACGGCCAGGAAACGGGTGAGCCGCTGTGCGCCCACCCGGACGTGCGCGCCATCTCCTTCACCGGCTCCACCGCCACGGGCAACCGCATCGTCAAGGCCGCGGGCCTGAAGAAGTTCAGCATGGAGCTGGGCGGCAAGAGCCCCTTCGTGATCTTCGACGACGCGGACCTGGAGCGCGCGCTCGACGCCGCCGTCTTCATGATCTTCTCCAACAACGGCGAACGCTGCACCGCGGGCAGCCGCATACTGGTGCAGCAGAGCATCTACGCCGACTTCGTGCAGAAGTTCACCGAGCGCGCCAGGCGCATCGCGGTCGGCGACCCGCAGGATGAGAAGACCATCATCGGCCCCATGATCAGTCAGGCCCACCTGGCCAAAGTCCGCAGCTACATCGAGCTCGGCCCGAAGGAAGGTGCCACGCTGCTGTGCGGCGGGCTGGATCGCCCGTCCTACGCACCCGAATTGCCGGCGCGCGTGAACAAGGGCAACTACGTCTGGCCCACCGTGTTCGCCGACGTGGACAACCGCATGCGCATCGCGCAGGAAGAGATCTTCGGCCCCGTAGCCTGCCTGATCCCTTTCAAGGACGAGGCCGACGCGATTCGCCTGGCTAACGATATTCAATACGGCCTCTCCAGCTATGTCTGGAGCGAGAACCTGGGCCGCGCGCACCGTGTGGCCGGCGCCATCGAGGCCGGCATGTGCTTCGTCAACAGCCAGAATGTGCGGGACCTGCGCCAGCCCTTCGGCGGCACCAAAGCCAGCGGCACGGGGCGCGAGGGCGGCACCTGGAGCTACGAGGTGTTCCTGGAGCCCAAGAACGTGGCGGTGAGCATGGGCCATCACCACATCCCACATTGGGGGGTCTGACCATGGGCAAACTCGCGCTCGCCGCCAAGATCACCCATGTGCCCTCGATGTACCTCAGCGAGCTGCCCGGCCCGCGCCAGGGTACACGGGCCGACGCGATCGACGGCCACAAGGAAATCGGCCGGCGCTGCCGCGAACTCGGCGTGGACACCATCGTGGTGTTCGACACGCACTGGCTGGTCAATGCCAACTACCACGTGAACTGCGCGCCGCACTTCAAGGGCCTGTACACCAGCAACGAGCTGCCGCACTTCATCAGCAACCTGGCCTACGAATTCCCGGGCAACCCGGCGCTGGGCCAGCTGCTGGCGAAAGTCTGCAGCGAGCACGGCGTCGAGACCCTGGCCCACCCGGCCACCACCCTGGCGCCCGAGTACGGCACCCTGGTGCCCATGCGCTACATGAACCAGGACCAGCATTTCCGGGTGATCTCGGTCTCGGCCCTGTGCCAGGTGCACTATCTCAACGACAGCGCGCGCTTGGGGTTTGCCATGCGCCGCGCAGTGGAAGAGCACTACGACGGCACCGTCGCCTTCTTCGCCAGCGGCTCGCTCAGCCACCGCTTTGCACAGAACGGCCTGGCACCGGCATACGCGCACAAGATCTGGAGCCCGCTACTCGAACGCATGGACCGCGAGGTCTTGCGCATGTGGCAGGCCGGCGAGTGGCCGGCCTTCTGCGAGATGCTGCCCGAGTACGCCAGCAAGGGCCACGGCGAGGGTTTCATGCACGACACCGCCATGCTGCTGGGCGCGCTGGGCTGGTCCGAATACACGGGCCGGGCCGAGATCGTCACGCCCTATTTCGGCGCCTCCGGTACCGGCCAGCTCAATGCTGTGTTCCCGGTGCTGCCGGTGCAGGGCCGCGCCATCCCGGCGGCGCAGGCCTCGAACGCCGAGGGCTACCGCGCCTTTCCCCGACTCTGAGAGAACGCCATGCCCCACCTCGTCATCCTCTACACCGGCAATCTCGAAAAAGAGACCGACATGACGGCGCTGTGCCGCAGCCTGGCCGACGTCATGCTGGTGCAGCACGACGAAAGCGACAAACCGGTCTTCCCCACGGGTGGCACGCGCGTGCTGGCCTACCCGGCCGCGCACTACGCCGTGGCCGACGACGGCACGGCCGGCAAGGCGGCGGGCGGCAGCGGCGACTACGCCTTCGTCTACCTCAATCTGCGCATGGGCCGCGGCCGCTCCCCCGCCGTCCACAAGCGCGTGGGAGACGCCCTGCTGATGGCCACCAAGGCGCACTTCCAGCCCCTCTTTTCGCAGCGCCACATCGGCGTGACGCTGCAGATCGACGAAGGCCCGGAAGTGTTCGACGCCAAGCACAGCAACCTGCACCCACTTTTCAAATGAGCAGCTTCACCCCCGAGCTCACCCAACAACTGGCTGCCGAACTGCAGCAGGCGCAGGACACGCGCACGCAGCTGGAGCATTTCTCCAAACGCTTTGCCGGCATGAGCATCGAGGACGGCTACCGTGTCAGCCGCGCCTGGGTGGCGCTGCAGCTCGCCGCAGGCCGTCGGGTCATCGGCCACAAGATCGGCCTCACCTCGCGCGCCATGCAGCAGTCCAGCCAGATCGACGAGCCCGACTACGGCACCCTGCTCGACTCCATGCTGTACACCTGCATGCCAGGCCAGGTGCTGGACATCCCGGCGGCGCGCTTCATCGCACCGCGCGTGGAAGTGGAGCTGGCCTTCGTGCTCAAGGCACCACTCAAGGGGCCGAGCGTCACGATGGAGCAGGTCCTCGCCGCCACCGACTACGTGACGCCGGCCATCGAGATCATCGACGCGCGCATCGAGCAGTTCGACCGCCACAGCAAGGTCATGCGCAAGGTCTACGACACCATCAGCGACAACGCGGCCAATGCCGGCATTGTGGTCGGCGCCGCGCGCGTCCGACCGTCTGAGGTGGACATGCCCTGGGTCGGCGCCATCCTGCGCCAGAACGGCGTGGTGGAGGAAACCGGGCTGGCCGCCGGCGTGCAGGGCCACCCGGCCATCGGCATCGCCTGGCTGGCCAACAAGCTCGCGCCCTGGGGCGAGCATCTCGAAGCCGGGCAGATCGTGCTGGCCGGCTCCTTCACGCGCCCGGTGCCGGGCAAGGCCGGCGACCTGTTCGAGGCCGACTACGGCCCCCTGGGCCCCTTGAATTTCCGTTTTGTCTGAGGAGTCCGCATGAAAACACCCGTCAACCCCTTCAAGCAGGCCATCGCCAAACAACAGGCCCAGATCGGCCTGTGGGTCAACCTGGGCCACCCCGTCAGCACCGAGATCTGCGCCGGCGCCGGCTTCGACTGGCTGCTGCTCGACGCCGAGCACTCACCCACCACCCTGCCCACGCTGCTCTCGCAACTGCAGACCATCGCGGCGTATCCGGGCTCGCACCCGATCGGTCGGGTGCCACTGGGCCACGGCGAGGCCGGCACGGCCACCATCAAGCAGTTCCTGGACCTGGGCTTCCAGACCCTGCTGGTGCCCATGGTGGACACGGCCGAACAGGCCGCCGCCCTGGTGCAGGCCATGCGTTATCCGCCCGAGGGCGTGCGCGGCATGGCGGGCACACGCGCGGCGCGCTGGGGTCGTTACCCCAACTACGGCAAGGAAGCCAACGAGCAGGTCTGCCTGCTGGTGCAGGCCGAGTCGCGCACCGCACTGGACAACCTGGATGCCATCGCCAACACGCCCGGCGTAGACGGCGTCTTCATCGGCCCGGCCGATCTCTCGGCCTCGCTGGGTTACATCGGCCAGGCCACCCATCCCGAGGTACAAAAGGCCATCGACGATGCCATCCGCCGCATCGTGAAGTGCGGCAAGGCCGCGGGCATCCTGATCAGCGACGAGACGCTGGCGCGCCACTACCTGGCGATCGGCGCGACCTTCGTCGCCGTGGGCCTGGACACCCAGATTCTGGTGCGCCAGACCTCGGCGCTGGCCGCGCTCTACAAGGGCAACGTGAAGCCCCTCGCCGCCGGCGACAAGGTCTACTGAAGGCAAACCGTGAGCGACCACCGACGTGTCTGTCTGATCACCGGCGCCGCCACTGGCATCGGCGCGGCCTGCGCACGCGAATTCGCGGCGCACGGCTGGCAACTGGCCCTGAGCTGGCTGGACGAAGCCAACCGTGTGGAGCTGCTGGACGTGGCCACCGAATGCGAGGCGCATGGCGTCAGCCCGCTGCTGCTGCATCTGGACGTGGGCCAGGACGACAGCTGCACGGCCTTCGTACAGGGCGCGCTGCAGAAGTTCGGCCGCATCGACGCGCTGGTCAACTGCGCCGGCACCACGCGCTTCATTCCGCACACCGATCTCGATGCCCTCACGCCTGAAGAGTTCCACCGCACTTTTGATGTCAACACCGTGGGCTTGTACCGCATGACACGCGCCTGCGTGCCGGCACTGAAGGCCAGCGGCCAGGGCAGCGTGGTCAACATCTCGTCCATCGGCGGCGTGATCGGCCGCGGCTCGTCCATGGCCTATGCGGCCTCCAAGGGCGCGGTCAACACCCTCACGCTCTCGCTGGCACGCGCGCTGGGGCCGCAGGTCCGCGTCAACGCCATCGCACCGGGTTTTGTCGAGGGCGGCCTGCCCAGCCGTGTGCTGGACGCCGTGCGCCATGCCGATGTGCTGCAGGTGCAGACCGAAAGCTCGCCGCTGAAGCGCGTCTCGCAACCGGAAGAGGTTGCGGCGCTGGCCTGTTTCATCACCGAACGCGCGCCGGGCATGACGGGCACGGTGATCGCCATGGACAATGGCCTGCACCTGAACGCGGGATGAACGCATGACCGAACCGAAACACAAATTCCGCTCTGCCACGCTCGTGGAGGGCACCATCCGCGCCACCACGCGCAGCTTCCTGCATGCCCTGGGCCAGGACAAGGACGACATCGCGCGCCCGCACATTGGCGTCTTCCACACCGGCGGCGAGATGAGCCCCTGCAACCTGAACCTGCGCGATCAGGCCCAGCACGCCAAGACCGGCATCTACGCCGCAGGCGGCACGCCACACGAGTGCCCGGTGGTCTCGGTCTCCGACGGCCTGACCATGGCGCATTCGGGCATGCGCTTCTCGCTGATTTCGCGCGAGCTGATCGCCGACAGCGTGGAGGCCTCGGTGCGCGGCCACCAGTGGGACGGCATTTTCGGCATCGGCGCCTGCGACAAGAACCTGCCTGGTCTGATGATGGGCATGGTGCGCTGCAATGTGCCCAGCGTCTTCGTGCACGGCGGCTCCGCGCTGCCGGGGCAGATGCCGGGCGTGGACGGGCGCGACCTCAACGTGGTCGACACCTACGAAACCATCGGCAAGGTACTGGCCGGCGACGCCACACTGGACGAGCTCGATGCCATCAGCCAGGCCTGCCTGCCCACGGCCGGTGCCTGTGCGGGCCAGTTCACGGCCAACACCATGGGCATGGTGTCCGAGGCCCTGGGCCTGGCGCCCATCGGCTCCAGCATGGTGCCGGCCGTCTTCAGCGAACGCGCGCCGCTGATGCGCCGCGCCGGCAAGCAGCTGATGCAGGCCGTGATGGGTGAGGCGCCGCTGCCGCGCGACATCGTCACCCGCCAGGCGCTGGAAAACGCCTGCGCCGTGGTCTCGGCCACCGGCGGCTCGACCAATGCGGCGCTGCACATCCCGGCCATCGCGCACGAGGCCGGCATCAAGTTCCACCTCGACGACGTGGCCGAGGTCTTCGCGCGCACGCCGCTGATCGCCGACCTGCGCCCCGGCGGCAAGTACCTGGCGCGCGACATGTATTACATCGGCGGCGCGGCCGTGGTGCTGCGCGAGCTGCTGCGCAGCGGGCACCTGCACGGCGACGCGCTGACCTGGACCGGCCGCACACTGGCCGAGGAAATTGCGGATGCCAACGATCCCGACGGCCAGGTGGTGCGCCGCTTCGAGAATGCCATCTCCAGGGACGGCGGCCTGGCCGTTCTCAAGGGCAACCTCTGCCCCGACGGTGCGCTGCTCAAGACCGCCGGCCTCAAGGCCCTGGTGCACCGCGGCCCGGCCCGCGTGTTCGAGTCCGAAGAGGAGGCGCAGGCCGCCGTGCAGGCCCTGCGCTACCAGCCGGGCGACGTGATCGTGATCCGCAACGAAGGCCCCAGAGGCAGCCCCGGCATGCGCGAGATGCTGGGCATCACCGCCCTGCTCTATGGCCAGGGCATGGGCGACAAGGTGGCCCTGCTGACCGACGGGCGCTTTTCCGGCGCCACGCGCGGCCTGTGCATCGGCTACGCCGGGCCGGAAGCGGCCGACCGGGGGCCGATCGCCGCGCTGCGCGACGGCGACATGATCGCCATCGATGCGCGGCCGCAGACGCGCAGCATCACGGTGGAGCTGCATCCGGAAGAAATCAGCCATCGCCTGGCCGGACTGCAGGTAAACACGGGTATCGCCCGTGGCGGCCTGCTGGAAAAATATGCCCTCACAGTACGCCCGAGCCACCAGGGCGCGGTCACCCATTCCGGGGCCGTCACCTGGTTGCGCGACGTTTCCTGAATTTTGCAAGCTCATCACAAGGAGACACCCATGAGCATTTCCCGTCGTCACGTCATCCAGTCCGCCGGCGCCACCGCGCTGCTGGCCAGCCTGGGCCAGCAGGCCATGGCCCAGGCCCAGATCGACACCCTGAAGATCGTCACCGGCTTCGCTGCCGGCGGCACCTCGGACAACACCTGCCGTCGTGTCGGCACGCGCCTGACCGGCCCCTATGCCAAGACCGTCGTGGTCGAGAACAAGACCGGCGCCGGCGGCCAGATCGCCATCCAGTACATCAAGGGCCAGCCGGCCGACGGCACCTCGTTGCTGCAGTCGCCGACCTCGATGTTCACCATCTACCCGCACATCTTCAAGAAGCTGCCCTATGACCCGGTGGCCGATGTGACCCCGGTCACCCTGGCCTGCGTGTTCGACTTCGGCTTCGCCGTCGGCCCCCTGGTGCCGGCCAGCGTGAAGAACGTGGCCGACTTCATCGCCTGGGCCAAGGCCAATCCCACCCAGGCCAACTTCGGCTCCCCCGCTGCCGGCTCCACGCCCCACTTCGTGGGCGCCCTGCTGGGCAAGAGCGGCGGCATCGACCTCAAGCACGCGGCCTACCGCGGCACGCAACCGGCCATGCTGGACCTGCTGGGTGGCCAGATTGCCGCCGTCAGCGGCCCCATCGGCGACATCACGCAGCACCTGGCCACCGGCAAGATCCGCATCCTGGCGACTTCGGGCGCCAAACGCAACCGCTTCGCACCCGACGTACCGACCTACGCCGAGCAGGGCTTCAAGGAGCTGACCCACAGCGAATGGTTCGCCTTCTTCCTGCCCCCGAAGGCCGCGCCCGAGCTGGTGGCCCGCATGAACAGCGCGCTCAAGGCAGCCCTGGCCTCCAAGGACGTGATCGACGGTCTGGCCACCTTCGGCCTGGAAGCCATGTCGAACTCGCCCGCCGAACTGGCCGATCTGCTCAAGCAGGACACGGCCAAGTGGGCGCCCATCGTCAAGGCCATCGGTTTCACCGCCGACGCTTGAGCACAGAGTGAAGGAGCGCCTGCCATGAATGCCATTCTGAAATCGGCACCTCCCGTGCACATGCACCCGGAGGAATGGCAGGCGCGCCTGCAGCTGGCGGCCTGCTACCGCATCTTCGCGATGCTGGGCTGGACCGAGATGATCTACAACCACATCACGCTGCGCCTGCCGGCCAGCGTGAGCGGTGGCGAAAAGCACTTCCTGATCAACCCCTTCGGCCTGCATTACAGCGAGGTCACCGCCAGCAACCTGGTGAAGATCGACCTGCAGGGTCGCGTGCTCGACGGCTCCACGCATCCGGTCAACCCGGCCGGCTTCACCGTGCACTCGGCCATCCACGAGCACATCGCCGGGGCGCATTGCGTCATGCACACCCACACCACGGCCGGTGTGGCCGTGGCCTGCCAGCAAAACGGGCTGGCCCAGAACAACTTCTATTCCGCCCAGCTGCACGACATGGTGGCCTACCATGACTTCGAGGGCATCACCATCCACGCCGACGAGGCGCCGCGCCTCCTGCACAGCATCGGCAATAGACCAGCGGTGATCCTGCGCAACCACGGCCTGCTGGCCTGGGGCGCCACGCTGGCGCAGACCTTCGCCATCCTGTGGACGCTGCAGCGCGCCTGCGAGATCCAGCTGGCCACGCTCAGCATGGGCCCGGCCATTCCCGTGCCCGAAGCCATTGCCGCCAGGTGCACGCGCGACGCGCTACAGTTCAACCCGAACCATGGCGCCGGACAGGACGTGTTCGACGCGCTGGTGCGGCAGGTGGACCGACTGGACACCAGCTACAAGAACTGACCCGCCTGCGGGCCTCACGGGGAGAGGGACGACATGAGCGACAAGCCTTACGGCAAGGTTTGCATTTATGGTGCCGGCGCCATCGGCGCCTGGATGGGTGTGCGGCTGGCGCGTGCCGGTTGCCAGGTCAGCGTGGTGGCGCGCAGCGCTACGCTCAGCGCCCTGCAGCAGCACGGCTTGCGCTGCCAGATCGACAAGGAACTGCTCAGCGTGCCGGTAAAGGCCAGCGCCAACCCCGCAGACCTGGGCACGCAGGACCTGGTGATCCTGGCCGTCAAGGCACCGGCCCTGCCCGAGGTGGCGCGCCAGATCGCCCCGCTGCTGGGCCCCGCCACCGTGGTGCTGACCGCCATGAACGGCGTGCCCTGGTGGTTCTTCCAGGGTTTCGGCGAGAAGTTCGCCGGCACCCAGCTCAAGGCCATCGACCCCAAGGGCGAGATCGCCAGGGCCATCCCTGCCGCGCACATCATCGGCGGCGTGGTGCATGCCAGCTGCTCGATCCGGGAGCCGGGCTGCGCCTTGCACCACTTCGGCAACCGCCTCATCATCGGCGAGCCCACGGGCCAGAAGACCGAGCGCGTGCAGCAGCTCGTGCAACTGCTTAGCCAGGCCGGCTTCGAGACCGAGCTCTCGGCCCAGATCCAGAAGGACATCTGGTACAAGCTCTGGGGCAATATGACGGTCAACCCGGTCAGTGCGCTGACCGGCGCTACCACCGACAAGATCCTGGGCGACAAGCTGGTACGCGACTTCATCTCGAAGGTGATGCTCGAGGCCAAGGAGATCGGCGCGCGCATCGGCATCCCGATCTTCCAGCAGCCCGAGGACCGGCACGCCGTCACGATGAAGCTGGGCGCCTTCAAGACCTCGATGCTGCAGGACGTGGAGGCCGGTCGCCCCGTGGAGATCGACGCGCTGGTCACCGTGGTGCAGGAGCTGGGTGCGCTGACGGGTGTGCCCACCCCCTACACCGACGTTCTGCTGGGCCTGTCGCGCTTGCAGGCGCGCACACGCGGCCTGCTCTAGATCGCATGTCGTCATCGCCCCACGCGCTCAGCCGCGCCGCCTTCTTCACGCTGCTCTTCACCGCCTGCCTGTTCGGCGCCAACCATGTGGCGGCCCGCCTGGCCTTCAACCACGGGCTGGACGTGGCCACCGCCGTGCTGGTGCGCAGCTTCGTCACAGCCATCGTGGTCGGCGCCATCGTCTGGCAGCAAGGCGTGTCGCTCGTCGTCACGCCGCGCCAGCGCGGCTTCCTCTTGCTCATCAGCGCCCTGGTGGCCGTGCAGAGCCTGTGCCTGTACGCCGCCGTGGTGCGTCTGCCCGTGGCTCTGGCCCTGCTGACCTTCAACACCTATCCGCTGTGGACCGCCCTGTTCGCCTGGCTGCTCTACCGGCACCGGCCGGAACGCGCCGTGCTGCTGGCCATGCCGGTGCTGCTGTTCGGGCTGGCACTGGCGCTCGACGCGCTGGGGGCGGCCTCGGGCCTGGGTGCCGCCGGGCAGTGGAGCCGCATCGGCGCAGGTGTCGCCTTTGCGATGGTGGCCGCCGCCGTGTTTGGCGCCGCCCTGGTGCTCACGCAGCATGAAGCCGCGAGCGTGGACGGTCGCCTGCGCACGGCCATCACCATGGCCTTGGTCGGCCTGCTGGCGCTGGTGGCCGTGCCGTTGCAAGGCGGCCTGCACCTGCCCCAGGCGGCGGCCGGCTGGTGGGGCCTGGCCGGCCTGACGCTGTTCTACGGCACGGCCTTCACCATCATGTTCACCTTGCTGCCCCGTCTGGGCGTAGTCGGCAGCTCACCCATCATGAACGTGGAGCCGGTGGCGGCGCTGGTGCTGGCCTGGGTCCTGCTGGGCCAGGCCATTGCGCCGGTGCAGGTGGCCGGCGCGCTCATCGTGGTGGGCACCGTCATGGCCCTGGGCCTGCGCCGGCGCTGAAGGTCTCAGGCCGCTGGGCGCTCATCTGGGCAGGCAGCGGAAACTTCCGTTCGGAAAGTCTTCGTATTCCCCGCTGTTGCCGAAGCTGATGCCGCCGACGCAGGCCGCATAACGGTACTGGCCTTCGACCACAAAGTCGGTGCTGGCACCCGGCTGCACATTGTTGGAGTGCGTATAGAAACCGCCCTTGGGGCCTTCGCCGCAACCCTTTTTGGAATACTTCAGGTCACCGCAATAAAGCACGAAGATCTGCTTGTTGCAGGTGTTGGTCAGGGTGACACGTCCGTTCTTTTCGCTGGCGTCGACACAGCGCTGCGCGCTCTCGCCCGGGTTCCTGGCATGTGCATTGACGGCCACGACCATCAACAATGCGGCGGCGGCCAAGATGCGTTTCGAACTCATAGGTGCTCCCTGATCAGGTTGGTTGGTTTTCAGATAGTTGTACAGGCCGTGTGCGGCCCAGGGCAATCTAGCCGGCCCGCGCATGCGGCCGGCTCGGGACTAACCCGCACCGGCCTGCGTGCGTGTGAAAAATTCACGGGTTGCGGATCGCAAGGGGGTGGCCCCCGCGCGCCGCCCGTTTTCAGCGCCGGATCTTCTCGCGCGCGCGTCGCACGCGCTCGACGTTGATCGCCACCTTGCCGCTGCGAAACAACATGGGGGAGGCAATGGCGTAAGCCGGGTCCGAGGTGTCCAGGCAGTGGTAGTTGAAAGCCGGCATGCCGTTCTTGTCGACGATGACGATGACCCAGGGCGTGTTGGCACGCTGCCCGCGCTGCACCGCCACGGCCGTCTCGCCGCTCACGAGGCGCACATAGGTGCCGGGCGGATAGAAACCGACCGCTGCAGTGAGTGCGCCTCCAACCGATGCGGTGACTTCCTTCTCGGTCTTCAGGTAGATGGACTTGGCCGACTCCAGCGGCGAGAGCGCCTCGCGCGTGCGCCGCGCCGCCATCTTGGCAACAAAGACGTCGGTCATGCTCAGCAAGCGGCGCGCCTGCAGGTTGTGTGGCACCCCTTCGGCGCTGTCGGGCTGGTGGTGCCAGCGCACCAGGTCCAGCTCCTCCACGTCTTCGATGCCCAGCCAGACCAGGATCTTCAGGCTGAGCTGCGGATGGTCCTGGATCAGCTGTCGCTGTTCGGGCGTGGGAGCTTCGTTCTGCCGGGCCAGCACGTCCTGCTCGCGGGCCATGCCGATGTTCATGGTCAGCGCTGCGCTCATCAGTGACTGCCGCTGCTGCGGGTTCAGGCCCAGCTTTTGCGCCGCCAGCTCGCAGACGCAGGCACACAGCAGGGCATGCGTGGCGCAATAGCCCAGGCTGCTGTCGGCCAGGGCCTGGAACAGACAGAACAGGCTGTCGTCGGCGTCTGCCAGGAGCAGGGCGCGCGCCTTGTTCTCCAGGGCCGCCAGGCGCGGCAAGGGATTGAGCGCCAGCCCCCCCTGGTAGAGGATGCCGCGCAGCACCTCCTGCAGGTCCATCCAGCCGCCGTTGAGCTGCTCGCCGACCATGTAGTCGCGCTCGCGGATCGCGCTGGGCATGGGCAGGCGCGCGATCGCGTCGACCTCCACCCCTTCCATCAGCATGGTGTGCACCATGCGCTCGTAGGAGCGCTGCCAGGCTTGCGCCTCGGCCTCGGTGGTCGATGCATTGTGGGCGTAGAGCTTGTCGCGGTGCTGCTCGGAGACGATGGGCTGGCCCTTGCGCAACAGCAGCAGGCCGTCGGGGTTCCAGACGTTGACCGGCAGGGGCTTGCCCACAGGCAGCATGGCGATGGGGATGGGCACGTATTTCATGCGAGCCCCACCGGCACGCGCGCGGCCAGCGCACACATCAACTCGTAGCCCACGCTGCCCCCGGCCTGGGCCACTTCGTCGATGGGCAGGAGGGCCCCATTGGAGGCGCGCCCCCAGAGCGTGACTTCGGAGCCCATGCCCGCGGCGGGCACTGGCGTGAGGTCCACCGTGATCAGGTCCATGCTGACACGCCCGACCAGCTGGGTGCGCACGCCGTCCACCAGCACCGGCGTGCCGCGTCCGGGTGTGCCCGGGCTGGCGCGCAGGTAACCGTCGGCATAACCGCAGGCCACCACGCCGATGCGCATGGGCTGTGCCGCGGTGAAGGTCGAGCCGTAGCCCACGCTGTCGCCGGCGGCCAGCTGCTGGATGCCGACGATGCGCGAGCGCAGCGTCATGGCGGGCTGCAACGCCCAGTGGGCCGCGCTGTGCTCGGGAAAATCGGGTGAGGCACCGTAGAGCACGACGCCGGGCCGGATCCAGTCCGAGCGCAGGCTGGCTGCGGCCTGCGGCCCCATGTGGCGCAGGACCGCCGCGCTGTTGCTCAGGGACCGTTCGCCCGGCAAATCCTGCGTGGCGGTGTTGAAGGCGGCCAGCTGCTGCGCCACGCCCTTGGCGCCATCGGCGTCGCTGAAATGCGTCATCAGCGAGATCTCGTCCACCTGCGGCAGCGCGTTCAGACGGTGCCAGGCCGCGCGGAACTGATCCGGCTTGAAACCCAGGCGGTTCATGCCGCTGTTCATCTTGAGGAAGACGCGGTGCGGTGTGTGCGTCTTGTGCACGGCCAGCATGTCGATCTGCTCATTGCAGTGCACGGTGTGCCAGAGGTCCAGGCGCGAACACAGCTCCAGGTCGCGCTGCTCGAACACGCCTTCGAGCAGCAGGATGGGCCCGCGCCAGCCCAGGCCCCGCAGACGCTCGGCCTCCCCCAGGTCCAGCAGGGCAAAACCGTCGGCACCACGCAACCCTTCGTAGACACGCTCGATGCCATGACCATAGGCATTGGCCTTGACCACCGCCCACACCCGCGCATCGGGGCTGGACTGGCGCGCGCGCGCCAGGTTATGGCGCAGGGCTTCGACGTGGATCAGGGCTTGGATCGGGCGTGACATGCTGGCGGAACTATCTTTGGACGGGGCGTTCAGTCAACCCCTTGCGATGAATTGTGACATTGCCCGCCATGCTATAACCCAGCGTCGATTGGATTTTCACAACAAGCCTCAAAGCACGAGTTCCCGGTCCCCCAGCCCATGAAACGCGGTTTCTACACCATCATGTCGGCGCAGTTCTTCAGCTCGCTGGCTGATAACGCGTTGTTCGTCGGGGCCGTGCAGCTGCTGCGCAGCGAGGGCGCACCCGAGTGGCAGCAGGCGGCGCTGGTGCCCATGTTCGCCCTCTTCTACGTGATCCTGGCGCCCTTCGTGGGCGCTTTTGCCGACGCCCAGCCCAAGGGCAAGGTCATGCTGATCAGCAACGGCATCAAGATCATCGGCTGCCTGATGATGCTGTTCGGCACGCACCCGCTGATGGCCTACGCCATCGTGGGCCTGGGCGCGGCGGCCTATTCGCCCGCCAAGTACGGCATCCTCACCGAGTTGCTGCCGGCCTCGCAGCTGGTCAAGGCCAACGGCTGGATCGAGGGGCTGACCATCGCCTCCATCATCCTGGGCGTTCTGCTGGGCGGCCAGCTGGTCGGGCATGCCATCTCGTCCACGCTGCTGACCATCGACCTGCCACTGATCAACACCGGCATCGACAGCCCACCGGAAGCGGCGATTTCGGTGCTGATCCTGGTCTACCTGCTGGCGGCCTGGTTCAACACCCGCATCCCGCACACCGGCGTCGAGATGCGCCCCATGCCGCGCAACCCGCTGGCCCTGCTGCCCGACTTCTGGCGCTGCAACACCCGGCTCTGGCAGGACCGCCTGGGCCAGATCTCGCTCTCCACCACCACCCTGTTCTGGGGCGTGAGCGGCAACCTGCGTTACATCGTGCTGGCCTGGGCCGCGGCGGCGCTGGGCTACAGCGTCACGCAGGCCTCCTCGCTGGTGGGGGTGGTGGCCATCGGCACGGCCGTGGGCGCCGTGGTGGCCTCCATGCGCATGCGGCTGGAAGATGCCACGCGCGTCATGCCCCTGGGCATCGCCATGGGCGTGCTGGTGATCCTGCTCAATTTCATCGACAACGTCTGGCTGGCCGCGCCTTTCCTGGTGCTGCTGGGCGGCCTGGGCGGCTTCCTCGTGGTGCCCATGAACGCACTGCTGCAGCACCGCGGCCACAACCTCATGGGCGCCGGCCGCTCCATCGCCGTGCAGAACTTCAACGAGCAGTCCTGCATCCTGGGCCTGGGTTTTCTCTACAGCTTCTCCACCGGCATGGGTCTCTCGGCCTTCGGCGCCATCGCCAGCTTCGGCATCCTGGTGGCCGGCTTCATGTGGCTGATCAAGCGCTGGCACGCCAGCAACTGCGTCAAGTACCCGGAAGAAGTCGAGCATCTGCTCGACATCGCCCGCAACGACCACCTGCACGGCTAGGCTGCGGTTGCACTGCGCAGGCCCCTCTGCGCTAATATTGCCTGCACCATGGCCACGCGCACCCGCCACCTCGCACCGCACGACCTGCAGCCCGGCATGGTGCTGGCCCAGGCCCTGACCCTCGTCGAGCACGGCATCGTCACCTACACCCTGCCGGGCGGGCATGTCCTGACGCAGGAGAACCAGCACCAGCTCGCCAGCCACCACGCCGTGTGCGTCCAGGTCGAGCAGGAGGACACGCGCACCGATGCCCAGCGCGAGGCCGACGCGCTGCGCCAGGCTGGCCGCCTGAAGATGATCTTTCGCCATGCCGATCTCGGCGCCCCGGAAAACCAGGCGCTGATCCAGGCGCTGCTGACGCACCGGAGCGCATGATGCCCATCCAGGCCAGCGAAGTCGTGGCGCGCTTGCAGGCGCTGCCGGCATTCCCCGCCATCGTCACCCGCATCCTGGAGACGCTCAATGACGAACGTGCCGCACTGGAACTGCTGGAACAGCATCTGCAATCCGACCCGGTGATCAGCGCGCGCATCCTGTCGGCCGCGAACCGGCTGATCCGGCACTCCGGGCGCGAACCGGTGGGCGATGTGCACACCGCCGTCAGCTACCTGGGTCTGAACCGGGTGCACGACGTCGTGGTGTCCACCAGCCTGCTGGACTTTGCGCAGAACAGCCATTGCGCCAGCGTGTTCTGGGAGCGCAGCCTGGCCGTGGGCCTGTGCGCGCAGGAACTGGCCGGGCTGGCGGGCGAAAACCCGGACCACGCGCTGGTGGCCGGCCTGTTGCATGGGGTGGGCATCCTCTGGCTCCATGTCTGCCACCCGCACGAATACCAGCAGGTGCTGATCGAGCGCCAGCTGCACGACAGCGACCTGGCGCAGGCCGAGCGTGCGCTGCTGGGCATCGATCACCTCGAGATCGGCCGTCTGCTGGCCGAGCACTGGGATCTGCCCAGCGACATCGTGCAGGCCATCGCCGGCTACCGCACGCCGGCGCACGGCGCGCTGCCGCCCCTGGTGGCCGTCGTCCATCTGGCGACCGTCATCTGCAGCGGCCTGGACCTGCCCTTCCAGCCGGACAGCGAAGTCCGCCACCTTGCACCGCAGGCGCTGCGCGCGCTGGGCGAGGACTGGGAAGACAAGATGCCGGACCTGCTGGGCCGGGTCGAGGTGCGTTTCGCCCAGTCCCGCACCCTGCTGAAATAGGATCTGCCAACCGCCGGTCCTGTTTGCGTTTCTCATGCACACACAACTTGCCGCCTGGGCCCTGGTGCTCAACGCCTTCGTCTGGGGCGTCTCCTGGTACCCCTTCCGACTGCTGGAGGCCGAGGGCCTGCACCCGCTGTGGTCCACCTTCCTCATCTACGTTCTGGCCTTCGCCGGCCTGCTCGCCTGGCGCCCCGGGGCCTGGCGCCATTTCCTGCGCCACCCGCTGCTGTGCCTGCTGCTGGTGGCCTCGGGCCTGACCAATGTGGGCTTCAACTGGGCCGTCACCATCGGCGACGTGGTGCGCGTGGTGCTGCTGTTCTACCTGATGCCGGCCTGGTCCGTGCTGCTGGCCTGGCTGCTGCTGGGTGAGCGCCCGGGCCTGAGCGCGCTGCTGCGCCTGCTGCTGGCGCTGGCCGGCGTGGTCATCGTGCTCAAGGCACCCGACTCATCCTGGCCCGTCCCCAGCGGCCTGGCCGACTGGCTGGCGCTGCTGGGCGGCTTCAGCTTTGCGCTGACCAATGTATTGCTGCTCAAACTCAAGGACACGCCCGACGAAGCGCGCATGACGGCCATGTTCGGTGGCGGCGCGCTGCTGGCCCTGGCCACGGCGCTGCTGGGCGGCCCCTCG
Organism: Curvibacter sp. PAE-UM; assembly: GCF_001432305.1. Taxonomy (GTDB): domain Bacteria; phylum Pseudomonadota; class Gammaproteobacteria; order Burkholderiales; family Burkholderiaceae_C; genus Hylemonella. Next base: position 580,723 of record NZ_KQ483358.1, read on the forward strand.
GGTCTGGTGCCGCTGCCGCCCGCCTTCGCCACCGGCTGGCTGCTGCTGGTGCTGCTCACCAGCCTGGCCTTCCTGTTTGCCAACCTGGGCCTGCAGTACGGCGCGGCGCGATTGCCGGCGGCCACCACGGCATTGGTGATGCTGACCGAGGTGGTGTTTGCGAGTGTTTCGTCGGTGCTGCTGGGGGCGGCGGAGTTGGAGACGCGCACGCTGCTGGGTGGGGCCTTGATCCTGCTGGCAGCGCTGTGGGCCTCCTGGGGAGACCGCGGGCACTGAGCAGGGCGCTGCGCTGCTACGATGGCTCCAACAACACCGAGGAGAACCGCATGCATCGCCGACTCATCATCACCCTGGCGGCCACCCTGCTCATGCTGGGCACGAACATCGCCCGCGCGACCGACTATCCCACCAGACCTGTGACCGTGATCGTGCCGCAGACGGCCGGTGGCACCAACGACATCGTGGGCCGCCTCATCGCGCAAAAGCTGGGTGAGGCGCTCGCCGGCAGTGTCGTGGTGGAAAACCGCCCGGGCGCCGGCGGCAACATCGGCACCGTGTATGCGGCCAAGGCGCCGAAGGATGGCCACACCCTGCTCATGACCATCAGCAGCGCGCAGGCGATCAACCCCGCCGTCTACAAGAACCCGGGCTTCGACCCGGTCAAGGACTTCACGCCCCTGGCCCTCGTGGGCGCCGTGCCCAATGTGCTGGTGGTCAATCCGGCCTTCCCGGCGAAGAACCTCGCAGAGTTCCTCAAACTGGTGAAGGCCAACCCCGGCAAGTACCCCTATGCCTCGGCCGGCAACGGCACGCTCAACCACCTGCTGGGGGAGATGCTCAACAGCACGGCCGGCGTGAAGCTGCAGCACATCCCCTACAAGGGCGTGGCCCCGGCCATGACCGACGTGATCGGCGGCCAGGTGCCCATGGCCTTCACCAGCCTGCCCTCGGTGCTGCAACACCTCAAGGCGGGCCGGCTCATTGCGATTGGCGTGAGTTCCCCCGCCCGTTCTCCCGTGCTACCCGACGTGCCCGCCATCGGCGAGCAGGTGCCGGGCTACAGCGGCACGCTGTGGGTGGGCCTGTTTGCCGCGCGCGGCACGCCGCCGGAGATCGAGGCCAGGCTGCAGGACGCGATGAAGAAGGTGCTGGCCGCCCCTGACACGCAGGAGAAGCTGCAGGCCCAGGGCGTGGAGCTGGCGAACGCCACACCAGCGCAGTTCGCCGCGCTGCTGCAGGAAGACATCACACGCTGGGCAAGGATCGTCAGGGAATCGGGCGCGACGATCGATTGAGTTCCGGAGTCTGCATCGCCTATCGGTTCGAGCAAGGCCCTGTCGCCGGATCCTGCAACATGCCCACTGTCTATGACTTCGAAGCAGAGATGATCGGCGGCCAGCGTGTCGCCCTGAACCAGTTCAGGGGCCAGGTCATGCTGATCGTCAACACCGCCAGTGCCTGCGGCTTCACCCCGCAGTTTGCGGGGCTGGAAGAGCTGCACAAGACCTATGGCCCCCAGGGCCTGGTGGTGCTGGGTTTCCCCTGCAACCAGTTCGGCGCCCAGGACCGCGGCAGCAACGACGAGATCGCCAGCTTCTGCCAGCTCAACTATGGCGTGAGCTTCCCCATGATGGCCAAGGTCCAGGTGAACGGGCCGCAGGCCCATCCGCTGTACCAGTGGCTGGTGCGGGAGGCCCGGGGTGTGCTGGGTACGAAGTCCATCAAATGGAACTTCACCAAGTTCCTGATCGGCAAGGACGGCACGGTGCGCAAGCGCTATGCGCCCTTTACGAAACCCGAGCGGCTGCAGCGCGATATTGAGGCCGCGCTGGCCGTCTGATCGCCTGACCGGCTCAGGCCTGCGCCAGCGCCTCGTCCAGCAACTCCACCCAGTGCTTCACCGGCGTGCCGGTGCCACTTTGCAGGTGCGTGATGCAGCCGATGTTGGCCGAGACGATCTGCTCAGGCTGCATCTCGCCCAGGTTCCTGAGCTTGCGATCGCGCAGTTCGTAGGCCAGCTTGGGGTTGAGCACCGAGTAGGTGCCGGCCGAGCCGCAGCAGAGGTGGGGCTCGACGCGACAGGTGTTGACCTTGAAGCCCAGCGCACCCATGTGCTCTTCCACGCCGCCGCGCAGCTGCTGGCCGTGCTGCAGGGTGCAGGGCGGGTGGAAAGCAAGCTGGCCGGCCTTGGCCGAGACCTTGCCGCGCAGCTGGTCCACCAGTTCCGGCAGCAGCTCGCTCAGATCTTTGGTCAGTTCGCTGATGCGTCGGGCCTTGGCCGCGTACTGCGGATCGTCCCGCAGGATATGACCGTATTCCTTCACGGTCACGCCGCAGCCGGAAGCGTTCATGACGATGGCTTCCGCACCGGCTTCGATGTGCGGCCACCAGGCGTCGATGTTGGCCCGCATCTCGGTCATGCCACCGTCCTGGTCGTTCAGGTGGAACTTCACGGCACCGCAGCAGCCGGCCTTGGCGGCCACCATGGTCTGCATACCGGCGGCGTCGAGCACACGCGCCGTGGCGCTGTTGATGTTGGGCATCATGGCCGGCTGTACGCAGCCTGCGAGCATCAGCACCTTGCGCGCATGGGTGCGCGTGGGCCAGGCGCCGGCGTCTTGCGCGGCCGGCACCTTGGCCTTGAGGCTGGCGGGCAAGAGGCCGCGCACGAGCTGGCCCATTTTCATCGCCGGGGCGAACAGCGGCGAGGTCAGGCCCTCTTTCAGCGCCCAGCGCACGAAACGTTCGCCGGCAGGGCGCTCGACCTTGGCGTCCACGATCTTGCGGCCGATATCAACCAGGTGGCCGTAGTCCACGCCGCTGGGGCAGGTACTTTCGCAGTTGCGGCAGGTGAGGCAGCGGTCCAGGTGGGCCTGGGTCTTGCGCGTGGGCGCCGTGCCTTCGAGCACCTGCTTGATCAGGTAGATGCGGCCACGCGGGCCGTCGAGCTCGTCACCCAGCAACTGGTAGGTGGGGCAGGTGGCGGTGCAGAAGCCGCAATGCACGCACTTGCGCAGGATGGCTTCGGCCGCCTGGCCGTCGGCCGTGTGCTTGAACTCGGGGGCGAGATTGGTTTGCATGGGAGGTTCGCCTGTCCTGCTCAGAAATCGGGGTAGAGGCGGCCGCGGTTGAAGATGCCAGCCGGATCGAACTGCTTCTTCAGTTCGCGGGTGATACGGTCCAGCGGCGCGGCCAGCGGGGTGAAGACACCGGCACTCTTGTCCTCGGCGCGGAACAGGGTGGCGTGGCCGGTGGTGCTGTCCAGCACCTCGCTCATGTCGGGGCGCCGCGGCAGCGGCAGCTTGAGCCAGCGCTGGGCGCCGCCCCATTCGATCAGCGTGGGGCCCAGGTTCAGCGGCGGGGCGGTGTCGGGCACGCTCAGGCGCATCAGCGATTCGCCCTGCGCCAGTTGGAAGAAGGGCGCGGTCTGCTCGCGCAGCGCATTCCACAAGAGCGTGGCCTGGCCGGCGTCCATGACGGTGCCACCCATGCTTTTCTGCGCAGCGGCCACGGCCGCCTGCGCACCCCGCAGGCGCACCATGAGCGCGCCTTCATGCCAGCAGGAGGCGTTGACGGGCAGGGGCAAGGCACCCCACTGGTTCAATTGCGCGAGCGCGCGGGTTTCGTCCAGTTCGAACACCAGGGTGCTTTCGGCCACGGCACGCGGCAGCACCTTGAGCGAGACCTCGGTGATCAGGCCCAGCGTGCCCATGGCACCGGCCATCAGGCGCGAGACGTCGTAGCCCGCCACGTTTTTCATGACCTGGCCGCCGAAGGTCAGCAGCTCGGCCTTGCCGTTGAGCAGCTCCAGGCCCAGCACGTAGTCGCGCACGGCCCCCACGCTGGCACGCGCCGGGCCATTCAAGCCTGACGCGACCATGCCGCCCACGGTGGCCATGGCGCCGCCGGTGGCGAAGTGCGGGGGTTCGAAAGGGAGGTATTGCCCGCGCTCGGCCAGCACTTCCTCCACCTCGGCCAGCGGGGTGCCGGCACGCACGGTGATGACGAGTTCGCTGGGTTCGTAGCTGACGATGCCCTGCAGGGGCCGGGTGTCCAGTATCTCGCCTTGCAGCGACTGGCCGTAGAAATCCTTGCTGCCGCCGCCGCGGATGCGCAGTGGGGTGCCGGCCTCGGAGGCCTGGCGCACGCGCTCGATCATGTTTTGGAGAGCTGTATCCATACCGCCATGTTAACGGCTGATGGCCGTGCAGACGAAAAAAGACCCGCTCGAGCTTGCGCTCTTGCGGGCCTGAACCAGAGGAGACTCTCGCTTGCCCTGGTGCGGCAGCCGGACCCTGATGAAGTTCAGCTGCCGTCCATTGCTCGTTTAACGGTTGTAGGCGGTTTCGCCGTGGGCCGTGATGTCCAGGCCCTGACGCTCGTCTTCTTCGCTGACGCGCAGGCCGATGGTCAGATCGACGATCTTGTAGGCGATGAAGGAAACCACACCCGACCAGACGACGGTGATCAGCACGGCCTTGGCCTGGATCCACACCTGTGCGGCGATGGAATAGTCGGCCGGAGCCACCATGCCGGCCGTGACCCAGTCACCCACCAGGCTCGGGCCACCCAGGGCCGGGCTGTTGAACACGCCGGTCAGCAGGGCACCGACGATGCCGCCGATGCCGTGCACGCCGAACACGTCGAGCGAATCGTCGGCACCGAGCATCTTCTTCAGGCCGCTGACACCCCACAGGCAGGCGAAACCGGCGATCAGGCCGATGATCAGCGCGCCACCGATGCCGACGTTGCCGGCAGCGGGGGTGATGGCCACGAGGCCGGCGACGGCGCCGGAAGCAGCACCCAGCATGGAGGACTTGCCCTTGAGCAGCGCCTCACCGATGGACCAGGCCAGCACGGCAGCGGCGGTAGCCACGAAGGTGTTGGCGAAGGCCAGGGTGGCGAAGCCGTTGGCTTCCAGGGCGGAGCCGGCGTTGAAGCCGAACCAGCCCACCCACAGCAGGGAGGCACCGACCATGGTCAGCGTCAGGCTGTGCGGGGCCATGGCTTCCTTGCCGTAGCCGATGCGCTTGCCCACCATGTAGGCGCCCACCAGGCCAGCGACAGCGGCGTTGATGTGCACCACGGTACCGCCGGCGAAGTCCAGCGCACCCATCTGCCAGATGTAGCCGGCCTTGCCGTTCATGGCATCGACGACTTCCTTGGCGGTGTAGGCGTCCGGGCCCATCCAGAACCAGACCATGTGCGCGATCGGCGCATAGCTGAAGGTGAACCACAGCACCATGAACATCAGCACGGCCGAGAACTTCATGCGTTCGGCGAAGGCACCGACGATCAGCGCGCAGGTGATGCCGGCGAAGGTGGCCTGGAAGGCGGCGAACACGATCTCGGGGATCACCACGCCCTTGCTGAAGGTTGCAGCATTGGCAAAAGTGCCGGCGACGTTGTCCCAGACGCCCTTCATGAACAGGCGGTCAAAGCCTCCGATGAAGGCGTTGCCTTCCGTGAACGCGAGGCTGTAGCCATAGATGAACCACAGCACGACGATCAGCGAGAAGGTCACCATGACCTGCATCAGCACGGACAGCATGTTCTTGCTGCGGACCAAGCCGCCGTAGAACAGGGCCAGGCCAGGCACGGTCATCATGATGACCAGCAGGGTGGCCACCATCATCCAGGCGGTATCGCCCTTGTTGGGCACGGGTGCGGCAGCAGCCGGTGCGGCAGCGTCTGCGGGCGCTGCAGCGGCCGGGGCAGCAGCCGCTGCGGGAGCGGCGGCCTCGGTGGCCGGAGCGGTCTGGGACCAGACTGCAGCCGAGCCGGCCAGCAGGCCCAGGCCCAGCACGAAGGAGACAATTAGTTTTTTCATGTCAGTGTTCTCTCTTGTTGTGGGAGCCTCAGAGTGCTTCCTTGCCGGTTTCACCGGTGCGGATACGCACGACCTGCTCGAGGTTGTAGACAAAAATCTTGCCGTCGCCGATCTTGCCGGTACGCGCCGAGCCCTCGATCGCCTCGATGACGCGATCGACCAGCTCGTCAGCCACGGCCGCCTCGATCTTCACCTTGGGCAGAAAGTCGACCACGTATTCGGCGCCGCGGTACAACTCGGTATGACCTTTCTGGCGACCGAAGCCCTTGACCTCGGTAACGGTGATGCCCTGCACCCCGATGGCCGAGAGGCCTTCTCGCACCTCATCCAGCTTGAAAGGTTTGATGATGGCTGTAACGAGTTTCATGGGTTCTCCTCTGGTTTGAGTTGAATTTAGAAGGTGTACTTCACACCCAGCACAACAGTGGCGGCTTCCAGTTGGCGGCCGTTGACCTTGTAGAGACTGGCCTTGCCATCGGTACCGACCGCTGCGATGGTGGCGGACAGGCCCTTGCCCAGATCCTTGGCCAGCGTGACCGAGTAATCCGTGTAGCTGTATTGCTTGTTGGCGGCGCCCTCGATTGCCTGGTAGCCCACGTGCGGGACGACGGAGTAACCGCTGCCCAGGTCAAAGGTGCCCGACAGGTCATAGTAGGTGCTGCCACTGCTCTTGCCGTAGCCGAACAGGTCGGAGAAGGCGTAGGACACCTTGGCGGTGTAAGCGCCGTAGGTCAGAGCACCGTAAGCCTCGTCGGTATTGGCGTTGACATTGGACGCAGGAGCAGCGTCCTTGTAGGTGTTGCCGATGTACTCGTAGCGCAGGTAGCCGACGTCAAAGGACAGGTCCTTGGTGAGAGCGCCCTTGTAGCCGGCATAAAGATCCAGCTCCACATCACCCTTGGTTTCCACATTGGCGGCGGTGCCGGCTTCCTTGATCCAGCGGATCTGCGAGCCCCAGGCACCGACGTAGAAGCCGCTGCTGTGGGCGTAGTCCACGCCACCTTGCACAGCCGGGGCCAGGGCCGACTGGGCGATACCACGGTAACGGTATTCGCTGACGGCACCCACGTTGTAGGCCAGCTGGGCCATGACAGAAGAGCCGGCGGTCAGGGTCAGGACAGCCAGGGCGATCTTGGATTTCAGGTTCATGTCGTACTCCATTAGAGGGTTAAAGGGGACGAACCGAATAAGCAGGGACCGTGCCAGCTCAGATGCACAGAATTTCCACACGAATGTGTACACGTATCCGTACAAGCTGCGTTAAGATAACTGTACGAATATACAGATTGCACCAATAGTGTGCGCCCTCTGATGAGCAAGCACAAGACTTGCACCGATTTGTGGAGGAAATTGCCATGAGCCTGTCACTGGTGCATAGCCGGGCCCTGCTGGGCCTGGAAGCCGCCGCGGTCACGGTGGAAGTCCATCTCGCCAATGGCCTGCCCAGCTTCACGCTGGTGGGGCTGGCCGAGACCGAAGTCAAGGAGGCACGCGAACGCGTGCGCTCGGCCATCCAGAACGCCGGGCTGGAATTCCCGCACAACAAGCGCATCACGGTCAACCTGGCGCCCGCGGATCTGCCCAAGGACTCCGGGCGTTTCGACCTGCCCATCGCCCTGGGCATTCTGGCGGCCAGCGGGCAGATCGACGACGACGCCCTGGCAGGCCACGAGTTCGCGGGCGAACTTTCGCTCTCGGGCGAACTGCGCCCGGTGCGCGGCGCCCTGGCCATGGCGCTGGCCCTGCGCGCCATGCCGACCCGGCTGGTACTGCCGCCGGGCAGCGCCGAGGAAGCCGCCCTGGTGCCGGACATCACCATCTACAAGGCAGGCCACCTGCTCGACGTGGTGCAGCAGTTCCTGCCCGGCCGTGACCAGGCCGCGAGCGATGCACCCGCCTGGTCACGCCTGGCTTCGCAGCCGCTCCACTTAAAGAACGAGGGCCCCGATCTGGCCGACGTCAAGGGCCAGGCCGGTCCGAAACGGGCCCTGGAGATCGCTGCGGCCGGCGGCCACAGCATCCTGTTCAGCGGCCCGCCGGGCGCCGGCAAGTCCATGCTGGCCGAACGCCTGGCCGGCCTGCTGCCCCCCATGTCCACCGACGAGGCGCTGGAAAGCGCGGCGGTGGCCAGCCTGGCCGGGCGCTTCGATCCGGGGCACTGGGGGCACCGCCCCACCTGCAGCCCGCACCATTCCGCCAGTGCCGTGGCCCTGGTGGGGGGCGGTTCGCCGCCGCGCCCGGGCGAGGTCTCGCTGGCCCACCATGGCGTGCTTTACCTCGATGAACTGCCGGAGTTTCCACGGGCCGCGCTCGAAGCCTTGCGCGAGCCGCTGGAAACCGGCCGCATCACCATCGCGCGGGCGGCGCGGCGCGCCGAGTTCCCGGCGCGCTTCCAGCTGGTGGCCGCCATGAACCCCTGCCCCTGCGGCCACCTGGGCTCCGCCCAACGGTCCTGCCGCTGCACGCCCGACCAGGTGGCACGCTACCAGGGGCGGCTGTCCGGCCCGTTGCTCGACCGCATCGACCTGCACGTGCAGGTCGGGGCCCTGCCAGCAGCCGAACTGCTGCAAGCCAGGGCGGGTGAGCCCAGCGCGGCCGTGCGCGAACGTTGCAACGCCGCGCGGGAACGCGCCCTGGCACGCCAGGGCAAGCCCAACCACTTGTTGAATGGACAGGAAATCGACACGCACACCCGGCCCGAGGAAGCCGCCCTGCGTTTTCTGGACGCGGCCGCGGTGCGCCTGGGCTGGTCGGCGCGCGGCCTGCACCGCACGCTCAAGGTGGCACGCACCATTGCCGACCTGGCCGGGGCGCCGCGCATCACGCTGGAGCACGTGGCCGAGGCGCTGCAGTACCGGCAGGCCCGGCCTTAGGGCCTGTTCACGCCCATTTCTCAAGATGCGTTGCGGATCAAAAAAGTCATGCGGTAGGCGCGTGGACGCCGCCGGGGTAGGCCCCCGGCCAGTCCGCGCAACACCCCGCATGGCCTTTTTGGCCGCAACCCGCAGGGAATAGGGTGAAAACGGCGCCACTCGTTGTTGCACTCCTCACCCAGACAGTCAGTCTGGGCCTCGTCGCGCGCCTAGATTGGCGCCGTTTTCACCCTATTCGCACTTGAGAAATGGGTGTGAACAGGCCCTACTCCAGCAGCATCAGCGCCTGACGCCGGCGCAGGGCTTGCGCAAAGAACAGCCCCACGGCAACGAGCACGGCGCTGCCGCCGGCGATCACCGCCGTCGAACCGTACCGGCCGACCAGGTTGGCGGCCAGCAGCACACCGATCGACTGGCCCATGAACAGGGCCGAGGCAAACAGTGACACGGCCGTACCGCGCGCGGCCGGCGCCATCTGCGTGGCATTGGTCTGCATGGTGTTGTGGAACATGAAAAAGCCAAAACCCGCCAGCAGGCTGGCCGGCACCGAAGGCCACCAGACCGGTGCGTAGGCGATCACCAGGGTGGACAGGCCCAGCAGGGTGACACCGCCGCGCGCCAGGCCGTGCTCGCCCAGGCGCGGGATCAGGAAACGCGCCACCGCCATGTAAAGCATGCCCCCCAGGCCGAACAGCGCGACGATGGCGCCCGACGCCGAGAGCGAGAGCCCCAGCTCATGGTGCAGATGCGAAGCCCAGATGGCCAGCACGCCAAAACCGGAGGCGCCTTCGATCAGCGCGACGATGAGCACGACACGCGACCAGCGCCCCGTGACAATCAGCAGCGCCTGCTGCACGAAACCCGGGCGCACCTCGGGCACGGGATTATGCGTGGCCGGCGCCTCGCCGCGCTGGCGCCGTTCATCGCGCCACAGCAGCAGGCCCACCACGCCGAAGAGCCCGGTCATGAAGGCAAAGGCCCAGCGCCAGCCCAGGGTGTCGGTGAACAGGCCGCCCAGCAGCTGGCCGCCGGTGATGCCCAGCGTGGTGCCCAGGCCCACGCGTGCCAGCGTCTCCTGGCGCTGTTCGTAGGACACGGCGTCGCCGATCCAGGCCAGCGAGAGCGGGATGATGGCCGCCGCCCCCAGCGCCACCAGCACACGCGCCAGCACCAGCATGTCCAGACTGGCCGCGAAAAGCGCCAGCACGCTGCCCACGCTGCAGCCCAGCGTGGCCCAGGTCACGATGCGGAACTTGCCCAGGCGGTCACCCAGCGGGCCATAGAACAACTGGCACAGGCCATAGACCACGGCGAACACCGAGATCACCTGCGCCGCCTCGGCCAGGCTGACGGAGAACACACGCGCGAGCTCGGGCAGCATGGCGTCGCACAGGCGCTGCGCCGCCATGCTGGCAAAGGTGGCGAAGGACAGCAACAGGACGGAGCGGCGTGTGGAAGCGGAAATCGTGGCGGTGCCGGAGCTCATGCAGAAATGTAGAGGTGGGAATCAGCGGGCAGGACACGCCCGGGTCTGCAGGGCGATGCGCGAGAAGCGTACTGAATCATAATCGTCGCCATGCAAGCGCGCTCGGCCCCTGCCCTGATCGGCTGGCTCTCGCTGGCCCAGCTCATCAGCTGGGGCAGCGTGTTCTATGGCTATTCCCTGCTGCTCGAACCGGTGGAACGCGAGCTCGGTCTCAGCCGCGCCGAGACCTCGCTGGCCTTCAGCCTGGCCCTGCTGGCCGAAGGGCTGCTGGCCTGGCCGGTGGGCCGGCTGATCGACCGCGGCCATGAGCGCGCCGTGATGACCGGTGGCTCGCTGGTGCTGGGCGCCTGCCTGCTGCTGCACAGCGCCGTCGACAGCCAGGCCAGCTTCTACCTCGCCTGGCTGGGGCTGGGCGTGGGCCTGTCCGGCACGCTCTACCCGCCGGCGTTCGCGGTGGTGATCCGCCGTTACCCGCACAACTTTCGCCGCGCCATCATCGTCATGACCTTCCTGGGCGGGCTGGCCAGCACGGTCTTCATGCCGCTCACCGCCTGGCTGATCGCCAGCCTGGGCTGGCGCCAGGCGCTGTGGCCGCTGGCCGCGCTGCACCTGCTGGTGTGCGCCCCCATCCACGCGCTGATGCTGCGTGGCGCACCGCCGCCTGCGGCCCCGCACCCGACCGCGCCCCACGCCCCTTTGCGGCGCCATCTGCTCAGCGCGCCCTATCTGCTGGTCGGCGTGTTCATCGTGCTGCTCATGGGCGTGACCGCTGCCTTGCCGGCGCACATGGTCAGCCTGCTGCGCAGTTATGCACTGCCCGAGCAGGGCGTGATCGCCGTCACGGCGGCCATCGGCGTGCTGCAGGTCGCCGGGCGCGCCTTGCTGTATTTCTTCGAGCACCACATGGACCTGCACCGGGTCAACCGGCTCATTCCCTGCCTGATCCCGCTGGGCCTGCTGGCCCTGCTGCTGGCGCCGCTGGCGGGCGCCCTGCAGATGGCCGTGGTGCTGCTCTTCGTCGTGGTCTATGGCATGGGCAACGGCATGCTGACCATCGTCAAGGGCACGGCGGTGGCCGAGTACGTGAGCCGCGAGCAGGCCGCCAGCCTCAACGGCGCACTGGGCCTGCCCATGGCACTTGGGCGGGCGGCCGCACCCTGGCTGCTGGGCCTGATGTGGACACCCACGGGCGCCTACACATCGGGCCTGGTCTTGATGCTGGCCCTGGCCCTGATCGGCGTGCTGGCCCTGGTACTGGCGCAGCGCCTGGCCCGACGTCCGGGTCTTTAGTTGGCCGCGGGCAGAGGAAGCAGGGCGTTGCCGTCGATCCGAACGCGCGCGCCCACGCCGACAGGCGCATCCAGCTCCAGCGTACGCTGGCTGCCGTCATCCATGCGCAGGTCCACCTGGTAGACCGTCACCTTCTTCATCTTTTTCTCGACCTGGTTGCCGGCAATGCCGCCACCGATGGCGCCGATGATGGTGGCCAGGTCCTTGCCCTGCCCCTGGCCCACCTGGTTGCCGACGATGGCGCCCAGCACGCCACCGGCGACCGCGCCCGTGCCGCTGCCCTGGCCCTCCCGCTCGATGGGTGTCACCGCCGTCACGGTAGCGCAGTCGGGGCAGACCGGCTTGGCGGGCGCGGCCTTGGCCTCCACGGGTGCCGCAACAGGCGCCGGCCTGGCCGTCTTCGTCGCTGCGGGCCTCGGTGCAGGTGCCGGCACCGCAGGCGTGGCCTTTTCGGCAACGGGCTGACGGGCAGCAGGCTCGGAGACGGAGGCCGGCGCGGCAATAGCGGGCGACGGCGCGGCCGCCTCGGGAGACTTCTGCGCCTGCGTGTAATAGAGGGCGCCGCCCAGACCGACGACGGCAACGCCCAGCACGCCCACGGCCGCCCAAAGGGTCTTGGCACCGGTCGCAACGACGGCGCCGGGAGAAATATTGCTCATGTGATGTTTCCTGGTTGAGAAGGCATGGAGAAACGGTGGCCATGCCACCGGCTTTCATCTTCAACGCCCTGATCGTCCGATGGTAGACACGACCGGCACCAAACCGGTGCCGGCACGTGTAAAACAGCGTAAAGCCGTCAGAGATTGGGCGCGAGCAGTCGCTGCAGTTGCTGCTCGCTCATGCCGCGGCGGCGCGCCAGGTCGTGCAGCTGGTCCTCGCCGATGCGGCCCACGTTGAAGTAGGTGCTCTGCGGATGCGCCAGATAGAAACCGCTGACACTGGCCGCCGGCGTCATGGCCAGGCTCTCGGTGATGCCCATGCCGATCTCTTCGCACTGCAGCAGCTCGAACATCTCTTTTTTCACGCTGTGGTCCGGACAGGCCGGGTAACCGGGCGCGGGGCGGATGCCCTGGTACTTCTCGGCGATCATGTCCTCGTTGCTCAGCGCCTCATGGGGCGCATAACCCCAGAGGTCGGTGCGCACGCGGTGGTGCAGGCATTCGGCATAGGCCTCGGCCAGACGATCGGCCAGGGCCTTGAGCATGATGGCGGAGTAGTCGTCATGGTCGTCCATGAAGTACTTCTCCTTCTTCTCCACGCCGATGCCGGCCGTGACGGCGAACACGCCCACGTAATCCGCCGCCGTGCCCTTGGGCGCGACGAAGTCGGCCAGGCAGCGGCTGGGGCGCATGATGCCGTCCACCATCTGCTTCTCGGTCTGCTGGCGCAGGCCGTACCAGGTCATGGCCACGTTATGGCGGCTCTCGTCGGTGTAGAGCTCGATGTCGTCGTCGTTCACGCTGTTGGCCGGGTACAGGCCCAGCACGGCGTTGGCCGTGAGCCAGCGGCCCTCGATCAGGCGCTGCAGCATGCGCTTGCCGTCGGAGAAGACCCGCTGCGCTTCCGTGCCCACGACCTCGTCCTTGAGGATGGCAGGGAAGGGGCCGGCCAGGTCCCAGGTCTGGAAGAAGGGGCCCCAGTCGATGTATCTGGCCAGCTCGGCCAGGTCGAAGTTCTTGAACACGCGACGGCCGATGAACTTCGGCTTCGTCGGCGCATAACCGTCCCAGACGATGGGCGTCTTGTTGGCGCGCACCTTGTCCAGCGACCACAGCGGCGTCTGCTTCTTGTTGGCGTGCTGCAGGCGCACCTTGTCGTAATCGGTATTCAGATCGGCGATGTACTGCGCCGCCTGCTCGCTCAGCAGGCCCTGCGCCACGCTCACGCTGCGTGAAGCATCGGGCACGTAGACCACCGGGCCTTCGTAGTGCGGCGCGATCTTCACGGCCGTGTGCACGCGGCTGGTGGTGGCGCCGCCGATGAGCAACGGGATCTTGCGGATGCGGAAATGGTCGTCCTTCTGCATCTCGGCCGCCACGTACTGCATCTCTTCCAGGCTGGGCGTGATGAGCCCGGAGAGGCCCACGATGTCCGCCCCCTCGACCTTGGCCATGGCCAGGATCTCATGGCAGGGCACCATGACGCCCATGTTGATGACCTCGAAGTTGTTGCACTGCAGGACCACGGTCACGATGTTCTTGCCGATGTCGTGCACGTCGCCCTTGACGGTGGCGATCACGATCTTGCCCTTGGCGCGCACGTCCTGCCCCGCAGCTTCCTGCTGGCGCTTTTCTTCTTCGATGTAGGGGATCAGATGGGCCACGGCCTGCTTCATCACACGCGCGCTTTTCACCACCTGGGGCAGGAACATCTTGCCGGCGCCGAAGAGGTCGCCCACGATGTTCATGCCGTCCATCAGCGGGCCTTCGATCACGTGCAGCGGGCGCCCACCCTTGGCCAGGATGGCCTGGTAGGCCTCTTCGGTGTCGGTGGTGATGTGGTCGTTGATGCCGTGCACCATCGCGTGTGACAGGCGCTGCTCCACCGTACCGCTGCGCCATTCGTTTTTCTTGCTGTCGTCCTTGGCCGCGCCCTTGGCGGTCTCGGCGATCTCGACCAGGCGCTCGCCGGCGTCAGGGCGGCGATTCAGCACCACATCTTCCACGCGCTCGCGCAGGATGGGTTCCAGATCGTCGTAGACCCCCATCATGCCGGCGTTGACGATGCCCATGTCCATGCCCGCCTTGATGGCGTGGTAGAGGAAAACGGTGTGGATGGCCTCGCGCACCGGATCGTTGCCGCGGAAGCTGAAGGAGACGTTGGACACGCCACCCGAGACCTTGGCGCCCGGCAGGTGGTGCTTGATCCAGCTGGTGGCCTCGATGAAATCCACCGCGTAGTTGTTGTGTTCCTCGATGCCGGTGGCGATGGCAAAGATGTTGGGGTCGAAGATGATGTCCTCGGGCGGGAAATCGACCTCGTCGACCAGGATGCGATAGGCACGTTCGCAGATCTCGATCTTGCGCTGGTAGGTATCGGCCTGGCCTTTTTCGTCGAAGGCCATCACCACCGCTGCCGCGCCGTAACGCTTGACCAGCCGTGCCTGGCGCTTGAACTCCTCGACGCCCTCTTTCATGGAGATCGAGTTCACGATGCCCTTGCCCTGGATGCAGCGCAGGCCCGCCTCGATCACGCTCCACTTGGAGCTGTCGATCATGATGGGCACGCGGGCAATGTCGGGCTCGCTGGCGATCAGGTTCAGGAAGCGCACCATGGCAGCCTGGCTGTCGAGCATGGCCTCGTCCATGTTGATGTCGATCACCTGCGCGCCGTTTTCCACCTGCTGGCGCGCCACCGCCAGCGCCTCCTCGAACTGACCGTTGAGGATCAGACGCGCAAAGGCCTTGGAGCCGGTGACGTTGGTGCGTTCCCCGATATTGACGAAGAGGCTGTCAGCGCCGATGTGCACCGGCTCCAGGCCGGACAGCTTCATGGGGGGAACGGAAATATCGGACATGCGGCTCACCTGAAAAAATCCATGGCAGGTGAGCGTCGTTGGGACATCCAAGCCTGACAACACGGTCCGTGCTGCTGCAACGCTCCTTGGATTGCCCCGATTTTAATGGGTATTGCACCCACCCGCCATCCGTGTGTACTGAATGAGCTTCAGCCCTGTACCGGCCGCACCGGGATCACGCGACGCTCCTGTGCACTCCTGTCCTGCACGGCCCGCGCGCGCAGCTGGCCACAACCGCCGTCGACGTCCTGCCCCGCCGACTGGCGCAGCTTGGTCAGGATGCCGCGCTGATGGAGCCGGCGCGCCAACGCGACCGCCTGCTCCGGACCCGGCCGTTTGTACGGCAGGCCTTCGACTGTGTTGTAGGGGATCAGGTTGAGGATCGCGTGCTTGCCGTGCAGCAGCCGCACCAGGCCTTCGACTTCTTCCTCGCCGTCGTTGACGCCGGCCAGCAAGGTCCACTGGTACTGGATCGGATAGCCGCTGGCGCGCGCATAGGACTCGCCTGCCTCGACCAGTTCTTGCGGAGAGATGCGCGGGGCACGCGGCAGCAGCTCGGCGCGCAGGTCGGCGCGCGTGCTGTGCAGCGAAAGCGCCAGCGCCGGCTTCACGCGCCCCAGCGGCAAGGCCTCGAAGACGCGGGGGTCGCCGACCGTCGAGAAGACCAGGTTCTTGTGCCCGATATTGCCCGCCGTGCCCAGCAGGTCGATGGCCTCCAGCACGTTGTCCAGGTTATGGGCCGGCTCGCCCATGCCCATGAACACCACGCGCTTGACCGGCTGGCGGGTGCGCGCCAGCACCACCTGGGCCACGATCTCGGCGCTGCCGAGCTGCCGGATCAGGCCGGTGGTGCCGGTCATGCAGAACACGCAGCCCACGGCACAACCGACCTGGGTGGAGACGCACAGGGCCGGGGTGCGCCCCGGCGGCAGCAGCACGCTCTCGACCAGCTGACCGTCGGCCAGGGCCACCACCAGGCGGTGCGAGCCGTCTTCACCCGGATGCTCGGAGACCAGGGTAACCAGGCCGGCCAATTCGCGTTCGAGCGCCGGCAGGGCCGTGCGCAAGGTAGTCGGCAGGAAGTTCTCGATCGGCCGGCTGCCATGGTCCTGCGGCAGGGCCTGCGACCACAGGCGCAGCACGCGGTGTTCGTGGCGGGGGTTGGCGCCGAGCGAGCGCAGCCGTTGGCGCAGCGACTCGACGCGCATAGAGGGCTCTAGGCCGCTTCGCGGTAGAACGGCCCGGCGCTGCCCAGAGCGCGCGTGGCCAGCGGTGTTACAGCGGCGTGGATGGCACCGATGTGCTCGGGCGTGGTGCCGCAGCAGCCCCCGACGATGTTGACCAGGCCCTCGGAGGCAAATTCCTTCAGCAGACGCGAGGTCACCTCGGGGGTCTCGTCGAACCCGGTCTCGCTCATGGGATTGGGCAGGCCGGCGTTCGGGTAGCAGCTGATGTAGGTGTCACCGGCCACCTTGGCCAGCTCCTGGATATAGGGCCGCATCAGCGCCGCACCAAGCGCGCAGTTCAGGCCCACGGCCAGCGGCCGGGCATGGCGCACGCTGTGCCAGAAGGCGGTCACGGTCTGGCCACTCAGAATCCGGCCCGAGGCATCGGTCACGGTGCCGCTGATGATGAGCGGCAGGCGCTGGCCGGAGGCCTCGAAGTACTCGTCGATGGCAAACAGCGCGGCCTTGGCATTGAGCGTGTCGAAGATGGTTTCCACCAGCAGCACGTCGGCACCGCCTTCGACCAGGGCTTCGACCTGTTCGTAATAGGCTGCGCGCAGTTCTTCAAAGGAGGTGTTGCGTGCACCAGGGTCGTTCACATCCGGGCTGATGCTGGCGGTCTTGGGGGTGGGGCCCAGGGCGCCCGCCACGAAACGCGGCCGGTCCGGCGTGCTGTACTTGTCGCAGGCCTCGCGCGCGATGCGGGCCGAGGCGAGGTTCATCTCGCGCGCCAGGTGCGCCATGTCGTAGTCGGCCTGGGCCACGGTGGTGGCGCCGAAGGTGTTGGTCTCGACCAGGTCGGCACCGGCGGCCAGATACCCCTCGTGGATGTCGCGAATGATGTCGGGGCGGGTCAGGGACAGCAGCTCGTTGTTGCCCTTGACGTCCTTGTGGAAGTCCTTGAAACGCTCGCCGCGGTACTGGGCCTCGCCCAGCTTGAAGCGCTGGATCATGGTGCCCATGGCACCGTCCAGGACGACGATACGGCGGGCCAGGATACCGGGCAGGGTTTGGGCGCGGGTGTAGTGCAGCGGCTTCATAGCCCTCCATTGTAGAAAGGCTGGCCCGGCCAGCCCAGGGCCTGCCCAAAACCCGGGACAATAGAGCCCCATGAAACATCTTTTGCCCCGGGAAGCCTGGGAGTTCCTGCAGCAACAGCCAACGGCGCTGTTTCTCGACGTGCGCATGGAGATCGAGTCGCTTTATGTCGGTCGTCCGCCGGGTGTGGTCAATATTCCCTGGTACGAATACCCTCAGCTGACGCCGGATGCGGCGGCTTTCGTGGTGGCCGTGGAGCGCGAGGTCGGTGGCGACAAAAGCCGTCCCATGGTCCTGCTGTGCCGCAGCGGCAAGCGCACACTCGATGCCGGCCAGGCGCTGGCCCAGGCAGGCTACACCGAGGTCTACAACGTGCTGCACGGCTTCGAAGGCGACCTGGACGACCACTTCAAGCGCTCCACCCTCAACGGCTGGCGACACGATGGTCTGCCCTGGGAGCAGATGTAGTTGTCTCCCCCTCTGGATATCCTGCGCCGCGTCTTCGGCTACGAAGCCTTCCGCGGCCCGCAGCAGGCCATCATCGAACATGTCGTCGCCGGTGGCGACGCCCTGGTGCTCATGCCCACGGGCGGCGGCAAATCACTGTGCTACCAGGTGCCGGCCATCGCTCGCCAGCAGGCGGGCCATGGCACCGCCATCGTGGTCTCGCCCCTGATCGCCCTCATGCACGACCAGGTCGGCGCCCTGCACGAGGCCGGTGTCGAAGCGGCCTTCCTGAACTCCAGTCTCTCGGGTGAAGAGGCCGCGCAGGTCGAGAAGCGCCTGCTGCGCGGCGAGTTGACCCTGCTGTACGCGGCACCCGAACGTGTCACCACGCCACGTTTCCTGGCCCAGCTCGATGCGCTGGCCGAGCGCGGCCAGGTGGCCCTGTTCGCCATCGACGA
This sequence comes from Curvibacter sp. PAE-UM, assembly GCF_001432305.1. Lineage (GTDB taxonomy): Bacteria > Pseudomonadota > Gammaproteobacteria > Burkholderiales > Burkholderiaceae_C > Hylemonella. The sequence continues at coordinate 598,888 of NZ_KQ483358.1, forward strand.
GGCGCACTGTGTGAGCCAGTGGGGCCACGACTTCCGGCCCGAGTACCGCGCGCTCACCGTCTTGCACGAGCGCTACCCCGGCGTGCCGCGCATCGCGCTGACCGCGACGGCCGATGCGCTGACGCGCGCCGACATCCTGGAGCGCCTGCAGCTCGAAGAAGCGCAGCAGTTCGTCAGCAGCTTTGACCGGCCCAACATCCGCTACACCATCGTCGAGAAGAAGGATGCGCTGACGCAGCTGCTGCGTTTCATCGAACGCGAGCACGCGGGGGATGCCGGCATCGTCTACTGCCAGTCGCGCAAACGCGTGGAGGACGTGGCCCGGTCCCTGGTTGAAGCCGGCATCGCGGCCCTGCCCTACCACGCCGGCCTGGATCAAGCGGTGCGGCAGCAGAACCAGAACCGCTTCCTGCGCGAGGAAGGCCTGGTGATGGTGGCGACTATCGCCTTCGGCATGGGCATCGACAAGCCCGACGTGCGTTTCGTCGCCCACCTGGACATGCCCAAGAACATCGAGGGCTATTACCAGGAAACCGGTCGCGCCGGCCGTGACGGCGCCGCCGCCGACGCCTGGATGGCCTATGGCCTGCAGGACGTGGTGAACCAGCGCCGCATGATCGACGAAAGCCCGGCCGGTGAGGACTTCAAGCAGGTCATGCGCGGCAAGCTCGACGCCCTGCTGGCACTGGCCGAAGCGACCGATTGCCGCCGGGTGCGGCTGCTGGGCTACTTCGGCGAGAAAAGCGAGCCCTGTGGCAACTGCGACAACTGCCTGCATCCGCCGGCCGTGCAGGACGGCAGCGAACTGGCGCGCAAATTCCTGAGCTGCATCTACCGCGTGCAGCAGGCCAGTGGTATCAGCTTCGGCGCCGGCCACATGATGGACATCCTGCGCGGCAAGCAGACCGAAAAAGTGGCCCAGTACGGGCACGAGCAGCTCAGCACCTTCGGCATAACCAAGGAGGCCAGCGAGAGCGAGCTGCGAGCGGTGCTGCGCCAGCTGATCGCGATCGGCGCGGTGGCGGTGGACGGGGGCATGTTCAACACCCTGCGGCTGACCGACGGGTCCCGGGCGGTGCTCAAGGGGGAAGTGAAGGTGCAATTGCGGGAGTCGGTGGCAACGCCATCGGCCAAGCGCAGCCGCCGGGCCGGCGCGCTGGCCCCGGCAGCGCAAGCGCTGGGGGTGGATGACCAGGTGCGCTTCATCAACCTGAAGACCTGGCGCGCCGAGGTGGCGCGCGAACACAACCTGCCGGCTTATGTGATCTTTCACGACGCCACGCTGGCGGAGATTGCGCGGCGCCGCCCGCACACCCTGGAAGATCTGCAGGGCATCAGCGGCATCGGCGCCAAGAAGCTTGAAGCTTATGGCGCCGATGTGTTGAGGGTGGTGGCAGAAGGGGCTTGAAGGCCGTCTGCCGACGGCCTGGTTTCCCGCTCAGTGGCGGCGGAAGTTGCTTTCATAGGACATGGCCGCGGCGGACATGGTGTTCTGTAGGCGTTCGATGGCGCGGCTATGGCGCTGCATCTTGGAACTGTCGCACAGCTGCTGGCGGTGGTGCTGCATGAGCTTGTCGAACTTGGTGCGGCAGGGCTCCAGCACGCCGGCCAAGTGCAGGGCGATGTAGGCCACATGGTCCGCCTGGGTCTGGCGGAACTCGTCGGTCCACTGCTTGAAAAGCTGCCACTTGTAGGTGCCTTTTTCCGGCACTTTGATGATGTCTTTGCGCATGGTCATAAAGTCCTCTGCTGCGGGTCCAACGACTTCGGTGATCTTGCCGGGACCGTCCCGGCAGCCCATTCCGGCGCCCGCCATGGACCTATGACGCCTGAGCCATGTAAACGGTTGACATAGGCCTGCTGGACCAGGCCGACAGGCTGTATCCAGGCGCAACAAGTCCCTGGATTCCTGGGGGTTATTGCATGAAACCGACGCTGCGGCTTTCCCGCACTTCGGGCTTGATGCGGTGCTCGGCCTCGAGCTGTTCCAGGAATTCCAGCGCATCGAAACCGCCCCCCAGGATGCCGGCTTGACGCTGCACCGCAGCAAAATCACCCAGACAGAGCTGGTCCAGCAAGTCCAGCCGGTGCTGCAACTCGGGGCTGAGCTGATCGGCCTGACCACCCAGGGCCTCGGTCACGAACATGGCATGGCGCTGCTCGCGCGTCAGCGCCTTGAAGCGGATCTTGAAGGTGAAACGCCGCAGCGCCGCCTGGTCGATGCGGTCGAACAGGTTGGTGGTACAGATGAAAACCCCCTTGTGGCGCTCCATGCCTTGCAGCATCTCGTTGACCTCGGTCACCTCGTAGGTGCGCTGGGCACCGCGCCGGTCCTGCAAAAAGCTGTCGGCCTCGTCCAGCAGCAGCACGGCGTTCTCGGCCTCGGCCTCGGCGAACATGGCGGCCATGTTCTGCTCGGTCTCGCCGATGAACTTGCTGACCAGGTCGCTGGCCTGGCGGATCATCAGCGGCCGCCCCATCTGCTCGGCCAGGTGGGCAGCCAATGCCGTCTTGCCGCTGCCCGGCGGGCCGTAGAAGCACAGGCTGCCGTGGCCGCGCGTCTGCAAGGCCTGCACCATGCGCGGCAACTCGAAACGGCTCTCCACGTTCAGCAGGGCCAGGTCGTAGTGCGTGTCCTGCGGACGCGCCGGTACGTTTTCGCGCCGGCTGCCCAGAGCCAGGTCGGCATTGCGCAACTGCCGTTCGATCAGCGCCTCCAGCCCCCCCTGGGCGTTCGCCGCTTCGGGCGCCGGGACGACTAGGCCGGCAAAACGCACGGCGGTATGGATCTGGGCCGGGGTCAGCCCCTTGCGCGCCACCAGGCGGGCCACGAAGGCGTCGGACACGGCCACCCCCTCCAGGGCCCGGTGCACCAGCTGTTCGCGCGCACCTGGGGGCGGCGATTTCAGCTCCAGGTGGTAGGCAAAACGCCGGCGGAAGGCCGGGTCGATCTGCTCGATGCGGTTGGTCACCCAGACCGTGGGCACGGCGTTGGATTCCAGGATCTGGTTGACCCAGGCCTTGCCGCTGACGCTGCTGGACGCCGGTGCCCCGGACTTCTCGGCGCGCACCAGCAGCTGGGCCGCCTCGCTGGAGATGGGCGGGAAGACGTCTTCCACCTCATCGAACAGCAGGGCCGATTGCGCGCTGCCCTTGAGGAAGACCTGCGCGATCTGCAGCGAGCGGTAGCGCTCGCGCCCGCTGAGTGAATTGCCGTCGCGGTCCGCGTACTCCACTTCGAACAGCTCCAGCCCGGCGGCCTGAGCCGCCACCTTGGCCAATTCGGTCTTGCCGGTCCCCGGCGGGCCGTAGAGCAGCACGTTCACGCCCACCTCGCGCCGCGCCACGGCGTTGCGCAGCAGGGTGGTCAGCATCTGCGCCTCCTCGCCGACAAAGGCAAAGTCCTCCAGCGCCAGGCCGCTCTTGCTAGCCGGGCGGGTGAAAACGGCCATCAGCTCGGCCTGGTCGCGGTAGGCGCGCATGAGCACCGGCGGCAGCTTCTCGCTGACCTTCATCAGGTCGGCCAGGTCGGTGATGTTGTGCTCGGAGATCAGGTTGTCGACCAGGCCGATGCGCTCCAGCCGCGAGCCGGTGCGCAACGCCTCGCCCACCTCCTCGGCCTTGACGCCGGCCACTTCGGCGATGACGGCGTAGGCCTCGGCGGCATTGTTGACCTTGAACTCCACCAGCAGGCTGCGCAACTCGCGCTGGTAGCGCGTCAGCGTGCCGTAGAGCAGCAGCGCGCGCTCGGCCTGGTTGAGCTGCAGCAGCTTAGCGAGGGCGTCGATGTTCTTCTGCACCAGCGTCGACTGCTTCTTCAGGGTCTGGCGCAGCCAGTCGCCAGTGGCGCCCAGCACCGCCAGCAGATCACGCGGCTGGCTTTTGGCGTAGTCATCCAGGTAGAAGAACAGTGTGCCTTCCTCGTAAGGCCCGCGCCAGTCGCCGTAACGCGCCAGGAAGCCCTCCATGTCCAGGGTTTCGTGGCCGGTCCAGTGCTCGTTGCCCGCGCAGCGCCAGGCTAGGTAGTCACGCAGACGTTGCAGCACCGGCTGCGGCCAGACAAGGTGCCGGCCCGCCAGGTCGATCACGCCGTGCAGGTCGCGCCGCGCGTTGAAGGCGCCACCCATGCGGCTCACCAGGGTCAGCACGAAATGCGAACACATCAGGTCCAGCACCGGCGCATCGCGCAGGCCGGGTGAGGCCAGCAAGGGCCCGTATGCCTTGTCGATCGTCAATCGCTTGACCATGCAATGCCCTCCATCAGGACCTGCTCCCTGGACGCATTCACGATAGCGCAGACCACGACCGCTGGGAAGCCCCGCCCGGCCATGACCGCCCGGCCGGATGGCGCTTGACTTTCGCGCCGCTGCAGTACACGCTTGCCGGTTGACGGCCTCGGGTCTACCGCGCGCACCATGTAAAATGCGCGCAGTCGATTACCCGTCTATTGAGGAAACACCATGTCCCACAAGCCGTCCCCGTCCGCTGATCCGATCGAAAGCATCGTGCACTCCATCCCGGTCGTGATTCCGGTGCTCGGCGCCCTGATGATCTTCCTGCTGGCCTTCATCGCCGTCTTCATGGCCTGAGCCCGGCGCCTCAGCCGCCCGTGCGCTGAGGCATGATGTGGATCCCCTGCCGGGGGATCTGCACCAGCAGCTTTCCCCCCACGCCCGATCCCAGTCGCCGCAGTTGAGCGGTCGACAGGTTGAGCGTCAGCTTTTCCGAAGACAGGCCTTCGGGCACCAGCGCGCACAGGCTGGTTTCGCCCAGGGCCAACACCTCCACCAGTGTGCACAACAGCCGGTTGTGCGTATCGTCAGCCAGCGCGGCCGCATCCGGCAAGAGCACATCCACGTGCTCGCCTGCCAGCACCCAGGTCACCGCCACGCCATCGTCCAGGCGGTGCTTGTCGATCACCTGCAGATCCAGCCCGGCGCCATCCCGGCCCTCCCAGCGCAACACACCCCGGTCACCCGGCTGGCGCAGGAAGCGGCCGCGGAAATGGTTCTGGATGCCCACCAGATCGGCCACGCGGGCATTGCGTGGGCTGGAAAACACGCGCTCCGGCGGTCCGCTTTGCAGGGTGGCCCCGGCATCGACGATCACGACGCGATCGGCCAGGCGGCGCGCTTCCGACAGATCGTGCGTGACCAGCACCATGGGGGTGGAGACCTGCTGGCGCAGCGCGGCGAGTTCGCGGTACAGCGTCTGGCGCGTCGGCGCGTCCACGGCGGAAAAAGGCTCGTCGAGCAGCAGCACGCCGCCCTGCTCGACACGGCCATCCTGCGGCCGCAGGATGCGGCGCAGGGCCCGGGCCAGCGCCACGCGCTGCTGCTGGCCGCCCGAGAGCTGGGCCGGCCGCCGCTGCTCCAGCCCGGCCAGGCCGAGCCGCTCGAACAGGGCACGCAAGGAGGCGTCCTGCCGGATGTCCAGGCTGGACGGGCAGGCCACGGCCACGTTCTCCAGCGCAGTGAGATGCGGAAACAGGGCGTAGTGCTGGAACACCAGGCCCACGCGGCGCTGTTGCGGTGTCAGGTGGATGCCACGCGAACTGTCGAACCAGAACCGATCCCCGACCTGGACTGTGCCCTGCAGTTGCGGCGCGCGCAGCAGACCAGCGACCGCGCGCAATAGCGAGGTCTTGCCGCTGCCCGAAGGGCCGACCAGCGCAATCAGTTCCCCGGCGGCACACTCGAACTCGGCCGCCAGCGGCATCGGCGCCTGGTTCTGCAGCCGGACCTGGAGCCTGCCCATCAACGCTCCTGCAAGGTGCGCGCCGCCGCCTGGCGCCGGTCCGCTGCAAAGACCAGCGCCAGCGCCAGCAGCGAGAACAGCACCAGCGCCAGGGCCATGCCGTGGGCGCCAGCCAGGTCGAAGGCCTGGACCCGGTCATAGATGGCCACGCTCAGGGTGCGCGTCTCGCCCGGGATGCTGCCGCCCACCATCAGCACCACGCCGAATTCGCCCAGGGTGTGCGCCACCGTCAGCGCCACACCGGCCAGCAGGCCGGGCCAGGCCAGCGGCAGCTCGATGCGCCAGAAGGTCTGCCACACACTCAGGCCCGAGACCCAGGCCGCCTCGCGCAGGCTGTGCGGCAAGGCGGCAAAGGCACGCTGGATGGGCTGCACCATGAAAGGCAGGTTGACCAGCACACTGGCCAGCAACAATCCCTCGAAACTGAACACCAGGCGCAGGTTCAGCGTCGAGCCCAGCCAGGCACCGAGCGCCGAGCCCTGGCCGAAGACCAGCAGCAGGTAAAAACCGATCACCGTGGGGGGGAGCAGCAGCGGCAACATGAGCAGCGCCTCCACCAGCGGCTTGCCACGCCAGGCACTCAGCGCCAGCCAGCGCGCCAGCCACAGGCCCGGCGGCAGCAGCAGCAGCGCAGTGGCCGCGGCGAGCAGCAGGGAGACGCGGGCGGCCTGGTAGTCCATGCGCCGATTATGTCCGCGGGCTCTGCGCCATCAGACGGTGAAGCCGTAACGCCGGAACACTGCCTGGGCAGCGGGCGTCTGCAGATAGTCATACAGGCGCTGGGCACCGGGTGGCGCATCCCTCAGCAGCACCATGCGCTGGCGCATGGGCTGGTGCAGGCTTTCCGGAAGCAGGATGGTCCGGACCTGGCGTGCCACTTCCGGGGCCAGCGCCAGGGCCTGCGCGGTGATGCCGGCCTGGGCGGCGCCGGTTGTGACGAACTGGGTGGCCTGGGCGATGTTCTCGCCCAGCACCAGTCTGGTTTTTGCCAGGCTCCACACACCCAGCTTCTCCAGTGCTTGCTGGGCGGCCCGCCCATAGGGCGCATGCTCGGGGTTGGCGATGGCGAACTTGCCGACCTGGGACCATCCCGCCTGCAAGCCCTTGAGTTCCGGGTCCAGTTGCAGCGTCGAGGCCGCCGGCACGATCAGCGCGATCCGCCCCAGGCCGTAGACAGCACCGCGATCCGCCAGCCCGTCCGGCAGACGCCGCGTCAGACCCGCCTCGGCCAGCTGCAGGACCCAGCTCTCGTCAGCCGACATGAAAAGATGCACCGGCAACCCCTGCCGGATCTGGCGCGCAAAGTTGCCGGACGATCCAAAACTGGCCTCGACCCTGAGGCCCGTTTCCCTCTGGAAGGTCTCCAGCAGCTGAGCCAGTACAAACTTCAGGTCGCTGGCTGCAGCAACGCGCAGCACGGGCGGGTTGGCCCAGCTCGGCCGCACCGCCAGACCCAGGGCCAGCAGCCCCAGGCAGTGCCGCCGCCGCAGGCCCGGGCTTGCTTTGGAAGTCTGTTTTTGATGAGGCATAAAGTTATGCATGTTTTGCATGGATTTCGGCTGTAACCCGGATGTAACCCGGGATCCACTTCATACAATGGCCCGCACAGCGGTGCCAGCCGCCTCTTGAGGCCCTTGGTGCCAGGCATTTTCCGGCAGTTGCGGGCCACCCCTCGCGGGCCGGTTTCGAAGAGATCACCATAACCAGGAGCCTAATCCATGAATTCCCCCGTGATGCAGGGCCTACACCTCAATGCACCGAGCCATGTGAAACACGCCCGGCTGCTGGCCTGGGTGGCCGACATGGCCGCCCTGTGCAAGCCCGACGCCATCTACTGGTGCGACGGCAGCGACGAAGAGTACCAGCGCCTGTGCGAGCAACTGGTCCAGGCCGGCACGTTCACCAGGCTCAACGAAGCCAAGCGCCCCAACAGCTTCCTGTGCCGCTCCGACGCCAGCGACGTGGCGCGCGTGGAAGACCGCACCTTCATCTGCTCGGCCCGCAAGGACGATGCCGGCCCGACCAACAACTGGGTCGAGCCGACCGAGATGCGTGCGCTGCTGCAGTACGGCAAGGCCGATGGCACGCCCGCCCTCTTCAACGGCTGCATGAAGGGCCGCACCATGTACGTGGTGCCCTTCTCCATGGGCCCGCTGGGCAGCGACATCGCCCACATTGGTGTCGAACTCTCCGACAGCGCCTACGTGGCCGTCAACATGAAGCTCATGACACGCATGGGCAAGCCCGTCTTCGAGGTGCTGGGCACGGACGGCGATTTCGTGCCGGCCATGCACACCGTGGGCGCGCCGCTGCAGCCGGGCCAGCAGGACAGCAAGTGGCCCTGCAACCAGACCAAGTACATCGTGCACTACCCCGAAACGCGCGAGATCTGGTCCTACGGTTCCGGCTACGGCGGCAACGCGCTGCTGGGCAAGAAGTGCTTCGCGCTGCGCATCGCCTCCAACATGGGCCGCGACGAAGGCTGGCTGGCCGAGCACATGCTGATCCTGGGCGTGACCAGCCCCAAGGGCAAGAAGTACCACGTGGCCGCCGCCTTCCCCAGCGCCTGCGGCAAGACCAATTTCTCCATGCTGGTCCCGCCGACGGGCTTCGAGGGCTGGAAGGTCACCACCATCGGTGACGACATTGCCTGGATCAAGCCGGGCAAGGATGGCCGCATGTACGCCATCAACCCGGAAGCCGGCTACTTCGGCGTGGCCCCCGGTACCAACTACAAGACCAACCCGAACTGCATGGAATCGCTCAAGAGCGATGTGATCTACACCAACGTCGCTCTGACCGACGACGGCGATGTCTGGTGGGAAGGCATGGACGGCGCGGCGCCGGCCCACGCCATCGACTGGCGGGGCTTGGACTGGACACCCCAGATCGCCAAGGAAACCGGCGCCAAGGCGGCCCACCCGAATTCGCGTTTCACCGTGGCCGCCACCAACAACCCGGCCCTGGACCCCGAATGGGACAACCCCAAAGGCGTGACCATCGACGCCTTCATCTTCGGTGGTCGCCGTTCCAACACCGTGCCGCTGGTGACCGAGGCCCGCAACTGGGTGGAAGGCGTCTACATGGCCGCCACCATGGGTTCGGAAACCACGGCGGCCATCATCGGCCAGCAGGGCGTGGTGCGCCGTGACCCGTTTGCCATGCTGCCCTTCACCGGCTACCACATGGGTGACTACTTCCAGCACTGGCTCAACCTGGGCGAGAAGGTTGCCGCGCAGGGCGGCCGCCTGCCGTCCATCTTCACGACCAACTGGTTCCGCAAGGGTGAGGACGGCAAGTTCGTCTGGCCCGGCTACGGCGAGAACATGCGCGTGCTCAAGTGGATGATCGACCGCATCGAGGACGAGGTCCAGGGCAAGGAGCACTTCTACGGCCTGACCCCGAGCTACGACGAAGTCAACTGGAAGGGCCTGGACTTCACGCCCGAGCAGTTCCACGCTGTGACCAGCATCGACAAGCAGCTCTGGCTCAGCGAGCTCAAGCTGCACGACACGCTGTTCGAGCAGATCGATGCACGCCTGCCCAAGGCCCTGCGCGATACACGCCAGCGCATCGAAAAGCTGCTGACCGCCGGCTGATCCGGCTGCCGCCGGCAAGTAAAAAGCCACCGCGAGCGGTGGCTTTTTTACAGGGTGCGTCAGCCAGCGGCTGGCTGGCCGGCCTTCAGTTCTGCTCTGGTGGCGCCACGCTGACGCCCCGGCTGGCGCGGACGTTTCCGGAAGGCTCGCGCAGCCTGAGCGCGACCGCCTCGGGCACCAGGCCTGGCGGCAGCTGGATCTTGCCTTCGGTCTTGATGTACCGCCCGACCCGCATCTGGGCGTTGCCCGCGGTTCGCTGCCCCGCGGGGGGGTACTCCCATAGCGTGGGACGCCCCTCCAGGGTTCCCTGGACCAGGAACTCCAGCGTGCCCTCATAAAGGCGCCCCTCGTTGGAAATGGTGAACTCGTAGCGCAACTGGCCCGGAACGGCGTTGTCGCGTACGACCTGGAATGCCTGGATGTCCAGGCCTTCGAGCTTGCGCAACTCCATCACATCCGGCTTCGCTGCGGCCGGGATGCTGCGCTCCGGCTGTGCCGCTTTCTGCGGGTCCCCGGGCTGGGGTGCAGACACGGCGACTGGGGCCGACCCGGCCACCCGCTGCCGGTACCGCTCGAAAAGAATCCCCGCGTAGAACAGCGCCGCACAGACCAGCACCAGGCCGGCCATCCTGAACCCGCCCAGCACCATGGCTTTCCAGCGTGGCAGGGGTTCGTTGATCACGATACTCGGCGGCATTTGCGCAAACAAGGTCCGGCCGATAGAAAAGGGCATGCCCATGTGTTTATGAATCTCTAGTTTACAGACGAGACACTCGCTTCCCATCCTGGCTATGCAGCCCGATTATCACCGGGAGCTTGCCCCTGCACATGAGAAAAAGCCACCGCATGCGGTGGCTTTTTCTTGCGGCCCATGGCCGCGCGCTGCGGTAGACCGGCCTGGTCTTACTCGTTCCAGATGCGATTCGTCAGGCGTGCGACGCGACCCGCAGCAGCGTAATTCACCACCGGGACCACCGTCTCGCTGGCCACGGCATCTTCGGCGTCATCCTGGACGCGGCTGGCTGCCGCCTGGATATCGGCCATCACGCGGGGGTCCTTGCGGGCCAGATCCCACAGACGCTCGTCGGCACGGCGACGGGCCAGGCCTTGCGACCAGCCGTCCAGGCCGACCATGACGCGGCCAGCCAGGCTGCGCGCCGTCGGGGCCAACAGGGCCAGGGCCGCAAAACCGATCACCCACATCAGCACCCAGGCGGCCAGCAGGTGACCATCCGCCCAGGTTTCCATGAGCTGGTCAGCCACCACCACCAGGGTCGCCACCATGGCGGCCAACAGCACGCCGGCCAAGCCGCGTGTCGCGTCCAAGCCCTTGCGCAGGATGCCGGCGCTGTGCATCACACGCTCCATGCGCTCCACGCCCGGATGACGGGTCGGGTACTCAAGGTGTACGAAACTGTTGTTCATGGTGAACCTCCTGGTTGAGATCTTTGCTGCAATGCGGGAATGTTAGGGTTTTTACTACTGTTGTTCAACTTTATATTAATGATGAGCGTCATTCATGATGGTGATATATTATCTCCCCATGGCTGAACTCAACTTCCGCACCCTGGATCTGAATCTGCTGCGTGTGTTCAACGAGGTCATGACCGAGCGCAGCCTGACCAAGGCAGCCAGCAAGCTAGCACTCACTCAACCAGCCGTCAGCAACGCACTGCGCCGTCTGCGTACCGTACTGGGCGACGAACTCCTGCGCCGCAGCGGCCAGGGCCTGGAGCCCACGCCGCGCGCCCTGGCCTTGTGGCCGACGGTGCAGCAGGCCCTGCAGGCTTTGCAGGAGACGCTGGCGCCGGGCAACTTCGTGCCCGGTCAGGCCAACACCACCTTCGTGCTGGCCATGGCCGACGCCACGGCCGCCGAACTGATCCCCGGCCTGATCGCCGTCATCGACCGCGAGGCCCCGGGCGTGACCATCCGCGTGGTGCCGCTGACCACGCGCGATCCGCGCCGTCTGCTCGACGAGGAGGCAGCCGACCTGGCCATCGGCTACTTTCCGGCCGTGCTGGCCTCACTGACGGCCCAGGCCCAGGCCGGTGAGACCGTGGCCTTCGAGCACCAGCGCCTCTACCTCAGCAACTATGTCTGCGTGATGCGGCGCGACCATCCCCTGGCCCGCGAGGAGCTGACGCTGGACCGTTATTGCGCAGCGCGCCACCTGCTGGTCAGCTTCTCGGGCCGGCCCTACGGCTTCATCGACGAGGCGCTGGCCGGACTGGGTCGGCAACGCCACATCGTGCTTACCGTCAACCAGTTCTTCACAGCCGGCCGCGTGGTGGCGACGTCCGATCTGCTGACCGTGCTGCCGCGGCATTTCGTGAGCGTGACCGGCATCGCCGACCAGCTGGTGCTGCGCGAATTGCCCTTCAAGGTCCCGGCCGTGCACGTCGATGCGCTATGGCACCGGCGCCTGCAGCACAGCGGCGCGCACGCGTGGCTGCGCGAGGTGCTCGCGCACCTGCCGCAACAGCGTCGGCAGGACGAATAAGTATTACCCCTTCTTTTTGACCAGGGTCAATCGGTCGTACGATCGGCCCGATAAACTCCGGTACACCGAAAAGAAAGGAAATCCCCCATGAAAATTCTTCTGGCCGTTGATGGCAGCGAGTACACCAAGAAGATGCTGGCCTACCTGACCACGCATGACAGCCTGTTCAGCGCAGACAACAGCTACACCATTTTTACGGCCCAGCCCCAGTTGCCCCCCCGTGCGCGCGCGGCTGTCGGCAAGGAAATCGTCGACAAGTACCACACCGAAGAAGCCGAGAAGATCGTGGGCCCGGTGTCCAAGTTCCTCGCCCGCCATGGCATCGAGGCCAAGAGCCAGTGGAAGGTCGGCCATGCCGGCGAGACCATCGCCAAGGCTGCCGAGTCCGGCAAGTTCGACCTGGTCGTCATGGGCTCGCACGGCCACAGCGCCCTGGGCAATCTGGTGCTGGGGTCGGTCGCCACGCAGGTGCTGGCGCACTGCTCGGTGCCCGTGCTGCTGGTGCGCTGAGCCGCACCCGCCAGCCGTCACCGGCCAAACGCGGCAGGTGACGGCAGCTCCGCCAGGGACCGGAACGCCGGCCTGGCGAAGTAATACCCCTGGAAGAGTTCCACCCCGAGATCCTGCAGCGCCAGGTACTCCTCGCGCGTCTCGATGCCCTCGGCAATCACCTGGATGGAAAGCTCACGGCAGACCGCCATCATGCCCCGCACGATGGCCTGTCGCCGCCGGTCGTGATCGATCCCGCGGATCAGCGCCATATCCAGCTTGATCAGATCGGTCTGGATCTCCGCCAGCAGGTTCAGGCCCGCATGCCCCGCGCCGAAATCGTCCAGTGCCGTCAGGAAGCCTCGCTCCTTGTAGTGGCGCACGATGTTGCGCACATGGCCCAGGTCGGTGATGTACTCGTTCTCCGTGAACTCGAAAATGATCTGCCGGATCGGAAAGTTGTACGTTTCGGCCGCCTCGATCGTGGTGCGTATGCACAGCTCGGGCCGGTACACCGCGTTGGGCATGAAGTTGATGCTGATCAGCGAGGGCACCTGCAGTTCGGCCGCCAGCTGGATGGCCTTGACGCGGCAGGCCTGGTCGAAGGCATACCGGTTGTCTTCGTTGACATGCTGGAAGACCTGGGCGGCCGGTTCTCCCTGCAGGCCGCGCACCAGCGCCTCCTGCGCATAGACGGTCTGCGTGCTGGCGTGCACGATGGGCTGGAAGGCCATGGCGAAATCGAAGCCCAGGCCGGCCCCGGCCGCACATTCGGCACAGCCGATCTTGCGGAAGTTCTTCTGTTCAAGCATGACAACACGGCTCCAGGGTCTTGCCCATTCAACGTTGCAGGGTGCTCTGGGCGCCGTCCGCCATGGCGCCCGCCCAGGTCACGCCCATCCATTGCCTCAAATCTTGCCACATACGCTGGATCTCCACGTTGCGCGGGGTCAGCAAGGCGCTGGGCAGCTCGATCGTCACCACGGGCATGCCCTTGTGCACGCCACCGTAGTGGCCCAGCGAGCCGGGGAAGATGCCCACCTGGTCCAGGTAGAGCCGTCCCAGGCGACGCGGTGGCTCGATCGGGCCGTCGAAATCCAGCACACCATAAGGCGCGTGGATGCTGACGATCAGGTTGGGCTTGAAGCGCTGCATCTCGTCGTGCAGGTAACGGCTCTCGGGCTCGCTCAGCGGCGTCTTGCCCGGCCAGCGGCGCGGGTCCTTGCGGGTGCGCTTTTCCCAGTAGAAGGCCGCATCGCGCTCCCAGTTGGGCGTGGGGAAATTGCGGTTGAGGTCGACACCATTGGCATTGACGCGGCGCGCCGGCTTGTCGAAGAGGCCGTCGGGGTTGAGCGCGGGGATGAAACGCCAGTGGATGGGCTCGTTCGCGTCCTGGGCCAGCCGGATCCAGTGCAGCGCCACCGAAGCCGATGACAGCTCGTCGCCATGCATGCCGCCGATCACCAGCACGCGCAGGCGCGCCGTGGCAGGCTGCACGTCGCGCGTGTAGATCATCCGGCCCTTGACGCTGCGGCCCTCGCTGACTTGAAGGCCAGCGGCCTGGCACAGGGCCCAGCTCACGTTCGGCAGACGGGCGTAAAACTCGTCGCACGCCCGGTCAGCAGCGCGCACGCCATCGACCAGCAACAGCGGCACGGTCGCGGCCGCCATCCATTTCCAGAAACGCATGCCGGCATTCTATGGCGCCCCCGATTTCAGGTAAATTGCACGGATGTCAGTTTCCTCCCCGGGCTCGCGCGCCCGCCCGCCGAGCTTCACCCAGGCCGAGTTCCGAGCCGCCCTGGGCATGTTTGCCACCGGCGTCACCATCGTCACCGCGCGCGCAGCCAACGGCAAGCTCGTCGGCCTGACGGCCAACTCCTTCAACTCGGTCTCCCTGAACCCGCCACTGGTACTCTGGAGCCTGGCGCACGCAGCCGCCTCCATGGCCGTGTTCAGCACCGGTTCGCATTACGCCATCAACGTGCTGGCCGCCGACCAGCAGGCCCTGGCCCAGCGCTTCGCCACCAAGGGCGTGGACCGCTGGGCCGGGGTAGACCACAGCGAAGGCCTGGCCGGCGCCCCGCTGCTGGCCGGTGCCGCCGCCACCTTCGAATGCTTCAATCGCAGCCGTTATGAAGAGGGCGACCACGTGATCTTCGTCGGCGAGGTCGAACGCTGCACGCACCGGGCCGACGCCTCCCCGCTGCTCTTCCACGGCGGCAGGTTCTACGCCGAACACCCCCTCTGACCCCACGCCAGCGATGATGCAACGCAAGGACCACCTCGATGGCCTGGCCGCCGGCGTCCTGCTGGCCTGCTGCATGTTCTGGGGTTTTCAGCAGGTGCTGGTGAAAGCCACCCTGCCGGAGCTGCCGCCCATCTTCCAGGCCGCCTTGCGCTTCGTCGGCGCCACCGCCTTGCTGATGCTCTGGTGCCGCTGGCGCGGCGTGGCCCTGTTCGCACGCGACGGCACGCTGGGGCCCGGCCTGCTGGCCGGCGCGCTGTTTGCCGGCGAGTTCGCCTGCCTCTACATCGGCCTGCAACACACCACGGCCTCGCGCCTGACCGTCTTCCTCTACACCTCACCCTTCTGGGTGGCCCTGGTGCTGCCCCTGCTGGTGCACGCCGAACGCCTGCGCACCGTCCAGTGGTTCGGCCTGCTGCTGGCCTTCGTCGCCCTGGTGTTCGCCATGCGCGAGAGCTTTGTCGCGCCAACGACCGAAGGGCAGCTGCTCGGCGACCTGCTGGCGCTGGCCGCCGGCCTGTCCTGGGGCATGACGACCGTGACCATCCGCGCCAGCGCATTGGTGCGCAGCTCTCCCGAGAAACTGCTGTTCTACCAGGTGGCCGTGAGCGCGGCCGTGCTGCCGCTGCTCTCGCTGGTCCTGGGTGAAACCTGGACCTGGCAGTTCAGCCCCTTCGCCATCACTTCGCTGCTGCTGCAGACGGTGGTGGGCGCCTTTGCCAGCTACCTGGTGTGGATGTGGATGCTGGGGCGCTACCCGGCAACGAAGATTTCCGCCTTCGCCTTTCTCACGCCCCTGTTCGCGCTGCTGTTTGGCGCGCTCTGGCTCGGCGAGCCGCTCACGCCCAGCCTGCTGGCCGCCATGGCCCTGGTGGCCGTGGGCATCGTGCTGGTGAACCGCAGGACGGCTTGATGCCGCCCCGCGGGCCCGCTCAGATCTTGCCGGCCGCCTTGAGGCGGTCGATCGTCGCCTTCTCGGCCGCGAAGGTGCGCTCGGCGTAGGCCGTGTACTCGGCCGTGCTCATGTAGATCGATGGCATGTAGAACTTGTCCAGCGTGTCGATCACGCGCTGGTCCTCCAGCGTTCTGCGGAAAGCATCGTGCAGGACCTTGACCAGGGCCGGGTCCATGTTCTTCGGGCCGCCGATACCGAAGGGCGACTCGGTCACCGTGTCCCAGCCGCTTTCCTTGACCGTCGGCACGTCGGGGAAGGCCTTGTTGCGCTTGCTGCCCAGCGTGGCCAGCAGGTTCAGCTTGCCGGCGACGACGTGAGGCGCGAACTCGGTGGTGCCGCTCATGAGCGGGATGTGGCCGCCCAGGATGGCTTGCAGGATCTCGGCCGAGCCCTTGTAGGGGATGTCCTGCAGCACGATGCCGGCCTTGGATGCGAACTCCTCGATGGCCAGGTGCGGCGTGGTGCCGGTACCGGTGTGGCCGTAGTTGACCTTGCCGGGATTGGCCTTGGCATAGGCCACCATTTCCTTGAGCGTCTTGTAGGGTGCATCGGGGCGCGCGGCCAGGCCGAAGGTATAGCCGGTCAGACAGACGATGTGCGTGATGTCCTTGACCGGGTCGAAGCTGGTCTTCTGCATGTGCGGGATGCGGTAGATGCCCAGCGGCAGCTGCGTGAGCGTGTAGCCGTCGGGCTTGGCCTGCACCATGGCCGCCGCCCCCAGCGTGCCGCCGGCGCCCGGCTTGTTCTCGACGATCACCGTGCCGCCCAGGGCGCGGCCCGCTGCCTCGGCAAAAGCGCGCATCACCGCATCGCTGCTGCCGCCCGTCGGCCAGGGTGCGATCAGCGTGATGGGGCGGTTGGGAAACTTGTCCTGCGCGAGCGCCCAGGGGCTGACGAGCGCCGGCGCGGCGGCCAGTGCGGCGCTGCGTGTCATGAGCTGGCGGCGGGTCAGGGAGCGCTTGAGGGGTGCTGTCATGTCTGTCTCCTGTTTGTTGGAATGGCCTTCGGATTGTGATCCGGCTGGTGCGGGAAAACTGTCGCCTAGGTGCAGGCCGGGCCCGTCGCCGTTATAGTCCAGCGCATGCCACGTCGCAACGAGTTTCTGGCCCTGGTCCTGGACCTGATGGCGGCCTTGGGCGTCATCTCCTCACGCGCCATGTTCGGCGGCCACGGCCTGTACTGCAATGGCCTGTTCATCGCCATCGTCACCGGTGACAAGCTCTATTTCAAGGCCGACGCCCAGAGCCAGCCCCGCTTCGAATCCGCCGGCCTGCAGCGCTTCCAGTACACGGCGCGCGGCAAACCGGTGCAGTTGATGTATTACGCAGCCCCGGCCGAGGTCTACGAGAGCCCCCAGGCCATGGCCGAATGGGGCCAGCTCGCCCTGGCCGCTGCGGTGCGGGCGCGCCGACCGGCACGGAAAAAACTGAACTAGACGATGCCGCTGGCGCGCAGCGCCGCAATGCGTCCGGCGTCCAGTCCCAGGCCTGCCAGCACCTCCTCCGTGTGCTCACCCAGCGCCGGCGGCGCACGGTGCAGCACCGGCGGCGTGGCGCTCAGGCGCAAGGGGCTGGCCACGCTGCGGATCGTCGGCACGCCTTCGGCGGCCACGGCCTGCGGCGAGCGGGGCTGCTCGATGGCCAGGCCGCGCGCCTGCACTTGTGCATCCGCAAAGGCCTGGCCGATGTCGTTGATCGGACCGCAGGGCACGGCCTTGTGCTCCAGCGCGGCAATCCATTCGGCCGTGCTGCGCGTGCGCGTGATGGCCTCCAGCTGCGGCACCAGATCGGCGCGGTGCAACACGCGCTGCGTGTTGCTGGCGTAGCGCGCATCCTGCGCCAGTTCGGGCCGGCCCGCCACCTCGCAGAAGCGCGTGAACTGCCCGTCGTTGCCGATGGCCAGCAGCATGGCGCCATCCTTCGTCGGCATGTCCTGGTAGGGCACCAGGCTGGGGTGGCTGTTGCCCTGGCGCTGCGGTACCCGTCCGGTGTTGAGGAAACCGCCGGCCTGGTTGGCCAGGATGGCCATGCCCACATCCAGCAGGGACATGTCGATGTGCTGGCCCTCGCCCGTGCGGTGCCGCACTTCCAGCGCTGCCAGGATGGCGGTCGATGCGTAGACCCCCGTGAAGATGTCCGTCAGCGCCACGCCCACACGCTGCGGGCCGCCGCCGGGCACCTCGTCCGGGCGGCCGGTGATGCTCATCATGCCGCTCATGGCCTGCACCATCAGGTCGTAGCCCGCGCGCTCGGCATAGGGGCCGTCCTGGCCAAAGCCGGTGACCGAGCAGTAGATGAGTTTCGGGTTGACTTGCTTGAGGCTCGCGTAATCCAGCCCGTAATGCGCCAGGCCGCCGACCTTGAAGTTCTCCACCAGCACATCGCTCTGCTCGGCCAGCTGGCGGATCAAGGCCTGGCCTTCCGGCTTGGCGATGTCCACCGTGATGGAGCGCTTGTTGCGATTGGCGCAGGTGTAATAGGCCGCGTGCTCAGTGTCGTTCCCCTGCGCGTCCTTCAGGAAGGGCGGGCCCCAATGGCGCGTGTCGTCACCGGCGCCGGGGCGCTCGATCTTCACCACGTCGGCACCCAGGTCGGCCAGGATCTGGGTGCACCAGGGGCCGGCCAGGACACGGGACAGGTCCAGCACCTTGATGTGCGGTAGGGCGGCGGGTTTGTTGCTCATGGTTCTGTCCTTCTTGCTGACGTAGCACCTGCCATGTGGGTGACTGCCGGGGGCCTCATAGGCGCTGCGCTTTGCCAAATCGGCCCCCGGCAGTCACCCACATGGCGAGAGGGGAAGTTTCTTCCAGGCGACGCGCCAAATACCTTCGCTGCTGAAGCGGGGCAGGGGTGGCGGCCGATTTGGCAAAGCGCAGCGCCTATGAGGCCGCCGCCCCTGCCCCGCTTCAGCGCCAGGACGTCTCTGCACGAAGCCAGCAAAAACCCAAACTCAGTTCGCAAACGCGGCAATGCCCGTCTGCGCGCGGCCCAGGATCAGCGCGTGGATGTCGTGCGTGCCCTCATACGTGTTGACCACCTCCAGGTTCACCAGGTGGCGGGCCACGCCGAATTCGTCGGAGATGCCATTGCCGCCCATCATGTCACGCGCCAGGCGCGCGATGTCCAGCGCCTTGCCGCAGGAATTGCGCTTGAGGATGGAGGTGATCTCCACCGCGGCCGTGCCCTCGTCCTTCATGCGGCCCAGGCGCAGGCAGCCCTGCAGGCCCAGGCTGATTTCGGTCTGCATGTCGGCCAGCTTCTTCTGGATCAGCTGGTTGGCCGCCAGCGGGCGGCCGAACTGCTTGCGGTCCAGCACGTACTGGCGCGAACGGAACCAGCAGTCCTCGGCCGCACCCAGCGCGCCCCAGGCGATGCCGTAACGCGCCGAGTTCAGGCAGGTGAAGGGGCCCTTGAGGCCTTGCACTTCGGGGAAGGCGTTTTCTTCGGGCACGAAGACGTTGTCCATCACGATCTCGCCGGTGATGGAGGCGCGCAGGCCCACCTTGCCGTGCACGGCCGGGGCGCTCAGGCCCTTCATGCCCTTCTCCAGCACGAAACCGCGGATCGGGCCGACGGCGCCGCTCTCGCTGACCTCCTTGGCCCAGACCACGAAGACATCGGCGATGGGGCTGTTGGAGATCCACATCTTGCCGCCGGTGAGCTTGTAGCCGCCGGCGGTCTTCTGCGCACGCGTGATCATGGAGTTGGGGTCGGAGCCGTGGTCGGGCTCGGTCAGGCCGAAGCAGCCGATCCACTCACCCGTCGCCAGTTTGGGCAGGTACTTCTGCTTCTGCGCCTCGCTGCCGAACTCGAAGATCGGCACCATCACCAGCGAAGACTGCACGCTCATCATGGAGCGGTAGCCGGAATCGACGCGCTCGACCTCACGCGCGATCAGCCCGTAAGCCACGTAGTTCAGGCCCGGGCCGCCGTATTGCTCGGGGATGGTGGGGCCCAGCAGGCCCAGCTCACCCATCTCACGGAAGATGGTGGGGTCGGTCTTCTCGTGGCGGAAGGCCTCCAGCACGCGGGGCGCCAGCTTGTCCTGGCAATAGGCGGCGGCGGCATCGCGCACCATGCGCTCGTCGTCGCTGAGCTGCTGGTCCAGCAGGAAAGGATCGTTCCAGTGAAAGGTGGCGTTGGCCATGGTGGGTACTCCAGAAATCTGCCGCCATCGTAGCCGCCCCAGCCACCCCGGGCAAACGAAAAGTGGGCATCCAGACATGAGTTGAATGCATATATAAACCCGGCAAGCCACTTGAAACCACTCAGGCGGAGCGGCCAGTTGTGTATATTTCGCACACCATGCGCCGCAAGATCCCTTCGTTGCAAGCCCTGGCCTGCTTCGACGCCGCCGCCCGCCACGAGAGCTACACGCGCGCCGCGCAGGAGCTGGCCTTGACCCAGAGCGCGGTGTCGCGCCAGATCGCTGCGCTGGAAGACTACCTGGGCATTGCGCTGTTCCGGCGCACGCGCCACGGCGTGGCGCTCACCCTTGGCGGCGCCGACTACGCGCGCCAGATCGCGCCGCGCCTGCAGGCGCTGGAGCGCGACACCCTGGACGCCATGTCGCGCCAGGGCACGGCTGGCAGCATTTCACTGGCCGCGGTGCCGACCTTCGCCACCCGCTGGCTCATGCCGCGTCTGCCGCAACTGGCGAACTCGCATCCCGAACTGGTGGTGCACATCGAAACGCGCACCCGCCCCTTCCTCTTCGCGGATACCGGCTTCGACGCCGCGCTCTATTCAGGCACAGCCGAGCAGGTGGCCAACTGGGCCGGCACGCGCGCCACCGCACTGATCGAGGAAGAAGTGGTGCCGGTCTGCGCACCGGCCCTGCTGGGCGGGCGCAAACGGCTGCAGCCCCGGGATCTGACCGGCTTGCCGCTGCTGCAGCAAAGCACCCGCCCCGAAGCCTGGCGCCAGTGGTTCGAGGCCATGGGCGTGGAAGCCCCCGCCGCGCTGTCTGGCCCACGCTATGAGCTGTATTCGATGACGGCCGCGGCTGCCGCGCAGGGTCTGGGCCTGGCCCTGGTGCCGCGGCTGCTGATCGAGCCGGAACTGGCGCGCGGCGAACTGGTGGTCGCCTGCCCGCGGCCCCTCAAGAGCGGGCGCACCTACTGGCTGGTGCTGCCGGATCGCGGCGAGCCGCGCCCGGCACTGGCGGCCTTCGCCGCCTGGCTGCAGCAAGCTGCAAAAGGCTGAAACCCCTCAGAGCTCTTCCACCCGGTTGCGCCCGTTCTGCTTGGCCAGATAGAGCGCGCGGTCGGCCGCGCCGATCATGTCGTCGCGCTCATTGCCAGAGGACAGCTCCAGCGCGTGCAGCCCGATGCTGATGGTCATCTTGAGGGACTGCCCGTCGACACCAGAAAAACGCGCCTGCGCCACCGCCGCGCGCAGGTCTTCAGCCAGGGCCTGTGCCCCAACTGCATCGGTATCGGGCAGGATGGCAATGAACTCCTCGCCGCCCCAGCGGCCCACGAGGTCCTGCGCACGCAGACGTTCCCGCAGGCACCCGGCCACGTCCCGCAGCGCCTGGTCGCCTGAAAGATGGCCGTGGGTATCGTTGATCTGCTTGAAATAATCGATGTCGATGAGCAGCAGGGCCAACGGTCGCTGGCTGCGCCGCGCCAGCGCGATCTGCTGGGTCAGGACCTGCTGGATGGAGCGCCGGTTGCTCAGGCCGGTCAGGTCGTCCTGCATGGCCAGGGTGTGGTTGCGCACATCCGCCTGCTCCTTGGTCATCAGCACCAGGCCCATGGCGATGAGCACGATGATCAGGGTGGACATCAGGACGCTGAAGGCATGGGCCGGATGGGAAGCGGTGACCTGGTTCAGATCCACCTGTCCGGACAGGGCGGCCACGAAGCGCAGCAACAAGGCGAGGATGATCATCACCAGGCCGGCCACCACGAAATACTGTCCGCCCCCCGGTGTCGCATGGCGCCGCGCGATGATCAGCTGCAGCAGCACCAGGGACTGGAAACTCAGCAGCAGGGTGGCCAGCTGGGGGCGGGCCTGCGGATGGTTCATCAGCAACGTCACGAGCAGCGGCATCGCCAGCACCGGGCCCCAGATCAGCCAGCGCCGCGCAGGCCGCTGCTGGAACTCGCACAGACCCTCGGCAAACAGGGCAAAGGTGGCCACCAGCAGGGTGTTGGCCAGTACCACGGAGAGCCAGTCGCTGATCTGGCCGCGCAAGGCGAACAGCAGGTAGGTCAGCGTCTGCGCCCCCATGGCCCAGGCCCACCAGACCATGCCGTCGCGGCGCGAGCGACGCGCCACGATCCCCAGGCCGATGCCCAGGACCGCTGTGACAAGGATGTTGACCAGCAGCAAGGTGGGCGTATGCATCTGCATCGCTCCATTATTGCGAAAGTCCTCCCTCCACGCCATGACCGGATGCTCTGGCCCGGCCGGGCGCGACGAAGCTCAAGCGCGCAGATGCAACCGGGCGAAGTCCACGTACCAGCCCAGGCAACCCGGGTTCGCCATGGCATCCTGGTTGACGACCTTCTCCAGCGGCTGGCCCAGCAGCAGCTTCTTGATCGGCAGCTCCTGCTTCTTGCCCGTCAACGTGCGCGGGATCTCGGCCACCTGCAGGATCTCGTTGGGCACGAAACGCGGCGACAAGGCGATCTTGATGGCGTCGTTGATCTTCGCCTTCATGGCGTCGTCCAGCACGTGGCCGGGGCGCAGCACCACGAACAGCGGCATGTAACTCTCGCGGCCCAGGTACTCCAGGTCCACCACCATGGAGTCCAGCACCTCGGGCAGGGCCTCCACCGCGCTGTACAGCTCGCTGGTGCCCATGCGCAGGCCGTGGCGGTTGATGGTGGCGTCACTGCGGCCGTAGATGATGCAACTGCCGCGCGGCGTGATCTTCAGCCAGTCGCCGTGGCGCCAGACCGGACCGGCTTCGGGTCCGGCATCGCCGCCGCCGGGCCGCCGGCCATGGCCGGCCGGGTACATGTCAAAGTAGCTGGAGAGGTAACGCTGGCTGCCCTCGTCTTTCCATAGATACAAGGGCATGCTGGGTATGGGCTGGCTGCAGACCAGTTCGCCGACGGCGTCGACCACCGGCTCGCCTTGCTCGTTCCAGGCCTCGACCGCACAGCCCAGCACGCGGCACTGCATCTCACCCGGCACCTGGGGCAGCTCGCGGTTGCCGGCGATGAAGGCACCGGCAAAGTCGGTGCCGCCCGAGATATTGCTCCACCAGATGTCCGGGGTACCGATGGCTTTCATCTGCGCGTTCGTCCAGCGCTGCACGTCCTCGCTCAGCGGCGAGCCGGTCGAGCCCAGGGCGCGCACCTGGCGCAGCGGGCCGCACTGCTTCAGATCGATCCCGGCCTTCATGCAGTTGGCAAAGAACGCCGCGCCGGCGCCGAAGAAAGTGGTTTTCGTGTCGGCCGCGAAGCGCCACAGCGTGGTCCAGTCCGGCGCCTGCTTGTTGCCTGCTGCGTCGACGGTGGCGCCGCCGGGGCTGCCGTCGAAGATGCAGACCGTGGTACCGGTCAGCAGGCCGCCGAGCTGGCAGTTCCACATGACCCAGCCCGTGGAGCTGTACCAGTGGAAGCGCTCGCCCCAGCTGTTGGGCGCATAACTGCAGCCGATGTCGGTGTTCAGTGTGAAGGCCAGGGCCACGATCAGGATGCCGCCATGCCCGTGCACGATGGGTTTGGGCAGGCCGGTGGTGCCGCTGGAATAGACCACCCACAGCGGGTGGTCGAAAGGCACGCTCAGGGGCTTGAAAGCCGCCGTCTGCGCGTCCTTGCGCGCCACCGTCTGCGCCCAGGGCGCCACGCTCACACCGGCGCGTACTTCGATGTCCGGCAGACCCAGGCTGGGCAACACGATCAAGTGCTGCACCGTGGGCAGCGCGGCGCAGAGCTCGGCCACCACCTCGCGCCGGTCGGTGTCGCGCCCGCCGTAGCGCACGCCATCGCAGGCGATCAGCGCCTTGGGTTCAATCTGCTTGAAGCGGTCCAGCACGGCGGCCATGCCCATGTCGGGCGCGCACAGGCTCCAGATGGCGCCGATGCTGGCTGTGGCCAGGAAAGCCACCATGGCTTCGGGGATGTTGGGCAGGTAGGCCACCACCCGGTCGCCCTTCTTCACACCCTGGGCCTGCAGGTGCAAGGCCAACGACGCCACCTGGCGCTGCAGCTCGGGCCAGCTCATCTCGCGCGCCGGCTCACCCGTCGCCAGGCTCTGCTCGTTGTGGCTGACGATGGCCGGAAAGCCTGCGGCGTGCGCCATCTGCGCGTGCCGCAGCACCTGCTGCACGTAGTTCACCTGGGCACCGGGGAACCAGCGTGCACCGGGCATGCGGTTGTCAGCCAGAGCCGCCGCATGGGGCGTGGGGGAATGGACGCCGTAACAATCCCAGATGCTTTGCCAGAAGGCGTCCAGGTCGCTCACCGACCAGCGCCACAGCGCGTCGTAGCTGTCGAAGGCCAGGCCGCGCTGCGTGCGCAGCCAGTCCTGGTAGAGGCGGATTTGCGGGGTGTAGGGCGTTTGCATGGTCTCCTGCCGGGTCTTTTTTCTGACTCGGCGCACTCTAGCACCAGGCCAGCCCCGCCTTGCCGGGTACGTGCCAGCCCGTACCCGGCCCGCCCGGCTTATTTCTGCCCTTCGACGTACCAGTAGTTCTTGCGGCGCACCGGTGTCGTCGACGGCTGGATCTTCGAGCCCTCGATGCCGGACTTCTTGGCGTTCGGCGCGCCGATGATGAAGGGCACGTTCTTGCTCAGCGTCTGCCCGTTCACCGTATAGGTGACCTGCACGATGCCGGTCACCGGCGAGGGCGGCAGGCCGCCGCCGGTCAGTATCTGGTTCGTCGCCGCCTTGCAGAACAGCGGGGCCGCATAGATCTTGGCGCGCCCCAGATTGTTCACGCAGGAGTTGCTGCTCGGCGGCACCGGCTTGTTGGTCGCGAAATAGGTCACGCCCAGGGAGGTCACCGGCGCATTGACGACCTTTTCGCCGTTCTCCAGGTTCAGGTAGCAGCCATCGTTGCCGCTGGTCGACGAGTCGCCGATGACGGCCATCGTGGACGGCGTAATCGGGCTGGGCGTGACCACCGGCTTGTAGCCGATGTTCCTGTCCATCACGGTGAAGAATGCGTCGATGGACGACTGGTTCAGGGGTTTCTCGCGATCGCCGCTGCCCACCATCACCGCCACGAAGTTCGGCCCCTGCACCACGTCGGGGGCGAAGAAGAATTTGCGCGGATAGGTGGCCCCGCCCTGCAGCGCCGCCAGCTTGTAGAGCGTCCAGTTCGCCTTGTCGCTGTTCGAGGCGTTCTCCAGGTCGATGCGATAGACATTGCCGCCCACATCGACCGCGTACGCACGGTCGATCTTGCCGTCCAGGTTCACGTCCATCAGGGTCACGTCGGCCGGCACGCTGCGGTCGGTGGGAAAGACGCGCAGCAGCTGGCCATCGATGGCGTCGATCACCAGCACGGCATTGCCCATGGTGGTGGTCCCGGGTGTCGCCTGGTCTTCGGCGACCGCGTCGTAGCCGGCGCCCATGATGATGACCGGGTTGCCCCAGCCCTGGATACGGGCGACCTTGGGCTCGGACCAGGTCTGTCCCAGCACGGCGAAACCCGTGTCTGCCGAGGTGCGCTTCCACATGTACTTCGGCGCTGCCGGATCGGTCACGTCCAGCGCGTACAGGATGCGGCCGCCGCGGCGCATGCCCGCATAGATATGGGCCTTTTCGCTCACGCCCAGGCTGTCGATCTTCTGGTAGACGCCAATCGGGCCGTCCAGCAGATAGTCGCGCGGCTGCGATGAGGTCAGGCTCGACGGCGTTGTCGACAGGCGGATGGCCGGCGAGTTGTCGCGCAGGCGCTTGTACTTGCCGAAATGCTCGCTCGGCGCGAAGGTCCACAGTTCGTGGCCCGCGTTCGTCCCGCTCTGGTTGCCGTTGACGACGTGCAGCAATCCGTCGTTGGCACCATAAAAGAGCAGCACACCGGTCGTCCCGCCATAGTTCACCACCGCCGGGCGCGAATGCAGCACATCGCCGTGCACACTGGGTCGTATCGTGGTCGTGCCTCCCGGCCCCTGCTCATCGCCGGCGTTGTCCGTGCCGCGTATCCAGTTGATGATGGCCGTCCGCTCGGCGGCGCTGGCGGCGTTGAGCACGGCCTGCGTGATGCCGGTGTTGCCGTCGACAAACTGGCTGTCCGGCGTGGTGGCCAGGTCCATGCCCGGGTTGCAGTTGCCCGGCAGGCAGGTGTAGACCTTGCGGCCATCCTGCGACAGGGCATAGGTGCTGCGCAGGCGCTGGGCCGCGCCGCCTTTTTCCACCACTTCGCCGTCCGGGGAGTCGGACGGCGAAGGCGGTGTGCCCATCGGCTGGTTGGCCCAGAAGCTGCTGTCCTCGGTCCAGTAGGACACCGCGTTGGGCGCGATGAAACCCGTCGAACTGCTCACGATGGGCGTGCCATTGGTGTCGGTCAGCGCGATGGAGTCCGTCACCGGGTCGTAGGAGAACTGGTACTGCTTGACGTTGCCGCGCCAGCGGGGCCGCGCCTGCTCATCGGGCCTGAACATGCCCATGTAGACCTGGTTCAGGTAGGTTCCACGCGCGTTCACGCTCACCGGCAGGCTGGCCGAGGCAAACACACTGTTGACGGCCTGAAGCTGGTTGAAGATCTTGAGAATCGCGTCCACAACCGCGTCGACGCTGGCTCCCTGGTAATAGCTACCACCGCCGTTGCTGGCCGTGCTCTTCATCAGCGCCGGGAAACTGCCATCGCTGTTGTTGCCCTTGAGCACCGCGATGGCGTGGGTGGTGATGGCCTGCTCGCCGTCCTTGCTGCTGACATCCATGCGTGTCATGAAACGGGCCATTTCATCGACCCAGTCGGCCTGGTCGGTGCCCAGCGCGGCGTTGACGATTTCAGCCTTCAGTGCATCGCGCTCGGCCTGCGTCAGGCTGGGCAGGTCGGCCTCCACGCGTGCGGCCAGCAGGTTGCGCACGTTCTTCTCGGGGTTGGAGATCTGCGGTGAGCCGTTGCCGATCACGATGATGTGGTTGTTGGCGCAGGAGATGGACGACGGGCTGTTGTAGGCGCCGGTCGACAGGAAGGCACTGGTGTCCCGCTTGCTGGAATGCTGCCCGTTGAGCGGATTCAGCCCCTTGTAATACAGGTAGGCCTCGTACAGCGCCTGCCCGTAGTCGGCGTTGCTGCCCTTGTCCGTATTGATGTCCAGGGCCTTGATGAAGGCCTTGAAGAGCGTCTTGTTCGCCGTGGTCAGCGCCTTGATGGCCTGGCGCGGATAGGCGCCGCTGTAGGGCGTCTCGTTCATCAGCAGGACACCGACATTGAACAGGGCCGTTCCGTCGTCCGCGGTCGGCAAGGCATCGATCACGTTGTAGAGCGCACATTTCTCGATGGCGAACTTGGTGCCCTGGTTGGCCGGACCGATGGCGGTCGTGATGTTGTTGTCCTTGTAGTAGCAGTTGGGCGCCCCCGTGACCGTGGCCCCCCAGTTGGCCGAGGTATCCCAGACAAACAGCACGTTGGGCTTGTCGGCACTCGCCGCGGCGCCGACGTAGAGATCGATGTCCTCGGCCCAGGCCGAGGACATCACCAGCGACAGGCTGCTCGCCAGCAGCCATTGCCACCATCCGCCGCGCACCGTCATCCGCGAGGTCTTCTTCATGTCGTTTGGCTGCATTTTTTGACCTTGTTCATTTGCATGCACTTTCGGCATCGGTCACCAGCACCCGCAGGGACACACCCTGGTTGATGGCGACTTCCGTCTTGCTGGCGGGATCGGCCACGGAGGCGCGGATGTTCCACTCGCTGTTCGAGCACAGGGAATCGCCCGTCGCTGCGGCGGCCATCTCCGATTCGAGGCCGCTGTTGTTGGCGGCCGAAGATCCCATGCAGGCCAGGTCTGCGGGGATGCCCGGATTCAGCTCGCTGGTCTTGATCGTCTTCACCTTGTTGCAGCGCGGCTGCGGATTGCGCGTGACGGTGTAATCGCTCTTGCCGTCGCCATCGATGTCCACCGGCAAAGGGGTCGCGGCAATCAGCTCGGGTGCGGTCGAGAACTGGATATTGCTGATCGTCGCTGCCAGCCCCACCTGCGCCGCGGCCAGCGCTTCGTTGCGCACCTGGGCATTGCCCGTGATCTTCACATTGGTCGCGGTCATGTTGAAGACCGTGACCGTGAGCAGGCTCATGATCATCAGGAAGATCAGCGTGATGATCAGCGTGGCGCCGCCCTGCCGCCGGGTCTGGATGACTAGCGTGTTCATGATTCAGTTTTCCCTCGGGCCGGCCACGTTCTGCAACTTGGCGGTTGCCACGAACACCTTGCGCTTGTA
Organism: Curvibacter sp. PAE-UM; assembly: GCF_001432305.1. Lineage (GTDB taxonomy): Bacteria > Pseudomonadota > Gammaproteobacteria > Burkholderiales > Burkholderiaceae_C > Hylemonella. The sequence continues at coordinate 626,795 of NZ_KQ483358.1, forward strand.
TTTGTCGTTGTAGGGACCCAGGGTGCCCTCCAGGCCCATGACATAGCGTTTGGTGTCCGTGTACGCGTGTTCCTCGTCCGCCGTCCTTGCCAGCACGTAGACCCGTGCCGTCACGACGTTGGCCCAGGCGTTGTCCGCCGCACCCGCCACACCGCTGAGCCCGGTGCGGTAGACATCCGGGCTGCCATCGTTGTTGGTGTCGAAGCCGTATTCCAGCGCAATGTGCTCGATGCCCACCGCCAGCGGCGTCACCACCACCTTGTCGCCGGCCAGCTCGGCACGCTTGAGCGTGGGCACGGTATCGGCGCCGGCACCGCTGCATTCGTTGCACTTCGCCACGTAATAGATCCGGCTCAGATAGCGGCGGACGTCGCCGGGCCCGCTGCAGCTGAGGTTGCGCAGCGTGAAGGCGCCTTTCTGGGTCGACGCGACAAAGACTGTACTGGCCAGGTCGTTGTTGCACTGGGATGTCTGCACATAGGCGACGGCGGCGCTGTCCACCACGCTGGCCTGTGCAGTGGTGTTCGTGTCGAGCCGGCGCAGCACCACGGCCGAACTGCTCGCCGAGGGGTTGCTGGCGCAGGTGACGCCGGCCATCGCACCGGCCGCTTTTCCTTCTATCGGGTCAGGCCGCTTCTTGCTCGCGTCATCCCAGCCCAGCTGGTCGAGCGTCGTGGCGCAGGGATTGGGCTGCGTGTAGACCCCGCCGGCATACGGCACATCACCGTAGAAGCCGGCCGCGGCCATCTCCTGGGACAGGAAGTCCACGGCATAACGCCCGTTTTCGATCTGCCTTGACGTGTTGTCCAGTTCGCGGCCGGCCTGGCTGCTGTTCGCAAACATCATGGCCAGCCCCGCCACGACGATCAGGCCGATGGCCATGGCGACCATCAGCTCGACCAGCGTGACGCCGGCCTGGGCCCTGCCGATTGCGCGATACCGCTTCATGAGAGCACCGACATCTGCACGACCACCGTTGCTGCGCGGCGCGCGGCCTCGCTGCTGTAGGCGTCCTTGCCGCACTCGACCACGGGCGCCCCGGTTTCACGCAGCCCTTGCCAGACCACGGCGACCATGTAGACCTGCGGGGAGGACACCGGGTCGGGCTGCGAGATGCAGCCGCGCGCACTGATCAGCGTGCCGACCTTGTCACCGTTGAGCACTTCTGCGGCGCCCTGCAATTGCGCCGCCCACTCGCACAGGTCACGCGCGGCCGTCGTCGTCAATGCGGTGCAATCCTGCGCCGCCCCGGTCCCGATGTCGTTGGCCAGGTAGGCCGTGACCTGGGAGCGGTTGGCCTCCATGCGTTGTGCCATGTCCTTCACCAGCACCAGCGCCTGTGCGCGCTGGTAGCTTTCCATTTGCGACACCGTGGCCTGGGTCTGCATGCCCAGCATGCCCATGATGCCGAAGGAAACGATCAGCATGGACACCAGCACCTCGATCATGGCGCCGCCGAACTGCGCCGCTCGCTTGTGCTGCGGATGGGATGGGGTGGTGGAGCGGGCACTCATGGGCAGGCCTTGATCTTGGTTGTCGGCATGCCCGACGGATCCACGGTAATGCAGCGGTAGCTGTTGTCCCCGTCGAAAAGCTCGAAACGCACGGTCGAGGTCGCGCCGCTGAGCCGGCCCGAGCTGTCGTAGGTGATGCTCGTGGGCGAACGGGTCATCTGTATCTTTCCACCGACCGGGTTTCGCTGGCCGATGAGTTCCGCATCCGCTGCCGTCTTGACGATCCAGCCTCCGGTCCAGTCCACCACCGGACTCAGCATCACGTCCTTGTTGCGCTTGACCGCCTCGCTGCGCGCGCGCATCAGGTCCGAGATCAGGTCTTGTGCGGCGCCGCGTGCCCGCTGGCTCGCGATAAGCGACTGCATGCCCGGCGCGGCGACGGTTGCCATGATCGTGAGGATCACGATGACCGTCATCAGTTCGATCAGAGTGAATCCGCGTTGGCGGGCGGGCATCTTGCTCATGTCCTTCTCCGCATCACCAGCAGTTCGCCGGCAGCTTCGTGTTGTTCTGGTCGATGCTGATCGTCCCGCAGCTGTCCTTGGTCTGCGCGCCAAGCGGAGTCGCCGTGACCACGAAGCTCGGCGCCGTGCCCGTGCCCAGCGTGATCGCAACGCTGTAGTTGGAACTTGCCTTGGCCGGGATCGTGACCTTGAGCTCTTCCACGGTGGCAACGTACTTGCGGGTGTCCACCAGCATCTGCTGCTGGCGTGTCGCGATATTCATCAGTGCGGACTGCGCTTCGGAGCGATTCGACTTGCGTATCGCATTGCTGTACGAAGGCAGGCCTACGGCGACGAGGATGCCGATCACCGCGATGGTGATCATCAGCTCGACCATAGTGAAGCCCTGCTCCAGCTTCTTAGCTTGCATGTTTCTGGCCGCTGACACGGCTCCTGGTTTTCTATCCCAACAAAGTCCCCGCCGATATGCAATGGACTGCATAACGACGTCTGGTGCGAATTTTCGTCCCGAGCCCCTCCAAGTCCAGTTACTAAGTTACTTATTTGGTGTGCAAATGTGTATGTGTGTAAGTGAAAGTTAATAGCTGTTTCGAGATGAATCAAAAACAGCACTTATGGCCTTCCGGGGACCGGCATTAGCCCTGTTCATGAGGGCTCTTGAAATTTCGCACAGTTGTGCTAAATTTCAGCCATGTCGCCCGATACCAAAACTGCCAAGAGTGAACTGACGCGTGCCGCCATCGTGGGCGCCGGCATGGACTTGGCCGCGGCCGAAGGCCTGGAGGCGCTGACCCTGCAGGCGGTGGCTGACCGGGCAGGCCTGTCCAAGAGCGGGGTGTTCTCGCGCATCGGTTCGCGCGAAGCCCTGCAGAAGGCGGTGATCGAGGAGTTCGGCCGCCGCTTCCTGGCCGACGTCTTCGTGCCCGCCATGCAAAAGCCCAAGGGGCTGCCGCGGCTGGACGAGATCGTGGCGCGCTGGCTGGCCCGCATGAGCCGGCCCGAGGCCCACAACAGCTGCATCTACGTGCCTGGCGCCTTCGAACTCGACGACCGCGAGGGCGAGTTGCGTGACCTGCTGCTGCAGGAGGTCACGCGCTGGCGCGCCGCCTTGCGCCGCACGGTGCTGCAGGCGGTCGAAGCCGGCCAGCTGCTGGCCGACACCCACCCCGAGCAACTGGTCGGGGAGATCTACGCCCTGGCCATCGGCCTCTTGCACGACACGCGTTTCCTGCGCGACCCCGCAGCACCCGCCCGTGCCGCCGCCAGCTGGCAGCGCCTGCGACGAAGCTACCTGGCCTGAACGCCAGCGGCCGGCCGCCAACCCCCATGTCCCGCCTTCTTCTTTGTGTCCGCCCCAATTTCGCACGATTGTGCGAAGAAAGGAACTCACCATGTGGATCATCTTTTCCGGCCTCGGCCTCTACCTGCTGGTGCGCGGCGTGATCGCCGCCTTCCAGTCGTTGCGCAACATCCCGCGCAGCAATCGCGACTGGATCTTTTTCTGAGGGCCCCCGCCATGTCGACCAGCCCCCAGACCGCCAGCGCCAGCTACTACGGCAACAGCGCCCTCGTCCGCCTGGCCCGCCTGGGCCTGTCTCTCTCGCAGCAGCTCTGGCCGGGCCTGGCGGTGCGCGCGGCCCAGCGCCTCTTCGGCACGCCGCTGCCGCCGCGCTGGCTGCGCCGGCCCCGCGCCTGGCCGACGCACTGGTTGATCGAGCGCTGGCCCTTCGAGCGCGCCGGTCTCACGCTGTACCGGGACAGCATGGCAGCGGGCGATGCACCCGCCGTGCTGCTGGTGCACGGCTGGGGCGGCCACGCCGGCCAGATGCTGCCGCTGGCAACAGCCCTGGCCAGGGAAGGTCTGCAGCCCGTGATCCTGGAAATGCCGGCGCACGGGCGCAGCGCCGGCGGCACCAGCAACCTGCCGCAGTTCGCGCGCGCCGTGGAATACGCAGCGGCACGGCTGCAGGCACGCGGCCTGGCCCTGCACGCGGTGGTGGCGCACTCCCTGGGAGCCAACGCGGCGGCGCACGCGGCCAGCCGCAGCCTGGCCGTGCAGCGGCTGGTGCTGCTGGCGCCGCCGGCCTCGCCGCATGACTACACGCATCTGTTCGCCCGCATGTTCGGACTCAGCGAGCGCACGCGCGGCGCCATGCAGCAGCGCATCGAGGCGCGCGAGGGCATCCTGATGCCGCAGTTCGAGCCGCCGGCGGTGGGCCCGCGCATCCGCCAGCCCGTGCTGGTGGTGCATGACCGCGGCGACCGCATCAACCGCTATGCCGATGGCGAGGCCTACGCCCGGGCCATCGCCGGGGCGCAACTGCAGGCCACGGAAGGACTGGGGCACATGAAGATCCTCAAGGACCCGGCCGTGCTGGCCGATGTGGCCGACTTCGTCAGCCTCAAACCACGCTGAAGTTGTCGGCCAGGTAACGCCCGAAGTCCTCGGCGCTCATGGGCTTGCCGAAGTGGTAGCCCTGCAGCAGGGTGACGCCCTGCTGGGCCAGCACGCCTGCGATGTCCTCGGTCTCCACGCCCTCGGCCACGGTCTGCAGCCCGAAGGCCGAGGCGATCTTGACCACGGCCTGGATCAGCTGGCTGCCCTGCTCGGTCCTGGCGCGGCGCACGAAGGAGATGTCGATCTTGATCTTGGAGGCCGGCATGTCGTGCAGCTGCGAGAGCGAGGAAAAGCCGGTGCCGAAGTCATCGATGGCGATGCCGAAGCCGGCCTCGGTCAGTTCGGCCAGGCGCTTTTCGGTGTGCTCGGCGTCTTCCATCGCCACGCTCTCGGTGATCTCCAGGTCCACCACCGAAACGGGGATGGCCAGCCGGTCCAGGTCTTCCAGCAGGTCGGCGGTGAAGGTGGGCGTGAAGAGCTGGCGGCGCGAGACATTGACGGAAATGCGCATGTCCAGCCCGCGCTGGCGCCAGCGGTGCAGGCTCTCGATGGCCTGGCGCCAGACCTGCTGGCCCATCTCGCGGATCAGGCCCAGGTTCTCGGCCATGGGCACGAAGGTGGCCGGTGAAACCCAGCCATAGGTTTCGTCCTGCCAGCGCGCCAGCGCCTCGCAGCTCACCACGCGGCGGGTGCGCGCGTCCACGATGGGCTGGAACCAGGTCTGGATCTTTCCTTCCCGGATGGCCGTGGCCAGCCGGTTCTGGATATAGAGCGCCTTGCGGTCCTCCTCGCGCTGCGCAATCTCGGAGAAGAAGCGCACCGTGTTGCGCCCCTGCTGCTTGGCCGCGAACATGGCACGGTCGGCCTGCGAGAGCAGGGTCTCGACGGTCTTGGCGTCCGTCGGGAACAGGGCCACGCCCATGCTGAAGGTGGCGTTGAACTCCGCCTCGCCCAGGCGGATCGGCGTCTGGCAGACCGCGGCGAGCTTGCTGATGGCCTCCTCGGCGTCGGCCTGGCTGCCCAGGTCGGTGAGCAGCACCACGAACTCGTCACCCCCCCAGCGCGCCAGCGTGTCGCCGGCGCGCAGGCAGTGGCGCATGGCGCCCGACAGCGCCACCAGCAGCTCGTCGCCGGTCTTGTGGCCGAACTGGTCGTTGACGTGCTTGAAGTGGTCCAGGTCCAGGAAACCCAGCGCCACCGTCAGGCCGCTGCGCTCGGCGCTGCGCACGGCCATCTTGCAGCGGTCCTCCAGCAGCACGCGGTTGGGCAGGCCGGTCAGCGCGTCATGCAGGGCCATGTGCGTCACGTGCTTTTCGAGCTGGTAACTCTGCGTGATGTCGCGCAGCACGCCGCGCACGCTCCCGCCACGGCGCGTGCCGCTGATGAAGCGGTACTCGATCCACAGCTCCTTGTCGTCGGGGCGGCGCAGGCGCAGGCGCCCGGCCAGGCTGCTTTTCTCGCCCTCACCCAGCTGCAGGAACTGCATCTGCAGGTTTTCCACGTCTTCCAGATGGATGTGCTCGAAGATGCGCGCGCCGGTCTGCACCTCGATACCGGCCAGCCGTGCCCAGCCCGGACTGGCGCGCAGGTAACGACCGTCGGCGGCCAGTTCGACCACGCCTTCCTCCAGCATGTCCAGCGTCTGCAGGTGGGCAAAGTGCTCTTCGTCGTGCTGCAACACGCTTTGCATGAGCGTGTGGCTGGCCTCGGCCGCTTCGCCGATCTCGTCGGGCTCGGAGCGCGCCTGCGCCAGCGCCTGCTCCACGGGCGCGCTCAGCGCATGCTCGCGGGCGAACAGGGTGGTGGCGCGCGACAGGCTGGCGATGCGCAGGGCCCCGGCATTGGCCCAGCGGCCCAGCACCAGCCACAGCACCGCGGCCAGCAAAGCCATCAGCGTGAAGCTGCCCAGCAGCACCAGCGCCGGCGACAGGGCCTGCTGCACGTTATGCCGCAGCACCAGCACCGGCACCCCGGGCTCATCGGCCAGGACCGGCAGGCTGCGCTGCTCCTGCTGACGCTCGCCGTCGCTGATCGGACCACTGTAGTCGACCGACAGCTGGCGGCCGAAATCCTGCGAGCCGCCGGAGCTGGCCAGCACCTGACCGTCGTGCACCAGGTAAAGGCTGATGTCCGAAGCGCTCAGCTGGCGCAGCACGCCATGGTCCAGCGGCTGCAGCAGCACCAGCTGCCCGGTGCCCTGGACCCCCAGCCACAGCGGCACGCTCTGCACCCTGAACACGGTGCGGTGCTCCGCGCTGTAGAACCAGCTCGGTTGGGGCCGGCCGATCGAGAAATGCCGGCGCAGCACGGGGCCCTCCGGGCCGTACTGGAACACGACCCGGCCCTTGTCATCCAGCACGACCCCCGAGGGAAAGCGGTCGAGCTTGCCCTCCAGCGCCGCGAAATAGGCACGCAGGCGCAGCCAGTTGGCGGCCTGGTCGCCCTGCGCAAACACCCGCATGAAATCGATCTGCGACTTCACCTCATCGGCGTTGCGCAGCCAGGTGTCCTGCAAGGACGCATAGCTGCGCTCCAGGTGCCGCAGCGCCTCGTCTGCACTGCGGCGCTGGGCCTGCTGGACCTGCATCTGGTACCCCAGCAGGGCCAGCAGGCTGCCGCTGAGCGTGACGATCAGGAAGACCAGGGCAAAACGCGCGACCAGCTGGCGCTGCAGGCTGTGCCGCGCGGCATCCTGCCAGGTCGAAGGGCTTGCCAGGGGAGCGTCAAACGGGCTGCGTGGCATGGTCGGTCAGGGCATGCGCCCGGCCCAGATGGTGTTGATCATGTCCTCGGCCTGGGCCCGCGCCCCCAGACCATGGGCCAGCAAAGGCCAGACCGGCGCCTGACGGACCGCCTGCGCGACCACGGCCCGGCGTTTCCCTGTCGTCAAGGCGCGCTCCCCGCCCAACGTGCATCGACCAGGCTGCGTACGCTCAGGCCCTTGGCCAAAATCTCGGGCTCGGTGGCGCGCAAAAAGCGGTCCACCGTGGCCAGCTGCTCATCGGAAATGCGGCCATCGGGTGAATAGATGTTCTTGCGCAGGCGTAGCACATCGAGCAGCGTCTTGCGTTCCTCGGGCTCGCCCGGGCTCAGCGCCTCCACCATGTCTTCGGCCTTGTGCGTGGCGACCCAGACCAGCGTGCGCTTGAGTGTGCGGACCATTTTCTCGACCAGCTCGGGGCGAGAGGCAATCATGTCCTCGCGCGTGGCGACCATGCCGTTGAGGAACAGGCCGCCCATCTGCTTGCGTGTGGTGTCCAGGTCATGGTAGTCGGCCAGCACGTAAGCGGTCTTTTGCCGCACCAGGCGGGTGACAAAAGGCTCGTCGCCCACGATGGCGTCGACCGACCCGGAGCTCAGGGCCGCATGCTGGCTGTCATAGGACTGCCCGGCCGACACATAGTTGACCTGGTCGGGCTTGAGCCCGGCCTGGGTCAGCAGGTATTCGGCGAACAGCTGCGAGGTGGAGCGCCCGCCCGGCACATGGCCTTTCACACCCACCACCCGGCCCTTGAGGTCGGCCATCGTCTTCACCTTGCCGCGCAGATTGGCGCGCACCAGCAGGGTGTAGGCCGGGACACGCGTCATGGGCGCGATGCAGACCACCGGTTTGCCATTGAGCTTCTGCAGGGCCAGGGCCGACAGGCCGGCCGCCGCAAAATCACTGTTGCGTTCCAGCATGGAGCGGATGGCCTGCGGGCCACCCCCGGTGTAGCGTATGTCCAGCTCCAGCCCCTCCGCAAGATCGGCGCCGATCTTGCTGGCCAGTGGAATGGGCAGATACAGGAGATTGCCGGGGCCGGGCACGGAAATGGTGGCACGACTGGGCATTGCGGCGGCGGCCGGTCCGAAGAAACCACCCGCTACGGCCAGCTGCCCGGCACGGGCCAGAAAATGCCTGCGCTCAAACATGACGGCACCTCGTTAGGGCCTGTTCGCACTTGAGAAATCAGTGTGAACAGGCCCGAATTGATCCAGTGGGCAGATTACCCGAATTCACGTCTGGACGGCACAGGCGCCCGGCAAAAGCCCGGGTTTCGTGCACAGGTGCACAGGTGCACAGCCGCACGGACGGGCACCGTGGTGCGGCTACTGGGTGCCGAAGATGCGATCGCCCGCATCGCCCAGCCCCGGCAGGATGTAGCCGTGGTCGTTGAGCTCGCGGTCGATGGCCGCGGTATAGACCGGCACGTCCGGATGCTCCTTGTAGAGGGTGTTGATGCCCTCGGGGCAGGTCAGCAGGCACAGGAACTTGATGGAGCGCGGCTTGCACTGCTTCAGACGCGCCACGGCCGCCGCCGCCGAGTTGCCGGTGGCCAGCATGGGATCGACGATCACAACGTCGCGCTCCTCCATGTGCTTGGGCATCTTGAAGTAGTACTCCACCGCCTGCAGGGTCTTCGGGTCGCGGTACAGGCCGACGTGGCCCACGCGCGCGCCCGGCACCACCGAGAGCACGCCGTCCAGGATGCCGTTGCCCGCGCGCAGGATGCTGGCGAACACCAGCTTCTTGCCGTCGATGACCCGGCCCGTCATGGTCTCCAGCGGCGTCTCGATCTGCACGTCCTGCAGTGGCATGTCGCGGCAGACCTCATAGATCATCAGGCTGGCCAATTCATTGAGCAGGCGGCGAAAGCTGCTGGTACTGGCCTCCTTCTTGCGCATCAGCGTCAGCTTGTGCTGCACCAGGGGGTGGTCGATGAGGTGGACGTTGGCGCGCGCGGCGGGGTCGATGGCGATCATGGTCCTGTCATTCCTGCAAGAGATTGAAAAACAACGCGGATATTGCCGCATTTTGCGTCGAAGGAGCCGGGCACTGGGCGTTTTCAGGCAAATGGCCTAGCATCGCAGCACCTCAACCCAAGGAGACGCATTGATGAGCCTCTTTCAATGGACCGAGAAAAGCGCCGACGTGCTGCAGCAGGGCGGCGTGATCGCCCCCGACGAGCGCCTGCCCTGGCCGCAGACCGCCGTGATGGGCGTGCAGCACGTGATCGCCATGTTCGGCGCCACCGTGCTGGCCCCCATCCTCATGGGCTTCGACCCCAACATCGCCATCCTCATGAGCGGCATCGGCACGCTGATCTTCTTTTTCATCACCGGCGGCAAGGTGCCCAGCTACCTGGGTTCGAGCTTCGCCTTCATCGGCGTGGTGATCGCCGCCACGGCCTACGCCGGCAAGGGGCCGAACGCCAACATCGGCCTGGCCCTGGGCGGCATCATCGCCTGCGGCGCGCTCTACACCCTCATCGGTGTCATCGTGCAGGCTGTCGGCACCGGCTGGATCGAACGCTTCATGCCGCCGGTGGTCACCGGCGCGGTGGTCGCCGTGATCGGCCTGAACCTGGCAGGCATCCCGGTGAAGAACATGGCTGCCGGCAATTTCGACAGCTGGATGCAGCTCGTCACCTTCGTCTGCGTGGGCCTGGTGGCCGTGCTCACGCGCGGCATGGTGCAACGCCTGCTGATCCTTGTGGGCCTGATTGCCGCCAGCATCATCTACGCGGTGCTCACCAACGGCATGGGCCTGGGCAAGCCCATGGACCTCTCGGGTGTGATGAATGCCGCCTGGTTCGGCCTGCCCAACTTCGCCACCCCGGTGTTCGAAGCCAACGCCATGCTGCTGATCGCCCCCGTGGCCATCATCCTGGTGGCCGAGAACCTGGGCCACATCAAGGCCGTCACCGCCATGACCGGCAAGAACCTGGACCAATACATGGGCCGGGCCTTCATCGGTGATGGCGTGGCCACCATGGTCAGCGGCGGCGCCGGCGGCACGGGCGTGACCACCTATGCCGAGAACATCGGCGTCATGGCCGCCACCAAGATCTACTCCACCGCCATCTTCTTCGTGGCCGCGCTGATCGCCGTGCTGCTGGGCTTCTCGCCGAAGTTCGGCGCCGTGATCCAGGCCATCCCTCTGCCGGTGATGGGTGGTGTCTCCATCGTGGTCTTCGGCCTGATTGCGGTGGCCGGTGCCAAGATCTGGGTCGACAACAAGGTGGACTTCAGCGACAACAAGAACCTGATCGTCGCCGCCGTCACCCTGGTGCTGGGCACGGGCGACTTCACGCTGCGTTTCGGCCAGTTCGCGCTGGGCGGCATCGGCACCGCCACCTTCGGCGCCATCCTGCTGTACGCGCTGCTCAATCGCAAACGCTGAGCAGCACGCGCCAGTAAAAAACGCCCGCCGGTTTGACCCGGCGGGCGTTTTTCATGGATCCGTTCAGGCATTCTTCAGGCGTTCGCTCTTCCAGTAGACGTCATCCCCGCCATTCATGCGGTTGAGCACCCGCGCCAGCACAAACATCAGGTCGGACAGGCGGTTGAGGTACTGGCGCGGCGCCTCCTTGATGGCTTCCTCGTTGCCCAGCGCCACCACGGCGCGCTCGGCGCGGCGCGCCACCGTGCGGCAGACGTGCGCCAGCGCCGCTGCGCGCGAGCCGGCCGGCAGGATGAATTCCTGCAGGCGCGGCAGCTGTTCGTTGTGGGTCGCCAGCGCCTCGTCCAGGGCCAGCACGGCCTCTGGCTTGAGCAGCTCGAAGCCGGGGATGGACAGCTCACCCCCCAGGTTGAAGAGCTGGTGCTGGATCTCCACCAGCAGCGTGCGCACGTCGGCGGGCATGTCTTCGCAGAGCAGCACGCCGATGTTCGAGTTGAGTTCGTCCACCTCGCCCATGGCGTGCACGCGCAGGCTGTTCTTGGAGACGCGCTGGTTGTCCCCCAGGCCGGTGGTGCCGTTGTCGCCGGTACGGGTGGCGATTTGTGTCAGGCGATTTCCCATGGCGGTCACCTTGGATCAAAATGGAGTTCTCGCTGCGCCCCGGTCCATCCGGAGGCAGAATCACTGCATTATTCCCCAGCCCCGCCGTACGGGGCAAAGCCCCTCGGCCCGGAGACCGTCATGAACGCACCCACACCAAGCGCCCAGCTGCAGCCCGAAGCCCACCCGCGCAGCGTCCCCGCCGCGCTGATCGACGCCCTCAAGGCCCGCTTCGGCGAGCGCTGCTCCACCGCCCTGGTGGTGCGCGAACAACATGGCCGCGACGAATCGGCCTACACCAGCGTTCCCCCGCCCGCGGCCGTGGTCTTTGCCGAAAGCACGGCCGACGTGGCTGCCGCCGTGAAGCTGGCCAGCGACTACAGCGTGCCCGTCATCCCCTTCGGCGTGGGCTCCTCGCTCGAAGGCCATCTGCTGGCCATCCAGGGCGGCATCAGCCTGGACGTCAGCCGCATGAACAGGATCCTGGCCGTCAACGCCGAGGACCTGACCGTCACCGTGCAGCCCGGCGTGACACGCAAGCAGCTCAACGAGGAGATCAAGAGCACCGGCCTGTTCTTCCCCATCGACCCGGGCGCCGACGCCAGCCTGGGCGGCATGAGCGCCACGCGCGCTTCCGGCACCAATGCCGTGCGCTACGGCACCATGCGCGAGAACGTGCTGGCGCTGGAAGTGGTCACCGCCAGCGGCGAAGTCATCCGCACCGGCACGCGCGCCAAGAAAAGCAGCGCCGGCTACGACCTCACGCGCCTCATGGTGGGCAGCGAAGGCACATTGGGCGTGATGACCGAGATCACCCTGCGCATCTATCCGCTGCCCGAGGCCATTTCGGCCGCCATCTGCTCCTTCCCCAGCATCGAGGCCGCGGTGCGCAGCACCATCCAGATCATCCAGATGGGCATCCCGATCGCGCGGGTGGAGCTGATCGACGCCCACACCGTGCGCATGGTCAATGCCCATTCGAAGCTGAGCCTGCGCGAGGAGCCGCTGCTGCTGATGGAATTCCACGGCTCGCCCGCCAGTGTCAAGGAGCAGGCCGAGACCGTGCAGGAGATCGCCAGCGAGCACGGCGGCAACGCCTTCGAGTGGGCCGTCACGCCCGAGGAGCGCACCCGCCTGTGGACCGCGCGGCACAACGCCTACTTCGCCGCCATCCAGAGCAAGCCCGGCTGCCGCGCCATCTCCACCGACACCTGCGTGCCCATCAGCCGCCTGGCCGACTGCCTGCTCGACTCCGTGGCCGAGGCCGACGCCAGCGGCCTGCCCTACTTCCTGGTCGGCCACGTGGGCGACGGCAACTTCCACTTCGGCTACCTGATCGATCCGGCCAGCCCCGAGGAATACGCCACGGCCGAAAAACTCAACCACCAGCTGGTGCACCGCGCGCTCAAGCTGGGCGGCACCTGCACCGGCGAGCACGGCGTGGGCATGCACAAGATGGACTTCCTGCTCACCGAGGCGGGCAGCGGCGCGGTGGACATGATGCGCACCATCAAGCGCGCGCTCGACCCCAAGAACATCATGAACCCGGGCAAGATCTTCACGCTCTAGGAACCGACAGGCCCCGCCCCCATGACCCGCCCGGCCCCGCCCCCGCCCGGCCCCCAGATCGACACCCGCCGCAGCGCGCTGGGCGCGGTATTGCTCTACGCCAGCTTTGCCGCCCTGTGGATCCTGCTGTCCGACCGCGCCGTCGAATGGCTGCTCAAGGATCCCGAAGCCATCCTGCTGGCCAGCACCTTCAAGGGCTGGCTCTTTGTGGCCGTCACCTCGGCCCTGCTGTTCCTCCTGCTGCGCCAGCGTGCGGCCCCGTCATCCGAGTCGCGCCGCCCCGCCCGTACGCAACGCCTGTCACTGGCCCTGCTGGCTCTGCTGTCGGTCACGATCATCGCCCTGGTGGTGCTGACGGTCTGGCACGGCCTGCGCGAGGAAAAGGAAAAGGCCTATGCCCAGCTGCTGGCCATCTCGGAATCCAAGGCCCGCGAGATCTGGACCTGGCACAAGGAGCGGCTCAGCGACGCCTCCTGGGCCAACAAGGCACCCTATCTGCGCAACCAGTGGCTGCGCTGGCGCAACGAAGGCGACCTGGCAGCCGGCCGTGGGCTGCAGGCGTTCCTGAAAAATTACGTCAGCGATGCCGCCTTCCCGCGCATGGAAATCGTCGATGCCCAGGGCCACAAGGTGCTCGACAGCAACGACCCCGACCTGCTGCCGGCCAACCCGGAGTCGGCCCCCTTTGTCGACCCGACCCTGCACCTGGCCGTGCTGCGCGCGCTGACGCTGGGCCAGCCCATGCGCGCCGGCCCCTGGCGCGATGCCACCGGCACGCTGCGCCTGGCTTTCGTGGGCCCGCTGGCCGGCGAAACCGCCCATCCCGCCGCGCTGGTGCTGCACATCGACCCGCCCGAATACCTGCACCCCGCGCTGACCGACTGGCCCCTGCCGCAGAAAAGCGCCGAGGCTTTCCTCTTCCGCCAGGACAACGACCAGCTGCTGTTCCTCAGCGAGCTGCGCCACCGCGGCGACGCCGCGCTGCGCATGCAGCTGCCGCTGGCCGGCGGCGATCAGCTGAGCGTGCAGGTGCTGCGCGGCGAGGTGCCCTCCGGCGTGTTGATCGAAGGCCGGGACTACCGCAACGTGCCGTCCTACGGCGTGGCGCAAAGCATCGGCGATACCGAATGGTGGCTGCTGGCCAAGCAGGACCGCTCCGAACTGCTGCACAACGCGCTGGTGCGCAGCGCCTGGATGGTGCTGGCCGGCGCCCTGGCCCTGCTGGCCTTGGGCGGCGCGCTCTACCTGCACAACGAACGTCTGCGCCTGCAGGACTCGGCCCGCGAGATCGAGGAGTTGCGGCGCATCGAGCATTCGCTCAGCGAAAGCGAAGCCCAGTACCGGCTGCTGGCCGAGAACAGCAGCGACGTGGTGTGGCTCTACGACCTGGTCAACCAGCGCTTTCTCTACGCCAGCCCCTCGATCGAGGGCCTGCTGGGCTACAGCGTGAGCGAGACCCTCAAGCTCTCGATGCGCGACGTGGTCAGCCCCGAGATGTATCCGGTCACCGTGGCACGCATCAAGGCCCGCGTGGAAGCCTTCCTCGGCGGCGACGAAAGCGCACGCACGCAAACCCTGGAGTCGATCAATGTACACAAGGGTGGCCGTCACATCCCGGTGGAGGCCGTCAGCACCCTGCTGGCCGACGAGCGCGGCCAGATCACGCGCATGCTGGGCGTGTCGCGCGACATCTCCGAGCGCAAGAAATCGCAGGCCCAGCTGCTCCAGCTCTCGCAGGCCATCGAACAGAGCCCGGCCAGCGTCATCATCACCGGCCTGGACGGCAACATCGAGTACGTCAACCAGGCCTTCGTGACGACCAGCGGCTACCAGCGCCATGAGGTGCTGGGCGAGAACCCCCGCATGCTGCGCTCGGGACGCACGCCGCCCGAGGTCTATGCCTCCATGTGGTTCACGCTCAACGCCGGCCAGCCCTGGCACGGCGAGATGATCAACCGCCACAAGAGCGGGCGCGAGTACGTGCAGAGCATGAACCTGGCCCCGGTGCGCGACGCGCAGGGCCAGGTCACCCACTACCTGGCCGTGCAGCTGGACGTGACGGCGCAGAAGGATGCCGAGGACAAGGCGCACCAGCTGGCCTGGTTCAACCCGCTCACCGGCCTGCCCAACCGCCACCGCCTGCTGCAGGACATCCAGGACGTGCTGGACGCCCACGGCCGCACGCACGAGCAGTGCGCCCTGCTGCTGCTCAACCTGGACCGCTTCCAGACCGTCAACGACGCGCTGGGCCACGGCGCCGGTGACCAGCTGCTGAAGAAAATGGGCGAACGCCTGGGCGATCTGCTGCATGCCGACGACCGGCTGGCCCACCTGAGCGCCGACGAATTCGCCATCCTGCTGCACGGCGGCGACGCCGGCAGCGAAGGTACCAGCGCCCGGGCCCTGCGCGTGGCCCAGACCCTGCAGGAGCGACTGGACCAGCCCTTCGAACTGGAGAGCGCCGTGGCGCTCAAGATCAGCTGCTGCATCGGCATCACCCTGCTGCCCCAGGGCCAGGCCGACAGCCCGGGCGACGTGCTGCGCCGTGCCGACACCGCCCTGCACCGTGCCAAGGACAGTGGCGCGGGCCAGACCGCCTTCTTCGACGTGTCCATGGAGCAGCTCATCAGCCGCCGCTTCCTGATCGAGCGCGATCTGCGCCGCGGCCTGGCCGCCAACGAGCTGCGCCTGTACCTGCAGCCCCAGGTCAACGCCCAGGGCCGCGTGGTGGGGGCCGAGGCGCTGGTACGCTGGTTGCACCCCGAACATGGCCTCATGGCCCCGGGCACCTTCATCCCCATCGCCGAGGAAAGCGAGCTCATCACCGAACTGGGCCGCTGGGTGCTCAAGACCGTCTGCCGGCATCTGGGTGAACTGCGCCGCGACGGCCTGCGCCTGCCGATTGCCGTCAACATCAGCCCGCGCCAGTTCCACCAGCCCGGTTTCGTCCACGTGGTGCAGGACACCCTGTTGGCGCAGGGCGCTTCACCGGACGACCTGGTCATCGAGATCACCGAAAGCATCGTGATGGACCAGATGGACAGCGTGGTGCAGAAGATGTCGCACCTGACCAGCCTGGGCGTGAAGTTCTCGCTGGACGACTTCGGCACCGGCTACTCGTCCCTCGCCTACCTCAAGCGCCTGCCCATCCACGAACTCAAGATCGACCGCAGCTTCGTGCAGGACGCCCCCACCGACCCGAGCGACGCCGCCCTGGTGGAAGCCATCCTCTCGGTGGCACGCCACATGCGCCTCAAAGTGGTGGCCGAAGGGGTGGAAACCATCGAGCAGGCCGACTTCCTCAACGCGCGCGGCCAGGTCATCCAGCAGGGTTATCTGCATGGCCGCCCGGCCCCTGCCGACGAGGTGCTGGCGCGCTGGCGCCAGAGCCAGCGGGGCGACGCCTGAAGCGGATAAAAAAGGCGGGCCGTAGCCCGCCTTTTTTGACTTGCGTGCAGCGCTTACTGCGTCACGCGCACACGCGTTTCTTCCTTCACCGTATAACGCACTTCCACGCGACGGTTCTTGCTGCGGCCCTCGGCCGTGGTGTTGTCTGCCACCGGATCGGCCGCCCCCTTGCCATCGGTGGTGATACGGCTGGCCGCCACACCCTTGCCCACCAGGTAAGCCTTGACGGCATCAGCGCGGGCCTGCGACAGCTTCACGTTGGACTGGGCATTGCCCTGGCTGTCGGTGTAACCCGTGATGGTCAGGCCGGCCTCCGGGTACTGCTTGGCTGCGTTGACCACTTCATCCAGCTTGCTGCCGGCGCCGGGCAGCAGGCGGCTGGAGCCGGTGGCGAAGCTGGCGCCCTCCAGGCGCACGGCCTTGTCGACGACCTGCGTGCGGAACGTTTCTGCCGGAGCCGCAGCGGGCACCGGGGCGGGGGCGGGCGCCACCACGGGCGCTGGGGCCGGTGCAGCCGCCACCGGAGCGGGGGCTGGTGCCGGCGCGGGAACGACCGGCTTGGCCGTCACGCCGCCTTCGCACTCGGGGATGGCCAGTTCCGGCGTCCAGGAACCGGTGTGCCAGCACAAGCCAAAACCGCTGCGCACGACGAAGCCGTTGCTATCGCTCCAGTAACCGGGATTGGCGCGCACGTTCTGCGCCTGCAGGGAGCCGCTGACCACCAGCAGGGCGATGCCGGCAACGATCAGGGTGGTCTGCTTGCGTGTACTCATGGTGGCTCCTTTGGGTTGTAACCATTTCAGTCTAGTCAAATATCCGTGTTTGTACATTGATGCAAAACAGATTCGTAATGCACGTCTCCAGAAATTCTCAGAATGGAACAGCGCTCAAGACCCTTGCCTGTGCAGGCAGGCCCAGAGCGGCAGGGGGCCATAAATCCGGTACGACCCTGCCGTGCCGTCGCTCACGTAGAGATAGCCCGTGCGGTCTCGCTCCTGCACATGCAGCCGGTAGGCCAGGCCGTCGCGGCGCTGGGTGTTGGGCGCGAACTCCACCGCATACAGCGCCTTGATGCCCAGCTGCGTGTCACCCGGTTTCAGTTCGGAAGCCCGCTGGCGCAACCGGTCCATGCAAGGGT
The DNA here is from genome assembly GCF_001432305.1 of Curvibacter sp. PAE-UM. Classification (GTDB taxonomy): domain Bacteria; phylum Pseudomonadota; class Gammaproteobacteria; order Burkholderiales; family Burkholderiaceae_C; genus Hylemonella. The sequence goes on from NZ_KQ483358.1 coordinate 644,049, forward strand.
CCGTGAAGAAGGACAGTTGCAGGACCTGCATTTCCTTCTCGATCTGCCCCTGCGTGGCCGACGGCGGTGGCGGCACGCGGGTGCCCGGGCCGGCGCAGCCGGCCAGCAGGGCCACCAGCGCCAGGACCGACGGGGCGGCCCAGCATCGTTGCGGTGTCTTGCGCATCACAAAGGCTCCCTGTGCTACAGCCTGCTTTATCGCGGAGCGGCCGCGCGCTGTCAATCAGCGCTGCTGCCGGATCACCAGCGTGATGCCGCCCAGGATGGCGGCCGAGGCCAGCAGCAGGCGCAGCGTCAGTGGCTCCCCCAGCCAGAGGATGCCGCCCACCGCCGCGATCACCGGCACGCTGAGCTGCAGCGTGGCCGCACTCGTGGCCTTGAGGTGCGGTAGCGCGGTGTACCAGATGGCGTAACCGATGCCCGAGGTGATGGCACCGGAGGCGATGGCGTAGAGTGCGCCCGCCGTGTCGACCTGCGCGCTCTGGAGAAAAACAAAACTCATGAGCAACGCCACCGGCACCGTGCGCACGAAGTTGCCCGCCGTCACACGCAGCGCATCGCCCGCGCCCTTGCCGCGCAAGGAGTAGACGGCCCAGGCCAGGCCGGCGGTGATCATCAGCAGGGCGGCGCCGAGTGGCGGCGCGGACAAACCAGGCAGCAGCAGGCCCACCAGCCCCGCGAGCGCGAGCACCAGGCCGGCCCACTGCATCATCGAGAAATGCTCACCCTTGGCCAGCCCCCAGCCGATCATGCCGGTCTGCACCGAACCGAAGAGCAGCAGCGCGCCGGAGCCGGCGGGTAGGCTGAGGTAGGCAAAGGAGAAGGCAGCCGCGTAAGCGAAGAGTGCGAGGGCCGAGGGCCAGCTGCCGCGGCCCGTAACGCCGCGGCGTGTGAGTTGCACCAGCAGCCAGAGGGTCAGCGCACCGGAGATCAGGCGGATGGTGGTGAAGCTGGCGGCGTCAATGGGGGTGTGCTGCAAGGCGGCGCGGCAGAGCAGGGAGTTGCCGGCGAAGGCGAACAAGGCAATAGCCGTTAGATACAGCTGGCGAAGAGAGGACATCTAAGGCCGTCCTTTTTGATGCCTAGCCTAGTTGCAATCCCACTTGGCTGAGCTGCTTGAGAATTTGCGTGGCGCTTCAAATCCAGCAATGGCACGGCGCCCTGCCACTTTAGAAACCAGTCTAGGAAATTAGCAGACCAACCTAAATAGGTTTGAAGATAGAGGCACCGGACTCTCGTAAGCGGCTGTAAAACTCGACTGCATATCGATCGGTCATACCTGCAACAAAATCACAGATCAGGCGCTTCTTTGAGTCAGTGTCCGTAAGTCGCCCAAACATCACCTGCAAATCATCGGGCAGAAGCAAATGCCCCTCTTCGGAGTCAAGTGTTTCAAAAATCGTTTTAACGACTTCATAGCCGCGGTATTCCACGACCTTCAGACGTGGAGACATGATCATCAGCAAAAAATTCAGATGCTTTAGCGATTCGATCTTGATACGAATCTCGCGTGCAACCTCAACTTTCGAAAACTTGATATCGGCGCCGGTGCCATGTGTCACCGACACACCACGCATGAATCTACCGATTAGTTCGGAGGTGAATTCGGATCTCATTTTGGCGTCACTCGCCAGCATTTTCGAAGTTGTGTATTGCTCCAGAGCCGGCGTATCTGCCCCATTAAGCATGAATAAATCCGTCAGAGCAGCGAACACCTCATCTGGGGTCACCTTGGGAACTTCTTTAGCCACCTTCTCGTGAAGCTTCGTCAATAGCGACTCATCGCCCACCTTTGCCAACAATTGCATTGGGTGGCTAAAGCCGCCCTTCATGGCATCTTCCAGGTCGTATGTCGAATACGCAATATCGTCTGCGATATCCATGATCTGACATTCAACCGTCTTGAATTTTGTCGAGGCAGTCGGTACGCCCACATGTGCTTTTATTTTCTCGACCAACTCCCTTTCGGATTCGTAATAGCCCTTTTCAAGCGGCGTATCTTTTTTTCTTCGCAGTGGGATTGGGTTGTCGTACTTTAAAACGGCTGCGAGACTACGATAAGTTAAGTTCAGGCCTAAGCGTCGATCGATTCCTTCGGGTGTAATCCCACAAATATCGTCGCTCGGACCGATTGCAGCTTGGATCTTTTTCTCTACACGGGAGAGAATTCGCAGCGTTTGCGCGTTTCCCTCAAACCCACCGTATTTCTTCATGCAATCATCTAAGGCATGCTCGCCATTGTGACCAAATGGTGGGTGCCCCAGATCATGAGCAAGGCCTGCAAATTCAACCAAGTCTAGGTCTATCGACCTCCGTTTAAACGCTGGCGTTCTCTTGTTAATCTGCTGAGCGAGTCCCTTTGCGATCTGTGCAACCTCTAACGAGTGAGTCAGCCGATTGCGAAAAAAATCTGACTCGTGTCCAGGGAATAGTTGCGTCTTCCCTTGAAGCCGTCGAAATGCAGGAGAGTGCAAGAGTCGGGCAAAGTCACGTCGAAATTGACTTCTCCCCAAATCGAGTTCTTCCTTTTCCTTGCGAACTCTTTGATAGTCTTTTGCGCTGTAAAGCATCTCTCCCCTCCCCCAGAAAAGCAAAAAGCCACCATCGGTGGCTTTTTCTTATTTCTTAGATAGTGTCTTCGGTGCTGGCTTTGTTTTTGGTTTGACGATCTTCAAATTTGCTCGAACCTCGGCCGTAGCCGCAACTTTTGCTTCCAACATTTGATTGAAGAAGCCCAGTCGACCTTTGGCGGCACGACGAGCCTCGTCAACAACGGCAAAGTCAGCTGCTCTCATGTGCATATCCACCTCCATCATGGCAAGAGCCTTCCTGCTATCGGTTTTTGATTATTCTTCAGATTCACAACCTTCGCCAGCGTTTTTACGGAAAACGTCGTGAAATAGTAAAACGCCAAGAAACCGTGTCTGGCGCCGGGGCAAATACTGACCTGCTGTAAAGCCATATATCCGCTGTCCTATTGAAAGATGGCCTGATACACCCACACCGGCTTCCCCTGCGCCCCCTCCAGCTTGGCCACCGGTGTCAGCCCCATCGCCTCAAACTCCAGACTCACCAGCCAGGCCCCGGGTTTGAGTTCCGCCCGCGCCTTCTCGATGGCCCGCGGCATGCTCTCGGGCCGCTGGAACAGATAGACCAGGTCGTAGCCCGACCAATCGGCTTTCCAGATGTCACCCCGCGCCACCTGCGCCCAGGGGCAGCGGCGTGCGCAGAGCCAGCGCAGGGGCCGGCTCCATTCGATGCCGTGCAGTTCGGCCAGGGGGTAGGCCTGACGCAAGGCATCCAACCCATGGCCCAGGCCACAACCAGCGTCCAACACTTTCGCACCCGGCTCCAGCGGCACGACGTTGGGCAGTTCATTCAAGGCGTTTACCGGCGTGGGAAACAGCGGTGCATCGCGCCAGGCGTTGAGCGGGTAGATGAGGGCCAGCAATGCGAGCGGCAGCAGCCAGCCCCAGGCCGGCAGGCTGAGGCCGCCGGCTAGCAGGAGTGAAAGCGGGTAGCCGAAGCCGATGAAAAGGCGGCGCCACCAGCTGCCGCCCAGCAGGCTGAGGAACACGCCGAGCAGCGTGGACGCAGCGAGTGCATCGACCGTGCTAAGGCCGGCACGCAGGAGCAGCGAGAGTGTGAGCCAGCACAGGCCCCAGCTCAGCAGGGCCGGCAGCGGCCAGGGCAATTTGGCGAGCAGGTTCATGCGCTCGCCCTGGTCTTAATTCCCGTTGCCGCCGCTGCGGCGCAGCCGGTCGATCAGGCCGTTGAGCTCATCCAGCGAGCCGAACTGGATGCTGAGCTCGCCCATCTCTTCCACGCGGCCGTGGCGCTTGACGCGCTTTTTCACACGCACTTCCACTTCGGCGGTGAGCAGGTCCGACAGCTCTTCTTCCACGCGCTTGAGGTCGCGCGATTTTTCCTTGCCGGGCTTCTGCGGCGTGAGCGAGAACTCGGCGCTCAGTTTCTTGACCAGGTTCTCGGCCTCGCGCACCGACATCTTCTTGGCGGTGATCTGGTTGGCGGCGGTGATCTGCGTGGCGCGGTCCAGCGAGAGCAAGGCACGGGCGTGGCCCATGTCGATGTCGCCGGCCATGAGCAGGGTCTGCACCGGTTCGGCCAGGTTCAAGAGGCGCAGCAGGTTGCTGGCGGCGCTGCGCGAGCGGCCCACGGCCTGCGCGGCCTGTTCGTGCGTCAAACCGAATTCGCGGATCAGGCGCTGCAGGCCATGCGCTTCTTCCAGCGGGTTCAGGTCTTCGCGCTGGATGTTCTCGATGAGGGCCATGGCGGCGGCGGACTCGTTGGGCACGTCGCGCACCAGCACGGGCACGCTGTCCAGGCCCGCGAGTTTGGCGGCGCGGAAACGGCGCTCGCCGGCAATGATCTCGTGCTTGCCGGCGTTGGGGCCGTCGGTCAGCTTGCGCACCAGGATCGGTTGCATGATGCCCTGGGCCTTGATGGACTCGGCGAGTTCATACAAGGCCCCTTCGTCCATGCGGGTGCGCGGCTGGTACATGCCGGCCACCATCTCGTCGAGCTTGAGGCTGCCGGTGCTCTGGCCTTCGCGCGCCTCGTTCATGGCGGCCACTTCGGCGCGGGTGTCGTCGACCTTGGGGCCCAGCAGGGCTTCGAGTCCGCGGCCGAGGCCCTTGGGTTTCTTGGTGACCATATCGTTCTACTCTCTGTTATCAGTTCGCTGTGTTCAATTCCTGGAGGGCCATCAGGCGCTCCAGCAGGGCGTGGCCCCGGGGCCAGTCGCCCAGGTTCGAATCGGCATTGAGGTGGCCGGCATTGCCGGCGTCGACGAATTCGGAACCCCAGTCTTGCGCCAGACCCTGGGCCATGTCGAAGGGGCAGCGGTCGTCGTTGCGGCTGGCGACCAGGATGCTTTTGAAAGGCAGGGCCTTGCGCTCAATCGGCCACCAGCTGGGCAGGATGGCGCGGGTCTCGTCGCGCGCCACGTCGCCGGGCGCCACCAGCAGCGCGCCCTTGACGCGGTGCACGTTGCGCGAGTGCGCGGCCCAGGCCGCGACCAGGATGACACCCAGGCTGTGCGCCACCAGCACGGCCGGCTCGGGGCACAGCAGCACGGCTTCTTCCAGCTGCATCTGCCAGTCGCCGCGCATGGGGCGTTCCCAGTCGTGTTGCTGCACGCGCGTGTAGCCGTACGCGGCCTCCCACCGGCTCTGCCAGTGACCCGGGCCGGAGTTGTGCCAGCCCGGCAGGACGAGGATGCTTGCGGGATGCATGCTATTGTTTTTGTAGCTGACGAGCGGGCCGGTGGATCACATCTTCTGGATGCGGTCGACCATCTCCTGCGCGAAGCTCACGAAGGATTGCGCGCCCTTGGACGCCGGGTCGAACACCACACCGGGCACGCCGTAGCTGGGTGCTTCGGCCAGGCGCACATTGCGCGGGATGACGGCGTCGAACACCTTGTCGCCGAAGTGAGCCTTGAGCTGGTCGCTCACCTGGGCCTGCAGGGTGATGCGCGGGTCGAACATGACACGCAGCAGGCCGATGATCTGCAGGTCGGGGTTGAGGTTGGCGTGCACCTGCTTGATGGTGTTGACCAGGTCGGTCAGGCCTTCGAGCGCGAAGTATTCGCACTGCATGGGCACGATGACCCCATGCGCGCTGCACAGGCCGTTGAGGGTGAGCATGGAGAGCGAGGGCGGACAGTCGATGAGCACGAAGTCGTATTCGTCGCTGACCTTGGCCAGGGCTTCCTTGAGGCGCCGTTCGCGGCGCTCCACATCGACCAGCTCCACTTCGGCGCCCGCGAGTTCGCGGTTGGCGCCCAGGATGTCGTAGCTGCAGCCGCCTTCGATGAGCTTGTCGCTTTTGACACGGGCCTCGGCGATGGAGGCGCTTTCGAGCAGCACGTCATAGAGGGTGAGCTTGAGTTGCCGCTTGTCCACCCCCGAACCCATGGTGGCATTGCCCTGGGGGTCCAGGTCCACCATCAGCACACGCTGCCCCACCTTGGCCAGACCTGCCGCGAGGTTGACGGTCGTTGTCGTCTTGCCCACGCCACCCTTCTGGTTGGCCACGCAGAAAATTTTCGCCATCAGGTCGTCCCTTTTATATATGTGAGATCAGCGGGTGAAAGCAAGACGCAAGCCGAAGCCGATCAGGCAGAGGCCGGCAATTTTCTCCAGCATGCGGCCATACAGCGGGTTGGCGCGCAGACGGTCGGCGAGATAGTGCGTGAGCAGGGTCATGCCCAGGCCGTAGAGAAAAGTCAGAAAGGCGATCGTCACGGCCATGAAGCCGAAGGTGAACAGGCCCTGGTGCGTGGCCGGGTCGACGAAGAGCGGAAAGAAGGCCAAGTAGAACATGATGGCCTTGGGATTGAGCAGGGTGATGACCATGGCCTGGCGCAGGTAGTGGCCGGCCTTGATGTTCAGCACCGGCGCCGCGCCGGGTTTGGCCAGCAGCATCTGCACACCGAGGAATGCGAGGTAGGCCGCCCCGCCCCACTGCAGCAGATTGAAGGCGGTCGGGTAGGCGATCAGCAAGGCGGCCACACCGGCCACCGCGGCCCACATCAGCACCTGGTCGCCCAGGATCACCCCCAAGGTCGCGGCCAGCCCGCCGCGCACCCCACCCTTGCTGGTGGACGTGATCAGCGCCAGATTGCCGGGGCCCGGGATCAGCAGAAAAATGATGACGGTGACGACAAAAGCGCCGTAGTCGGCTACGCCAAACATGGGGGGATGGGGTCTTGAATGGGGGGGCTTGGGGAAGGGTTGAGTGTACGGCAGCTTTTTGGGGGTTCTGGTCGGTTGGGCTGCTGGTTTGCCCGGATTTGGTGTTTCACGTGGAACACTTTTAGGCCCGCGTCTTTGCCTGCGGCGCTTTTGTAATCCCCCCCTATCCCCCCAGCCCCCTTCCCACCCCCGCCGGGGCGGGAAGGGGGAGCCCGATTTGGTAGTTGGTTTTCTGGACAGGCTTCTATGAAGCGGGGCGTCGCCACTGCTACTTCTGGCCTGGACTTCTTGGCTGCGGTCGTAGTGAACGGCTCGGAAGTAGCTAGCCACTAACGGTGGTTGGCTACGCCAACCTGCCGTTTTCGAGCCCAGAAGGCGGGCCGCGCGCACCGCTCTTTTCTCGTCGCTGGCGCGCAGCCGCCAGCCAGAGCCGCACCGACCCATCACCGTTTACTACGACCCGTTCCGAGAAATATGGGCACCGAGACCACGGCGGCGACCTCACGCTCGTAGGAGCGTAGCCGGCACGCAATTCCAAAATTGGGCTCCCCCTTCCCGCCCCGGCGGGGGGGGGGAGGGGGCTGGGGGGATAGGGGGGGATTACAAAAGCGCCGCAGGCAAAGAGGTCAGGTCGAAGCAGAAGGCTTCATCCAAACGATGCACCTCTCCGCCCCCAAGCCAGGAACAGAAAGCTGTTCCACGTGAAACACCTGCACCCCGGCCGGGAGCGCCGCCAGCTCCTCCACCGGCGACTTCCCCTTCATCGCCATCCAAACCCCCGCCGGCGCCAGGGCCGAACGGGACCAGGACGTGAAGTCCACCAGGGAAGCAAACGCCCGGGAACTGACCACGTCGTAATGGTCGTCCAGGTTTTCCACCCGGGCGTGCAGGCCCTTGAGGTTGGAAAGTTTCAGGGTCAAGGCGGCCTGCTGGATGAAGGTGGCTTTCTTGGCCACGGTGTCCACACAGCTCACGGCGATGTCCGGGCAGCAGATGGCAATGACCACGCCCGGCAGGCCGGCGCCGGAACCGACATCGAGCAAACGGAAGCCCTGCCCGTCCGCCGGCTGGCGGCTGGCCAGTTGCTGCCGCAAGGGGCGGATGACGGCCAGGCTGTCGAGCAGGTGGTGGGTCAGCATCTCGGCCGGGTCACGCACGGCTGTCAGGTTGTAGACCTTGGTCCACTTCTGGATCAGGGCCAGGTAGTCCAGCAACTGGGTGATCTGGGCCTCGGACAGCTCCAGGCCAAGTTCGGCCACGCCCTGTTTCAGGGCCGTCGGGAGATCCAGGCTCATGCCGCCTCGGCCACTTCGGTCTTGGCGAAACCGCGGAAACCACCTTTTTTCAGGTGGATCATCAGCAGGGAAATGCTGGCTGGGGTGATACCGGAGATGCGGGAAGCCTGGCCCAGGGTTTCCGGGCGGTGCTTTTGCAGCTTCTGGCGGGCTTCGATGGAGAGGGCGGAAACCTGCATGTAGTCCAGATCGGTGGGCAGCTTGAGGTTTTCGTAATGAGAGGCGCGCTCCACTTCGTCCTTCTGGCGGTCGATGTAGCCGGAATACTTGGCGGCAATCTCCAGTTGCTCGACCACGGGCTCGGCCAGCTCACCCAGTGTTTCACGTGAAACATCGGGGTTGGCGTACTTGCCACCGTCCAGGGACATAAGGCCGGCGTAGCTCACATCCGGCCGGCGCAGCAGGTCGAAGAGGTGGTACTCGCGCTCGATCGTGGTGCCCAGCACCCGCTCGGCCTCGGCCGCGGACAGGATGCGGGGGTTCACCCAGGTGGCCTTGAGGCGCTCTGTTTCACGTGAAACAGCGTCGCGCTTGCGGCAAAAAGCGCCCCAGCGGATGTCGTCGACCAGGCCCAGTTGGCGGCCGGTTTCGGTCAGGCGCAGGTCGGCGTTGTCTTCGCGCAGCTGCAGGCGGAACTCGGCCCGGCTGGTGAACATGCGGTAGGGCTCGGTCACACCCTGGGTGGTCAGGTCGTCGACCAACACGCCCAGATAGGCTTCGTCACGACGCGGTTGCCAGGCTTCGGCGCCCCGAACCTGGAGCGCGGCGTTGATGCCGGCAAACAGGCCCTGGGCCGCTGCCTCTTCATAACCGGTGGTGCCGTTGATCTGGCCGGCGAAGAACAGGCCCTGGATCTGTTTGGTCTCGAAGCTGCCCTTGAGCGAGCGCGGGTCGAAGTAGTCGTATTCGATGGCGTAACCCGGGCGCAGGATGTGGGCGTTTTCCAGCCCCTTCATCGAGCGGACCAGGTCGTACTGAATGTCGAAGGGCAGGCTGGTGGAGATGCCGTTGGGGTAGTACTCGTTCGTCGTCAGGCCTTCGGGCTCCAGGAAGATCTGGTGGCTGTCCTTGTCGGCGAAGCGGTTGATCTTGTCTTCGACGCTGGGGCAATAACGCGGGCCCACGCCCTCGATCTTGCCGGTGAACATGGGGCTGCGGTCGAAGCCGGAGCGGATGATCTCGTGCGTGCGCTCGTTGGTGTGGGTAATCCAGCAGGGCATCTGCTGCGGATGCATGGCCGCCTTGCCCATGAAGCTGAACACCGGCACGCTGTCGCCCACGCCGCCGGGCATGCCGTCGCCCGGCTGTTCGGTGCACAGGGAGAAGTCGATGGACCGGCCGTCAATGCGCGGCGGGGTGCCAGTCTTCAGGCGACCCTGCGGCAGCTTGAGTTCTTTCAGCCGGGCCGACAGGCTCACGGCCGGCGGGTCACCGGCGCGGCCGGCCGCGTAGTTGTTCAGGCCCACGTGGATCTTGCCGTCCAGGAAGGTGCCGGCGGTCAACACCACGGTGCGGCTGCGGAACTTGATGCCGACCTGGGTGACGGCGCCAACCACCCGGTCGCCCTCCACCATCAGGTCGTCCACGGCCTGCTGGAACAGCCAGAGATTCGGCTGGTTTTCCAGGCGGCGGCGGATGGCGGCTTTATAAAGAATGCGGTCGGCCTGGGCGCGGGTGGCACGCACGGCCGGGCCCTTGGAGCTGTTGAGGATGCGGAACTGGATGCCGCCCTCGTCGGTGGCGATGGCCATGGCCCCGCCCAGCGCGTCCACCTCTTTCACCAGGTGGCCCTTGCCGATGCCGCCGATGGAAGGGTTGCAGCTCATCTGGCCCAGGGTCTCGATGTTGTGCGTCAGCAGCAGGGTCTTGGCGCCCATGCGCGCGGATGCCAGCGCGGCTTCGGTGCCGGCATGGCCGCCGCCGACGACGATGACATCGAATTCTTGTGGGTAGAGCATGGAGGAATCCCGGTGGTCGTGCACGCGTGCTGCGCGCCCTGGGCCAAGTAGATGAAGAAGGTGAACACCCGCTTTAGGCCCGAAGACCGCATTTTAACGGGCGGGCCCGTTTTGTGTGCGTTCCCGTCAGGCGGCGCACCGCATGCCGCTCGATGCGGGAACGGCATGGACTCACAAGCAGACCGCCTTGGACAGCGCGTCCCCCACGGCTTAAGCTGGCGGCACCCGCAACCCCCAGAGGTGAGAGACCGATGACAACCACTGCCAGCCCGCACGCCCTGCCCTCCTACCTGCAGGCCGACCACCTCGGCCCCTGGGGCACCTATCTGCAACAGGTCGACCGGGTGACGCCCTACCTCGGCCCGCTGGCACGCTGGGTCGAAACGCTCAAGCGGCCCAAGCGCTGCCTCATCGTGGACGTGCCCATCCTTCTGGACAACGGCACCATCGCGCACTTCGAAGGCTACCGCGTGCAGCACAACACCTCGCGCGGACCGGGCAAGGGCGGCGTGCGCTTTCACCAGGACGTGACGCTGTCGGAGGTGATGGCCCTGTCGGCCTGGATGTCGGTGAAGAACGCAGCGGTCAACGTGCCCTACGGCGGCGCCAAGGGCGGGGTGCGCGTGAATCCCAAGACACTTTCCCTCGGTGAACTGGAGCGCGTCACGCGGCGCTACACCAGCGAGATCGGCATCATCATCGGCCCGAGCAAGGACATCCCGGCCCCGGATGTCAACACCAACGAACAGATCATGGCCTGGATGATGGACACCTACTCCATGAACGTCGGCGAGACGGCCACCGGCGTCGTCACCGGCAAGCCCCTGGCGCTGGGCGGCTCGCTCGGGCGGCGCGATGCCACGGGGCGCGGTGTGTACACCGTGGGCGTGGAGGCGGCGCATCAGATCGGCCTGAAGATCGCGGGCGCGCGTGTGGCCGTGCAAGGCTTTGGCAATGTGGGCAGCGTCTCGGCGAGGCTGTTTGCCGAAGCGGGCGCCCGCATCGTGGCGGTGCAGGACCACGCCGGCACCATCTACCGCGAAGCGGGGCTGGACCTGGCCGCCCTGGCCGAGCACGTGCGGCTCACCGGCAGTGTGACCGGCTTTGCATCCGCCGAGCCGCTGGCCTCCGCGGCCTTCTGGCAAGTCCCCTGCGACATCCTGATCCCGGCCGCGCTCGAAGGCCAGATCACGGCGGCCAATGCCGGGCTGATCACCGCCCGCATGGTGATCGAGGGCGCCAACGGCCCCACCACACCCGAGGCCGACGACATCCTGCAGGAGCGCGGGGTGCTGGTGGTGCCCGACGTGATTGCCAACGCGGGTGGTGTGACGGTGAGCTACTTCGAATGGGTGCAGGATTTCTCCAGCTTCTTCTGGAGCGAGGACGAGATCAACGCACGACTGGTGCGCATCATGAAAGAAGCCTTCGCCGTCATCTGGCAGGTGGCGCAGGACAACCGCGTGAGCCTGCGCACGGCCACCTTCATCGTGGCCTGCAAGCGCATCCTGCACGCACGCGAAATGCGCGGGCTCTATCCCTGAGAATGGAGGGCATGAACTGCCGCCCAGGCTGCGCTGCCTGCTGCATCGCGCCCTCCATCTCCAGCCCCATCCCCGGCATGCCGCAGGGTAAACCTGCCGGCATGCGCTGCGTGCAGCTGGACGCGGCGGGCCGCTGCCTGATCTTCGGCCGGCCTGAACGGCCGGCGGTCTGCAGCAGTCTGGCGCCCTCGCCAGCCATGTGCGGCGACTCAGCCGAACAGGCCATGCACTATCTGCAGAAGCTTGAAAAAGAAACCGCGCCGACCTGAAACAGGCGGGCGCGGTCGAGTCGAAGAAGCTTCTTGTTGTTCTTCGGTCTTGTTCTTCTTAGAACGGGTAATGACGCGGCGTGGTCTGCAGCGTGATCCAGCGCAGTTCGGTGAACTCATGGATGCCGGCCTTGCCGCCGAAACGGCCGATGCCCGAACCCTTGACGCCGCCAAAGGGCATCTGAGCTTCGTCGTGCACGGTGGGGCCGTTGACGTGGCAGATGCCGGAGTCGATACGGCGCGCCACGTTGAAGGCACGGGCGATGTCGCCGCCGAAGACCGCGGCGGAGAGGCCGTACTCGTTGTCGTTGGCGCAGGCCACGGCTTCTTCGACACCGTTGACGCGCACGATGGGTTTCACAGGGCCGAAGCTCTCCTCGTGGTAGATCTTCATGGCCGGGGTCACGTGGTCCAGCACGGTGGCGGGCATCAGCGTGGTGGTGGCCTTGCCGCCGCACAGCAGCTTGGCGCCCTTGGCCAGCGCGTCGTCGATCAGCGCATTGCAGTGCTCCACCGTGTTCATGCCGATCACCGAGCCCAGCACCACCGGCTCGGGTTTGCGCGGGTCGCCCAGCGGCAGCGCCTTGGCCTTCTCGACGAACTTCTTCACGAAGGCGTCGGCAATCTTGTTGTCCACGATGATGCGCTCGGTGCTCATGCAGATCTGGCCGCTGTTGGCGAAGCAGCCGAAGGCCGCGCCGTTGACGGCGTCGTCGATGTCGGCGTCATCCAGGATGACCATGGGGGCCTTGCCGCCCAGCTCCAGCACCACGGGCTTGAGGTACTTGGCGCAGGTCATGGCGATGATCCTGCCCACCTTGGTCGAACCCGTGAAGTTCACACGACGCACGGCCGGATGCGCCACCATGGCCTCCACCACGGCGCCGGCGTCGGCCGGGGCGTTGGTGATGTAGTTCACGACGCCGGGCGGGAAACCCGCGTCCAGGAAAGCCTCGATGATGAGCTGGTGGGTGCGCGGGCAGTTCTCCGAGCCCTTCATCACCACGGTGTTGCCACAGGCCAGGGGCACGCAGATGGCGCGCACCCCCAGGATGACGGGCGCGTTCCACGGTGCGATGCCCAGCACCACACCGGCGGGCTGGCGCACGGCCATGGCCAGCGAGCCCGGCACGTCCGAGGGGATCACCTCGCCGGCCACCTGGGTGGTCAGCGCGGCGGCCTCGCGGATCATGCCGGCCGCCAGGAAGACGTTGAAGCCGGCCCAGCTGCCCGCTGCGCCGGTCTCGGCCGCCACGGCCTCGATGAACTGCGGCGTCTTGGCCTCCAACGCATCGGCGGCCTTGAGCAGCAGCATGCGGCGCTCGCTGGGGCCGGTCTGGCTCCAGGTCTTGAAAGCCTCGGCGGCGGCCTCGACGGCCATCACGGCATCGGCCGGCGAGGCGGCGGGGGCACGCGAGGCCACGCTGCCATCGAGGGGATTGCGGCGCTCGAAGGTGGCGCCGCGCTCGGCCGTGACTTTCAGGCCGTTGATGAGCATGGACATGTCGGACATGGTTTTCTCCTTGAGGAAATCGATTCGTTAAACAGTAGTGTTCTTGCGGCGGCGCTGCACCGCATCGGCTGCGGTGGTCTGGTCGGCGGCATCGGCACCCAGATAGGCTTCGCGCACGACGTTGGAGCGCTCCAGCAGCCGGGCCGGGCCGCTGGCCACCAGCGTGCCGCGTTCCAGCACGTAGCCGCGGTCGGCCACGGCCAGCGCCTTCTTGACGTTCTGCTCCACCATCAGCACGGTGGTGCCGCCGTCGGCGATGCGGCGGGCAATCGCCAGCAATTCGTCCACCATCCGCGGCGCCAGGCCCAGCGAGGGCTCGTCCAGCATCAGCAGGCGCGGCGCACTCATCATGGCGCGGGCCACGGCCACCATCTGCTGCTCACCGCCGCTCATGGTGCCGGCCAGCTGGTGGATGCGTTCGCGCAGCTTGGGGAAGTCGTTCAGCACCTGCTCCATACGACGCGCGCGCTCGGCCTTCGGGCACAGCCAGCCGCCGAGTTCCAGGTTTTCCAGCACGCTCATCTGGGGAAAGAGCTGGCGGCCTTCGGCCACGAGGGTCACGCCGCTCTTGACGATCTCATGCGTCTTCTCCGCCAGGTCATCGCCGTCGAGCAGCACCATGCCGCTGCGCGGGATCAGGCCCATCAGGGCCTTGAGCAGCGTGGTCTTGCCGGCGCCGTTGGGGCCGAGGATCACGGTCAGGCCGGGCTTGACCTCGAAGCGCAGGTCGCGCAGCACGAGGAAGGCACCGTAACCGGCACTCAGGCCGCGCACCTGGAGGTGGGCACGCTTGAGGTCACCCAGCACGAAGGGGGTATCGCGGTACCACATCATGCGGCCACCTCCTCGTCTTCGGTCGAAGGTTCGGCCATCTCGTCGCCCAGATAGGCTTCGATGACCTCGGGGTTGCGCACCACGTTGCGCGGGGTGTCGTCGGCAATCTTGCGGCCCTGGTGCAGCACGATGACACGCTCCACATGGCGCAGCAGGGTGGTCACGGCGTGCTCGATCCAGATCACGGTCAGGTCCAGCTCGTCGCGCAGGCGGCGGATCAGGCGGGCCATCTCCTCGATCTCGGCTTCGGTCAGGCCGGCAGCCACTTCGTCGAGCAGCAGCAGCTTCGGTCTTGTGGCCAGCGCCATGCCGATTTCCAGCAGGCGCTGCTGCGAAGGGGTGATGGCCGCGGCCGGCAGATCGGCCTGGGCCGAGAGGCCGATCAGTTGCAGGATGCTCATGGCGTCGCGCAGCGCCCAGGGCACACCGACCTCGTCGCCCCAGAAAACGTACTTGCGGCGGCGCCGGCCGGCGAACTTGAGGCCGAACTCGATGTTGGCTGTCACGGTCATGTCGGGAAAGACACGCGGGGTCTGGAAGGTGCGTGCCACGCCGTGCGCGGCAAACCGGTGGGGACCACGACCCGTGAGATTACGCCCGTTGGACACCAGACGACCCGAGGTGGGAACGAGCACACCGGAGATCGCATTGAAGAAGGTGGTCTTGCCGGCGCCGTTGGGGCCGATGATGCCCACCAGTTCACCGGGCGCAAAACTGGCGCTGACGGCGTCCACGGCCACCAGGCCGCCAAAACGCACGGTCACGTTGTGCGCCTCCAGCAAGGGCGTAGCTTGCTCAGACAAAATGGCTCTCCTTCTCGCGGCGCTTGACGCGCTGCTTCTCGCGTTCCTTCTCGCCACTCAACTCGCTGCGGATATCGCGCGCCCACGCACGGCTGTCGTTCCACCAGTCCTTGAACGTGGCCCAGCGCAGCGAGGCCAGGCCGCCCGGCAGGTAAAGCACGCACAGGATGAGCAGCAGGCCCAGCGACATCAAATAGATCTGCGGGAACTGCAGGCGCAGCGACTCGGCCAGCACGCTGAAGATGATGGCGGCCAGCAAGGGGCCCCAGAGCGTGAGCACGCCGCCGATCAGGGTGATCAGCACGGTCTGGAAACCGATGAAGGGGTTGAAGACCGTGTGCGGGTCGATATAGGTCCAGCGCACCGCCATGGCCGCGCCCACGGCGCCGGCAAAGGCAGCGGTGATGGCAAAACCCGCGATCTTGACCAGGCGCGTGTTCACGCCCAGGGTCTGGGCCCGCTGCTCATCCGCGCCGATGCCCATGAGGGCCAGGCCGAAACGCGTGCGCCGCACCACGATGGAAGTGGCCACCGCCAGCAGGGCCAGGGCCAGCATGGTGAGGTAGATGGTGTCGCGCTCGGGCACCACGGTGAGCACGCGCCCCACGGTGCCGGTGACCGTCTTCTCGAAATAGGTCACGGCGTGCAGGATGAGCTCGGTCATGCCGAAGGTCAGCACGGCGAAGTAGGTGCCGCGCAGGTGCAGCACGGCCGCGCCCATGACAATGGCCACCAGCACGGCGATGCCCGCGCCGATGGCAATGGTCTCGACCCAGCTGAACTGGCCCAGCAGGATGGCACTGGTGTAGGCCCCGATGCCGAAGAAGGCCGAGGTGGCCAGGGACAGGTAACGCGTGCTGCCGCAGAACAGGCCCCAGCTGGAGGACAGGGCCACGTACATCAGGCAGGTCAGCGCCATGGAGACCACGAACTCGCTGGCGTAGAAAGGCAGGGCCAGGCACCAGCCAGCAAAGGCCAGCAGCACCAGCAGGTCGCGGATGAGGAATTGACGGGAAGTCATGCCTTGCGTCCTTTACGGGCAAACAGGCCTTCAGGACGCAGGAGCAGCACGGCGATGAACACCGCGTAGGACAGCAGGGCCTTGAGCGAGGGGTTGGTGAAGTGCATGCCCAGGGCCTCGATCACACCCAGGAAGAGGCCGCCGAGCAGCGCGCCGCTCATGCTGCCGAAACCGCCCAGGGTGATGACGATCAGCGCCGTCACGGTATAGGGCTGGCCCATATAGGGGGTGATGGTGTAGGCCATGGACAGCAGCGCGCCGGCGATGCCCGAGAGGCCCAGGCCGATGCCGAACATCAGCGGGTGCAGGCGTTTGGTGTCGATGCCCATGAGCTGCGCGCCGATGGGCGACTGCATGAGGGCGCGCACGCCCTTGCCCAGCAGCGTCATGCGCAAGAGCACGATGAGCGCACCGGAGAAAAGCAGGGCCAGGAAAAAGACCAGCAGCTTGTTGGCGGCGAACTGCACTTCGCCGAACTTCACGGGTTCGGTCAGGTAGTCGTAGCCGCGCAGGTCGCCGCCCCAGAGCCAGGACACGAAGTTCTGCACCAGGAACATCAGGCCGAAAGCCACCATGAGGCCACGTGCCTCGAACACGTCAAGGTTGGGCGAAGTGGCGGTGAGGCGGCGGAAGCACAGGAAGTGCAAGACGACACCGAGCACCATCAGCACCAGGAAGGCCACTGGCACCATCAGCAGCGGCGAGATGCCGAACTGCGTCTGGACCAGCCAGGTCAGGTAGGCGCCGACCATGAGGAACTCGCCGTGGGCGATGTTGAGGATGCGCATCAGGCCGTACTGGAGGTTGAGCCCCAGGGCGACCAGCGCATAGATGCCCCCGGTGATGAGACCGGAGGCGATCAGTTCGAGCCAGGCAGTAATAGACATGTTGAGAAGGTTCCGCCCACCCCTGCCTGAGCAGAAGCGGGCGGAAAAAGGGAACAAGGACGGATCAGAGACCCGTCAGGAAAGAAATCACCACGCCGGTTTCGGGGCCAGCTTGGCGGTGGCGACCTTCTGCGGCCACACCACCTCGAACTCACCCTTTTGCCACTGGCCTACGGTGCCCGGGGTGCCCACGTTCTCGCTGCCGACGAACTTGATGTCGCCCAGGATGGTCTTGTGCGTGGTGTTGGCCACGTAGTCGCGGATAGCCTTGCGGTCCAGGCCATGCGTCTTCACGGCGTTGGTCAGGATCTCCAGGCCGGCCCAGGTGGCGCCGCTGGCCCAGCGGTCGGGTTCCTTGCCGCCGAACTTCTTGGTGTGCGCGTCGAAGTAGGCCTTGGCGCCGGGGCTGGTCTTGCCGTTCCAGGAACCCATACCCAGCACGCCTTCGGCACCGGCCGGGGTCATGACGTTGCGGTAGAGCTGGAAGGCGGTGCCGACCGAGGCGTAGAAGTACTTGGGGTTGAAGCCGATTTCCTTGGCCTGCTTGCTGGCCAGGATGGTGTCGGGCGGGTAGGTGAAGCCGACGAAGGCGTCGGGGTTCTTGTCCTTCATGGAGCGCAGCACCGGCGACAGGTCCTTGACGCCACCAGGGTAGCTCTTGTCTTCCACCATCTGGATACCGCTGCCCTGCAGCGCCACTTTCAGCGCGGCGTAGTTCTCCAGGCCGAACAGGTCGTCCACGTAGATCACGGCGATGGTCTTGACGCCATTGGCCTTGAGCATGTCGACCAGGGCTTCCGTCATCGGCTTGGGCTGCTGCAGCAAGAGGAAGAAGTAGGGCAGCTTCATCTCGATCAGGCGCTTGGACAGGGCCGTGGGCGCCAGGAAGGGATAACCGAAACGGTTGGCCAGCGGGGCTACCGCGAAGTTGGCGTTGGAACCCCAGGGCGGCAGCACCAGGTCGACCTTGTCGGAACCCATGAGCTTTTCATAGGAACGCACGCAGGTCTCGATATCGCTGCGGTCGTCGGAGCTGATCAGCTCGATCGGGCGCTTCTCGCCCTTGACGTTGAGGCCGCCGGCCGCGTTCTGCTGCTCGGCCCAGAGCAGGTAGTTGGGCTCCTGGCTGACCTGGGCGCCGCCGGTCCACGGGCCGGTGCGGGCCATGGCATAACCCACACGCACCGGCGCGGCTGCGAACAGGTGCGGGGCAAAGGTGGCGGCACCGACAGCAGCGGCAGTGCCTTTGAGCAGGGTACGTTTTGTTTGTTGAACCATGGTTGTCTCCGTTGGATTTGCTTTTCAGGATCGCACAGCAATACTAGAAAGCCCGACGGCTTGCGGCTTTGCTGAACGTGCACAAAGTAGTTGACGGTTCATGCAAGAGCACCAGGGTTAACCCTAGCGTCGGGTTTGTCCCGGGGCAGTGATGCGCCGATAATCCGGCCAACATGACCCACGCCACGGCCGTCACCACCGACGATTACGCACCCGCCGACCGCGCGCCGGTCTGGCGCGACTGGGTCTGGAAGCAGTTCGGCGGCCTGGAATCCGACCTGTACGGCGACACCGACTTCGACGGCCACATCGCCTCGGCCCGCGCCGGCGACCTCATCCTCACCAAACTCGAAGCCAACCGCCACCGCGTGGTGCGCACCCGCGACATGGTGCGCGCCAGCGAAGAGGGTTACCTCAAGATTGTCGCGCCCATGAAAGGCTCGGCGGGCGTGGAGCAGATGGGCCGCCAGGCCTGGGTGACCCCGGGCGCCTGGACCATCTACGACACCACCGGCAGCTACTCGGTGGCCAACCCCGAGCGGGTGGAGCACCTGATCGTCATGCTGCCCAAGGCCCAGATGATCGAGCGCGGCCTGCGCCTGGAGAACCTGATGGCGCGGCCCGTGGGCGGCGCCAGCGGCATCGCGCGTGTGGCGCTGTCCACCATGCGCAGCACCTTCCAGGAGCTGCCGCACATGAGTGCCGATGCCGCGCGTGGTGCCGGCGAGCTGATCGCCCAGCTGGTGCGCCTGTCCCTGATCGAACTCTCGGGCCAGGAAACCCAGCTGACCCAGCGCGAGGCGCTGAAAGACCGCATCCGCGGCTACGTGGCCCTGCACCTGCGCGACCCCGACCTGACGGTGGACCAGATCGCCGTGGCCCTGAATTGCAGCAAGCGCCATCTCTACAACGCCTTCACCGACGAAGACCAGACCCTGGCCAGCTACATCCAGGGCCTGCGCCTGGAGGCCTGCATCCGCGAACTGCAGCACCCCATGGCGCAGACGCGCCCGATCACCGACATCGCCCTGTCCTGGGGCTTCAACAGCCCCTCGCACTTCAGCCGTGTGTTCCGCGAACACACGGGCAAGAGCCCCAGCGAATTCCGCGCCGCGTCGCCCACGTGACCCCGCAGCGTTGATCGTTGCGCCGGCATGGTGGACAGTGCGGAATCATCAGCACACGTATCTGGAACAGGAGCCGTCATGCACATCCCCTCCCTGAAAGAAGTCGTCAGCGAACAGGAATGGCAGCTGCGCTGCGACCTCGCCGCCGCCTACCGCCTGGTGGCGGCCTACGGCTGGAGCGACCTGGTCTTCACGCACATCAGTGCGCGCATTCCCGGGCCCGAGCACCACTTCCTGATCAATCCCTACGGCCTGATGTTCGACGAGATCACAGCCTCCAGCCTGGTGCGCGTGGACCAGGACTGCAACAAGCTCAGCGACTCGCCCTTCCCCGTCAACCCGGCCGGTTTCGTGATCCACAGCGCCATCCACGCCGTGCGCGAGGACGCCGGCTGTGTGCTGCACACGCACTCACGCGCCGGCGTGGCGGTCAGCGCGCAGAAGTGCGGCGTGCTGCCGATCAGCCAGCAGTCGACCTTCGTGCTGGGCTCACTCGGTTATCACGCCTACGAAGGCGTGGCCCTGCGCGACGAAGAGAAACCGCGCCTGCAGGCCGACCTGGGCACGGCCAACTACCTGATGCTGCGCAACCACGGCCTGCTGACCGTGGGCAAGACCATCGCCGAGGCCTTCCTCAACATGTACATCTTCGAGAACACCTGCCGCATCCAGCTCGACGCGCAGGCCGGCGGCGAACTGGTGCACGTGAACCCGAAAATCCTCGAAGGCATTGCCGGTGTGATGAAAACCGCCACCGCCGGCCAGGGCGCCAACCTGGCCTGGCCCGCGCTGCTGCGCAAGGCCGAGCGCCTGGACCCCGGCTACAAGACCTGAACGCTCAGTGCGAGCCCGCTATTTGCTGAACAGCTCGCCCAGCTTGCCGCCCATGGACGCACCGGCACCCGTGCCCACGCCGGGCATCAGCAGGGTTCCCAGGGCGGCGCCGATCTTGGCACCCGCCGTCAGCGACACCTCGGGCTCGTCCACCGTGCCGCTCACCAGCAGCGGCACGCCCAAGGCGCCACCCAGGTCCACGTTCACCCGCCCGCCCAGCTGCTGCGTGGTGGACACACTGACCTGGCCGGTGGCGCTGAGCGAGCCCGAGCTGGCCGCCAGGTTCTGCAGTTCGATGGCCTTGCCACGCGTCGTGACCTGACCGGACAGCGTGTCCAGCGGCGTCTTGCCGCCACGACTCACCCCCACGGTCTGCACCGCCTTGGCCAGGTCGATGCCGTGCAGCATGCCCTTGCGCACGGTGAACTTCGACTGCGTCTGCAAAAGATCGAGCAGCGCCGAGGGCTGGCGCGCCCGCGCGCTGAGCGTGGTGCTGGCCTCCAGCCGGCCGCTCAGGGGCTGGCGGGCGCGTACCGCCTCGGTCGGCTCGGGAGCCGTGAGCTGCGAGAGCTCGACGTCGCGCGTCTGCAGCTGGCCCTTGAGCAGGAACTCGGCACCGGTCTCACCCACGGGCTGCACCTCCACGCGTCCCTGCACCGTGCCGCCAGCCACCTGGAGCAGCACCTCCCAGGCCAGCTCATCGCTGCGGCGCAAGTCCAGGCGCGTGCCCTGCAGGCGCCCGTGCACGACATCCAGCGCCAGCCGCTCGGGCAGGGCATCGCTGTCGAGCTGGGCCTCGGCCTGGATCACGATGGCCTTGCCCCGGGCATCGACCCAGCTCAGCTCGTCGAGCACGGTGCGCCGCGGCAGCAGGTGCAGCGAAGACGCGGTCTGCGGCGACTTGTCGCGCTGGCGTATCTTCTGCAGCGAAGCGAGCAAGGCGTCGATGCCCTGCTGGGGCAGCACGGCACGCCGGACCACCAGGGTGGAGATCGCGACGCGGCCGATCAGCAGATGCAGCCAGGCCGGCCGCAGCTCGATGCGCTCCACCTTCAGCGGCTGGCGCGTGCGCAACTCCACGCCGTCCAGCGCCACGCCAGGCAGCGGCCACAGCGTGAGCCCCACGCGTTCCAGCTTGAGCGGCACGCCCAACACGGCCGTGGCTTCCTGCTCGACACGCAGGCGGAATTCGTCGGTCGACACCCAGCGATGCACGACCAGCAGCACGGCGGCCAGCACCAGCACCAGTGCGGCCAGCGCCCAGAACAGGTATTTGCGCGCGCGGCGCATACAGGCCTCAGCCCTTGACGGGCGCCTTCTTCAGCTGCTCGATGCGCTTGGCTTCCTCGCCGCGGATGCGTTCGAGCATGCGGGCATCCGGATCCTTCCAGTTGCCGCCCGACGCGCGCGCCATCCAGGCCACGGCACGCGCAAACTCCTCCAGGCTCAGGTCAGTGCGTCCGCCCTTGGGCGGCATGGCCCGCACGCCCACCCAGCCATGCGCCGTCGGCACGTGCTGGCCCTCGGCGATCAGCTTGCCCCAGGCCTTTTTGTCCCCCACGCGCGGCACATTGGCCAGTCCCGAGTTGGCGCCGGGACCGTGACAGGCGATGCAGGTCTCGCGGTAGACCTGCTCGCCGGACTTGAGTGCAGGCGCCGTCTGCGCCTGGACCGCCGCCGGCACGGCCCAGCAAAAAAGCAGGCTGGCAACAAGCTGTTTCATGATGATCTCCTGGGTGGTACGGGTTTCAAAAAAGACGTTCAGGTGTCCAGCGCAGTCCGAAAGACAGCCAGCGGCTGGCACTGGCGCCACCATACTGCTGTCCCGTCGTGACGTCGAGCTGGAAAAGATTGGGAATCACCGAATAGCGCAGACCTGTCTGCCAGTATGGCTGGGTCTTGTCGTCCCCGAAAGACTCGGCGATCAGCGCCAGGCGCGGTTGCGGGTAATACTCACCGCCCAGGCCCCAGGTGTTGCGATCCTGGTTGCTGGCCTTGTCACGCAGCCAGCCCACATTGGCGTGCACAAAAAAACGGTCCTGGGCCAGGGACGCCGAGAAGGGCAGGTAGACGTAGGTATTGCCCAGCTGGTTGGGACCCGGGGCGATCTCCGGGTGCTCGACCCGCCCCACGCCCAGCCCCCAGCCCCAGCCATTGGTCGTCAGCGGCTTGAAGAGGGTCTTGAGCTGCAGGACATAGTCGTCTGTCGAACCGGTCTCCTTGTAGCTGGCGCGGCCGCCACCCAGGGTGATCTCCAGATTGCCGGTGGGATTGCACGCCGGCAGGGCCCAGAATTCGCTGCTGCCTTCATACTGCCGCACCCAGCTCTCGAGCTGGCAGCTGCCGGCCGTCGTCAGGCGGGCGTCGTCGGTCACGAAAGGGCGCGCGGCCCAGGCCGGTGTCGCCAGAAAAAAAGCGGCGAAGATGATGGCAAACTTCATGCTGGCATTCTAGGAGAGCCCCTTTGCAACTTCATTTCTTTCGGATCCTGACCGCGGCCTGTCTGGGACTCGCGGCACAGTCGGCCATGGCGCAGGACAGTGGCAAGGCCCCGTCCCCTGCCTTCAAGCTGACCGCCGGCCTGTACCAGTCCAGCGGCGGTGGCGCGGCGAGCAGCGACTCGACCGACATCAACCTGCGCCACAGCTCGAAACTGGGCAATGTCTGGATCGGCCGGTATGTGGCGCCGGCCCGCGAGCTGATCCAGGACCGTGTCGGCTGGGACCGCACCTGGTCGGTCGGGGCGGTGCGCATCCAGCCCTCGGCGCAACTGGCCACCGGCGGCGCCCTCAACGGCAGCGTGGGCGTGGAAACCGGCGAGGATTGGTACGTCGGTGCCGGATTCGGGCGCACCAACCAGCGCGAGACCGTCAACCTGAACTTCGACCCCAACGACGCCTACAGCCTGAGCGGCGGTTACCGCTGGGCCGAGGGCGCATCGCTGGGCCTGATGTACGTGCGTGACGACCGGCTCAACCCCGACCAGCAGCATCTGCACCTGGTCTACCGGACCCCGCTGCCCGAGGGCCACCGCCTGACCGTCGACCTGCTGTTCAAGCGCGGCCTGGTGGAAGACGAAACGATCGAACGCACCGGCCTGTCGGTGGCCTATGACTGGCCGCGCTGGTTCATGCGCCTGAGTTATGACCCCAAGGTCAACTTCACGCCGCAGGACATGTGGCGGCTGGCCTTCGGCACACGGTTCTAGAAGCCGCCCTCAACTGCGCGGCGGCGCCTGAAAGTTCACGCTGGCGCACAGGCCGGAACCCGCCGACGCGTTGCTCAATTCGAAATGCGCCTGCATCAGCTGCGCGAACTTGGCGACGATGGCCAGGCCCAGGCCGGCGCCCTGGCCCAGACGATCCGCATGCAGGCCACGCACGCCGCGCTGCATCAGGTGCTGGCGCTCCTGCGGTGTGAGGCCGGGTCCGTTGTCGATCACCGAGAGCCGCACGCGATCACCCTCACGCGCCAGTTCCACGGTCAGGGTGCTGGCCTGGCCAGCCGGCGCGCGTCCGTAACGCAGGGCGTTGTCCAGCAGGTTGCCCAGGATGCCCTCGATCAGCGCCACATTGCCGGCCACCTGCACGGGCTCGTCCAGCCCCTGCACCCCCAGGTCCACGCCAGCCGCATCGGCACGCGACAGATAACGCAGCACGGTCGCGCGCACCACCTCGTCCAGCGCCACCGGCTCGTTCTGCACGCCGACATCGGCCTCTTCGGCCAGGGCCAGGGCCAGCAGCTGATCCACCAGATGGCTGGCGCGCGCCTCGCTGGCCGCGATGCGCTGCAACTGCTCGCGCCAGGCGGCGGGGTCGGGTTGCGTCAGGCCATATTCGGCCAGCGCGCGGATACCGGCCAGCGGCGTGCGCAGCTCGTGCGCCACATTGCCGGAGAACTCGCGCTGCGCCTGCATGCTCTGGCTGAGGCGCACCAGCAGCGCATTGACGGCCGTGCCCAGCTGCTGCAACTCGCGCGAGCTGGCCGAGACCGGCACCGGCGTGAGATCCAGTGCGTCGCGCTGCTCGACCGAGCGCTGCAGTTCACTCAGAGGCTGCAGCTCGTCGCCGATGATGCCGCGCAGCCACAGCGCCAGCAACACCAGCAGCAGCAGCAAAGGCGCCACCGAAAAAAACAGCAGGTCGTGCAGCAACGCACGCCGGCTGCCCATGGTCTGGGCCACGATGACCTGGAAGGCGAAGGGCTGCTCGCGCCAGAAGGTCACGGCGCGCAGCCGTTCCTGACCAAAGTTGAGTTCCGAGAATTCCGCGTCCTCGACCTTGTGTGGCGAGGGCAGATCCAGGTCCGGGTTGCCCGCGATCACGGCGCCGTCCAGGCGGCGCACGACGAAATAGATGTTCTCGCTCTGGTCGAACAGCAGTGCGTTGGCCTCCTGCGCCGACAGTTCCAGCGCCAGGCCCTGCGGCTGCAAACGTACCCGCGAGGCCAGGGCAAACGCGTCGTCCTGCAGGGCGCGGTCGAAGGCCTTCTGGGCAAAGTGGTAGGCCACGGCCACCGTCACGGCCGTGCCCAGCAACCAGGTCAGCGCCAGCGGCAGCAGCACATTGCGCACCAGACGGGTGCGCAAGGACGCCCTGGCCTGCCAGGCGGCCGGCGCAGCGTTCAAGTATCCATCCCTCGCTCCAACGCGTAGCCCAGGCCACGCAAAGTGCGGATGCGAGCACCGCTGCCGACCAGCTTCTTGCGCAAGCGCGAGATGAAAGCCTCCAGCGCGTTGTCGCCCAGCGACTCGGAGAAGTCGGACAGCTTGTCCGACAGGCTGCGCTTGCTGACCACCCGCCCGGGCGGTGTCATGAGCTCCCACAACACCTCGAACTCGCGCGCCGGCAATTCCAGCAGGGCGCCATCGACCGCAAAACGCCGCGCCTTGCGGTCCAGGCTCAGGCGGCCGATCTCGGAGAAGTCGTCGGTGCCCGCGGTGCGGCGCGCCAGGGCGCGCAGCCGCGCCTCGACCTCGGCCAGCTCGAAGGGCTTGCCGAGGTAGTCGTCAGCGCCGGCATCCAGGCCGGCAATGCGTTCGTCGGTGCGGTTGCGCGCGGTCAGCACCAGCACGGGCGTGCGGTCGCCCCGGGCCCGCGCCTCGCGCAGCAGGGACAGGCCGTTGGCCAGGGGGCTGTCGGGCGTGGCGTTCTGCGGCAGGTTCAGGTCGAGCAGCACGGCGTCGAAAGGCTGCACGTGCCAGTAGTGCGCCGCCTGTTCCAGGGTGCCGGCCTCGTCCACGCGATGGCCGGCATCACGCAGGCTCAGGCGCATCACCTCGCGCAAAACGGGATCGTCTTCGACCAGCAGGATTCTCATGATGTCGGGGCTCGCGGCAGGGGCTGTCTACGCATTTTCACCAAGGGCCGAGTCAGTCGGTGGTCAGGCGTGGCCGGAGACACTCGATCCCCCCGAGTGGATTGATCCATGAGCATACGTCAGTTATTGTTGTTGGGCAGCCTGTTGCTGCCGGCGCACAAGCCGACCGTTCATACTTTCCCGTACTCTCAGCCAGCGTCAACCAGATCGACCTGCAGAACGGCAACGGCAGCGGCCATGCATGGACCGAGCATCGTTATGACAAGTCAGTCGGACTGGACTGGACCTGGGAGCGCGGCAACAAGCGCGAACTGCGCACAGTGCTCATGACGGCCATGCTGGCCGCGCTGGGCCTGTTGCCCATGGCGCTGTCGCACGACATCGGCTCGGAAACCCAGCGTCCGCTGGCCATCGTGGTGATCGGCGGCCTGGTGACGGCCACCCTGCTCACGCTGGTGGTCCTGCCCGTGCTCTACGTCGCCTGGTTCGCGGGCAGGCGCCTGGACGAAGAAACCTGAACACGGCTCAGCCCGCGCCGACGCCGATGGGCGCCGGTGCGCGCATCACGATGCGCGTGAACAGGCGGTCGTAGACCGGATCGCGCGGGTACTTGCCGGTCAGCGGGTCGCAGTTGGTGGCAAAGGCCTCGTCCAGGGCCTGCCAATCCTTCGCACTCAGCACCTTCTCGGCCTCGGGCAGGATGACGGTCTCCTCCAGCTTCATATGCTCCAGGTAGAAATCCAGGTAGCGCGCCACGGCCAACTCGAAGGCCTCACGTCGTGAGTCTCCCAGCAGTTCCCAGGCCAGCAGCAGGTGTTGCAACTCGCGCACGGCCGCCTCGCCGCGCGCGTGGTCCCGGTCCAGGCGGTCCAGCGCCTCATGAAGGTGCGGCGCACGCGCGCGCACCGGCGGAAACAGCAGCTCGGTTTCCTTGGTGTGGTGCAGGCGCTCGGGAAACTCGTCGATGTAGAACAGCATGGCGCGCAGCACGTCGAAGAACTGCTCCGGGCCGTCGCCCGGGCCGCGCCGGATCATCATGCGCAGGGACTGGAGCATGGCCGACAGTGCGGCATGCTCGTCGTGAATGATGCGTAAGCTGGCATGGGCCATGGAGAACCTCCTGATCGGATCAGATGATGGTTCCCAGCTTGGCACGGCTGGCACCGCGCTGGCTTGACGCTCGTCAAGCTTTGCGCAGTCTGGCGCGACTCAGGCCAGCAGCAAGGGGCCGCCGCGGCCCTGGGCCTCCAGGCGGAACTGGCGCACGATCCCGGCCAGGCGGTCGGCCTGCTCGCGCATGGATTCGGCCGCCGCGGCCGACTCTTCGACCAGCGCCGCGTTCTGTTGCGTCATGCGGTCGATCTCCTGCACCGCCTGGTTGACCTCGCCGATGCCGCTGGACTGGCTGCCGGCTGCCACCGTGATCTCGCCGATGATGTCGCGCACGCGTTGCACACCGCTGACGATCTCCTGCATCACGGTGCCAGCTTCTTCCACCTGGCGCACGCCGCCGTCCACGGCCGTGACGCTGGCGCCGATCAGCGCCTTGATCTCCTTGGCGGCCTCGGCGCTGCGACCCGCAAGCGAGCGCACCTCGCTGGCCACCACGGCAAAACCGCGGCCTTGCTCGCCGGCTCGCGCGGCCTCCACGGCCGCGTTGAGCGCCAGGATGTTGGTCTGGAAGGCGATACCGTCGATCACGCCAATGATGTCGTTGATCTTGCGGCTGGACTGCGCGATGCTGTGCATGCTCTGCACGGCCTGGGTCACCACCGCACCACCGCGCTGCGCGGCCTGCGAGGCCGTGGCCACGAGCTGGTTGGCGGTCTGCGCCGAAGTGGCGGTCTGCTGCACGTTGCCGCTGAGTGCGCCGATGGAACTCACGGTGTGCTGCACATTGCCGGCGGTCTGCTCGGTGCGGTTGGAGAGGTCCTGGTTGCCGGTGGCGATCTCGCTGCTGGCGGTAGAGATGCTCTCGCCGGCCTCGCGCAGCTGCGCCACCATACCCGCCAGGCCACTGCGCATCTGCTCCAGCGCGCGCTGCAGATCGGCCGCCTCGTCACGGCCCTGCACCTGCAGCCGTTGCGAAAGGTCACCGCCGGCGATGGCCTGCGCCAGCTGGCGCGCCTGCTCCACCGGCTGACAGATGGCCTGCATATTGAGCAGGGTCAGCGGCACGACGACCGCCAGGCTGAGCACGACCAGCCCGGCAAAAATGAAGAGCGCCTGATCCAGCACGGCATTGCGGTTGGCGTTGGAGGCCTGCGCTTCGGCACGAACATCCTGATCCATCTGGGTCAGCAGCTTGTCGGCCTCCTCGAACTGGGCCACCGAGCGCGCACTCATGCGGTTGGCCACCGTGGCCGTCTCGTAGGCGCTGCTCTCGAGCTGGCTGGCCGTCCCGCTGAAGAACTGATGGTAGTTCTTGAGAAATTCGATCGCCTTCTGCAGTTGCGCGCTGCGCGCCTCGGGCAGGCTGGCCGCAAGATCGCTGGCGGTCTGCATGATCGCCTTCATCTCGGCTTCCCAGCGCTCCCGGATCTGGCGGATCAGTTCCGGCTTTTCGTACTGGATGATCATGTCCTTCTCATGGCGACGCACCTGGGCCATGTCCAGCCGCAGCCGGGCCACGCGATCCACCACGGCCATGGACTCGTCGATCACCTCGGCGCTGAGCTGGTGGATGCGGAACATGCCGAACATCCCCGCCCCTCCCACCAGGGCCAGCAAGGCCAGCACCACGGCGATCGCTCCGAGCATGCGGAAACGGATCGTGAACCGCCGCATCAGTACATAAACTCCGCCCATCATGAGCTCCCCGTGACTAACCATAGATCACGGCATTCTAGGCCTCGGGTTTCCCATGACACGGCGGGAATACCACGTACAAGGCGGGCAATTTCGCGCTTCGATACCCCTCGGTGTAAAGAGGGGCCCTATGGCCGCCAGCGCCGCAGGAGCAGGGCATTGCTCATCACACTGACCGAGCTCATGGCCATGGCCGCACCGGCGATCACCGGGTTGAGGTAGCCCAATGCGGCCAGGGGTATGCCGGCCACGTTGTAGATGAAGGCCCAGAACAGGTTCTGCCGGATCTTGGCCACGGTGCGGTCCGACACGTCGAGGGCCGCGGCCACCAGCAGCGGGTCGCCCCGCATCAGGGTGATGCCGGCCGCGTGCATGGCCACGTCGGTGCCGTTGCCCATGGCCATGCCGACGTCAGCCGCCGCCAGGGCCGGCGCATCGTTCACGCCGTCACCCACCATGGCCACGGTATGGCCGCCCTCCTTCAACCTGGCCACCATCGCCGCCTTGTCACCCGGCAGCACCTCGGCCAGCACTTCGCCGGCCTCGGGGCGCAGGCCCAGGCGACGCGCCATGATCTCGGCCGCGCCGCGGTTGTCGCCCGAGATCATGACCGTACGGATGCCGCGCGCACGCAACGCGGCCAAGGCCTCTTTCGCACCGGGCTTGGGTTCGTCGCCGAAAGCCAGCAAGGCGCGCAAGGTCAGGCCCTGCGTGGTGCGCTCGACCATGGCCGAGACGGTGGCGCCCTGCGCCTGCAGCGCGCCAGCGCGCGTCGCCAGCGCGCCCAGGCCGACACCGAGCTCCTCCATCCAGCGCAGGCTGCCGATCAGGTAGCTGGTCACGCCCACCTCGCCCTCGCTGCCACGGCCGGGCACGGCGCGCACGTTGTCCGGCGCCTGCACAGCCAGTTGACGGGCCTGCGCCGCCTGCACCACGGCACGTGCGAGCGGGTGTTCGCTGCCACTTTGCAGGCTGGCGGCAGCGGCCAGCAGGCGCGCCTCGTCCTGGTCCGAGGCCACCTCGAACGCGGTCAGCCGCGGCTGGCCCACGGTGAGCGTGCCGGTCTTGTCGAAAGCCACGGTGTCCACCTTGTGCGCAAGCTCCAGCGCCTGCGCGTCCTTGATCAGGATGCCGTGTTTCGCCGCCACCCCCGTCCCCGCCATGATGGCCGCCGGCGTGGCCAGACCCAGCGCACAGGGGCAGGCAATCACCAGCACCGCCACCGCGTGAATGATGGCCGACTCGCCCGAGGCGCCGGCCCACAACCAGCCCAGCAGGGTCAGCAGGGCGATCACCAGCACCACCGGCACGAACACCGCCGAGACCTGGTCGACCAGGCGCTGGATGGGTGCCTTGGCGGCCTGCGCGTCCTCCACCAGATGGATGATGTGCGCGAGCACGGTCTCGCTGCCCACGGCGCCGACCTGCAACACCACGCGACCGTCGCCATTGATGGAGCCGCCGGTCAGTTTGGCGCCGGCGTCCTTGGCCACGGGCAGGGGCTCGCCGGTCAGCATGGACTCGTCCACCTGCGTATGGCCTTCGAGCAGGATGCCGTCCACCGGGAAACGCTCGCCGGGTCGTACCACCAGCTTGTCCCCCACCAGCACCTCGGCTACCGGCACGTCGACCTCGCCGTCCAGCCCGATCAGGTGCGCAATGTCCGGCCGCAAGGCATGCAGGGCGCGGATGGCGCTCGTGGTCTGCCGTTTGGCCCGGGCCTCGAGCCACTTGCCCAGCAGCACCAGCGTCACCACCACGGCCGAAGCCTCGAAGTACAGGTGCGCCATCTCGCCGTGCTCCGCCGACAGCCAGAGCCAGACCGACAGCGCCCAGCCCGCCGTGGTACCGATGGCCACCAGCAGATCCATATTGCCGGTCAGGGCCTTGAGCGCAAACCAGCCGGCCTTGTAGAAGCGCGCGCCGAGGATGAACTGCACCGGCGTGGCGAGCACGAATTGCACCCAGGCCGGCAGCATCCAGTGAAAACCCGCCAGATCACCCAGCATGGGCACAACCAGCGGCAGGGACAGCAGCAGCCCGATGGCCACCGGGGCGAAACCGGTCCAGGGCGAGGCGTCCTCTTCCTGCTCCAGCGCATCCGCGGCACGCGGCTCGTAGCCGGCATCGCGCACGGCACGCCGCAGCCGCGCCTCGATCTGCTCCGAGGGCGCGAAGCTCACACGCGCCGACTCGGTGGCCAGGTTGACGGCGGCGTCACTGACGCCCGGCACCTTCTTCAGGGCCTTTTCGACCCGGCTCACGCAGGAAGCGCAGGTCATGCCGCCGATGCCGAGGTCCAGCGTGGCGGAGGAGGATGCAATGGTCGTTGAAGTATTCATGCGATGAATTCTGAACCTTGCCACGATGGCAGGGTCAAATCTTGCGCCAGATCAACCCTTCTGTCGAGAAGGTCGAAACCAGGGCCTTGACCTTCCCATCGTGGCAAGGTTCAGGATATGCTTCCCATGAAACAAATACCCAGCGAAAGGAACGTCCCCATGAACCAGAACTTCAACGTCAGCGGCATGACCTGCGGTCACTGCGAAAAGGCCGTGACACGTGCCATCAAGCAGGTGGACCCGCAGGCCGAGGTCAAGATCGACCGCAGCAAGAACCTGGTGGAAGTGCAGTCGCAGCAAGCGCGCGAGACCCTGGCCCGGGCCATCGCCGAAGAAGGCTACACGGTCGCCGCCTGACGGCCATGGCGTACATGCTCTGGCCCGTCAACATCGGCAGCGCAGCCGAACTGTCCGGCGTCTCGGCCAAGATGGTGCGGCATTACGAGTCGCTCGGCCTGCTGCCGCGCGTGGCGCGCACCGACAGCGGCTACCGCCAGTACAGCGAGGCCGACGTGCACACGCTGCAATTCATCAAGCGCTCGCGCGACCTCGGTTTTTCCATGGCCGAGATCGGCGAGCTGGTGACCTTGTGGCAGAACCGCCGGCGCACCAGCGCCAGCGTCAAGCGCATCGCCCAGAAACACGTGGACGAACTCGCCACGCGCATTGAAGCCATGCAATCGATGCAGCGCACACTGCGACAACTGCTGCACCACTGCCATGGCGACGAGCGGCCGGACTGCCCCATCCTCGACGACCTGGCGCAACAAGGCGGTTGACGACACCGAGGCCCCGTCCAATAATGGTCTGCATCCACAACAGGAGCACAGCATGAAAACCAATATCGGCGGCATGGAACGCGTCGCCCGCATTCTCGTAGGCGCCATCCTGGTCGGCCTTGCGGCCACCGGCACCGTCGGCTGGTGGGGCTGGCTAGGCGCCATCCCGCTGGCCACCGGCCTGATGGGCTGGTGCCCGCCCTACGCCATGCTGGGCATCAACACCTGCTCCGTCAAGGACGTCCCCAAGGCCTGATAACTGCACGGCGGCGCGGGGTTTCGGCCCCCGCTAACATCGGTCCATGCCCCGGGCCCTCCCGGCCCGGCAGTCATATCACCCGACAGGACTCCGCCGCCCATGACCGTCACCTCTCCCCGCGCCGTCGAACGCCTCGTCACCGGCCAGCCCACCACAGACGGGGCCGGTGTCAAGCTCACGCGCGTGCTCACGCACGACCTGCAGCGCCGGCTCGACCCTTTCCTGATGCTGGACAACTTCGCCAGCGATGACCCGGATGACTACGGCGCCGGTTTTCCCGATCACCCGCACAGGGGCTTCGAAACCATCACCTACATGATTGCCGGGCGCATGCGCCACCGCGACAGCGCCGGCAACGAAGGCCTGCTGCAAAACGGCGGCGTGCAGTGGATGACGGCCGGTCGCGGCCTGATCCACAGCGAGCTGCCGGAGCAGCAAGCGGGTGTGATGGAAGGCTTCCAGCTCTGGCTCAACCTCCCGGGACGCGACAAGATGTGCGCGCCGGGCTACCGCGACATCCAGAGCGCCGAGATTCCCGAGTTCACCACTGCGGAGGGCGTGACCGTGCGCGTGATCTCCGGCCACAGCCACGGTGTGAGCGGCGCCATGGCGCGCCCGGTCGAGGCCTACCCGACCGATCCGCTCTACCTGGACCTGCATTTCCCCGCCGGCGGCGCCGTCTTCAGCCAGCCGCTGCCGGCCGGCTACAACGCTTTCCTCTATACCTACCGCGGCACCGTAGAGGTACTGGATGGCAGCGCGCAGGCCACCCCGGTGCCGCTGCACCGCATGGCCATCCTGGACAACAGCGGCGACGGCGTACGCCTGCAGGCCGATGCCGGCAGCACGCCCGCACGCGCCCTGCTGATCGCCGGCCGCCCGCTCAAGGAACCCATTGCCCAATACGGCCCCTTCGTCATGAACACGCGCGAAGAGCTGATGACCGCGGTGGAGGATTTCCAGAACGGGCGCCTGGCCTGACATCACCTGCGCGCCACATTCTTTACACAGGCGATGCACACCCTCATCCCCGCGATACACAAGCCGCGCAGACTGCAGTCACCCTGTTACTTCACAACAGGTCTGATCTGAAAGGATGAGGATATGAAAGTCAACTTCAAACCCGTCGTGCTGGCCGCCGTGCTGGCCACGTCCACCCTGCTTGCCCTGGCACAGTCCGGACCCGGACCCGCAGCCGGACAAGGCACCGGCCCGGGCATGCACCAGCCTGATGGCGAGCGTCACGCCCGCAAGCAGGAACGCATGAAGGAGCACATGGCCAAGCGCTCGGCCGACCTCAAGGCCAAGCTCAAGCTGAGTGCCGAGCAGGAAAGCAACTGGAACGCCTTCCTCGCCGCCATGAAACCGCCGGCCCACGCTTCGATGCCCAAGCGCGAAGACATGGCCAAGCTCAGCACCCCCGAGCGCCTGGACAAGATGAACGAGCTGCGCAAGCAGCGGGATGCTGCCTTCGAGCAACGAGACGCGGCCACGCGGACCTTTTACGGTGCCCTGAACGCCGAGCAAAAGAAGGTCTTCGATGAAAGCACGGCCCGCTCGCACCGCCATGGACCCCATCGCGGGCACGGTTAACATCGGAGCCTGATGAAACCCACCGCAGCACCTGTCATCCGCACGATCGATCTGCACCAGCCGATGCGCTGGCTGGTGCTGGGCTGGCGTGACATCGGACACTGCGGCTGGGTCAGCTTCGCGCACGGCCTGGTGCTGACCGTCGTCGGCCTGGGCCTGCTGGTGCTGGCACGTCACCAGTTCTGGTGGCTGGCCGGCGCCTTCTCCGGCCTGCTCGTGGTGGGACCGGTGCTCGCCACCGGCCTGTATGCACTCAGCCGGGCGGTGGAACGCGACGAGGCCAGGTCCTGGCGCCTGGTGCTGAAGACCTGGCTGAGCTGGCGTCGCCATGGGAGCGGTCGTGATGGCAAGGACTGGCGCCTGGTTCAATTCGGCCTGCTGCTGGGCCTGGCCGGCACCGGCTGGGTCCTGACCTCGGCCGCGCTGATCACGCTGATGTCGCCCGTGCCCATCGAACAGCCCCTGGATTTCCTGAAGTACGTGGTGCTGGCACGCGACAACTGGCTGTTCGAGGTCTGGCTGGCCCTGGGGGGCCTGATGGCCGCACCCATGTTCGCCTCCAGCGCCATTGCCATCCCCCTGCTGCTGGACCGCCGCATCAGCGTGCTGCAGGCCGTGATCACCAGCTGGGAAGCCGTGCTGAACAATCCCGTGCCCATGGCCTGGTGGGCCACGCTCATCATGGGCTTCAGCCTGCTGGGCCTGTTGTCGGCCCTGCTGGGGCTGATCGCCGTCATGCCCATGCTGGGACATGCCAGCTGGCATGCCTACCGTGACCTGGTGGATGCCTCGGCCTGGCCCGAGCGAACGACGGGTCAACCGGGAGCGTACTGATGTTCGGCTACACCGAGGAGCAGATCGCCGCCTTCGGCCTGTCCTTCGGCGTGGGCGCCTTCATGCTCTACATGCTGTTCATCATCGCCCACCTGGCCTGGGAATCAAAAGCCGGGCGCTTCGGCACCTTTGTGCTGTTCCTGGGCCTGGCCTTCGGCATGGTGGGCTTTGCCGCCAAGTTCGTGATCCAGTGGATGCTGGAAAAATAAGGCCGCGGCACTTCACCCAAACGGCTTGATGCCGATCAGCAGGCCGTGCAGGCCGAAGGCAAACACGGCCCACCCGGCCACCCCCAGCACCACGGTCAGACCGGTGGCCACCCCACGGCCCGGCGGGTACGACACGCCATCGCGACGATCGCGACGGCGCGAGATGCTGAAATTGAAGATGGCCCAGACCAGGAAAGCGCCGAACAGCAGCAGATGCGCCAGCATGCCGGTGGCGAGCAGGTGGGCCAGCGCCCAGGTCTTCACGCCCAGCACCATGGGGTGGTGCAGGCGCGCCTTGATGGCATTGCCCGGTACGTAAGCCGCCGCGAGCAGTACAAAGGCCAGCAAGGTCAGCAGCGAGGCCACGTGGCGCAGGCCCGTGGGTGGGGTCCACAGGACCACCGGCTGCTCACGCGCCAGGTCGAAGCCCCAGGCGATCAAGGCCAGCCCGGCCAGCGACAGCAGGGAGTACAGGCCTTTCCAGGCCCCCTTGCCCAGGCGGGCGCGCATGCGCTGGCGCCAGTCCTCGGCGAACATGCGCACCGAGTGCACCCCCAGGAAGATCAGCAATCCGGCCAACAGCATTTTCATCGGGGTTCTCCTGGAAGAAGTCGTCAGGCACCGATGACGCGGTTCTTGCCGGCACGCTTGGCCAGGTACATGGCCTGGTCGGCACGTTTGATGGCGTCAGCACCGGTTTCACCGGTGGCCAGCTGGGCCACGCCGGCACTGAAGGTGATCAGGATCTTTTCGTTGCCCGCGAGGAAAAAACGTTTGGTCAGCTCGCGCTGCAGGCGCGTCATGGCCTCCACGCCCTTGTCCAGCGGCGTGTCGGGCAGCAGCACGACGAACTCCTCGCCGCCATAACGTGCCAGCGTGTCCTGCGGGCGCATGCACTCGCGCGCCACCGTGGCCAGGTGCTTGAGCGCGGCGTCGCCGGTCTCGTGCCCCTTGCCGTCGTTGAGCTTCTTGAAGTTGTCGATGTCCAGCAAGGCCACCGACAGGATGGTGTCCTTGCGGCGCACGCCGGACACCTCGCGGTTCATGGCCTCGTCCAGGCCCTGGCGGTTGAGCGCGCCGGTCAGGCTGTCGTGGCGCGCCTGCGCGCTGACACGGTCGAGTTCGCGGTGCAGCTTGACCATCTCGGCTTCGGTAGCCTGCGCCTTCTCGCGCATGGCACGCAGCTCGTCGCGCGCGCTGGTCGACTCGCTGGTCATGTGCCGCGTGGCGCTGATGACCTCCTTGAGCACGGGCGCGATCTCCTCGATCTTCTTGGCCTGCTCAATCTGGCGCATGCTCTCTTCCATCTTGCCCTGGTAGGCACCGCTGGTCTCGCTCATCTGCGACAGCCGGCTGATGAAGGTGGCCAGCATCTGGCGCAGTTCTTCCTGGGCCTCCTGCGCCCGCCCCTTGGCTTCGGTCTGCTTGAAGAGCACATCCTTGAGGCGGCGCTCCACGTCGTCCAGGCGGCGCAAGGTCAGCGGCGGCTGGGCCGCCTCCTTGAGCGCATCGGTCTGGCCCTTGAGCCAGTTGTCGTCCGGGCTGAGCTCGCCGATGTTGTCGATGATGAGCTGCAGCAACTTGAGCAGGGTCAGGTGGATCTCGGCCTGGTCTTCGGCCGCAAAGGACAGGCGATGGCTGAAGTCGGCCAGCTGGGTCTTGACCTTGTAGGCCTCGGCCGCCGGATCGCGCAGGGCCTGGATGAGCTGCTGCATCTGCTCCTGGAAGCGGGCATCGTCCGTGCCCAGGGCGGGCTTGGCGTATTCGATCAGGCGTGCAATCTGCTCGAAGAATTCGGGCGTCAGTGCCGGTGCCGCGGTGGGCGTGGGCGCCAGCGGTGCCGGGGCCGAATCGCCGCTGCCCGGCATGGCAAACCCGCTGTAGGCCACCAGCGCATTCTGCACGCCCAGCCAGTTGCGCTGCCCGATCGCGTACTCCAGCAGGCTGCGCTGCTTTTCCTGCCCCGGGTTGCGCGCCGGCAGCGCCTGGGCAATCTGCCGCAGGGGTTCTTCCGGGAAGGGCTGCACGTTCGGCATGCCCGCAATTTCGTTGTAGATCGCCTGGTAATTGACCGGCGTGGGCGCCAGCTGGCGCGCCGTGATCTGCTTGAGCGCCTCGCGCGCGATCTCGAAAGGTTTTTTATCACTCATGGGATGAGCCATTCAGCAGGCATCGCCTGATTATGCGGTCAGGCACCATCCTATACCCGGGCATGCCGCGACAGGAGGGCCGAAACGCCCTGGCGCTGGCACTGCTGCAGGGCCATCAGCAGATCATGGTCGACGGCCGCGACTTCGTGGCGACGCTGCAGGTCCTGCTGGATCTGGAGCAGCAACTCGGCCGCCATTTCAGCGTCCGCCAGCGCCCGGTGGGCCGCACCCGTGCGCGGCAGGCGGTGGTAATCCACCAGTGTGCCCAGCTTGTGGTTCGGCGCCTGGGGATAGAGCCGGCGCGACAGCAGCATGGTGCAGGCAAACGGCTGCCGGGCCGGCAAGCCCAGGCGGAACAACTCGCCCATCCAGAACTTGCGGTCGAAGGAGGCGTTGTGGGCCACCATGGGGGCGTCGCCCACGAAGTTACTGGCCTTGCGCATCACCTCGCTGGCGTCGGGTGCGGCTTGCACCATGGCATTGCTGATGCCGGTGAGCTGGGTGATAAAGGCGGGAATGTGGGCGCCAGCATTCATCAGGCTCTGAAAGCGGTCGACGATGCGCCCTTGTTCCACCAGCACGATGGCCACTTCCGTGGCGCGGGCGCCCTGTTCGGGTGAAATACCCGTGGTCTCGAAGTCGATGACGGCGACAGGCTTCATGCCGGTGACAAGCCTGCGCCGCCTTGTCGGATCTCAGACGTCGATGTTGCCGGCGCGCAGCGCGTTGGTCTCGATGAAGTCGCGCCGCGGCTCGACCTCGTCGCCCATGAGCATGGTGAACACGCGGTCGGCCTCGATGGCATCGTCGATCTGCACGCGCAGCAGGCGGCGCACCGTCGGGTCCATCGTGGTTTCCCAGAGCTGTTCCGGATTCATCTCGCCCAGGCCCTTGTAACGCTGGCGTGCGGTCGCGTTCTCGGCCTGCCCGATCAGCCAGGCCATGGCCTGGCGGAAGTCGACTACCTTCTCGTCCTTCTGCTTCTCGCCTTCACCACGCATGACGCGTGCGCCTTCGGCCAGCAGGCCGCGGAAGGTGTTGGCCGCCTCGGCCAGGGCGGCGTAATCGGCCCCGTGCACGAAGTCCTGGGTGATGACGCTGCTCTTGACGTTGCCGTGGTGGCGGCGGCTGATGCGCAGGATGGGCTTGTCGGTACGGGCATCAAACTCGCCAGCCACCTCGGCACCCGCCAGCTTGGCCTGCAGGGCGACGGCGGACGCCTCGGCCTCGGCCACGGTATCGAGCTTGAGCGCCACACCATCGGCAATGGAGCGCAGCGCCTCGGCATCCATGAAGTTGTGCAGGCGGGCGATCACGCGCTCGGCCAGCTGGTGCTTGCGCGCCAGCTCGGCTAGGGTGTCGCCCGTGATCACGGTGCCGCTGGCACCACCCGTGTGGATGGAAGCCCCGATCAGGGCAATGCGCAACAGGTAGGTATCGAGCGCGGAAGCATCCTTGAGGTAGAGCTCTTCCTTGCCGGACTTGACCTTGTACAGCGGCGGCTGGGCGATGTAGATGTGGCCCCGCTCGACGAGCTCGGGCATCTGGCGATAGAAGAAGGTGAGCAGCAGGGTGCGGATGTGGGCGCCGTCCACGTCCGCGTCCGTCATGATGATGATGCGGTGGTAGCGCAGCTTGTCAATGTTGAAATCATCAACGGCCGACTTGCCGCTTTCCGCGGCGGCCTTGCCGATGCCGGTCCCGAGCGCCGTGATCAGCACCACGATTTCATTGCTGGTGAGCAGCTTCTCGTACCGCGCCTTCTCGACGTTCAGTATCTTGCCGCGCAGCGGCAGGATCGCCTGGAATTTCCGGTCACGGCCCTGCTTGGCCGAACCGCCGGCGGAGTCACCCTCGACGATGTAGATCTCGCACAGTGCCGGGTCCTTCTCCTGGCAATCTGCCAGCTTGCCCGGCAGGCCCATGCCGTCGAGCACGCCCTTGCGACGTGTCATTTCGCGGGCCTTGCGGGCCGCCTCACGGGCGCGGGCGGCCTCGATGATCTTGCCGCAGATGATCTTGGCGTCGTTGGGCCGCTCCTCCAGGAATTCGGTAAGCGTCTTGGCCACGATGTCTTCCACCGGGGCGCGCACTTCGGAGCTGACCAGCTTGTCCTTGGTCTGGCTGCTGAACTTGGGCTCCGGTACCTTGACCGACAGCACGCAGCACAGGCCTTCGCGCATGTCGTCACCCGAGATCTCGACCTTGGCCTTCTTGGCCAGCTCATTGCTCTCGATGTACTTGCTGATCACGCGCGTCATGGCTGCGCGCAGACCGGTCAGGTGGGTGCCGCCGTCACGCTGCGGAATGTTGTTGGTGAAACAGAGCACGGACTCGTTGTAGCCGTCGTTCCACTGCATGGCGACTTCGACGCCGATGTTGGTGCCTGGAATGCCCCCGTAGGTTTCGGCCGGGCGCTCGCCGTTGGCGTGGAAGGCATTGGGATGCAGCACCTTCTTGTTGGCATTGATGAAGTCGACAAAACCCTTGACGCCACCCGCACCGGAAAAATCGTCTTCCTTGTTGCTGCGTTCGTCCTTGAGGCGGATGCGCACGCCGTTGTTCAGGAAACTCAGTTCGCGCAGGCGCTTGGCGAGGATGTCGTAATGGAATTCATGGTTCTGCTGGAAGATGTCGAGGTCGGGCAGGAAGTGCACCTCGGTGCCGCGCTTTTCCGTCTTGTCGATGATCTTCATCGGCGACACATCGACGCCGTTGATCTGCTCGATGATGCGGTTCTGCACGAAGCCACGCGCAAATTCCAGCTGGTGCACCTTGCCTTCGCGACGCACAGTCAGGCGCAGCCACTTGGACAGCGCGTTCACGCAGGACACACCCACGCCGTGCAGGCCGCCCGAGACCTTGTAGCTGTTCTGGTTGAACTTGCCGCCGGCATGCAGCTCCGTCAGGGCGATTTCCGAAGCACTGCGCTTGGGCTCGTGCTTGTCGTCCATCTTGACGCCGGTCGGGATGCCGCGGCCGTTATCGACCACGCTGATGGAGTTGTCCAGGTGGATGGTCACCACGATGTCATCGCAGTGGCCGGCCAGTGCCTCGTCGATGGAGTTGTCCACCACCTCGAACACCAGGTGGTGCAAGCCGGTGCCGTCGGACGTATCACCGATGTACATGCCCGGGCGCTTGCGCACCGCCTCCAGGCCTTCCAGGATCTGGATCGACGATTCGCCATAACCTTCCGATGCGCCAACCTGATGGGCATCGATACGGGGCTGGGCGCTGAAATTCTCCACAGCGCTAGGCTTGTTTTCTTCGGTCATGGCTTACTTCTCAACACTATTCAAACACTTGAATGAACAGACCCGCCATGAACCAGACGTTCATCGCGGGTCATGATCTTGCGCTCCTGTCAGATACGCATGGGCATCACGACATACTTGAAGCTATGGTTGTCGGGAATCGTGATCAGGGCTGAGCTGTTCGAGTCAGAGAGCTCCACCTTGACCATGTCCTGTTCCATGTTCGTCAGAACATCGATCAGGTAGGTCACGTTGAAGCCGATCTCGATGCTGTCGCCGCTGTAGTCGATGTCCAGTTCGTCCACCGCTTCTTCCTGCTCGGCATTGTTGGATGCCACACGCAGGGTGCCGGGATCAATGTTCAGGCGCACACCCTTGAACTTGTCGCTGGTCAGGATGGCCGTGCGCTGCAGGCTCGCCAGCAGGGGCTGACGGCCCAGGACGATGGCGTTCTTGTGGTTCTTCGGAATCACGCGGTTGTAATCCGGGAACTTGCCCTCGACCAGCTTGGTCACGAACTCCATGCCACCAAAGCTGAACTTGGCCTGGTTGCTGGCGAACTGC
Organism: Curvibacter sp. PAE-UM; assembly: GCF_001432305.1. GTDB lineage: Bacteria > Pseudomonadota > Gammaproteobacteria > Burkholderiales > Burkholderiaceae_C > Hylemonella. The sequence continues at coordinate 684,245 of NZ_KQ483358.1, forward strand.
ATCTCGATCGCGCCCTCGGTATCGCTCAACAGGCGCTGCATTTCCAACACCGTCTTGCGCGGCAGGATGACTTCCTGCTTGGGCACTTCCACATCCAGTGTCGCCGAAGCAAAGGCCAGGCGGTGACCATCCGTTGCCACCAGGCTCAGTTGCTTGCCTTCTGCCACGAAGAGGATGCCGTTGAGGTAGTAGCGGATGTCATGCACCGCCATCGAAAACGAGACCTGGCTCAGCAATTCCTTGAGCGTCTTCTGCGGCACGCTGAAGACGGGACCGAAATTGGCGGCTTCCTGCACCAGCGGGAAATCCTCGGCCGGCAGGGTCTGCAACGTGAACTTGCTCTTGCCACCCTTGAGGATGAGCTTGTTCTGGCTGGATTCCAGCGAAACGGTCTGGTCGGCCGGCATGGTGCGCAGGATGTCGATCAGCTTGCGCGCACCGACCGTGGTCGTGAAATTGCCAGCATCCCCATCGAGCTCGGCCGTGGTCCGGATCTGGATTTCCAGATCACTGGTCGTGAACTGCAAGGCGCTGCCGGTCTTGCGGATCATCACGTTGGCCAGGATGGGCAGGGTATGGCGACGTTCCACGATGCCCGAAACGGACTGGAAAACGGAGAGTACTTTGTCTTGTGTTGCCTTCAGGACGATCATGTCAACCTCTTCTTTGATTTCTTTAATTCAAATTAGTAGTAGTAGATAGAGCGGGCTGCTTTCTGTGGATAGCATCATTTTCCCTTTTTTTATCAACGACTTGTCTGTCGTCCAACCATGTGTGTAGTCGTCGGGTTTGATCCGGCGCGAGACTGCATAACTTGGCAGAACTGCTTTCCTCTGTGGATAACTCATGACTTGTGCCAGAACTATCCCCAGGGTTTCAGGTCGCTTTTTTTGATGGGGTGATGACTCCTTCTATCCCTTGAGGGTCTGTTCAAGCACGTGCAATTGCTGGTTCAGTTCGGTCAGCTGCTGGCGTTCACCGGATATCTTGCGGACCGCGTGCAACACGGTGGTGTGATCGCGACCACCAAACAGCTCGCCGATCTCGGGCAGGCTCTTCTGCGTCAGTTCCTTGGCCAGGTACATGGCAATCTGGCGTGGGCGGGCAATGCTGGCCGGCCGCTTCTTGGAATACATGTCGGCGACCTTGATCTTGTAGTAGTCGGCCACCGTTTTCTGGATGTTTTCCACGGAAATCTGCCGGTTCTGGATGGACAGCAGGTCGCGCAGGGCCTCACGTGCCAGCTGGATGGAGATTTCCTTCTGGTTGAAGCGTGAATAGGCCAGGATCTTGCGCAGGGCGCCTTCGAGCTCACGCACGTTGGATCGCACGTTCTTGGCAACGAAGAAGGCCACTTCCTCGGGCATCTCGGTACCTTCGCTCAGGGACTTGTTGATCAGGATCGCCACGCGCATTTCCAGTTCCGGTGGCTCGATGGCTACCGTCAGGCCGGAATCGAAGCGCGAGACCAGACGTTCGTGGATGTCCAGCAAGCCCTTGGGATAGGTGTCACTGGTCATCACGATATGGGATTTTTTGGCCAGCAAGGCCTCGAAGGCGTTGAAGAACTCCTCCTGTGTGCGGTCCTTGTTGGCAAAGAACTGCACATCGTCGATCAGCAGCAGGTCCAGGGAGTGGTACTTGTCCTTGAACTCGTCAAAAGTCTTGCGCTGGTAGGCCTTAACCACATCGGAAACGAATTGTTCCGCATGGATGTAGAGAACTTTGGCGTTGGGACGCTCGGCCAGCAAGCGGTTACCCACAGCATGCATCAGGTGGGTCTTGCCCAGGCCGACACCGCCGTAGATGAACAGGGGGTTGTAAAGCTGGCCCGGTGAACTGGCCACGTGCATGGCGGCAGCCCGGGCCATGCGGTTGGCCGTGCCTTCCACCAGGGTGTCGAAAGTCAGGGCGGTGTTGAGACGTGTCCGGTTCGCCGGATTGATGCGCTCCAGCCCCGCCGCATAGGACTCTTCCGCTGGCAGGGCCTCGGTTTCGATAACCGTTTCCTTAACCCTGGGATTGTTTTCCCTGGGGGTAAGTGCCAACTCAAGATGCATGGGCTGGCCATAGACTTTTTCCAGCAGCGCAGCGATCCGGCTGCTGTATTGGGCTCGGATCCAGTCCAGTTTGAAGCGGTTGACGACAAAAAGGGTGACGCGGGAGAAATCCTCAGCGACCTGGGCCGTCAGGGGCTTGATCCAGGTGTTGAACTGCTGTTCGGGGAGTTCCTGAGCCAGTTGGTCGACGCAAGTCTGCCACAAGCTATGCCCGGCTTCCTGGCCTATGCTCACGGCCTGACTGTTGAGTTGTCCCTCGCTCATGCGTGCTAATTATTGTGGATATTTATGCCGGATGGTGCGCCAGATTGTAAATTATCAAGAATTTATCCACAAGGGGTGAGGGTCCCGCCGCGCCCTCAAGTGCTGCACGCACTTGGAAAGCCAAGGCATTGCCAGCATTGGAAATTTTTGCGATAATCTATGGTTTTCCCGAAGCCTGTGATGTGCCCGGAAAGCGCCGCAAGGTGCCAACCAAGGCCACAGAAGTGCGAACGGGACATTTCATGGGCTGTGCCGCCAGTGATGGACGGTGCGGTTGCATGGCAGAAAAACTCCACGCTTATCACTAGGATTTCGAGATGAAACGTACTTACCAGCCCTCCAAGATCCGCCGTGCGCGTACCCATGGTTTCCTGGTCCGCATGAAGACCCGTGGTGGCCGCGCCGTGATCAACGCGCGTCGTGCCAAGGGCCGCAAGCGCCTGGCTGTCTAAGCCGGACCGCTCTGCCAGAGCCCTGTACCGGTTTTGCGCAGTGCACTTCAGCGCACCATGCAGGCGCGGCGGCTGAAGACCCGGGAACAGTTTCAGGCCGTACTGGCGTGTGCACCCTTTGCCCGGACGGAACATTTTGTCATGCATCGCATGGTCCTGGAGGTCTCAGGCACGCAAGTCGTGCCCCAGACCTCCTTTGCCGTTGATGGCCTCTGGATCGGTGCCATGGTCCCCAAGCGCTGGGCACGTCGCGCCGTGACGCGCAACCTGATCAAACGACAGGTTTATAGCCTCGCGGCGCAGCACGAAACAATGCTGCCTGCGGCTGCGTACCTGGTGCGACTGCGCGGTACTTTCGATCGCATGCAGTTCAAAAGCGCAACGTCCGATGCACTGCATGCAGCCGTTCGTGGCGAAATCGAACAATTGTTCAGCAAGGCCCAGCAGCCTGCAAAGGCTGCGGCATGATCCGGCATCTGCTCATCGGACTGGTCAAGGGCTATCGTTTCTTTCTGAGCCCTTGGCTGGGTTCGGCCTGCCGCTTCGAGCCGACCTGCTCGCTTTATGCGCTGGATGCCTTGCGCCAGCATGGTGCGCTGGCAGGCAGCTACCTCACCGTGGGCCGATTGCTACGCTGCCATCCCTGGTGCGCCGGCGGGCACGAGCCCGTACCCTCGAAAAAACCCCGCCTCTTCACCGGCCTGCTTTCCTCCTCTTCTGAAAAGAACATTTCATGAACGATATTCGCCGCACCATCCTGTGGGTGATTTTTGGTTTTTCCCTGGTTCTGCTGTGGGACCAGTGGCAGATCCACAATGGCCGATCTGCAACCTTCTTCCCGTCGCCGACGGCGAAGACGGCGGTAGCCCCGGTAGCGGCGGCATCCTCGCCAGTGGCCGTTCCCGTGGCTGCGACCGTACTGCCCGCAGGCAACAGCAGTGACCGCATCGCCAAAACCGAAGCGCAGGCGCCCGTCGCGCGCGAACGGGTGGTGGTGAGCTCCGATGTGCTGAAGCTGACCTTCGATACCGAAGGGGGTTCGCTGGTCCGCTCCGAGTTCTTGAAACATCGCGACCAGAAAAACGCCGAACTCCATGTCGTGCTGTTCGACGAGAGCAAGGATCGTGTCTATCTGTCCCAGTCCGGATTGATCGCTGGCGCTGCCGGTGGCAGTCTCCCGACGCACAAGACGCCCATGAAGCTGGTTTCCGGCGAACGCGAACTCAAGGACAGTGCTGAAGAACTGCAGCTGAAGTTCGAGTCGGCTGAAATCGGCGGCGTCAAACTCGTCAAGACCTACACGCTCAAGCGCGGCAGCTATGCCCTGGACGTGAAGCACGAGGTGCAGAACGTGGGCACGACGCCGCTGACGCCCCAGCTCTACCTGCAGCTGGTGCGTGACGGCAACAAGCTGGCCGGCGAGTCGTCCTTCTATTCGACATTCACCGGCCCGGCCATCTACACCGAGGCGAAGAAATACCAGAAGGTCGAGTTCAGCGACATCGAGAAGAACAAGGCCGAGTTCGAGAAACAGTCCTCCAACGGCTACGTGGCCATGGTCCAGCACTATTTCGCCAGCGCCTGGCTGCTCGGCGAGGGCGTGCCGCGAGAAATCTTCGCCCGCAAGGTCGATAGCAACCTGTATGCGGTCGGCATGATCGCCCCGCTGGAGACGATCGCACCGGCGACGAGCCGCACCGTGGAAGCGCGCCTGTTCGTCGGCCCGCAGGAAGAAAAGAGGCTGGAAGCCATCGCCCCCGGCCTGGAACTGGTCAAGGACTACGGCTGGTTGACCATCCTGGCCAAGCCCCTGTACTGGCTGCTGGACCAGCTCTACAGCCTGCTGCACAACTGGGGCTGGTCCATCGTCGCCCTGGTGGTGCTGCTCAAGATCGCCTTCTACTGGCTCAATGCCAAGGCCTACGCCAGCATGGCCAAGATGAAAGCCATCACGCCGCGTATCACCGAACTGCGTGAGCGCATGAAGGACAAGCCTCAGCAGATGCAGCAGGAGATGATGCGTGTCTACCGTGAGGAGAAGGTCAATCCCATGGGCGGCTGCCTGCCCATCATGATCCAGATCCCGGTGTTCATCGCACTCTACTGGGTGCTGCTGTCCAGCGTGGAAATGCGCAATGCGCCCTGGATCCTGTGGATCAAGGACCTCTCGGCCGAGGATCCCTATTACATTCTTCCCCTGCTCATGACAGCCACGACCATGCTGCAGACGGCCCTGAACCCGGCGCCGCCGGATCCCTTGCAGGCCAAGATGATGTGGTTCATGCCGCTGATCTTCAGTGTGATGTTCTTCTTCTTCCCGTCCGGCCTGGTGCTGTACTGGCTGACCAACAATATCCTGTCGATCGCGCAACAGTGGGTGATCAACACCCGCATGGGCGTTCCGCCGCAGTTCAATTTGCCGAAATTCAAGTAAGCAGACGCACAGGGGCCGCGCAAGCGGCCCTTTCACTTTCAGGCCTCAACGCTACAAAATAGCGCACCATGCTGGCACGTCAACAGGAACCCATCGTCGCCATCGCCACCGCCCCCGGACGGGGTGCCGTGGGCATCGTGCGCGTGAGCGGTCGTGGGCTCGGGGCCTTCGTCGAGGCCTTGTGTGGCCGCGCCCTGCAGGCGCGTCATGCCACCTACCTGCCCCTGCGGGATGCGGCCGGCGAAGCGCTGGACCACGGCCTGGCCATTCATTTCCCGGCGCCGCACTCCTACACCGGTGAAGACGTGCTGGAACTGCAGGTCCATGGTGGCCAGGTGGTCTTGCAACTCTTGTTGGCGCGTTGCCTGGAGGTGGGCCAGCAGCTGGATGAGCGCACCGGACAAGCCTGTTTGCCGGGTTTGCGCTTCGCGCAGCCAGGTGAATTCACCGAACGCGCCTTCCTCAACGACAAGATCGACCTGACCCAGGCCGAGGCCATCGCCGACCTGATCGACGCCAGTACCGAAGCCGCGGCGCGCAGTGCCAGCCGCTCGCTCGATGGCGCCTTTTCACGCGAGATCGGGGTGCTGCGCGAAGCGCTGATCCAGCTGCGCATGCTGGTGGAAGCCACGCTCGACTTCCCGGAAGAAGAGATCGATTTCCTGAAGAAGGCCGATGCCCGGGGACAATTGCTGCGTCTGCAGGACCGGCTCGCCACCGTGCTTGAGCACGCACGCCAGGGCAGTCTGTTGCGCGAGGGCATCAAGGTGGTGATTGCCGGGCAGCCCAATGCCGGCAAGAGCTCCCTGCTCAATGCGCTGGCCGGAGCCGAGCTGGCCATCGTGACGGCCATCCCCGGCACAACGCGCGACAAGGTGCAGCAGACCATCCAGATCGAAGGTGTTCCCCTGCACGTGATCGACACCGCAGGCCTGCGCGAGAGCAGCGACGAGGTGGAGCGGATCGGCATCGCCCGTGCCTGGGCTGAGATCGAAGCGGCCGATGCCGTGCTTTTCCTGCATGACCTCACGCGCCAGGCCTTGCCTGAATATTGCCAGGCGGACGAGGACATTGCCCGCACGTTGAAGCAGCGTCTGCCAACACGTGTACCGGTGCTGGATGTCTGGAACAAGGCCGACGCGGCGGCAGCACCGTTGGAGGGCCTGAGCCTTTCGGCCAAGACGGGTGCCGGCCTGGAGACCTTGCGTCGCCGCTTGCTCGAAACCGTGGGTTGGCAGGCGGCACCCGAGGGTGTCTACATTGCACGTGAACGCCATGTGCATGCGCTGCGGCAGGTCCAGGCGCATCTGGAAACAGCGGTGGCACACCTGGCGACGCAGGCCCATGCGCTGGACTTGCTGGCCGAGGAGCTGCGCCTGGCGCAGAACGCGCTCAATGAGATCACGGGCGAGTTCACCTCAGATGACCTGCTGGGTGTCATCTTTTCCCGTTTCTGTATCGGCAAATAACGCCCCGGGAGATCTTGCGGGCTTGTTGTATCGCCGTTGTCAAGGCAGCGAAATGGGCGTACCGTGTCTTGCAACAGGCTAAATCGAGAGGCCGGGCCTGGAAACAATTTCTTACGCTGGGCGGGCAAGCACGCTCCGCCATTTAGGAAGAAAATGCAGGCTGCAGGCAAATCGTCTGCCCCCTGTTGTGCAAGTAGCGCCATCGGAATCAAAAATGGGACGACTGGACAACTTCTTCTCGAAAAAACCCGCGGCGAAGCCTGAGCCAGATGCGGGCCCAACCAACTTGCCGCCCGACGATGAGTTGGCCCTGGACCGCAAGACCCAGAGGCTGGAGCGCCGCGAATTGCTCTATGCCGTGGTGCGCGAATCGATGGCGCGTGTGGGCATGCTGTCCTCAAGCTACAAATACAAGGTGCTGTCCCTCGATTCACGTGGCAGCCAGTACCTGATCATGATGGATCTGCCCAAGGCGATGGCCGAGCATATCGGCCAGCTGGCGGAAATCGAGGAAATCGTCACCCAGAACGCCCGCATGCGTCACAAGATCGAGGTGACCGCGGTCTATTGGCGTATCAACGAACTGTCCAAGAGTTCGACGTCCGTCCTGCGCAAGCCGCGTCCGGAAGTCGAACTGGGCGCCATGGCGTCTGCGATCAGCGAAGCGCCGCAGGCGCCTCTGGTGCCCGGAGATCGCAAGCGTCGCTTCGAACCCATCCGCCCCGACGAAGTCAATGCCTTCAAGCATGCGCTGGCCACGGGCAACAAGAACAAGCCCAGCAGTCCGCCCAGACCCTTGCCGGCGGATTTTGCCCCGACCGAGTTTCCCCAGACCGAGTTCGAGGAAACCCGCATGGAGGAAGAAGCGGAGCGACTGCCTTTGAGTCGCACCCAGTACGGCGATCTGATCTGAGCCCAGCCAGCGGACGCTGCCGGGGCCTCCTCACGTCCCGGCGAAATCGAGCAGCGTGAACAGGGGCAGGCCGGCCTCACGCAGCCTGGCCGAGCCGCCAAGCTCCGGCAGGTCGACGATGGCAGCCCCCTCCACCACCTGGGCGCCCAACTTTTCCAGCAGTTTTTTGCCGGCCATCATGGTGCCGCCGGTGGCAATCAGGTCATCGACCAGCAGCACACGGTCGCCCGGCTTGACGGCATCGGTGTGCAGTTCCACCGTGGCGCTGCCGTACTCCAGTTCGTAGGTTTCCTCCACGGTCGTGAAGGGCAGCTTGCCTTTCTTGCGGATGGGTACGAAACCCACCGCGAGCTCATAGGCAATCACCGAGCCCAGGATGAAGCCGCGCGCATCGAGCCCGGCGACCACGTCGGGGCGCATCCCCGGATCCATGTAGCGGTGCACAAAAGCATCGACCATGACGCGGAACACCTTGGGGTTCTGCAGCAGCGGCGTGATGTCGCGAAACTGCACGCCCGGTGATGGCCAGTTCGGCACGGTGCGGATATGGCTTCTCAGATACTCGTTGATGTTGCGGTCCTGCATGGTGCGTCCGAAGAGTTGCGTGAAAAGACGGGTGCTGCAGCGGGTCAGCCGCGCAGCAGTTTTTCCTCGGCCAGTGCCAGCGCCTCGGCCTGGCCGGAGAGCACCAGCGTATCCCCGTCTTCCAGCGTCAGGCTGGCATCGGGCGAGAGACTTTTGCCGCTATGCCGGCGCAGGCTGAGTATGCGGGTGTCGGCCAGGCGCGGCAAGAGTGTGCCCAGGGTCTGACCCAGGGCGTGGGCGCCGGTGGGCAGGGTCAGGCTGTGCAGACGCTCCTGCGCACCATCGTCGTCCGCCGTGTCGTCAGCGCCATGGAAATAACCGCGCAGCAGGTTGTAACGGGCGTCGCGCTGGTCCTGCACCAGTCGGATCACACGGCGCATGGGCACGCCCACCAGGGCCAAGGCGTGGCTGGCCAGCATCAGCGAGCCCTCGATCGACTCCGGCACCACTTCCGTGGCCCCCGCGGCACGCAGCCGGTCTAGCGCAAAGTCGTCCTGGGTGCGCACGATCACCGGGACGTGAGGGGCATGCGCACGCACATTGGCCAGCACCTTGAGGGCGCCCGGGACATCCAGGTAGGTGATGACGACCGCACTGGCGCGGCCCAGGCCGGCGGCCATCAGCGCTTGCAGGCGGGCTGCGTCGCCATAGGCGACGCTGTTACCGGCCGCCGTGGCCTGGCGCACCCGATCGGGGTCCAGGTCCAGCGCCATATAGGGGATCTTCTCGCCCTCCAGCATGCGCGCCAGATTCTGGCCGCAGCGGCCGTAGCCGCAGATGATGACGTGGCCGCTGGTGCCGATGGCCTGGCGCGCGATGCTGGTCATCTGCAGCGATTGCTGCAGCCATTCGCTGGCGACCAGCCGCAAGACCAGCCGGTTGCTGTACATGATGATGAAGGGCGTGGCCAGCATGGACAGCACCATGGAGGCGAGGATGGGGTTGAGCATGGCGGCCTCGATCAGGCCCTGTTCATGCGTCAGCGTCAGCAGCACGAAGCCGAATTCTCCCGCCTGCGTCAGGTACAGGCCGGTACGCAGGGCAACACCCATGGTGGCACCCAGGGCGCGCGTGAGGGCCGTGATCAGCACCAGCTTCAGCAGCAGGGAGGAAACCATGAGCATCAGCACCAGGGGCCAGCGTTGCCAGACGATGCTCCAGTCCAGCATCATGCCGATGGTGATGAAGAACAGGCCGAGCAGCACGTCGTGAAAGGGACGGATGTCGGTTTCCACCTGGTGCTTGAATTCGGTCTCCGAGATCAGCATGCCGGCGACAAAAGCCCCCAGCGCCAGGCTCAGGCCGGCCAGCTCGGTCAGCCAGGCCAGCCCCAGCGTGATCAGCAGCAGATTGAGCATGAAAAGCTCATTGCTCTTGTGGCGCGCCACCAGGGTGAGCCAGCGGCGCATCAGGCGCTGGCCACCCATCAGCAGCAGAGACAACAGCACCACGGCCTTGAGCAGGGCCAGGCCAAGCGAGCCCAGCAGCTCGTTGGCCGGGCTGCCCAGGGCTGGGATCAGCACCAGCAGCGGCACCACGGCCAGGTCCTGGAACAGCAGGATACCCATGACGCGTTTGCCGTGCTCGGACTCCAGCTCAAGCCGGTCGGCCATGAGCTTGACCACGATGGCCGTGCTGCTCATGGCCATGACACCCGACAACGCCAGCGCAGCCTGCCAGCTGATGGACCACTGGTCCGGCAGCAGCAGGGTCAGCAGGTAGGCGCCAGCCATGGTCAGCAGCATGGTGAACAGCACCTGCAGCAGGCCCAGGCCAAACACGTGGCGACGCATGGCGCGCAGGCGCGGCAGGTTGAATTCGAGCCCGATGGCAAACATCAGGAACACGACCCCGAATTCGGCGAGGTGGCGTACGCCCGTCGAGTTCTGCGCCAGCGCCAGCGCATTGGGCCCGATCAGCACGCCCACGACCAGGTAGCCGAGCATGGGCGGGAGCTTGAGACTGCGGAAAACGACGACCCCCAGCACGGCTGCCAGCAGGTAGATCAAGGTCAATTCAAGCCCGGTCATCCCCGGATACTAGCAAGACGACAGGCCCCGATAGAATCCATGCATGAGCGACAGCAAGCAGGAACCAGCGCCCCTGGATGCAGGCCGGGCCATCCGCCTTGCGCATGAGACCCTCGAGATCGAAGCCGCGGCCGTGTTGGGCCTGCGTCAGCACATCGGCGAGTCTTTTGCCCGGGCCGTGGCCCTGATGCTCAAGGTGCCGGGGCGGGTGGTCGTGATGGGCATGGGCAAGAGCGGGCACATCGGCCGCAAGATGGCCGCCACCCTGGCCTCTACCGGCACACCGGCCATGTTCGTCCATCCGGCCGAGGCCAGCCATGGCGACCTGGGCATGATCACTGCAGCCGATCTGCTGCTGGCGATTTCCAACAGCGGCGAGTCCGAGGAACTGACCGCGATCCTGCCGGTGCTCAAGCGACAGGGCGTGCCCCTGATCGCCATGACCGGCAATCCCGCGTCCACGCTGGGCCTGCATGCCGACCTGGTGCTCGACACGGCGGTCGAGAAAGAAGCCTGCCCCTTGAACCTGGCGCCCACGGCCAGCACCACGGCCCAGCTCGCCCTGGGGGATGCCCTGGCAGTGGCCTTGCTGGATGCCCGCGGCTTCAAGGCCGAGGACTTCGCCCGTTCACACCCCGGCGGCTCGCTCGGACGCAAGCTGCTCACCCATGTGAGCGACGTGATGCGCCAAGGTGAGGCGGTTCCGAAAGTCAGCCCGGAGGCCGGATTCAGCGCCATCATGCGAGAGATGAGTGCCAAGGGCCTCGGGGCGACGGCCATCGTGGACGCGCAGGACCGGGTGCTGGGCATCTTCACCGACGGTGACCTGCGTCGCCTGCTGGAAAAGGGCGTGGACATGCGCATGGGCAGCGCGCAGCAGTTCATGCATCCCAACCCGGTCACCATCGGGCACGACGCGTTGGCCGTGGAGGCCGCCGAGATGATGGAGGAGCGTCGCATCACCAGCGTGCTGGTGGTGGATGGCGAAGGGCGGCTGTGTGGCGCCTTGAACAGCAACGACCTGATGCGCTCGAAAGTCATATGAATACCGTGCGTCCTGCACTGAGTTTCCCGCCAGAACTGCTGTTGCGCGCACAGGGTATCCGGGTGGCGTTTTTCGATGTCGATGGTGTCCTGACCGACGGCGGCCTCTACATCGGCGAGACGGGTGAAAATCTCAAGCGGTTCAACACCCTCGACGGTCACGGCCTCAAGCTCTTGCAGCGCGCCGGCATCACGCCGGCGGTGATCACCGGCCGTGACAGCGCGGCCCTGCGTGTGCGCCTGCAGGCGCTGGGCATCCGCCATGTGCACTACGGTACCGAGGACAAGCGGCCGGCTGCCGAACTGACGCTCCAGGCCCTGGGACTGAACTGGTCGCAGGCGGCAGCCATCGGCGACGACTGGCCGGACCTGCCTGTCATGCAGCGCTGTGCCTTCGCTTGCGCGCCGTCCAATGCGCATGCCGAGGTGCTGGCGCGGGCCCACCATGTGACGAAGGCTCCGGGCGGCGCTGGCGCTGCCCGCGAGTTCTGCGATCTGTTGCTGGTGGCCAGCGGCCGTTATGCCGACCTGTTGCAGGAGTTCTTGCCGTGATCCGGGTCGTGCGCCTGGCCTGGGACAGGCTGTCGATCTATCTGCCCCTCATGCTCATGGGCCTGCTGGCGCTCGGTACCTACTGGCTGGTGCGCAGCACGCCCTTGCTGGAGCCCGGTGCGGCGGAACAGCCGCAGCGCAGGGACCCGGACTACCTGATGGAGCGCTTCTCGATCAAGACCTTCGACAACGAAGGGCGCCTCAAGAGCGAGGTCTACGGTGAACAGGCTCGGCACTATCCGCACACCGACCTCCTGGAAATCGACCAGGTGCGTATCCGCAGTTTCAACAGCCGCGGCCACCTGACGGTGGCCACGGCAAAACGCGCACTGGCCAACAACGATGCCAGCGAAGTACAGCTCATGGGCGATGCCCAGGTCGTGCGCGAGGCCACTGTCGACCGCAGCGGCGTTACCCTGCCGCGCGTGAGCTTCAATGGCGAGTTCCTTCATGCCTTCCTGGAAGACGAACGCATCAAATCGCACAAGCCGGTGGCACTGATGCGGGGCAACGACCGCATCACCGCGGAGAGCATGGACTACAGCAACTTCGACCAGGTCGTGGAACTGCGGGGTCGCGTGCGTGGCACGCTGCAGCCGCCGCAGGAACGCTGAGCTGCGCCGGACGTATGCGCAAGCTGGTCTTCATCACGGGCGCGTCCAGCGGCATCGGCCAGGCCCTGGCCAGGCGCTGCTATGAGGCCGGTTATGACCTGGCCCTGGTGGCCCGCCGCGCGCACGAGATGCAGCAGTGGGCCGACACCCACCAGCTCGACGTGCAGCGCTATCGCCTGTATGTCGCCGACGTGGCAGACGTCCAGAGCATCGTCGCGGCAGGACAGGCCTGCCTGACGCAACAGGGCCTGCCCGATCTGGTGGTGGCCAACGCCGGCATCAGCATCGGCATGGACACGGCCGAGCGCGAGGACCTGGCCGTCATGGCGCGCACCTTTGCGGTCAACAACACGGGCCTGGCGGCGACTTTCCATCCCTTTGTCGCGCTCATGCGCCAGCGTGGCACGGGGTGCCTGGTGGGCATCGCCAGCGTGGCTGGTATCCGCGGCCTGCCCGGCCATGGCGCCTACTGTGCCAGCAAGGCCGCCGTGATCAGCTATTGCGAGAGCCTGCGCGGTGAGTTGCGCGGCAGCGGTGTGCGCGTGGTCACGCTTTGTCCGGGTTATATCGACACCCCGCTGACGCGCGAGAACCGCTACGCCATGCCTTTTCTGATGTCAGCGCCCGACTTCGCCGAACGCGCCCTGCGCGCGATCGAGGCCGGGGTGAGCTACCGCGTCATCCCCTGGCAGATGGGCCTGGCGGCCCGCTTGCTGCGTTTGCTGCCCGACGCCCTGTTTGACCGCCTGCTGGCCGGCCGGCCGCGCAAGCATCGCGCGCCACCTCCGTGACGGGACCGGGCCGGTGAGTGCGGTTCCGCGGAGGCTGGACAAACGCTGAAGCCGGCGACCCAAAAAACAAAAAGGCCCCGTCTGGGGCCTTTCGTTTGCAAAGCAGGCAGGCTCAATAACCCCGACGACCGCCGCCACCGCCTCGTGGGTTGCCGTAGGGGCTGCGGAAACCACCTTCGCCACCGCCGCCGCCCTCACCGCCACCATAACCACCGCCGCCTTCGCGACGACCGCCACCACCATAGCCCCCACCGCCGCCGCCTCCGTAACCCCCTGTGCGTGGGGGTCGCGGCTCCATGGGACGGGCTTCGTTGACCACGATGCTGCGGCCGCCCAGGGGCTGGCCGTTCATGCCGTTGATGGCCGCCTGTGCTTCGGCATCGCTGCCCATTTCGACGAAACCGAAACCCTTGGAACGGCCGGTGTCACGCTCCATCATGACCTTGGCGCTGCTGACGGCGCCGAACTGGCTGAAGGCCTGTTCCAGGTCGTTGTCGCGGATGGAATAGGCAAGATTGCCCACGTAGAGTTTGTTGCCCATGCAGGGACTCCTGAGTCAAAGCTAAAACAAGCGATGGGGTCCCAGAAACGCAATCCATTCGTGTCGATGATGCGAATTCAGCAGATCACCGCAACCTTGTGACAGGCCTCCCAGCCGCCACTTTTTAATTATTGACACAGAAATTCGCTTCCGACAAGGTGCTCCAGCCTAGTAAAAACCATGAAAAAAGGGCCCGAAGGCCCCTTTTGGTCAGCGTAGAACGGGATCAGTAGCTGCTACGGCCACCGCCGTAACCACCACCACCGCCTTCGCGACGGCCACCGCCACCGCCACCGCCGTAACCACCGCCGCCACCGCCACCGCCATAGCCGCCACCACCACCGTAGCCGCCGCCGCCACCACCGCCACCGCCGTAACCACCACCACCACCGCTACGGGGCGGGCGGGCTTCCATCGGACGGGCTTCATTGACCACCAGGGCGCGGCCGCCTTGTTGCTGGCCGTGCAGGGCGGCAATGGCGGCTTGTGCTTCAGCATCGCTGCCCATTTCCACAAAACCGAAGCCCTTGGAACGGCCGGTGTCGCGCTCCATCATGACCTTGGCGCTGCCGACGCTACCGAACGCGGAAAAGGCGCGCTGCAGGTCTTCGTCACGGAAGGAATAGGGCAGGTTGCCCACGTAAAGTTTGTTGCCCATGGAGGGACTCCTCAAAAAGACTCAGGTAAGGCGATGGAGTCAGATAGCCGCGAGCAACAAAGCACTGAAGACTTGAAGAAGACGCAAAACCGACGAATCACCGCAATTTAGTACCACCGATTTACAGAAGTACGGGCTCATTATGCGTTATCCCGCTGAAATATCCAGCAAGTGGATACCCGCAGGCCCTGTATCTGTAAGAAAGAGGGGCTTGGAAACGACAAAACGGTCTTATCCGGAGCAAAACCATGTACAGGATTGCAAACCTCGCCCTGGCCCTGCTGTTGACACTGCCTGCCGCGCCCAGGGCCCAGGCGCAAACGCAGCCACAAGCGGCCCGGGCCGTTGCGTCGGTCGCAACAGGGCAGCCCAGGCTGATCGGCCAGACCTTCGAGGGTCGGCCTTTTGACCTGGCAGGGCTGCGTGGCAAGGTCGTCCTGGTGGTGTTCTGGTCGACCACCTGCGCCGTGTGCCGCGACAAGATGGGCGAACTGCGCGCCAATTACGAAGGCTGGCGCGGTCAGCCCTTCGAGATGGTCCTGGTCAACCAGGACCGGCGCCTGCAGGACGTGCAAGCCTACGAGCAGATCCTTGCCCTGACGGTGCCCCGCGCGCAACGTTTTCCACAACTCTGGAGCGGCCAGCCGGGTCATGTCGACAGTTTTGGCGCGCAAGCCGTGTTGCCGGCCACCTACATCATCAACAAGAGCGGAACCGTGGAAAAGGCCTATGCGGGCCGCATTCCGCCGGAGGCCTGGGATGACATCGCCGATCTGCTGTAAGAAAAGCGGCTCGGACCCCGACTCAAGCTGTAGCCGGGCGATGGTCGCGCGGCCTTATTCACCAGGAGTATTTCCATGAACCAACGTGCCATCGTTGCCGCCGCTGCGGCCACCCTCCTCTCCACCTTGTTCGTGGCCACCCCGGCCATGGCCCAGAGCAAGGAAAAATGCTACGGCATTGCCAAGGCCGGGCAGAACGATTGCGCCAGCCTCGCGGGCACCCATTCCTGCGCCGGCCAGGCCAAGCTGGACAACGACAAAGGCTCCTGGAAGTACGTGACCAAGGGCACCTGCAAGCAGATGATGGGCATGACAGCCGACGAAGCCAAGATGGCTGCCGGCAAGAAGAGCTGATCCGGCCATGACGGTGCGCCAGCCCGTGTCTTCGGCCCCCGGTCTGTGCGAAGCCGCCGGCGTGGGCATAGGCTGGCGGCATCCGCACTACGGCGAGTTGCTGGAAACCCTGCCGTCCCTGGCCTTTCTCGAGGTCCACTCGGAGAACTTCTTCGGTACCGGCGGCGCCGCGCTGGCCGTGCTGGAGCAGGGGCGTGCCCATTACCCGGTCAGCTTGCATGGGGTCGGGCTGGGACTGGGTTCGGTGGCCGGCGTGGATCCCCGGCATCTGGAACAGCTGGCGATGCTGGTGGCGCGCATCGAACCCTGCCTCGTCAGCGACCACGCCTGTTTCACCCACGGCATGCTGCCGGGCCAGGCCACAGCGGTCCACGCCGGAGATCTGCTGCCCCTGCCCTTCAGCCGCGCCGCGCTGGATGTGCTGTGTCGCAACGTGCAGCTTGTGCAGGACCGCCTGCGGCGGCCGCTGCTGGTGGAAAACCTTTCTGCCTATGTCCAGTGCCCTGGCAACGAGATGACGGAAGTCGAGTTTCTGCATGAATTGGCGCGCCGCAGCGGCTGTCGTCTGCTGCTGGACATCAACAACCTGTATGTGAACGCGCGCAATGCCGCCTTGCGCGGCGAATTGCCGGACCCGCAAGCCGCCGTGCGCCACACCCTGGACATGCTGGATCCGGCGTTGATCGGAGAGATCCACCTGGCCGGTCACACCGATGTGCATGATGGCGGTGTGCATCTGGTCATCGACGATCACGGCCAGCGGGTCTGCGACGAAGTCTGGGCCCTGTATGCCTATGCCCGGGAACAGCAGGGGGCCATCCCGACCTTGATCGAGTGGGATACCGGGCTGCCGCCGCTGACCGTCCTGCTGGACGAGGCCGCGCGCGCGGCGGCAGTGGCCCATCGGGTGGTGGAAACCGCATGAGCGCTCAGGCCGTACCCACAAACACGGTGCTGGCTGGCTGGCAGCAGTCCCTGCTGGCCGCCCTGTGGGCGCCAACACACGACGAAGCCCTGGACCAGCTGGCCGCGCCAGGCGTGGCGCATCGCCACTTCATGTGGCGGGGCATCGCGGCCTATCGCAGCCATGCTGCCGCCCAGGCCGTGCGCTCGCTGGGCGCAGCTTATCCCGTGGTGGAGCACCTGGTCGGGCAAGAAAATTTCGAGGCGCTATCGCGCCTGCTATGGCGTGAGCGACCGCCGCAGGGCGGTGATCTGGCGCAATGGGGCGCGGCCCTGGCGGCGCAGATCGAAGACCTGCCCGAACTGGTGGCTGACTTGCCCTTCCTGGTCGATGTGGCACGGGTCGAATGGGCCCTGCACAGCATGGCCACGCTGGGTGATGCCCAGGCGGAACCCGCCAGCTTCACGTTGTTGGCCCACGAGGATCCCGCCAAGCTGTGGTTCGATCTTGCCCCCGGTACGGCCTGCTTCAGCAGTGCCTGGCCGGTGGTGACGCTGATCGAGGCGCAGCACAGCGCGTCGTCCCGGCCGGCCCGCAGCGGTGAAACCGCGCGGGTCTGGCGTTGCGGCTGGCGGCCCAGGCTGGGCCTGGCGCAGCCTGGTGAGCCGACGTTTCTGCGGGCCGTGCAAGAGGGAAAGAGTCTGGGCGCGGCGCTGGGATCTGCACCAGGCTTCGATTTCAGCGCCTGGCTGGCGCCCGCTGTGCGAGAGGGTCTGTTGCTGCGCGTCGTGCTCAACCCGGCACGTCATGCCTGAAGGCCGTGCAAAAAATACGAGGAGAGTCACACCATGCCAAGAACCAACACCCATTCGCTGCCGCTGTTTCTGTGGACCCGGCTGAGCCAGGGCTTGCAAGCCCTGCAGCCGGCCGCCGCCCTGCTGGCGCGCTTGTACGTGGCGCAGGTCTTTTTCCTGTCCGGTCTCACCAAGCTGCGCGATTGGGAGATCACGGTGGCCCTGTTCACCGACGAGTACCAGGTGCCGCTGCTGTCGCCCGCGCTGGCTGCCTGGCTGGGCACGGCGGGTGAACTGCTGCTGCCGCTCATCCTGGTCCTGGGTCTGGGTGCCCGCTTCGCGGCGCTGGGCCTGAGTGTGGTGAATGCCGTGGCCGTCATCAGTCTGGCCGAGATCGCACCGGCCGCCCTGCAGCAGCACATCCTCTGGGGTGTGCTGCTGGCAGGGCTGGCCATTTACGGCCCCGGGCGCTGGACGCTGGAACGCCGGGCCTGGCCCTGGTTGTTGCAACGCATGGGCCAGAAGGCGGGGCTTACCAGTTGACCTCGCGGTCCGATGTTGCGCCGATCTTGTGGATGCTCAGGTCGGCGCCGTCGAACTCCTCTTCCTGGCTCAGGCGCAGACCCATGGTGACCTTGAGCGCACCGTAGACCACGAAGCCGCCGATCAGCGCCCACAACACGCCCAGGCCGGTGCCGATCAGCTGGCCCGTGAGGGTGACGCCACCCAGGCCGCCCAGGGCCTTGCTGCCGAAGATGCCGGCGGCGATGCCGCCCCAGGTCCCGCACAGCCCATGCAGGGGCCACACGCCCAGCACGTCGTCGATCTTCCACTTGTTCTGCGTCAGCGTGAACATGAAGACGAAGATGGCACCGGCCACGCCGCCCACCACCAGCGCGCCCAGTGGATGCATCAGGTCCGAGCCGGCGCAGACGGCGACCAGGCCGGCCAGGGGGCCGTTGTGCACGAAGCCCGGGTCGTTCTTGCCCAGCAGCAACGCGGCCAGCGTGCCGCCAGCCATGGCCATCAGGGAGTTGACCGCCACCAGGCCCGAGATCTTGTCCAGGGTCTGGGCGCTCATGACGTTGAAGCCGAACCAGCCGACCACCAGCACCCAGGCGCCCAGGGCCAGGAAAGGGATGCTGGAGGGCGGGTGGGCCGAGATGCCGCCATCCTTGCGGTAGCGGTTGTAGCGCGCACCCAACAAGAGCACGGCCGGCAGCGCGATCCAGCCGCCCACGGCGTGCACCACGATGCTGCCCGCGAAGTCATGGAACTCCTCGCCGGTGACGGACTTGATCCAGGCCTGGATGCCGAAGTGCTGGTTCCAGGCGATGCCTTCGAAGAAGGGATAGACAAAGCCGACGATCACGCCGGTGGCGATCAGTTGCGGCCAGAACTTGGCGCGCTCTGCAATGCCGCCAGAGATGATGGCCGGAATGGCGGCCGCAAACGTCAGCAGGAAAAAGAACTTCACCAACTCGTAGCCATTCTTGGCCACCAGCTGTTCGGCGCCGATCAGAAAGTTGGTGCCATAGGCCACGCCATAACCGACCAGGAAATAGACCACGGTGGAGACCGAGAAGTCCACCAGGATCTTGATCAGGGCATTGACCTGGTTCTTGCGCCGTACGGTGCCTAGTTCCAGGAAGGCAAAGCCGGCGTGCATGGCCAGAACCATGATGGCGCCGAGCAGGATGAACAGGGCATCAGCGCCCTGCTTTAGTGCGTCCATTTTGAGATCTCCGAAAAAATGCTTTTGTCTGGTGCAAAAACCAGAATTTTTAAGAAATGCACCAATGACAAGCAAAATCCAGGCCAAACTGCGCCAAGGGAGTGCAACGAACGCACCAAGCCGGGCTGGGAGGGGCCGCGAACCGGCTCGGTAGAATTGACCGATGGAAGCTTTTCTGATTTCGACCGGCCTGGTCGCGCTGGCCGAAATGGGCGACAAGACGCAGCTGCTCGCCCTCATCCTGGCGGTTCGTTTTCGCAAACCCTGGCCCATCGTGGCCGGCATCCTGGTCGCCACCGTGGTCAACCATGCCCTGGCCGGTGCGCTCGGGGCCTGGGTCACCACGGTGCTGGGTCCGGTCTGGTTGCGCTGGATCCTGGGCCTGTCCTTCCTGGCCATGGCGGCCTGGATGCTGATCCCCGACAAGTTCGACGACGACGACGAAGCCACCCAGCCTCGCTGGGGTGTGTTTGGCACCACCGTGGTCGCCTTCTTCCTGGCCGAGATGGGCGACAAGACCCAGATCGCGACCGTGATGCTGGCCGCGCAATACCAGGCCTGGGCCTGGGTGGTCGCCGGGACCACGCTGGGCATGATGCTGGCCAACGCGCCCGTGGTCTGGCTGGGCGAGCGCATGACGCGCCGCATTCCGATCCGGCTGGTGCACCTCGTCTCGGCGGGGATCTTCGTGGTGCTGGGCCTGGCGGTGCTGTTCGGCTGGGGCGCTTAGGGCCTGTCCGTCCTAGCCCGGCTTGCGCCGGTAGATCACGTGGTAGGCCAGGCCCACCAGCACACTGCCGCCGACCAGATTGCCGGCGATCACCGGCAGCAGATTGCCCAGCATGCCGCTCCAGGTGACCGGAGGCGTCGCGCCCAGCGGGCCGAAGTGTTGCAGCAGCATGGCCAGCGGCATCAGGTACATATTGGCAATGCTGTGCTCGAAGCCGGCGGCGACAAAGGCCGTGATGGGCGGCACCACGGCCACCGCCTTGTCCACCACGCTGCGCCCGGCCATGGCCATCCACACGGCCATGCAGACCAGCACATTGCACAGCACGCCGCGAAAGAAGGCCTGTACCGGTGACAGGTCCTGCTTGGCCAGCGCGATCTTCACGACCTGCTGGCCGATGGCACCGCCGTTCATGTCGGTGTGGCCGCTGGCAAACACCAGCACCGCCAGGCCGGCCGCGCCGACGAAGTTGGCCACGCACACCAGCACCCAGTTGCGCAGCACTTCCGCACTGCTGATGCGGCCATCGGCCCAGGCCATGGCCAGCAGGTTGTTACCGGTGAAGAGTTCGGCCCCGGCCACCACCACCAGCAACAGGCCGAGCGAGAACACCAGGCCGCCCCCGATGGCCGTTGCGGCAAAACCCAGCGTGGCATCGGACTTCACCAGCACGAACAGCATGGCTCCCAGACCGATGAAAGCGCCCGCGAGCACACCCAGCATCAACAGAGGCAAGGTCGGCAGGCGCGCCTTGCTCACCCCGACCGATTCGATGCGCTGGGCGATTTCGCTCGGGGCGTAGGCGTCGGATCCGTACAGCTCGGACATGGGTTACTCCGGTATCGGGTGGTGAAGACTTGGACTTATACTAATCCTCAGCGCCGATTTGAACCCGATTGCGGGCGCCGGAACCCTGGAGTTCCGAAGTTCAGCTAAACAGGCAAGGTGTTTCCGCCATCTGAGACCCGGCCTAGCTGAACGCTATGCCGGGTTTTGTTTTTTAAGCTACTGATGTTGATTGCCCAGCCCCAGGCCATGACCTTCGATGCCACCCTGCCCTTGCAGAGCGGCGCGAGCATCCGCGGCTACACCCTGGCCTACGAGACCTACGGCAGGCTCAATGCCGACAAGTCCAACGCCGTGCTGATCTGCCATGCCCTCAACGCCTCGCACCACGTGGCCGGCGTCTACGAAGGCCAGCCCAAAAGCGAGGGCTGGTGGGACAACATGATCGGCCCGGGCAAGCCGGTGGACACCGACAAGTTTTTCGTCATCGGCGTCAACAACCTGGGCTCCTGCTTCGGCTCCACCGGGCCCATGCATGTGAATCCGGACACGGGCAAGGTCTACGGCGCCGACTTCCCGGTGGTGACGGTGGAGGACTGGGTCAATGCCCAGGCGCGCCTGCTCGATGCCCTGGGCATCCAGACCCTGGCGGCTGTCATGGGCGGCAGCCTGGGCGGCATGCAGGCTTTGAGCTGGACACTGCAGTACCCCGGGCGTGTGCGCCACGCCGTGGTGGTGGCCAGCGCGCCCAACCTCAACGCCGAGAACATTGCTTTCAACGAAGTGGCGCGCCGCGCCATCGTGACCGACCCGGATTTTCACCGTGGACATTTCTACGAGCACGGCGTGATCCCCAAGCGCGGCCTGCGCATCGCACGCATGATCGGCCATATCACCTACCTGAGCGACGACGTCATGAACGAGAAGTTCGGCCGCCAGCTGCGCGAGGGCCTGGATCTCAAGTACTCGACCCAGGACATCGAATTCCAGATCGAGAGCTACCTGCGTTACCAGGGTGACAAGTTCAGCGAGTACTTCGACGCCAACACCTACCTGCTGATCACACGCGCGCTGGACTACTTCGATCCGGCACGACGGCACGACGGTGACCTGACGCGCGCGCTGGCGGCGGCGCGTTGCAAGTTCCTGCTGGTGAGTTTCAGCACCGATTGGCGTTTCTCGCCCAAACGCAGCCGCGAGATCGTCAAGGCTCTGCTCGACAACCGGCGCGAGCTCAGCTACGCCGAGATCGATGCGCCGCATGGACACGACGCCTTCCTGCTGGACGACGCGCGCTACATGAAGCTGGTGCGCTCCTACTTCCAGGGCGTTGCGCAGGAGCTGGCAGCATGAGCGCCGCCCGGCTGCCCGAAGGCGCTTGCACCGCAGTGCTCAGCACGGAGCTTACCCAGTGAGCGACCGCCTGACCCTGGAAACCATCGCCAGCCTGGTGCCGCAGGGCGCCCGCGTGCTGGACCTGGGCTGCGGCGACGGCGCCCTGCTGGCCCATCTGCAGGCCACACGCGGCTGCAGCGGCTACGGCATCGAGATCGCCGACGACAACGTGCTGGCTTGCGTGCAGCGCGGGGTGAACGTCATCCAGCTCAACCTGGACGAAGGCCTGGCCCTGTTCGAAGACCAGAGCTTCGACGTGGTGCTGCAGATCGACACCTTGCAGCATCTGCGCAATGCCGAGACCGTGCTGCGCGAGACGGCGCGCGTGGGCCGCATGGGCATCGTGGCCTTCCCCAATTTTGCGCACTGGCCCAACCGCTTGAGCGTGCTGGGCGGACGCATGCCGGTGACGCGCCGCCTGCCTTACCAGTGGTACGACACACCCAATATCCGCGTCGGCACCCATGCCGATCTCGAAGTGCTGGCCCAACGCAACGGTTTGCAGATACTGGACAGCTTCGGCCTGCACAACGGCCGCCTGCGGCGTTTCATGCCCAATCTGCTGGCCAGCACGGCGGTGCTGAAGTTTTCGCGTTGAACATCCGTACCGGGAGCCGACCATGTCTGCCACCCCAGAAATGAGCGCCCTCGCCCACGCGACCAAGGCCCGTGCCCTGCTGGCCCAGGCCACGGAGGTGTTTGACGCCGCGGCTGTGCAGGCGGCGCTGGCCCGGATGGCGGGCCAGATCAATGCCCGTTTTGAGCAGGAGGGCGCCCCCGCTTTCCCCTTGGTGCTGGGTGTGATGGGCGGCGCCGTGGTGTTTGCGGGCCAGCTCCTGACGCGCCTGAGTTTCCCCCTGGAGTTCGATTACATCCACGTCACCCGCTACGGCGCCAAGGACCATGGCGGACGCATCGAGTGGAAGGTGGAGCCGCGCGCCGATGTGCGCGGGCGCACGGTGATCGTGCTCGACGACATCCTGGACGAGGGCGAGACCCTGGCGCATGTGCAGGAACGCCTGCTGGCGATGGGCGCCACGGAGGTGCTGCTGGCGGTGTTTGCCGACAAGGCCATCGGCAAGTCCAAACCGGCCCGCCCCGATTACGTGGGCCTGGTGGTGCCGAACAAGTTTCTGGTCGGTTATGGCATGGACGCCTATGGCTACTGGCGCAATCTGCCCGGTATCTGGGCGCTCGATATCTAGCCGTACTGCACGCGGCTTGTGCCTCAGCCGCCCGCCGTGCTGCCGTAGCCCATGGTCCGGGGCAGCCAGAGCACGATCTCGGGAAACAGGGTCATGGCCACCAGCAGCCCCAGCAACATCACCAGGAAGAGCCAGCCTTCGCGCATCATCTCGCCGATGGGAATGCCGGTCAGTGCCTTGGTGACAAAGAGCAGCATGCCAAAGGGCGGATGGATCAGCCCGATCATCATGTTGAGCACCACCAGCACGCCGAAGTGGACCAGGTCTACGCCCAGCATCCTGGCCGCGGGCAGCAGCATGGGCACGAAGACCAGCAGCAGGACGGAGACATCCAGGAAACAGCCCAGCACCAGGAACAGCGCGTTCACCATGAACAGGAACTGCAGACGGCTCAGCTGCAGGCCGTCGACCCAGGCGGCCATGGCCTGGGGTACCCCTTCGGCCGTGAACGCATAGTTCAGCATGAAGGAGCCGGCCAGGATGATGGTGATCACGGCGCTGGAACGTGTGGACTCCAGCACCACGCCCCAGAACGAGCGCCAGCTCAGCGCGCGGAAGACCACGGCGGCCAGGATCAACGCGTGCAGGGCGGCGACGGCCGCTGCCTCGGTGGGCGTGAAGGCGCCTGAGTAGATGCCGCCCAGCAGCACGATGGGCATGGACAGCGGCAACGCCCCGCGAAACAGGATGCCCGGCCATTCCTTGAGCGGCACCGGGGCCTCGCGCGGCATATTGCGCTTGTGGGCGATGTAGTGCACCACACCCATCATGAGCAGCGTCATGCATACCCCGGGCACCACGCCACCGAGAAACAGCGCACCGACCGAGGCGCCCGACACCAGCGCATAGATCACCATGGGAATGGAGGGCGGGATGATGGGCCCCAGGGTGGCGCTGGCCACGACCACGGCCCCGGCAAAACCGCGGCTGTACTCGGGCTTCTTGAGCATCTGCTTGATCGTGACCAGGCCTGGCCCGGCGGCGTCGGCAATGGCGCTGCCGCTCATGCCTGAAAAAATCACGCTGACCAGGATGTCCACCTGCGCCAGGCCGCCGCGCATGCGGCCGACCAGGATGCGGCAGAAGTCGAAGATGCGTTCGCTGACCGTGCCCGCGTTCATGATGTTGGCGGCGAAAACGAAGAGCGGCACGGCCAGCAGCACATAGCTGTTGTACAGGCCGTTGCTGACCTGCTCGGCCACCAGGCCCAGGTCCTGGCCCTTGACCAGCAGATAGGCCACCCCGGCCATCAGCATCGAAAACCCGATCGGCATGCGCAGCAGCATGCCGGCCAGCACCACGCCCACCAGAGTCCACAGCGCCAGGCTCATGAGGAAGGCTCCGGGTCGTCCAGGTCCTGGCCGCGGTAGGTCCGCCAGAGGCCATGCAGGCTGCGCCCCACCAGGGCCAGCAGCAGCAGCACGAAGGGCAGGAAGACCCACTCAAAGGACAGGCCGAGCACGGGCGTGCCTTCGCGCCCCATGAAATGCACATAGTCCCAGCTGGCCGGGATGGCCACTGCCGCCAGGCCGCCGATCATCAGGTGGCCTGCGAAACGCATGACGCGGCGCACGCGCCGGCTGGCGCTGTTCCACAGCAGGTCGAACACCACGTGCTCGCGCTCGGGCACCATGAAAGCCGAAGCCCAAAGGATGACCCACAGGTAGAGCACCACGGCCAGCTCATCGGTCCAGGGCAGGGGCCGGTTGAAGCCGAAGCGGGCCGTGATCTGCACCAGGAAGACCCCGAAAAGACCCAGGAACATCACACCGCCCAGTGTCTGGGCGGCCTTGCGCAGCAGGCCCATGGATCAGCGGGTGGCGTTGATGCGCTCGAGCAGACCCGCCGGCCAGACCTTGGCGTAGTCCGAACGCGCGTAGGTGTCCTGGACCGATTTGCGGAAGGCCTCGACGTCGGGTGTGCTGATCTGCAAACCCTGTTGCCGGAAGAAGTCCACCAGCTGGCCCTCTTCCTTGATCCGGTTCTCGTTGTTGAACTTCGCTGCCGCCTGTGCCGCGGCCGTCACGTGCTGCTTCTGCGCTGGCGTCAGGGCGTTCCAGCTCCTGTTGGAGATGGTGATGAAGAGACTGTCGACCAGGTGCTGGGTCAGCACCAGTTGTTTGGTCACCTCGTAGAACTTGGCGGCCCGCGCCGTGGGCAGCGGGTTGTCCTGGCCGTCGATGGTGCCGGTCTTCAGGCCCAGATAGACCTCGCCGAAGGCCAGCGGCGTGGCGGTGGCGCCCAGTGCGTCACCCAGGAACAGCCATTCCTTGGTGCCGGGCATGCGCAGCTTCACGCCCTTGAGGTCGGCCGGCGTGCGTACGTTGCGCACCTCGCGCAGGTTGAGCTGGCGCGTGCCCAGATAGACCGTGGAGAGCACGGTCACGTCCATCTTCTCGGACACGGTCTTGAACAGTTCGGTGCCGATCGGGCCGTTGAAGACCTTCTGCTGGTGCTGCGGGTCCCGCACCACATAACCGGCGGTGAAGATCGAGAAGGCCGGCACCAGCTTGGCGATGTCGAAGGCCGAGATCGAGGCCAGTTCCAGGTTGCCACGCGCCATGGCGGCCGGCTCGGCGCCCTGCTTGAACAGCGAGGCGTTGAGGTTGATCTGCACGTCGAACTGGTTCGGGGCGGATTTCTCCAGCGCATCCTTGAACACGGTCCACATTTTTGCGTGCCAGTCGTCGGGCACGGCGGGGGAGGAGATGCGCAGGGGAATCCTGGCCTGGGCCACGGCCGGCTGGGCCAGGCCGCATAGAGCCGCGGCGCAGGCGAGCAGCAGGCCGCGGCGCAGGGGGGAGGCTGTAGTCACGGGGGTCTCCTGATGGTTTTGAGAGTGTAAGCAGGCCGGGGATGAATATACTGGCAGCGGCCCAGCATTTCGACAAGGATGCGCATGAACACCCGTGCCCCCCAAACCGTGCTCGATACCGCCCAGGCGCTGGAGGAGATCAGCCGCGCCTGGGACGGGGACATCGTGCGCCAGCTCAGCGACTACATCGCCATCCCGGCCAAGTCGCCCATGTTCGACCCGCAGTGGGCGCAGCATGGCTACATCGATACCGTGGTTCGTCATGCGGCCACCTGGGTCGAGGCGCAAAAGGTCGAGGGCCTGAAACTCGAAGTGATCAGGCTCGAGGGCCGCACGCCTGTGATCTTCTTCGAACTGCCGGCCAGCCGCGGTGCATCCGATGCAACGGTGTCATCGCAGACCGTGCTCATGTACGGTCACCTGGACAAACAACCCGAGTTCAGCGGCTGGCGCAAGGACCTGGGGCCCTGGACCGCCAAATACGAAGACGGCAAGCTCTACGGCCGCGGCGGTGCCGACGACGGCTACGCCATCTACGCCAGCATTGCGGCCATCGCCGCGCTGAAAAGCCAGAAACTCGCCCATCCGCGCATCGTCGGCCTGATCGAGACCTGCGAGGAAAGCGGCTCCTACGATTTGCTGCCCTATGTGGATGCCCTGCGTACGCGCCTGGGTGATGTGGGCCTGGTGGTCTGTCTGGACTCCGGCGCTGGCAATTACGACCAGCTCTGGCTCACCACCAGCCTGCGCGGCATGGCCAGCGGTGTGCTCAAGGTGGAGATCCTGACCGAAGGCGTGCACTCGGGCGATGCCAGTGGTGTCGTGCCCTCAAGCTTTCGCATCCTGCGCCAGGTCCTGGACCGGCTGGAAGACAGCAAGACCGGCCGTCTGCTGCCGCAGAGTTTTCATTGCGAGGTGCCTATCGAACGCCTGGAGCAGGCCCGCGCCACGGCCGCCATCCTGGGCGAGGAGCTGTACAGGCGCTTTCCCTGGGTGCATTACGACTGTGAGGGCGACAGCCGTGTTGCCCTGCCGATGACCACCGACCCCTTGCAGGCCCTGCTCAACCGCACCTGGGTGCCGACGCTCAGCGTCACCGGTGCCGAAGGCCTGCCGGACCTGCAGAACGCCGGCAACGTGCTGCGCCCCCATACCGCTTTCAAGCTCTCGCTGCGCCTGCCGCCCCTGGTGGAGGCGGCCACGGCGGTGCAGGAGCTCAAGGCCCTGCTGGAAGACAACGCGCCTTACCAGGCGCGCGTGACCTTCGAGGGCCTGAGTTCGGCCACCGGCTGGAACGCGCCAGCGACGGCGCCTTGGTTCGCGCAGGCTCTGGACGAGGCCTCGCGCAACTTCTACGGTGCACCTTGCGGCTACATCGGCCAGGGTGGCACCATCCCGCTCATGAACATGCTGTCGCGCGGTTTTCCGAAAGCCCAGATGATGGTCTGTGGCGTGCTCGGCCCCAAGAGCAACGCCCACGGCCCCAACGAGTTCCTGCACGTGCCCTATGCTCGCAAGCTGACGGCGGCGGTGGCGCAGGTCATCGCCCGGATGGCCTGAGGATCAACGCATGCCGGAATCCACTCTGACCACTTTTGTCGCCGCCGACGGCGACAACCTCGCCATCCAGGACTGGCCACTCGACCCCGGCACCCCGCTGCGCGGCGTGGTGCTGCTGGTGCACGGCCTGGGCGAACACGCCGGGCGCTACGACGAACTGGCCCGGCGACTCAACAGCTGGGGTTTCGCCGTGCGTGGTTATGACCAGTACGGCCACGGCGAGTCCGGTGGCGTGCGCGGGGGTCTGCCCTCGGACAACCGCCTGGTGGAAGACCTGGCCGACGTGCTGAGCAGCACGCGCAAGCGCATGGACGCCGGTTTGCCGCTGATCCTGCTGGGACACAGCATGGGCGGCCTGGTCGCCGCGCGGCTGGTGGCCCTGGGCCTGGCGCGCGTGGATGGCCTGGTGCTGTCCTCACCCGCCTTCGATCCCGGGCTCAATGCCATCCAGCAGTTGCTGCTGGCGGTGCTGCCGTCGATCGCGCCGAATCTGCGCGTACGCAATGGCCTCGATCCGACCTGGATCTCGCATGATCCGAAGGTGGTGCAGGCTTATCGGCATGACAAGCTGATCCACGACCGCATTTCCGGGCGGCTGGCGCGTTTCATCGCCGATGGCGGCGCAGCGACGCTGGGAGCGGCACCGTTATGGCAGGTACCCACGCTGCTGCTTTATGCGGGAGCGGACAAGCTGGTCAGCCCGCGCGGCAGCGCGGCTTTTGCCCAGGCCGCGCCGGCCCGGGTGGTGACGGCCCACTGCTTCGAGGGCCTTTACCACGAGATCTTCAACGAACTGGAGCGCGAGCCGGTCTATGCCCGGCTGCAGCAGTGGCTGGACCGCTGGTTTTGAAGTTGCTCAGGCCGGTGGGGCCGCCTGGCGGCGCAGCGCCAGCCACAGCAGTGCCAGGCCAGTCAACGCGACCGGCACCAGCGAACCGATGTTGAGCCATTGCCAGCCTTGGGTGGTGACCAGCGCGCCGGAGGCAAACGAGGTCAGGGCCATGACGGCAAACACGCAGAAATTGATGGCGGCCTGGGCCCGGTCCTTTTCCTCGGGCCGGTAGGCCTGCAGCGCCAGCGTGGTGCTGCCCGTGAAAAGGAAGTTCCAGCCCACACCGAGCAGGAACAGCGCGATGAGGAACTGGTGCAGGTCCACCCCAGTGAGCGCGATCACGATGCAAAGGAAGTTGAGCAGCACGCCCACGCCCATGATGGCCAGTGTGCCGAAGCGCTTGATCAGATGGCCGGTGAAGAAGCCCGGGGCGAACATGCCGATCACGTGCCACTCCAGCACCAGGGCCATATCGTCAAAGGGATAACCGCAGACCTGCATGGCCAGCGGGGTGGCCGCCATGAGCAGGTTCATCACGCCGTAGCCCAGCGCAGCGCCGACGATGGCCACCAAAAACAGGGGCTGGCGCACGATCTCCCAGATCGGCCGGCCGCTGGAAGCGCCGGGTGCCGCTCGCGGCACGGCCGGAAACCGCACCAAGGTCATCAGGCCCATGCCGAGCACGGCAACAAACGCCAGCGCCAGATAGGCTCCGGCAAAAGGCGTGGCCAGCAGGCTCTTGGTGTATTTGGCCAGGTTCGGGCCGACGATGGCGCCGATCAGGCCGCCGGCCAGCACCAGCGATACCGCTTTTTCGCGGTAGTCGGGGGCCGCCAGCTCGGCGGCGGCAAAACGGTAGAGCTGCCCGTTGGCGCTGTAATAACCGGCCACCACGGTGGCCGCCACCAACAGCCAGAAGTTGTGGCTCCAGGCGGCATAGGCGCACAGCAGGGCCGACAGCAGCGCCACTCCCAGGCCGATCTGGAAGGAGATCTGGCGACCGTAGCGCGCCTGGGAGCGCGCCACCAGACCGGTGCTCAAGGCACCGCCGACCACATACCCCATGACGGGCAGCGTGGCCATCCAGCCCAGCGGGGCCAGGCTCAGCCCGACCAGGCCGTTGATGGCGATGAAAACGACGTTGTTGGTGAGGAACAGGCCTTGGCAGACAGCCAGCAACAGCAGGGGGCGATTCATGGACCCAGTGTAAGGGCTGCAAGCGCAGCCAGTGGGGCCGTTTCGGCGCGCAGCGTGCGTGCGCCGAGGCTGACGGGCACAAAACCCTGCGCACGCGCCGCCTGCTCTTCGGCGGGGCTCAACCCGCCCTCGGGGCCCGAGAGGAAGACCACGGGCTGCGAGGACAAGCGGGCCAGCTGCAGCGAGAGCGGGACGCTGTCGGTTTGCAGCGACAGCAGCAGACGCTGCACAGGCAGGCCGGAGGCGAGCCAGGCCGCGACCGATTGCACGGCATGCACGGCTGGCACGCGGTTGCGGCCACTCTGCTCGCAGGCCGCGATGGCCACGCCCTGCCAGTGGCTGCGTTTCTTCTCGGCACGCTCGCCGGCCAGGCGCAGCACGCTGCGTTCAGCCTGCAGCGGCTGCAGGCTGGCGACGCCAAGCTCGGTGGCCTTCTCGACCAGCCAGTCCATGCGCTCATTGGCAGGCATGCCCACGGCCAGGTGCACCTCGCGCGGGGCTTCGCGTTCGATGGTGGCGTGCGCGACGACCTCCACGAGCACGTCGCTGCGCCCCATGCGGGTGATGCGGGCCTCGCTTTCACCGCCTTCGCCATTGAACAGGGTGATGGTCTGGCCCGGCTGCAGGCGCAGGACCTGCACATGGCGCGCGGCGCTGTCGGGCAGTTCCAGCGTGGCGCCGATGGGCTGCGGCGTGGGACAGTGAAAGCGCGGCATGAGAACCGCCTTCAGACGCGGCCGAAGGCGTAGCCGCCGGCGTCGCTGATGCCCTCCACCTCGTCCACCAGCCGCAGCAGGGGCTTGAGTTCGATGTAGCGCGAGCAGGTGGCACGGATATAGGCGATGAAACGCGGCGCATCGGCCAGGTACTGCGGCTTGCCGTCGCGCAGCGTCAGCCGCGCGAAGATGCCGGCCACCTTGAGGTGGCGCTGCAGGCCCATCCACTCGACGCCGCGGTAGAACTCGCCGAAATCATCGCCAACCGGCAGGCCGGCAGCACGCGCCTTTTGCCAGTAGCGGATGGTCACGTCGAGCACGAAGTCCTCTTCCCAGCTGAGAAAAGCGTCGCGCATCAGGCTGGCGATGTCGTAGGTGACGGGACCATACACGGCATCCTGGAAGTCCAGTACCCCGAGTCGCGTCTCGGCCGCATCGCCGGGGATCATCAGGTTGCGCGGCATGAAATCGCGGTGCACGTAGACGCCGGGCCAGGCCAGATTGCGCTCGATGATGAGCGCGAACATCCGGTCCAGCGTCTCGCGCAGTTTGCCCTCGACGGCAACGCCGCGATGGCGTGCCAGGTACCACTCGGGGAAAAGTTCGAGTTCGCGTCGTAGCAAAGCCGTGTCGTAAGGGGGCAGTACGTCCGGCAGTGAGGCCTTTTGCCAGTCGACCAGGGCATCCACCGCCTTCAGGTACAGCGGCAGGTTGGCCGTGGCTTGGTCCTTGTCGATGACCTGCATCATGGTCTGTCCGCCCAGGTCGGACAGCAGCATGAAGCCCAGTGGTTCGTCCCAGGCCAGGATCTGCGGCACGTTCAGCCCGGCTTGCGCCATGAGGCTGGCGATCTGCACGAAGGGGCGGCAATTTTCCTTGTCCGGCGGGGCGTCCATGATGATGCGGCTGCCCTGTTCGCTATCGATACGCAGGTAGCGCCGGAAGCTGGCGTCGGCCGAGGCCGGGCGCAGGCTGGAGGCCTGGAGGCGCTGCGGGCCGGCCAGTCCGGCCAGCCAGCGATCGAACGCAGCGGCGCGTTCGGGGCTGGACCAGGAGACGGGGGGCGTGGCGCTGGCCGCGGCAGGGGTGGGAATAGGTAGGCTCATGGATAATCCATTCTACAAACCCTGCTTCACCCGGGCCCTTCCGTTTTGTCCATCCATTTGCGTCCCGTGCTGAAACCACTGGCACTGCTGGCCTGTGTGCTGTGGCAGGGCAGCTGGGCGCACGCCCAGCAGGTGCCTGCCGCGCAGGACGCATTGCGCTTGCGCATGAGTCCGCGACTTGAGGACCGTATCGGGCAGGAGCAGCGCAACGCTGCGCCTACCTTCCTGTCCAGTCAGCGCCTTTCGGCGGAAACCGACAGCGAAGTGTCTCTCGAAGGCCAGGTCGTGTTGCGGCGGACCGATCTGGTGATCCGCGCAGACCATCTTGACTACGACCAGGCCCGCGATCTGGCGCGGGCGCGCGGCAATGTACGCATCAACCAGGCCGGTAATACCTTTGAGGGTCCGGCGCTGGAACTCAAGGTGGGCGCCTTTGAGGGCTATTTCGAGCGACCGAGTTACCAGCTGTTGGCCAACGATGCCCATGGCGAGGCCGAGCGCATTGACTTCCTGGACGACAAGCGCGCCGTGGTGCGAAATGCCACCTTCACGACCTGCCAGCGCCAGCCCGGGCCGGACTGGATGCCCGACTGGATCCTGCGTGCGGCCACGCTGCGCTTCGACAGCGAAGAAGAAACGGCGCAGGCGGAAGACGCCACGCTCAGCTTCCAGGATGTGCGGCTGGTGGGGGTCTCCTCGGTGACCTTCCCGCTTTCCGACAAGCGCAAATCCGGCCTGCTGGCGCCCACTTTCGGCGTGGACAGCATCAGCGGTACCGAAGTGACCGTGCCTTATTACTGGAACATCGCGCCCAACCGGGATGCGACTTTCTACCCCACGGTGATGAGCAAGCGCGGCGTGAACTATGGCGGTGAGTTCCGCTACCTTGAGCCGGTCTACCAGGGCCGCTTGCGGGCCGACTACATGCCGGGGGACCTGCTGCGCCAGAGGGATCGCTGGGGCGGCTCCTACCAGCATACCGGTGTGATCGACACCGGTAGTAGTAGCGTGGGCGGACTGGGACTCAACCTGAACCTCAACCGGGTCAGCGACGACGACTACTGGCGCGACTTCCCGCGTACGACCACTTCGCTGACGCAGCGCCTGCTGGCCAATGACGCCGCGCTGAACTGGGGCCGTGGCTACTATTCGGCCTCGCTGCGCACGCTCAAGTGGCAAACCCTGCAGGACCCCCTGGCACCGATCACACCGCCGTATGACCGCCTGCCACAGATCGTGGGGCGTTATCTGCAACCCGATGCCGGGGGCTTCGATGTCGGCCTGGAGGCCGACTACACCGACTTCCAGGCCGACCGCCGGCTGACTGGCCAGCCCAACACGCAGCGCAGCGTGATGCGCGGCCAGTTGAGTTATCCCGTCCTGGGGGCCGCCGGTTTCTTCGTGCCCAAGGTCCAGCTGCATGCGGCCAGCTACCACTTCGACGCCCCGTTGGCGAGCGGACAGTGGCAGGGGGGGCGCCGGGG
>NZ_KQ483358.1:717056-749917 GCF_001432305.1 Curvibacter sp. PAE-UM
CGACCTACAGCCTGGACGGCGGCCTGGTCTTCGAGCGCGATGCCAGCTACCTGGACCGGCGTTTTCGCCAGACCCTGGAGCCGCGTCTGTTCTATGTCAATACGCCCTACGTCGAACAGAACCACCTGCCCAACTACGACTCGGGCGTGACCGACTTCAACTTTGCCAGCATCTATGCGGAAAATGCCTTTGTCGGCAACGACCGCATTGCCGACAACGATCTGCTGACGGCCGGCCTGTCCAGCCGGCTGCTCGACTCGGACAACGGTGCCGAGATTGCGCGCGTGGGCATTGCGCAGCGTTTCCGTCTGGCCGACCAGCGGGTGACGCTGCCTGGCGGCACTCCGGCTGCCAAGGGCATCAGCGATATCCTGCTGGGGGCTGGCCTGCTGGTCGACCCGCGCTGGTACCTGGACAGTACGGTGCAGTACAACCCGACCACACAGAAATCGATACGCTCCACAGTCTCGGCCCGCTATAACCCGGGGCACTACCGCGTGCTCAACCTGGCCTACCGCTTCCAGCGCGACCTCAGCGAGCTGGTGGACATCGGCTGGCAATGGCCGATCAACGACCTATGGGGGGACCGCGGGCAGGACCTGGGCGCGGGCCGTGGCCAGGGCGCGGGCCGCTGGTACAGCGTCGGACGCCTGAACTACAGTCTGCAGGACAGCAAGCTGGTCGATTCGATCATCGGATTTGAGTACGATGCGGGTTGCTGGCTGGGGCGCGTCGTGCTGGAGCGCCTGCAGACGGGTCTGGTTTCGTCCAATCAGCGTCTCATGTTCCAGCTCGAATTCGTCGGTTTCTCGCGGCTGGGCATCGACCCCCTGCAGACGCTCAAGAACAATATCCCGCGCTACCAGTATCTGCGTGAGCAGGTCACCGCGCCCAGCCGATTCAGCAATTACGATTGAACCCATGACGAGCTTCCGATCTCCGGTCCTGATCCTGGTGGCCATGACCTGCCTGCCTGCCTGGTCCCAGGGCCTGCGCTCCCCGGGTGCTCCGGCCACCTCATCCGCCCTCGTGCCTCCGGCTGCGACGGTGCTGGTGCCGGGCATACGCGCTGCCGACTTCATCGTTGCCGTGGTGAATGCCGAGCCCATCACCAATCTGCAGGTCAGTGCCGAGGTCGAACGCATCCGGCGGCAGCTGACCGCACAGCGTCAGCCTCTGCCGGATGCAAGAGAGCTGGCACGCCGGGTGCTGGATCAGCTGATCAGCGAGCGAGTCCAGCTGCAATTGGCGCGCGAACAGGGCATCAAGATCGACGAGCCGTCCATCGACCAGGCCGAGCAGTCCGTGGCCAGCCAGAACCAGATGACCGTCGAGCAGCTTCGACGTCAGCTGGAGCGTGAGGGCACGGATCCCCGGCGCCTGCGCGAACAACTGCGCGACCAGCTCCTGCTGACCCGTCTGCGCGAGCGTGAAGTGGACCCGCGTGTGCGCATCAGCGATATCGAGGTCGAGCAATACCTGACCGAGCAGCAGGAACGCAGCAACGATCCCGCCAGCCAGCAGATCAACATGGCCCATCTGCTGGTGGCTGTGCCTGAGGGTGCTGGCGAGCAACAGCTGGTCGAGCTCGAGGCCAGGGCGCAGCGCGCGTTGCAGCGCGCCCGTGCGGGCGAGGATTTTGCGGCGCTGGCACGGGAATTCTCCGATGCGGCCGATCGCACCAATGGCGGCCAGCTGGGCCTGCGCACGGGCGACCGCTACCCGCCCCTGTTTCTGGAGGCCACGCGCATGCTGGCGCCCGGCGACGTGACCGGGCCGGTGCGCTCGGGCGCCGGTTTCCACATCATCAAGCTGCTGGAGCGGCGTCTGCCCGGCCTGCCGCCGACCACCGTGACGCAAAGCCGCGCACGCCACATCCTGCTGGTGCCCAGCACCCAGCTGGGCGAGGCCCAGGCCCGCGACAAACTTAACGATTTTCGGCGGCGCATCGTGGCCGGCGAGACCGATTTCGCGACGCTGGCGCGCCAGAATTCGCAGGACGGCAGCGCCGCCCAGGGCGGCGACCTGGGCTGGGCCAGCCCAGGCATGTTCGTTCCCGAGTTCGAGCGGGTCATGGACCAGCTGGCGCCCAGCCAGATCAGCCAGCCCCTGATCTCGCGCTTCGGCGTGCACCTGATCCAGCTGCTGGAGCGCCGCAATGCCACCCTGAGCGCGCGCGAGCAGCGTGAAATGGTGCGCAATATGCTGCGCGAGAAGAAATACGGCGAGGTTTATGACAACTGGGCGCGGGACGTGCGTGCGCGTGCCTACGTGGAGCTGCGCGAAGCGCCACAATGAAACATATTCCGCGCAAACGTTTCGGCCAGCACTTCCTGTCCGACGACGGCATCATTGACGGCATCGTGCGGGCCATTGATCCACGCCCCGGGCAGGTCATGGTCGAGATCGGCCCGGGCCTGGCGGCCTTGACGCAGCCGCTGGTGGAGCGACTGGGCCGCTTGATCGTCATCGAACTGGACCGGGACCTGGCCGGGCGTCTGCGCACCCATGCGCAGCTCGACGTCGTCGAGTCCGACGTGCTGAAGGTGGATTTCACGCAGCTGGCCCAGGCGCAAAACACACAGAAGCTGCGCGTGGTGGGCAACTTGCCCTACAACATCTCCACACCCATCCTGTTTCACCTGCTCGAGCACGTGGCCGTGGTCGAGGACCAGCATTTCATGCTGCAGAAGGAAGTCATCGACCGCATGGTGGCCGCACCATCGACATCCGACTATGGCCGTCTCAGCGTCATGCTGCAGTGGCGTTACGCCATGGAAAACGTGCTGTTCGTACCGCCCGAGAGCTTCGACCCGCCGCCGCGCGTGGACAGTGCCGTGGTGCGCATGGTGCCCCATGCTCAGCCGGCGGCGCTGGATGTGAAGCGCCTGGAGCAACTGGTGCAGGTGGCCTTCAGCCAGCGGCGCAAGCTGCTACGCCACACCCTGGGGCGCTGGCTGGAGGAAAAAGGGCTGTCCGGCGACTTCGACCTGCAACGCCGCGCCGAGGAAGTGCCCGTTGCGGAGTATGTGGCGCTGGCGCAGCGCAGCTGAGCTGGTCTCGAAAAAGAAAAGGCCCGTCGCAGACGGGCCTTTTTGCTGGGGTGAGCCGGATCAGGCGGCAGCGAGCCAATAACCTGCGTTGAAAGGGCTGCTCATGCGCAGCGCCAGCGGCGACACGTCGAGCAGCTTGTCGGTCGGCATCTTCTCGCCGCCGTCCTCATTCAACTCAATCCCCACCGGGGCGGCTTCGCTCGCGACGCCTTCCACCTTAGCCTCGTTCGCCCGTTCTGCTTGGCTGGTTTGTGCAGAACGGGCTACAGAAAAGAATAGAAGCACCGGAATGGTACCTTGCGGTCATTCCAGTAGTCCGCGGCGTCGCGGAAGATGTCGAGCAGCTGCTCGCGTGCTTCCTTGTCGAACTTGGCGTTGGCCGGGATGTGCTCGAGCACGGCAATGAAGCCCGGCTGCGGTCCCGACTTGTGCAGCGGGTCCGTCAGGCAGTCATACAAGGCATCGAAATTCTTGCCGACGTTGGCCGGCAGCATGAACTGCTGCGCGATCAGATCCAGAACATCCTGCCTGGACTGGGCCTGGGCCAGGTTGGCATACAGGAAGTGGTGCCCCAGGCCCTGGGCAGCCTCCTGCAGATCCGACACCCTGAAGGCACGGATCGACTGAACGATATTGGTTCTTACAGTACGAAGTGGTGTATCCATCCCCGCGTCACTTTCTTGGCTAAAACACGATTCGATTCAGGGCACGATCTTGCGAAAGCTCGCATAGTGATCGGCCGTGTAATAACAGACTTCCGGCGTCGTCGTCGGGCCACCACACACAATCCGGCGAGTGCCCCGATTGCGTGCACCAGGTGTGGGCACGGTGTATTCGCGGTAGTAGCCGCGCTTGTGGGCCGGGAGCAAACGCTCGCGGTTGCCAAATACCGTGCCATCCTTTTCGTACGCAAACGGGCCGCCCTGGAAAATCTGGCGATACGTTTGCGCCCCCTGGCTTGGCAGTTCCGCCACCGACATCGTCATGGGCGTGTCCGCCGGTGCCGGGCCTCGGGCCCTGACGTCCGTGGACACACAGGCTAACGCTAGCAAAAAGCCAGTAAGTACCAACTTGATGCCGGAGCTACGTGCCATGAGTCGAGTTTGTTATTACTCTCCGGGTAAACCCGGAAGATTCAAGCCCGAGAGTGTCGCCGATCTGGTCTGAAAAAGCAAGGGCCTGCCCAATAAATAGGCAGGCCCTTGCTTTGGTAAAGACGAGTAAGTTGGTGGTCGCTTTCGCCCGGGATCAGCGTGACGCGTTGGCGTCGGCCACGGTCAGCGCCGTCATGTTGACGATGCGGCGCACCGTGGTGCTGGCAGTCAGGATGTGCACCGGCTGGGCCGCGCCCAGCAGCACCGGGCCAATGGCGATGTTGCCGCCAGCCGCCGTCTTGAGCAGGTTGTAGGCGATGTTGGCCGCATCGATATTGGGCATGACCAGCAGATTGGCCGGCCCATTGAGTGTGCTGTTGGGCATGATGGCCTGGCGGGCCACGGCGTCCAGGGCCACATCACCGTGCATCTCGCCGTCCACCTCCAGCCAGGGTGCCTGCACACGCAGCAGGTCCAGGGTCTGGCGCATCTTGACGGCGCTGGGCTGGTTGCTGCTGCCAAAGTTGGAGTGGCTCAGCAGGGCGGCCTTGGGGCGCAGGCCGAAGCGCATCATCTCCTCGGCCGCCATGATGGTGATCTCGGCCAACTGCTCGGCGCTGGGATCGTAGTTGACGTGGGTGTCGAGGATGAAGAGCTGACGGTCCGGCAACAGCAGGCCGTTCATGCAGGCGTAGGTGTTGACGCCCGCACGCTTGCCGATGACCTGGTCGATGTATTGCAGGTGCATGGGGTTGGTGCCCCAGGTGCCGCAGATCAGGCCGTCCACATGGCCCTTGTGCAACAGCATGGCGCCGATCAGCGAAAGGCGACGGCGCAGCTCGATCTTGGCGATGGCCACGGTCACGCCCTTGCGCTCGGTCATGCGGTGGTAGGTCTGCCAGAAATCGCGATAGCGATCGTCGTGCTCGACGTTGACCACGTCATAGTCCTGGCCCTCCTTCAGGCGCAGGCCGAACTTCTCCACACGCTGGGCAATGATGGCCGGACGACCGATCAGGGTCGGGCGCGCCAGGCCTTCGTCCACCACGATCTGTGCGGCGCGCAGGATGCGCTCTTCTTCGCCCTCTGCATAGGCCACGCGCTTCTTGGCGGCTTTCTTGGCGGCCATGAAGATGGGTTTCATGGTGGTGCCCGAGGCATACACGAAGGCCTGCAGGCGCTCGCGATAGGCCTCCATGTCGGTGATCGGGTTCTGGGCCACGCCGCTGTCCATGGCCGCCTGGGCCACCGCCGGCGCGATCTTGATCATCAGGCGCGGGTCGAAAGGCTTGGGAATCAGGTAGTCCGGGCCGAAGGACAGCTGCTCGCCAGCGTAGGCCGCGGCCACCACTTCACTCTGTTCGGCCTGGGCCAGTTCCGCCATGGCGCGCACGGCCGCGACTTCCATCTCGGGGGTGATGGTCGAGGCACGGGCATCCAGCGCACCGCGGAAAATGTAGGGGAAGCACAGGACGTTGTTGATCTGGTTCGGGTAGTCGGTGCGGCCCGTGGCCATGATGACGTCGTCACGCGCGGCCTTGGCATCCGCGGGGTCGATCTCCGGATTCGGGTTGGCCAGCGCGAAGATGATGGGCTTGGCCGCCATCTTCTTGACCATGTCGGTCTTCAGCACGCCGCCAGCGGACAGGCCCAGAAAGATGTCGGCGTCAACGATGACATCGGCCAGCTTGCGGGCGTCGGTCTTCTGCGCGTAGCCGCGCTTGTCCTCGTCCATCAGTTCGGTGCGGCCTTCGTAGACCACGCCGGCCAGGTCGGTGACCCAGATGTTCTTGCGCGGCATGCCCAACTTGACCAGCAGGCCCAGGCAGGCCAGGGCGGCAGCACCGGCGCCGGAGGTGACCAGTTTGACCTGTTTGATGTCCTTGCCAGCGACCTTCAGGCCGTTGAGCAGGCCGGCCGCCACCGTGATGGCGGTGCCGTGCTGGTCGTCGTGGAAGACCGGAATCTTCATGCGCTCGCGCAGCTTGCGCTCGACGTAGAAGCAGTCCGGCGCCTTGATGTCTTCCAGGTTGATGCCGCCGAAGGTGGGCTCCAGCGCGGCGATGATGTCGACCAGCTTGTCCAGGTCGGTCTTTTCGTCGATCTCGATGTCGAAGACGTCGATGCCGGCGAATTTCTTGAACAGCACGCCCTTGCCTTCCATCACCGGCTTGGAGGCCAGCGGGCCGATGTCGCCCAGGCCCAGCACGGCCGTGCCGTTGGTGATCACGCCGACCAGGTTGCCGCGGCTGGTGTATTTGTAGGCCGCGGCCGGATCCTTGACGATTTCCTCGCAGGGAGCGGCGACGCCGGGGGTGTAGGCCAGGGCCAGGTCGTGCTGGTTGACCAGCTGCTTGGTGGCGGCGATGGCGATCTTGCCGGGGGTGGGGAACTCGTGGTACTCGAGGGCAGCGCTACGCAGTTGCTCGCGCTTGTCGTTGGACGACGGGGTGCTGGACATCAATCAACTCCTGCTGCAGGCCTGATTTGTGATGGGGCCGGACGGCGCGGTCATTCGCACTCCCCGTCCCAACGGTCTGCTTCTATGGGGAATCGGATTGTAGACCTCGAAAGCCACGGTTCTGGTCGGGCCACCGGGAAAAGGGCTCTCGGTTTTTACGTATATGCAAAACCGGCGAGTCCGGTCTGGCTCAAGTTCCTG
Organism: Curvibacter sp. PAE-UM; assembly: GCF_001432305.1. Lineage (GTDB taxonomy): Bacteria > Pseudomonadota > Gammaproteobacteria > Burkholderiales > Burkholderiaceae_C > Hylemonella. Next base: position 723,866 of record NZ_KQ483358.1, read on the forward strand.
CAGGCTCGGCGTCTGCCAAAGAGGTGGTCCGATTTGGCGGGGAGCCACGCTCCCAGGCTTTCTCATGCAGGAAGAAAGCCACGGCCTGCACCGTCGGCTCCAGCAGGCTCAGCGTGAAGGCCATGAGCAGATCGCCGGTCACGGCATAAGCTACTGCGCCGGCGACGGTGATGTGGACCAGGTAGTAGCTCGCGGTTTTCTTGAGCGTGAGCAGATTGGCGCGGGCGAAGTCGGCCATGACAGCATCTCCAAAAAGAATGGAGTTGGCTGTTATGGTAGTTTTTATCTATTTTTCAGGCCAATTGCTTTTCCCAAAGGTGGGCATAGAAACGGCTTACTTCTCAAGCCAATCGAGCAGTGACTTCATCCGTTCTTCCGCACCGGTATCAAAAGCCGCGATGCCGATGCGCTGCAGGATTTCGGGCCCCCCGGGCTTTTCCGGCACAGAGGCCAGCGACATCTGGATGGCCTTGAGCTGCTCGGGCTTGAACTTGCCGTGCGCCACTAGCGGGAAATAAGGCTGGACCACGCTGCTGTGCAGGATGCGGAAACCATCCTTGTCCAGTTTCTTCGCGGGTCCGGAGTAGGAGGCGATGGCACCGACGTCGGCAAACTTGTTGTCCATGTAGAAGGTGACGGCCGCCTGCTCGCGGACGTATTGCACGTTTTCTTTCGCGAGGTCGATGCCGCGGTCGCGCAGCTCGGCACGGCAGAAACGCGACATGTAGGACACCTGCTCGGGCATGACGAAGCGCTTGCCGCGCGCATCAGCCAGCGTCTTGAGCGGTGAGTTATTGGGCACGACGATGAGACACTGGCCATCCGGCTTGGCGTTGGCCAGATAGTGATAACCGTAGTCGCGCATGCCACGTGCCGGGTAGTCGCTCGGGCGAGCCATCACGAAATCGAACTTGCCCTCCTTCATGCCGGATTCCAGGGTGGCGAACTCGCGTGCGAACACCACGCTCACCTTGGTTTTCAGCACGCCACCGATGAGGTTGGCCAAATCCTGGTACTTGGAGATCACGCGGCCATGATCGAGCCCGCCGGAAGTGCCCTCGCTGATGGCCAGCACAAGCTGGGACTGGGCGCGGGCCGCCCCGCTGAAGACAAAGGCGGCCATGCAGAAAACGGCCAGCATATGAAGCAAACGCATCGTGAATCCCCAACAACAAGTCAAACCGGCTTTCGTGCGAAGCCGTGTTTTTAGTTTAAGGCGGTGCAGGGCGCAGAAGGTAAGCGTTGGAAACAAACAAGCCCTCCCGCCGAGGCGAGAGGGCTGGTCCCGGGTGCTTACTGGTTGACGGGCGACTTGGGGTCGAGCAGCAGGGCCATGATGTGCCTGACCTGCTGTTCGCTCAGGATGCCCTTGTGGCCGGCGCGCGGCATCTGCGAGCAGGCGTTGTAGGCACGTGCGTTCCAGATCTTGCCCCAGGTGTACTGGATGATGGCCGCCGACTCGGGCGCATACAGATCCTTCACGCCACGCATCTTGCCGTAGTTGTACAGGCTCGGGCCCAGCGTGCCGAAGGAGATCTCGGCCTTGCTGATCTGGTGGCAGTTGTAGCAGTTGCCGCCGTTCTCGCTGCCGGCCGCATCACTCCAGGTCATGCCACGGCCGCTCTGGGCGATCTTCTCGCCCTCTTTCCAGTCACCGATGTACTGGCCGCCCGCGGGCCACTTGATGCTGGCGAAGTTGGCCGCCTCGATGGCCTTGGCCGTCTTCTCTTCGATGGGCTGGCCCGCCACGTCGGCCTTCATGCATTCGAGGTTGGCGTCGTCCAGCACCAGGCGGTCGACCTTGGCCTGGCCCTGGTCGCGGAAGGACGCCTTGGCGATGTCCTGGCTCAGCTTGTCGAGTTCGGCGCTGCTGGGCATGCTGGAGCAGCCAGCCACCAGCACGACAGCAGCCACGCCGGCAGCGATGAGGAGTTGGGTCTGTTTCTTCATGGTATCGGTCTCCTCTTAGCGCTTGATGGCCGGGGCAATGTTCTCGGCCCCCTTGGCATTGACACCCATGTAGGCGCCCAGGGCGACGGTGGCGTCGCTGCCAAACAGCGGGTAGGGGAAACGCTGCTGGCGGTAGCAGTCGTTCAGGCGCAGCTGCATGCTCCACATCTGGCCATTGGAGACGCGGTAGGCCGGCCAGGCAGCAAAACCGATGCCGTCGCCCGGGTTCTTGGTCAGGTTGGGCAGGTCCTGGAGGCGGATGCGCTTGCCGTCTTCACCGTGGCAGGAGGCGCAGGAGAAGTCGTGCGTGCCGCTGCGCATGAAGAACAGGCGCTTGCCCACTTCGTACATGACCTTTTCCTGCTGGTGGCTGTTGGGCAGGTTGAACTTCATACCACGCGATTCGGCAGCGATCCAGGTCGCCAGCGCCGTCACGTTGGCCTGCTCGCCGCGCCCGAAGGCCGTCTTGGCGATCTCCGCGCCGTTGAAGCCCTGCAGGGTTTCCATGCAGCTCACCAGGCGGGACTCCAGGTCCTGCACCTTGTTGGTGTCAGCAAAGTGGCGCGGCAGCTCGACAAAAGCCCCCTTGACCACGCCCGGGCCCTTGCCCAGATCACATTTTTCCAGCGAGACGTTCTTCGGCCCACGCTTCTGCTTCCACAGGTCTTCCCCCTTGGCTTCGAACAACTCGGCCGGGTTGCCGTCGGCCAGCATCGCGCGGTATTCGGCGATGCCGTCACTGGCGGATTTCTGGGCCTGAGCACTCACCGCGAGCATTGCGCTGGCGAAAAGCAGGGCCCAAGACTTGGCGTATTTCATAGTCACCTCTTTCTTGGTTATCGGAATCTTGCTCAGGACACCGTGGCTTCGTCGGTACGGCTGTCGCCCTTGTTGTCCTTCCAGGTCACGGCAATCTTGTCACCGGCCTTGGCGCCCTTGACCACAAACTGCATGAACGGGTTCTTGGACACGGCCGGGCCCCACTCGGCGGTCATCACAACCTTGCCGTTGAGAGACGCGCTGACGTCCTGGATGAACCAGGCCGGCACAACCTTGCCTGCCGAGTCCTTGCGTTGTCCGGATTCCATTTCGTGGCTCATGAGTACGCGCACGGTGGCCTTGTCGCCAGCGGCTTGCGCGCGAATGCGCATCGGATCTGCCATTTTGATACTCCTAAATCTGTATGAATACTGTGGGTGGATGGGTCCGTCAGCGCTTAACCGCCGCAGCCGCCCAGCGTGACCTTGACTTCCTTCTTCGCAAAGAAGGCCTTGCCGTCGTTCATGATGGCCACGGCGTACACATCGGAGGACTGCCCCATCTTGGCGCGCGTGGCAAAGTTGGCTTCCACCGCATCGCTCACGTTGAACATGGCCACCATCGCCGCCGGGTTCTTCTCCACCAGGATCAGCATGCGCTTGACACCAGCCAGCGTGGTGCTGGCCGTCAGCGGCACCACCGCACCGTTCTCGGCAATGTCCGGACCACCAATGGTCACGTCCTTGCTCTCCACCGGGGCTCCCGCGCCCAGGGCCTTGGCCACTTCGGCCGCGGTCTTGGCGTCGAAGGCAGCCTTCTCGTAAGCCGCAGCCTGCTGCGGGATCAGGCCGGCAGAGGCCAGCAGGCCCGCCACCACGGCGCTTTGTTTCAGTGTCTCGCGACGAGTTTGCATGTGATGTCTCCTGGTTGAAATGAAAAGCGAGAGAAAAATCAGGGCCGGATATAGGCGTAGCCCTGCTGTTGCTTCTGCATCAGCTCCACGACGCCAGCCGGCACGTAGCCGATGTCAGGCAGCATGTCGGCACGGGTGAGCTTCTGAGCCTTGAGCGTGTTTTCACAAGCGACGATCTGCATGCCGCCCTTGAGTGCCGCGGCAATGCGCGACGCCATCGGTGAATCGCTCTTGAGCATGCCGATGCCCGGACCGTAGACCACGATTTCCAGCGCCACGGTGCTGGCACCCAGATCGTTGATCACGTTCTGCGCATTGTTCAGTGCCAGCCCCCATTTCCCCGGATCGTTGTCGCTGACCTGGATCACCAGCCTGTTGGGCTTGCCGACCTTGTCACTGGCCTGGGCCCGAGAGGTGAAAAAGGCGCTTGCCAGCAGCGTGCCCGCTGCGGCGATGAAACTGCGCTTACCTGTGATCTCACTCATGCTTGTCTCCTGTGGTTTGTGATCTTGGGACCCCGAATGGGGCATGCCTCTCAGGCGGGCGGCTGGGAAAACACGCGATAGGCTACGGTGAGGGCTTTTTTCTTTTCCGAAACCAGGATCAAGGGACGGCCGTCGCGACCTGTGACGACCTGCCAGTAGACGTCGTTCCACCAGCCCTGGCCCTCCTTCAGGCTGACCGGCTGGTCGAAGGCAAAGACGGTGACGATGCCGCCCTTCTCAAAGAAGGTGGTCAAGTGGTAAGCCAGCTTGCCATCGATGTCGCAGGGGCGCATGAGCTGCGGATAGCCCGGGACTGGCTTGTTTTTCTCCAGGCCCAGTTGCGCGAGCAGGGTGGACGACTCCATGAAACTGCCGCGCAGGGTTCGTTCGTAGTATTCGTGCTCGATGGCACCACGCACCAGCTCGTTCGGACGGATGGCCAGCACGCCGCCCAACAGGGTGCCGGCCACGAAAGCCAGCACGCAACAGGTCTGGAGCCAGCGACGCGAGTACCAGGGCGTATGACGGAACAGCGCGCCTGGTGGTTCGCCCGTCTCATAGGCCAGCGAGAGTTCCGCTCGGGCCCGCAGGTCAAAGTCGTCGTCGAGTTTCGGGTGCATGGGTCGGTTCTCTCGGTCTCAGCTCTTGCGCAACGGGGTGACCCGCCTACCGACAGGAGCCGTGGTCTGTTCGCTCTCTCGGGGGGCTTGTGCAGGCATGACCAAGGCGCTTTTGAGCGCATCGCGCGCGCGCGCCAGCCGGGAGAGCACCGTGCCGGGCGCGATTTCCAGGGCTTCGGCAATGAGTGCTGTCGGCATGTCGTCGAAATAATGCAACACCAGGACTTCGCGGTGGATGGGTGCGATACGGCTGAGAGCCTTGACCACGTCCAGCCGGTTGTCGATGCCGGCATCGGCTGCTTCGCCCCACTGGCCTTCATCGCTGTCGTCCAGGGACACCGTGCAGGGCGGCAGGTGGCGGAAGATGCTGCGACGCATGATCTGGAACAGCCACGGCCGCACCAGGGTAAGGTCGCGCAGTTGGTCCCGGTGCTTCCAGGCGTTGGTGTAGCAGTCCTGCACCACATCTTCTGCGACGGCGCGCGATCCCGTCAGCGCCCAGGCGCTGCGCATCAGGAAACGGTAGTGATCACGAACCCACTGGTTGTAGCGGGTTTCAGATGTCAGGAACATATGCAAGAGAGCGCGAAAATGGCTCGTCTATTCCCGGCATATCCGGGAATTTGCTAGGGGTTAACCCGCGCTGCGGCTTCAGGAACGCATCAGGGCTTCGATTTCGTCGGCGTTCACCGGCACGCCGCGCGAGATCAGCTCGCAGCCGTCCGCTGTGACGAAGGCATCGTCCTCGATGCGGATGCCGATATTCCAGTACTCCCGCGGCACGTCCTCGGCCGGGCGCACGTAGAGCCCCGGCTCGATGGTCAGGCACATGCCGGGCTTCAGGATGCGGCTGGGCCGGTCCTTGATGATTTCGCCCGAGAGCGGGTCCTTGCGTTCGCTGGTCTGGCCCAGCTCGCTGGCCTCCACATAACTGCCGCAGTCATGCACGTCCATGCCCAGCCAGTGCCCGGTGCGGTGCATGTAGTAGCGGAAGTAGGCGCGGCTGGCAATCACGTCGTCCACAGAGCCGACCTTGTGCTTGTCGAGCAGGCCCAGGTCCAGCAAGCCCTGGGAGAGCACCTTGACCGTCGCCTCGTGCGGTTCCACAAAACGGGCTCCGGCATGCGTGGCCTCCACGGCGGCCTCCTGCGCGGCCAGCACCAGTTCGTAGAGCGCGCGCTGCGGCGCGGTGAATTTGCCATTGGCCGGGAAGGTGCGCGTGATGTCGCTGGCATAGCCGTCAAGCTCACAGCCGGCATCGATGAGCACCAGCTCGCCATCGCGGATGGGCGCATTGTCGGCGCGGTAGTGCAGCACGCAGGCGTTGGCGCCGGCGGCGACGATGGAGCCATAGGCCGGGTATTGCGAGCCGTGGCGGCGGAATTCGTGCAGCAGTTCGGCGTCCAGGTGGTATTCGCGCACATCCTGGCCGGCGCGCAGCATGCGGGCAGAGAGCTGCATGGCGCGCACGTGAGCGCCGGCGCTGATCTGCGCGGCGCGCCGCATCACGTCCTGCTCGTGACCGTCCTTCACCAGGCGCATCTCATCCATCAGGGCGCACAGATCGCGCTGGGCTTCGGGACAGAGGGCGCCATAGCGCACGCGCGAGCGCACGGTCTTCAGCCAGCCATCGATGCGACCTTCCAGGCCGAGGTGCGTGGCGAAGGGGTACCAGACCGTGGCTTTGTTCTCGAGCAGCTTGGGAAGGCGCTGCTCCAGTTCGGTCACCGGACAGGCTGCGTCCACACCCAGCGCGGTCGGTGCCGCTTCGGGGCCCAGGCGGATGCCATCCCAGATCTCGCGTTCCAGGTCCTTGGGGTTGCAGAACAGCGTGGTGTGGCCTTCACTGGTGATGACGAGCCAGGCGTTGGGTTCGCCAAAGCCGCTCAGGTAGTGGAAATAGCTGTCGAAGCGGAACAGGAATTCGCTGTCGCGGTTGCGCAGGTGTTCGGGTGCCGTGGGCACGATGGCGACGGCATCGGGACCGAGCTGGGCGGCCAGGCGCGCGCGGCGCTGTGCGTAGAGGAGGGTGCTCATGAAGGGGCGGTTTCGTTGAGTTGCGCCAGACGCTCGGGGGTGCCGACATCGGTCCACGGCCCGGTATAGAGCTCGGCGCTGATGCGCTGATTGTCCATGGCCCGACGCAACAAGGGGGCCAGCGGGGTTTTTACGCCCTGCGGGTTGCCGGGTGCAATCTCGCACCAGGGCCGGGCGAAGAATTCCCGCCGGTACAGGCCTATGGTGCTGTAGGTGTACTTCACGGTCGCCTGGTTCAGGGCCAACTGCCGGCCGGACGCCAACGGGTCGCTGGCCAGGCCGAAATCACCTAGAGGATTGTGCGAGGGGTTGGGCACCAGCCAGAGGTGAGCCAGTTTGTCGCTGCGCGCGAAGCGCTGCACGGCCTGCATGGAGAACGGGAAACCGGGGGCATACACATCACCAGCCAAGACCCAGAAGATGTCGCCCAGCAAAGGCAGCGCACGCACGATGCCGCCGGCGGTTTCCAGTGCACCACCGAAATCCAAGCCCTCCCAAGAGTATTCAATCGCCAGGGGCCGGTCGTTGCTGCTGTGCGGCTGCGGTCCGAAATGGGCGGGTATCTGTTCACCCAACCAGGCGGTGTTGATCACGATGTCGGTGAAACCGGCATCAGCCAGGGCATCGACATGCCACTGCAGCAGCGGCTTGCCCTGCACCGGTAGCAGGGGCTTGGGTGTGGCATCGGTCAACGGGCGCATGCGTTCGCCACGCCCCGCCGCCAGCACCATGGCCTTGATGGAAATCGGATCTTGCACACCCTCACTGTAGACCATGGGACGGCGCGCGGCCTGTCGCTCCGAAGTCCCAACCGGCCACCGGTAAAATACCGGGTTTCCCCTGACCCCCTCCGGAGCGGCCCCCACATGGCAAATACCCGACAGATGGCCAACGCGATCCGCGCGCTGGCAATGGACGCAGTGCAACAAGCCAACTCCGGACACCCGGGTGCGCCCATGGGCATGGCCGACATGGCCGTTGCGCTCTGGGGTGAACACCTCAAGCACAACCCGACCAACCCGCAATGGGCCGATCGCGACCGTTTCGTCCTGTCCAACGGCCATGCCTCCATGCTGTTGTACGCGTTGCTGCACCTGACGGGTTACGACCTGCCGTTAAAGGAGCTGAAGAACTTCCGCCAGCTCGGCAGCAAGACGGCCGGCCACCCAGAAGTGGGCCACACCCCCGGCGTGGAAACCACCACCGGCCCGCTGGGCCAGGGCGTGACCAATGCCGTGGGCATGGCGCTGGCCGAGAAGCTGCTGGCCCGGGAATTCAACCGCGACGGCCACAGCATCGTCGACCACCACACCTACGTCTTCCTGGGCGATGGCTGCATGATGGAAGGCATCAGCCACGAGGCCGCGGCCCTGGCCGGTGCCTGGAAGCTGAACAAGCTGATCGCCCTGTACGACGACAACGGCATCTCCATCGACGGCCAGGTCACCCCCTGGTACGGTGACAACACCGCGCTGCGTTTCGTGGCCTATGGCTGGAACGTGATCGGCCCGATCAACGGGCATGACGTCGCCGCTGTTTCCGAAGCCATCGCGCGCGCCAAGCAGTCCGACAACCAGCCCACGCTGGTCATCTGCAAGACCGCCATCGGCCACGGTTCGCCCAACCGCGCCAACACCGCCAAGGCGCATGGCGAGCCGCTGGGTGGCGAAGAGATCAAGCTCACGCGCGAGGCCCTGGGCTGGGCGCACGAGCCCTTCGTCATTCCGCAGGATGTGGCGGACGACTGGAATGCCACGAACCGCGGCATTGCCGCACAGGAAGCCTGGGAGCGGAAGTTCGCCGCCTACCGCGCCACGCACCCGGCCCTGGCGGCCGAGTTCGAGCGCCGCATGAAAGGCGAGCTGCCGAAGAACTTTGCCCAGGTGGCCGTGGACGCCGCCGTGGCGGCGCACACCAAGGCCGAGACCGTGGCCAGCCGCAAGGCCAGCCAGATCGCGCTGGAGGCCTTCACGGCCGCCCTGCCCGAACTGCTGGGCGGCTCGGCCGACCTGACCGGCTCCAACCTCACCAACACCAGCTCCACGCCCAATCTGCGCTTCGACGCCGATGGCAACGGCAACGGCGGGCGCCACATCAACTACGGCGTGCGCGAATTTGGCATGGCCGCCATCATGAACGGCATCGGCCTGCACGGTGGCTACATCCCCTACGGCGGCACCTTCCTGACCTTCAGCGACTACTCTCGCAACGCCATCCGCATGGCCGCGCTGATGAAACAACGCGTGGTGCATGTGTTCACGCACGACTCCATCGGCCTGGGCGAGGACGGCCCCACCCACCAGTCGGTGGAACATGCGGCCTCCCTGCGTCTGATCCCGAACCTGGACGTCTGGCGTCCCGCCGACACGGCCGAGACCGCCGTGGCCTGGGCCGTTGCGCTGCAAAACAAGAGCAAGCCCACCGCCCTGCTGCTTTCGCGCCAGAACCTGCCCTACGCGCCCAAGAAAGACCTGGGTGACATCAGCCGCGGTGCCTACGTGCTGTCTGAGCCGGCCGACCTGGGCCTGAAGCAGAAGGCTCGTGCCGTCATCATCGCCACCGGCTCCGAAGTGCAGCTCGCGCTCAAGGCACAGGAATTGCTGGCCGCGAAGAAGATCGCCGTGCGTGTGGTCTCCATGCCCAGTACCACCACCTTCGACCAGCAGAAACCCGCCTACAAGCAGGCCGTGCTGCCGGCAGGCCTGCCGCGCGTGGCCGTGGAGATGGGGGTGAGCGACGGCTGGTGGAAATACGGCTGCGCCGCCGTGGTGGGCCTCGACACCTATGGCGAGTCGGCCCCGGCCCCGGTGCTGTTCAAGCATTTCGGCTTCACGCCCGAGAACGTGGCCGACACGGTGCAGGCCGTGCTGGCCCGGAACTGATTTCCTTGTGTTTTAACTTTTAGCGAAAGAGCAAATCATGACGATCAAGGTAGGCATCAACGGCTTCGGCCGCATCGGGCGCAACGTGCTGCGCTCCGCAGTGCAGAACTTCAAGGACATCGAGATCGTTGCCATCAACGACCTGCTCGAACCCGACTACCTGGCCTACATGCTCAAGTACGACAGCGTGCACGGTCGCTTCAAGGGCGAAGTGTCCGTGGAAGGCGGCACCCTGATCGTCAACGGCAAGAAGATCCGCCTGACCCAGGAACGCGACCCCGCCAACCTCAAGTGGGCGGAAGTGGGCGCTGACGTTGTCATCGAATCCACCGGCCTCTTCCTCGACAAGGCCGGCGCCGAGAAGCACCTGACCGCTGGCGCCAAGAAGGTCATCATCTCCGCCCCCTCCAAGGACGACACCCCCATGTTCGTCTTTGGCGTCAACGACAAGACCTACGCCGGCCAGGCCATCATCTCCAACGCCAGCTGCACCACCAACTGCCTGGCCCCCGTGGCCAAGGTCCTCAACGACAAATGGGGCATCAAGCGCGGCCTCATGACCACCGTGCACGCAGCCACCGCCACCCAGAAGACCGTGGACGGCCCCAGCAACAAGGACTGGCGCGGCGGGCGCGGCATCCTGGAAAACATCATCCCCAGCTCCACCGGTGCCGCCAAGGCCGTGGGCGTGGTCATCCCGGAACTGAACAAGAAACTCACCGGCATGAGCTTCCGGGTGCCGACCAGCGACGTCTCCGTGGTCGACCTGACGGTCGAACTCAACAAGGAAGCCGACTACAAGGACATCTGTGCCGAGATGAAGGCCCAGAGCCAGGGGGCCCTGAAGGGCGTGCTGGGTTACACCGAAGACAAGGTGGTGGCCACCGACTTCCGCGGTGAAGTCTGCACCAGCGTGTTCGATGCCGAAGCCGGCATTGCCCTGGACAAGACCTTCGTCAAGGTCGTGGCCTGGTACGACAACGAGTGGGGTTACTCCAACAAGTGCCTGGAGATGGCGCGCGTGGTGTCCAAGTAAGCTAGCAAGTCCCCATGAAAAAAAGGCGGTGCATCATGCACCGCCCTTTTTCTTTGCAGCAAGAGCGACTTAGCTCAGATGCTTGCCGATGAGGCCTGCAATCTCGAACATCGTCACCTTGTCCTTGCCGAAGACGGGCTTGAGCTTGGCATCGGCGTTGATGCTGCGCTTGTCCTTGGGGTCTTGCAGGCCCTGGGCCTTGATGTAATCCCAGAGTTTCTTGACGACCTCGGTGCGTGCCACCGCTGTGCTGCCGATCACGGCGGCCAGTTCGGCGCTGGGGGTCAGGCCGGCAGCCGTCTTGCGTGGCGCTTTGGCAGCAGTGGTCTTGGCTGCGGCTTTCTTGGCCGGTGCCTTTTTGGTTGCCACCTTTTTGGCCGCCGTTTTCTTGGCGGCTGGCCCCGTGGTCTTGGCGGCCGCGCCAGCGGCGGATTTGGCCGCGGTCTTGCGTGGCGGGAACTTGGACGGGGCAAACTCGAAAGCGACCTTGTTGGCCTCGGCGCTCCAGGCCAGGAAGGCCTTGAAGGGGCGACGCGTGCGCATGGAGACGAACTTGTCCAGCAGGTCGGTCTTGCCGGTGCTCAGCAGCTTGGCCATCTGCTCGCGCTCGATGGGCTGCTGCAGGATGATCTGGCCGCTCTTGAAGTCGCAGCTCGGCGTGGGCTGGGCCAGGGTGGGCACCGTTCTTTCGCAGACGTAGTTCTTGCCATGCTCGTAGACCGCGCCGCCGCACTTGGGGCAGGCACCCAGCGACTCCTTGGCGGAGAAGTCCACCAGCTCGCCGGTCTCCTCCGCCTTGTCGTCGCCGAAGTCGAATTCGAGCTTGTAGTTCTTGGTTTCCTCGTCGAACTTGATGACCATCTCGGCCGTGAAGGGCCAGCCGGCCTTGGAGCGGAAGCCGTCCAGCGGGCCGATGCGTTTGTCGCGCAGGAATTGCTCCACCTCCGCCACCTCGAAGGTGCGACCGGCGGGGGTTTTGCCGAAGGAGAAGCCGCAGCCCTCGCCGTCGCCCTTCTTGCCGGTGCAGGTGTAGCGCCGGTAGTTTTCCTTGACCACACCGCCGCAGTTCGGGCAAGGCGTGCTGAGTGTGGCGTAGTCACCCGGCACGGTGTCGCGGTCATATTCCTTGGCCTTCTTGACGATGTGCTCGGTCATGGCGGCGATCTCGCGCATGAACTCTTCGCGCGAGAGGCGGCCGTGTTCCATCTCGGAGAGTTTGTATTCCCATTCGCCGGTCAGCTCGGGCCTCGAGAGTTCCTCCACGCCCAGGCCGCGCAGCAGGGTCATGAGCTGGAAGGCCTTGGCGGTGGGAATGAGCTCGCGGCCTTCGCGCAGCATGTATTTTTCCGTTAGCAGCCCTTCGATGGTGGCCGCGCGCGTGGCCGGTGTGCCCAGGCCCTTCTCGTGCATGGCTTCGCGCAGCTCGTCGTCCTCGATCAGCTTGCCGGCACCCTCCATGGCCGAGAGCAGCGTGGCTTCCGAATATCGTGCCGGGGGCCGGGTCTTGAGACCCTTGGGGTCGACGCTGTGGGTCTTGACCTTCTCGCCGGCCTGCACCGGCACCAGGGTCTTGCTGCTGCCTTCGCCCGGCGCGAGCTCGTCTTCGGCCTCCTTGCCGTAGATGGCCAGCCAGCCCGGCTTGACCAGCACCTTGCCTTCGCTCTTGAAGTTGTGGCCGGCGGCTGTGGTGATGCGGGTGGTGACCTGGTACTCGGCACTGGGGAAAAAGATCGCCATGAAACGGCGCGCCACCAGGTCGTACAGCTTCTGCTCGGCGTCCGAGAGGCCGCTGGGCGCCTGCAGCGTGGGGATGATGGCAAAGTGGTCGCTGACCTTGGCGTTGTCGAAGATGCGCTTGTTGGGTTTGACGTAGCCGCCCTTGAGCGCGGTGGCGGCGTGTGGCGCCAGGTGTTTCATGCCGGAGTCGGCCAGCATGCCAAAGGTCTCCTTGGCCACGGCCAGGTAGTCCTCGGGCAGATGGCGTGAATCGGTCCGCGGGTAGGTCAGGGCCTTGTGGCGCTCGTAGAGGCTTTGCGCAATCGACAGCGTGGTCTTGGCGGAAAAGCCGAATTTGCCGTTGGCTTCGCGCTGCAGGCTGGTCAGGTCGAACAACATGGGCGAAGCCTGGGTGCTGGGCTTGCTTTCCTCGATCACGGTGGCGGTCTGGCCGCGCACGGCATCGGCAATAGCCGTGGCCTCTTTCTCGTTCCAGACGCGGTCGGCGCGTTTCTCGGCGTCGTCCTCGGTTTTTTTCCACTTCGGGTCGAACCACTTGCCCGCGTAGTCGCCGGCCTGGGCGCCGAAGCTGGCGTGCACCTCCCAGTAGTTGCGGCTGATGAACTTGCGGATCTGTTCCTCGCGCTCCACCACCACGGCCAGGGTGGGCGTCTGCACGCGGCCCACGGTGGTGAGGAAGAAACCGCCATCGCGCGAGTTGAAGGCGGTCATGGCACGGGTGCCGTTGATGCCGACCAGCCAGTCGGCCTCGGAGCGACTGCGCGCCGCATCGGCCAGGGGCAGCATCTGCTTGTCGCTGCGCAGCTTGTCGAAGCCGTCGCGGATGGCCTGGGGTGTCATGCTCTGCAGCCACAGGCGCGAAACCGGCTTGCCCAGGGGCTTGGCGCCGCCGGCGTATTGCTCGATCAGGCGGAAGATCAGCTCGCCCTCGCGGCCCGCGTCACAGGCGTTGATCAGCTGGCCTACGTCCTTGCGCTTGGCCAGCTTGACCACGGCGTTCAGGCGGGTCTTGGTCTTGTCGACCGGCTTGAGGTCGAAATGCGGCGGGATCACCGGCAGGTGGGCAAAGCTCCACTTGCCGCGTTTCACGTCGTACTGCTCGGGCGCCTGGATTTCCACCAGGTGGCCGACGGCACTCGTGACGACGTAGTTGTCGCTCTCGAAGTGCTCATCGTGCTTCTCGAACTTGCCGGCAGTGGGCGTGAGGGCGCGCACGATGTCCTGGGCGACCGAAGGCTTTTCAGCAATGATCAGGGTTTTGCCTAAAACTGCGTTTTTCATCTGACTACAATCCAGTTTCTCGCGCGCGCATACGCGCACGCATACACGGGCGCGCCCACGCGCGCCCATACGAGTTCACCTTACCAAATTTTTCAGCAGTGTCCAAGAATCCCGTTTCCGAACCCGGCCGCCGTATCCAGACCCGTCGCTCCGGCGTCCATGGCAAGGGGGTCTTTGCTGTCCAGGACATTCCCAGGGGGGAAACCCTCATCGAGTACGTGGGCGAGATCATCAACTGGGAGGAAGCGCTGCGCCGCCACCCCCACGACCCCAAGGATCCCAACCACACCTTCTATTTTCACGTCGATGAAGACCATGTGATCGACGCCAAGGTGGGCGGCAACTCCTCGCGCTGGATCAACCATTCCTGCGAACCCAACTGCGAGGCTGACGAGGAAGAGGGCCGCGTCTTCATCAAGTCGCTGCGCAAGATCAAGGCCGGTGAGGAGCTCAACTACGACTACGGCCTCATCATCGACGAGCCCTATACCAAGAAGCTCAAGGCGGAATACCCTTGCTGGTGCGGCAGCAAGCTCTGTCGCGGCACGCTGCTGGCACCGAAGGACGACGACAAGCCCAAGAAATCCAAGAAGTCCAAGAAGAAAAACAAGTCCAAGGGCGGCAAGCGCTGAAGGAGTTCGCCATGTTGCGCTGGCCGGCCGAAGCGATCTGGGAAGCGGTGGTGCCCACCCTGCCCGGTTTCACGGTCGAAGTGCTGCCGCAGCTGGACTCCACCAACACCGAGCTGATGCGCCGTGCCCGTGCGGGCCGGCTGGAGCCGGTGCTGCTGGTGGCCGAAGCCCAGACCGCCGGCCGCGGCCGCCTGGGGCGCGCCTGGAGCAGCGGCACCCAGCCCGGGGACGTGCTGACCTTCTCCCTGGGCCTGCCCCTGCAGATGGCCGACTGGTCTGGCCTGTCGCTGGCCGTGGGCCTGAGCGTGGTGCAGAGCCTGCACCCCGACCTGCGGCTCAAGTGGCCCAACGATGTCTGGCTGGCCGACCGCAAGCTGGCCGGCATCCTGATCGAGACCACCCAGATTGGCGCTGCACGCTACGCGGTCATCGGCGTGGGTATCAACATCAGGCCGCGGGACGCGACCGGGCTGAGCACACCGCCGGCCTGGTTGCAGGAGCTGGTGCCCGGCACCGACGCGCCACAGGCCCTGTTGCAGGTGGCCGCGCCCCTGGTTCAGGCCGTGCAGCGCTTTGAGGCCCAGGGCTGGGGACCCTTCCATCCCGCCTACGCGGCACGGGATGCACTGGCTGGCCGCGAGGTGACCTTGAGCGACGGCAGCAGCGGCCAGGCCCGGGGCGTGGATGGCAGCGGTGCGCTGCTCGTGCATACTGCTGCCGGGCTGAAGAAAATCTCCAGCGCTGAAGTCAGCGTCCGCCCCTCGAACTGAAGACGAACCCTTCCCATGCTGCGTCTCCTTGTCCTGCTGCTGGTCCTGTTGAATGCGGGCTATTACGCCTGGTCGCAGGGCATGCTGCGCAGCTACGGCTGGGCCCCGGCCGAGCAGAGCGAGCCGCAGCGTCTGACGCAGCAGATCCGTCCGGAGGCCATCCGCATCCTGCCGGCCGACGAGGGGCGCCGCGCCGAACAGGTCGCGCTGACGCCGCCCAAACCCCCCGAGTGCCTGCAGGCCGGCCTGTTTGACGAGGCCCAGACCGAGACCGTGCGCAAGGCCCTGGAAACCAGCTTGCCGGGCGGTGCCTGGTCGCTGGAGCTGATGGTGGAGCCGGCGCGCTGGATCGTCTACATGGGCAAATTCCCCAACGCCGCTGCGCAGGAGAAAAAGAAGGTCGAACTCGAGAAGATGAAGCTCAGATTGCAGCCGCTGGACAACCCGGAATTGCAACTGGGCCTGTCCCTCGGGCGTTTCGAGACCCAGGCACAGGCTCAGACCGAGTTGAACGCTCTGCAGCGCCGCGGTGTGCGCACGGCGCGCGTGGTGCAGGAACGGCCGGAGATCCGGCAAAGCCAGCTGCGGATCCCGGCGGCCGACGAGGCCCTGCGGCCCAAGCTGGAAGAGATCAAGCCGGCGCTGGGCGACAAGACGCTGCGCAGCTGCCGCTGAGTCGGATGGTGTCGGCCCTTATTCCGGCGTGAGGTCAAAGCGCACCGTGAAGCGCGCCCCTGGCGGTGTCTGGCCGGGGCGGGTGTCCTCCACGCTGATGCGGGCGTGGTGCTGCTGGGCGATTTCCTGTGCGATGGGCAGGCCCAGGCCTGAACCGTCGACGTCGTTTCCCAGGGCCCGGTAAAAAGGCTGGAACACCAGTTCACGCTCGGCTGGCGTGATGCCTGGCCCTGAATCCTCCACCTGCAGCACGATGATCTTGCCGAATGGGTCGGCCAGCACGCGTGCGGTGATGACCCCCGGCTTGTCGATGCTGGACGGTGTGTAGTTGATGGCGTTGTCCAGCAGGTTGCGCACCAGTTCCTTGAGCAGCGTGGGATTGCCTTCGAGCATGACGCCGGGCATGGCCGGCTGGGCGCCCTCGTAGCCCAGGTCGATGTGTTTGTCCATGGCGCGTGGCACGCTGTCCTGCACGACTTCCATGGTGAGCCGGGCCAGGTCGCAGGGCTGGCGGCTCATGGCCATGGTGCCGGCTTCGGCACGGGCCAGTGCCAGCAACTGGTTGACGGTATGGGTGGCGCGGATGCTGGCGCGTCCGATCTGGCGCAGCGACTGCTTGAGCTCCTCGGTGCTGGTGCCTTCGCGCTGGGCCAGGTCGGCCTGCATGCGCAGGCCGGCCAGTGGCGTTTTGAGTTGATGTGCGGCGTCGGCTAGAAAACGTTTCTGCGTGCCGATCGAGTCTTTGAGCCGTAGCAGCAGGTCGTTGACCGAGGACACCAGGGGCGCCACTTCCAGCGGCACCGTCTGCGCGTCCAGCGGGCTGAGGTCGTCAGGGCGGCGGGCCCGTATGCGTTCTTCCAGGCGACTGAGGGGTTTGATGGCCTGCACCAGCGCCAGCCAGACCAGCAGCACGGCCAGCGGCAGAGTCACGAATTGCGGCAGCATCACGCCTTTGATGATCTCGGCGGCCAGCACCGATCGTTTGTCCAGGGTTTCGGCGACCTGGATCAGAACCGTTCTCGAGGTTTGCGGATTCAGTGGGACCCACATATAGGCGACCCGGATGTCCTGGCCGTGAAAGGTGTCGTCTCGCAGGCGTACCTCGCTGCCTGTGACCGGTGCGTCCTCGGGCGGCAGCGGGAAGTCGCGCTCACCACTGAGGTACTCACCGCGCACGCCCAGGACCTGGTAATAGACCGTGTCGATGTCATCGGCGCGCAGCAGTTCCCGTGCCGGCAGGGGCAGGTTGAACTGCACGTGCTGCTGGTTGACCGTGACCAGCTGGGCCAGGGCGTTGACGTTGTACTCGAGCGTGCGGTCGAAAGGCTTGCCGGCAATGCCTTGCGCGACCAGCCAGGTCAGCACCAGGCTGATCGGCCACAGCAGCAGCAAGGGCGTGAGCATCCAGTCCAGGATCTCACCGAAGAGCGAGCGCTGCTCGCGCTGGAAAAGTTTCACGATGCAGGCGTTGCGGTGGAGTAGGCCTTGCCCGGCGGTCAGCTGTTCGGGATCTTTTCGAGACAGTAACCCAGGCCTCGCACGGTGGCGATGCGGATGGGCCCCTTCTCGATCTTCTTGCGCAGGCGGTGGATGTAGACCTCGATGGCGTTGTTGCTCACTTCCTCGCCCCACTCGCACAGGCGCTCGACCAGCTGGTCCTTGCTGACCAGTCGGCCGGTGCGCTGCAAGAGCACTTCCAGCAGGCCCAGCTCGCGTGCCGAGAGTTCGACCATGCGTCCGTCGATGGTGGCCACGCGCCCGGCCTGGTCGTAGACCAGCGGGCCGTGCTTGATATGGCTGCTGGTGCCACCCATGCCGCGGCGCACCAGCGCGCGTACGCGCGCCTCCAGTTCCTGCAGCGAGAAGGGCTTGGCCATGTAGTCGTCGGCACCGTAGTCCAGTCCCTTCACGCGCTCCTCCACGCTGTCGGCCGCCGTGAGGATGAGCACAGGCAGGCTGGAGCCGCGCGCGCGCAGCTTTCTCAGCACCTCCAGCCCGTGCAGCTTGGGCAGGCCCAGGTCCAGGATCAGCAGGTCGAACTCATTGTTGGTCATCAGCGCCGCGTCGGCCTCGGAGCCGCTGGCCACGTGGTTGACGGCCGCACCTGAACTGCGCAGTGTGCGCAGCAGGCCGTCGGCCAGTACCTGGTCATCCTCGGCGATCAGTATCCGCATGCTTGTCTCCTCGCGCCTGCCGGCTGTGGTTCGCCGGCTGGGCGCTTCATGTGCCGATTCTAGGCGCTGGCATAGGCTTCGAGCCCAAGGGCAATCACGGTGGCCACTTCGGGGCTCACGGCCAGTTTGAGTTCGGCTTCGGCCTGGATCACGGCCCGCTGGAAGCCACGCAACCAGGCCAGTCCGGCGGGCGTGAAGCGCACAAGCTTGGCGCGGCCATCACGCCTGTCGGCTTCGCGCGTGACCAGGCCCCAGGCCTCGCATTGGTCGACCAGCTTGCCCATGGCCTGTTTGCTCATCCCTGCCGATTCCGCAAGTTCCTGGAGTCGCGCGCCCTGCACGGCCAGATGGCGCGTGATGTGGATGTGGGCGGCGCTGACCTGGCCGCGCGCGGCCAGGTTGGACAGGGCCAGCGGCACCTCGGCGTCATGCGCCATCAGGTGGAGCACGCGCTGGTCGAAGCGGCGCATGGCGTGGCCCAGCAGGCGACCCAGGTGGGTCTGGCGCCAGCCGTCGTCGACTGGAAAAGTGGCGGCATCTGTCATGGGCAAATAGTAAACCAAAATGACTAATTTATGCCTTTACTGGAAAGTACAAGACGGATAAATTACTGGTCAAGCATCCAGCCTGTGATTAAAAACACTGGAACTGAGTCAACCCCACCCAAGGAGCAAGTCATGGACGTATCCGGCAAATCCATCAGCGTCGCCAACAGTGAAAAAGCCAAAGCCCTGGCGGCCGCACTGGCCCAGATCGAGAAGCAATTTGGCAAGGGCACGATCATGCGCCTGGGCGAAGGTGAGGCGATCGAGGACATCCAGGTCGTCTCCACCGGCTCCCTGGGTCTGGACATCGCGCTGGGCGTGGGCGGCCTGCCGCGCGGCCGCGTGGTCGAGATCTACGGCCCTGAATCCTCGGGCAAGACCACGCTGACCTTGCAGGTCATCGCCGAGATGCAGAAGATCGGCGGCACCTGCGCCTTTGTCGATGCCGAGCACGCGCTGGACGTGCAGTACGCGCAGAAACTGGGCGTCAACCTGCCCGATCTGCTGATCTCCCAGCCCGACACGGGCGAGCAGGCGCTGGAGATCGTCGACAGCCTGGTGCGCTCCGGCGCCGTGGACCTGATCGTGATCGACTCGGTGGCAGCCTTGACGCCCAAGGCCGAGATCGAAGGCGAGATGGGCGATTCCCTGCCCGGGCTGCAGGCGCGCCTGATGAGCCAGGCCCTGCGCAAGCTGACCGCCACCATCAAGAAGACCAACTGCATGGTCATCTTCATCAACCAGATCCGCATGAAGATTGGCGTGATGTTCGGCAGCCCCGAGACCACGACCGGCGGCAATGCGCTGAAGTTCTACGCCTCGGTGCGCATCGACATCCGCCGCACCGGCACCATCAAGAAGGGCGAAGAGGCCATCGGCAACGAGACCAAGGTCAAGATCGTCAAGAACAAGGTGGCGCCGCCCTTCAAGACCGCGGAGTTCGACATCCTCTTCGGCGAGGGCATCAGCCGCCATGGCGAGATCATCGACATGGGTGTCAACGCCAAGATCATCGAGAAATCCGGCGCCTGGTACGCCTACAACGGCGAGAAAATCGGGCAAGGTCGCGACAACGCGCGCGAGTTCCTGCGCGAGAACGCGGAGTTGGCGCACGAGATCGAGAACAAGGTGCGCGAGTCCCTGGGCATTCCGCTGCTCAACGAGGCGACAGAAGCCGCGGCTGAATAAGACGGGAGGCCGGTAACGGGGAGCGAGCCATGGCGACGGCACGGTTGTCGTTCCAGCCCACACTCAAGGGCCGGGCGTTGCGCCTGCTGAGCCAGCGCGAGCACTCGCGCCGCGAGCTCGAGCGCAAGCTCCAGCCTTACGAGGAAGAGCCTGGCACGCTGGCGCTGGCGCTCGACGAGCTGCAGGCCCGGGGCTTCATCAGCGAGGAGCGGGTGGCCGAGTCGGTGCTGAACCGGCGCGCGAGCCGGCTTGGCTCGACACGCATACGCCAGGAGTTGCAGGACAAGGGGCTGGACGGCGAATTGATCGCCCGGACCCTGTCCGGCCTCAAGGACAGCGAACTGGGGCGTGCGCGCGAAGTCTGGCAAAGAAAGTTCGATGCCCTGCCGCAGACTCCCCAGGAGCGGGCGCGGCAGACGCGGTTTCTGCTGGCACGAGGCTTTGCTGGGGAGGTGGTGCGCCGTGTGCTGGGCGGCGATCCGGCCGACGAAGAAGCCTGATTACAGGCCCAGCATCAGTTTGAGGTTCTGCACCGCAGCGCCGCTGGCGCCCTTGCCCAGATTGTCCAGACGCGCCACCAGCACGGCCTGGCCCAGCGCATCGTTGCCATAGACGCTGAGTTCCATCTGGTTCGTGCCGTTGAGCGCGGTCGGCTCCAGCCGGCCACCTGCTGCCGGCGGCACCACGCTGACCCACTCACTACCGGCGTAGTGCGCGCGGAGCACGTCTTCCAGCTGCTGGGTGCGCGTGACACCCTTCATCAGATCAAATTGCAGGCCGATCTGGTCCAGCATGCCGGCGTAGAAATTGCCAACAGCCGGCACGAAGATGGGCCGGCGGCTCAGGCCGCTGTAGCGTTGCAGCTCGGGCAGGTGCTTGTGGGCCAGGCTCAGACCGTAGATTTCCAGTGGCGGTGCGCTGTGCGTGACCTCGTAGGCCTCGATCATCTGGCGGCCGCCTCCCGAATAGCCGGAGTAGCCCGACATCACGACAGGATAGTCCGGCGGCAGCAGGCCGGCATCGACCAGCGGGCGCAACAGGGCGATGCCGCCGGTCGGGTAGCAGCCCGGGTTGGCGACGCGGCGGGCCTGCGTCACGGCCTGCGCCTGGCTGCGTGTGAGCTCAGGGAAGCCATAGACCCAGCCCGGGGCGACCCGGTGCGCGGTGGAGGCGTCGATGATCTTGGGGCCGGGCCGGCCGGACGTCTTTTCCAGCGCATCGACCAGTGCCACGGTCTCGACAGCGGCCTCATCGTGCAGGCAGAGGATGACCAGATCAGCGCCAGACAGCAGCTCCCGCTTGGCGGCCGGGTCCTTGCGCTGCGCAGCTGCAATGCTCAACAGTTCGACCTGCGGCATGGCCAGCAGGCGCTCACGGATCTGCAGGCCGGTGGTTCCGGCTTCACCGTCGATGAAGATTTTCTGGATGGACATGGCTTATGCCTCGGTTGACGGAAATTATGGGACCGGGCTGAAATCCGTCAGTTTTGGTGCAGAGCAACATGATACATTCCAAGGCTGTGCTGAACCCAGCACCAGCTACGGGACACGCCGGTTCCGTGGCAGGACAGAAATCCATTTCCTGAGAGAGCCCTCATGAAGATCCACGAGTACCAAGGCAAGGACATCTTGCGTCATTTTGGTGTGCCTGTGCCGCGCGGCATTCCGGCCTTCACAGTCCAGGAGGCGGTCGAGGCTGCCCAGAAGCTGGGTGGCCCGGTCTGGGTCGTCAAGGCGCAGATCCATGCCGGTGGCCGCGGCAAGGGCGGTGGCGTGAAGGTGGCCAAGTCCGTCGACGACGTCAAACGCCTGGCCGGCGAGATCCTGGGCATGCAGCTCAAGACCCACCAGACCGGTCCCGAAGGCCAGAAAGTCCGTCGCCTCTACATTGAGGACGGTGCCGACATCCAGAAAGAATACTACCTGTCCGTGGTGACCGACCGTGCCACGCAGAAAGTCGCCTTCATCGCCTCCAGCGAGGGTGGCATGGACATCGAGGAAGTGGCGCACGCCACGCCCGAGAAGATCGTCAAGATATTCGTCGATCCGCTGACCGGCCTGACCCAGGCGCAAGGCGTGGAACTGGCCAAGGGCGTGGGCATGCCGGCCGATTCGCAAGCGCAGTTCATCGACGTCTGCCAGAAGCTCTACAAGTGCTACATGGAGACGGACGCCTCGCTGGTCGAGATCAATCCGCTGAACCGCGATGGCAAGGGCAACGTCATCGCCCTGGATGCCAAGTTCAACTTCGACGCCAACGCCCTGTTCCGCCACCCCGAGATCGTCGCCCTGCGTGACCTGGACGAGGAAGATCCGGCCGAAATCGAGGCCTCCAAGTTCGATCTGGCCTACATCTCGCTCGACGGCAACATCGGCTGTCTGGTGAACGGTGCCGGCCTGGCCATGGCCACCATGGACACCATCAAGCTGTTCGGCGCCGAGCCGGCCAACTTCCTGGACGTGGGCGGCGGTGCCACCCCCGAGAAGGTCACCGAAGCCTTCAAGATCATGCTCAAGAACGACAAGGTGAAGGCCATTCTGGTCAACATCTTCGGCGGCATCATGAAGTGCGACACCATTGCCACCGGGGTGATCACGGCCTGCCGTGCCGTGAACCTCAGCGTGCCGCTGGTGGTGCGCATGAAGGGCACGAACGAAGAGCTGGGCAAGAAGATGCTGGCCGAGTCCGGCCTGCCCATCATCAGTGCCGACACCATGGCCGAAGCCGCCCAGAAGGTGGTCGCAGCCGTCAAGGCTGCCAAGTAAAGCTACCCAAGGAACCGTCATGTCGATCTACATCAACAAAGACACCAAAGTCATCACCCAGGGCATCACCGGCAAGACCGGCCAGTTCCATACGGAAAAGTGCCAGGAATACGCGAACGGCAAGAACTGCTTTGTCGCTGGCGTGAACCCCAAGAAGGCCGGTGAATCGATCTTCAACATCCCGATCTACGCCTCGGTCAAGGAAGCCGCCAAGCAGACCGGTGCCACCGTGTCGGTGATCTACGTGCCGCCGGCGGGTGCCGCCGACGCCATCTGGGAAGCGGTCGAGGCCGATCTGGACCTGGCGATCTGCATCACCGAGGGCATTCCGGTGCGCGACATGCTGATGGTGCGCAACAAGATGAAGGCCAAGGAAGCTGCGGGCGGCAAGAGGACCCTGCTGCTGGGCCCCAACTGCCCCGGCCTGATCACGCCCGACGAGATCAAGATCGGCATCATGCCCGGCCACATCCACCGCAAGGGCCGTATCGGCGTGGTCTCCCGCTCTGGCACGCTGACCTATGAAGCCGTGGCGCAACTGACCGAAATCGGCCTGGGCCAGTCCTCGGCCGTGGGCATCGGTGGCGACCCGATCAACGGTCTCAAGCACATCGACGTGATGCAGGCCTTCAACGACGACCCGGATACCGATGCCGTCATCATGATCGGCGAGATCGGCGGTCCGGACGAGGCGGAAGCCGCCCGCTGGTGCAAGGCCAACATGAAGAAACCCGTGGTCGGCTTTATCGCTGGCGTGACGGCCCCTCCCGGCAAGCGCATGGGCCATGCCGGTGCCCTGATTTCCGGTGGCGCCGACACGGCCGACGCCAAACTGGCGGTCATGGAGGAATGTGGTTTCAAGATCACCCGCAACCCGTCCGAGATGGGCAAGCTGCTGAAGGCGCTGCTGTAAGCAAAAATACGCATCCATAAGTGTGCGCAGTTAAGGCACACTTGATCGCAAGATCCCTGGGAGCGCTCCAGACGGACTGTCTGGAGCGCTCTTTCATTACAGATATAACTTCAGGAGCACTTCGATGGAAATCATGCAGGATGTCAATTTCTGGATTGGTCTGCTCAAGATCGTCTGGATCAACATCATTCTGTCCGGCGACAACGCCGTGGTGATTGCACTGGCGGCGCGTTCGTTGCCTGCACACCAGCAGAAAAAAGCCATTCTTTTCGGTTCGGGCGCCGCCGTCGTGCTGCGTATCGCGCTGACGCTGGTAGCTGCCCAGCTCTTGCAGATGTCGTTCCTGCAGGTCGTTGGCGGTCTGCTGCTGCTGTATATCGGGGTGCAACTGCTCAGCGAAGACGACGACGAGGAGGGTCACGGTGGCGAAGGCGGTGGCCTGATGGCTGCTGTGCGTACCATCCTGATTGCCGACGTGGTCATGAGCCTGGACAACGTGATTGCCGTCGCGGCAGCCGCCAAGGGCAGCAACCTGTTGCTCATGATCGGTCTGGCGATCAGCATCCCGCTGGTGATTTTCGGCAGCTCCCTGATGATTCGCCTGATGGAGCGTTTCCCGATCATCGTGACATTGGGCGCGGCCTTGATTGGCTGGGTCGGTGGCGAAACCATCGTCAGCGATGTGGCGCTCAAGGAAATCGCCATGGAAAATCCCTGGTTGCACTACGTGGCGGCCGCAGCCGGCGCGATCTTCGTAGTCCTGCTGGGGCGCGCTCTGCAAAAGCGACATAAGTCGGCGGCAGAGGGCTGATCTCAGCTTGCTGATCCGGAGCCGGTTTCCGGGGCGCCCTGGCTTCCGGACCGGGACCCTTGTTCCGGGCAGTTACGGGACTTTGCAAAAAAAGACAGAGCCCTGCGTATTACTACCTTGCCGGCCGGGAGTTGCTCTGCTAAGGTCGACAGCTTGTATGGCGTACCCTCGGTACGCTGGTTTCATGGTGGGCTCCTGATTATCTACAGCAAGAGCCCTGCGGATCTGAACAGGCACGAATTGGCAACTTCATTCTCCAGCAGGCGGTCTCAACCGGAATCGAGGCCGGCGTGTGCCGTGTCTTTACGGGCATCTCTCCGGACCTCAGGGGCGCGGCGCGGCCTTTCTGCGCGTCCAGTCTTCCCCAGGTAAATCATTGAGCCATGACGACAGAAGCCATGATTTACAGGTTTTGTGCACAGACCGACTCCGGCTTGACGCGGGAAAACAACGAAGACGCGGTCGGCTTTGACGAAAGCGCGGGCGTCGCCATCCTGGCTGATGGCATGGGCGGCTACAACGCCGGTGAAGTGGCCAGCAGCATGGCGACTTCCATCATCAACTCGGAGATGAGCCGCTGGCTCACCGAGTCTGCGGCTACAGCGACAGTGCAGGACATCCGCCGGGCGCTTGAAATCTGCGTGGGCAATGCCAATTCGGCGGTTTTCCGGGCCGCGCATGCCAATGCGCACTACTCGGGCATGGGCACCACCCTGGTGGCTGGCGTGTTTCGTGGTGCAGACCTGGTGATCGGGCACATCGGCGATTCACGTTGCTACCGGCTGCGCCAGGGGGAACTGGTCCAGATCACCCGGGACCATTCCCTGCTGCAGGAGCAGATCGACGCCGGCCTGCTGACGCCCGAGCAGGCGGCCCTGTCCATGAACAAGAATCTGGTGACGCGTGCCCTCGGGGTGGATGACGCTGTCCTGCTGGAGGTGCATGAGCACGCCGTCGAGCCCGGCGACGTCTACCTGATGTGCTCGGATGGCCTGTCCGATATGGTCAGGGATCAGGATATTGCGAAAATCCTGCAGATGCCATTGGCAGCTGAGCTGCGAGCGAAAGCCCTGGTCGACACGGCCAATGCACATGGCGGTCGCGACAATATCACGGTCCTGCTGGTACAGGCCGAGATGGGCGCAGAAAAGCGCGGCCTGATGGCGCGATTGCTGGGAAAATAACGAAGGTATATTCATAACGAGCAACAGGAATAGGAGTCGGGCATGCCGAAAATGATCGTATCGATCGACGGTGTTGTCATCAAGGAAGTGCAGTTGACCAAGGAGCGCACGACCTTTGGGAGGCGACCATACAACGACGTGGTGATCGACAATCTGGCCGTCAGTGGTGAACATGCAGCATTGCAGATGACGGGCAGCGAGGTCACGCTGGAAGATCTCAACAGCACCAATGGCACCTATGTCAATGGCAAGGCCGTCAAGAAACAGGCTTTGCAGAACGGCGACACCATTGAGGTTGGCAAGTACAAGATCAAGTTCGTCAACGAGGCCGAGGCACCGGGCTTTGACAAGACCATGCTCTTCAAGCCGGGAGAAACGCCCGTGCCGGCTGCTGCAGAAGGCGGTAACCTGAATGGCGCACTGCGCGTCCTCTCCGGTACGGCCTCTGGCCGCGAAGTCCCCCTGACCAAGGCGGTCACGACGGTCGGCAAGCCGGGGGTGGCTGTGGCATCGATTTCGCGACGTTCGCAGGGTTTTGTCGTGGCGCATGTCGAGGGCTCCGGTATCCCGCTGCTCAATGGTGCACCGATCGGCAACGAGCCGGTGGCGCTCAAGAGTGGCGACGTGATCGAACTGGCGGGCACGAAAATGCAATTCATCCAGAATTGAGTCCGTGGCGGGGCCCGCCCGGGCCC
>NZ_KQ483358.1:749927-814870 GCF_001432305.1 Curvibacter sp. PAE-UM
AGGAGTGGTCATGAAGGTGCGTGTGTTGGGCTGCTCAGGCGCGATCGCCAGGGAATGCCGCACCACGTCCTTTCTTGTCGATGACGACGTTCTTGTAGATGCAGGGACTGGCGTCGGCGACCTGACTCTGGACGAGATGCTGCGTGTCGACCATGTGCTGTTGACGCATGCCCACCTGGACCATGTGGCCGCCTTGCCCCTGATGCTCGACGCGATTGCAACGCGTCGTGGCAGCCCGGTGCTGGTACATGCGCTGGCCGGCACCATTGAGGCACTGAAGGCGCACATTTTCAATGATGTCATCTGGCCGGATTTCACGCGTCTGCCCACGGTGAATACCCCATTCATCCGCTTCGAGGAAATCCGGGTGGGGCAGGTGCTGCGCATAGGGGACAAGCGTATCGAGGTGCTGCCGGCCGTGCACACAGTGCCGGCAGTGGGCTATGCCGTGCTGGCGCAGCAGGCCTGCTGGGTGTTCTCGGGTGACACGGGGCGTAACCCCGCTTTCTGGCGCAGGGTCAACCAGCTGGACGTCAGCATGCTCGTGATTGAAACGGCCTTCAGTAGCCGCGAGAGCCAGCTCGCAGAAACGAGTCAGCATCTGTCACCCGAAGTGCTCGCCCAGGAACTGGACTGCATTGCGGTCGACAAAAAATATCCGATCTACATCACGCATACCAAACCAGCAGAAACCGAGTTGATCATGTCTGAAATCCGCAAACTGGAAGGCCATCGTCCCAGTGCCAGACAGGCAGCGCATGACATCCGCTGGTTGCAGGCCGGGCAGGAGTTTGAACTATGAGTGCAGTCATGAAACCCCCAGGCGGAGGCACCCCCGCCGAGCAGGTCTTCCGCGATTCCCAGCATCCGGCATCGGACAAGCAGGACAAGTCCTTCGAGGCACTGTTTGTACGCCAGCTCAAGCAGGTGGTGTTGCGCATTCACGAAACTGAAAACGTCGAGCAGATCATGCTGGAGGTCAGCCCCGAGATCTGCAAGCTGTTCAACGCCGACCGGCTGACCCTGTATGCGATCGGCGATGACGAAACATCCATTGTTTCCAAGATCAAGACCGGCCTGACCAGCAGCCGCGAACTCAAGCTGCCCATCAGCCCGCAAAGCATTGCCGGTTACGTGGCGTTCAGCCGCAAGCTGCTGAACCTGGCGGATGTCTACGACGAGGAGGCGCTCAAGCAGATTCATCCCCAGCTGGCGTTCCTGAAAGAGGTCGACAAGCGTTCCGGCTACCGGACCAAGCAGATGCTGGTGTCGCCCATCATCGAGGGCGGCAACCTCTACGGCGTGCTGCAGGTCATCAACAACAAGAGCGACCAACCCTTCAGCGAACTGGATATCAAGGGCGTCATCCAGCTCTGCAAGACACTGGCGACGGCCATCCGCCAGCGCCTGCAGAAGGTGGATGAGCCTCAGCGCATCCGGGCGACAAAGTATGACGGCCTGGTCGCAGATGGCCTGCTGAGCGGTACCCAGCTGCAGGACTGCGTACAGGAGGCGCGCAACGAAGGCCAGCCGGTCGAGCATCTGCTG
Source organism: Curvibacter sp. PAE-UM (assembly GCF_001432305.1). Classification (GTDB taxonomy): domain Bacteria; phylum Pseudomonadota; class Gammaproteobacteria; order Burkholderiales; family Burkholderiaceae_C; genus Hylemonella. Next base: position 751,476 of record NZ_KQ483358.1, read on the forward strand.
CTGAACAAGCACCAGATCACGTCGGCCCAGGTCGGCCCGTCGCTGGCAAGGTTTTTCGGCGTGCCTTACGAGCCCTTCAATGCGGGGCGGATCCGTTCCGAAATACTGCATGGTTCGCTCAAGCGTGAATTCGCCGAAGGCCAGGGCTGGATCCCGCTGGAAGAGTCGCCCGAAGGGCTGGTCATCATGTGCCTGGACCCCGAGGCCACACGCGGTGCCCGCGTCGTGCCGCAGGTGTTCTCGCGCATCAACAAGTTCTCCTACCGCGTCACCACGCAGACCGAATTCGAGCAGACGCTGGCGCAGCTGTTCGGCGCGATAGTTGATGGCACCACGATCGACCAGTTGCTGGCCGACATGGGCGGCCCGCTCGATGACGAGGGCGGCAACGACGATTCGCTGGAGTCGGCCGCAGCCGACAACGAACTGGTCAAGTTCGTCAACAAGATCATCATCGAGGCGTATCAGCAGAAGGCTTCGGACATCCACATCGAGCCCATGCCGGGCAAGCTCAAGACCGGCATCCGTTTCCGTATCGACGGCACCTTGGCGCCCTATATTGAGGTGCCGGCGCATTTCCGCCAGGCCATGGTCACGCGTCTGAAGATCATGTGCGACCTCGATATTTCAGAGCGTCGCAAGCCGCAGGACGGCAAGATCAAGTTCAAGAAATACGGTCCGCTGGATATCGAGTTGCGGGTGGCGACTATCCCCTCGGCCGGTGGTGTCGAAGACGTGGTGATGCGTATCCTCGCAGCTGGCGAACCCATTCCGCTGGAGAAGCTTGGGTTGACAACGCACAACCGTGAGCGGCTGGAGTCCACGGTCAGCAAGCCCTACGGCCTGTTCTACGTCTGCGGCCCGACCGGTTCCGGCAAGACCACCACGTTGCACTCCATCCTGAAGTTCCTCAACACGCCCGACACCAAGATCTGGACGGCCGAGGATCCGGTGGAAATCACGCAAAAGGGCCTGCGCCAGGTACAGATCAACAAGAAGGCCGGCATTGACTTCGCCCTGATCATGCGCGCCTTCCTGCGCGCCGACCCGGACATCATCATGGTCGGCGAGTCGCGCGACAAGGAAACCGTGTCCATGGGTGTGGAAGCCTCGCTGACCGGTCACCTCGTGTTCTCCACCCTGCATACCAACTCCGCGCCCGAGTCCATCACCCGACTGCTGGACATGGGCATGGACCCGTTCAATTTTGCCGATGCGCTGCTGGGCATTCTGGCCCAGCGCCTGGCCAAGAAGCTGTGCGACTGCAAGGAGCCCTATAACCCGGGCACATCGGAGGTCAACAGCTTCATCTCCGAGTACGCCCAGGAACTGCGCAACACCAAGGCCTGGAAGGCGGACTTCAGCGGTGAAGCCCAGAAACTCTATGAGGAATGGGTGGTCAACTACGGTGAAGACGGCAAGCTGCGCTTCTACAAGCCGGTGGGCTGCGACAAATGCAACAAGACCGGCTACAAAGGCCGGCTGGGTCTGCACGAATTGCTGATCGCTGATGACCATATCAAAAAGCTGGTGCAGGAACGTGCCCGCGTGGCTGAAATCTTCGCCGCCGCCGTGGAAAGCGGCATGCGGACCCTGAAAATGGACGGCATGGAGAAGATCATGCTGGGCGTGACTGACCTGAAGCAGGTGCGGCAGGTTTGCATCAAGTGACAAAGCTGGCCGTACAAAAATGTCAGACCAGGGCCGAGATGGGACAGAAATGAACCTCGAATTGGCGGTAATTCGGGGATTTCACCGTAAAGCAACAACTTATTTCACGGTTCTAGATTGGCACAGAAAGTGCTGAACTAGACCATACAGCCCAGCTGTATCCATTTCTTTAACCAAGGAGCTATACATGAAGCGTTCTCTGCAAAAGGGTTTCACCCTGATCGAACTGATGATCGTGGTTGCGATCATCGGCATTCTGGCCGCCGTCGCCCTGCCGGCCTATCAGGACTACACCAAGCGTGCCAAGATGTCGGAAGTGATTTTGGCGGCTTCCGCTTGCCGTACCACCATCACCGAGATGTACCAATCCGCCACCATGTCCACCGCTCCCAATAACTGGGGTTGCGAGGCCGGTCCGCTCGTCTCGACCAACACCGCCCAGCCCAGCAAGTACGTGGCTTCCATTTACACCGACGTCGATGGCAAGATCACCGTCGCCTCCCTGGTGGAAGGTGCGCAGGGTGATGTGACCCTGGTCCCGATGAGAACCGCCACTGTGCAGTTGAGGGCTGCCGACCTGGGCACGCCGGTATTCGGCTGGCGCTGTGGCTCCACGGCTGATGGCACGAACGTCAAGCCCAACTTCCTGCCCGGCTCCTGCCGCGGTTGATCTTGCCTAGCGCAAGCATCGCAAATAAAACGCCCCGCGAGGGGCGTTTTTCATGGCTCACGCTGATTCTGGCGTTGGGCCTTTTGGCGTATCTGGGCGCCTGGCTGACACCCAATCATTACCCGCCATGGCTAAGCTTTCATGGTGAGAGCCTGACCTTCGTGGCGCTGGTGGTGGTGGGTCTGGCGTGGGTGTCCAGAGCGCGGAAGTGGGTGCTGGATCGGGCCGCCTTGCTGCCTATGGTCTTGATCGGGCTGATCTGGCTGCAATGGGGGGCGGGGCAAATCGCCTACTCAGGTGAAGCCGTCATGAGCAGCCTCTATCTCGGGGGCTTTGCCTTGGCCTGGTTGCTGGGCAGTAACCTTGCCGATAAATCCGCCGCCGGTGACAAGATACTGAGCTGGCTGGCCGGGTTGTTGGTAGTCGCCGCTGCTATTTCAGTCTACGTGGCTGCTCTGCAGTGGCTTGATCTGGAGGCGAGTTACGCAAATCTGATCGTGGAGCGACCTCAGGGCGGGCGCCCCAACGGTAATCTGGCGCAGTCGAACCACTTGGCTACCCTGCTCCTGATGGGGCTGGTGATGAGTGTCTGGCTCTACCACCAGCACTACCTGAGGCGTTGGCAAGCATGGGCTTTGGTCACCTGGTTGTCCTTTGGCCTGGCGATGGCGCAATCCCGTGCCGGCTGGTTGTCTGCTGCTTTGCTGGGCCTGTTCCTGCTGTGGCGCGGCCAGACCACCTGGAGGATAGGGGGCCTGCGAGCCGTGCTGGGCTGGTGGTCCATGCTGCTGGCCATGTGGCTCGCCTGGAAGCCTGCCAACGTAACGTTGTTGGCAACGGGGGAGTCGCGCGCGCTTGCCAGTTTGACGCAGGATAACGCCCGCGTGGTCTTGTGGCGCCAGATACTGGCCGGAATTGAGCAGTCACCTTGGTGGGGTTATGGCTGGGGGCAGACGGTGGCGGGCCACAAAGCAGGTACCGCCCACATCAGCAACGGATTACTCACAGACTATGCGCATAGTCTGGTGCTGGATCTCACGTTGTGGCTGGGCATACCATTAGCGATTCTGTTGATGGCAACCATGGCCTGGTGGCTGTTGCGCGCCGTGTACCGCATCAATGATCCGCGTCAACTGCTGCTGATGGCAGCGGCACTGCCGGTTCTGGTCCACAGCCTGGTTGAGTTTCCATTCGCGTATGCTTATTTTCTCTTCACGGTGGCATTCCTGTTCGGTTCATTGAGCACCAGGCAAAGTGCTGAGAAATCAAGTGCGTGGATCATCGATCGCTTACCAGGAAGGTGGATAGGGATCAGTCTGGTGGTGGTCTTTGCCGTTTTGTCTGCACGGGTTGGATACGAGTATGTTCAGGTGGAGGAAGACTACCGGGTCATGCGCTTTGAGATGCGAAGCGTCGGTCGTACGCCGGAAAACTATGAAGCACCAGATCTGTGGATACTCAACCAGCTGGGTGCCGTTCTGAAACTGGGGCGGGTCCAGCCCCGTCCGGGGATGTCCAGCGCAGAGCTGGAGAGCATGAAAGTGCTCAATAAAAACTATAACTGGGCGACCCTGCAAATGCGCTATGCGGTGGCACTTGCATTGAATGGGCAAGTTGAGCAGGCATTGATCGAGATGAAATCCCTCAGAGCCCACTACGGTGAGATCAGCTACAGACAAGCCAAGCAGCTGATCCTGGAACAGCAAAACAATCAGTACCCACAGCTGAGAGAGCTGAAGCTGCCAGAGTAAGCATGGGATACCGAGACAGTGCGCTAGTCTTGCTGCTGGCGTTTCCGTGGCTTAACCCATGGGCATTCGGCCCCTCGCCCAGCGTGTTGTCGTGGCAAGTGAGCTTAGGCTGCGGCGTTCTGCTGTGGCTGTGCAGACATCAGCTTTCAGCGAACATCATCTTCATGGGCTGGGTGCTGGCTGCTGTTGTCAGTGCCGTCATTGGCTTGCTTCAGTATGCGGGGTGGGCACACGGCCTGGATCCGTGGTTCATCTACGCACCTGCAGGAGAGGCGTATGGCAATTTGCGCCAGAAAAACCAGTTCGCCACGCTGACCAACATTGGACTGGCCGCGGTGATCGGGCTGTCGATGAAGGTGACTACAGCCAACAAGATGCTGAAGACGGGGCTCATCCTCGCCACTCTTGTTCTGGCCGCAGCCAATGCAGCATCAGCATCGCGCACCGGTTTGCTGCAGTTGATCATGCTGGCCGGGATGGTCGCTGTCTGGGGACAGTGGCGCCAGGCAGAGCAAGGTCGGCTGCTGATCGGCGGATTGCTCGCGTATGTGGCCACAAGCATGCTACTGCCACTATTTGCAGGCAATGAGGCATCCACCCTGGGTGTGTGGTCGCGTTTGCGGACGGCAGAAGATGCATGCACCAGCCGACTCGCTCTCTGGAGCAACGTGATGCACCTGATTCCTGCCAGACCCTGGACCGGATGGGGCTGGGGTGAACTGGACTATGCGCATTTCATCACGCTCTATCCAGGCGTTCGGTTCTGCGAAATTCTGGATAACGCGCACAACCTGCCGATGCATCTCAGTGCGGAACTGGGGGTGCCGGTCGCATTGCTGCTCTGCGGGCTGGGCCTGTGGCTAGTCTGGCGCGCGCGTCCTTGGCGGGAAATGAATGCCGACCGACAGGTGGCCTGGTCCGTGCTCGGTCTGATCCTCCTGCACAGCATGTTGGAGTATCCACTGTGGTTTGGCCCCTTTCAGCTGGCGGCACTTCTCAGCGTCTGGGTGCTGGTCAGGAAGGCTGAGCTGTCATCAAATACGGCGGCCCGGCTTTCCTGGAAGATGCGGGATCTGGTCCTGGCGGCTGGTGCGCTGACGGGGCTTGGCTACTCGGCCTGGGACTACCACCGCGTCAGCCAGATTTTCTACCCTCCGGATTTCAGAGCGGCAGCTTACCGGGACAACACGTTAGAGAAGATACGTGGAACCTGGCTGTTTCAGGATCAGGTCCAGTTTGCAGAATTCACCCTGACACCGCTGACGCCAGGGAATGCAGAGCACCTGTATGAAATGGGGCAGCGGGTGCTGCACTATTCACCCGAAGCACGGGTGGTTGAAAAGCTGATCGAGTGCGCGGTCCTTTTGGGACGAGACGAGGCGGCGCATTTCTATCTGGCGCGCTATAAAGCTGCCTTTCCGAAAGAACATGCGCGTTGGGCGGCGAGACAGCTAGAGCCGGTAAAGCCTCATTAGCAAATCTTCAGGGAGCCAGATAACTGCCCGACTTGCCGCCATGCTTCTCCAGCAGATGGACGCCGGTCATGGTCATGCCGCGGTCCACCGCCTTGCACATGTCATAGATGGTCAGCAGGGCAACCTGCACGGCCGTCAGGGCTTCCATTTCAACCCCAGTCGGGCCGACGGTCTCCACTGTGGCCGTACAGACCACGTGGGCTGGTGTGGCAGTCGCGGCGGGATGCAGCGAGAAATCAAGGGCGACCCGCGTGAGCGCCAGCGGGTGGCATAAAGGGATCAGATCGCTGGTTTTTTTGGCAGCCTGGATGCCCGCGATGCGGGCGATCCCCAGGACATCCCCTTTTTTGGCCGTACCGGACTCGATAATCGCCAAGGTGGCCGGTAGCATCTCAATATGGCCGGCGGCCACGGCAATGCGGTGGGTGCTGGCCTTGGCGGCCACGTCCACCATATGGGCCTGGCCCTGGGCATCAAAGTGGGTCAGAGAACTCATGGAAAATCCCGGGTTTACGAAACCTCTACATAACTCAAGCATCATACGTCCATGACGCAGACGAGAGCATTCCACTGGCAAGACCGACTCAAAGCCAGCGCCATCCACCTGGGCCTCAGCCTGGTCATTGCCGCCCTGGCGGCACTGCTGGTGTTCGGGCTCTGGTATCCCTACCCCTACCGCGATACCTCGGGAGGGCGTGAGCTGTTCCTGATCGTGATCATGGTCGATGTGATTCTGGGGCCACTGATCACTCTGACCGTCTTCAATCGCAGCAAGCCACGCAGCGAACTGGTGCGGGATCTGACGGTCGTGGGCCTGATCCAGCTGGCTGCCCTGGGCTATGGGCTGTGGACAGTTTTCGTAGCCCGGCCAGTCCATCTGGTGTTCGAATACGACCGTTTTCGCGTGGTGCATGCCATCGAGGTGCCCGAGGAACTCCTGGGCCAGGCGCCGGGAGATGTGCGGAAGATGCCACTGACCGGGCCCACAATTCTGGCGCTGCGGCCCTTCCGCGATGTCAACGAAGAGAGTACGGCCACCCTGATGGCGTTGCAGGGGCTCCCCCTGAGTGCACGCCCCGATCTCTGGCAGGCCTATCCACAGGCACGGGTGCGCATCTTGGCGGCTGCCAGGCCGTTGGCTGAATTGAGCGCGCGTTTTCCGCAGCAGGCGGCGGCGATCAACGAGGGCGTGGCGCAAACGGGCAAGAGTGCGGGGGAACTGGTGTATCTACCCATGGTGGCTCGCAAGTCCTTCTGGACCGTGCTGCTCGATGCACAGAGCGCCGAGCTGCGCGGTTTTGTGCCGCTGGATTCATTTTGAAAAGAGCCCCGACTGATCGCGCTCGTGTAGTGCGGCAATTTCTGGCAGGACTGCTGGCGTTCTCGCAGATCCTGGCGCCTGTGGTCGCGCAGACCTCGCTGCCAGCATTGGGCGATGGCGTGGAGATGAGCAGCAGCGCCGAGCGCCGGCTGGGCGACCGGATCGCGCGCGAACTCTACCGCGATCCCGACTATCTCGACGATGCCATTCTGGGCGAATACGTCCAGGGCATCTGGCAGCGCCTGATGGATGGGGCACGCCAGCGCGGCGAGTTGCCGCCGGAACTGGAGGAGCGTTTTGCCTGGGATGTCGTTCTGGGACGGGACCGCAGCGTCAACGCCTTTGCGTTGCCTGGGGGCTATATGGGGGTGCACCTGGGCCTGATCGCCGTGGTGAGCAGCGAAGATGAGCTGGCCTCAGTGTTGGCGCACGAGCTCAGCCACGTGACGCAACGTCACATCGTGCGCATCATCAGCCGCCAGAGCAATCAGGCCCCCTGGTTGATCGGCGCGATGATCCTGGGGGCGCTGGCGGCTTCCAGCAATCCGGGGGCTGCAGGGGCGATGATCGTGGGCGGGCAGGCAGCAGCAGTGCAGGGGCAGCTCAACTTTTCGCGCGACATGGAGCGTGAAGCCGATCGGGTGGGTTATGGCGTGATGACGCAGGCCGGCTTCGACGCCCGGGGTTTCGTCGGTATGTTCGAAAAGCTGCAGCAAGCCAACCGATTCAACGACACGGGCGCCTTTCCTTACTTGCGCAGCCACCCGTTGACCACCGAGCGTATTGCCGACATGCAGGCACGCCAGCAGCTGCAAACGCACACCGCCGTACCCCAACTCACGGTGACGCATGCCATGCTGGCGGCGCGAGCGCGCATGCTGGCGAACCCGGAAGTTGACAGTCTGCGCGCGGCCCTGCTGCGGGCGCAGGGCGAAATGGCGGCGATATCACCTGCGGAGCAGGCCGGCGTGCTCTATGCGGCGGCTCTGGGCGCGGTGGGCCTGCGTGAATTCGAGCAGGCGCAGCGCTGGCAGGAGCGCTTGCAGGCCATGGTGCTCGATGATCCGCGGGCGGCCTACCAGGCACGCTTGCTGGGTGCCGAACTCGCTCTCGCAACCGGGGATCCGCGTCGCGCCAGCATGTTCCTGGAAGGAGCGACTCCCGGCGCAGGCAGTGCCGTGACCCGCCCCCTGCTGTTCCTGCGCGCCCGCGCCCAGACGCAGAGCGGGCAGCCGCGCAAGGCTGCCGAGCAACTGCAGGTCTGGCTGGCCAGCCGGCCACGGGATGCACAGGCTTGGCAGCTGTTGTCGGCGGCTTATGCTGCCCAGGGCCTGACCTTGCAGGCTGTGCGGGCCGAGGCCGAGGTGCATGCCGCCCGCCTGGACTATGCCGCAGCCCGCGACCGCCTGCGCGCGGCGCAGGAACTGGCGCGACAGGGGCCCGGCGTGGACCACGTCGAGGCGTCGATCATCGACACGCGTAGCCGACAGATCGATTTATTGTTGCGGGAACAGGCGCTCGAGCGCTGAGTCGATCACGAGGCTGAACATCGAATACAGCAGCGAACCGAGCAGGGCTGCAGCGAAGTCGCGCACCTGAAAATCGTCCAGCACACTCGCCGCAGCCCAGAACAGCAGGGCATTGATGACAAAGAGAAACAGGCCGAGCGTGAGCAGCGTGACAGGCAGTGTCAGCAGGACGAGGATGGGTCTCAGGAAGATGTTGAACAACCCGATGACGAAGGCCGCCAGCAGCGCGGCGGTGAAGCTTTGGAGTTCGACGCCACTGTAAAGATGCGCGACCGCCAGCAAGGCGGTCGCGCTCAGTAGCCACTTGATCAGGAGTTTCATGGCGGGCAAGCATAGCACCCGCGCATGAAGTCCTCCGCTGGTGCTATTCGCTGGCCAGAACCAGGAAGGCGCCCATGCCGGCGACCGCTCCGGGGACGGCCCAACGCGCCTCCTGGGTGGCGGGCTGGTCCGGCGTGACCGGGGCCAGATCCTGACCAAACTTCGGGCGGCGTGCGTCGAGGACGCGAGCGGTGCCATGCTTTTCCAGCAGCTCGCGGGTCATTTCGACCAGCGGACCGCGCGACAGAACCGGTGTGACCTTGTGGCCCTGGGCCTGCAGGTCCGGCGTGATCTGGGAGAACAGCTTTTCCGCCCATTTGTTGCGCCAGTTTTCGCGCGCCGTGTGATTGACCCATTTGCTGATATGGCGGGTCATCCGCGGCGGGCAGGCGACCACGATCCAGTGGGTTGCCTGCTGTTTGCCGGGCAACTTGCCTTCCATCGGCACCAGCTGATGCTGTGCGTACTCGACATCGTCCACATACACAATGATTTTGTCCATGATCTACTCCTTGTTGATTAAGGGACGGGGGGAACAGGGTTGTCGGACTCAGGCCGCCTGGCCGGAGTGATGACTTTGGTTTTGGCGGCGCGCATGCCACCAGCCGGCAGCCAGTACGCCAACGACAGCGACTGCGTAGGCGGCCCAGCGCGCGGCCGTGTGCGGGTCAAACACCTCATCCAGCAGCGGCTCGTTGACAATCATCTTGGCGGCTGTGAAGGCCAGCACGGCGGCGCCGAGCTGGATGATGATGGGGAAGCGCTGCACGAGCTTGAGCACCACCGAGCTGCCGAACACGACGATCGGCACGCTGATGAGCAGGCCCAGCACCACGAGGTCGAAGGCGCCGTGGGCGGCACCGGCGACGCCCAGCACGTTGTCCACGCCCATCAGTGCATCAGCGACGACGATGGTCTTCATGGCGCCCCAGAAGGTCTGGGCGCCCGCGCCATGCTGCTCGCCGCCTTCCTGGTCGGCCAGCAGCTTGTAGGCGATCCAGACCAGGCCGAGTCCACCGACGAGCATCAGCCCCGGGACCTTGAGCAGCCAGACCACTCCGATGGTCATGACGGAGCGCACGACGATGGCACCGACGGTGCCCCAGACGATGGCTTTTCTTTGCAAATGGGGTGGCAGGCTGCGGGCGGCCAGCGCGATCACGATGGCGTTGTCGCCGGCGAGCACGAGGTCGATGAGGATGATGGCCAGCAACGCCGACCACCAGGCGGCGGATAAAAACTCCATGACTAAGCTCCGAGTTGTTTCGATCAACAACCTGGAACAGGCAACGTCAATGGAGTCTTGGGGCCGAGATGGACCAAGACGTGCTTCGACGAAACCTGAAACAGGCTCCAATCGAAGGTCTTGCTCGGCATGGTGTCATGCAGATTTTTGCCCAACAAGCCGGAAGTGATACTTCGTAATGACGACTTGCTGATACCTGCTGCAACGATGGTCTTTTCGACCACCTCCCTGTGTCACAGCAAATGGGAGCTACTCCCCTTCGTGAGAGAGATTGAAGCACGGATGGCATCAACCATGCAAACGGTATGGTTTTGAGGCAGGTCAGTAAAACAACGAACCCGAGGATGCGACAGGGCCAGGCGCTATGATCCGGCTCCCCCTAGAAGCAACCATGGCAGGCATCCACATCACCGATATCGAAGCGGCCATCAACTACTGGCGCGATCGCGAACCCTCGCCCGATGGCATCACGCTGGCCAGGCCAGTGCGAGCCCTGGCCGAGGTCTACGCCCTGATGGTTTTTTACCGGGAGCAGGAGGCCGACGAGTTCAGCATGCCGGCGCCGGCGCTGCAGGCCTGGATGGGCTGGTATGAGAGTACGCCCGATACGCCCTGCATTGCGATTTGTTCCACCAGCCAGGGCGATCCCGAATGCAAGGGCTGCGGACGGACCTTCGATGAGGTGCAGCTGTGGACCGAGATGCGACCGGCACAAAAGCGGCAGACCTGGCGCCGCATCACGCTGCATGGCGGGGCCTGGCGTTTCAACCGGTATGCCGAGCGGGCGGCCGAGGGCCAGCTGATGATGCCAGTGGAAGCCTAGGGCCGTTTCGACTCACTTCCAGCGTTGCGCTTCGATGGTCACCTGATGCCGGCTGTTGCCCAGCATCAGCGCACCCTCCTGGATCGTGGCCTGCAGTTGCATGCTGCGCTCGGCCATCGCCGCCAGGGCCTGGGAGGCATCGGTCGGTACGCGCCAGACCTGCAGCTTGTCCAGCCGGGTGAGCTTGTTTTCGATGCCGCGCCACCAGACTTCCGCAGCGTGGGAAAAACAATAGACCACCACGGCATCCGATTTGCTGCAGGCCTTGGCCAGGGGTTTGTCCTCGGGCTGGCCGACCTCGATCCACAGGCGCGTCTGGCCGGTGTAGTCGCGCAGCCAGACATCGGGTTCGTCGGGGTCGGACAGGCCGGCGCCAAAGGCCAGCGTGCCGTCGCCACCGCACATCGTTTGCAACTGGTGAGCCTGCAGGGCCAGCGCGACCAGTCGCACCATCATGCGTTCGTCGGTCTCGCTCGGGTGGCGTGCCAGCGTCAGCGCATGATCGGCGTAATAGCCGTGATCGATGTCGGCAATCTGCAGATTGGCCTTGAAGACCGTGGATTTGATGGCCATCAGACCCGGCGCGCCAGTTCGGCGGCCTTGCCGGTGTAGCTGCCCGGGGTCATGGCCAGCAGGCGCTGCTTGTCGGCTTCGGGTATCTCCAGGCTGCGGATCAGCTTGTGCAGATCTTCGGGCGTGACCGTCTGTCCACGCGTGACTTCCTTGAGTTTCTCGTAGGCGCCCTGCACGCCGTAGCGGCGCATCACGGTCTGGATCGGCTCAGCCAACACTTCCCAGGAGGCGTCGAGGTCGGCGGCGAGCGCCTCGCTGTTGAGTTCGAGTTTGCCCAGGCCGATCGACAGGGACTGGTAGGCCAGCACGGCATAGCCGACGGCCACGCCCATATTGCGCAGCACGGTGGAGTCGGTCAGGTCGCGCTGCCAGCGGCTGACCGGCAGTTTTTCGCTCAGATGGCGCAGCAGGGCATTGGCCAGGCCCAGATTGCCCTCGGCGTTCTCGAAATCGATGGGGTTGACCTTGTGCGGCATGGTCGAGGACCCGATCTCGCCGGCCTTGAGTCGCTGCTTGAAGTAGCCCAGCGAGACATAACCCCAGACGTCGCGTGAGAAATCGATGAGGATGGTGTTGGTCCGCGCGATGGCATCGAACAACTCGGCCATGTAGTCGTGGGGTTCGATCTGGATGCTGTAAGGCTGGAAGTTCAGGCCCAGGCCCAGGGGTTCGGGTGTTTCCACCACGCGGCGGGCGAAAGCCTCCCAGTCAAAATCGGGCCAGGCGGCCAGGTGCGCGTTGTAATTGCCCACGGCGCCGTTCATCTTGCCGAGGATCTTGACGGCGGCAATGCGCTCGCAGGCGGTCTGCAGGCGCACCACCACGTTGGCGATTTCCTTGCCTACGGTGGTGGGGCTGGCGGTCTGGCCGTGGGTGCGACTGAGCATGGGCACTTCGGCATAGGCCTGGGCCATGTCGCGCAGCTTGAGCAGCAACTTGTCCAGCGCTGGCAGCACCACGGTGTCGCGTGCGCTGCGCAACTGCAGGGCGTGGCTGGTGTTGTTGATGTCCTCGCTGGTGCAGGCGAAGTGCACGAATTCACTGGATTTTTCCAGCTCGGGACGGGCTTCAAAGCGTGACTTGATCCAGTATTCGACCGCCTTGACGTCGTGGTTGGTGGTCTTCTCAATGTCCTTGATGGCATGGCCATCGGCCTCGGAGAAATTCTTCACCAGGTTGAGCAGGTAGGTGCGCGCGCCGGGCGACAGCGGCGGGAATTCCTTGAAACCGGCGTCGCTCAGGGCGACGAACCAGGCCACTTCGACCTGGACGCGCCGGTGCATATAGCCCTGTTCGCTCATCAGCGGGCGCAAGGCGGCGAGCTTGGCGGCATAGCGCCCGTCCAGCGGGGACAGCGCTGAAATGGTGGAGAAAGTCATGCCCGGATTGTAGTTTGACGGCCGCGCGGGGCGCCGGAAAAGCGCAGGGCCGGGCCTGAATCGATAGAATCCGCCCCCTGGACTACGAAAAGACCCATGAAACTGATCGGTTCCCATACCAGCCCCTACGTGCGCAAGGTGCGCGTCGTGATGGCCGAGAAAAAACTGGAATTTGCCTTCGTACTGGAGGATGTGTGGTCGGAGCAGACCCGCATCGTCGACGCCAATCCGCTGGGCAAGATTCCCTGCCTGATCATGGAAGGCGGCGAAGCCCTGTTTGATTCGCGGGTGATCGTCGAGTACCTGGACACCCTGTCGCCGGTGGGCAAGCTGATCCCGCCGGTCGGCCGCGAACGCGCCGAAGTCAAGACCTGGGAGGCCCTGGCCGACGGCGTCATGGACGCCGCCCTGCTGGCCCGCATGGAGGCCGTGTGGCCCCAGCGGACCGAGGCCCAGCGCAGCCCGGCCTGGATCGACCGCCAGCTCGGCAAGATCAATGCGAGCCTGGAGGCCATGAGCCGTGGCCTGGGCGACAAACCCTTCTGCGCAGGCACCCATTTCAGCCTGGCTGACGTGGCCGTGGGATCGGCCCTGGGCTACCTGGATTTCCGTTTCCCCCAGATCGGCTGGCGCGAAGCGCACCCCAGTCTGGTGCGTCTGCAGGACAAGCTCATGCAGCGCCACAGTTTTGCCGACACCGTGCCGCACTGAGGTCGTTAGCGCGGTATCCATTCCCCCGGGCGGTGTGCGGAAACGCCGGCCTGTCAGGCATTTGTCACCGTGCCGGCCTAGAATCCTTGCACCGTGAAGGAACGCCATGCTTTACCCTGAACTGTTCAAGCAGCTTGAGGCCGTGCGCTGGGACATGGAAAAGGACATCCCCTGGGACACGTTCGATGCCTCCCGACTCAGTGATGAGCAGGCCCAGACCATCAAGATGAACGCCATCACCGAGTGGGCGGCCCTGCCGGCCACCGAGATGTTCTTGCGCGACAACCGCGACGACAGCGATTTTTCCGCCTTCATGTCGATCTGGTTCTTCGAGGAGCAGAAGCACTCGCTGGTGCTGATGGAATACCTGCGCCGTTTCCGCCCCGAGCTGGTACCCACCGAGCAGGAGTTGCACGACATCCGTTTCGAGTTCGATCCGGCCCCGGCGCTGGAGACACTCATGCTGCATTTCTGCGGTGAGATTCGCCTCAACCACTGGTACCGCCGCGCGGCCGAGTGGCACACCGAGCCGGTGATCAAGCATATCTACACCACGCTCAGCCAGGACGAGGCCCGCCATGGGGGCGCCTATCTCCGGTACATGAAACGCGCCATCGGGCGCTTTGGCGCCGAGGCCAAGACCGCTTTTGCGAAGGTCGGCGTGCTCATGGCCAGTGCACGGCGCACCGCGCAGGCCCTGCACCCGACCAACCTGCACGTGAGCAAGGCCCTGTTCCCGAACGACACCATCCAGAGCCGCCTGCCCGATCCTGAATGGCTGGAACATTGGCTGGACAAGCAGATCAATTTCGACGCGACCTGGGAGAGCAAGGTGGTCGAACGCATCCTGCACAACCTCAGCCTGCTGTTCGGGCGCAGCTTCCAGTCGGTGCAGGAACTCAACCGCTTCCGCAAGGAGCAGATGGCGTCGCTGGCACCGCTGCCGGTTTCAGGCGCGGTCTGAGCCGCTCGCGGTGGTCAGGGCCAGCATACGCTGCAGGTTGAGCTGGACCTTGACCTCGCGGTGCGGCACGCTGGCCACGATGCGGTAGTCCCGCAGGGACGTGTCGCGTATCACCGGCTCGGCCACCGGCATGCCTTCGCGGTTGATCAGCACGGCCACCCGGGGTGTGGTGGTGTTGGCGCCACGCCGGATCACGGCAGCCACCTCATCGGTGTTGAGCCGCACGAAGGAGCCCGGCGAATAGATGCCTACCGCCTTGATCAGGGCGGCGCCGGCTTCGTCCACCTGCCGGTTTTCGTCGAAATAGCTGGCTTGCATGGCCGCAGCCGGTGCGGTGGGGGTGCGCGAAGCGCGTGGCGCCAGCCGTGCGCCAAACATGTCGGCGCGCTGGATCAGGCGGGCCATGCGCTGGCCCTCGGTCTTGGCGGACAGCGGCCCGGGGGGCACGCTGTGGTGGTGGCGCACGGCTTCCAGCCAGACCGCATCGTCGACCCCGATCTTCTGCAGCAGTGCCACCGAGCGCAGGGCGTGCTGGTCGATCTGCTGGCGCTGCTCCACGGTGGGCGGCGTCAGCTGCTGGGCCAGCTTGTCCTGCAGGTCGGTCATGCCGATGTTCATGGTCAGCGCCGCCAGGCACATGACCTGCTCTTTCTCCGCCGGCCAGTTGAGCACCTCGCGCGCCGCCAGGCCGCACATCACACTGACCAGCATGGCATGGGTGGCGCTGTACATCCTGATCTCGCTGGCCGAGAGGTGGAACAACGCGAACAAGGCGCCGTCCGGATTGCCGATTGAATGTTGGCGCAGTTGTTTTTGCAGGCGCACCAGGCGCTGCAGAAATTGCGGCGAGCCGCAGTCGCGCAGGATGCTGTTGGCCTGCACCTGGTAGTCCAGCCAGTCCGGCGGGCCGTCGGCCAGGTCCGGCTCATTGCGGCTGGCATCGACATCGGCACGCGATACCTGGACGCCGGCAATCTGCCCCAGGGTTTTTTCCTTGCGCACCAGGTCGTGCAGCATGCCCACGTAGGCACGGTGGTGGGCCTCGGAGTCAGCGACATCGATGTAGAGCGTGACGCCGCGGCCCACGAGCGATTGCAACTCGCTGCGCGACGCGATCACATAGCCCTTGTTGGCCAGCAGCGTCCCTTCGGCATCCATCAGCGGAAAAGGCAGAGGCTCACCGATCCGAAGCGAATCCAGGCTGACAGAGACGAGTTTGTTGGACATGAACTGAACAATTATGCCCGTGCAGGTCTGGTGGAGGGGCTGGATTGAGGGGTAATTTGCCACCGTTTTCCCGGATTGCAGCAGGTCGCCGCACCCGCCGGGGCCTGGCTGCTAGGATGCGGGCCATGACGCAAGCCTCCGTCCCGTTTCCGCTGCCGGCTTTTCTCGGCAAGCTCTGTGCGCGTGCCGAACTCGGCATGCGGCTGGCGGCCCTGCCCCGGCCGCTGGTCTTCACCAACGGCGTATTCGACGTCATGCATCGGGGGCACGCCATCTATCTGGCGCAGGCCCGGGCCCTGGGGGCCAGCCTGGTCGTGGCGCTCAACACCGACGCGTCCGCGCGCCGCCTGGGCAAGGGGCCGGAGCGGCCCCTGAACAACGAGCAGGACCGCGCAGCGATGATGGCGGCCCTGGGTGCGGTCGATCTGGTGACCTGGTTCGACGAGGATACGCCGCAGGCGCTGATCGCAGAAATTCGTCCCGACATCCTGGTCAAGGGCGGCGATTACGACATGTGCAAGCTGCCCGAGACGGTCCTGGTCGAATCCTGGGGTGGCCGGGCCCTGGCCCTGCCTTTTGTCGACGGCTATTCCACCACCGCACTGGTGCGCAAGATCCGCGGCACGCCCTGAGCCCGGGGGCGCTCAGGAGGCGTCGAACACGGCCTTCCACAGCGCCAGCACCGCGGCGCGTTCGCCGGCCATGGCCTCGGTCGGGACCTGGGTGGGCTCTTCGTTGAGGCGCGCGCGGTGCTGCACGCGCCGTAGTTCGCGATAGGCGTCGGCGGCTGCGCTGCCGACCCCGGTGGGCAGCAGGCCAGCCGCTTCGGCGGCGCGCAGCAGGGCGATGTTGCCGACATTGGCAACCAGCTCGGGGTGGCCCGCCGACTGTGACAGCACCAGGTACTGCACAGCGAACTCGGCATCGACCATGCCCCCGGGGCTGTGCTTGACGTCAAACTGCTCCCCGTGCACCGGGTGCGCCTGGCGCACCTTCTCGCGCATGGCGACGATTTCCAGGCGCAAGGCCTGTGCGTCACGCGGCGCGGAGATCACGGCCTGGCGCACGGTGTCGAAACGCTGCTGCAGGGCGGCACTGCCCAGCACGAAGCGCGCGCGCGTCATGGCCTGATGCTCCCAGGTCCAGGCGGTATTGCTGCCGCGCTGCTGCTGGTAATTGGCATAGGCATCGAAAGTGGTGATCAGCAGGCCCGAGTTGCCGTTGGGACGCAGCGCGGTATCGATCTCGTAGAGGTCGCCCTCACCGGTCTTGACGGTCAGCCAGTTGATCAGCTTGCGCACCAGCAGGGCGTAGACCTCGGGGGCATCCTCGTGCTCGTCCTCGTAGACAAAGACGATGTCCAGGTCGCTGCCGTAGCCGAGCTCCTTTCCGCCCAGCTTGCCGTAGCCGATGATGGCGAACTGGGGTTCCTCGCGGTGTTTCTTCTTCAGGCGCGCCCAGCACCAGCGCGTGGTGATGCGCAGCATGGCGTCGGCCAAGGCGGAGAGGTCGTCAGCCACCTGCTCCACCGTCAGCACGCTCTCGACGTCGCGCGCCAGGGTGCGAAACACCTCGGCGTGGTGGGCACGGCGCAGCAGGTTGAGCAGCGACTCCTCGTCGTCGTCGCCAGAAGCCTGCAAGGCCTTCTGGCGGGCATCGAGTTCGGCCTCGAAGGCGCTCGGGTCGAAGCGCTCGTCCATCATGGTGCGGCTGGCCAGCTCGTCGATCACGCCAGGATGCTGGAGCAGGTAACGCGCCGGCCAGCGTGCTGCACCGAGCAGACGCAGCAGGCGCTCATGCACCGCAGGACGCTCCAGCAGCATGGCCAGGTAACTTTCGCGGCGCAGCAGCGGCTCCATCCAGTCCACCAGCCGGCTGGCGGCCGCGTCGCTGGCGCGGCCCTCACGCAGCCAGTCGGCCGTGCGTGCCACCAGCCGGATGAGACGAGCGCGGGATTCCTCGCGCAAGGCCAGCACGCGCGGATGCGTGCGCCAGGCGCTGACCCGCTCGCGGAACAGCGGCGGCAACTGCTCGATCAGGCTGTCGAAGTCCGGCGTGACGGGGCCGGTGGATCCGCTCTTGCCATTGCCGTTGTTGCAGCCCTTGCATTCCTTCTGGCCGGACCCGCCAAGCAGGATGTCGAATTCCTGGGCGACGACCTCGCGGTGGGCGTCGAGCTGGGTCAGGAAGCGGCAGGCATCGGGGTAACCCATGCTGCGCGCGATCCAGTCCAGATCTTCATCGCGGGTGGGCAGCACATGGGTCTGCTGGTCGTCCAGGTACTGGATGCGGTGCTCGACCCGGCGCAGGAACTCGTAGGCCTGGGCCAGCGCCTCGGCCGTGGCCGCCGGCATGAGCCCGGCCTTGACCAGGCGTTGCAGGGCGTCGAGCGTGGGGCGCGTACGCAGTTCGGGGAACTGGCCGCCGCGCACCACCTGCAGCAGCTGCACGGTGAACTCGATCTCGCGTATGCCGCCGCGCGAGAGCTTGACGTCGTTGCTGCGCTCCGGGTGGCCGGCACTGCGCTTGGCCGCGTGCTCGCGGATCTGCCGGTGCAGTACGCGCAGCGAGTCGAAGACGTTGTAGTCCAGATAACGACGGAAGACAAAGGGGACGACGAGGTTGCGCAGCTGCATGACCGAGCCGTCCTGCAGCTGGCGTCGGGGCGCCACCGTGCGGCTCTTGAGCCAGGCAAAACGCTCCCACTCGCGGCCCTGCACCTGGAAATATTCTTCCAATGCGCCCAGCGAGACGGCCGGCGGACCCGAGTTCCCGTTGGGCCGCAGCGCCAGGTCGACACGGAACACAAAGCCGTGTTCCGTGGTGTCGCCCAGCAGGTTGTAGATGGCGCGCACCACCTTGGCGAAGTATTCGTGGTTGGAGATGCGGTTGCGCCCTTCGGCGTTGCCGGCGGTCTCGCCGTCCTGGTCGTAGATATAGATCAGGTCGATGTCGCTGGAGACATTGAGTTCGCGCGCGCCGAGCTTGCCCATGCCCAGCACCCAGAACAGGGCGCGCTTGCCCGAAGGCGTCAGCGGCATGCCATGGTTCTCGTCCAGGGTCTGCATGACCTCGGTGCAGGCGATGTCGAGCGCGAACTCGGCGAGTTCGGTCATGCTGGCGGTGATGTCGCGCAGCGGGGCCTGTTGTTCGCAGTCGAGCACGGCCAGGCGTTCCATGACCAGTTGGCGCAGCACGCGCAAGGCGGCGGCGCTATCGTGTCCGTTGTCGCGCAGGTGGGCGTAGAACTGCTGCAGGGCCTGCGGGTCGGGGCGGCCCGGGGGCAGTTGCGCCAGCAGCGTGGCATGACGGCGCCGTATGCGTTGGACAAAACGGGAGTGGTCGGCACAGACCGGGGACACCGCCGGCACGGTGGTCGCGCCCGGCATCGGGCCGCATGCATCGTTGCGGGTCATAATTCCTGTCGAGTTCTCGATCTGCAAAATGGTTACCCTGCCGCACCGCCCATCCCTGTCGCTCAAAGTCCTGACGATTTCGACGCGTGCTCTGCTGTGGCTGGTTCTCTTGGCCTGGCTGGTCTTCGGCGCCGCCTGGGCGGCGCTGCATCTGGTCATTGTGCCGCGAATCGGCGAGCTGCGCCCGGAGCTGGAAACCCGGGCCAGCCAGGCCCTGGGCGTGCCGGTGCGCATCGGCGCCATCGTGGCGCATGCGGACAGCCTGTTTCCCTCCTTCGAGCTGAGCAACGTGCAGTTGCTCGACCGCGAGGGGCGCGTGGCATTGCAACTGCCGCGCGTGACGGCCACGCTCTCGCCGCGTTCACTCTGGAACCTCGGGTTCGAGCAGCTGGCGATCGAGGGGCCCGAGCTGGACGTACGGCGCGCCACCGACGGGCGCATCTTCGTCGCCGGTATCGAGGTCCCGCAGCAGCAGGACGGCGACGGCCGTGCGGCCGACTGGGTGTTCTCGCAGACGGAATGGCTCATCCGCGGCGGCCGTGTGCAGTGGCGCGACGAACTGCGCGGTGCGCCGCTGTTGCAGCTGCAGGAGGTCGATCTGCGCATGCACAACGGCGCGCGCCTGCATGAACTGCGGCTGGATGCCACCCCACCGCCCGAACTGGGGGGGCGCTTCAGCTTGCGCGGACGCTTCCGTCAGCCGCTGCTTTTCACCCGGGCTGGCGAGTGGCAGCGCTGGCAGGGCCAGTTTTATGCCGTGTTCGAGCGCGTCGACATCGATCAGTTGCGCCGCCATGTGCCGCTGCAACTGGACGTAGCCGGCGGCAGTGGTGCCCTGCGCACCTGGATCGACGTGGACGCAGGCCGCGTCAGCGGGGTCACGGCGGATGTGGCGCTGTCGCAGATCGGCCTCAAGCTGGGTCCGGAACTGCCGGCGCTTGACCTGGCACGGCTCACCGGCCGGCTGGGCGGCCGTCGGCTGGGCGACGGTTTCGAGGCCTACACCCAGGGCCTGAAGTTCGACACGGTCGACGGCCTGCACTGGCCGGGGGGTGATGTGCGCGTCAGCCACCACGCCGGCGACACGCCGGCTGCGGCCGGCGGTGAAATCCGGGCCACCCGGCTGGACCTGGCCACGCTGGCCCAGCTGGCCCAGCGCCTGCCGCTGGAGCGGCGCATGCACGAGGCGCTGCTCCTCTATGGCCCCAGGGGCCTGATCGAGCAGCTGCAGGCCCGTTGGCAGGGGCCGTGGGAGGCGCCTACGCGCTTCGATGCGCGCGGCCGCCTGCAGCAACTCGAGGTGGCGGCGCGGCCACACCTGGACCCGCGGCTGCCCGACACGGAACCGGCCTCCCCCATCGGTTCGCCCGGCGTGCGCGGCCTGAACGTCGACTTCGAACTGACGCAGGATGGCGGGCGCGCCAGTGTGGTGGTGCAGCAGGGGCATCTGGAATTGCCGGGGGTGTTCGAGCAGCCGCGCATCGCGCTGGACCAGCTGGCCGCCGAACTGCAGTGGAAATTGCAGGGGGGGCAGACCAGCCTGCAGATCAGCAATGCGCGTTTTGCCAATGCAGATGCCCAGGGCGAATTCCAGCTCAAATGGCATACCGGCGCCGCAGCCGGTGCCCGCCTGCCCGGGGTGCTGGAACTGCAGGGCAGCATGAGCCGGGCCGAACTCGCGTCCCTGCACCGGTATCTGCCGCAGGCCATCAACGCCGGCGTGCGGGACTACCTGCGTCAGGCCCTGCCGCAGGGCCGGGCCGGCGGGGCGCGTTTCCAAGTCAAGGGGGATCTGCGCGATTTTCCCTTCAGCCAGCCCGGGCAGGGGGAGTTCCGTATCACGGCCAGCGTGTTCGACACACGCTTCGTCTATGTGCCGACCAGCCTGCAGCCTGCGCAGCAGTTGCCCTGGCCCGCCCTGACGGATCTGCGCGGTGAGTTGCTGATCGACCACGCCAGCCTGCAACTGCGCAACATCAACGCCAGGGTCCAGGGGGCGCCACAGCTGCGCATCAGCCAGGGCGAAGCCCGCATTCCGGACATGGGGCACGAGGCCCGCGTCCTCACCAGTCTGCAGCTGGGCGGGCCGCTGGACGATTTGCTGCGGGGCCTGATCAGCAGTTCCCCGCTCGATGCGATGCTGGGCGGGCTGCTGGGGCAGGCGCGGGCCGCCGGGAATGCCGACGTGCAACTCAAGCTGGATCTGCCGCTGCTGCACCTGGAGCGTTCCGCCGTGCTGGGGCAGATCAAGCTGGCCGGCAACGAACTGCAGCTCGCGCCCGAGCTGCCGCGCCTGACACGGACGCGCGGCCTGCTGCATTTCAGCGAGCGCGGTTTTGCCCTGGCCGGCGTGCAGGCGCGGCTGCTGGGTGGTGATGTGCGCGCCGAGGGGGGCACCATTGCGCTGCCGGGGACCACCGCCGATGCCCCGGCCCGCCTGCGTGTGCAGGGCACGCTCACGGCCCAGGGCTTGCGTCAGGAAACGCAGCTCGGTGTCGTGGCCCGCCTGGCGCAGCAGATGAGCGGCAGCACCGCTTACACGGCCGAATTCAATCTGCGCCAGGGCGTGCCTGAGTTCCAGCTCAATTCCACTTTGCAGGGCCTGGCCTTGAACTTGCCGGCGCCGCTGGCCAAGCCGGCCGAGGTGGCCCTGCCCCTGCGCCTGCAGGCCGCCCTGATGGGAGCCGAGGCCGGAGATGCCGCGCAAGGCGCACGCCGGGATCTGTTGCGCCTCGATCTCGGGCGCCTGGTCGCGCTGCGGTATGAACGCGAACACGCCCGGGGCACGACGCAGGTGCTGCGCGGCACCCTGGGTGTCGGCCTGCCGCCGGGTGAGAGCCTGCCCATGCCGGAGGCTGGGGTGGTGGCCAGCATCCAGTTCGATGAACTGGACCTTGATGCCTGGCGCAAGGTGGCCGCGGCACCCGTCACCGCTGGCGCCGTGCCGGCTGCCCCTGCCGGTGGTCCGCCGGTGCCGGCCGCGCTGCGGGACTATTTGCCCACCAGCCTCATGGTGCAGGGCGCAACCCTGCGGGTGGGCAGCCAGAAGTTCGGCCAGCTGGTGGCGGGTGGCACGCGCGAAGGCCAGGTCTGGCGCGTCAACCTGGACGCGCGCGAGCTCAGCGGTTATCTCGAATACCGCATGCCCACCGATGTCGGGGCTGGCAGCGTCTATGCGCGGCTGGCGCGCCTGGTGCTGGCGCAGGAGAATGCCAGCGGTGTGGAGCACCTGCTGGACGAGCAGCCGGTGAGCATTCCCGCGCTCGATGTGGTGATCAACAGCCTGGAGCTGCGCGGCAAGAACCTGGGCCGGGTGGAGGTCGAGGCCGTCAACCGCGGCCTGGCGCGGCGCGATGCGGGCGCGCGCGAATGGCGCTTGAGCAAGCTCAATATCAGCATGCCGGAGGCCGAGTTCACGGCCAGTGGCAACTGGGCCGTCTACCAGGAGGCCGGCGAGCCCCTGGGCCGGGTGACCGTGCCGCGTACGGGGGCCGGCGCCGCGCGTAACGAGCGGCGGCGAACCACCATGAATTTCCGGCTCGAGATCAGCGATGCCGGCGGATTGCTCAGCCGCCTGGGCATGCCCGGCCTGATCCGCGCGGGCAAGGGCCGCATGGAGGGCCAGGCCAGCTGGATCGGTTCGCCCATGGGCCTGGACTACCCGAGCCTGGGCGGCAGCTTCAATGTCAATGTCGAGACCGGCCAGTTTCTCAAGGCCGAACCCGGCATTGCCAAGCTCATGGGCGTGCTCAGCCTGCAGTCCCTGCCGCGGCGCCTGACGCTCGATTTCCGCGACGTGTTCACCGAAGGGTTTGCTTTTGACTTCGTGCGCGGCGACGTCCAGGTCGAGCAGGGCATTGCCAGGACCAACAACCTGCAGATGAAGGGCGTCAATGCTGCGGTGCTCATGGACGGCCAGGCCGACCTGGCGCGCGAGACGCAGGATCTGCGTGTCGTGGTGGTGCCCGAGATCAACGCCGGCACCGCTTCGCTGATCGCCACCTGGATCAACCCTGCGGTTGGCCTGGGCACCTTCCTCGCCCAGGTCTTGCTGCGCGGGCCGATGATCGCCGCGACCACGCAGGAGTTCCGCATCACCGGCAGCTGGAGCGACCCGCAGATGAGCAAGGTCGACACCCCGGCACCGGCGGCCAGCAACCCGACGGGCAACACGCCATGAAGATCGCGGCCATCCAGATGGTTTCCGGTGTCGACTGCGACGCCAACCTGTTGCGCGCACGCGTCCTGCTTGAAGACGCGGCGCGCCAGGGCGCCGAGCTGGCCGTGCTGCCCGAATACTTCTGTCTGCTGGGACGCCAGGACAGCGACAAGCTGGCCTTGCGCGAAACCCTGGGCCAGGGCCCGATCCAGGACTTTCTGGCGCGAGCTGCGCGCGAGCTGGGTCTGTGGGTCGTCGGGGGCACCCTGCCGCTGGACGGGGGGGCGCCGGCGGGCGACGGGTCCGCGCGCGCCTACAACAGCACGCTGGTCTATGCGCCTGGTGGAGAACGGGTGGCGCATTACGACAAGATCCACCTGTTCCGTTTCGACGACGGGCGCGAACGCTACGACGAGGCGCGCACCCTGCACCCCGGGCGCGCGCCAGTTACCTTCGAGCTGCCCTCGCGCGACGGCCACCGCTGGCGGGTGGGCCTGAGTATCTGCTACGACCTGCGCTTCCCCGAGCTCTACCGGGCGCATGCCCAGGCCGGCGCCGAACTGCTGCTGGTGCCCAGCGCGTTCACGCACACCACCGGCCAGGCGCACTGGGAGCTGTTGCTGCGCGCACGCGCCATTGAAAACCTGGCCTTCGTCGCGGCCGCAGCGCAAGGCGGGCTGCATGAGAACGGGCGACGCACCTGGGGGCACACCATGCTGGTTGATCCCTGGGGACGGGTGCTGGGTGTACAGCCGCAGGGTGAGGGTGTGGTGCTGGCCGAGTTCGATGCGGCGCAGCAGCAGCAGCGCCGTCAGCAGCTGCCGGCGTTGGAGCACCGCGTCCTGTGACCATGGCCCCGGTCGAATCCCGCAGGGAGCGCTGGCGCGCCCACGGGCGCCGCCGTGTGCTGTGGTCGGCGCTGGCGGCGCTGGTGGTGGCCCTGCTGGTCACGCTGGTGTGGCTGGCCGGACGCTACGAGGCCAGCCAGGTGCAGAGCCGGCTGGAGCGCGACGCCGCCGACGCGGTGGGTGATATCCGCTCGCGCCTGACGCGCAATCTGCAGAGCTTGCAGGCCCTGCAGTTCGGCGATCCCAAGCCGGTGGCCTGGACCGGCGAGGCCACGGCCTTGCTGCGCGAGCGACGCGAGTTGCTGCGCATCGAATGGCGCGACAGCCAGTTCGGGATCCTGGCCCAGGCCGGCACGCCCTACCGTCCGCCGGTGTTCGAACGACTGGGGCGCGACAGCGTGCAGTCCGAGGTGACGCAGGTCTGCAATGCCGCGCGCCGCATCAGCGGACCGGCCTATTCCACAAGCTATTTCGTGCCCCTGACCGACGGCCTGGGCATCGAGGTCATGGAGATGTGTCTGCCGCTGGCCAGTGCCGGTGTGGTCATGGGCTATCTGGTGGCCACCTATTCGCTGCAGGACCTGCTGGACGATCTGGCGCGCCAGCTCACCCGCAGCCAGGAGGTCGCCTTCACCGAAGGCGACGGCACCCGCCTGGCCATGCGCGGCACGGCACGCCGCACCAGCCGGGTGTTTTCGGCCCAGCATCTGCTGGACCTGCCCGGCACGACCCTGGTGCTGCGCATGGACAGCTGGCGTGGCGCGCCCGACCTCTTCCCCAATGTGCTGACGGCCCTGGTCACGGCGATGTCGATCGCGCTGGTCTCCATCCTGCTGCTGCTGGGCAAGGACATGCGCCGCCGTCTCAAGGCCGAGAGCGACCTGGCCGACGCGCTGGCCTTTCGCAAGGCCATGGAGGACTCGCTGGTGACCGGGCTGCGCGCCCGCGATCTGGAAGGCCGCATCACCTACGTCAACCCGGCCTTCTGCCAGATGGTGGGCTTCAGCGCCGAGGAGTTGATGGGACAGAGTGCCAATGCCCCCTATTGGCCCCCCGAACTGGCTGACGAGTACAAGAAACGCCAGGATATCCGGCTGGCCGGCAATGTGCCGCCGCGCGAAGGCTTCGAGTCGGTCTTCATGCACAAGGACGGCACGCGTTTTCCCGTGCTCATCATCGAGGCGCCGCTGATCAACGCCCATGGCGTGCAGACCGGCTGGATGAGTGCCTTCCTCGACATCCGCGAGCAGCGCCGCATCGAGGAGCTGTCGCGCGCCAGCCAGGACCGCCTGCAGGCCACCGCCCGCCTGGCCATGGTGGGCGAGATGGCGTCGCTGCTCAGCCACGAGCTCAACCAGCCGCTGGCGGCCATCGCGAGTTACGCCACGGGCACGCGCAACCTGCTTCAGCAGGGGGCGCATACCCTGGCCGACGTCGATCTGGCCATGCACCGTATTGCCGAGCAGGCCGAGCGTGCCGGCAAGGTCATCAAGAGCGTTCACGATTTCGTGCGCCGGCGCGACCAGGCGCGTGAGGTCGTCGCGCCCCAGGCCCTGTTCGACGCCATCCTGCCGCTGGTCAACCTGCAGGCGCGCAAGCTGGGCGTTCAGGTGCAGCTGCGCCTGGATCCCGGTCTGCCGCAGGTGCTGTGCGACCGCACCATGGTCGAGCAGGTGCTGCTCAACCTGGCGCGTAACGGCATGCAGGCCATGGACCGGCCCGAGATCCGCCGGCGTGTGCTGCAGCTCGGTGTGCAACGCGTGACGGCCGATCCGCGCTGGATCGAATTCTCGGTGACCGATGTCGGGCCGGGTATCGCGCCCGAAGTGGCGCAGCAGCTGTTCACACCCTTTTTCACCACCAAGGCCGAGGGCATGGGGCTGGGCCTGAGCCTGTGCCGCACCGTGATCGAGCAGCACGGCGGCACGCTCGCCTTCGGGCCGAACGCGCCGCAGGGCACGGTGTTCACTTTCACCCTGCCGGCGGGTCAGTCGCAGGCGCAACTACCGTAACATCACGCCATGCAACCTGTAATCGACGCCGCCGTATACATCGTGGACGATGACGCCAGCGTGCGCGAGGCGCTGGCCTGGCTGCTGCGCTCGCGGCGCCTGGGCAGCCAGGCCTTTGACAGTGCCGAGGCCTTTCTCGAGATCATCGAGGGCGCGCACCTGCCGCCGCGCCCGGCCTGCCTGCTGCTGGATGTGCGCATGCCCGGCATGAGCGGGCTGGCCCTGTTCGAGCGTCTGGTGGAGCGTGGCTTGCACCAGGCCCTGCCGGTGATCTTTCTCACCGGGCACGCCGACGTGCCCACGGCGGTGAGCGCCGTCAAGCGCGGTGCCTTCGACTTCTGTGAGAAGCCGTTTTCCGACAATGCGCTGGTGGACCGCGTCGAGCAGGCGCTGGCCCAGTCGGCCACCATCGTGCAGGCCCAGCAGGTGCGTGCGCGCCTGCGCCAGCGCCTGGGCGAGCTGACCGACCGCGAACGTGCCGTGATGCAGCTGGTGATCGAGGGCCTGCCCAACAAGCGCATCGCCGACCAGCTCGATATCAGCGTGCGCACGGTGGAAGTGCATCGCGCGCGCGTGTTCGACAAGATGGAAGTCAAGTCGGCCGTCGAACTGGCCAATCTGCTGCGCGAGTTCTGAACCCCCTTTTCAGGGGGGGCTTCAGTCCGGCCGTTCCGGCTCACGTGCCGGGGGCCGGGTGGGGTCTTCGCCGCCCTGTTCGGGCTGGGAGAGTTCGCCTTTTTTACGGCCCGAGAACATGGTCCACCACACGATCAGCACCAGCAAAAGCAGGGCCGCCAGGGCTTCGAGGAAAATCAGCAGCATGAAACGACTCCAACGACTTTATTTTGTCTTCAATTTTCTCATTGTAGGAACGCTGGCCGGCTGCGGCGGCGTTCCGGTTGGCGAGATGGCCCCGGAGTCGGGGAGCCCGCAGATCGCGGTGGAGCAGCCCACTACCCCAGCGTCGAAATTGTCCTTCCCCAGCCAGCCCGCCAGCAACGCCGTGCTGCAGCAGGCGCGCAGCCGCTGGATACCGGTGGGCTGGGCCGAGTTGCCCGGCCTGGGTGAGGATCCCCTGGGGGAAGCCTGGTCCGCCTGGGCGCGTAGCTGCGAGCGGCCTGGCCCTGCCTTCGCATCCCTGTGCGCCGATGTGCGGCGCCTGGGCCAGGGCAGTGACGAGGAGCGGCGCAGCTGGATGCTGGAGCGTCTGCAGCCCTACCGTGTCGAGACTTTCCAGAGCGAGCCGGTGGGTTTGCTGACCGGGTATTACGAGCCGGTGGTGGAGGCCTCGCGTCTGCCCACGGCCAGCCATACCGTGCCCCTTTACGGGACGCCGGCCCAGCTGCACCTGCGTAAGCCCTGGTACAGCCGCCAGGAGATCGACACCCTGCCCGAAGCCCAGGCCGCGCTCAAGGGCCGCGAGATCGCCTGGCTGGCCGACCCGGTCGCCGCGCTCAATCTCCAGATCCAGGGCTCCGGCCGTCTGCTGGTGACCGAACCAGACGGCCGCCAGCGCATGGTGCGTCTGGGTTATGCCGGCACCAATGATCAGCCATACCGCAGCGTGGGGGGCTGGCTGCTCTCGCGCCGCGAGGTGCGGGACGCTTCCTGGCCGTCCATCCGCAACTGGGTGGCGCAGAACCCGGGGCGTGTGCAGGAGATGCTGTGGAGCAACCCGCGTGTGACCTTCTTCCGCGAGCAGCCCCTGCCCGAGAGCGAGACCGCCGTGGGCCCGCGCGGCGCGCAGGGCGTGCCGCTGACAGCCGGCCGCTCCATCGCGGTGGATCCCGGCAGCATTCCCTATGGCACACCGGTCTGGCTGGCCTCGGCCGGTCCGCAGCTGCAGTTGCAGCGCCTGGTGCTGGCGCAGGACACGGGCAGCGCCATCACGGGCGCGGTGCGCGCCGACTACTTCGTGGGCACGGGCCCCGAGGCTTCCTTGATTGCCGGGCGGCTCAAGCAGCCCTTGCGTCTGTGGGTGCTCTGGCCGCGTTGAACGGCTTCAGCGCACGCTGACGCGCACCAGCACCCGCAGGGACTGGCGGCTGCTGCGGGTGTCGCGTCCGCCGCCGCCCAGGCCCGCGGCGCCTTGCCGGTTGTCCTGCACGTCCTCGCTGTCGGCCACCGTCATCCATTCATCGAGGGGCAGCAGCAGCGTGGTGGAGGTGCTGGCGCCCTGGGCAAAGGGCTGGCGGCCCTGGGTGGCGGCCAGCTCCAGATAGACCGAGTCGCCGCCTTCCCAGACCGGGGTGGCCGTGAAGCCGGTGCCCGCCTGCAGCCACACGGTACCGGGCACGCTCCTGCGCACGCCCCCCTGCGTGACGAGCTGGCGCAGGCGCAGCGGCACGTTCAGGCCCAGCACGATGGCCGCGGGCCGGCCGTTGAGCACCAGCACCTGCTGCTGCGCGCTGCCGCGTCGATCCTGCTGGCGACTCTGCGCATCAATGGACACCCGGGCCTCGGTGCTGCCGGGCTGGACGCGCGCAGCCACTTCGCCGGCCACGCGCTCGCGCGAGCTGCTTTCCCCATCGTCCTGGCGCACCTCGATCAGCAGATTGCGCAGCGGTAGCGGGGCGACCACCCCGGTGGTCTGGGCCTGCAGCAGGGCCGGCAGGCCCAGCAGGGCGAGGATCAAAAGGCGGCGGTGTTTCATCGGGATCTCCGGCGGGTCTTGACGGCAGGGGCTTGCGGTTTCGGTGGGGGTGCCTGCAGATGGCCCAGGGGCAGTGTAGGGCTGGCCTTGACTTCGCCCAGCGAGAAGCTGGTGTGCAGGTCTTTCACGTTGGGCAGGTTGATCAGGCGCTGCAAGGCGAAGCGCGAGAAGCTGTCCAGGTCCTGCGCCACCACCTGCAGCTCAAAGGTGCCGGTGCCGCTGATGTAGTGGCAGGCCACCACCTCGGGCAGGGCGCGCACCGCTTCTTCCAGCACGCGCGTGGCGTCGCCGGTGTTGCGCTCGGCGTCCAGGCGCACAAAGGCCAGCACGCCCAGGCCGATCTTGTGGCGGTCGATCTCGGCGTGGTAGCCCTTGATGTAACCCTGCTGCTCCAGCGTGCGCACGCGGCGCCAGCAGGGCGCCGGCGACAGGCCCACGCGGCTGGCCAGCTCGGCGTTGGTGAGACGGGCGTTGGCTTGCAATTCGCTCAGGATGGCCAGGTCAAACTTGTCGAGTGTTTCCATTTATGGGATTCTTGCGCAACATCCTTTCAAAAACCAGCATTTCAGTGGCAAAGAAAGCAAAGACCTATCCGGGCGACCGTCATACACTGACCCGCATACAAAAACAGGCCCAGCGCCCGGAGACAAGCCGCCCATGAATGCCCCCCTGCCCGAATCCATCCGCCAGGCGCTGGAGACCGTCACCCTGGACGACAAGTACACGCTGGACCACGGCCGCGCCTTCATGAGCGGGGTCCAGGCCCTGGTCAAGCTGCCCATGCTGCAGCGCCTGCGCGACCAGCAGGCCGGCAAGAACACGGCGGGTTTCATCAGCGGTTACCGCGGCTCGCCCCTGGGCAGCTACGACCAGGCCCTGTGGAAGGCCGCGCCGCACCTGAAGGCGCAGAACATCGTGTTCCAGCCCGGTGTCAACGAGGAACTGGCCGCCACGGCGCTGTGGGGCACACAGCAGCTGGGCTTTGCGCCGCCGGGCACCAACAAATTCGACGGCGTGTTCGGCATCTGGTACGGCAAGGGCCCGGGGGTGGACCGGACCTCCGACGTTTTCAAGCACGCCAACAACGCCGGCACCACGCCCTGGGGCGGTGTGATTGCGGTGGCCGGGGACGACCACGTGGCCAAGAGCTCCACGGCCGCGCACCAGAGCGACCACATCTTCAAGGCCTGCGGCCTGCCGGTGTTCTTCCCGGCCTCGGTGCAGGAGATCCTGGACCTCGGCATCCATGCCTTTGCCATGAGCCGTTACGCTGGCGTCTGGGCCGGCATGAAGACCATCCAGGAGATCGTCGAGTCCAGCGCCTCGGCCATGATCGACCCGGAGCGCGTGCAGATCCGGCTGCCCACCGATTTCCAGATGCCGCCCGGTGGCCTGCACATCCGCTGGCCCGACCACGCGCTGGAGCAGGAAGACCGGCTGTTCCACCACAAGTGGTACGCGGCCCTGGCCTATATTCGCGCCAACCGCCTGAACCACAACGTCATCGAAGGCCCGAACGACCGTTTCGGCCTGATCGCCAGCGGCAAGGCCTACAACGACACACGCCAGGCCCTGCTGGACCTGGGCCTGGACGACACCACCTGCCGCCAGCTGGGCATCCGCCTGCACAAGGTGGCCGTGGTCTGGCCACTGGAGGCGCAAAGCGCGCGCGACTTCGCCACCGGCCTGCAGGAAATCCTGGTGGTGGAAGAAAAGCGCCAGCTCATCGAGTACCAGCTCAAGGAAGAGCTTTACAACTGGCGCGACGATGTGCGCCCCAACATCCTGGGCAAGTTCAACGAGGGCGACCGCGCCGGGGGCGAATGGTCGCAGGCCAACCCGTCCAGCAACGAGCTGCTGCGTGCCAATGCCGACCTGACGCCGGCCATGATCGCGCGTGCCATCGCCGGGCGCTTGAAGAAGCAGGGCATCCTGCCTGCCAGCAGTGACATCGCAGCACGCGTCGACGCGCAACTCGCCGTGCTGGATGCCAAGGAGCGCGCCATGCAGGCCCTGGTGCTGGGGGGGCCGGCCGCCGAGCGCCAGCCCTGGTTCTGCTCGGGCTGCCCGCACAACACCAGCACACGCGTGCCCGAGGGTTCGCGGGCCCTGGCCGGCATCGGCTGCCATTTCATGGCCACCTGGATGGACCGCAACACCATCGGTTTCACGCAGATGGGCGGCGAGGGTGTGCCCTGGGTGGGTCAGCAGCCTTTCAGCACGGAAGGCCACGTGTTCGCCAACCTCGGCGACGGCACCTACTTTCACAGCGGCATCCTGGCCATCCGCCAGAGCATCGCGGCCGGCGTCAACATCACCTACAAGATCCTCTACAACGATGCCGTGGCCATGACGGGTGGTCAGCAGGTCGGTGAACGGCCCGAAGGCCATAGCGTGATCCAGATCGCGCAGAGCATGCGGGCCGAGGGCGCGCGCAAGATCACCATCGTCACCGATGAGCCGGAGAAATATGAAGGGGTGCAGGGCCGGCCGGCCGGCATCGCCATTGAGCACCGCGACGAGCTGGACCGCATCCAGCGCGAGTTCCGCGAGCTTCAGGGTTGCACGGTCATCATCTACGACCAGACCTGCGCCACCGAGAAGCGCCGCCGCCGCAAGCGCGGCACCCTGGTGACACCCGCCAAACGGGTCGTCATCAACGAACTGGTCTGCGAGGGTTGCGGCGACTGTGGCCAGCAGAGCAACTGCCTCTCGGTGGAGCCGCTGGAGACCGAGTTCGGCCGCAAGCGCACCATCAACCAGAGCACGTGCAACCAGGATTTTTCCTGTCTCAAGGGCTTTTGTCCCAGCTTCGTGACGGTCGAGGGTGGGCAGCTCAAGAAGAAGGCCAAGGGCCAGGCGAACTCCCCCTATGCTCTGGGCGCCCTGCCCGAGCCGGTGTTGCCTGTGGCTGCCACGGCCTATGGCATCGTGGTGGCGGGTGTGGGCGGCACGGGCGTCATCACCATCGGCCAGTTGCTGGGCATGGCTGCGCATATCGAAGGAAAAGGCATCGTGACGCAGGACGCGGCGGGCCTGGCGCAAAAGGGCGGTGCCACCTGGAGCCATGTGCTGATGGCCGACACGCCCGAGGAGATCCGCACCACCCGCGTGGGCATGGCGGCGGCCGACCTGATCCTGGGCTGCGACCCCATCGTGACGGCCAGCAAGGAGACCACCCTGCGCATGCGCGAGGGGCGCACGCGCGTGGCGCTCAATGGCCACAGCGCGCCGACTGCAGCTTTCGTGAAAAACGCCAACTGGCAGAACCCGGCCGAGCGCTGCGTGGCTGGCATCACCGCGGCCGTGGGCGTGGGCGGCCTGGGACTGTTCGACGCCGACGCCGTGGCCACCCGGCTCATGGGCGACTCGATTTTTGTGAACCCCATGCTGCTGGGATACGCCTGGCAGAAGGGCTGGATCCCGCTGGGGCATGAATCGCTGCTGCGTGCCATCGAACTCAATGCGGTGGCGGTGGAAGCGAACAAGGCGGCTTTTGCCTGGGGCCGCCAGGCGGCGCACGACTGGGCGCGCGTGCAAGCGCTGCTGACACCAGCGCAAACCCTGCAGTTCCAGCCGCGCGAGACGGTGGACGGCCTGGTGGCGCGGCGGGTCGAGTTCCTGCGTGCTTATCAAAACGAGGCCTACGCGCAAACCTACCGGGCCTTTGTGTCCCGGGTGCAGGCCGTCGAAAATCGGCTGGGCAAGACCGGGCTGAGCGAGGCTGTGGCCCGTTATCTGTTCAAACTCATGGCCTACAAGGACGAGTACGAGGTGGCGCGCCTGCACAGCGATACCGCTTTCCTCGCACGGGTCAATGGCATGTTCGAAGGTGAGTACAAGCTCCACTACCACCTGGCGCCACCGCTGCTGGCCAGGAAGAATGCCAGGGGCGAGCTGCTCAAACGGCCCTATGGGCCCGCGATGGGGATGGCTTTCCGCCTGCTGGCGCGCCTGAAGGGTTTGCGGGGCACGGCCCTCGATCCTTTTGGCCGGACCGAGGAGCGCCGCACCGAGCGGGCCCTGATCGTCGAATACCGTGCCTGCATCGAGGAACTGCTGGCCGGCCTGGGCGTGGCGAACCATGCGGCGGCCGTCGAGATCGCGCGTCTGCCCGAGCAGATCCGCGGCTACGGGCACGTCAAGGCGCTGCATCTGGCGGCCATCCGTCCCCTGTGGGATGAACGCATGGCAGCCTGGCGGGCCGCCTAATCCGGACAGCGTTGCGGGGCTTGAAATCCGCATACCCCGGCCCCGTACAATGGGCGGCCGCCTGTTCCGGGGTGCCTGCCGTGCACTCCTGGATGTCGGCGTGTCCCGATTTTTGAACCCCTGATGTGGAGTAAGCCGTGTTTATTTCTTCCGCTTTTGCCCAGACCGCCCCCGCAGCCGCTGCCGGTGGTGACATCCAGTCCTCGCTGATGAGCATGCTGCCCATCGTGCTGATGTTCGTGGTGCTGTACTTCATCATGATCCGTCCGCAGATGAAGAAGCAGAAAGAGCACCGTGCCATGGTCGAAGCCCTGGCCAAGGGTGACGAGGTGGTGACTGCCGGCGGCCTGCTGGGCCGGGTGAACAGCCTGAACGAGAACTTCGTCGGCGTGGAAATTGCTAACGGTGTGGAAGTGCAGCTGCAGCGCCAGGCCATCGTGCAGGTGCTGCCCAAGGGCACGATGAAGTAAGAGACTCTCCAGCCACGCAGACGCGAGCGAACAATGAACCGTTATCCGGTATGGAAGTACGCGATCATCGTGATCGCGCTGCTGGTGGGGGCGATCTACACCGCCCCGAATTTCTTTGGCGAGGCGCCCGCCGTCCAGATCTCGGCGGCCAAGACGGCTCTCAAGGTCGATCCCGCCACGCAGTCGCGGGTGGAAGCGGCGTTGCAGGAAGCCGGTATCCGCCCCGAGGCCATCAGCCTGGAGGTCGGGTCCCTGCGCGTGCGGCTGGATTCCACCGATACGCAGCTCAAGGCCAAGGACGCGATCCAGCGCGCGCTGGTCAGGGATGCAGCCGATCCCGACTACATCGTGGCGCTCAATCTGCTGCCGCGTACGCCGGGCTGGCTGTCCGCGCTGCATGCGGCACCCATGTACTTGGGCCTGGACCTGCGCGGCGGCGTGCATTTCATGTTGCAGGTCGACATGCAGGCCGCACTGAGCAAGAAGGCTGAATCACTGGCGGGCGACCTGCGCACCGTCTTGCGTGAGAAGAATGTGCGCCACGGCGGCATCAGCCGCAACGGCCAGGCCATCGAGTTGCGCCTGCGGGACGCGGCCACGCTGGCCGCCGCCAAGCGTGTGCTGCTGGAGCAGTTCGCCGACCTGCAGACCACGGAAACACAGGAAGGCAGCGACTTCAAACTGAGCGCCACCATCAAGCCCCAGGCCGCGCGCCTGGTGCAGGAGCAGGCCCTCAAGCAGAACATCACCACGCTGCACAACCGGATCAACGAACTCGGCGTGGCCGAGCCGGTGATCCAGCAGCAGGGCCTGGACCGCATCGTCGTGCAGCTGCCCGGCGTGCAGGACACGGCCAAGGCCAAGGACATCCTGGGCCGCACCGCCACGCTGGAAGTGCGCATGGTGGACGAAAGTGTCGAAGGTCGCTCTGCCGAGGCCGGCTCCGGCCCGGTGCCGTTTGGCACCGAGCGCTATCCGGACCGCAGCGGCCAGGCCGTGATCGTCAAGAAACAGGTGGTGCTGACCGGCGACAACCTGACCGACGCCCAGCCCGGCTTCGACAGCCAGACCCAGGAACCCACCGTCAACCTGTCGCTGGACGCCAAGGGCTCGCGCATCTTCAAGGATGTGACGCGCGAGAACGTCGGCAAACGCATGGCCATCATCCTGTTCGAAAAGGGCAAGGGCGAAGTGGTCACGGCGCCGGTGATCCGCACCGAAATCGGCGGTGGCCGGGTGCAGATCTCCGGCCGCATGACTTCCACGGAGGCGGCCGACACCGCCTTGCTGCTGCGCGCCGGCGCGCTCGCCGCACCCATGGAGATCATCGAGGAACGCACCATCGGCCCGAGCCTGGGGGCCGAGAACATCGACAAGGGTTTTGCCAGCGTGACCTGGGGCTTCCTGGCGGTGGCGACCTTCATGTGCGTCTATTACATGCTGTTCGGCGTGATCTCCAGCGTGGCGTTGGGCATCAACCTGCTGCTGCTGGTGGCCGTGCTGTCCATGCTACAGGCCACCCTGACGCTGCCGGGCATGGCGGCCATGGCCCTGGTGCTGGGCATGGCCATCGACGCCAACGTGCTGATCAACGAGCGGGTGCGCGAAGAGCTCAGAGGCGGCGCCTCGCCGCAGGCCGCCATCCATACCGGCTACGACCGTGCCTGGGCCACCATCCTGGACTCCAACGTCACCACCCTGATCGCCGGCCTGGCCCTGCTGGCTTTCGGCTCAGGGCCGGTGCGGGGGTTTGCCGTGGTGCACTGCCTGGGCATCCTGACCAGCATGTTCTCGGCGGTTTTCTTCTCCCGCGGCTTGGTGAATTTGTGGTACGGTAGCCGTAAAAAGCTCAGGACCGTTTCGATCGGGACGGTCTGGCGGCCCGACGGGCAAGTCCCGGCCAAAGTGGATTGAGGGAAGAAGAATATGGAGTTTTTTAAGATCCGGCGCGACATTCCGTTCATGCGGCACGCGCTGGTGCTCAACATCATCTCGCTGCTGACATTCCTGGCAGCCGTCTTCTTTCTCTTTTCGCGAGGCCTGCACCTGTCGGTGGAATTCACCGGGGGCACGCTGATGGAAGTCAGCTATTCCCAGCCGGCTGATCTGGAGGCCGTGCGCGGGGCCATTGCCAAGCTGGGTTACAGCGACGTGCAGGTGCAGAACTTCGGCACCGCCCGCGATGTGCTGATCCGCATGCCTGCGGCCAAGGGCGTGAGTTCGGGTCAGCAAAGCGAGCAGGTGCTGGCCACCCTCAAGACGCTGGACGCCAGTGCGACCTTGCGCCGCAGCGAGTTCGTCGGCCCGCAGGTGGGCGACGAACTCGCCGTGGACGGGTTGATGGCCCTGGCCTTCGTCGTGGGCGGCATCATGATCTATCTGGCGCTGCGCTTCGAGTGGAAGTTCGCGGTGGCGGCCATCATTGCCAATCTGCACGACGTCATCATCATCCTGGGCTTCTTCGCCTTCTTCCAGTGGGAGTTTTCGCTGCCCGTGCTGGCGGCCGTGCTGGCCGTGCTGGGGTATTCGGTCAACGAGTCGGTGGTGATCTTCGACCGCATCCGCGAAAACTTCCGCCGCCTGCGCAAGCTGGACACCGAGGCGATTATCGACAACGCCATCACCTCCACCATCAGCCGCACCATCATCACGCACGGCAGCACGCAATTGATGGTGCTGTCCATGCTGCTGTTCGGCGGCCCGACGTTGCACTACTTTGCGCTCGCGCTGACCATCGGCATCCTGTTCGGCATCTATTCCTCGGTCTTCGTGGCTGCCGCCATCGCCATGTGGTTGGGCGTGAAACGTGAAGACCTGATCAAGGGCGGCGGCGGCAAGCGCGGCGAGACCGATCCCAACGACCCCAACGCGGGCGCTGTCGTCTGAGCCAGAGGGAACAGCAAGATGGCGACCCAGCTCTCCTACATGCAGCGTATGCAGTTGGCGGAGAAGACGCGCCAGCGCTTTCTTGGCGACGTGGAGAAGATTCTGGTCGATTTGTCGGGGCTGGTCCAGGATCGGCTGACCACGCTGCTCAACGAAAAGGGCACGACCCGGGACATGCAGAACCGGCGTGACGCCTGGATGCTGTACCAGAAGCAGCGCGGGCCCTGGATCGACAGCACCATGAAGGTCTGGCAGGCGTCGCTCAAGTCCCCGGCCGGCAAGAAAACCGAGAAGAAAGAGGAACTCGGTCTGCCGGGTGACGGCGGACTGTCCCTGATGGGCACCGATGCGGTCGAGGACAAGATCATCTCCTCGCGCCTGGTGCTGGCGGTAGTGGAAAAGATGAGCGGCGAGCTCGATGATCTGCGCGTGCGCATCAAGACGCTGGAAAGCCGCGACGACCTCGAAGGCCACGACATTCTGCGTCCCGAAGTCCTGATCCTGCTGATGATCGAACAGTGGACCACCTGCGGCATGCCGCGCGAGTCCTGGGTCATGGTCAACGATGTGGTGCAGAAGCAGCTCATTGAAAAGCTCAAGGCTGCGTACGCCAATGGCAACGAATTCCTGATCCAGCAGGGCGTGATGCCCACGATCGATCTCAAGGACCGCGTCAAGCGCGCCGCGGTCGGACGGCGGCCACCATCGGCTGGCGGTGGCGGACCCGATTCGGTTCTGCCCGACTCGCAGTTCCATGGCGATGCGGGCGGTGGTGACGCGGCCTGGGGCGGTTCGACCGGGGCTTATGGACCGGCGTCCGGATATCCTGGACAGCCGGTGTCGGCGCCGACACCTTTGGGCGGCATGCCGATGGCGCGCGCACCTGGGGCGCCAGCGCCAGGGCCAGGGCCAGCAGCTTATCCCGGGCATCCCGGTCGCGTGGGGGGCATGCCCCCCGGCGCTCCGCAGGCAGGCTATCCGGGTCAGCCTGCGATGCCGCCGGGTAATGGGCCTGCCGGGCGCAGTGCGGGCAATCTTTTTGGCGGCCGTCTGGGTTGGGACGATGCACAGGGCCCGCTGACGCCGGGCCGGTTGGCACCCGTTCTGCCCGCCGGCGCTGCTGTTCCTCCGGGAATGGGGCAGACCCCGGCACAGATGCAGCATGCGCTGGCAGCGCAGGGCACACCCTCCAATTTCGGCGGCGCTCATGAAGAAACGCGTCTGATGACGCAGACCACCCCGCTGGCGCGCACGCGTAGCCGCGCCCAGGGTATGTTTGGTCAGCTCAAGCGCCTGCTCGTCGGGCAGGGCGGCGGTGATTTCACGGCGACTTCGGCACAGCCCCCTTCGCCGGCCCTGGCCGCAGCCATGGCCGAACGTCCGCAGTATTACGGCGGTGGCGGTGGTGGTGGCGGCACGGTCTACGAGGATTACAGCCCGGCCGGCGTGGTCAAGGTGGCCGACAAGCTGCGCGAAAAGACCGACGAGCTCAAGAAAAAAGCCGAGACCAAGAGCGAAAAGGCCATCATCGAAATGGTGGCGCTGATGTTCCAGGCGATCCTGGCCGAAGAGCGGATCCCTACAACGATCCGGGTCTGGTTCGCCCGGCTGCAGATGCCGGTGCTGCGTGTGGCGCTGGCCGAGCCCGAGTTCTTCGGCACGCTGAACCATCCGGCGCGCCAGCTGATCGACCGCATGGGATCCTGCGTCATGGGTTTCGAAGCGAGCAGCATCACAGGTGGCGCACTCGAAGCCGAGATCAAGCGCATCGTGCAGGTCATCGAGCAGTATCCCGAAACCGGCAAGCGTGTCTTCCAGATCGTCTATGACGAATTCCAGAAGTTCCTGGCCAAGTTCCTGACGGGCAAGGAAAAAACGCAGAAGGTCGTGAGCGTTGCGCAGCAGGTCGAGCAGAAGGAGACGCTGGCGATCCAGTACACCATCGAGCTGCGCAACATGCTCAAGGACATCCCGGTGCGCGACGAAATCCGCACTTTCCTGTACAAGGTCTGGGCCGAGGTGCTGGCGGTGTCCGCCGTGCGCAAGGGCCCCAAGGACACCGAGACCGTGGCCATGAAGAAGGCCGCCGCCGATCTGGTCTGGTCAGCCAGTGCCAAACCCAACCGCAATGACCGCGCGCGTGTCATCCAGGACCTGCCGCAGCTGCTGCAGCGCCTGCGCGCTGGCATGAGCCTGCTGGGCATGTCGCAGACCGACCAGGATGCGCACATCAAGATCGTCAGCGATACCATGGCCGACGCCTTCATGTCCAAGACCCAGGCCATCCCGCAGGCGCAGATCGATGCCATGACGCAGCGCCTGGCCAACCTGGAAGACTTCGTCAGCGAGGACGGGCTGGGCGACCTGCCGCTGGATGCCGAGAGCATCGAGATGATGCTGGGCATCGACGCCTCCACCATCGACGTGGTGACCAACGGCGGCTCCAAGCCGACCCCGGCCATGGTGGCCTGGGCGCAGGAGCTGCAACTGGGCGCGTGGTTCACACTGGACCACAACGGCAAGGTCAACCAGGTGCAGTTCGTCTGGCGCAGCGACCGCAAGCATCTGAACCTGTTTGCCTCCAGCGATGGCCACAGCTACCTGATCCAGGCCGGCCGCCTGGCGGCCTATCTGCAGGCCGGCCTGCTGCTGCCGCAGGAAGAGGAGACGCTGACCGTGCGTGCCACGCGCGAAGCGTTAACCCGGTTGGAAGCCCATCCGGAGCGACTGCTCACCTAAAACAAAAGGCCCCGCGCGGGGCCTTTTGTTTTGGCGATGACTGAGCCGGCGCTTGCCAGCGTCAGTGTGCGATGCGTTCGGCGCTGTCGTCGTAGAGCTCGTCGAGCACCAGCGTGTCGGGCTCCTCGCCGAAACTCCAGTAAACCATCAGGATGATGATCTTCAGATCGTCCAGGGCCATCGGCTCGCCCGACACCGCCATGGCGCGGTCAAGGATGACCTCGCGCATGGGCGGGGGCAGCACGCCGGCCGATTCGAGGAAGGTGATGAAGCCCAGGCATTCGGCGCCCAGATGGTTCTGCTCGGCGACCGAATACACGCGCATGCTGTCCGTTGCAGGGAAACTGGGCAGCGTGGTGTCGGGGCGGGTGGTCGGGGCCGCATCCAGCCAGAGGGTGCTCTGGGCGGCCAGGTTCAGGCCGTCGAGCCAGAGCAGCGCATCGCGGATCTCGTCGGCGTCGAAGCCGATGGCGTTGAGCTTGCGTTCGAGCTGGGGCAGTTCGGGACAGGCATCGCCGCGCCAGTAGTTTTCGTACACATACACAAGCACTTCGAACATGGCTTCAATATAGCGCAGAAAGCGCCGGGGCAAGCCTCGAATTTACGGGTGTTGCCGGTGCTGTTGCGTCTAAGAGTCTGTTCACGATCTGGAAGGGGCCGCGCAGGTGTCTTTTCGGGATGGGATGCAAGGCGCGGTGCGCAGCACATAGTCCACTATGGGCAAGCATCGCAACGCCGCAGACCGCCCGAAAAGACGCCTGCCCTGCGGGGTGGGGCGAAATCGGGCGATTTGCCCACCCAACCCCTTGCATGGGCCACCAGCCCATGCCGCGGGTCTGGTCGAGCAACTCATCCCGATTGCGTCCCAACGCGACCCCTTCCAGATCGTGAACAGACTCTCAGGCACGCACCAGGCGCTGCAGCAGGCCGCCGGGCAGGCGAGCCACCTGACCATCGAGTTCCAGCGCCATCAGGCGGGCTTGCAGGGGCGCAATGTCGAGGCCCGTGCGGGCCTGCAACGCATCCAGGCTGACCGGGTCCAGCCCCATGGCCTGCAAGACGCCATCCTCAGTCGCATCATGGTGGTGGGCTGCAAGTTCGGGCAGGGCAGACCCGCCAGGAAACTCCTCCAGGATGTCCTGCGCCGATTCGACCAGCTTGGCGCCCTGGCGGATCAGGGCATGGCAACCGTGCGATTGCGTGGCATGGATGGAGCCAGGTATGGCGAAGACGTCCTTGCCCTGCTCGGCGGCGAGCCGGGCTGTGATCAGCGAACCGGACTGCAGGGCCGCCTCCACCACCAGGGTGGCGCTGGAGAGGCCGGCGATCAGGCGGTTGCGGCGTGGGAAATTGGCCGCCAGCGGCGGTGTGCCCAGCGGATATTCACTGATCAGCAGGCCGTGTTCGCAGATGCGGTGTGCCAGGTCACGGTGGCCCTTGGGATAGACCCGGTCCAGGCCGGTGCCGACCACGGCCACGGTGGCTAGCCGATCCGGCGCCTGGGCATGGCCGGCCAACGCCCCTTCATGCGCCGCGCCATCGACGCCCAGCGCCAGCCCGGAGACGATGGTCAGGCCCGCCTGGCCCAGGGCCTGCGCGAACTGGCGGGCATTCAGGGCGCCCTGCGGCGTCGGGTTGCGGCTACCGACCATGGCCAGGCTGCGGCTGGTGTCCAAGGGCAGGTCCAGCCGGCCCATCAGGTAGAGCAGCAGGGGCGGGTCTTCGATGTTCAGCAGGGAGACCGGATACCGCGCATCACCCAGCGCTACGAGCGCGCGTGTCTGCGGCGCCTCCTGCAGCCAGGCCCAGGTGCTGTCGAGCAAGGCCGGCAGATCTTCGGGTGTTTCCTGCAGGGCCTGGGCCTGAGAGGGCCTGAGCAATTGCTGCAGCGCGGCCGGGTCTTGCTCGAAGATGAGGGCGGGCAGGCCCAAGGCTGCGAGCAAGCGGCGTGCGCTGTCGTTGCCGATGCCTGGCGTGAGGATCAGGCGCAGCCAGGCGCCCAGTTCATCACGCTCCATGGCTACACACGCCGCCGGTGTTCGTCGTCCTTATTGCGGCGAAGCCAGGCGGTCGCCGACCCGCACGCTGTCGGTGACGTCCAGGATCAGGGCGTAGGACAGCTTCTCGTAGGTGCGGAACACCATCATCAGGCCGTTGCGCTCGTTGGGCAGCTTGATCAGCGTACGGGCCGGGTCGGTCTTGTCGACCAACTGCTGGCCGTCCTTGAGGATGGCCAGCACATGGCCGCTTTCCATGCCGTCGCGCTTGCCGCGGTTGATGACCACCACCTGGTTCTGCGAGGCGTTGGCCACGGCGCTGCTGCCGTAGATCGAGACGATGCGGCCGCTGACAGCCGCCGCCGGGGCCCGCGGCGTGAAGCTGAGGAACTCGCGCTCGGGTTCGGGCGCCATGCGGTCGCCGACCAGCATCTCGCTTTTCGCCGACAGGATGTCGATGGTGGCCGGCACCAGGGCGGTGCTGGTCTTGCCGGTGGTCGAGGAGATCTCGGTGCTGCCTTCGCCGCGTGCCAGCGCCGCCTTGCCCAGGAACTCGGCCTCGTAGCCCAGGATTTCGCCGGTGTCCGGGTCCTTGAGCGGTTTGGCATTGCGGAAGATCCGGTACTGCTTGAGCTTCTGCTGGTCGTCCACCAGGGGCGCACTGGCGGGCCCGCGCGCGTAGACGCGGTCGCCGCGACCCATGATGACGCGATTCTCGCCGGCGGCCACGATGCGCGGCGCGGTCTGCAACTCGGATTCCTCGACGATCAAGGGCTCGGCCAGGAAGGCTTCGATATCACGCGTTTGCAGCGTGGTCAGGGGACTGCGCGCCTCTTCGGAGCGGATGCGCGGCGACAGGCGTACGGTCTCGATACCGCTGGCGCCATCGCGGCCAGTGCTCACGGCCACAGAACCACTGTCGCTGCCGGCGACGGCGACGCTGCCTTCGGTGCCAGGCGCGGTACCCGTCAGGCGGGCGCGGCCGTCGCGTTTGTCCAGGTAGAGGGTCTGTCCCGGATAGATCAGGTGCGGGTTGAGGATTTCCTCCAGGTTCATGCCCCAGAGTTCGGGCCAGCGCCAGGGACTGCGCAGGAACAGCTTGGAGATGGCCCACAGCGTGTCGCCGGACTTGATGACGTAGCTGTCAGGCGCGTCGGGCACCAGTTCGGACAGCGGTACGCCGGCCTCCGCCACTTTTTTCGCGGTCGCGGATTGCTCGGACGTGACCGGGTAGTTGGGGAATTTCTGGCTCCAGGCGGGCTGGGCCAGCAGGCCACACAGGCCCAGGGCCGTGATTGTGGAAATTCGGGCGCTGACCCCCATCCTGCTATGCGTCATGTCTTGCTGTTTCACGTTGCCCCCGGCTAGCTCCGGACGCGGGCTAACCGCCCGCTGCCCCCGGAAAACTTAATAAATCACGCACGATTCTGCGCCCAAGCCCTTGATTGGGCAATGTTTTCTGAACTTTGTTGCAAACTCGCCGGCCAAAAGTGGCGAAAATAGC
The DNA here is from genome assembly GCF_001432305.1 of Curvibacter sp. PAE-UM. GTDB lineage: Bacteria > Pseudomonadota > Gammaproteobacteria > Burkholderiales > Burkholderiaceae_C > Hylemonella. Next base: position 794,033 of record NZ_KQ483358.1, read on the forward strand.
GACATCGACGAGCTTTTTTATGGCACTGCTACCCATCCTTACTTTTCCCGATCCACGCCTGCACAAGGTGGCCAAGCCCGTACAGGTCGTGGACGCGCGCATCAGGCAATTGATCGCTGACATGTTCGAAACCATGCACGAAGCCAGCGGCATTGGCCTGGCCGCGACCCAGGTCGACGTGCATGAGCGGCTGATCGTGATCGACGCCTCCGAGGGGCGCGACCAGCCCCTTGTGCTGATCAATCCCGAGATCGTCTGGGCCAGTCCGGAAAAGAAGGTCAATGACGAGGGTTGCCTGTCCGTGCCTGGCATCTACGACGGCGTCGAGCGCCATGAGCGCGTGCACGTGCGCGCGCTCGACGGCGAAGGCAAGGAGCGCGTGATCGAGGCCGATGGCCTGCTGGCGGTGTGCATCCAGCACGAGATGGATCATTTGCTGGGCAAGGTCTTCGTGGAGTACCTGTCGCCGCTCAAGCGCAACCGCATCAAGACCAAGATGCTCAAGGCCCAGCGCGAGGAGCGGCATTGAGGCTGGTTTATGCGGGCACGCCCGAGTTCGCGCGGGTGGCGCTGGAGCGGCTGCACGCCGCCGGTTTCGAGATCCCGCTCGTCCTGACCCAGCCCGACCGGCCCGCTGGTCGCGGCATGAAACTGCAGGCCTCGCCGGTCAAGCAGTTCGCGTTGGCACATGGCATGGCCGTGGCCCAGCCGCACGGCTTGCGTCTGGAGGGCAAGTACCCCGAGGAAGCGGCTGCGGCGCGCGCGGCGATCGAGGCCGCCCGGGCGGACGTGATGGTCGTCGCGGCCTATGGCCTGATCCTGCCGCAGTGGCTGCTCGATGCCTTCCCGCACGGTTGTCTCAACATCCACGCCTCCCTGCTGCCGCGCTGGCGCGGCGCCGCGCCCATCCACCGCGCGATCGAGGCCGGAGACTCCGAGACCGGCGTCACCATCATGCAGATGGACGCGGGGCTGGACACGGGCGACATGCTGCTGGTGGAGAGTCTGCCCATCACGGCGAACGACACCACGGCCAGCCTGCATGACAAGCTGGCGGTTCTGGGCGGCCGTCTGATCGTCGAGACGCTGGAGCAGGCCGCCTGTGGCGGCCTGCATCCCGTGCCGCAGCCGGCCGAGGGCGTGACGTACGCGCACAAGATCGAGAAGCAGGAAGCCGCCGTCGACTGGCGCCTGCCCGCGACGGTCATCGAGCGCCGCATCCGCGCTTTCAATCCTTTCCCCGGTGCGGCAACGCTCTGGCACGGGGAGCCGATCAAGCTCTGGCAGGGCCATGTCGAGGAAGATCGAAGCAGTGATCAGACGCCGGGCTCGGTGCTGGCGGCCGGCCCAGACGGCATCACCGTGTTATGTGGCCAGGGCGTGCTGCGCCTGACGGAGTTGCAGCGCGCTGGCGGCAAGCGCCTGCCGGCGGCGGATTTCCTGCGTGGGTTTGATGTGCCTGTGGGCGCAGCGCTGGGCACCTGAGTCATGAGCAGCCTGCGCCAGGTCGTGCGCCATCCCGAATTCCGTCTGGGCATGCGCGACATGCTCTCGGTCGCGCCCGGCCTGGCGGCCTGGGGCATGATGACCGGCGTGGCGATGGTCAAGTCCGGCATGAGCCTGTTCGAGTCCATTGCCATGACCCTGCTGGTGTATGCCGGCAGTTCGCAGCTGGCGGCCATCCCGCTGATCGCAGCCGGCGCGCCCGTGCTCGTGATCTGGGCCACGGGCTTCTGCGTGAACCTGCGTTTCGTGGTGTTCAGTGCGCACATGCGGCCCTACCTCATGCACCTGCCGCGCCGCTGGCGCCTGCTGGCCGGTTACGTCACGGCCGACATCAGCTATGTGATGTTCACCAGGCGCTTCCACCAGCCGCCGCAGACCGCCGCGGAGCGCCAGACCCAGCTGGCCTACCTGATGGGCGGCTGCGCGACCAACTGGAGCAGCTGGCAGGTCGCCAGCCTGCTGGGCATCTTTCTGGCGCACTCCGTGCCCGCACACTGGGGCCTGGGTTTCGCCGGCATCCTGGCGCTGCTGGGCGTGGGCTGTTCGCTGGCCAGCAGCCGGCTGCGCATCGTTTCTGCCGGCGTGGCGGGTGCGGCGGCCGTGGCGGCTTTTGCCATGCCCTTCAAGCTCAACATCGTGGTGGCCATTGCCGCCGCCGTGGCCCTGTGTCTGCTGCTGGAGAAGACCTCGCCGTTCCGACGGGAGGCGACCCGATGAAGGAGACCGATCTCTGGACCCTGGGTGTCATCGTCGGTCTGGCTGCGGTGACGGTCCTCACGCGTTCCTTCTTTTTCATCTCCAGCAAGCCCTGGAGCCTGCCGCACTGGGCCCAGCGCGGCCTGCAGTACGCGCCCATCGCGGCGCTTTCGGCCGTGATCGTGCCCGAGATCGTGATGACACAGGGCCATCTGGTCCAGACTTGGCAGGATGCGCGCCTGTTTGCCGTGGCGGCCGGCGCCGCCTGGTATTTCTGGCGCAAGAAGAGCGCCTGGGCCATGCTGGGCACCATCGTGGTGGGCATGGCCGTCTATCTGCCGCTGCACCTGGGCCTGGGCTGGTAAGCCGGCTGACAGGCGCAGCCGCCTAAAATTGCGGGTTACATGCCGGTTTCATGATCGGCGCTCCGTTTTTTACTTCAGCCTCGATCCTCATGAACTTCCTCCGATTCCAGACCCTGTGCGAGCAGGGCAAAGCCAAGGGCCAGCGCGTCTTCATCCGCGCCGACCTCAACGTCCCGCAGGACGACCGTGGCGCCATCACCGAAGACACCCGCATCCGCGCCAGCCTGCCCTGCATCCGCATGGCCCTGGACGCCGGTGCTGCCGTTTTGGTCACCTCCCACCTAGGCCGCCCGGTGGAGGGCGAATTCAAACCCGAAGACAGCCTGGCCCCCGTGGCCCGGCGCATGGCCGAACTGCTGGGTCGCGAGGTGCCCCTGGTGGCCAACTGGGTCGACGGCGTCAGCGTGGCCCCCGGCCAGCTCGTCCTGCTGGAGAACTGCCGCCTGAACAAGGGCGAGAAAAAGAACAGCGAAGAACTGAGCAAAAAGATGGCCGCCCTGTGCGACATCTTCGTGCACGACGCCTTTGGCACCGCCCACCGCGCCGAAGCCAGTACTTACGGCATCGCCCAGTACGCCAAGACCGCCTGCGCCGGCCCCCTGTTGGCGGCCGAGATGGACGCCATCGGCAAGGCCCTGAGCGCCCCCAAACGCCCCCTGGTGGCGATTGTTGCCGGCTCCAAGGTCAGCACCAAACTCACCATCCTGAAGTCCCTGGCTGACAAGGTCGACCAGCTCATCGTGGGCGGCGGCATTGCCAACACCTTCATGCTGGCCGCCGGCCTGAAGATCGGCAAGAGCCTGGCCGAGCCCGACCTGCTGGCGGAAGCCCGGGCCGTGATCGAAGCCATGAAAGCCCGGGGCGCCGAAGTGCCGATCCCCGTGGACGTCGTCACGGCCAAGGAATTCAAGGCCGATGCCAAAGCCACCATCAAGAAAGCCACTGAAGTCGAAGCCGATGACCTGATCCTGGACATCGGGCCCGAGACCGCGAAGAAATTGGCCGAACAACTCAAAGCCGCCGGCACCATCGTCTGGAACGGCCCGGTGGGCGTGTTCGAGTTCGCGGCCTTCGAGAACGGCACGAAAGAGATCGCCAAGGCGATTGCCCAGTCCAGCGCCTTCAGCATCGCCGGCGGTGGCGACACCCTGGCGGCGATTGCCAAGTACGGCATCGAGAAGAACGTGGGCTACATCTCCACGGGCGGGGGCGCCTTCCTGGAGGTGCTGGAGGGCAAGACCCTGCCGGCTTTTGAGATCCTGGAGCGCCGGGCACAGGCTTGAACAGCTCGACCGCATGCACAACGGCCCCGACGGGGCCGTTTCATCTTGTTGTTCCGCTGTAACTAATTTCATGCCAAAATAGAAACTAAGTTACAAAGGAGACTGATACATGACGCGTCGTGAGACCAAGATTGTGGCCACCCTCGGCCCCGCTTCCAGCGATCCGGCCCTGCTCGAACAGATGATCCGTGCCGGGGTCAACATGGTCCGGCTCAATTTCAGCCACGGCAAGGCCCAGGACCACATCGACCGCGCCCGACTGGTGCGCGAGGCCGCCAAGCGCGCCGGCCGCGAGGTGGGCATCATGGCCGACCTGCAGGGTCCCAAGATCCGGGTCGGCAAGTTTGCCGATGGCAAGGCGCAGCTCAAGACCGGCCAGAAATTCGTGCTCGACGCCACCCGCACCGAACTGGGTGACGTCAACGCTGTCGGCCTGGATTACAAGGAACTGCCGCGCGACGTCAAGGCCGGCGACGTTCTCCTGCTCAACGACGGCCTGATCACCATGAAGGTCGATGCCGTCAAGGGCGAGGCCGTGCATTGCACGGTGACCATGGGCGGCGAGCTGTCCAACAACAAGGGCATCAACAAAAAGGGCGGCGGCCTGACGGCCCCGGCCCTGACCGCCAAGGACATGGAGGACATCAAGACCGCCATGAGCTTCCAGGCCGATTACGTCGCCGTGAGCTTTCCCCAGAACGCCACCGACATGGAAATGGCGCGCCAGCTCTGCAACGTGGCCGCCGCCGAGTACAACCACAAGCCCTTTCTGATCGCCAAGATCGAGCGCGCCGAGGCGATTCCGAAGCTCGAGGAAATCCTGCGCGCCAGCGACAGCATCATGGTGGCGCGCGGCGACCTGGCCATCGAGGTGGGCAATGCCGCCGTGCCGGCGCTGCAGAAGCGCATGATCAAGATGGCGCACGAGATGGACAAGACGGTGATCACCGCGACCCACATGATGGAGTCCATGATCAACAACCCCATGCCCACCCGTGCCGAGGTGAGCGACGTGGCCAACGCCGTGCTCGACGGTAGTGATGCCGTGATGACCTCGGCCGAGACCGCGGCCGGCAAGTTCCCGCTGGAGACGGTGGTCGAAATGGCCGCCATCTGCGTGGCCGCCGAAGCCGCCGAAGAGGTGAAGCTGGACGCCGACTTCAGCGGCAAGCGTTTTACGCGGATCGACCAGTCCATCGCCATGGGCGCGCTGTTCACCGCCTACCACCTGGGCGCCAAGGCCATCGTGGCGCTGACGGATTCCGGCTCGACCGCCCTGTGGATGAGCCGCCACCGCATCCACATCCCCATCTACGCCCTGACGCCCAAGGTGTCGAGCCAGCGCAAGATGACGCTGTACCGCAACGTCAGCCCCTTGCTGATGGACACCAGCGCCGACCGCGACACCGCGCTGGCCCAGGCCGAAAAGCACCTGAAGGACCGGGGCATCGTGAAAAGCGGCGACATCTACGTGATCACCTGCGGCGAACCCATGGGCTCCCCGGGCGGCACCAATATGCTGCAGATCTGCAAGGTCAGTTAAGGACCCTCGCGCCTTGGGGCGGCGCCGGCGGTGTTCACTCCAGCGGGGGAGCGGGTAAAATTGGCGGCAGTTACCGACCAGTTACCAACTTCCCTGGGGATATCACATGGCACTCGTCTCGATGCGCGAGCTGCTGGACCATGCAGCAGCCAATGGCTACGGCATTCCGGCTTTCAACGTCAACAACCTGGAGCAGGTCCAGGCCGTGATGGCCGCCGCCGACGAAGTCGGCGCGCCGGTCATCCTGCAGGCCAGTGCCGGCGCCCGCAAATACGCTGGCGAGCCCTTCATCAAGCACCTGATCCAGGCGGCGATGGAGGCCTATCCCCACATCCCCCTGGTCATGCACCAGGACCACGGCACCAGCCCCAAGGTCTGCGAGGGCGCCATCGGCCTGGGCTTCGGCTCGGTCATGATGGACGGCTCGCTCAGGGAAGACGGCAAGACCCCGGCCGACTTCGCCTACAACGTGGACGTGACGCGCAAGGTCGTCGACATGGCGCACAAGGTCGGCGTGACGGTGGAGGGTGAGCTCGGCTGCCTGGGCAACCTGGAAACGGGCGACGCCGGCGAGGAAGACGGCATCGGCGCCGAAGGCAAGCTGGACCACAGCCAGATGCTGACCGATCCCGAGGAAGCCGCCCAGTTCGTCAAGGCCACCCAGCTCGACGCGTTGGCGATTGCCATCGGCACCAGCCACGGCGCCTACAAGTTCAGCCGCCCGCCCACCGGCGACATTCTGGCCATCAGCCGCGTCAAGGAAATCCACAAGCGCATCCCCAACACCCACCTGGTGATGCACGGTTCCTCCTCGGTGCCGCAGGAACTGCTGGCCATCATCAACCAGTACGGCGGCAAGATGAAGGAAACCTACGGCGTGCCCGTCAAGGAGATCCAGGAAGCCATCAAGCACGGCGTGCGCAAGATCAACATCGACACCGACATCCGCCTGGCCATGACGGGCGCGGTGCGCAAGTTCCTGGCCGAGAACCCGGACAAGTTCGACGCCCGCGAATGGCTCAAGCCCGCGCGCGAAGCCGCCAGGCTGGTCTGCAAGGCGCGCTACCTGGAGTTCGGCTGCGAAGGCCAGGGCGCCAAGATCAAGGGCCAGGGCCTGCAGATCATGGCGACCAAGTACGCCCGTGGCGAGCTGGCCCAGCTGGTGAACTAAGACAGCGATCCCATTCTTGCGATAATTGCAGGCCCGGCGTTCCAGCGCCGGGCTTTTCTTTTTCAGGCCCCAACATGACCTCTGCCCTGCACACTTCCAGTCTCACCTCCCTGCCCCTGCTCGCGCGCGGCAAGGTGCGCGACAACTACGCCGTGGGCGAAGACCGCATCCTCATGGTGGCGTCCGACCGCATCAGCGCCTTCGACGTCATCATGGGTGAGCCCATCCCCGGCAAGGGCGAGCTGCTCACGCAGATGGCGCTGTTCTGGTTCGGCCAGCTCGGCCACATCTGCCCCAACCACCTGACCGGCGAGAACCCCGAGAGCGTGGTGACCCCGGCCGAGGTTGCGCAGGTCAAAGGCCGTGCCATGCTGGTGCAGCGCCTCAAGCCCATCCCGGTGGAAGCCGTGGTGCGCGGTTACCTGGCCGGCAGCGGCTGGACCGAATACCAGGCCAGCCAGTCGGTCTGCGGCGTCAAGCTGCCCGCCGGCCTGAAGAACGCTTCTCGGTTGCCCGAGCCCATCTACACGCCCGCGGCCAAGGCCGAGGTGGGCGAGCACGACGAGAACATCACCTACGAGAAGACCGTGCAGATGATCGGCCCCGAACTGGCCGCGAAGATCCGCGACATCTCGATCGCCATCTACAAAGCCGCCAGCGAGATCGCGCTCAAGAAGGGCATCATCATTGCCGACACCAAGTTCGAGTTCGGCCTGACCCCGGACGGCAAGCTGGTGCTGATGGACGAGGTGCTCACGCCGGACTCCTCGCGCTACTGGCCGGTCGAAGGCTACAAGGAGGGCGCCAACCCGCCCAGTTACGACAAGCAGTTCCTGCGCGACTGGCTGGAGACGGCCAAGGTCGATGGCCAGCCCTGGGGCAAGAAGGCGCCGGCGCCGAAATTGCCGCCGGAGGTCATCGAGAAGACTGCGGCCAAGTACCGCGAAGCGCTGACCCGGCTGACGACCTGATTTCAGGACGCAGCGATAAAAAAACGGCACTCGCGGGTGCCGTTTTGCATGGGTGGCGTATTTTCAGTTCAGCGCCATGCTGAGCTTGCGCCGATAGGACGACACCAGCGCCGCCTGCTCGTCCTGTTCCACGCTGGCGGGGCCAGCCAGTTCGATGCCACCAGCGCTTTTGCCGCTGGTTTCGGGGCCCGCGTTCTTGGGCTTGGGCGGCGTCAGCAGCTCCAGGATGCCGACAAAGGTCTTGCGCGGGGCTTCCCCGTCCCACTTCTTGTCGCGCATGATGATTTCCAGCAGCTCGTCCAGCGCAGCCACCCACTCGTTGGCCACCATCAGCACGCGGGCCTTGGCGAAGCGCGCCTCGAAGTCACGCTTGTTGGCGGTGATCAGCTGCTCGAACTTTGGCAGCGGCCATTGGCCGCGTGGGTCGGTGCTGACGAACTCCAGTGCGTTGAGCCATTGCTGCAAGGCCTCGAAACGCAGCGCCACCGGGATCTGCGCCAGCGCCGGGGCCAGTGCGCCGGCCGCCTCGGCCAGGTGACCCGTGCCGATGAGCAGCTTGACGTAGTCGTAACGCAGTTCGTCGTTGCCGGGTTCGGCCCGCAGGGCCTCGTCCATGCGGGCAATGGCGCTGGCGATGTCGCCCGAGGCCAGGGCTTCCTGCGCCTCGTTGATCTCTTCCGGCACTGTCTCCTGCGCGCCCTCACCCGGCAGGTGCTTGTCGAGGAATTCGCGCAGCTTGCCTTCGGGCAGGGCGCCCATGAAACCGTCCACGGGCTTGCCGCCCATCATGAGCACGCAGGTCGGGATGCTGCGGATGCCGAAGGCTGCGGCCAGTTCCTGCTGCTGGTCCGAGTCGATCTTGGCCAGCACGAAGCGCCCCTCATAGGCCGTTTCCAGCTTTTCCAGGATGGGGCCCAGGGACTTGCAGGGGCCACACCACGGGGCCCAGAAATCGACCAGCACGGGCACGGACATGGAGGCCTGGATGACCTCGGTTTCGAAGTTTTCGGTGGTGATATCGATCATTTGGGGCTGCCGGGGGCAAAAAAGTAAAATTCAGTCCTGATCATTTGCGGGACAGACCGCAGGCGCGCCGCGGCTAGTTCTGTCCTCAACATTATGAAAACTATTATTGGTGTAGTCATGGGCTCCAGTTCGGACTGGGACACCATGCAACAGGCAGTCCAGATTCTCCACCACTTTGGCATTGGCCACGAAGCCAAGGTGGTGTCGGCGCACCGCATGCCCGATGACATGTTTGCCTATGCCGAGTCGGCCGCCGGCCGCGGGCTGAAAGCCATCATCGCCGGTGCCGGCGGCGCGGCGCATCTGCCGGGCATGCTGGCTGCCAAGACCACGGTGCCCGTGCTGGGTGTGCCGGTGCCCAGCAAGCACCTGCAGGGCGTGGATTCGCTGCACAGCATCGTGCAGATGCCCAAGGGCATCCCGGTGGCCACCTTCGCCATCGGCGCCGCCGGGGCCGCCAATGCCGCGCTGTTTGCCGTGGCCATGCTGGCCAACGACGACCCGGCCCTGCGTGCCAAGCTGGAAGCCTTCCGCGCCGAGCAGACCGCCACCGCGCGCGGCATGAGCCTGCCGCCCGCGATATGAGCACAACCCCACTTTCCGGCCGCATCCTCCCCGGCACCCTGGTCAACGGCCAGCCCGCCACCCTGGGCGTGATGGGCGGCGGCCAGCTCGGCCGCATGTTCGTGCATGCCGCGCAGCGCATGGGTTATTTCACCGCCGTGCTCGACCCCGACGCGGCCAGCCCGGCCGGCCTGGTCAGCCACCACCATATCCAGACCGCCTACCTCGACGAGCAGGGCCTGGCGCAGCTGATGCAGCGCTGTGCCGCCATCACCACCGAGTTCGAGAACGTGCCGGCGCCCGCCCTGGTGACATTGGGTGCACACCGCCCGGTGGCGCCCGGCGCCGACGCCGTGGCCATCGCGCAGGACCGCGCCCAGGAGAAGGCGCATTTCACGCGCTGCGGCGTGCCGGTGGCACCGAACGCGGTGATCGAAACCGCGGCGCAGCTGGCGACGGTGCCCGATGCGCTGCTGCCTGGCATCCTCAAAACCGCCCGCATGGGTTACGACGGCAAGGGCCAGATGCGTGTGAAGACGCGCGCCGAGCTGGCCGCCGCCTGGGACGAACTCAAGCACGTGCCCTGCGTGCTGGAGAAGATGCTGCCGCTGGCGGCCGAGTGTTCGGTCATCGTCGCGCGCGGCTGGGACGGCCAGATCGTCAACTTTCCCGTGCAGCGCAACCTGCATCGCGAGGGCATCCTGGCCGTCACCGAGGTTTTTGAGGGCAATGTGCCGGCCGCGCTGGCGGCGCAGGCCATCGCCGCCACGAAGTCGATCGCCGAGGGCCTGCGTTATGTGGGCGTGCTCTGCGTGGAGTTCTTCATCCTGCAGGACGGCTCTCTGGTGGTCAACGAGATGGCCCCGCGCCCGCACAACAGCGGCCACTACAGTGTCGACGCCTGCGACCACTCGCAGTTCGACCTGCAGGTGCGTACCCTGACCGGCCTGCCCCTGGTGCAGCCGCGCCTGCACAGCCCCAGCACCATGCTCAACCTGCTGGGCGACATCTGGCTGGCCTTCCAGGACGCACCGCCCTGGGACCAGGTGCTGGCCCTGCCTGGCACGCACCTGCATCTCTACGGCAAGCTCAAGGCCAGCAAGGGCCGCAAGATGGGCCATCTCAACATCACCGGCCCCACCGTGGACGAGGTGCGTGCCACCGCGCTTGCGGCGGCCAGGATCCTGGGCATCGAGCCCTTCTGAGCAGGAGCGCAGCGTGATCCTCGACGGACGGGATCCGGCCTCGGTCGCTGCCGCGGCGCAGGCCTTGCGGGCCGGCGAACTGGTCGGTCTGCCGACCGAGACCGTCTACGGCCTGGGGGCCGACGCGGCCAGCGACAGCGCGGTGGCGAAGATATTCACCGCCAAGGGCCGGCCCAGCGACCACCCGTTGATCGTGCACGTAGCCGACGCCAGCGGTGTGGAGCATTTCGCACGCGAGGTGCCGGCCTTCGCCCACAAACTCATGCAGTCCTTCTGGCCCGGCCCGCTCACGCTGATCCTGCCGCGCCGTCCCGAGGTGGGCGCGGCGGCCGCAGGTGGCCAGGGCTCGATCGGCCTGCGCTGCCCCGCGCACCCCGTGGCGCATGCCCTGCTGCTGGCGGCCCGCGCGCTGGGTGTGCACGGCGTGGCCGCACCCAGCGCCAACCAGTTCGGACGCGTCAGCCCGACCACCGCCGCACATGTGCAGGGCGAGTTTGGCGACAGCCTGCTGGTTCTCGACGGCGGCGCCTGTTCCGTGGGCATCGAATCCACCATCATCGACTGCACGCGCGGCGTTCCGGTGCTGCTGCGCCCGGGTCGCATCACACGCGAACAGGTGCAGTCGGCCTGCGGCCTGCGCCTGCTGGACAAAGAGGATGTTGCCTCGCCCGCGCCGCGCGCCTCGGGCACGCTGGAAGCGCATTACGCACCGAACGCCAAGCTGCGCCTGATGGAGGGTCGCGCGCTGCAGACGGCGCTGGACGTGCTGGGCAAGGATTTCGACGGCGCCACCATTGCCGTCTACGCACGCAGCCTGCTGCGTGTGCCTTCCGCGAAAGTGCTGTACCGGCGCATGCCGGACGATGCGGGCGCCGCTGCGCAACAGCTGTTCGCCGTGCTGCGTGACTTCGATGCACAGCGTGCCCATCTGATCTGGGTCGAGACGCCGCCCGGGACACCGGACTGGGAAGGCGTGAGCGACCGTCTGCAGCGCGCCGCCGCCAGCTGAGTTCAGCGGTAACGCAGCTTCATCACCAGGATGGCCAGGGCCAGCGCCAGCGTGACGGCGTTGGCCACCATCAGCGGCCAGGCCGACAGCAAGACGCCATAGACCAGCCAGAGCGCCACACCCGCGGCAAACATGGAATACATGCCCAGCGAGATGCCGCTGACGTCACGCGTGCGAAAGGTGTGCAGGGCCTGGGGCAGGAAACTCAGGGTGGTCAGGCTGGCGGCGATGTAGCCGATGACGTCGTTCATGTGCGGTCTGCCGGTGGGTCGAGGTTCAATCGGGTTTTTTCTTCCGGCCCGGTGCCGGTTGCTGCGCCACCCATTCGACCAGGGCTTCCATGGCCGGGCGCGTGGCGCCGGCATTGGGGTGGTTCACCATGGCGACCAGCACGTAGCGCCGGCCACCGTCGGCATGCACGATGCCGGCGACGGATGCCACATCACGCAGGCTGCCGGTTTTCAGATGGGCGTTGCCCCTGGCGCGCCAGCGGCTGGGCCGCAGCGTGCCGTCCTGGCCGCTGATGGGCAGCGAGCTCATGAGTTCGGGCATCAGCGGCGAGGCCCAGGCGTATTGCAGCAGGCGCGCCAGTGCGCCAGCCGTCATGCGGTCTTCGCGCGACAGCCCCGAGCCGTTGGCGATCTGCGGCACTTCCTCGCTGCCAAAGCGCTGGCGCCACCATTCGCGCAGCAGTTCGCGCGAACCCATCAGCGTGCCGCGGCCCTGCTGTTGCAGGCTCAGCGTGAGGAAGAGCTGTTGCGTCATCACGTTGTTGCTGTACTTGTTGATGTCGCGCACCACCTCGGCCAGCGGCGGCGATTCCAGCGCGAAGGCCGGCGCCAGGCCCTCGGGCACAGCGCCGTAGCGCACCTTGCCCTGCAGCTGGCCGCCGATGGCGCGCCACATGCCCTCGATGGCGCGCACGCCATAGCTGGCCGGGTCCGCATAGGCCAGCGGCCAGACTTTCTCATTGCAGGCGGCCGGATAGCGGCCGGCGAAGCGCGGTAATGCCGGGTCGGAGAAGTCGGCCCGCAGCGTGCTGCGGTAGTCGTTGCAATCGGTTTCGCGCAGCGGCACGTGGCTGGGCCAGGTCACGCCGGCCAGCGGCGGTTCGACGTGCACGTGCGCGGCGTTGGCGCCACGCTCGGGCACGAAGGTCAGGAGCACCGACTTGAAGTTCAGCAGCAGCGCATCGGGCGCGGCGTTGTAGGGCCGCAGCGGTTCGCCGTCGAACTCGGCGGGGTCGTGTGCGACGGCTTCGAAGGCGCTGCGGTCGAGCACGATGTCGCCCGCAATGTTGCGGATGTCCAGGCCCTGCACACGGCGCAACAGCAGCCACAGGCGTTCGACCACCAGCTTGGGGTCGCCCTGGCCCTTGATGTAGAGATTGCCGTAGAGCGTGCCCTCGCGCGCCGTGCCTTCCATGTAGACCGGTGTGTTCCAGGTCCAGGTCGGCCCCAGGGTTTCCAGGGCCGCCAAGGTGGTCACCAGCTTCATCACCGAGGCCGGGTTCATGGGGGTGCCCGCACGGTGGCTGAGCAGCGGCGTGTTGTTGCCCCCGGCTTCCTCGACCACCACACCGAAGGCGTCGGCCGGCACCTTGGCGCGCGCCAGCGCCTTGATCACGCTGGGGGGCAGGGCGGTGTCCCGGGCCTGGGCCGGGTTGCCGGCCAGGAGCAGGAGGCAGGTGAGCAGAGGCAGCAAGCGCAGGGAGGACATGGCAACAAGTCTAACGCCGGCCACCGATAATGCAGGCATGCATTTCCTCAAGGGCCAGTCCCCGCGCACCATCGGCATCGCGGCGGCGGTCATCACCGTCGGTATCTGGACTGCCTTCATCGTCATCGCCCGCGCCTCGGCCCAGGGTTCGCTCGGCCCCTTCGATATTGCGCTGGCACGCATCATCGGCGCCAGCGCCGTGCTGCTGCCCCTGGGCTGGTGGCTGGTGCGGCGTGATCGCATGCAGGGGGCGGACACGGCCTCGTCCTTCTTCGGCCTGTCGCCACTGGCGCTGCGCGTGACGGCGCTGTGCGGTCTGTTCGGTGGTTTCGGTTATGCCCTGCTGGCCTATGCGGGTTTCTTCTACGCCCCGGCGGCACACGCCTCGGTGCTCATGCCGGGCAGCCTGCCGCTGTGGACCACGCTGCTGGCGGCGCTGATGCTGGGCACGCCCATCCTGCCGGCGCGCATCATCGGCCTGGCCTGCATCGTGGGGGGCGACCTGCTGGTGGGCGGGGCCAGCCTGCTGCGCGCCTTCGAAGGCGGCGAGGTCTGGAAGGGTGACCTGCTCTTCATGAGTGCGGCCCTGAGCTGGTCGGCCTACAGTGTGCTGGCGCGCCGTCACGGGCTGGATGCCGTGCGCGCCACGACAGCGGTCACCGTGTTCGCGCTGTTCAGCTACCTGCCCTTTTATCTGCTGCTGCAGGGACTGGGCGCCATCGAGAGCCGGCTGTTCACCGCACCGCTGGGTGAGCTGCTGTTCCAGGTGGTCTTCCAGGGTGTGGGCTCGGTGGTGATCTCGGGCATCACCTTCGTGCGCATGATCCAGTATTTCGGCCCGGTGCGCTCGACCATGATCACGGCCCTGGTGCCCGGCCTCTCGGCCCTGGGCGCTGTCATCTTCCTGGGCGAGCCGCTGCACGCCAACCTGCTGGCCGGCCTGGTGCTGGTGACGGTGGGCATCACCTTCGGGGTGCGCAAATCGGCGCAGACCGCCGGCAAGGCGTAGCGGCTCCAGGGTTTACGTCGTCTGGGGCGGGGGCAGCGAGCAGTCCAGCACCAGCACGGCGATCTTGTGCCGATGCTGCTCCGGGATGCTGGTCGTCAGCCGTTGTTGCAATTCAGCCGGGGTTTTTGGGCGGGTGCCGCCGTCGAGCGGAGTGGCCTTTTGCCAGGAACCGCCGAACCATAAGACCAGATAGAGGCCGAAGCCGCCGCACGCTGGGTCGCGAGTGTATTTGGCAATCAATTGCGCTTCGATGGCTTTCCACAGATCGGGGTTCCATTCGCATTTGATCTCGATCGGAATGCTGTAGCCCTCGGCCGACACCTTGATATCGGCGCGCTTGTCGTCCGCGTAGCGTACTTCCGGCTCGGCGGTGATGGTCAGCGATTCAAGACGCAGCTTCAAGTCGGAAAGCAAGGCGTTGCGGCACTCCTCCTCTGACTTGGGCTTGGCGTCGGCCCAGTATTGCCGGTAGTCATTGGTGTTCTCATCGCGTATTCGGCGGATGAGCTGGCGCAGGTGGTCCTGCGTGAGCGCCCACAGATCGGCGGCGCTGGCTGGCTTCAGGTTAGCCAGCGTGTTGCAGACCCTGAGCACGCCGGCGGGCTGGAAGTGGGCCTTGCGGCGGGTGATCTGCTGGTCGAAAATCGCGCGCCTCAGCACCTCTTTCCAATGAGTTAACTTTGGATTGTTCTGTAAACGGGTCAAAGCCTCCGTGGCTTCGTGGTCGGGTAGTCCGGCCAGCGTCGTGAAGAGACCCTCAAGGAAGCTACCCAGCTCCATGGCGGGGGTTACCCAACCGGCTCCTGACCGCCATGTCCGCGGATTGCTACGCGGTCCTAGCAACTGAATCAAAAGCTCCAGCACAGCGACGGGCCAAACAGGGCGAGGATCATCTCGCTCCTGGCGCTGCGCGCGCAGGAGATCGGCCAAGTGGCTGCCGCGCAGCTGTGATTGACTAACATAGTGGCGGGGGGGCTCCAGGTACAGCGTGGGGGCGAGCTGCAAGCCCGCTCCCAGCCAATAGACGTGCTGGGCGACATCCAGGGATTTGTCGCTCAATTTCGCGGCGATGAGGTCGAGCGCAGCGTCTTTGTCGAGCCGGTGGAGTGCCGCCGCGATGAGCAGGCGCAGGCTACCCAGTTGTCTTTTGTGTGCCTTGGCAGGAAAGCGCGCAATCAATGTCGGCACGATCTCGCGCGCCAGCGCGGCGTAATCGGGGTCATGGGCCAGTTGATACAGACCGGAGACGTGTTCTTTCTTTGCTGCAATCTCGTTAGTGGCGAGCGGTAGCATGACGCGAGCCAGAATATCGGGGCGCGTGACCAACAGCGACTTGAACCACTTGGGGCGGTTTTCGTAGTCGTTGGTCAACCGGAAGGCGACCACGGTTTCCAGCAGATTGTCCGGCAGCGCCAATGCTGTGGCGGGGTCTTCTTCCTGGCGTAGCGCCATCGCGGCCAGACAGGGTGTGGCCAGGTTGTAGCGGCGTTGCTTGGCATGAAGATCAAGGATGCCCTGCATCGACGGCAAATCCTTGCGCCACAGGCACTGGCGCAGGCCGTGCAGTGCCTGCCTCACCCAGTCGTGATCTTGATTCAACAGATTCAGCAGCCGCTCTTGCGGTGTGTCGCCTGGAGTGTCATGAAAGAAATGAAGGTAGGCGTTGCCGACCGCGACGAGTGCGCCCAAATCCGCTGCTTCCGTTTGGAAACTGGGCAACGCTTTGCGAAAGAATTCAATTTTTTGCCGCTCTTCTTCTTCGATTCTTCGCTTGTGCTCGATCTCAAAATTGATGTGTTCCTGCTCTGGGGCGTTGGGTGGATAAGGACACTGCAGGAATCCGTCTATCCATGGCACATCGCCGTGATGAGTCGTGCGCAATGCTTCCAGCAATTCGAGCGCTGGGTCGATGCCAGATGTGCGCTCGGTGAAATAGAAGGCCATGGCGAGCAAATGCCGGCGCTGGGCATCCGGCGTCATTTTGCTGGCTAGTCCCAGATACCATTGGTCCGCATCTGGAGGCTCCGGCGCCTGATAGAGAAGCTTTTGCAGTTGCCAAAAGGTGAGGCCAGCGTTCTGCTCGTCGAGTTGCTGTTGCAGTCCGTATTCGAACAGAGCTTTGTAGCGATCAGAGTGAACCCTCAACCATTCACGGATGGCGGATTGATGCTCGTGGTCAAGGGGACAGTAGAAGTGCGGCCCCAGGCCAAGCGAGAGCCAGCGATACAAGCGAGGTACATCGATTTCGGTGCCGTAAACCGTTAGTCCACGGCACAACAGCTTGCCGATGATATCGGCGGAATCCCGCCGATCGCGCTGATTGTCCAGTTGGTAGCCCTGAGCGATCAAGGCGTCCAGCAAGATGGGAATGTCCTCGACGGGCGCGTATTTGTCCGCTAAGTGATGCCAGAACTCCCAATAAGCGCCGATAAGAGCATCGGACTTGGGTTTCTGGAAGTAGCGCCAGAGGGTGACGGCGGGAATCTGCCCCGGGTAAAGGGTAGCTAAGAGGGTGCCGAACAGTTCGTCTTCTGCATCCTTGACGCGATCTGCGGCAATGTCCTGCAGCAGTTGTAAAGAGACGGACCAATTGTTGGTCTGTTTCTCTTGTGCGAGTAATACACGCAAGGCCTCGGCACGCGAACCAGGCCAATAGCTCGCATCGCGAATTACCTGCTCAAGTTCCGATTTGAGACCCGGCATGGCTTGTCCGTGTGCCAGCGCATCGAGCACGCAGTCCACCAGAGCGAGGTGAGGTGGACCGCGGTCAGGAGAAGTTAGCACCGCGCGGAAGGCCTCTTCCATGTCGGCTGTGGCCAGGGCGCCAAACGGCTCGCTGCTCCAGTCCTGGCTGCGGAAGAAGGTGTAACGCCGGGCTTCTTGGCCTAGTGCTTCCAGCACCTTCAGTTTTTCCGCACGCCTGAAGTCGTGCACGTCACCGTAAAGCACGACGCCTAGCGGATCGTGCGTGATTAGCTCCGCACGTACGTCGCCGATGGTTAAGGCAGCCAGCCAGGCGTGCAGGCCGCGCAGCTCGGGCACGGTGCCGCCGTCCTCGCCCAGCATCAGCGTCAGCAGGCGACCTGTTGGCAGGCCCGCTTGGAGGCGTTCCAGCAAATACCGAGCCCCCAGATACTCCGCCACCGTGCGGTGCACGGGATAGAACAGGCCGCCCGCACCCCGGAACAAGCGGGTGCCCAGGACCGCACGGCAGCTAGCCCACTCCGGCGTGCCGGGGAGCTGGGTGGGCAGATCGTTGAGGGCGAACGAATCGGTCGGCGTGTTGTCCGCTCGCTGCAACGCCCAGGATGTTTTGCCAGACAGCAGCAACACGGCGCATAGGTATTCGGCCGCGCGCAGCAATTCGGTATGCGGGTGTGGGGCTTCGTGCTGGGCGGCGCGATGTTCCGGGCTTGCTTCCCTGACCAGCTCGGCGCAGGCTTGGTCATAGGTTTGCAGCCGGCTGCCGGGCCAGCCGCTGGCGGTCGCTTTGACCAGCATGCGCAGGTTTTGCGGGTTGTCGAGCAAGCCATCAAGCCCACGCCGTTCAGCTTCCTGGAGAAAGACATCGGCTTGTTCGGCGTCTGTACTGCGCCAGAATGCCACCAGCGTTCGCTTCTCCTCGCGGCTCAAGGGTTCCAGATGCAGTTCGAGAAAGTCCTGGGGGCCGACGAGCCTTTGGAGTGCGGCGCTGTCTGCGCTGCCGCGCCAGTCCGCTTCGCGGCAGGAGATGCGAAAGCGCGGCACGCCCAGTGCCTGTAGCTTGGCGCGTATGCGACCCAAGGCGGTGTCGCCAGGCGCGGCGCCGGAGGAAATTTCGTCGAGCCCGTCGATGAACAAGGGCTCGTGCCAGTTGTTGCCGGGGCCGATTTCCACGAAGTCACGCGCGCTGAGACAGGTACCCTCTTCGGCCTGGTTGCGCTCCGTGAAAACATCACTCTTACCGGCTCCAGGGTCGCCGATCAGCACCCAGGCGTGTACTCCGCTGTAATGGCTGACGGGTTGAGAATCTGGCTGTCGCTCGCCTTGTGCCGTGCGCACGCGCACCCTGCGCTCAAGCGGCAAACGGTCTGGTGCGGACGCGACGGGGGTATTCATGCCGGTTCGAGCCAATGCGACAGCGGATACGAGAGAAACTCAGTGAGCGGCACGCCCCCAGCACCAACTAGCAGGCGGCGGCAATGTGGATGCTGGTTTGTGAAGGCTTGCAGGCCGTCCAGCGCCCCTTGGCGGGTAGTGCTCTTGACTTCAATAGCCGTGAGCCGCTGGGCATCGGAAATCACGAAGTCCACCTCGTGCGGACTCTCACGCCAGTAGTGGACTTGCTCCGTGCTGCCGGCCGTGTTGCACAAATGCGCGCCGACCGCGCTTTCGACCAGACGCCCCCAGTGGGATCGGTCTGCCCGTGCCTGTGCAAAGGTGTAGGGCATGGCGCTGGACATGAGCGCCGTGTTCAGCACGTTGAATTTTGGGGGCGACTTGCGCTGCCGGGCCACGCCACGATGGTACTTGTGCAAGCCGACCAGCAAGCCCGCGTGGCCCAGCAAGTCCAGATAACCGGCCAGGGTGGTCTCGTTGCCGGCGTCTTCCAGCTCGCCCTTGACCTTGCCCAGCGCGAGGATTTGCCCGGAGTAGCTGCAACCCAGCGTGAAGAGCTGCTTGAGCAGCGCGGGCTTGTCCACGCGCGTCATTTGCAGGATGTCGGTATCGATGCTGGGCTGCACCAGGCTGCCCAGCACGTAATTGCGCCAGCGTTCTTCTTCGCGGATAAACGGGGCGCTGCCTGGGTAGCCGCCGAAGTACACGTATTCGTCCAGCGCGAAATCGAAGGCTTCCTGCATCTCGGGATAGGACCAATGCGTGAGGGGGATCAGTTCATAACGACCGGTCAAGCTTTCGGTCAGACCTTTCTGCATCAGCAGTGGCGAACTGCCGAGCAGGATGACGTGCATGGGCAGGTTGGCGGCGCGGTCGGCATCCCACAGGCCCTTGACGACTTCCGACCAGCGCGGGATTTTCTGGATTTCATCGATGGCGAGCACAAAGGGTTGATCTTCGTGCCGGGTTCGATGCGCCTTGCAGGCCTCGCGCGCGCGCTGCCACTGGCGGATGAGCCAGGCGGCATCGCGCGGTGCGCCGGGCAGTTCGGTGGTGGATTCCGCTACGAAGCCGAAGGGTGGCCGCGAGGGGGGCTCGCCATATTGGTCGACGGCGATAAACTGCGAGGCCACGTCGGTCAGCGCGGCCCGGACCAGCGTGGTCTTGCCGACTTGGCGCGGCCCGGCCACGATGGTGATGAAACGGGGAGCCTCGGCGAGCCGTTCCCGCAGTGCCTTGGTTTGTGGTCGTTCGTACCGCATAAAATACTGAGTAAATTTACTCAGTATTGTGGTCGTCGATCTTTTCTGCGTCAAGACGGGGTTTTGATCGCGCATCTGCAAAAGGTTTCATGAAACTGCTCGCTTTCGACACCAGCACCGAGCTGATCTCCATCGCCGTGACGCGGCAGGTGGATGGCCAGGCCCGCATGTGGCAGCACACCGGCGCGGGTGGTGCGCAGGCCTCTAGCGCGATGATCCCGGCCATCGAGACCCTGATGGCCGAGGCCGGACTGAGGTTCGAGGAACTCGACGCCATCGCCTTCGGCCGCGGGCCGGGCTCCTTCACCGGCCTGCGCACGGCCTGTGCCGTGGCCCAGGGCCTGGGTTTCGGCGCCAATGTGCCGCTGCTGCCGGTGGACACGCTGCTGGCGGTGGCCGAGGAGGCGCGCGCGCAGCAGGCACCGCAGCAGCAAAACCTGCGCCTGCTGGCCCTGCTCGACGCCCGCATGGGTGAGCTCTATGCCGCACGCTATGCCTATGCCGCAGGCAGCTGGCAGCAGCAGGCCGATTTCAGCCTGCTCAAGCCCGAGCAGCTGGTGCTGGGCGATGCCCAGGCCCTGGCTGGCAATGTATTTGCCGAGTACGGCGAGCGCCTGTCGCTGCCGCCCGAGCTGCCTTGCTGGCAGGCCCTGCCCACGGCAGCGGCCATGCTGCGGCTGGCCCCGACCTTGTTGGCTGCGGGCAACGCCGTGGCCGCGGCTGATGCCCTGCCGCGCTATATCCGCGATAAAGTGGCGCAGACCACGCAGGAGCGCGCCGCCGCCAAGGCAGCAATCGATACGCGATGAGTGCCGTTCTCGAACCTGTCGAAGCCCGCCTCGAGCCGCTCGATGCCACGCTGCTCGAACAGCTGCTGCCGATCGAGCAGCACGCCTACCCGCACCCCTGGACACGCGGCAACTTCATGGATGCGCTGCGCTCGGGTTACCACGCCCGTGTGCTGCTGGCCGGTGGGGAACTGCTGGGGTATTACGTGGCCATGCAGGGCGTGGACGAAGTGCACCTGCTCAACATCACGGTGGCGCCCGAGTACCAGCGCCAGGGCTGGGGGCGCGTCATGCTCGACGCGCTGGCCCTGTGGGCGCGCGGCCTGGGCGCGCAGTGGCTCTGGCTGGAGGTCCGCCTGAGCAACACGCGCGCCATCGCCATCTACGAATCGCACGGCTACCGCCGCGTCGGCCTGCGCAAGGCCTATTACCCCGCCGGCCATGGCCAGCGCGAGGATGCGGTGGTCATGAGCCTGCGTCTGTGACAATGCAGCCATGAGTCTGCAACTGGACGCGCGCCAACGCGCAATGCTTGCTGAAATGGGGGTTCGGGTCTTCAGACCCGAAGCCCCGGTGGGCGCACTGGACGACGCCCCCCCCGGCCCCCCCCCCCGGGGGGGGGG
>NZ_KQ483358.1:814880-1452385 GCF_001432305.1 Curvibacter sp. PAE-UM
CTGTGGCCGTGGCGCGCCCGGCCACAGGTTCGGCGACATCTGTGGTCGCGAGAGTCGTTGCTCCCGTTTCGCGTGCCATGCCAGCTGAAATCGCGGGCATGGACTGGGGGCCGCTGCAGCAGGCGGTGGCATCGTGCCAGGCCTGCGGCCTGTGCCAGAGCCGCAAGAACACCGTGTTCGGCGTGGGCGATACGCAGGCGCGCTGGCTGGTGGTCGGTGAAGCACCGGGCGAGAACGAGGACATCCAGGGCGAGCCCTTTGTCGGCCAGGCCGGCCAGTTGCTGGACAACATGCTCAGGGCGGTCGGGCTGAACCGCCAGGGCACGGGGACGCAGGGCGTCTACATCGCCAACGTGCTCAAGTGCCGCCCGCCGGCCAACCGCAACCCGCAGCCCGAAGAGGTGCTGCAGTGCGAGCCCTATCTGCGCCGCCAGGTCGCGCTGTTGCAGCCGCAGATCATCCTGGCACTGGGCCGTTTTGCCGCCCAGTCGCTGTTGCAGCACAGCGTGCCCGACGTGGCCACGATGCCGCTGGGCAAGCTGCGCGGCCGGGTCCACCGCTACGAGGGCGTGCCGGTCATCGTGAGCTACCACCCGGCTTACCTGCTGCGCACGCCGCAGGACAAGGCCAGGACCTGGGCTGATCTGTGCCTGGCCATGGACGTCATGCGCAGCGGCGCCCCCGCCTGAGTCAACGAATCTGGAGCATCCCTCATGAAAAACAAACTGATCCGCCTCGTGCTGATATTCCTCGCGGTCGTGGTCCTGCTGACGATCGGCTGGGTCTGGATCGCCTTGCACTGGAGCTATTCCGACGGCGAGCGCGCGGGTTATGTGCAGAAGCTCTCGCGCAAGGGCTGGCTGTGCAAGACCTGGGAGGGTGAGATTGCCATGGTCACCATGCCGGGGGCCATTCCGGAGAAGTTCGAGTTCTCCGTGCGTGACGACGACGTGGCGCAGAAGATCAACCTGTTGGCCGGCAAGCGTGTCGTGCTGGACTATCGCCAGTACAAGTTCATCCCCTCGACGTGCTTCGGCGAGACCGAATACTTCATCGATGGTGTCCGGGAGGTGGTGGACACACCTGCGCAAGCCGCCCCGCAGCCACTGGCACCCGTCGTCTCACCAGGCCAGCTGACGCCGGTGCGTTGACACACCGGCCGTGGTCATGAAGCCTCGCACCCTGGTCTTCATCGCCACCCGCCTGGACGGCTGCATCGCGTGCAGCAACGGCAGTCTCCGCCGGCCGAAAGGTTGATGCCATGTACGAATCCAGAAAAGAAGCGCCCCTGCCGCACGCCAGTTTTGTCCGGCGTCTCTTGCTGCACCTGTTTCTCGCGTTGGCCCTGCTGGCGCTCTCGCTGCTGGCCGGCATGGCCGGTTACGCGTATTTCGAGCAGCTCGATTGGGTGGATGCCTTCATCAACTCGGCCATGCTGCTGGGGGGCATGGGGCCGGTCCATCTGCCTGTGACGACCGGGGGCAAGCTGTTTGCCGGGTTTTACGCCTTGTACGCGGGGCTGGTGTTCATCGCCACGGCGGCCCTGATGTTCACGCCGGTCATGCACCGCCTGCTGCACAAGTTTCACTGGGACTGACTTCGAATTCATCCACAAGAGGAGACAAGCATGAGACAAGCAATTCAAAAGACGGGCTGGCGTACGCTGGCCCTGGCCCTGGCCCTGCTGGCGGGGAGCAGCCTGGCCGGCGCGGCCGACTACCCGGCGCCCAAGTCGGGCAGCTGGGTCATCAAGAACTTCCGTTTCAATACCGGCGAGGTGATGCCGGAACTGAAGGTGAACTACCACACGGTGGGTGAGCCCACGGGCGAGCCGGTGCTGATCCTGCACGGCACCGGCGGTTCGGGTCGGGGCCTGCTCAGCCCGGGTTTTGCCGGCGAGCTGTTCGGGCCCGGGCAACCGCTCGATGCGGCGCGTCACTACATCATCCTGCCGGATGCCATCGGGGCCGGCGGCTCGTCCAAGCCCTCGGATGGCCTGCGCATGGCCTTTCCGAAGTACAACTACGAGGACATGGTGCGGGCGCAGCACGCGCTGGTGACCGAGCATCTGGGGATCAAGCAACTGAAGCTGGTGCTGGGCAACTCCATGGGGGGCATGCACACCTGGTTGTGGGGCGTCATGTACCCGGACGCCATGCGCAACCTCGTGCCCATGGCCTCGATGCCGGTGGAGGTGGCCGGGCGCAACTGGATGACGCGCCGCATGCTGATGGAGGTGATCAAGCTCGACCCCGACTGGAACAACGGCAACTACACGCGCCAGCCGCGCGGGCTGCAGGTCGCGCAGCTGTACTTCAGCGTGGCCACGCTGGGGGGCAACCAGGGCCTGCACCAGATCGCGCCGACACGCGAGAAGGCCGACCAGTACATCACCGACCAGCTGGCCAAGGGCTCAGCGAGCGATGCCAACGACATCCTCTACCAGTTCGATGCCCTGCGCGACTACAACCCGGCGCCTCGGCTCGAAGCCATCCGCGCCCGCCTGCTGGCCATCAATGCCGCCGACGACGAGCGCAACCCGCCCGAGCTCGGCATCATGGAACGCGAACTCAAACGCGTGAAGAACGGCAGTCTCTATCTCATTCCCGCCAGCCCCAGCACCCGCGGCCATGGCACCACCGGTCAGGCCAAGTGGTGGACGGCCCAGTTGCAGGCCTGGCTCGCTCAGGATGCAGCACGACGTTGAAACGCCCACCGAGGCCCGGCTGTTCCTCGCCCTGGTACCGGGGGGGCCGGTCCGGGCCGAGCTGAGTGCGCACACCCAGGCCTGGCGCTGGAACGACGGGGCCCAACGCTACGCCCCACCCGACTGGCATGTGACCCTGCACTTCATCGGCCCGGTGCCGCGCACACGCCTGGACGAATTGCGGGCCGGGCTGTCCCAGCCGTTCACCCCCTTCGAATTGCGCTTTGGCGAGCCTGCCTTGTGGCCGCATGGGCTGGCGGTGCTCTTGCCGATGGCCACGCCGCCCGCCTTGCAGGTGCTGCATGACCGCCTGGGCGCGCAGCTGCGCCGGCTGGGTTTGCACACCGACGAGCGCCCTTACCGGCCACACCTCACCCTGGCGCGCCGCGCCGAGCAGGCCGTGCCGCCGGCGCCGCCGGCCTGGGGCTGGATGGTGCGGGGGTATGTGCTGATGGAGTCGACCGGCCGGCCCGAGGCGCGCTACCGCGTACTGCAGCGTTTTGATGATCGCGGTCAAGACGATGGCGCGACGGCTTGAAGCACAATTCGTCTTCAGGAACGCCCCCATCATCCCGAAGCCGCCATGACCAACAAGACTGCCGACGCCCCGCTGTCCATCGAGCTCTATGACGAGCCCGGTCACCTGATCCGCCGTGCCCAGCAGATTGCCGTTTCCAAGTTTCACGAGGTGCATGGTCGCCATGTCACGCCCATCCAGTACGCCATCCTGCGCACCCTGCACGAGACCCCGGGCATCGACCAGGTCACGCTGGCGCAGCTGATCGCGCTGGACACTTCCACCACGGCCGACATCGCCGCGCGGCTGGAGACCAAGGGCTGGATCCTGCGCGAGGTGCTGCCGCGCCGCCAGCGCCGTCTGTCCCTGACCCCGGAGGGTGAAGAGGTGCTGCTGGAGCTCAAGCCCGGCGTGGACGTGCTGTACCACGGCATGATGAGCAGCCTGGAGTCGGCCGAGCAGAAGGAGTTCATGCGCCTGCTGCGCAAGTTCGTGCACCTGCACGACAGCCAGAACCCGGCCGAGGTCCGCAAGCTCCGCCTCGCGTCCAAGGCCTGAGGGCGCCTGCCCCCGGCCACCGGTCGGAAACCCCCGCCAGGTCAGGGTAAGTCCGGTTTTTTTGGGTTTGACAGGCCGTAATCATTCAGTACAATGAATGACATTCAGTATACGGAATGATGAAGTCCGTCTATTTTTAACCCTCACAAGGAGCCCGCCATGTTTCCCAAGAACACCTGGTACGTCGCCGCCACCCCCAACGAGATCGACGAAAAGCCCCTGGGCCGCACGATCTGCGGCGAGCGCATTGCCTTCTACCGCGGCGAGGAGGACAAGGTCGCCGCCGTGCAGGACTTCTGCCCGCACCGCGGCGCACCCCTGTCCCTGGGCTATGTGAGCGAGGGCAAGCTGGTCTGCGGCTACCACGGCCTGGAGATGGGCTGCAAGGGCAAGACCATTTCCATGCCCGGGCAGCGCGTGGGCGGCTTCCCGGCCATCAAGGCCTACCCGGTGGTCGAACGCTACGGCTTCATCTGGGTCTGGCCCGGCGAGCCGGCACTGGCCGACGAGAGCAGGATCCCCGTGCTCGAGTGGTACGACCACCCCGACTGGGCCTACGGCGGCGGCCTGTACCACATCGCCTGCGACTACCGCCTGATGGTCGACAACCTGATGGACCTCACGCACGAGACCTATGTGCACAGCACATCCATCGGCCAGAAGGAAATCGACGAGACGCCCTGCAAGACCGTGGTCGAGGGCGACATGGTCGTCACCAGCCGCTACATGAACGGCATCCTGCCCCCGCCCTTCTGGAAGGCCGCGCTGCGCAGCAACAACCTGGCCGACGACGTGCCGGTGGATCGCTGGCAGATCTGCCGTTTCACGCCGCCCAGCAACGTGATGATCGAAGTGGGCGTGGCCCACCAGGGCCACGGCGGCTACGACGCGCCCAGCGACAAGAAGGTCTACAGCGTGGTGGTGGACTTCATCACGCCCGAGACCGAGACCTCGATCCACTACTTCTGGGGCATGGCGCGCAAGTTCAACCCGAAGGACAAGGCGCTGACCGCCACCATCCGCGAAGGCCAGGGCAAGATCTTTGCCGAGGACCTGGAGATGCTGGAGCGCCAGCAGCAGAATCTGCTCACCTATCCGGACAGGAAGCTGCTGATGCTCAACATCGACGCCGGCGGCGTACAGTCGCGCAAGATCATCGATCGCATCGTCGCGGCCGAGCAGGCCGCAGCGGCTGTCGCCACGAACTGAGGACCCGGCATGAGCTCTGTCAATCTGCAGGTGCGTGTGGCCCGCAAGGCCCAGGAGGCGCTGGACATCGTCACGCTGGAGCTGGTCGCCAGCGACGGCCGCGCGCTGCCGGCCTTCTCGGCCGGCTCGCATGTGGACGTGCAGCTGCCGGGCGGCATCACGCGCCAGTACTCCCTGTGCAACGACCCCAAGGAAACGCACCGTTACCTGATCGGCGTGCTGCGCGACCCGGCCTCGCGCGGCGGCTCTTTGGTCGTGCACGACAGCCTGAAGGAAGGCGATGTGCTGCAGATCAGCGCACCCAGGAACCATTTCCCGCTGGCGCACGAGGCGAAGCAACACCTGCTGCTGGCCGGCGGCATCGGCGTCACGCCCATCCTGTGCATGGCCGAGCGCCTGGCCATCACGGGTGCGGCTTTCGAGATGCACTACGCCACGCGCGCGCCCGAGCGCACCGCCTTCCGCAGCCGTATCGCGGCTTCCAGCTTCGCGGACCGTGTGCACTTCCACTACGACAACGGTGATGCTGCGCAGAAGTTGGACCTGAAGGCGCTGCTCGCCAGACCGCAGGCCGGCACACACCTCTACGTCTGCGGCCCCAAGGGGTACATGGACGCGGTGCTGGGCACGGCGCGCGCCGCCGGCTGGCCCGAGAGCCAGCTGCACTACGAGTTCTTCGGCGCGGAAGTGGCGAAGTCCGACAGCGACGCCGGCTTCGAGATCAGATTAGCCAGTTCCGGCCGCATCATCATGGTGCCCAAGGATCAGACCGTCACCCAGGCCCTGGCCGCGGCCGGCGTGGAAGTCATGGTGTCCTGCGAGCAGGGTGTGTGCGGCACCTGCCTGACGCGCGTGCTCGAAGGCGTGCCTGACCACAAGGACAGCTACCTGACACCGGAAGAGCAGGCGGCCAACGACCAGTTCACGCCCTGCTGTTCCCGTTCCAAGACGCCGCAACTGGTGCTTGATCTCTGAGCCGAAGGTGAGGAAGGGGCCCGTTCGGGCCCTTTCTTACAATAGGACCATGACTTTCCTCGACATGTTGCGTGCCGCCGAGCGGCAGAACGATTCCATGCTCTGCGTGGGCCTGGACCCGGAACCGGCGAAGTTTCCCGCCGCCATGAAGGGCGATGCCACGAAGATCTACGACTTCTGCGCCGCCATCGTCGAGTCCACGGCCGATCTGGTGATTGCCTGGAAGCCGCAGATCGCCTACTTCGCCGCGCACCGCGCCGAAGACCAGCTGGAAAAGCTGGTGGCCCACATGCGCCGCGTATCACCCAATGTGCCGGTGATCCTGGACGCCAAGCGTGGGGACATCGGCAGCACGGCCGAGCAGTACGCGAAAGAGGCCTTCGAGCGCTACGGTGCCGATGCGGTGACGCTCTCGCCCTTCATGGGCTTCGATTCCATCCAGCCTTACCTCAAGTACCACGGCAAGGGTGCCTTCCTGCTGTGCCGCACTTCCAACCCGGGCGGTGACGACCTGCAGGCCCAGCGCTTGGCCAGCGTGCCGGGCGAACCCCTGCTCTACGAACACATTGCCCGCCTGGCGCAGGGGCCCTGGAACACCAATGGCCAGCTGGGCCTGGTGGTGGGTGCCACCTACCCGGCCGAGATCGAGCGTGTGCGGGCCGTGGCCCCCACCGTGCCCTTGCTGATCCCGGGCGTGGGCGCGCAGGGCGGTGACGCCGCAGCGACGGTCAAGGCCGGCTGGCGGGCCAGTGGTGGCGAGACCACGGCACCGATCGTCGTCAACTCCTCGCGTGCCGTGCTCTACGCCTCGCAGGGCGCGGACTACGCGGCCGCGGCACGCCAGGTGGCCCGGCAGACGCGAGACCTGTTGCAGACGGCACGCGGCTGAAGCCGATTAGGGCCTGTTCACACTTGAGAAATGAGTGTGAACGGCCCTAGCCTGAAACAAAATGTAGAGGGCAAGCGCTGGACACGGCCTGGAGGCACAATCAAGGTCATGTTTTTTGCAGCCCAGGCTGCGCAGGAGTGTGGCTCATGATGAAAATTCTCAAGCAATTACCGATGTACGCCTTGATCGGCTCCATGGCCCTGGGGGGCTGCTCCGTGGTGGCCGAGGCCCCGGGTGCCAGCGGGCCGGGACGTGACAAGGACCGCTATGAGCGGCGCGATGACCGCAAGGATGACCGTCGGGAGAGCCGCCGCGACGACAAGCATGACCGGCGTGATGATCGACGAGATGACCGACGCGATGATCGCAGGGACGACCGGCGTGACGACCGCGGTGACGATCGCCGCGGCGGCTCGAATGTGCAGATCAATATCGGCGGCTATTTTGGCGAGCGCCAGCGCACTTCGGTCTACGAGGCCTATGGCCAGCCGTCGCGCGCCAACTGCCCGCCCGGCCTGGCCAAGAAGAACAACGGCTGCCAGCCGCCCGGACAGGCCAAGAAATGGAAGATGGGCCAGCCCCTGCCGCGTGACATCGGCTACCGCCCGGTCGAGGCCGACATCCGCGTGCGCCTGGGCACGCCGCCGGCCGGCCACGAGTTCGTGCGCGTGGCGCAGGACATCCTGCTGATCGCCGTCGGCACCAGCATCGTCATCGACGCCATCGAAGACCTGCAGCGCTGAGCAGGCAAGACGCAGCGAACCGCGGGGGAAGGCTTCCATGGACCGAAGCCCTTCCCGCTTCGCCTACACGCGCAGCTTGCGGCTGTCGGTCGGTATTGCGGCGCTGCTCTTCATCTGCTTCGGCATCTACGTCCAGGCGGAAAAACAGATCGACCGCGCCAACGAAGCGCGTTACCGCTCACGCCTGCTGGCCGACGAGTTGCGGCAGTCCTCCGATGATCTGACTCGCATGGTGCGCAGTTATGTGCAGACGGGCCATCCGCTTTACAAGCAGTACTTCTCCGATATCCTGGCCATCCGTGACGGCCGCAAACCCAGGCCGATTGCTTACGACGGCATTTACTGGGACCTGTTCGGCCCGGATGGGCGCCCGCCACGGCCGGACAGCGACCAGGCCACCAGCCTGCTGGACCTGATGCGCCAGGCCGGCTTCACGGCGGCTGAGTTCGAGCGGCTGGAGCAGGCCAAGGAAAACTCGGACGCCCTGACCGAGATCGAGCACGTCGCCATGAACCTCGTCGAGGCCCCGGGCCCCGATCTCCCGCAACGACGCCTGCAGGCCAGCCGCATCCTGCACGACGTGATCTACATGCAGGCCAAGGCCGACATCATGCGCCCCATCGGCGAGTTCTATGCCCTGCTGGAACAGCGCACGGCCAAGGACGTCGAGGATGCCGTCAACCGGGCCTACTGGCTGCGCGTCCTGGTGGTGACCCTGGGCCTGGCCCTGTTGCTGGCCTTGTGGGACAGCCTGCGCAAGCTCAGAGCCACCCTGGGCGCAGCGCCGGACGAGGTCTATGCCCAAATCGTGCAACTGGGCCAGGGCAAGTTCCAGGACCCGATCGCCGTACAGGCGGGCATGCAAGACAGCGTGCTGGGCTGGCTGCAACAGACCCAGCGGCAGCTGCACCAGATGGAGGTCGAACGGCGTGTATCGGACGCCCGGCTGGTGCAGCTGGCCGACTACGATCCGCTGACCGGCCTGCCCAACCGCCGCCTCTTGCAGGACCGGGCGCAGACCGCGCTGGGCCGCGCCCATCGGCATGGCGAGGCACTGGCCCTGATGTTCCTGGACCTGGATCGATTCAAGAACATCAACGATAGCCTGGGGCACCAGCTGGGCGATGCGTTGCTGGTGCAGGTGGCGCAGCGCCTCAAGTCCCTGCTGCGCGAAGAAGACACGATCTGCCGCCTGGGCGGCGACGAGTTCGTGCTGCTGTGCCCGGGCACCGACGCAGCCAGTGCCGCCCACGTGGCGCGCAAGGTGCTGGCCCTGGCGGCGCAGCAGTACCAGATCGGCACGCAGGAACTGGCGGTCACCTGCTCGATCGGCATCGCCATGTACCCCTCGGACGGTGACTCGCTGGAGACCCTGTCGATGAGCGCCGACACGGCCATGTATCGCGCCAAGCAGGCCGGCCGCAATGGCTTTCGCTTCTTCAAGGCGGAAATGCAGACTCACTCCACCCGCACCTTGCAGCTGGAGAACGCGCTGCGCCGCGCGCTGGCACTGGGCCAGATGCACCTGGAGTACCAGCCCCAATTCAGCCTGCACAACGGCGAGGTCACCGGGGCCGAAGCCCTGCTGCGCTGGCACCATCCGGAGCTGGGTGTGCTGTCACCGACCGAGTTCATCCCCGTGGCGGAAGACAGCGGGCAGATCCTGGAGATCGGCGAATGGGTGCTGCGCACCGCCTGCCGCCAGCTGCGTGCCTGGCAGGATACCGGCCTGCCGATCCGGCGCATGGCGGTCAACCTGTCGGCCCTGCAGTTTCGCCACCCCAAGCTGCCCCGGCAGGTGGAGCAGGTGCTGGCGCAAACCGGTTTGCCAGCGCAGTGCCTGGAGCTGGAATTGACCGAGCGCGTGGCCATGGAGAACCCGGAAAGTGCGATCGCCATGATGGATCACCTGTCCGAACGCGGCGTGCAGATGTCGATCGACGACTTCGGCACGGGCTACTCATCGCTCAACTACCTCAAGCGCTTCAGGATCTACAAGCTCAAGATCGACAAGTCCTTCGTGCGGGATATCGCCGAGGACCCGGACGACCGCGCCATCGTGACGGCCATCATCAGCATGGCGCGCAGCCTGGGTTTCCTGACCATCGCCGAAGGGGTGGAAACGCCGGGGCAGCTGCAGTTCCTGCGCGAGCACGGCTGTGACGAGGTCCAGGGCTACCTCTACGGCCGGCCCTTGCCCCCGCAGGAATTCGAGCAGCATGTGCGCCAGCACCTCGCCCGCCACCCGGTCGTGTCCCAGGCGGGCGTGCCGGGCTGAAACCCTACAACAAGGGACGCAGGTAGCGCGCGGTATGGCTGGCCGGGTTGGCGGCCAGTTCCTCGGGTGTGCCCATGCCCACCACGGTGCCGCCGCCCGCGCCGCCTTCGGGCCCCATGTCGATCAGCCAGTCGGCCGTCTTGATGACGTCCAGGTTGTGTTCGATCACGACGATGGTGTTGCCCGCGTCGCGCAGCTGGTGCAGCACTTTCAGCAGCAGGTCGATGTCGGCGAAGTGCAGGCCCGTCGTCGGCTCGTCCAGGATGTAGAGCGTGCGCCCCGTGTCGCGCTTGGAGAGTTCCAGCGCGAGCTTGACGCGCTGCGCCTCGCCGCCCGAGAGCGTGGTGGCCGACTGGCCCAGTTTCACGTAACTCAGGCCCACGTCCAGCAGGGTCTGCAGCTTGCGGGCGATGGCCGGCACGGCCTTGAAGAAGGCGTAGGCAGCCTCCACCGTCAGGTCCAGCACCTGGGCGATGTTCTTGCCCTTGTACATGACCTCCAGCGTCTCGCGGTTGTAGCGGGCACCAAAGCAGACGTCGCAGGGCACGTAGACGTCGGGCAGGAAGTGCATTTCCACCTTCACCATGCCGTCGCCCTGGCAGGCTTCGCAGCGGCCGCCGGCCACGTTGAAGCTGAAACGCCCGGGGCCGTAACCACGCTCGCGCGCCATGGGTACCTCGGCCATGAGATCGCGGATGGCCGTGAACAGACCGGTGTAGGTGGCCGGGTTGGAGCGCGGTGTGCGGCCGATGGGCGACTGGTCGACGTTGATGACCTTGTCGAAATGCTCGATGCCCTCGATTTCCTTGACGGGGGCCGGCTCATCGTGTGCGCGGTAGAGCTGGCGCGCCACGGCCTTGTACAGGGTGTCGTTGACCAGGGTGGACTTGCCCGAGCCCGAGACCCCGGTGACGCAGGTGAACAGGCCCACGGGTATATCCACACTCACGTTCTTGAGGTTGTTGCCGGTCGCGCCGATGATCTGCAGGCGCTGGAGTTCGGTGCGGTCCTTGCCCTTTTGCGGGGTCTTGGTCGAGGCCTCGGCCGGCTCACCGCGCAGGGGCAGCCAGGGGGTGCGGCGCTTGGGCAGGGGAATCTTCAGGGTGCCGGCCAGGTACTGCCCGGTCAGCGAATCCGGGTGGGCCTTGACCTCGTCGTAAGTGCCCTGGGCCACCACGCGCCCGCCATGCACGCCGGCACCGGGGCCCATGTCGATCAGGTGGTCGGCCGCGCGCATCATGTCCTCGTCGTGCTCCACCACCAGCACGCTGTTGCCGATGTCGCGCAGATGGCGCAGGGTTTCGATCAGGCGGTCGTTGTCGCGCTGGTGCAGGCCGATGCTGGGCTCGTCCAGCACGTACATCACGCCGGTCAGGCCGCTGCCGATCTGGCTGGCCAGGCGGATGCGCTGGGCCTCGCCGCCCGAGAGTGTTTCGGCGCTGCGGTCCAGGCTCAGGTAGTTCAGGCCCACGTCGTTGAGGAACTTCAGGCGCAGCCGGATCTCGCGCACCACCTTGTCGGCAATGCCGGCCTTGGCGCCGTGCAGTTGTAGCTGCTCAAAGTAGTCAAAACATTCGCGCAGCGTCAGGTGGCTGACCTCGAAGATCGCGCGTGCCTGCGCGCCTTCGCCCAGCTTCACGTGCCGCGCTTCGGGGCGCAGGCGCGTGCCGGCGCAGGCCGGGCAGGGCTGCGTGCCGCGCAGGCGGGCCAGGTCTTCGCGCACCAGGGCCGAGTCGGTTTCGCGGTAGCGCCGCGTCATGTTGGGGATGATGCCCTCGAAGGGGTGGGTCTTGCTGACCTTGCGGCCCTTGGAGGCACCCGAGTCCATCACGTAGCTGAACTTGATCTCGTCCTCACCCGAGCCGTGCAGGATGACATGCTGGAGTTCAGGCGGCAGCTCCTCGAAGGGGTCTTCGAGCTTGAACTTGTAGTGTTTGGCCAGGCTCTCCAGCATGGCGAAGTAGTAGGCGTTGCGCCGGTCCCAGCCCTTGATGGCGCCGCCGGCCAGGCTCAGGCTGGGGAAGGCCACCACCCGCGCCGGGTCGAAGAACTCCTGCTGCCCGATGCCGTCACACGTGGGGCAGGCACCTTGCGGTGAATTGAAGGAGAACAGGCGCGGCTCCAGCTCGCTGATCGAGTAGTGGCACAGCGGGCAGGCGTAGCGCGCGTTGAACATGTGCTCGGTGCCCTGGTCCGTCTCCAGCGCAATGGCGCGACCCTGGGCGATGCGCAGCGCGGCCTCGAAGCTCTCGGCCAGGCGCTGGCGCAGGGCAGCGTGCTCGGGCTCGTCGGCGCCACGTACCTTGAGGCGGTCGATCACCACGTCTATGTCGTGTTTCTCCGTTTTCTTGAGCGTCGGCAGCTCGTCGAAATTGAGGGCCTGGCCGTCGATGCGAAAGCGCACATAACCCTGGGCCTGCATGTCCTCGAAGACCTCGGTGAATTCACCCTTTTTCTGCCGCGCCAGCGGCGCCAGGATCATCAGGCGCGTGTCGGTGGGCAGGGCCAGCACGGCGTCCACCATCTGGCTCACGGTTTGCGCCTGCAGCGGCAGGCCGTGGTCGGGGCAGTGCGGGGTGCCGGCGCGGGCGTAAAGCAGGCGCAGGTAATCGTGGATCTCGGTCACCGTGCCCACGGTGGAGCGCGGGTTGTGGCTGGTGGCCTTCTGCTCGATGGAAATTGCCGGCGACAGGCCCTCGATCAGGTCCACGTCGGGCTTGTCCATCAGCTGCAGGAACTGGCGCGCGTAGGTCGAGAGGCTTTCCACGTAACGGCGCTGGCCCTCGGCGTACAGGGTGTCGAAAGCCAGGCTGGACTTGCCCGAGCCGCTCAGGCCGGTGATCACCACCAGCTGGTTGCGCGGGATGTCCAGGTCGATGTTCTTGAGGTTGTGCGTGCGCGCCCCGCGGATGTGCATGGCCTGCTGCTGCAGGGCGCGGGCCAGGTAGCGCCCCTGGCCTTCTTCGGCGTGGACGGGGGGGCGGAGGCCTTCAGGGGTGGAGTTCAAGGGCGGCCTATGGGCAAAACCGTCCATGATAGAGAATTCCTGGAGGCCCTGGTGCCCCGGCTGGCCGGATCGGGGACAATACAGGTCTTGCCCGCCCCTGCGCGGGCCTTCTCTATTCCGGTGCCCGCTTCCCCCGTGTCTTCTTCAGTCGCTACGCCCGCCGCCAGCCCCGACGCCTACGCCATGACCGCGCACGAGCGGCGTGCCAGCGCTTCCCTGGCCGCCATCTTCGCCCTGCGCATGCTGGGTCTGTTCCTGGTGCTGCCGGTTTTCGCGCTGGAAGCCGCCCGTTACCCGGGTGGCGACGACCCGGTGCTGATCGGCCTGGCTATGGGCATCTATGGCCTGACCCAGGGCCTGCTGCAAATCCCCTTCGGCATGGCTTCCGACCGCCTGGGGCGCAAGCGCGTCATCATCGCCGGCCTGCTGGTTTTTGCCCTGGGCAGTTTCGTGGCCGCCCTGGCCGGCAGCCTGACCTGGCTCATCATCGGCCGCTCCCTGCAGGGCGCCGGTGCCGTCTCGGCTGCCGTTACCGCCCTGCTGGCCGACCAGACCCGCGACGAGGTGCGCACCAAGGCCATGGCCCTGGTGGGTGCCAGCATCGGCCTGATGTTCGCGCTCTCCCTGGTGCTGGCGCCCCTGCTGGTCACCTACATCGGTCTGGCCGGCCTGTTCACGCTGACGGGCTCGCTGGCCCTGGCCGGCGTGGCCGTGGTGATCTGGTGGGTGCCCGCCGAACCCCTGCAGCACAAGAACCAGCCACGCGGCAAACTCTCCGAGGTGCTCAGACACGCTGCCCTCTTGCGCCTGGATGCCGGTGTGTTCATCCTGCACGCGGTGCAACTGGCCATGTGGGTGGCCATTCCGGCCCTGCTGGTGCAGGCCGGCCTGCCCCCGGCGCAGCACTGGTGGGTCTACCTGCCGGCCGTGCTGGCATCTTTTGTGGTCATGGGCGCCACCCTGTTCCCGCTGGAGCGCCGCGGTTACCTGCGCGCCGTGTTCCTGGGCTCCATTGCGCTGATCGCCCTGGTCCAGCTGGGCCTGCTGTGGGCGGCAGATACGCCGCACATCGCCTGGCTGGCCTTCATGCTGTTCCTGTTCTTCTGCGGCTTCAATGTGCTCGAAGCCAGCCAGCCCAGCCTGGCCTCGCGCGTGGCTCCGCCCCATGCGCGTGGCGCGGCCCTGGGGGTCTACAACACCCTGCAATCCCTGGGCTTCTTCGCCGGCGGCGCGGCCGGCGGCTGGTTGGTCAAGACCCAGGGCGTGCCGGCGCTTTTCATCGCCTGCGCGGTCGGCATGGGCCTGTGGCTGCTGCTGGCCTGGCCCATGGTGGCGCCGGGCCGCAAGGGCTCATAATTACTGAATCTCTGGAGGAATTCCCCATGGCATCCGTCAACAAAGTCATCCTGGTCGGCAACTGCGGCCGCGACCCCGAAATCCGTTACCTGCCCTCGGGCCAGGCCGTGGCCAACGTCAGCGTGGCCACCTCCAGCCGCCGCAAGGACAAGAACTCCGGCGAGATGATCGAAGACACCCAGTGGCACCGCGTCACCTTCTATGACCGCCTGGCCGAGATCGCTGGCGAGTACCTCAAGAAGGGCCGTCCGGTCTACGTCGAAGGCCGCATCAAATACGGCAAGTTCACCAACAAGGATGGCGTTGAGCAGAACACCTGCGACATCATCGCCACCGAAATGCAGTTGCTTGGCGGCCGTGAAGGCTCGGGCGGCCCGGAGGAAGACGGTGGTGGCGCCCCGCGCCGCAGTGCTCCCCCGGCGGCACGCCCAGCGCCCAGCGCCGCCCCGCGCCCGCAGGCCCCGGCCAAGTCGGCCAGCGGCTTCGAGGACATGGACGACGACATTCCGTTCTGACCTTTTCCTTGTCAGGCTGAAGTGCAAGAGCCCCGTTGACCGGGGCTCTTTGTTTTTGGTGAGGTGGGTTGCCGAAACAATTCGTCCGGCGGCCGCACGTTGCCACGGTTGTCGCGCCAGACATGGTCGAGCCCGTCAACGACCACGACCAACGGGGCCTTCTTATCTTCAACTGCCGCGAGAGGCTACTTTTCTCTTGTAAGCGACGCCACGAACCTGGCGTTGCGCGCTTAGAAGCTCCTTGCCGCTCAATACGTACTCAGGGTTGTTGCTTAGTCGTTCCACGGCCAAGTCGATGAACGCCCGGGCACGCGCAGGCTGTGATGTCCTGCTGCCAAAGTACACAAAGTAGCTGGCGAAGTCCGGCATATGGTCGACAAGTATGGGCACCAGCTGCCCTGAACGGATATAGGGTGCGGCAGTTACACCTGCCAACTGCCCCAAGACCTTCCCGGCCAGCACGGCCTGCAACTCGAAAACTTCGTCATTGCTGCAGATGGCGGGCACGACCGGTTGGTCTACGACCTGATCACCCAAGCTGACGTGCCAGGGGACGACCTTGCCTGTCCCTGGGTGGCGGAAGGCACTGCAGCGGTGGGAGGCAAGTGCGGCCAGGGAATCCGGCAGGCCGTGGCGCTGAAAGTAGGCCGGTGCCCCGCAAATGACCATCTGCAAGGGAAACAGCTTGCGGGCGATGACGCCTTCATGCGGCGAGGGCCCGAGCCTGAAGCCGACGTCCACTCGATCCTCTACCCAGTTGCCGACCCGGTCATCCAGGAGCACGTCGGGCTGAATGTTTGGGTATAGCTCACAGAATTCCTCGACCAGTCGCCAGAGGATGGGCTGAAAGGTCGTGCGCGGGCCGGTGATCCGCAATGGCCCGGCGAATTCATCCTTGGCCGTCCGTGCGCTTTGCAATGCGCGTTGCATGCCCAGCAGCGCGGGCTGGACATCTTCGAGCAGGTGCTGGCCAGCGTCTGTCAAGGACATCACCCGCGTGGTGCGGTGAAATAACCGCGCATCCAAATGCTCCTCCAGCTGCGCTAGCGCCTTGCTAGCCGCCTGCGGGCTGATGTTGAGCGCCTGGGCAGCCTTGCGCAGGCTGCCCAACTCGGCAGCCTTGATGAAAGTGGATACGGACCGAAGCTCGTTAATGGCCATGTAAGAGCATCTCCTGTTTTCATTATCTCCAAATTCATGCCAATAAAACAACCTATTGACAACTATTCGGATGCGAGTTGAGTGTCTAAAGTTCGCTGCATGGAACCCTTGAAGACCCGCCATGCAGAACGTCACCCTGAATAACGGCGTCGAGATGCCCATCCTGGGCTTCGGCGTCTTCCAAATCCCCGAGGCGCAGGAGTGCGAGCGCAGCGTCATCGACGCCATCCAGACCGGCTATCGGCTGATCGATACGGCAGCGTCCTACATGAACGAGGCGGCGGTGGGCCAAGGTCTCAAGGCCAGTGGCGTTGCCCGTGATCAGCTTTTCGTGACGACCAAGCTGTGGGTTCAGGACGCCGGCTACGAGCGCACACAGCAAGCCATCGACAAGTCACTGCGTCGCCTGCAGTTGGACTACCTGGATCTCTACCTGATCCACCAGCCCTTTGGCGACGTACATGGCTCCTGGCGCGCCATGGAGAATGCCTATCGCGCGGGCAAGCTGCGCGCCATTGGCGTCAGCAACTTCCACCCCGACCGCCTGATGGACATCAAGGCGTTCAACGAGATCGCACCGGCGGTCAACCAGGTGGAGGTGAACCCTTTCCAGCAGCAAATCGAAAGCGCTGCATTCATGAAGGACATCGGCGTACAGGCGCAGGCCTGGGCACCGTTTGCAGAAGGCCGCAACAACCTGTTCCAAAACGGCGTGCTCGCCGAGATTGGCAAGCGTCATGCCAAGTCGGTGGGGCAGGTTGTGCTGCGCTGGCTGACCCAGCGAGGCATCGTCGCGCTGGCCAAGTCAGTACGCAAGGAACGGATGGCAGAAAACATCGCCATCTTCGACTTCGAGCTCGATGATGCCGACATGGCCCGCATCGCGACGCTCGACACGAACACGAGCAGCTTCTTCTCGCACCGTGACCCCGCCATCGTCAAGTGGATGGCCGAGCGCAGGCTCGACATCTAGGCCGGTCGCATGAGAACTGGCACCGCTTGTGTCCACTGGCTGCATCGTGGCACGACGTCGCCGCCATCCATCACGTCAACAGGAGACCTATGCATGAAAACACTGCTTTGCCTCTTCCTGGGTGGTGCGGCTACCCTGGTGGGCGCGCAGACGCCCGCCACGGCGAGTGCCGCGCCCGCCGTCCTTGTTCGCATGGCCTCGTCTTCGCCAGTCACAACAGGGGCGAAAGAGACCTTCAATGGCACCGTGCGCATCAGCTCTCCGTTCCAGGCGCTGTCGCCCGGGAGAGCCGGGGGCGCGATAGTGAGCTTCGAGGCGCGAGCGCGGACTGCCTGGCACACCCATCCGCTGGGGCAAACCCTGGTGGTCACCGCCGGATTGGGGCTCGTGCAACAGCAGGGGCAGCCAGCCCAGGTGATACGCCCAGGAGATGTCGTCACGATTCCCGCCAACGTGCACCATTGGCATGGCGCAGGCCCCGGCAGCGCCATGAGCCACGTTGCCATCGCCGAAAAGGAAGAGGGCAATTCGGTGACCTGGAAAGACCAGGTCAGCGACCAGGACTACCAGGCTGCCTTGCTCAGCGCCGGCCTCGCTTCGGCTCCCTCCGCCATGAGGCGTGCACAACCCAGCTCCGAAATTCTGTCGGCCAGGCAGCAGGCCATTCCACTGATGGCGTCTTTCATGGCCAACAGCGACATGCCCAGGCTCAATGCCGCTTTGAACCAGGGTCTGGATGCGGGGATGACCATCAACGAGGCCAAGGAAATTCTCGTGCAGCTCTATGCCTACGCCGGTTTCCCGAAAAGTCTCAACGCGCTCGGTGAGCTGCTGAAGGTCGTGGAAGCGCGCAAGCAGCGAGGCATCCAGGACGCAACGGGCCGCGAACCCAGCCGCGCCATTGCCA
Organism: Curvibacter sp. PAE-UM; assembly: GCF_001432305.1. Taxonomy (GTDB): domain Bacteria; phylum Pseudomonadota; class Gammaproteobacteria; order Burkholderiales; family Burkholderiaceae_C; genus Hylemonella. The sequence goes on from NZ_KQ483358.1 coordinate 832,676, forward strand.
CAGGCAATGAACTGCTTGCGGCAGGCCAAGCGAACCAGACCGAGATTTCCGGTGGTCCGGTGCAGGGCCCGGTGTTCGACTTCGCGCCCGTCATCAACCAGTTCCTGCAGGCCCATCTGTTCGGCGACATCTTCGAGCGCGACAACCTCGACTGGCAAAGCCGCGAACTGGCGACCGTCGGCGCACTGGCTGCCATGCCGGGCGTGGAGGCGCAATTGCGTTCGCACATGCGGGCCAGCCTGCGCGTGGGTTTGAGCGGCGTGCAGTTGCGGCAACTGGCGCAAGTACTGGCCGAACACGGCCATCCCGATGCCGCCACTCGCGCAAACGAAGCACTTACGCAGGCCCTGGCCGCTGCCTCGCAAGGGTGAACATGAAAGCCACTCTCCAACAACGTCCAGATCGCCAACCCGGTATCAAAGTTTCCGGTCGAGAAGAAGCTGGACAGACCTAAATCGCAAGGAGCATAGCCATGAAATCCAAAGTGACCCAGATCCCTCTTCTGGCGCAGACACGCCAGCTCGACCAGCCCGAGCGCCGCCGCTTGCTGGCTGCCACAGCCACGCTGGGTCTCGCCCCGTGGCTGCTGTCTGCCTGCGCCGGGACCGCTGATGCCTCCAGTGCGGCCCATCACAAGCCAGCGTCTGGCACCCACTCCGTTACCCGCCGACGCCTGGGCCCCTTCGATGTGTATCCCATCGGCCTGGGGGTCCAGTGGCATTCCGGCCGCGGCCCGCTAGCGGTCGCCGATCTCTACACCAGCAGCACGACCCGGCAGGGAGGCATCGCACTCATTCGCCGCGCGGCGGATCTGGGCGTCAATCTGTTCGATACCGCTGAAGCCTATGGCCCCTTCATGTCGGAGGAGCTCCTCGGCGAGGCACTGCAAGGCATCCGTGACCGCGTCGTCGTGTCCACCAAGTTCGGTTTCGACATCGATCCGGCGACGGGTGCACGGCGAGGTGGCGTGAATAGCCGCCCCGACCATATCCGGCAGGTCGTCGAGGCCCAGTTGCGGCGCCTGCGCACCGACCGCATCGACCTGCTGTACCAGCACCGTGTGGATCCGAATGTGCCGATCGAGGACGTGGCTGGCACCATCAAGGATCTGGTCAAGCAAGGCAAGGTGCTGCACTACGGCCTGTCCGAGCCAGGACTGCAGACGGTCCGCCGCGCGCACAAGGAGAACCCCGTGGCAGTGATCCAGAACGAGTACTCCATGCTGTATCGCGGCCCCGAAGCCCAGGTTCTGCCGCTGTGCGAGGAACTGGGTATCGGCTTCGTGCCCTGGAGCCCGCTGGGCATGGGCTTCCTGGCGGGCACCATCAACGCCAGGAGCCGTTTCGAAGCGCCGGATTTCCGCGCGACCGTCCCGCGTTTCGCGCCCGATGTGCTGCCGGCCAATATGGCGCTCGCCGAACTGGTCAAGACCTGGGCGGCGCGCAAGAACGCCACGCCGGCCCAGCTTGCATTGGCCTGGCTGTCGGCCCAGAAGCCATGGATCGTGCCGATTCCGGGCACCACCAATGTGGCCCATCTGGAAGAGAACGTCGCCGCCGCCTCGATTTCTTTCAGCGCCGACGAGCTGAAGGAATTGAACGCGGCTGTGGTTGCCATTCCCATCCGGGGCGCGCGCCTGCCGCCTGCCGTACTGTCAGCCACGGGCGTCGAAGCAGTACCGAAGCGGTGATGCGCCTGCATCCTGTCCCACCCCCCCACCGTGTCAGACGGATTCGAGGGGTTGAGGCTGGGCGGGGCGGCGCTGCCGGCGCGCCATTCACCGACGATGTGTAGTTGGCGTGACCGCTCTCAGCGGCCCCAGCGCAGCACCAGCGGATCGAGGCGTTTGGCGGCGTCCAGCAGGCCGGCGCGCACCTCGGGCTGCATCGCAGGGAAGGGGTGGCGGCCCGCCTCGCAGGCGATCACGCCGCCGGCCTTCATGAGCGCCTTGGCGGTGAGGATGCCGCCCTGGCGGTTCTCGGCGTTGATCAGCGGCAGCCATTTGCCGTAGGCCGTCACTGCGGCTTCACGGTCGCCGGCCAGGTAGGGGTCGATGATGGTGCGGATGCCATCGGGGTAGGCACCGCCCGTCATGGCGCCGGTGGCGCCGGCGTCCAGGTCGGCCAGCAGGGTGATGGCTTCTTCGCCGTCCCAGGGGCCTTCGATGGCCTCACCGCCCAGGCGGATCAGCTCGCGCAGCTTCGCTGCAGCGCCTGCGGTCTCGATCTTGAAGTAGGCCAGCTGTTCGATCTCCCGGGCCATGCGGGCCAGGAAGGGCGCTGACAGCACCGTGCCGCTGGCCGGCGCGTCCTGCACCATGATGGGAATGTCGATGGCGTCCGAGACCCGCGCGTAGAACTCGTAGATCTGCGGCTCGGGCACGCGGAAGGTGGCGCCGTGATAAGGCGGCATGATCATCACCATGGCCGCGCCCTGCTCCTGCGCGCGACGGCTGCGTGCGGCGCACACTGCTGTGCCGTAGTGGGTGGTGGTGACGATCACCGGCACGCGGCCCGCCACGTGTTCCAGCACCGTGCGTGTGATGGTTTCACGCTCCTCGTCCGAGAGCGAGAACTGCTCGGAGAAGTTGGCCAGGATGCACAGGCCGTTGGAGCCGGCAGCGATCATGAAGTCGACACAACGCTTCTGGCTTTCCAGGTCCAGCGTGCCGTCTTCATGGAAGGTGGTGGGCACCACCGGGTACACGCCCTGGTAACGACGCTGCATGGCACTCATTCAGTGATGTGGAACTGGTCGAGGTAATCGGGCTTGAGCGTCAGGCCCAGGCCGGGCACGTCGTCGCGCAGGTCCAGGAAACCGTTCTCGGCGATGGGTTCACCGTCGAAGATGTACCAGAACAGCTCGTTGCCCACTTCCACGTCGAAGATGGGGAAGTACTCGGCCATGGGCGAGGCCAGGGTGCTCATGGTCAGGTGGTAGTTGTGCATCTGGCCCGCGTGCGGGATCACCGGCACGCTGTAGGCCTCGCACAGGGCGTTGATCTTGTGCGCGGCGGTGATGCCGCCCACGCGGTTGGTGTCGTACTGCACCACGCTCACGGCTCGTCTGTCGAGCAGCTGCTTGAAGCCGTAGAGCGAGAACTCGTGTTCACCACCCGAGATCGGGATGCTGGTGAGCTGGTTGAGTTCGGCGTAGCCGTCGATGTCGTCGGCGATCACGGGCTCTTCGAGCCAGCGCGGCTCGAACTTCTCCAGTTTGGGCAGGATGCGCTTGGCGTATTCCAGGTTCCAGCCCATATAGCACTCGAGCATCAGGTCATTCTCGTAACCGATGACTTCGCGCACGGCTTCCACCGATTTGAGGTTTTCCGTCACGCCGGTCTGGCCGTGCGCCGGACCGTAACCGAAGCGCATCTTGAAAGCCTTGAAACCCTGGTCCTTGAACTGCTGGGCCTCGGCCTGCATGGCCTGGAGGTCGGTGCGGTAGAGCTTGCTGTAGTAGCAGGGAATTTTTTCCTTGGTGCGCCCGCCCAGCAGTTTGAACACCGGCTTGTTGACCGACTTGCCCAAGATGTCCCAGATGGCCAGGTCCACCGCCGAGATGGCGGCCATGGTCACGCCCTTGCGGCCCCAGGCGTGGGTGGCGCGGTACATGCGCTGCCAGAGGTATTCGTAGTCCCAGGGGTCCTGGCCGAGGACCAAGGGGGTCAGGTACTCGTCGATGATGGCCTTGGCGATCTTGGGTGCCAGGGCCACATTGCCCAGGCCAACGATGCCGTCGTCGGTCTCCACTTCCACCACCGTCCAGGAATGGAAACGGAAGGTGCTCATGGTCTCGGCCCTGGAGTACAGCAGGTCCATGGCGTTGGAGCAGAAGTTGCCCTGGGGCGGCACGGTCTTGCCCTTCCATTCGAAGACACGGGCACGGACGGATTTGATTTTCATGCGGGAGACTTTCAGGAAGACAGGCCGGCCGCACCCATGCGGCAGGCGATGAGAAACGCTTGTTCGGTGGCGCCCACATTGGCGCGGCCCTGGCCGGCGATGTCGTAGGCCGTGCCGTGCGCGGGCGTGGTGATGGGCAGGGGCAGGCCGCCCTGCACCGTCACACCCTTGGAGAAGCCCATGAGCTTGAGCGCGATCTGGCCCTGGTCGTGGTACATGGTGACGATGGCGTCGAGCTCGCCGTCGCGGGCCCGCAGGAAGATGGTGTCGGCAGAAAAAGGCCCGTCGATGGCCAGGCCCTCGGCGCGCAGCGCGCGCACCGCCGGCTCGATGATCTCGATCTCTTCGCGCCCGCAGGTGCCGCCGTCCCCGCCGTGCGGGTTGAAGGCCGCCACCGCCACGCGGGGCTGTGCCGTGCCTGCCGCCTGCAGCGAGCGGTGGATCAGCCGCGTGGCTTGCTGGATGCGTTCCACGCTCAGGTAACTCGCCGCGTCCTTGAGCGGGATGTGCGAGGACACACGCGCCGTCCACAGCCCGTCCAGGGTGTTGAACTCGCAGAAATAGCCCCTCACGCCCAGGTACTCGGCAAAGTGGTGCAGCTCGTCCTCGTGCTTGAGGCCGCCCAGTTTCATGGCCTGCTTGTTCAGCGGCGCAAAGCAGATGGCGTCCACCGCGCCGGCGCGTGCCGCGTCCATGCAGCGGTTGAGCACCTGCAGCACCGAGCGGCCACCGGCGGCGCTCACCTGGCCCACTGTGACCTCGCTGCGCTGCACCGTGTCCATGGCCACAAAGGCTGGCACCCCGGTGTTGCTGCGGCTGCGTGCCTGCTCCAGCGTGGCCAGCGGCGTGGTGGCCACCGGTACCCCGGCCATCTGCTGGCCCCAGGCCCAGAGCCAGGGATCGCCGATCAGCACCACGTTGGCGCGGCGCGTGGCGTCGGTTTCGCTCAGCAGGCGGGCGATCAGCTCGGCGCCGATGCCGGCGGGGTCGCCCAGGGTCAGGGCGACGACGGGAAGTGGCTTGCTCATTTCAGGTTCAGTCCAGCTTGATGTTCTTCTTGCGGATCAGGCCGCCGTAACGCTGGTTCTCGGCGTCGTGAAACGTCTTGAACTGCGCGGGTGTCATGGGGGTGAGATCGGCGCCGATGGCGGACAGGCGGGTCAACGTCTCGGGCATGGCGATCACCTTGTTGACCTCGGCGTTCACGCGCTCGATCACGGCCTTGGGCGTGGAGGCCGGCATGTAGATGCCGTACCAGGCGCTCATCTCCACGCCCTGGACGCCGGCCTCGGCCATGGTGGGCACGTCCGGCAGCTGCGGGTTGCGCCTGGCCGCGGCCACGGCCAGCGCCTTGACCTTGCCGTTCCTGATGTGGCCGATCACCGAGGGCATGGTGTCGAAGCTGATCTGCACCTGGCCCGCGATCAGGTCGATCAGCGCCGGGCCGCTGCCGCGGTAGGGGATGTGGGTGATGAAGGTGCCGGTCGCGTCCTTGAACAGCTCGGCCGCGATGTGCTGCGTGCTGCCGGCGCCACTGGTGGCGTAGTTGAGCTGGCCGGGTTTGCTCCTGGCCAGCTTGACCAGATCGCCCACCGTGGCCGTCGGTAGCGCGGTGTTGGCCACCAGCACATTGGGCACCGAGCCGACGAAGGCCACGGGCACCAGGTCCTTGTTGTTGTCGTAACCCAGCTTGAGCAAATGTGGCGCAATCGCGTGCGCGGTGGACACGCCCATGACCAGGGTGTGGCCGTCGGTGGACTTGGCGGTGAAGTCGGCCGCGAGCGTATTGGACGCACCGGGTTTGTTCTCCACCACCACGGATTGTTTGAGCAGCGGGCCCAGGCGGTCGGCCACCGCACGGGCCATGGCGTCGGTGCCGCCGCCGGGTGAGGAGCCGACCATGATGCGGACCGGGCGGCTCGGCCATTCCTGGGCTTGCACGGCGCCGCAGGTGGCCAGGATCGCGAGGGCGATCGTTGTGGTCAGAGTCTTCATGGTTTTGTCTCCAGATGTGGTTTGAGGACGTCTCGAGAACCGATGGTAGGGATGCCTTCAATTGCCGTAAACTGAAAGCTATTGATCGATCGATAACCTGAGGTAATCAGCGTGGGCTCCATCGACCGCCAGGACAGCACACCGCAGTTGCTCAACCGGCTGCGCATGCGGCAGATTGCGCTGATGCTCGCCATCGACAGCGAGCGCACCCTGCGGGGTGCGGCCGGCCAGCTCGGCCTGACCCAGCCGGCGGCCACCAAGATGCTCAAGGAACTGGAAGACGCCCTGGGCCAGCCCCTGTTCGAGCGTGTGGGCCGCGGCCTGCGGCTCAACGCGGCGGGCGAGCGGGTGACCGGTTATTTCCGCAGCATCCGCGGCAGCATGGAGGCGCTGAACCGCGAATTGGTGGAGGTGCGCCAGGGCCGGGCCGGCAAGTTTTCGGTGGGCAGCATCATGGCGGCCTCACCGGGGCGCCTGACCGAGGCCTTGCTCGGGCTCAAGGAGCTGTTTCCCCTGCTGACCATCGAGATCGCGGTCGACACCAGCGACCGCCTGCTGCAGCAATTGAGCGAAGGTGTGCTCGAAGTGGTCGTCGGCCGGCGCGTGGGCAACCCCGGCATTGAATGCCGTTTCACCGCCATCGAGGACGAACGTCTGGCCGTCGTGGTTGGCAACGAGCATCCCCTGGCGCGCAAGCGGCAGGTGGTGTTTGAGGACCTGCTGGACTATCCCTGGATCCTGCAGCCGGCCGGCAGCCCGCTGCGCGAGCTGATCGAGCGCGAATTCCGCGACCACCAGGCCGCCTTGCCCCGGGGCCTGATCGAGACCGGCTCCATCCTCACCACCATCAACCTGATCCGGCGCTCACAGCTGGTCTCGGTCATTCCCGAAGCCGTGGCCCAGCGTGACGCCGAGCACGGCATCCTGCGCATCCTGCCCTACCGCCTGGGTCAGAGCCTGGCCGCCTACGGCAGCCTGGTCAGCAAGGACCGTCCGCTGAGCAAGCCGGCCGAACATTTTCTGGAACTGCTGCACCGGAAACGATAGCCTTGGATGAAGCCGGGCGGCAGACCCGCCAAGCTCGCGGGTCGTGGGGGTTTGAGGGGGCGTTGTTGTACTCCTGGGGGTATATGGTATATACTGCACCCAGTATATGGAGAAAGCCATGAAATCGATCCACACCATCGCCTTTGTCGTTTCCCTGGCCGTTCTGGCCGGTGCCCCCGTTCTGGCCAAGGGCGGCGTCACCGTGCCGACGGTCCAGATCGGGGCGCGTGCCGTTTCCACCGGTTATGAGATCGACGGCGTCATCGAGCCGGTCAAGCAGAGCGTGGTTTCGGCCCAGGCCTCCGGGCGTGTCGTCAAGCTGCTGGTCAAGATGGGCGACCGCGTCAAGGCGGGCCAGTTGCTGGCCACCATCGACGACCAGGAAAGCTCGGTCGGTGTGCAGCGCAGCGCCGCCCAGGTGACGCAGAGCGAGGCCGAGTTGCGCAACGCCCAGGTCAACTACGAGCGCACGCGCAACCTGCAAAGCCAGGGTTTCGTGAGCCAGGCCGCGCTGGACGTGGCCGAAACCCAGTACAAGGCCGCCCAGGCCGGCCGTGCGCAGGCCGCCGCCGGCGCGCGGCAGTCGGCGCTCTCGCAGGGCTACACCCGGGTGACCGCCCCTTATGACGGCTGGGTGTTGCAGACGCACGCCGAGGCCGGTGACCTGGCCGTGCCGGGCAAGCCCATCGTGACGGTCTACGCGCCGCTGCCGCTGCGCGCCGTGGTGCAGGTGCCGGCCTCGCTGGCCGACAGCACGCGTGCGGCCAAGGAAGTGCTGGTGCAGCTGAGTGAGGCCAACGGCGAATCGAAGTGGGTCGCGCCGGTCAAGCGCAGCGCCATGCCGGCGGCCGATCCCGTGTCGCAGACCGTGGTGTGGCGCCTGGACCTCTCGCCCCAGGCGGCGCAGAATCTGCTGCCGGGTCAGCAGGTGCGTGTGCGTTTCGTCGGAGGCCAGGCCAACCGTACGGTGGTGCCGGCGGCTGCGGTGCTGCGACGCGGTGAATTGACCGCCGTCTATGTGGCCACCGAGCGAGGTTTCGTGCTGCGCGCCGTGCGCCTGGGTGCCGACCATGGTGCCGACGGTGTGGAAATCGTGGCCGGACTGGCCGCTGGCGAGCGCGTGGCGCTCGATCCGGTCAAGGCCGGCCTGGCCGGCGCCGTTGCCGCCCAACCTTGAGAACCGACATGAAAAACAGCCAGGAGGAGCGCATGGGCATTTCCGGACGCATCGCGGCGGCCTTCCAGGCCAACGCCATCACCCCCTTGCTGGCCCTGGTGGCCCTGCTGCTGGGCCTGTTCGCCGTGTTCGTCACGCCGCGCGAGGAAGAGCCGCAGATCAACGTGACCATGGCCAATGTGCTGATCCCCTTCCCCGGGGCCAGCAGCACCGATGTGCAGAACATGGTCGCGCGCCCGGCCGAGCAGGTGCTCAGCCAGATCGCCGGCATCGAACACACCTATTCCGTGGCCCGCCCGGGGCTGGCCGTGCTGACCGTGCAGTTCAAGGTGGGCGTGCCGCGCACCGAGGCGCTGGTGCGCCTGTACGACGTGCTCAACGCCAACCAGGACTGGCTGCCGCGCGACCTGGGCACGCTGGCGCCCATCGTCAAGCCCAAGGGCATCGACGACGTGCCGGTGCTGGCCGTGACCCTGTGGAGCAAGGACGCCCAACCCGCACAGGAACTGGAGCGCGTGGCCCACGAGGTGGAAACCGAACTCAAGCGCGTCAAGGGCACGCGTGAGGTGCAGACCATCGGCGGCCCGGGCCGCGCGGTGCACGTGTGGCTGGACCCCACGCGCCTGCGCGCCCGCGGCATTGACGTGCTGACGCTCAAGCAGACGCTGACCGCCGCCAACTTCGGCATGCCGGCCGGCAGCGTGCTGGATACCAGGGGCAAGACCAAGGGTGCTGCGCCGCAGATGCTGAGCGTGGAAACCGGCGAGTTCCTGCGCTCGGCGCAGGATGTGGGCGACATCGTGGTCGGCGTGAGCCGGGGCGCCCCGGTCTACCTGCGCGAAGTGGCGCGCGTCGAAGCCGGCGCCCAGCAGCCGCAACGTTATGTCTGGTTCACCCCCGGAGCCGCCATGGCCCAGGGTGAGGGTGGCGATGCCGCCCCCGCTGGTCAGGTCTACCCGGCCGTCACGCTGACCGTGACCAAGAAGCCGGGCGAGAACGCGGTGGACGTGGCACGCGGGGCCAACGCCCGCGTGCAGGCCCTGCGCAACACCGTCATCCCGGGCAACATCGAAGCCACCGTCACCCGCAACTACGGCGAGACCGCGGCCGAGAAAGCCAACAAGCTGATCCAGAAACTGGCCTTCGCCACCGGCTCGGTGATCCTGCTGGTGGGTTTTGCGCTGGGCCGGCGCGAGGCCGTGATCGTCGGCGCTGCCGTGATCCTGACGCTGATGGCCACGCTCTTTGCCTCCTGGGCCTGGGGCTTCACGCTCAACCGCGTTTCGCTGTTCGCGCTGATCTTCTCCATCGGCATCCTGGTGGACGACGCCATCGTCGTGGTGGAGAACATCCACCGTCACCAGCAGCTCACACCCGAGGCGCCGCTGCGCGAGATCATTCCGCGCGCCGTCGATGAAGTGGGCGGCCCCACCATCCTGGCCACGCTGACCGTGATCGCCGCGCTGCTGCCCATGGCCTTCGTGAGCGGCCTGATGGGCCCTTACATGAGCCCGATCCCGATCAACTCCAGCCTGGGCATGGCCCTCTCGCTGGCCATCGCCTTCACGGTCACGCCCTGGCTGGCGCTGAAACTGATGAAGGAACACGGCCCCGGCCATGCTGCACACGACGCGCATGCTGGCGGCGGCATCGGTGGCAAGCTGCAAACGCTGTTCACCCGCGTGCTCACGCCCTTCCTGGCCAGTTCGCGCCAGCGCCTGCTGCTGCTGGCCGGCATCATGGGGGCGCTGCTGCTGTCGGTCGCGCTGACCCTGGTGCCTTCTTCCTTTGTCGGCGTGGTGCTCAAGATGCTGCCCTTCGACAACAAGAGCGAATTCCAGGTGCTGGTCGAAATGCCGGCCGGCGCCCCGCTGGAAGACACGGCCGCCACTTTGCACGAGCTGGGCGCTTTTCTCTCGCAGCAGCCCGAGGTGCAGGACCTGCAGGGTTATGCCGGCTCGGCCTCGCCCATCACCTTCAACGGCCTGGTGCGCCAGTACTACCTGCGCGCTGAAGCCGAGCAAGGCGACCTGCAGGTCAACCTCGTCGACAAGCACCACCGCAGCGACAAGAGCCACGTGATCGCCCAGCGCCTGCGCCCCGAGCTGGAAAAGATCGGCGTCAAGCACGGCGCGCGCGTGAAGGTGGTCGAAGTACCGCCGGGCCCGCCCGTCATGAGCCCGCTGGTGGCCGAGATCTACGGCCCCGACGAAGCCGGCCGCCAGCAACTGGCTCGGCGTGTGGCACAGGCTTACAGCGAGACCACCGACATCGTCGGGGTGGATACGTCCCTCAAGGAAGACGCGCCGCGCGCCTGGCTGCGTGTGCGCCGCCAGCGCGCCGAGTCCCTGGGCATTCCGGTGGCCGCCGTGGCGCAGACCGTCTCGGCCGCGCTCTCGGGCACCGATGCCGCCTGGCTGCACGACGCGCAGTCCAAGTACCCCGTGCCGGTGCGCCTGCAGCTGCCGCGTGAGCAGCAGGTCGGCCTGGATGCACTGCTGGCCCTGCCCCTGCGCGCGGCCAACGGCCAGCTGGTGCCGCTGTCCGAACTGGTACGCGTGGAGCGCGGCGTGATCGACAAGCCCCTGTTCACCAAGGACCTGGCCAACGTGAGTTACGTCTTCGGCGACATGGCGGGCAAGCTGGACTCGCCGCTCTACGGTCTGTTCGCCATCCGTCCGAAGCTGGAAGAAGCCGCGCTCAAAGGCACGGGCGAACTCAACGAATACTGGATCAGCCAGCCGACCGACACCTGGCGCCAGTACGCGCTCAAGTGGGACGGCGAATGGCAGATCACCTACGAGACCTTCCGCGACATGGGCGCCGCCTATGGCGTGGGGCTGATCCTGATCTACCTGCTGGTGGTGGCGCAGTTCCGCTCCTACACCACGCCGCTGGTCATCATGGCGCCCATCCCGCTGACCATCATCGGTGTGATGCCGGGCCACGCCCTGCTGGGCGCGCAGTTCACCGCCACCTCCATGATCGGCATGATCGCGCTGGCCGGCATCATCGTGCGCAACTCCATCCTGCTGGTGGACTTCATCGAGCTGCAGGTCAGCCAGGGCATGAAGTTCCGCGACGCCGTGGTGCAGTCGGCCGCCGTGCGCGCGCAACCGATCGCGCTCACGGGCCTGGCCGCCATGATCGGCGCCTTCTTCATCCTGGACGACCCGATCTTCAACGGCCTGGCGATTGCCCTGATCTTCGGCATCCTGGTCTCCACGCTGCTGACGCTGGTGGTGATCCCGGTCCTGTACTATTCTCTATACCGCCGGAGGTATAAGAACGCCGACGGTACGCCCCTGCAACCCGTATCCGCAACCTGAACCCTAGGAGTTAAAAATGACTGTTGAACGCTACATCCGCATCATGGCCGGTTTCTTCGTCATGCTGTCGCTGGCCCTGGGCGTCGAAGCCAGCCCGATCTTCGTGAGCCCCTGGTTCCTGGCCTTCACCGCCTTCGTCGGCTTCAACCTGTTCCAGTCCGGTTTCACCGGCTTCTGCCCGCCCGGCATCCTGCTCAGGAAACTGGGCGTGCCTGAAGGCGGCTCCTGCGGCACCAAGTAAGGCCAGCGCCATGAGCGAGTCCAGGCCCCGTGTCGTGCTGCGTCAGCAGCAGGACTTCCAGTTCGCCATCGACTTCGGCAACGGCCAGCCGCCGCTCGTGGGTGACGAGAACCCGCCGCTGGGCCAGGGCCGAGGCCCGACCCCGGTGCAGTTGCTGGCCGCTGCCGTGGGCAACTGCCTGTCGGACTCGCTGCTGTTTGCCCTGCGCAAGTTCAAGCAGACGCCCGAGCCCATCAGCTGCGAGGTCACGGCGGAGATCGGCCGCAATGCCGACAACCGCCTGCGCGTGCTGGGGCTGGACGTGGCGCTCACCTTGGGCGTGCCGGCAGCCAGCTTGCAGCACCTGGACCGCGTACTCGAACAGTTCGAGGCCTTCTGCACCGTGGGCGCCAGCGTGGCGCAGGGCATCCCCCTGCACGTGAGCGTGCGTGACGCCAACGGGCAGCAACTCAAATAAAGGGAAGAGGCATGGCCAAAAGCGCATCCTTGAAGAAAGCACCGGCGCCCACCAGCACCGTGGTCGGCTGCGACCCGACCGTGCTGACCGACAGCGACGCACGCACCGAGGTGCTCAACCGCCTGCGTCGCGCTGAAGGCCAGCTGCGCGGCATCCAGCGCATGATCGAGGATGGCGAAAGCTGCCTCAAGATCGGCCAGCAGTTCTCGGCCGTGCGCAAGGCGCTGGACAGCACCTACCTGCGCATGACGGTCTGCTTCATGGAGCAGGAACTCGAAGCGCGCCTCTCACCTGGCGAAGAGCAGAAGGCCGACCTCTCGGCCATGATGAAGGACATGGAGACGCTGCTGGCGCGGATGGGCTGAGCTTGCGTGCGGCAACCGTCAGGGGCGGTTGGGACGGACGCGGCCCAGCATGCGCTGGTTCGTCTTGAACCACTCGCTGGCGCCTGCCTGCCAGGGCCATATGCCGCTGGTGGTCGGGTAAATGAGCTGGACGACTTCGTAGCTTTTGCCCTTGTAGTGTCGGTCGCAGCCCAGCGTGTATTCGGTCAGTCGGCTGGGCTTGGCCGGCTCGACATAGATGGAGAAACCTTCCAGGAAGCCCGAGTAGAGTACGCCTCGGGCGAATCGGCCGTTGCGTCGGACCTGGTCCTTGTATTCGTTGATCATGGCGTGGCCCAACTCCGGGCGCACGCCGATGACGATGGCTTCGGGCGCGCCGCAGCTTTCCTGGATGCCCACCGAATAGGAAAACGTGGGCTCTTTCCCCTCGGGGTCAAACACGCTGATCACGTGGCAGCCATATTCGGCGATGTCGGCCTTGACGCGTTCATCGTTCTCCCGTCGCTGTTCTTTGCTGATCGCCATCTCATTCAACTCCAAATGTCTGGTAGATCAAGATGCAGGGTCTCAGTGCACACCCGGTTATCAGCCTGCATCTACGCAGGCGTCGAGCGCTTTTAGCCAGCGGCGCTTGTCCGCCTCGGGCGCGAAGCTGGCCGTGAGGCTGTTGGCGGCCAGCGTGCGCGCATGGCCGGCGTCCAGCTGCAGGGCCTCAAAGGTCTGCAGGTAGTTGTCGAGCAGGTAGCCGCCGAAGTAGGCCGGGTCGTCGGAGTTGATGGTCACGCACACGGCAGCGTCGAGCATGCGGCGCAGGTTGTGCTGCTTCAGGTCTGCAAAGACACAGAGCTTGAGGTTGGAGAGGGGGCAGACGGTCAGCGGCATGCGGCTGTCCGCCAGCCGCTGCATGAGCGCGGGGTCGTGGATGGACTGCACGCCATGGTCGATGCGCTCGACCTTCAGCACGTCCAGCGCCGACCAGACATAGGCCGGCGGGCCTTCCTCACCAGCATGGGCCACAAGGTGCAAGCCCAGCTCGCGACAGCGTGCGAAGACACGCGCGAACTTCTCGGGCGGATGGCCCACCTCGCTCGAATCCAGACCCACCCCGATGAAGTGCTTGCGCCAGGGCAGGGCCGCTTCCAGCGTGGCAAAAGCGTCTTCCTCGGAGAGATGGCGCAGGAAGCAGAGGATGAGGTCGGCGCTGATGCCCAGCTTCGTTTGTGCATCGGCGCAGGCGCGGCTCAGACCTTCAATCACGGTGCCCATGGGCACGCCACGCACGGTGTGCGTCTGGGGATCAAAGAACAGTTCAGCACGCACCACGCCGTCCGCCTGGGCGCGCTCGAAATAGGCCCAGGCCATGTCGTAGAAGTCCTGCTCTTTCAGCAACACGCTGGCGCCGGCGTAGTACAGGTCCAGAAAGCTTTGCAGGTTGGTGAAGGCATAGGCCGCACGCAGGGCGGCCTCGTTGGCGTAGGGCAGCGTCACACCGTTGCGCCGCGCGAGTTTGAAGATCAGCTCGGGCTCCAGCGTGCCTTCGATGTGCACATGCAGCTCGGCCTTGGGCATGCGGCGCAGCAGTTCAGCCAGTGGCGTGTTCATGGTGTCCTCCTTGCAACTCTGCAAACAAAAGGGGCTGCCGAAGCAGCCCCTCTCATGCGGTTTCAGGGTTTATTTGCCCCCGGGAATCTTGCCTTCCACGCCCTTGACGTAGAAGTTGACGCCGCCGAGGAACTTGTCGTCGGCCACTTCGTCCTTCTTCAGAACGTCCTTGCCGTCCTGGCCGACGATGGGGCCCTTCCAGATCACGAAGCTGCCCGCCTTCAGGCCGGCCTTGATCTCGTCGATCTTCTTCTTGCTGTCTTCCGGCACGTCGGCGGCGATGGACACCATGTCGATGGCGCCTTCCTTCACGCCCCACCAGGCCTGGCCGGTGGCCCACTTGCCTTCGAGTGCATCACGCGTGGCCTTCACGTAGTAAGGGCCCCAGTTGATGATGGCCGAACCCAGGTGGGCCTTGGGGCCGTAGGCGGTCATGTCGCTGTCCCAGCCGAAGGCGCGCTTGCCCATCTTCTCGGCGGTCTGCAGCACGGCCGAGGAGTCGGTGTTCTGCATCAGCACGTCGGCACCGCCGTTGATCAGCGCGGTGGCCGCTTCGGTTTCCTTCGGCGGGTTGAACCACTCGCCCACCCACACCACGCGGGTCTTGACCTTGGGGTTGACCGACTGTGCGCCCAGCGTGAAACTGTTGATGTTGCGGATCACCTCGGGGATCGGGATCGAGCCGACCACACCCAGGGTGTTGCTCTTGGTCATCTTGCCCGCGATCACGCCGGCCATGTAGGCGCCTTCGTAGGTGCGGCTGTCGTAGGTGCGCATGTTCTCGGCGGTCTTGTAGCCGGTGGCATGCTCGAACTTCACGTTCTTGAAATCAGGCGCGACCTTGAGCATGGGCTCCATGTAACCGAAGGTGGTGCCGAAGATCAGGGTGTTGCCCTCGCCGGCCATGTCGCGGATCACGCGTTCGGCGTCGGCGCTTTCCGGCACCTTCTCGACGAAGCTGGTGACGACCTTGTCGCCGAATTCCTTCTCGATGGCCTTGCGTCCGTTGTCGTGCGCAAAGGTCCAGCCGCCGTCGCCCACCGGGCCGACGTAGGCAAAGGCGATCTTCAGCGGCGCGGCCTTGGGCGCGGCGGCGGGTGCGGTAGCGGCAGGTTCTTCCTTCTTGCCACAGCCCACGAGGGCGGCGGCGGTGATGGCGGAAATGGCGGCGGCCTGGAACAGGCGGCGTTGGGTCAGGTCGGTCATGGTGTCCTCACTGGGTTGAAAAAACGTTGCGATTATGAGCTTGGCGTGAAAGTCTTGCCCAGCGATGCGGGCATGTTCACGCGGATCCAGGCCGGGTTGCGCGAGATCAGGGCCAGCACCACGATGGTGGCCAGGTAGGGCAGCATGTCCAGGAACTGGCTGGGCATCTCCACGCCCACGCCCTGCAGATGGAACTGCAGCATGGTCACGCCGCCGAACAGGTAAGCACCGAGCAAGACGCGTGCCGGGCGCCAGGTGGCAAAGGTCGTCAGTGCCAGGGCGATCCAGCCCTTACCGGCCACCATGCCCTCCACCCACAGCGGGGTGTAGATGATGGAGAGGTAGGCACCCGAGAGGCCGCACAGCGCGCCGCCGGCCACCACGGCCGCCAGTCGGATGCGCCGCACCGGGTAACCCAGGGCATGGGCCGATTCGGGCGACTCGCCCACAGCGCGCAGGATCAGGCCGCTGCGGCTGCGCCCGAACCAGAAGACCAGGGCCACGACCAGGGCCATGGTCACATAGACCAGCGGGTGCTGGCGGAACAGTGCCGGGCCGATCCAGGGGAGGTCGCCCAGCACCGGCACCACCCATTGCGTGCGCTCGGGCAGCTTGGCCTGCACGTAGGCGATGCCCGCGAAGGCGGAAAAGCCCGCGCCAAAAAGACTCAGCGCCAGGCCGGTGGCATAGGGGTTGGTGTTGAGCCAGATCACCAGCCAGCCGAAGAGCGCGGCCAGCAGCGCCCCGGCGCCCATGCCGGCCACGAAACCCAGCCAGTCGTTGCCCGTGTGCACCACGGTGGCGAAACCGGCAATGGCCGCGCACAGCATCATGCCTTCGGCCCCCAGGTTGACGATGCCCGACTTCTCGTTGAGCAGCAGGCCCAGCGCAGCAAGCGCCAGCACGGTGCCGGCATTGAGTGTGGCCGCGAGCAGCAGCGCGTAGGACTCCATCATCCCCCCTTGCCCCAGCGCAGCCGGTAGTTGATCAGCGTGTCGCAGGTCAGCAGCGTGAACAGCAGCAGGCCCTGGAACACGCCGGTGAGGGACTTGGGCAGGCCCAGGCGCGACTGCGCCAGCTCACCGCCGATGTAGAACATGCTCATGAGGATGGCCGAGAACACCATGCCCACCGGGTGCAGCCGCCCCACGAAGGCCACGATGATGGCGGCAAAACCGTAACCCGCCGGCACATAGGGCGTGAGCTGGCCGATGGGCCCCGCCACTTCCAGTGCGCCGGCCAGGCCGGCCGCGCCGCCCGAGACCAGCAACGCCGTCCACAGCGCCTTGCGTGAAGAGAAACCCGCGTAACGCGCCGCTGCCGGCGCCAGGCCGCCCACCTGCAGTGCAAAACCCGCGCGCAGGCGGAACAGGAACACCCAGAGTGCCCCCGCGCCCAGCAGCGCCAGGATGAGGCCGATGTTCAGGCGCGAGCCGCTCATCAGGCGCGGGATCTGCGTGACCGCCTCGAAGGTCTTGGTTTGCGGGAAGTTGTAGCCCCCCGGGTCCTTCCAGGGGCCGTGCACCATGAAGTTGAGCAGCTGGATGGCCACGTAGACCAGCATCAGGCTCACCAGGATCTCGTTGGCGTTGAAGCGGTCACGCAGCAG
This sequence comes from Curvibacter sp. PAE-UM, assembly GCF_001432305.1. Classification (GTDB taxonomy): domain Bacteria; phylum Pseudomonadota; class Gammaproteobacteria; order Burkholderiales; family Burkholderiaceae_C; genus Hylemonella. Next base: position 849,588 of record NZ_KQ483358.1, read on the forward strand.
GGCCGTGAAACCCGCCCAGACCATGCCGCCCAGCACACCGGCCAGCAGCAGGGCCGGGATGATCCAGGGGCCGGTGCCTTTGTCGGCCAGCAGGGCGACGCCGCCGGCGCAGACAGCGCCGATCACGAACTGCCCCTCGGCACCGATGTTCCAGACATTGGAGCGGAAACACACCGCCAGGCCCAGCGCAATGATGAGCAGGGGCGTGGCCTTGACCATCAGCTCGCCCAGGGCGTAACCCGACTTCACCGGTTCCCAGAAGAACATCTGCAGGCCGCGCAGCGGGTCCTTGCCCAGCGCGACGAAGAGGATCACGCCCAGCAGCACCGTGAGCGCCAGCGCCAGCAGGGGCGAGCCCAGGCTCCAGGCGCGCGAGGGTTGGGGGCGGGCTTCAAGCCGCAGCATGACCGGCCTCCATATCCTGCAGATGGTGTTGCACTTCGCCGTGCCACAGGCCGCTCATCCACTCGCCGATGCGCTCGGTCGTCGCCTCGGCCATGGGCAGCGAGGGCGAGAGGCGCCCCTTGGCCATGACGTGCAGGCGGTCGCTGAGCTCGAACAGTTCTTCCAGCTCCTCGCTCACCACCAGCACGGCGCAGCCCGCGTCGCGCAGCGCCAGGATCTCGGCGCGGATCTGCGCGGCCGCGCCCACGTCCACGCCCCAGGTCGGCTGCGAAACGATCAGCAGGCGCGGGCCGGCGTCGATTTCGCGGCCCACGATGAATTTCTGCAGATTGCCGCCCGAGAGGCTGCGCGCCGCGGCGTGTTCGTCGGCCGCCTTCACGTGCAGGCGCGCGATGATGCCGCGCGCCTGGGCGGCCAGCACCCCGGTGCGTATCCAGCCTAGGGGGCCCAGCGCTTCGCCGCGCGTGAGCAGCAGGTTGTGGTCCAGGCCCATGGCGGGCACGGCGCCACGGCCCAGGCGTTCCTCGGGCACGAAATGCAGGCCCAGGGCGCGGCGGCGGGCCGGGTCCAGCCGGGTCGCGTCCTGCGTGCCCAGGCGGATGCTGCCGCCCGGGCTGCGCAGGTCTTCACCCGAGAGCGCGTAGAGCAGCTCGCGCTGGCCGTTGCCCGACACCCCCGCGATGCCCACCACCTCGCCTGTGCGCACCTGCAGGGCGATGTCGTCCAGGTCCACGCCGAAGGGGTCCTGCCGCGGCAGGCTCAAGGCCCGTACGTCCAGCTGCACCGCACCGGTCTGGGGCGGCTTGTGCTGCAGGGCCGGTGGTTCCGCGCCGATCATCAGGCGGCTCAGCGAGGCATTGCTCTCCTCGCGCGGGTCGCAGGTGCCAGTCACCTCTCCGCCGCGCAGCACGGTGCAGGCCGTGCACAGGGCACGGATCTCGTGCAGCTTGTGGCTGATGTACAGGATGCTGCAGCCCTGGGCGGCCAGCTGGCGCAGCACCTCGAAGAGTTTTTCCACCGCCTGCGGCGTGAGCACCGAGGTCGGTTCGTCCAGGATCAGCAGCTGCGGCTCACCCAGCAGCGCACGGATGATCTCCACGCGCTGCATCTCGCCCACGCTCAGGCTGTGCACGGGGCGCAGCGGGTCGATGTCCAGCCCATACTCCTGTGCCTTGTCGCGGATGCGCTGCGTCACCGCGGCCAGCGTCAGGCTCTTGTCCAGGCCAATCCAGACGTTCTCGGCCACCGTGAGTGAATCGAAGAGGCTGAAATGCTGGAACACCATGCTGATGCCCAGCGCGCGGGCCTGCTGCGGGTTGCGAATGTGCACCGGCTGCCCGTTGTAGATGATCTCGCCCTCGTCGGGTTTGACGGCGCCGTAGATGATCTTCATCAGGGTGGACTTGCCCGCCCCGTTTTCGCCCAGCACCGCATGGATCTGGCCAGCTTGCACCGCCAGCGCCACCTGGTGGTTGGCCACCACGCCGGGGTAGCGCTTGGTGATCCCCGAGAGTTGGAGGCGTAGGCGGGTGTCGGCCACGGCAATGCTCATGATGTCAGAGGGGGTGTACGCACAGGGCTAAAGGTGTGAGCCGTTCCTAGCTTAAGCTATAACTGTGCCAAGTCCTGTATACAACTATCGCATACAAACGGGTGCAGGTGGGCGACATCTGGTATGACGCTTGCTTCGGAGACCGAGATGAACGTAAGACCCTTGCAGTTCGTGCGCCGCGGCCAGCTGGTCAGCCTGGAGAACGTGGCGCCCTCACGCACCCTGCTGGAAGTGCTGCGCGAAGACCTGCAGTGCACGGCCGTCAAGGAAGGCTGCGGCGAAGGCGACTGCGGTGCCTGCACCGTGGTGCTGGCCGAGCCCGCGGGGGAGGGCCTGAGCTACAAGGCCATCAACAGCTGCATCCGCCTGGCCCATTCGGTGCACGGCATGGCGGTCTGGACCGCGCAGGACCTGCCGGCTTCTGACGGTGCCCTGCACCCCTGCCAGCAGGCCATGGTCAACTGCCATGGCAGCCAGTGCGGTTTCTGCACCCCCGGCTTCGTGATGAGTCTGTTTGGCATGTACCAGAACCGTGTCTTGGCTGGCGAGACCGTGAGCCGTGAAGACGCCCAGACCGATCTCTCGGGCAACCTCTGCCGCTGCACCGGTTACCGCCCCATCCTCGACGCCGCGCAGCAGATGGGCGCCTTGCCCCGTGTGCCGGTGGACGAAGCCGCGGTGCTGGCCCAGCTGCACCAGATCGCACCCGCCCCCGCGGCCGACTACAGCGCACCCACTCGCCTGGTTGACTTGCTGAAACTCCGCGCTGAACAACCCCAGGCCCAATTGGTGGCCGGCTGCACCGACGTGGGGCTCTGGGTTACCAAACAGCACCGCCAGTTTGCCCAGGTGCTGGACGTGACCCGCGTGGAGGAACTGCGCCAGCTCAGCCGCACATCCGACACCCTGCGCATCGGCGCGGCCGTCACCCTGCACGAGGCCTACGCCGCCCTGGTGGCCGATCGCCCGCAGCTGCGCCGGTTTGCCGAACGTTTCGCCGGCCTGCCCGTGCGCAACAGCGGCACCCTGGGTGGCAATGTGGCCAACGGCTCGCCCATCGGCGACAGCATGCCCCTGCTGCTGGCCCTGGGCGCCACCCTGGTGCTGGCCAGTGTGCGCGGCGAGCGCCGCTTGCCCCTGGACGATTTCTACACGGGCTACCGCAAGAACCTGCTCGCGCCGGACGAGGTGCTGGCTTTCATCGACGTGCCGTTGCCCGTGGTGGATGAGCACCTGCGTATCTACAAAATCTCCAAGCGCCAGGACGACGACATCTCTGCCGTCTGCCTGGCGCTGAACCTGCACGTGCGTGCGGGCCGTATCAGCAGCGCGCGCATCGGCGCGGGCGGCGTGGCGGCCACGCCGGTGCGCGCGCGCAAGACCGAAGCCGCCTTGCTGGGCCAACCCTGGGCGCTTGCCACCTTCGAGGCGGCAGCCCAGGTGCTGCAGCCCGAGTTCGAACCCATTTCCGATATGCGCGCCAGCGCGGCCTACCGCAGCAGCGTGCTGGGCCGCCTGCTCTTGCGTTACTGGGCCGAAGAACAGGGCGAGTTGCAGCTGGAGGCCTTGTCATGAGCGCTTCCGATCCCGTCTTCGCCAGCGGCCAGTCGGTCGCGCACGAAAGCGCGCGCCACCAGGTCCAGGGCCTGGCGCCCTATGTGGACGACCTGCCCGAGCTGCGCGGCACCCTGCACGCCGCGCCTATCCTCTCGCCTGTCGCGCACGGCAGGCTGAAGGGCGTGGACACGAAGGCTGCACGCGCCATGCCCGGTGTGGTGGACGTGGTGCTGGCCGCCGATATTCCCGGTGACCCACTGTTGGCCACCTTCGTCCACGACGAACCCATCTTCGCGCGCGACACGGTCTTACACGTGGGCCAGGTCATTGGCCTGGTGCTGGCCGAGACCGTGATGCAGGCACGCCGCGCCGCGCGTGCCGTCAAGCTCGACATCGAAGCCCTGCCCGCCCTGCTCACCGCGCGCGCCGCCCATGCCGCGCAGAGTTATGTGCTGCCGCCCGTCACCGTGAAGCGCGGCGAGCCCGAGCAGGCCATGAAGAGCGCCAAACACAGGCTCACGGGCAGCTTTGAGGTCGGCGGCCAGGAGCACTTCTACCTCGAAGGCCAGATCGCCTACGCCATCCCGCAGGAGCAGCAGCAGTGGCTGATCCACAGCAGCACCCAGCACCCGGGTGAAATCCAGCACTGGGTGGCCCATGCTCTCGGGCTGGACAACCACCGCGTGCGCGTGGAATGCCGGCGCATGGGCGGCGGTTTCGGCGGCAAGGAAACGCAGGCCGGGCACCTGGCCGTGTGGGCCGTGCTGGCCGCACACAAGACGGGCCGCCCCGTCAAGCTGCGCCTGGACCGCGACGACGACTTCATGGTCACCGGCAAGCGCCATCCCTTCGCCTACGACTACACCGTGGGTTTTGATGACGAGGGCCTGGTCACCGCCCTGCAGCTCACCCTGCTGGCCGAATGCGGTTTCAGCGCCGATCTCTCGGGCCCCGTGGCCGACCGCGCCGTCTTCCACAGCGACAACGCCTATTTTCTGAGCGATGTGCGCATCGACAGTTACCGCTGCAAGACGAACACGCAGAGCCACACGGCCTTCCGCGGTTTCGGCGGCCCGCAGGGGGTGATCGCCATCGAGACCATCCTGGGTGACATCGCGCGCCAGCTGGGCCGCGATCCGCTGGACGTGCGCCTGCGCAATCTCTACGGCATCACGGAGCGCAATGTCACCCACTACCAGATGACGGTGGAAGACAACATCCTGCAGCCGCTGATGACTCAGCTGGCGCAGACCGCACGCTACCGCGAGCGCCGCGCCGAGATCGCCGCCTGGAACCGCGAGCACACCCTGCTCAAGAAAGGCCTGGCCCTCACACCCGTGAAGTTCGGCATCAGCTTCACCGCCACCCTGTTCAACCAGGCCGGTGCGCTGGTGCACGTCTACAACGACGGCAGCGTGCTGGTCAACCACGGCGGCACCGAGATGGGCCAGGGCCTGCACACCAAGGTGGCGCAGATCGTGGCGGATGAGTTGGGCCTGCCGTTTGAGCGCGTGCTGGTCAGCGCCAGCGATACGGCCCGTGTGCCCAATGCCAGCGCCACTGCGGCCTCCAGCGGCACCGACCTCAACGGCCGCGCGGCCCAGTTCGCCGCGCGCCAGGTGCGCGAGAACCTGGCTGCTTTTGTGGCCGGCCTGCAGGGCTGCGGTGCGGGTGAGGTGCGATTTGCGGGCGGCAAGATCCACGCCGCCGGCAGCACACGCGACTTCCGCGAAGTGGTCAAGGCGGCCTACGCCAACCGCATCCAGCTCTGGAGCGACGGTTTTTACCGCACGCCCAAGATCCACTACGACAAGACCACGCTCACGGGCCGGCCCTTCTACTACTTCGCCTACGGCGCGGCCTGCTGCGAGGTGGCCATCGACACGCTCACGGGGGAGAGCCGTGTGCTGGCCGTGGACATCCTGCACGACGTGGGGCAGAGCATCAACCCGGCCATCGACATCGGCCAGATCGAAGGCGGTTTCATCCAGGGCATGGGCTGGCTCACCACCGAGGAACTGGTCTGGAACGCCGACGGCAAACTCGCCACCCACGCGCCCAGCACCTACAAGATCCCCGCCACGGGCGACGTGCCTGAAAAAATGCGCGTGGACTTCTGGCCCGAGCCCAACCGTGAAGACAACGTCTTCGGCAGCAAGGCCGTGGGCGAACCGCCTTTCATGCTGGCCATCGCCGTGTGGGAGGCCATCCGTGACGCCGTGGCCGCTACACGGACCGACGGCCGCGTGAGCATGAGCGCCCCCGCCACGGCCGAACGCGTCTGGCGCGCCCTGCAAGACTGAGACCTATTCATGACGACACTGCTCATCAAGGACGCCCGTTGCATCGCCACCCAGGACGACGCACGCACGGAACTGAAAGGCGCCTCCATCCTTATCCGTGACGGTTTCATCGACCGCATCCTGCCCGCAGGCACGGACCTGCGCGCGCTCGTGGCCGAAGTGGACGAGGTCATCGACGCCCGCAAGCATGTGGTCATCCCCGGTTTGGTCAACACGCACCACCACATGGTGCAGTGCCTTACACGCGCCATTCCCGGTGTGCAGAACGCCGAGCTTTTCTCCTGGCTCAAGGGCCTCTACCCCATCTGGGCCGGTCTCACGCCCGAGATGGTCAAGGTCTCCAACCAGGTGGCCATGGGCGAGCTGCTGCTCAGCGGCTGCACCACCAGCAGCGACCATCTCTACATCTACCCCAACGGCGTGCGCCTGGACGACAGCATCGAGGCCGCGCACACCATCGGCATGCGCTTCACGGCCACGCGCGGCAGCATGAGCGTGGGTGAGAGCCAGGGCGGCCTGCCGCCCGACCGCGTGGTGGAGAAGGAAGATTTCATCCTCCAGGAAACGCGCCGCCTCATCGAGACCTGGCACGACACGAAACCCGGCGCCATGCTGCAGGTGGCCGTGGCCCCCTGCTCGCCTTTCACCGTGAGCCAGGACCTGATGCGCGAATCGGCCAAGCTGGCCCGCGCCTACGGTGTGCGCCTGCACACCCACCTGGCCGAGAACGACCACGACATCGCCTACACGCGCGAGCACTTCAACTGCACGCCGGCCGAGTACGTGGAAGACCTGGGCTGGGTGGGGCAGGACGTGTGGCACGCCCACTGCGTGAAACTCGACGAGCACGGTAGCCATCTCTTTGCCAAGACCGGCACCGGCATCGCCCACTGCCCTTGCAGCAATATGCGCCTGGCCAGCGGTATCCTGCCGCTGCGCAAGCTGCTCAACCTGGGCGTGCCCGTAGGCCTGGGTGTGGACGGCAGCGCCAGCAACGACGCCGGCCACCTCTTGAACGAAGCACGCCAGGCCATGTTGCTGGCACGCGTGGGCAAGGCGCTCGAACCCTTCGGTTGCGATACGGGGCCGAGCGAAATGACCCCGCGCGACGCGCTTTGGCTCGCCACCCGCGGTGGTGCCCGCGTGCTGGGCCGCAGCGACATCGGCCAGATCGTGCCCGGCAAGTGTGCCGACCTGGCCATGTACCGCACCGACACGCTGAGCATGGCCGGCGGCGCCGTGCATGACCCCCTGGGCGCGCTCATGCTCTGTTCCAGCGACAACGCCGACTACACGGTGGTCAATGGCAGGGTGGTGGTGCGCCAGGGTGAGCTGACCACGGTGGACACGGGCGCGCTGATCGAACGCCAGAACACCCTGGCCTGGCAACTCGCGCAGCAGGCCGGCACGCGCTGAATATTTACTCTTACGGCTGCCTGAGCCGGGCGAAAAGCTTTTGCGCACTAGGCAGACCGGTCACACGCGACGATAGGGGATCAACAGACAAGTCAGCAGTAGACTTATCCGGGCCCGAGCAGCCCATCTTGTAATAGACGGATGGCTCAGGTGGGGTGATGAGTCAATAAAAAAGACACAGGGAGCGCGTGCGTGCTGAAACTATCCGGCTTTGACGTGTTGTTCGCCGTAGCAGGCAATCTGTACCTGCTGTTGGCATTCGCTGGTGTGTGCGTTGCTTTGTGGAAGGGCAGGACCTGGCTGCGCAAAGGAATTTATGCGGTGGTGGTGCTTGTCGGCTTCGCTGCACCGCTCGCGCCCGAGGTCAGTCGACAAATAGAGCATCGCAACAGGCTGGCTACCGCACAGCACATGTTTGCGGAACGCTGCAAGACAGCGGGTGAGAAGATCCACAAGACGGTAGAGGGTGTGGAAGGTATTTACCTGATGAAGGTACGCACCACGACCAACTTCGGAGACCAGTTCGCGCTGGATGACCCGTATGGGGATGATTCAACGGGCGATCAGTACTTGCTCAATTTTTTGCAAGGTTTTTACCATCAGCGCAATGATCCGCCGGTTGCTGGCTCGCCACCGCGCATCGGCTACCACTACATCGAGGCTCAAGACCCCAAAGACGGACAGCGCTATCGTTACACGGGGCGTACTGAACAGCCGGGGCTGACGGACACACGTTACTCCTACGACTACAAGCGTTTTGTTTTCGACAAAGTCCCGGCTCCCGGAAATCCGCCTCGCTACGGCGTCACCTATGACGACATCTCGACCCGCGAAGAGCGCGAATACTGGATTGCAGGCAGTTCGCTCAAGGTAATCGACCTTGAAACCAAGGAAGTCATAGGCGAGCGCATTGGCTACATGATGGATTGGGCGCAGGGCAGCACGGCTGGGTTTCGTTCACCTTGGCGTTATGCAGCGAGTAACGCTTGTCCTGGATTTCAGTGGAATCCGAAATTCCCGATAAACCCAAGCAATGGTGGCGGCGCAAGTGAGCAGCCTGGGCAAACCCTCATATTTGTCGAAAAAATTCTCAAACCAGCTAAGTAAGCGGTCAGGCTGGTCCGAAGCGCTGCAGCAGCTGCGCCGCCACCGCCACGGCTATCACCTCGGGCTGTTTGCCCGCAATGCCCGGCACGCCTATGGGGCTGGTCACGCGCGCGAAGTCTTCCTCAGCAAACCCCCGCGCTTCCAGCCGGTGGCGAAAGGTCGCCCATTTGCTCTTGCTGCCGATCAGGCCGATATAGGGCAGGTCATCCTGCTCACGCGCGCGGCGCAGGCACAGGGCGAGGATCTCCAGGTCTTCCGCATGGCTGAAGCTCATGATGAGCACGGCCGAACCCGGCGCGATGTCGGCCACCGCCGCCTGCACCGGGTATGAATGTTCGCAGCGGATGTTGGGTGGCGTGTCCGTAGGAAAGATCTCGTCGCGGCTGTCGATCCAGTGCAGGGTAAAGGGCAGGTGGGCGAGCTGGCGTGCAATGGCCTGGCCCACATGGCCGCCGCCGAAGAGGGCCACGGGCGAGGTGGGTGCCTGCAGGCGCTGCGCCAGGCCGGTCGCGTCCTGCGGGCCCAGCAATTCGTAACGCAGAAACACCACACCGCCGCAGCACTGGCCCAAGCTGGGGCCCAGGGCCACGCGCTGTGGTTCGGTCGGGACGGCGGCACCTGCGAGCAGGGTGCGGGCCCGGGCGATGGCGTCGAACTCCAGATGGCCGCCGCCGATGGAGCCGATCACGCTTGTTGGCAGTACGGCCATCCAAGTCCCGGTTTCACGGGGCGCTGAGCCTTGAGTCTGAACTACGCGCACCAATACTGAGGGTTTGTGAGAGAGGGCCTGCTCCAGCTTGAAAGACGCAAGATTCATGGGTCTAGTATCGCGCTGAAGGGGCCGGACCAGATGCCGGCGTGTCTGCTAAGTTCTCTTGCGCGCCGCGTGGAAAGCCTGTCGATTGGCCTCGGATGTGAGGGCTGTCTTGCGCATTGCTTTAATGTCATTAGAGCCAGTTAGGGACCTGGCCACTAGCACGCAGGGCCCACTAGCCTGTAGCGACAGGGAAGCAAACGGTTCGGAAAATTGTTGCTGATCTACCTTAATGTATGCCACGACTTTCCCGAGATAGAGGCGGTATGCATTGACACCGTCCCACTGCTCCCGGTGGGGATTCATAAGGGCAGTGGTAGGGATTCGATCATCATCAGATTCGCTCCATACCGAAAGAACTGCATCGAAGGTCGCAGAAACGATAGGAGGTGACCCAAACAGCGACCCCTTTGCCGTCTGCTCCTGAACTCCAAGATCGACGGTGTTGTAAAAGGGCTGACTTGAGGCAGACGCGCGCCACAGAATAGAAACCAAAAACTCCAAGAGCCGAATCTTGTCAACAGCAAGGCCGGCGTAGCCTACGGTTTGAGAGTCTTGCCGAACAGGTTCAAAGTGATTTGTAAATCTGGTCAGCAAAACGTCGACGCCATATGAGTCGGTTGGGGAGAATCTGGCCTCGCATGAAGCGCAAAGCAACTCCTTGTCATATATGCCGATTGGCGCTCGTTTAGGAAGGATTCCTTTTGCACCAGCGACGATAAGAGGACTTTCGCCGCCCTCGCGAAGTGGCCGGAAGAAAGCTTCGGGAATGACATGGGCCTTTATGAGGCTTGCTTCAGCACCGCAAAACCGACAGCACTTCATGTTGTTAGGCTGAAAAATAAGGAGCGTGTCTCGCAAAGCTTCAATAAAGGCTGGCAGGTGGAATCGCGCTCTCTAATTCGCAGCGTCAATCACCCCGCCACCCAAACACACCTCACCGTCATACAGCACCGCCGACTGCCCCGGCGTCACCGCCCACTGCGCCTCCGGGAAAACAAGGCTGAAGCCCGCGCCTTCGATGTCGGAGATCGTGCAAGCTGCATCCGCCTGCCGATAGCGCGTCTTGGCCGCCAGGGCGCCCGGCTTGGGCGGTTCACCCGCCACCCAGCTCGCGTCCTGTGCGCGGAGCAGATGGCTCTGCAGCAGCGGATGCTCGTGCCCCTGCACCACCCACAGGGTGTTCTTCTCCATGTCCTTGCGCGCGACAAACCAGGGGGCGTGTTCACCACCGCCTTTTTGCGCGCCTTTGGCCTTGATGCCGCCGATGCCCAGGCCCTGGCGCTGGCCCAGGGTGTAGAAGCTCAGGCCTTCGTGTTTGCCGATGACACGGCCATAGGCCTTGTCGCCCACAGGCGGCGTGCCGTCCTTGATGGGGCCGGGTTCTTTCTGGATGTAGCGGTTCAAAAATTCGCGGAAGGGGCGCTCGCCGATGAAGCAGATGCCGGTGCTGTCCTTCTTCTTGGCATTGGGCAGGCCGATTTCGGTGGCGATGCGGCGCACCTCGGTCTTGTGCAGCTCGCCCACGGGGAAGAGCGTCTTGCTCAGCTGCGCCTGGTTGAGGCGGTGCAGGAAGTAGCTCTGGTCCTTGCCCGGGTCCAGGCCCTTGAGCAGTTGGTAGCTCACGCGGGCACCATCGCGCGCGGTCGCGTGCGATGTTCCATCTTGCCCAACGGGCTCGCCTGTGTCGGCTGCAACGCAGCGGACACGGGCGTAATGCCCGGTGGCGATCTTCTCGGCGCCCAGGCGCATGGCGTGGTCCAGGAAGGCCTTGAACTTGATTTCGGCGTTGCAGAGGATGTCTGGGTTGGGTGTGCGGCCGGCCTGGTATTCGCGCAGGAACTCGGCGAAGACGCGGTCCTTGTACTCGGCGGCGAAGTTGACGTGTTCGATCTCGATGCCGATCACGTCGGCCACGGCGGCGGCGTCCACGAAGTCGATGTTGGACGAGCAGTATTCGCTGTCGTCGTCATCTTCCCAGTTCTTCATGAAGATGCCGATGACCTCGTAACCCTGCTGTTTGAGCAGGTGCGCGCTGACCGCAGAGTCCACGCCCCCGCTCAAACCCACCACCACCCTTTGTTTGCCTGCTGTACCCATAGGTGTGCGATTATCCCAGCCGCAGACAAACAAGGCAGACAGCAGGCTTTTATGGAACTCAGGCAGATCCGTTATTTCGTGCGGGTGGTGGAGCTCGGCAGCATGAGCCGCGCCGCGCTGGAGCTCGACATGGTGCAGTCGGCCCTGAGCCAGCAGATCAGCCGGCTGGAGGGGGAGCTGTCCACCCGCCTGCTGCAGCGTTCCAGCAAGGGCGTGACGCCCACCGAGGCCGGCCTGGCCTTCTTCCGCGAAGCCCAGCTGACCCTGCGCCACGCCGAGCAGGCCGCGCGCGCGGCGCAGCAGGCGCGGCTCTCGGGTTCGGTCAGCGTGGGCCTGGCGCCCACCACGGCTGCCGTGCTGGGCCTGCCCCTGCTGCGCGCCATGCGCGAGCGTTACCCCGATGTGCGCCTGCATCTGGTGGAAAGCATGTCGGGCCATGTCACCACCATGCTCAATGCGCGCCAGCTGGACCTGGCCGTGCTGTTCAACACCGACCCGGGGCGGCGCTGGAGCGTGATGCCGCTGCTGGAGGAAAAGCTTTATTACATCCGCGCGCGCAGCAGTGTGAAGGGCAAGCTGCCAGCGCAGGTGCGAGCGGCCAGCCTCAAGGGTGCACCGCTGATCATGCCCACGGGGGGGCACGGCCTGCGCAGCGCGCTGGATGCCGTGTTCAGCCGTGCGCGCATCCAGCCCACGGTGGTCGCCGAGATCGACTCCCTGTCCATGCTGATGGATGCGGTCGAAGCGGGCCTGGGCGGTTCCTTGCAGCCCTGGGCGGCGGTGAGCCGCTACCGCGATGCGGCCGAGCGTTTTGCCCTGTCGGAGCTGGCCGATCCCCTGGCCTGCCGCCGCAACATGCTGTGCAGCCTGTCGGACGACGAGCTCTCGCCGGCCGGCCTGGCCGCCCGCGTGGTGCTGGCCGACTGCGCGCGCGAGCTGGTGCGCTCGGGGCGCTGGGTGGGTGCCAGCCTGCTGGCGGATTGAGTCAGCGCACTCTCATCAGAAAAACTGATGCCCCCATCGCGACCCTGAGGGGGGCGAGGGTATTGCGGCGGACTACATTGCGTCGGTCTGCTGCCGGTACTTGACCAGGCGGTCAGATGTCATAAACACACAAACAGGAGACGTTCATGATCAAGACCCGCAAACTGCTGGTGGTGGCTACCCTGCTGCTGGCCGGTACCGCTTTTGCCCAGACGCCCAACCCCCTGGACGTGGTGGCCGAGAAACAACCCAACGACTTCCCTTACGGCAGCCCGATCAGCCTGGAGCGGGCCGACGCCGTGCTGGCGGCGGCCGTGGCCGAAGCCAGGCGCCGCAACTGGACGCTGGCCTGCGCCGTGGTCGATTCCGGCACCAACCTGGTGTCCTTCAAGCGCGTGGACGGCACCCAGATCGGCTCCATCGACGTGGCCATCCACAAGGCCCGTGCGTCGGCCAAGTACAAGCGTCCGACCAAGGCCTTCGAGGCAGGGATCCAGGGTGGCAACAACTATCTGCTGACCCTGGATGACGTGATCGCTTCGCGCGGCGGCATTCCGCTGATGGAGGGCGGCAAGATCATCGGTGCCATCGGCTGCTCCGGCGCTTCCGGCGCGCAGGACGAGGTGGTGGCCAACGCCGGCATCGCCGCGCTGAAGTAAGCCCCGGCGCTCATCCACCTAAGGGGTCAATCTGCTCAGAGCAGGTTGACCCCTTTCCACGTCCCGCTACTCACGAGCTGCTTGACGGTTTCGCGCAGCTCGCCGCGCACGGCGGCGGCGGCGGGTGTCAGGCGCTCCGGGTCGACCGAATAGAGGAAGTTGGGGCGTTTCATCTCGGCGTCGGAAATCGCCAAGGTGCGCCAGCCCTCGCGCATGCGGCCTTCCAGCAGGGCGGCCGACATGGGCTTGATGGTGGCGCCCATGCCGTCGCGCACGCAAGTCATCAGCAGGGAGAGCGAGTCGATCTCGGCCACCACGTGCAGGGCCAGGTTGCGCTGCTCGAACTCGGCCGCGATGCGACGGCGCAGGCCGTGGATGCCGGTGGGCAGGATCAGGGGCAGGTCGGCCGTGTCGGTGCAACTGAGCTTGATGCGCCGGGGCGGCACCAGGTCGCTGTCTTCGGGCAGCATCACAAACAGCTCTTCTTCCACCAGGGGCTCGGCCGGCAGGTCGGGCACGGCGTCGCGGCTGAAGAGGATGGCCAGGTCCAGCTGGCCCATGCGCATCATCTGCGCGAGGTGGCCGCTCATGCCCTCGACCACATTGAGCACGATGCCGGGGAATTTCTCGCGGATGCGGCGCATGAAGGGCACGCCCACGGCGCAGACCGTGGTGGCCGCCAGGCCCACCGAGACCATGCCGTGCACGGTGCCCGGTTCCTGGCGCGCGATCGAGAGCGCCTGGTCCAGCTGGCGCAGCATGAAACGCGCATGGTGGTGCAGGGCGGTGCCGTTTTCGGTGGGGGTCACGCCCTTGGCGGTGCGGATCAGCAGGGGCTTGCCGACCTCGGCCTCCAGCTTGGCGATGTGCTGGCTCAGCGCGGGTTGGGCAATAAAAAGCTGGCGCGAGGCCTTGGCCAGGCTGCCGCTTTCCACGATCTGTACGAAGTATCTGAGTTGTCGCAGGTCCATCGCCGCATCCTATAAGTTTTTGAGGATGGCCCCCTATAAGAAATAGCTATACCCCATCTCGGAAAACAGTATTTTCCAGAGTGACGGGCTCTTCCTATCATCGGCCCTGCATTCCAGTCCATACCCAAACCAACAGGAGACAAGATCATGGAAGCCAAACAGAACAAGCAAAAAAGCCAGGCGCCCTCCAGCCAGCGCCGCACCCTGCTGCAGGCCGGTGCCCTGGTGGCCGGCAGTGCCGCCCTGGGCCTGCCCTCGCTGGTCAGCGCCCAGTCGGGCCCGATCAAGATCGGCCACCTCACGCCCATGACCGGCTTCCTCGGTGCGCTGGGCGAGTATGCCGCGCAGGGCATCAAGATGGCGGCCGAGGAGATCAACGCCGGCGGCGGCGTGCTGGGCCGCCCACTGGAAGTGATGAGCGAAGACTCGGTCAACCCGCAGACGGCCGCCACCAAGGCGCAGCGCATGATCGAGCGCGACAACGTCACGGTGCTGATGGGCGAGATCAACTCCGGCTCGGCGCTGACCATCTCGCAGGTGGCCGCACGCAACAAGAAGCTGTTCATGAGCATCGGCGCGCGCTCCGACGCGCTGCGCGGCAAGGACTGCAACCGCTACACCTTCCACGTCGACATCCCGGTGACGGTGATGGTCAATGCCGCCGGCGAGGCGCTGGTGCGTGAAGGCCACGTCAAGGGCAAGAAGATCTTCAGCCTGACGGCCGACTACCTCTTCGGCCACGACCTGTCGCGCCAGGCCAAGCGTTTCTTCACCGCCAACGGCGGCACCGTGATCGGCGACGAGCTGGTGGCCACCGACGTGACCGACTTCAGCCCCTACCTGCTCAAGATCCGCCAGGCCCGCCCCGATCTGGTGGCCACCAACCTGGCCGGCAACCAGGTGACCAACTTCGTCAAGCAGTATTCGGAATTCGGCCTGCCCTACCCGGTGGCGGGTTTCAACCTGAACACCGCCGACGCCTGGGCTGCCGGCGAGGGCAATCTGGGCGGTATCTGGCCCACCGTCTGGCACCACGAGCTCAAGACCCCGGGTTCGCAGGCCTTCGTGGCCAACTTCACCAGGAAGTACGGCCGCATCCCGGAGAACCACGCCTGGATCGAGTACGTCTCGCTCAAGATGATGGCCCAGGCCATGAACGCCACCAAGTCCACCGACACCGAGAAGCTGATCGCCTACTTCGAGTCCGAGGCCAAGTTCGACGTGCTGAAGGCTCGCCCGGCCTACTTCCGCAGCTGGGACCACCAGCTCATGCAGGAGGCCTATCCCTTCACCGTCAAGCCCAAGGGCCAGGCCAAGAACAAGCAGGACTTCCTGCTGTTCGGTGAAGCCGTGCCGGCCGCGAACCAGCCGCTGGACTCGCTGGCCCCTCCGAAGGCGGAGAGCGCCTGCAAGATGTAAAGAAGCCGTGAGTTGATGGGAGGGGCGTTGCGTGCCGTGACGCCCCTTGCCTTGCCCGGGCCGCCGCGTGCGGTGCCGCGCCACTCCCACCCGTCTGGAAATCATGGAAATCTTGTTCTTGCTCGAGCAGGTCGTCAACGGCCTGGTGCTCGGTGGTTATTACCTGCTGCTGGCCCTGGGCCTGTCGCTGATCTTCAGCGTGGGTGGCATCGTCAACCTGGCGCACGGCGCCTTCTATGCGCTGGGCGCCTACGTTTCGCTGGAGGTGATCAAGCATGCCGGCTTCACCGGCAGCATCTTCATCACGCCGGCCCTCGTGGGCCTGCTGGGCATCCTGTTCGAGCGCTACCTGCTGCGCCGTTTCTACACGGCCGATCCCATCCTCAGCCTGCTGGTGACCTTCGGCCTGGCCCTGGTGGCCGAGCAGGCCCTGCGCATGGCCTGGGGCTCGGCCCCGCTGGCCTCCACCATGCCGCCCGAATTCAAGGGCCAGCTCATCATGGGCGACATGATGTTCTCCAAGTACCGGCTCTTCATCCTGGGCGTGGTGACGGTGGTGATGGTCGGCATCTGGCTGCTGCTGCACAAGACCTCTTTCGGTCGTGTGGTGCGCGCCGGTGTGCAGAAGCCCGACATGGTGGCCGTGCTGGGCATCAAGCTGCAGCCCTATATGACGGCCATCGTCATGCTGGGTGTGGCCACGGCCGCGCTGGGGGGTGTGCTCTTCGGCCCCATCACCATCGTGCACCCGGCCATGGGCACCGAGATCATGACGGTGGCCTTTGTCGTCGTGGTGATCGGCGGCCTGGGCAGCTTCTGGGGCGTGGTGCTGGCGGCGCTGCTGGTGGGCGTGGTGCGCGGCATCACCATCCATTTCCAGCCGGCGGCCGGCGAGGCTTCCATGTACGTGCTGATGTTCCTGGTGCTGATGTTCCGTCCGCGTGGCCTGCTGGGTGAGCGCATCGAACGCTTCGAGTGAGAACGAGAAGAAAACCAAAACAATGACTGCTCTGCTGAATTCCAAATACCGGCCCTTGTGGGTCGGCCTGGTCGCCCTGGTGCTGCTGCCCCTGGGGTTCCAGGCCATCGGCCTGACGCTGGACGCCGCTACCGTGGTGGTCATCCTGGCCATGGCGGCCATGGGCCTGAACCTGCTGGTGGGCACCACCGGCCTGGTCTCCTTCGGCCACAGCGCCTGGTTCGGCATCGGCGGCTACGCAGCCGCGCTGGCCCAGCTGCACTGGTTCAAGGATCAGATCGTGCTGCCCTTCGCCTTTTCCATCCTGTTCACGGCGACCTTGTCGCTGCTGGTGGGCTTTCTCATCCTGCGTCGCCGCGGGGTCTATTTCTCGCTGCTGACGCTGGCGCTGACCGCGCTGACCTTTGCCATCGCCTTCCGCTGGACCAGCCTGACCGGCGGCGAGGGTGGCCTGGGTGGCATCGAGCGGGGCGGGCTGGCCCTGCTCAACCTGGACAGCCACCTGGTCTATTACGTGCTGGTGGCGCTGACTGGTTTTGCCGTGCTCTACGCCCTGCTGCGTGTGACACGCTCGCCCTTCGGCCATGTGCTGGTGGCCATCCGCGAGAACGAGCAGCGTGCGACCTTCCAGGGCTACAACGTCGACCGCTACAAGCTGCTGGCCTTTGTGATCTCGGCCACGGTGACCGGCCTGGCCGGCGCGTTGATGGTCTTCCTGCACCGCCTGGCCGCGGCCGAGTCCACCACGGTGGCCTTCTCGGGTGAGCTGCTGGCCATGGTGGTGATCGGCGGCATGCGCAGCTTCCTGGGCCCGGCCCTGGGCGCGCTGTTCTTCCTGCTGTTCCGCGAGCTGTTCTCCATCTACACCGACAACTGGCTGCTGTATTTCGGCCTGATCTTCGTCGCCTTCATCATCTTCTCGCCCGCGGGCCTGACCGGCATCTGGGCCCAGCTGCAGCGGCGCTGGCGTCCCGCGCCCGAAGACGGCGCCGCCATGAGCAAGCGCAAGATCTTCGAAGGCCTGCCCCTGCCCGAGTTCCTGCGCCCGAAGCGCGTCGAGGGCGCCGTGCTGGAGGCGCAGGGCATCAGCAAACGTTTTGGCGGCATCCAGGCCGTGCGCGAGAACAGCCTCACGATGGAGGCGGGACAGATCCACGCCCTGATCGGCCCCAATGGCGCGGGCAAGACCACGACCTTCAACCTGATCTCGGGCATGTTCATGGCCGACACGGGCACGGTGCGCCTGCACGGGCAGGCCATCCAGTTCCTGGCGCCGGACCGCATCTGCCAGCAGGGCCTGGCCCGTTCCTTCCAGATCACCAATCTGTTCAAGGGCCTGAGCATCTACGAGAACCTGCGCCTCTCGCTGCAGGCGCGGCACGCGGCGCGCTTCAACGTCTGGCGCGACATCGACAGCTACCCCGAGGTTCACACCGAGACGACCGAGCTCATGAAGTTCCTGGGCCTGCAGGGCATGGAGCAGGTGGGCGGGGGCGACCTGTCCTATGGCGGCCAGCGCCTGGTGGATCTGGGCATCGCCCTGGGCTCCAAGCCCCAGGTGCTGCTGCTGGACGAGCCGCTGGCCGGCCTGGCCGCGGCCGAGCGCGAGCGGGTCTCCAATCTGGTCAAGACCATCGCGAGCAACATCCCCGTGCTGATCGTGGAGCACGACATCGACCGCGTGTTGTCTTTCTCGCACCGCGTGACGGTGATGAACCAGGGCGAGGTGCTCATGAGCGGCACGCCCGAGGAGGTGCGCTGCGACCGGCGTGTGCAGGAGATCTACACCGGCACCGGCACGCCGCCCGTGACGGGCCGCACCGGCGTGGCCACGGGCGACCGGCCCCTGGTGCTGGACTTCGACAAGGTCAACGCCTTTTACGGCAAGAGCCACATCCTCAACGACGCCAGCCTGCAGGTGCGCGAGGGCGAGATCGTGGCGCTGCTGGGCCGCAATGGCGCGGGCAAGTCCACGCTGCTGAAAAGCCTGGTGGGCCTGCTGTCACCGGCCAGCGGCCGTGTGAACTTCAACGGCCGCGAGATCGCCGGCCTCAGCGCGCCCGACATTGCGCGCCTGGGCATCGGTTACGTGCCCCAGGGCCGCGGCCTGTTTGCCGGCATGACGGTACGCGAGAACCTGTCGCTGGGCCGGCTGGCGCGTCCCACCGACGGCAAGACCGGCGTGGTCTGGGACGAGGCGCAGATCCTGGCCTATTTCCCGCGCCTGAAAGAACGCATGGACGTGGCGGCCGACTACCTCTCGGGTGGCGAGCAGCAGATGGTGGCCGTGGCGCGCGCGCTGTCGGGCAACGTCAAGCTGCTGCTGCTGGACGAGCCCTTCGAAGGCCTGGCGCCCACCGTGGTGCAGGAGCTGTTCACCGTGTTCGACAAGCTGCGCCAGCACGTGTCCATCGTCATCGTCGAGCACAACCTGGATCTGGTGCTGGCCCTGGCCGACCGCGCCTATGCGCTGGAGCGCGGCGCCGTCTTCCACGAAGGCCCGGCCGAACCCCTGTTGACCGATCTCGATTACCGCAAGAAGATTCTCTGGCTCTGAGCCGCTGCAACACACAAGGAAGGAATGATCATGAACAAGAAACCCGAGCTGCGGCTCCTGCTGGAAAAGATGGCGAACATGCCCTGGAAGGAATACCCGGGCCACTTCGGCGGCGCCCTGTCCAAGGAGCTGGCCGGCCCCACCACCACGGGCAGCTCGCGCGTGGACTTCCGCATCTCGCGCTACGCGCCCATGGCCTATGTGCAGGAGCACGTGCACAAGGTGCAGGAGCAGGTGTATTACGTGCTTGAAGGCGAGGGCATCCTCACGCTGGACGACCAGAAGCAGCTGATGCGAGCGCACGATTACGTCTACGTGCCGCCCGGCATCCGCCACAGCTTCACCAACACCGGCACCGATGGCCTGGTGTTCCTGGTGGTCACCACGCCGGCCGACGACGAAGAGGAGATGCGCTGATGGACCGCAAGGTATCTGCCGTGATCGACACGGCCACGTCCGCCGCTCCGGCTGTCTACGGCCTGCTGGTCAACGGCCAGTGGATCGCCGGCACGGGCCCGCGCGTTGCCGTGCGCGACAAGTACAAATTGCAGCCCTGCGCCACGGTCACCACCGCCGACGCGGCGCAGGTGCGCCAGGCCGTGGAAGTGACGCACGCTGCCTTCCGCCAGGGCGCGCCCGTGGCCTATGAGCGTGGTGTGGTGCTGGACCGCGCCGCCCAGTTGCTGGAGGCGCGCAGCGAGGAGTTCGTGCGCGCCATGCAGCTGGAAGCCGGTTTCACCCAGAGTGATGCCATGGGCGAGGTGCGCCGCTGCCTGCAGACGCTACGGCTTTCGGCCGAGGAGGCGCGCCGCCTGGCCGGCGACGTGATCCCGCTGGCCGGCGCGCCCGGCGCCGCCGGCCGCCTGGGTTTCACGCTGCGTGTGCCCCTGGGTGTGGTGGCCGCCATCACACCCTTCAACTCGCCGCTCAACACGGTGACGCACAAGGTGGCGCCGGCCTTTGCCGCCGGCAATGCCGTCATCCTCAAGCCTTCGTCCTTCACGCCCATCACCGCCTGCCTGCTGGCCGAGGTGCTGCTGGACGCCGGGATACCGAAGGGTTTCCTCAGCGTGCTGCATGGCAGTGCCGAGGTGGTGCAGGCCTTGCAGGCCGACGAGCGCGTGCGCTTTTTCGCCTTCACGGGCAGCACCGAAGTGGGCCGCAAGATCCAGCAGGCCGCCGGCCTGCGCCGCACGCAGATGGAGCTGGGCTCGATCGCCTGCACCATCGTCTGTGACGACGCCAAACTGGACGCGGCCCTGCCCAAGATCGTCAATGCCGGTTACCGCAAGGCTGGCCAGGTCTGCACCTCGGTGCAGCTGCTGCTGGTGCACGAGTCGCTGCTGGCCGAGGTGGAAACGCGCCTGGGCCAGATGGTCAAGGAGCTGGTCTGCGGCGACCCGCAGGACAGCAAGACCTTCGTCGGCCCGGTCATCAGCGAAGACAACGCCATCCGCATCGAGGCCTGGATCAACGAGGCCGTGGCGGCCGGCGCCAAGCTGCTGGCCGGCGGCCCGCGCCAGGGCGCCGTGGTGCCACCCACACTGTTGACCAACATCGGCGACGCCATGAAGGTGGGCTGCAACGAGATCTTCGGCCCCGTGGTCTGCATCGTGCCTTTCAAGACCCTGGCCCAGGCCATCGCGCGCGTGAACGCCACGCCCTTCGGCCTCGCCACCGGCCTGTTCACCAACCGCCTGGGCGATGCGCTGGCCGCGGCCCAGCAGCTGGAGGTGGGCGGCGTGCACATCAACGAGACCTCGAGCTCGCGCGTGGACCTCATGCCTTACGGCGGCTCCAAAGACAGCGGCTTCGGCCGCGAAGGCCCGCATTACGCGGTCCATGAAATGACCGAAGAGCGTATCGTGACGTTCACTGCGGTCTGATACCTGACACCTGAAAGTAGAAAGAGCTGAACATGGCCAAGATGAAAGGTGGCGAACTGATCGCCCAATACCTGGTCCAGGAAAAAGTGCCGTACATCTTCGGCATCTGCGGCCACGGCAACGTGGGCATCCTCGATGCCCTATACGACGTGAAGGACGAGCTCAAGCTCATCTCGCCGCGCCACGAGCAGTGCGCCGGCCACATGGCCGACGCCTACTTCCGCGTCAAGCACAAGCCGGTGGCCACGCTGACCTCCACCGGCCCCGGTTCGGCGAACATGGTGATGTCCTGCGCCACCGCGCTGTCGGATTCGTCTGCCTTCCTGTGCATCACGTCCAACGTGCCGACCTCGCAGCACAACCGCGCGCCCTTCCAGGAGCTGTACAAACACAACCAGGCCGACTTCGCGCAAGTGATGCGCCCGGTGGTCAAGCGGGCCTTCCAGCCCACGCGCGTGGACATGCTGCCGCTGGCCCTGCGCCAGGCCATGGACACCATGGTCACGGGCCGCCCCGGCCCGGTGAACCTGGACATCCCCTACAACGTCTACCAGGAAGAGGCGGATGTGGAGCTGCCGCCGCCCTCGCACGTGCAGCGCGCGCACCGCCCGGGCGCGAACGACGCTGACATCGCCATCGCACTGGACCTGCTGGCCGCGGCGCGCGAGCCCGTGCTCTTCATCGGCCACGGCGCCACCCTGTCCGAAGCCGGCCCCGAGATCACCGAGCTGGCCGAGAAGCTGGGCATCCCGGTCATCACCTCGCCCAATGGCATGGGCGCGATCCGCGGCGACCACCCGCTGGCGCTGGGTTTCATCGGCCGCAACGGCGCCTACCCCGCCAACGAGGCCGGCCGCCGTTCGGACCTGGTGATCACGTTGGGCACACGCTTCGACGACCGCAGCTCTTCGAGCTGGTTCGAGGGTTATTCCTGGAACTTCCCCAAGACCAAGCTCGTGCACGTGGACATCGACCCGCAGGAGCTGGGCCGCAACTACGCGCCCACACTCGGTGTGATCGCCGACGTGAAGGTCTTCACGCGCCAGCTGCTCAACGCGCTGCCCAACCGCAAGGACATCACGGCCACGCGCTACGCGCCCTGGCTGGCCCAGGTGCAGGGCTGGCAGGCCCAGTGGGAAGCTTTCGTGCGCCCGCACTTTGGTGACTCCACCAGCCCGCTGCGCCCCGAGTTCGTGGTGGGCACGCTGCAGAAGGTGCTGCCTGACGACGTGATCCTCGCACTCGACTCCGGCGTGCACCACAACTGGTTCATGCAGTTCTGGCAGGCCAAACGCCCGCAGAGCATGCTCAACAGCTGGGGCTATTCCAGCATGGGCTTCGGTGTCTGCGGTGTCATGGGTGCGGCGCTGGCCGCGCCCGACCGGCCTTGCGTGGCCGTGGTCGGCGACGGTGGTTTCACCATGGCGCCTTATGTGCTGTGCACGGCGGTGGAATACAACCTGCCCGTCGTCTGGATCATCTGGAACAACTTCGCCTGGGGCGCCATCCGCGATCTGCAGTACGGCCTGTTCGACGGCCGCGAGATCGGCACGGCCTTCTACCACGGTGAAACCGGCGCGCGTTACAACCCGGACTTCGCCGCCTGGGCCCGTGCCTGCGGCGCCGACGGCTACACCGTGACCCGTCCGCAGGACCTGGGCGCCACCGTGCAGCAGGCGCTGAAGAACAAACGCCCCTGTGTGATCGACGTGCACGTCGATGCCGAGGTGCGTCCCCCCTCTACGGGTACCTGGCAGCTGCCCCCCATCCCCTACAAAGAACCGATCTACGGCAAGCCTTACAAGGCCTGACATTTCACTCGAATCAATCAAGGATTTCCCATGAGCAAGAAGATCGCACTCGTTTTCGGCGGCACGCGCGGCATCGGCGCGGCGACGGTCCAGAAACTGGCCGAGGGCGGCTACGACGTGGCCTACACCTATGTGAGCAGCGCGCCCAATGTGCCGGCCAAGATCGGCAGCGCCACGACCCGGGGCTACAAGGTCGACATCCGCGAGGCGGCCCAGGTGGCCCAGGTGTTCACCGATGTGGCCAGGGACTTCGGCAGCATGCCCCATTGCGTGGTGGCCAACGCCGGCATCAACGTGCCGCCCGGCCCCATCGCCACTTACGACCCCGAGAACTTCCGCAAGGTCGTGGAGGTGAACCTCATCGGCGCCTTCAACGTGCTGAGCGCGGCCGCGAAGCACGTGGTGGACGGCGGCAACATCATCGGCCTGACCACCTCCATGGTGCGCGTCGCCGTGCCCGGCGGCGGTGCCTACACCGCCACCAAGGCGGGCGTCGAAAGCCTGCTGCGGTCCATGTCCAAGGAACTGGCGCCGCGCAAGATCCGCGTCAACGGCGTGGCCCCGGGCCCGGTGGACACGGACCTGTTCCGCGCCGGCAAGGACGAAGCCGCCATCGCGCGCTCGGCCGGCATGAGCCCCTTTAACCGCGTGGGCCAGCCCGAAGAGGTGGCCGAGGTCGTGGCCTTCCTGGCCTCCGACAAGGCGTCCTGGGTGCACGGCCAGATCATCCAGCCCAACGGCGGCATGGTCTGATCTCGATGCGCCTCGCGGTCTTCACCAAGAACTTTACGAACCCGGCCTACGGCGCAGCGCGCCTGGGCGCGGAGCGTGCGGCCGCGGTCTTCGGCGACGAGGTGCTGCACTTCGTTCCCCAAAAGGGTGACGACCCGGTGGAGCAGAGCGCGCTGATCGAGCAGGCTCTGGCATTGAATCCGCGACCCGATGCCTTCGTGTTTTCGCCCGTCCATGCGAGCAGGGTGGATGCGGCGATCGGCCAGGTGGTGGCCGCTGGCATCCCCATGATCGGCTTCGTCAACCCGATCGCGGCCGCGCCCATGGTGAGTTACGTCAGCTCGGACGATGAGCAGCTGGCGCAGGCGATCGCCAGCTACCTGTTCAGACATCTGCAAGGCAAGGGCCGGGTGCTCGTGGTGACGGGCCCCGAGGAGTCCTACACCAGCCAGGAGCGTCTGCGCGGTTTCCGCGACGCCGCGTGCGCCCTGCCCGGCATCGTGCTGGTCGGCCAGATCGCGGGTGACTACGTGCGCGAGACCGCACGGGACCGCACGGCGGCCTGGCTGCGCGACAACCCGGAACCCGATGCGGTGCTGGTGGCCAACGACATCATGGCCATCGGCGTGCTCGATGCATTGGACGCCGCGGGGAAGACCGCGGCCGTGGTCGGTGTGAACGCCATTCCCCAGGCCATCGAGGCCATCGCCGCGGGCCGCATGCTGGCCACGGCCGATTTCAACGCCATGCAGATGGCCTATCTGGCGGCCGAATGCGCGGCGCGCCACCTGCGTGGTGAGACGGTGCCGGCTTCGGTGGAACTGCCCGTGCAGATCGTGGACCGAGGCAATTTCGCGCAGTGGAACCTGCCCTACGAGCAGCGCCCCGTCATCACCTTGGAACAACTGAGGAGCAAAAAATGAAACGCAACTTCCTGAAGCAGGTCCTGGGCGGACTGCTGCTGGCCACGCTGGCCGGCGGTGCTGTCGCGCAGGACTACCCAAACAAGCCGATCCGTCTCGTGGCGCCCTTCGCGCCGGGCGGCGCGGTCGACATCCTGGCGCGCATCATCGGGGAGCGCCTGAGCACCCAGTACGGCCAGAACGTGATCGTCGACAACAAGCCCGGCGCCAGCGGCCACCTGGGTGCGCAGATCGTGGCCAAGGCGCCCGGCGACGGCTACACCCTGATGGTGGGCACCATCGGCATCCATGCTGCCTACGCCAGCTACAGCAAGCTGACCTACAAGCCGGCCGAGGAGCTGCGGCCCGTGCTGATCATTGGCGAGTCGCCCAATATCGTGGTGGTGCCTGCGAACTCCAGGTACAAGACCTTTGCCGACTTCCTGGCCGATGCGAAAGCGAATGCCGGCAGGATCAACTACGCCACGGCCGGCGCCGGCTCCTCGGTGCACATGGTCACCGAGCTGTTCCAGCTGGCCATCGGCCAGCGCATGAACCACGTGCCCTACCGAGGCAGCGGTCCGGCCCTGATCGACCTGATCGCCGGCCAGGTCGACGTGATGTTCGACAACATGTCCTCCGGCATGCCGCACGTGCAAAGCGGCAAGCTGCGTGTGCTGGCCGTGACCGGTTCGAAGCGCGACCCGCGCCTGCCGGAGGTGCCCACCATCGCCGAAGCCGGTGTGCCCGGTTACAGCGGCACCTCGTGGTTCTCGCTGGCCGCACCGGCCAGCATGCCGGCCGCGCTGGTGGCCAAGCTCAACCAGGACGTGCAGCGTGTGCTGGCCAGCCCCGAGGTGGTGGCGCGCTACGACAAGCTGGGCATGAACTACACACCTAACAGCCCGGCCGAGGCGACGGCGTTTTTCAAGAGCGAAACCGAGAAGTGGACCCGCGTGATCGAAGCGGCCAGGATTCAACTCGACTGACCCCAGGAGACCAACATGCTGAAGCAACTGATCCATCCGCTGCTGGTGACCGGCCTGCTGGCCGCCAGTCTCTGTGCCCAGGCCCAGGACGTCTTTCCCTCCCGGCCGGTCAAGATCGTCGTGCCCTATGCGGCCGGTGGTCCGGCCGACCTGCTGGCCCGCGGCGTGGCCGAGAAGCTGGGCCCGCGCCTGGGCCAGCCCGTGGTGGTGGAGAACAAGCCGGGTGCCGGCGGCCACACGGGCGCCGAGCAGGTGGCCAAGGGCCCGGCCGACGGCTACACCCTGGTGCTGGCCACGATTGCGCACAACGGCGCGGTGGCCCTGTACCCCAAGCTGCGTTACGACCCCATGAAGGAGCTCAAGCCGGTGATCCTGCTGGCCGAAGCGCCCAGCATCCTGATCGTCAAGCAGGACCTGCCGGCCAAGTCGGTGCAGGAGCTGTTGGCGCTGGCCCGGGCCCAGCCCGGCAAGCTGACCTACGGTTCGGCCGGCAATGGTTCGGCCATGCACATGGCGGCCGAGCTGTTTCGTTACATGAGCAAGGTGGACTACGTGCACGTGCCCTACCGCGGTGGCGCGCCGGCCATGGCCGACCTGCTGGGCGGCCAGATCGACATGCTGTTCGAGAGCCTGGGCACGGCCCATCCGCAGCTCAAGAGCGGCAAGGTGCGTGCCCTGGCCGTGACCGGCACCAGCCGCAGCCCCAGCCTGCCCGATGTGCCCACCGTGGCCGAAGCCGGTGTGCCCGGTTACTCCTCGGTGCCCTGGTACACCCTCTCGGTGGCCAGCGGTACGCCGGCGGCCATCGTCAGCAAGCTCAATGCCGAGCTCAACGTCGTGCTCAAGGACAAGGACCTGGTGCAGCGCTGGGACGGCCTGGGCATCATGGCCCTGGGCGGCACACCGGCCGATGCGCAAAAGCGCAACGAGGCCGAGACGAGCAAGTGGACGGCGGTGATCAACGCGGCCAACATCAAGTTGGATTAAGCGCCCGGGCATGCAGAGAGAAGAACGGACTTACGACGTGGTGGTGGTCGGCGGCGGCGGCGCCGGCTTGGCCGCGGCCATCGAGGCGCGCGAGAGCGGGCGCAGCGTGCTGCTGCTGGAGAAGAACCCGGCCCTGGGCGGCTCCACGGCCTGGTCCATCGGTTCGGTGACGTCCAGCGGCACGCCGCATCAGAAAAAGCGCGGCATCGTCGACAGCCCCGCGGACCACTGGGCCGACATGCCGGGGTTTGCGGGTGAGCTCGATGCCCGCGACAACCCCGAGCTGCGCCGCATCCTCTGCAACGAGATCCCCGCCACCTTCCAGTGGCTGCTCGACTCCGGCGTGCGTTTCATGGGCCCCATGCCCGAGCCGCCGCACCGCCAGCCGCGCATGCACAACGTGCTGCCCAATTCACGCGCCTTCATCTACCACCTGGGCCGGCGTGCGCGCCGCGTTGGCGTGGAGATCCGCACCGGCCTGCGCGTCACGGCGCTGCTGCAGGAGGGCGGGCGCGTGACCGGCGTCGATGCCGAGGGTGACAGCGGCCTGAAGCGCTACATGGCGCGCGGCGGTGTGGTGCTGGCCGCGGGCGACTTCACCAACGGCCCCGAGTTCAAGGCTCGTTTCATGGGCCCGCAGGAGGCCAAGGTGGAGGGTGTGAACCTCACGGCCACCGGCGACGGCCAGCGCCTGGGCGAGACCCTGGGCGCGCGCATCGTCAACGGCGACCTGGCCCTGGGCCCCGAGATCCGTTTCATCGCCCCGGCCACCGAGACCTTCGTGCGGCGCCTGCCGCCCTGGCGCTGGCTGGCGGTCTTCATGCAGTGGTCGCTGGACCACCTGCCCCAGGCCATCCTGCGGCCCTTCATGATGAAGTTCCTGACCACGGCGCTGGCGCCCTCGACCACGTTGTTCGAGCAGGGGGCCATCCTGGTCAACCAGCGCGGCGAGCGTTTCGGCAACGAACTTGACAAACCGGCCTGGCGCCTGCCCGACCAGCCCGGCAAGGTGGGCTACATCGTGATCGATGCCGCACTGGCGCAGCAGTTCTCGGCCTGGCCGCACTTCGTGTCCACCGCGCCGGGCATCGCCTATGCCTACATCCCCGACTACCGCCAGAACCGGCCCGACGTCTACGCCGAGGCGCCGACGCTGCCCGAACTGGCGCGCAAGCTCGGCATGGACGCGACGGTGCTGGCGAGCAGCGTGGCGGCGGCCCCGGTGCGCCCCCTGGGTGCAGGGCCCTACGTGGCGCTGGGCCCGGTGCGTTCGGTCTTCGTGCACAGCGAGGGCGGCCTGATGGTGGACCACCAGCACCGCGTGCTGGGTGCCGACGGCCAGCCCGTGAGTGGACTGTACGCTGCGGGTTCCACCGGCCAGGGCGGCCTGCTGCTCAAGGGCCATGGCCACCACCTGGCCTGGGCCTTTGTCTCGGGCCGGCGCGCGGGCCGCCTGGCGGCCCAATCCGGCACGCCCGACCGGCAGCCATCCTAGCCATCACAATCTGTGATACCCCCTTGTGCCCCGACCCCTCGCCGGGGCGGGGCACAACGTATACAGTGCATGCTTATCTTCTCAGCAAGGCACAGATCATGGATTTGCAACTCAAGGACAAGACGGCGCTGGTCACCGGCGCCAGCGCAGGCATCGGCCGTGGCATCGCCAAGACCCTGGCCGCCGAAGGCGTGCGTCTGGCCATCACGGCGCGCCGCGTGGACAAGCTGCGTGAAGTCGCCGCCGAGATCGTGGCCGCTGGCGGCCACGCCCCGGTGCTGATCGAGCAGGACATGTATGCCGAGGACGCCGCGAAAAATCTGGCCCGGGCCGCCATCCAGGGCCTGGGGCACGTGGACATCCTGGTCAACAACGCCGGTGGTTCGCGCAGCTTCAAGGACCTGCACGTGAGCGAAGAGCAGTGGCAGGAAGCCATCACGCTGAATTTCCACCGTCCGCGCCAGCTGGGCGACGCCCTGATCGACCAGATGATCGAACGCAAGTGGGGCCGCATCGTCTGCATCACGGGCAAGAGCGAGCCCGAGCACATCAACGGCGCCTTCTGCGCCAAGGCCGGCATCCACAGCTGGGCCAAGGGCCTCTCGCGCATGGTGGGCCAGCACGGCATCACGGTGAACTGCGTGCCGCCCGGGCGCATCATCTCCGAGCAGATCATGCGCAACTACTCGCCCGAGTTCCAGAAGTGGCAGTGCGAGAACGAGATCCCGGTGGGCCGCTACGGTGAGCCCGAAGAGCTGGCCAATCTGGTGACCTTCCTGGCCTCGCCGCGCGCCGGCTACATCACGGGCGCGGTGATCCCGGTCGACGGCGGCCTGCGCAAGTACCAGTTCTGAACGGAACAGGCTGAGCGCACCGCTCTCCGGCCTGCAGGGGCCCGGGGGCGGCGCATGAGTTTTCCCGAAGAGGGTTGGAGTTGTACGTATGAGTCTGGACGTCCTGGTGATCGGTGGCGGCAATGCCGCCCTGTGCGCCGCCCTGATGGCCCGTGAGGCGGGTGCCAGCGTGATGCTGCTGGAGTCCGCGCCCAAAGAGTGGCGCGGCGGCAATTCCATCCACACGCGCAACCTGCGCTGCATGCACGATGCGCCGCAGGACGTGCTGCAGGAAGCCTACCCCGAAGAAGAGTTCTGGCAGGACCTGCTCAAGGTCACCGGCGGCCTCACCAACGAGCACCTGGCCCGCCTGACCATCCGCGCTTCCTCCACCTGCCGGCCCTGGATGATCAAGCACGGTGTGCGTTTCCAGCCCTCGCTGTCGGGCACCCTGAGCCTGTCGCGCACCAACGCCTTTTTCATGGGCGGGGGCAAGGCCCTGGTCAACGCCTACTACCGCAGCGCGGAGAAACTCGGCGTACAGATCCGCTACAACGCAGCCGTGGATCGCCTGGACATCCAGGACGGGCAATTCAAGGCGGCCTACATCGGCGATGAGCGCATTGAGGCCAAGGCCTGTGTGCTGGCTGCCGGCGGTTTCGAATCCAACCGCGCCTGGCTGCGCGAGGCCTGGGGCCAGAACGCCGACGGTGAATGGCCGGCCGACAACTTCCTGATCCGCGGCACGCGTTTCAACCAGGGCGTGCTGATCAAGGACATGATGAAACACGGCGCCGACATGATCGGCGACCCCTCGCAATCGCACTGCGTGGCCATCGACGCACGCGCGCCGGAATATGACGGCGGCATCTGCACGCGGCTGGACTGCGTCTCGCTCGGGGTGGTGGTCAACAAGCATGCCCAGCGTTTCTACGACGAGGGCGAGGACTTCTGGCCCAAGCGTTACGCGATCTGGGGCCGGCTGGTGGCGCAGCAGCCTGGGCAGATCGGCTACTCCATCATCGACAGCAAGGCCGTGGGCCGTTTCATGCCGCCGGTGTTCCCGGGCATCCAGGCCGACAGCCTGCCCGAACTGGCACGCAAGCTGGGCCTGGACGAAGCCACCTTCATGCAGACGATGAACGCCTACAACGCGGCCTGCCGCGTCGGCACCTTCGACCACACGGCGCTGGACGACTGCCACACCGAAGGCATCACCCCCGCCAAGACCCACTGGGCCCTGCCCATCGACACCGGGCCGTTCTACGGCTACGCGCTGCGCCCGGGCATCACCTTCACCTACCTCGGGCTCAAGGTCGACGACCGGGCCGCCGTGCATTTCGGCGGCCAGCCCAGCGACAACCTCTACGTGGCCGGCGAGATGATGGCCGGCAATGTGCTGGGCAAGGGCTACACGGCCGGTGTGGGCATGTCCATCGGCACGGCCTTCGGCCGCATTGCCGGCACCGAGGCGGCACAGGCTGCCCTGAACATCAAGGATACGGAGAAGCAACGTGCAGCAGCTTGAGACTTTGACCCGCGAGGCACGGGCCCTGGCCAACGGTGAAGTCCTGCCCGGCAGCCCGGAAGCCGAAGTGGCGCGCCAGTTGCAGATCTGCAATGCCTGCCGTTATTGCGAGGGCTTCTGCGCCGTCTTCCCGGCCATGACCCGCCGCCTGTCCTTCAATGCCGCCGACGTGCACTACCTGGCCAACCTCTGCCACAACTGCGGCGCCTGCCTGCACGCCTGCCAGTACGCGCCGCCGCACGAGTTTGCGGTCAATGTGCCGCAGGCCATGGCCAAGGTTCGGCTGCAGACCTACACGGACTTTGCCTGGCCGTCCGCGCTGGGCCAGCTCTACCAGCGCAACGGTCTCACGCTCTCCCTGGCAACGGCGGGGGCCCTGGCCTTTTTCATGATGCTGACCCTGTGGCTCAAGGACACCCTGTGGCGCGTGCCGGCCTCGGCGGACTTCTACGGCATCTTCCCGCACAACCTGCTGGTGAGCCTGTTCGCCCCGGTTTTCCTGTTGGCCGTGCTGGCCCTGTCTTTGGGATTGCGCCGTTTCTGGCGCGAGGTGACGCCGGGCCGCGACTACGAGGCCCCGGTCATTGCGGCCGTGCAGGGCGGTGCGGCGCTGGAAGCCACGCACGACGTGCTGCGCCTGAAGTACCTGGACGGCGGCCACGGCGAGGGCTGCCACAACGAGGACGATGCCTGGACGAAAAAGCGCCGTGTCTTCCACCACGCCACCTTCTACGGCTTCATGCTGTGTTTTGCCGCCACCAGCGTGGCCACGCTTTACCACTACCTCTTCGGCTGGGTTGCGCCCTATGACCTGCCCAGCCTGCCCAAGATCCTGGGTGCCGTGGGTGGCGTGCTGCTACTGATCGGCACGGCGGGGCTGTACTGGCTCAACCTGCGGCGCCACCCGCAGCACGGTGATGCCGCGCAAAAACCCATGGACCGCGGTTTCATCGCCCTGCTGTTTTTCACCAGCCTGACCGGCCTGGGCCTGTGGGGTGCGCGCGGCACGGCGTTCATGCCGGCCACGCTGGCCTTGCACCTGGGCTTCGTGATGGCCCTGTTCCTCACGCTGCCCTATGGCAAGTTCGCGCACGGTTTCTTCCGCAGCGCGGCCCTGCTCAAGTGGGCCATCGAAAAACGCCTGCCGAGCAAGCTCAAGGTGGGTGACGAGTAAGAGCTCGGCGCCAAAAATTCACGATGCATTGCCACGGCGGTGCATCGGCTGTAATCTGAAATAAACAGGAGAGTATTGCCATGGTGCAAGAGACGACCGGCCCGACCGGCGAAACCTGGGACGAGACCCTCGTCCGTGTCTTCAAGGCGAACGAGATCAAGCTCATCACCTATGTGCCCGACAAGGTGCTGGCCCCGCTGATCAAGCGCCTGCATGCCGACGACTACTTCACCGTGGTCTGCCCGGCGCGCGAGGAAGAGGCCGTGGGCATCGTGACCGGTGCCTATATGGGTGGCCTGCGCGGCATCGTGCTGATGCAGACCAGCGGTTTTGCCACCCTGCCCAACGCCCTGGCTTCGCTGACCGTGCCCTACCAGATCCCCCTGCTGATGCTGATCTCGGAGCGCGGCACCCTGGGCGACTTCCAGCTGGGCCAGGTCATCGTCTGCCGCACCATGCGCCCTATCCTGAATTCGCTCAACATCGAGAACTACGCCATCGAGCGCCAGGACGATGTCGAGTTCATCGCCGACCGCATGATCAAACAGGCTTACGCTACCCAGGCGGCGGCTGCCATGATCCTGTCGCCGCTGCTGACCGCGCGCGTGAAGAAGAACTGAGAGGAATACATGCAAGCTCAACTCCTCAACCCCGTGGCCCGCGAAACGGCCAAGGTCATGAACCGCTCCGACCTGACCCGTCGCCTCGTGGCCAAGCTCAAGCACGAAGAGGCCGTGGTCGGTGGTATAGGCCACACCCACTTCGACCTCTGGGCCGCCGGCCAGCGCCCGCAGAACTTCTACATGCTGGGCACCATGGGCCTGGCTGCGCCCATCGCCGTGGGCGTGGCCCTGGCCCAGCCGCAGCGCAAGGTGTTTGCGCTCGAAGGCGACGGCTCGCTGCTGATGCAGCTGGGCACCCTGGGCACCATCGCCAACCTCAAGCTCAAGAACCTGGTCGTGATCGTCTGGGACAACGGTTCCTACCAGATCACCGGCGGCCAGCCCACGCTGACGGCCACCCATGTGGACCTGGTCGCGATCGGCAAGGGCTCGGGCCTGGTGCAGAGCGTCTGGGCCCGTGACGAGGCCCACTTCGAGGCCCTGGTCGAGGCTGCGCTCACGAGCGACGGTCCCCTCTTCATCTGCGCGCGCACCGACAACGCGCCGCCGGCCGGCGTGACCGAGCGCGATGCGGCCAAGATCCGCAACAAGTTCATGGAAGGCCTGAAGGTCAACACCCGCGGCAACCAGCAGACCTACGCCGGAGCCGCATGATGAAACAGCTGC
Source organism: Curvibacter sp. PAE-UM (assembly GCF_001432305.1). Lineage (GTDB taxonomy): Bacteria > Pseudomonadota > Gammaproteobacteria > Burkholderiales > Burkholderiaceae_C > Hylemonella. The sequence continues at coordinate 882,037 of NZ_KQ483358.1, forward strand.
TGATCGGTGGGCAGTGGGTGGCCGGTGTGTCCAGCCAGCCCCTGCGTGACAAGTACGACGGCCAGGTCTATGGCGAGATGGCCGTGGCCTCGCCCGAACAGGTCACGGCCGCCGTGGCCGGCGCCGTGGCGGGTCAGCAGCAGTCCACCCTCACGCCCTACCAGCGCTACAAGATCCTGCTGGCCGCGGCGCGCATCGTCGAGAGCCGCCTGGAGCCGCTGATCGAGCTGATGCGCCACGAGGCCGGTTTCACCCGTGCCGACGGCGACAACGAGGTGCGCCGCTGTGTGCAGACCCTCGAGCTGTGCGCCGAGGAAGCCAAGCGCCTGAACGGCGAGATGGTGCCCATGCAGGCGGCCGATGGCGTGAAGAACCGCGTGGGTTTCACCATGCGCTCGCCGCGCGGGGTGGTGTGCGTGATCACCCCCTTCAATTCGCCGCTTAACGTGCTCATGCATAAGGTGGGTCCGGCCCTGGCTGGCGGCAATGCCGTGGTGATCAAGCCCTCGGAGTTCACGCCGCTCACCGCCGTGGAGCTCTGCAAGATCCTGATCGAGGCCGGCCTGCCGCCCACCCTGTTGGCCCTGGTGCACGGCGACGGCGCCGTGGTCGGCCCGCAGCTGTGCGCCGACCAACGCATTGCCTTCTACGCTTTCACCGGCAGCACCCGCGTGGGCCGCGAGATCCAGCGCGCCGCCGGCCTGCGCCGCACGCAGATGGAGCTGGGCAGCATCGCCAGCACCATCGTCTGCCATGACGCCGACCAGGCCCTGGCCATTCCCAAGATCCTCAACGCGGGTTTTCGCAAGGCCGGCCAGGTCTGCACCTCGGTACAACGTCTGTATGTGGACCGCCGTATTGCAGGTGAATTCGTGCCCAAGCTGGTGGCGGCGGCGCAGAAGATGAAGGCCGGCGACCCGGCCGATGCGGCCACCATCATCGGCCCCATGATCAGCGAACACCATGCCAAGCGCGCGCAGTCCTGGGTGGACGAGGCCGTGGCGGCCGGCGCGCGCCTGCTGACCGGCGGCCAGCGCGTGGGCAATGTGATCCAGCCCACCATCCTGACCGGCGTGAAACCCGAGATGAAGGTGGTCTGCGAGGAGATCTTCGCGCCCGTGATGTCGGTGATCGAGTTCGACGGCATCGATGAAGCCGTGGCGCAGGCCAATGCCCAGCCCTTCGGCCTCTCGGTGGGCCTGTTCACGGCCGACCTGCACACGGCCTTCACGGCCGCCAAGGCCCTGCGTTTTGGCGGCGTGCACGTGAACGAGGCGTCCAGCGCGCGTGTGGACGCCATGCCCTTCGGCGGCGTCAAGGACAGCGGCTTCGGCTGGGAAGGCCCGGCCTATGCGATCCGCGAGATGACCGAAGAACGGCTGATGACCATCAGCTACTGAAGCTGCGATAAGCAAACACCATGATCGTCGACCAACTCGCCGAGTACGCCCAGCGCGAGTCGGCCCGCCCCTTGCCCGCCGAGGTCACGCACCACGCCAAGCGCGCGCTGATCGACTGGTTCTCGGCCCTGTTCCCGGGCATCGCCCTGGCACCGGGCCCGCAGCTCATGCGCACCCATGCGGACGAGCTGGGGCACGGCAAGTCCAGCCTGCCGGGCCAGCGCACCACGGCTTTTGCGGCCACGGCGGCCTGGATCAACGGCAGCATCTCGCACGCGGCCGAGTTCGACGACATCTTCCGTGACGCGGTCTACCACCCCGGCTGCCCCACCATCGGCGCGGCCCTGGCCGTGGCCGAGGAGCGGTCTTGCAGCGGCGCTGAGTTGCTCAAGGCCATCACCATAGGCTACGAGATCTCCACACGCATTGGCGTGGCGGTGCAGCCCTCGCACTACCGCTTTTTCCACACCACCGGCACCATCGGCTGTTTCGGCGGCGCGGCGGCCACGGCGGCCCTGGTGGACGGGACCAACCCGGACGTGATGCGCCATGCGCTGGCGACCGCGGCGACCTTTGCCTCTGGCCTGCAGCAGGCCTTCCGTTCGGACGCCATGACCAAGTGCCTGCACGCGGGCCACGCGGCCTGGGTGGGGGTGACCGCCGGCAAGGGCGCAGCCAATGGCGTGACCGGTGCGCTCGATATTCTCGAAGGCGCCGCAGGTTTCGGCGCCGCGCTCTCGGTCAACCCGAACTGGGCCGAGGCCACGCGGGACCTGGGCACGCGCTACAACATCCAGGTCATCACGCAGAAGAACCATGGCTGCTGCGGCCACACCTTCGCGGCCATCGACGCCATGCTGGACATCCGCCAGCTGCAGACCGTGGACCCGACGCAGATCGCGTCCATCCGCATCGACACCTACCAGACCGCACTGGACGTGACCGGCAACTTCGAGCCGCGCACCGCCTTTGAGGCCAAGTTCAGCCTGCCCTATGTGGTGGCCCATGCCCTGCTCTATGGCGCCGTGCGCCTGAACGCCTTCGAGCCGCAGCGGCTGGCCGACGCCGGCATCCGCGCGCTGATGGCCAAGACGCAACTCGTGGCCGACCCGCAGCTCAGCGCCGGTTTCCCGGCCCTGCGCGCCGCGCGCATCGTGATCACCCTGCGTGATGGCCGCGTGATCGAGCAGTACGCGCCCTGCCGCAAGGGCGACCCGGAGGCGCCGCTGAGCGACGCGGACATCAACGACAAGTTCACCGAGCTGGCCTCACCGGTCATCGGCGCCGGGGCGGCGACCCGGTTGCTGGCGCAGCTCTGGCAGATGGAGCGGCTGCAGGTCGCGGACCTGCGCCTCACCAGTCTCTGAGCATGCCCGCCAGCCTCCTGATCTCCCGGCAGATCGCCGTCGAATACCAGGCGGCCCTGGCGGAGATCCTGGCGGCGGCGCCAGGCCGGCTGGAGTTGCTGCACTTCGAGCCGGACGCTGGCTACACGGCGCAGCAGATCGCCAGCATCGAGGTGGCCTTTTATTCACGCGACATCTGGGAAGGCACGCCGGCCAAGCACCGCAGCCCGCAGGGGCAGGCCTTCTGGTCCCTGGTCGACGCGGCGTCGGGCCTCAAGTGGCTGCAGCTGGTGTCCGCCGGGCTGGACCATGCGGTCTACCAGCCCTCGAAACAACGTGGCATCCGCATCAGCACCGCCGCGGGCACCAACGCCGAGCCGGTGGCCCTGAACGCGCTGACCGGGCTCTTGATGCTTGCGCGCGGCTTCCCGCACTGGCTGCGGGCGCAGCAGCAGCGCGAGTGGGCGCCCATCCGCGACCAGGACCTGGCGCATGACCTGGGCGGTCAGACGGCAGTGATCGTGGGCGTGGGCCACATCGGCACGCGGATTGCCCGCGGCCTGCAGGCCTTGGGGGTGCGCACCATCGGCTTGCGCCGGCAGGCGCAGCGGGCCGAGTTTTTCGACGAGGTGCTGGGCCTGGAGGCCCTTGACGGCCTGCTGCCGCGCTGCGACTGGCTGGTGCTGGCCTGCCCGCTCACCGAGCAGACGCGCCGCCTGGTCGACGCGCGCCGCCTGGCCCTGCTGCCGCGCGGCGCGGGCCTGGTGAACATCGCCCGCGGCGAGATCGTCGACGAAGCCGCGCTGATCGAGGCGCTCACGCGTGGCCATCTGCTGGGCGCCTACCTGGACGTGTTTGCGAAAGAACCGCTGCCGCCCGAGTCCCCGCTGTGGAGCCTGCCCCATGTGCTGATGACACCGCACAGCGCCTCGGCCTCCCTGGGCACCCGCCAGCGCGGCGCCGAACTGTTCCTGCGCAATCTGCGGGCCTATCTGCAGGGCACGCCGCTGGAAAGCGAAGTTCCGCCCAGCTGAGGGCCGCAGCCCGTCAGCGCTGCAGCAACTGCACCGTGGTGTCGGTGTAGACCGACTCCAGCGGATAACGCTGGCCGCGCAGGTGGTCTTCCATGCAGCGCACGAGCAGGGGGCTGCGATGCCGCGCGACACTGGCGCGGATCTCCTCGGGGGTGAGCCAGAGCGTGCGCACGATGCCGGTGTCCAGTTGGCGACCCGGTTCCACCGCGCCCAGCTCGCCGGCAAAGGCAAAACGCAGGTAGGTGATGTCCTCCACGCCGCCGTCCGGCTGCGGGCGCTGGAAGCGCGACAGGTAGATGCCCAGCAGATGCGTGGGTCTGAAGCGGTGGGTGGTTTCCTCCAGCGCCTCGCGCGCGCAGCCTTCGGCGGGGGACTCGCCCGGGTCCAGGTGACCCGCCGGGTTGTTGAGTTTCAGGCCTTCGGGGGTCTCTTCCTCGACCAGCAGAAAACGGCCTTCTCGCTCGATGATGGCGGCCACGGTGACACTCGGTTTCCAGCGCATATTCATATGCGTGCATTATGAATCGGGCCTCAAATCGTTATACCGCTTATTCCTGGGCGGAATGGATTTCTCAGTTAAGCTTTCGTGATGTGCGGACAGCGCCCTGGGGTGGGGCCTGCTTGACCGTCATGTCTATCATGTTCAGGAGTTGATTTATGCAAGCTGGCACAGCTAAACCGGCGCAGCGCATCGGCGTGCCGCGGGAGATTTTCCCGGGCGAAAAGCGCGTGGCGACGGTGCCCGAGGTGGTGGAAAAGCTCATCAAGCTCGGTTTCACGGTGGCCGTCGAATCCGGCGCCGGTGACGCCGCCAATTTCAGCGATGACACCTATCGCGCGGCCGGCGCTGAAGTCATCAACGGCGCCGCGGCGCTGTGGGCGGCTGCTGACATCGTGTTCAAGGTGCGCGCACCGAGCAAGGACGAAGTGGCGCTTTTGCGCGAGGGCAGCGCCCTCATCGGCTTCATCTGGCCGGCTCAGAACCCGGAACTGATGCAGCAACTGGCCGCCAAAAAAGTGACGGTGCTGGCCATCGACGCGCTGCCGCGCACGCTGAGCCGCGCCCAGAAGATGGACGCCCTGACCTCCATGGCCGGCGTCAGCGGCTACCGTGCCGTCATCGAGGCGGCCAACGCCTTCGGCCGCTTCTTCAACGGCCAGATCACGGCCGCGGGCAAGGTGCCGCCGGCCAAGGTCTTCATCGCCGGCGCCGGCGTGGCCGGCCTCGCGGCCATCGGCACCGCCGCCAGCCTGGGTGCCATCGTGCGCGCCAATGACACCCGTGCCGAAGTGGCCGACCAGGTCGTGTCCCTGGGCGGCGAGTTCGTCAAGGTCGATTACGAAGAAGAGGGCTCGGGCGGCGGCGGTTACGCCAAGGTCATGAGCGAAGGCTTCCAGCAGGCGCAGCGCGAGATGTACGCCAAGCAGGCACGCGAAGTCGACATCATCATCACCACCGCCCTGATCCCGGGCAAGCCGGCGCCCAAGCTCATCACCGCCGAGATGGTGAAGTCCATGAAACCGGGCAGCGTGATCGTCGACATGGCGGGCGAGCAGGGCGGCAACTGCGAACTGACCGAACCCGGCCAGGCCGTGGTGAAACACGGTGTGACCATCGTCGGCTACACGGACCTGGCCTCGCGCCTGGCCAAGCAGTCGTCGACCCTGTACGCGACCAACCTGTTCCGCGTTGCCGAGGAACTGTGCAAGGCCAAGGACGGTGTGGCCAACGTCAACATGGAAGACGACGCCATCCGCGGCCTGACGGTCGTCAAGGACGGCAACATCACCTGGCCGGCCCCGCCGCTCAAGCAGGCAGCAGCGCCCGCGCCGAAGCCGGCCGCTGCACCGGTGGCCGAGAAGAAGGGTGGCCACGGCCACGGCAGCAGCGCCCCGCTGCCGGCCAAGACGCTGGCCATCATCTTCGCCGTGGCGGCGCTGGCCTTCTGGTTCATCGGTGCCTACGCGCCGGCAGCCTTCCTGGGCCACTTCACGGTCTTCGTGCTGGCCTGTTTCATCGGCTACATGGTGGTCTGGAACGTGACCCCGGCGCTGCACACGCCGCTGATGAGCGTGACCAACGCCATCTCCAGCATCATTGCCATCGGCGCGCTGGTGCAGATCCTGCCGCCGGAGGCCGGCACGGGCGGTCGCCCTGACGCGCTGATCCGCTGGCTGGCCTTTGCCGGCATCGTGCTGACGGCCGTCAACATGTTCGGTGGCTTTTCGGTCACCCGCCGCATGCTTGCCATGTTCCGCAAATAAAAAAGAGAAGAAAGACGACCATGTCCCAAAGTCTCGCTACGGTGGCCTACCTCGGTGCCGCCATCCTCTTCATCCTGAGCCTGGGTGGCCTGTCCAACCCTGAAACCTCGCGCCGCGGCAACCTGTTCGGCATGGTCGGCATGGCCCTGGCCGTGCTGGCCACGGTGTTCGGTCCGCGTGTCAGCGCAGCCGGCATCCCCTGGATCATCGCTGCGCTGGTGCTCGGCGGCAGCATCGGTCTCTACGCCGCCCGCGTGGTGAAGATGACGCAGATGCCCGAGCTGGTGGCGCTGATGCACAGCCTGGTGGGCCTGGCGGCCTGTCTGGTCGGTTTTGCCAGCTACGTCGACACCTCGATCCAGCTCGCCGGCGCCGAAAAGGTCATCCACGAAGTGGAGATCTACATCGGCATCCTGATCGGTGCGGTCACCTTCTCCGGTTCGCTGATCGCCTTCGGCAAGCTCAACGGCAAGATCGGTGGCAAGCCGCTGCTGCTGCCCGCCCGCCACTGGCTGAACCTGGCCGGCCTGCTGATCGTGATCTGGTTCGGACGCGAATTCATCCAGGCCAAGACGGTGGCCGAAGGCATGACGCCGCTGATCGTGATGACGGTCATCGCCCTGCTGTTCGGCATCCACATGGTGATGGCCATCGGCGGCGCCGACATGCCGGTGGTGGTGTCCATGCTCAACAGCTACTCGGGCTGGGCCGCTGCGGCCACCGGCTTCATGCTGTCCAACGACCTGCTGATCGTCACCGGCGCGCTGGTGGGCTCCAGCGGTGCCATCCTGTCCTACATCATGTGCAACGCGATGAACCGCAATTTCATCAGCGTGATCGCGGGGGGCTTCGGCTCCGGTGGCGGCTCCACCCCGGCCAAGTCGGGTGAGGCGGCCCAGCCGCAAGGTGAAGTCGTGCCCGTGAACGCGGCCGACACCGCCGAACTGTTGCGCGATGCCAAGAGCGTGATCATCGTGCCGGGTTACGGCATGGCGGTGGCCCAGGCCCAGCACACGGTGTACGAGATCACCAGGACCCTGCGTGAAAAAGGCGTCAAGGTGCGTTTTGCCATCCACCCGGTGGCCGGCCGCATGCCGGGCCACATGAACGTGCTGCTGGCCGAGGCCAAGGTGCCTTACGACATCGTGATGGAGATGGACGAGATCAACGAGGACTTCCCGGGCACCGACGTCGCCATGGTCATCGGCGCCAACGACATCGTCAACCCGGCCGCGCAGGACGACCCGGCCAGCCCCATCGCCGGCATGCCGGTGCTGGAGGTGTGGAAGGCCAAGACCTCCATCGTCATGAAGCGTTCCATGGCCTCGGGTTATGCCGGCGTGGACAACCCGCTGTTCTACAAAGAGAACAACCGCATGCTGTTCGGCGATGCCAAGAAGATGCTTGACGAGGTCCTGGGCGCACTCAAGGCCTGACGAGGCATAATTTCCTGCCCGTCCAAAAAAGCACGACCGTGCCGGGTGATACCCGGCACGGTTTTTTTTCGCCGCAACGCCACAAAATTATTAGGAGATCCGACCATGACCGACCGACTCTGGCTCAAGAGCTACCCTGAAGGGGTGCCGGCCGATCTGCCGCCCTCGCCCTACCCCTCGCTGGTGGCCTTGATGGAAGAAAGCTTCCGCCAGTACGCCGACCGCCCGGCCTACAGCTTCATGGGCAAGGAGATGAGCTTCGGCGAGACCGACCGCCTCAGTCGTGCCTTCGCCGCCTACCTGCAGGGCCTGGGCCTGGCGCAGGGCGACCGCGTGGCCATCATGATGCCCAATGTGCCGCAGTACCCGGTGGTGGTGGCGGCCATCCTGCGCGCCGGTTACGTGGTGGTCAACGTCAACCCGCTGTACACGGCGCGCGAACTGGAGCACCAGCTCAAGGATTCGGGTTCCAAGGCCATCGTCATCATCGAGAACTTCGCCCACACGCTGGAGAAGTGCATCGCCGCCACGCCGGTCAAGCACGTGGTGCTGTGCGCCATGGGCGACCGCCTGGGCCTGCTCAAGGGCGCGCTGGTCAATTTCGTGGTGCGCAAGGTCAAGAAGATGGTGCCCGCCTTCAACCTGCCCGGCGCCGTGCGTTTCAACGATGCCATCGCCAAGGGTGAGCGCGGCACGCTGCGCCAGCCCGCGATCAAGCCTGACGACGTGGCCGTGCTGCAGTACACCGGCGGCACCACTGGCGTCTCCAAGGGCGCGGTGCTGCTGCATCGCAACGTCATTGCCAACGTGCTGCAGTCTCAACTCTGGAACGAGCCGGCCATGAAGAAGATCCCGGCCGGCCAGCAGTCCACGGGTATCTGCGCCCTGCCGCTGTACCACATCTTCGCCTTCACGGTGGGCATGATGCTGTCCATGCGCATGGGCGCCAAGCTCATCCTGATCCCCAACCCGCGCGACCTGCCTGCCGTGCTCAAGGAGCTGTCCAAGCACGTCTTCCACAGCTTCCCGGCGGTCAACACCCTGTTCAATGGCCTGGCCAACCACCCCGACTTCAACAAGGTGGACTGGAGCAACCTGAAGGTCTCGGTCGGCGGCGGCATGGCTGTGCAGGGTGCGGTGGCGCAGAAGTGGTTCGAGAAGACCGGCTGCCCGATCTGCGAGGGCTACGGCCTGTCGGAGACCAGCCCCTCGGCCAGCTGCAACCCGGTGACGGCGACCGAATACACCGGCACCATCGGCGTGCCGATCCCCGGTACCTGGATGAAGATCATCGACGACGACGGCCGCGACGTGCCCCAGGGCCAGCCCGGCGAGATCGCCATCAAGGGTCCCCAGGTCATGGCCGGCTACTGGCAGCGCCCGGACGAGACCGCCAAGGTCATGACACCGGATGGCTGGTTCAAGAGCGGTGACGTGGGCATCATGGATGAGCGCGGTTTCTTCCGCATCGTCGACCGCAAGAAGGACATGATCCTGGTCAGCGGTTTCAACGTCTACCCCAACGAGGTTGAGGACGTGGTGGCCAAGCTCGACGGCGTACTGGAGTGCGCCTGTGTGGGCGTGGCCGATGCCCAGACCGGTGAGGCCGTCAAGCTCGTGATCGTGAAGAAGGACCCGGCCCTCACCGAGGAGAAGGTGCGCGCCTGGTGCCGCGAGAACATGACCGGCTACAAGCAGCCCAAGGTGATCGAGTTCCGCACCGACCTGCCCAAGACCCCGGTCGGCAAGATCCTGCGCCGCGAATTGCGAGACGCAAAGTAAAGACTGATCGCTCATGACCACGGCCATCCTGAGTGCGCTGGCCGAGGAGCAGCAGGGGCTGATCGATCTGTTGCGTGAACCCCGGCGCGTGACGCGCGCCGGGCGCGAATTCTGGTTGGGTGAGTTGCACGGCACGCCCGTCGTGCTCGCCTTTTCGCGCATCGGCAAGGTGGCGGCGGCCACCACGACCACCACCCTGATCGAGGCCTTCGGCGCGCAGCGCCTGGTTTTCACCGGTGTGGCCGGCGGCATCGGCCCCGGCGTCCAGGTGGGTGACGTGGTGGTGGCCAGCGAGTTCGTGCAGCACGACATGGATGCCTCGCCGCTGTTCCCACGCTACCAGATCCCCCTCTACGACCGCGAGCGTTTTGCCTGCGACATCGCCCTGGGCGACGCGCTGCTGGCAGCAAGCCGTGCCGGCCTGGAAAGCCTGGCCTTGCCAGCCACGGTCCACCACGGCCTGATCGCCAGCGGCGACCGTTTCGTTTCGGCCGCCGAGGAGGCGCGGGCCCTGCACGCCGCACTCAGCGCAGCCGGTCACCCGCCCCTGGCCGTGGAGATGGAAGGCGCCGCCGTGGCCCAGGTCTGCCACGACTACGGCATCCCCTTCGCCGCCGTGCGCACCATCTCCGACCGCGCCGACGACACGGCGCACGTGGACTTCCCGAAGTTCGTCACCGAAGTCGCCAGCCGCTACGCTCTCGCGATCATCGACGAGTTTGTGCGTGGCTTGAACGTGCCAAAGCGATAGCGAAGGGCGCCACGCGAGAAGGGATTGATACGGGGAACGCCGTGGAACCGGCTTTGCCGGGCCACTGGCGTTGTCCCCCTCAGGGGGAGAGGGCCGCTACACGCAGTGAGCGGTCAACAGGGGGAGATCACTTCAACCAGCCCCGCTTGCGGAAGTACCACATCGGCACCAGTGCGCTGGCCAGCATCAGCACCAGCGCGAAGGGGTAGCCCCAGGTCTGCGCCAATTCCGGCATGTACTGGAAGTTCATGCCGTAGATGCTGGCGATCAGCGTGGGCGGCAGCAGGGCGACGCTGGCCACCGAGAAGATCTTGATGATCTTGTTCTGGTTGATGTTGATGAAACCGACGGTCGCATCCATCAGGAAGTTGATCTTGTCGAAGAGGAAGGCGGTGTGCGAGTCCAGCGAGTCGATGTCGCGCAGGATCTGGCGCGCCTCCTCGAACTGCTCGGAATTCAGCATCTTGCTGCGCATCATGAAGCTGACCGCGCGGCGCGTGTCCATGACGTTGCGCCGGATGCGGCCGTTCAGGTCTTCCTGGCGGGCGATGGCGCCCAGCACCTCACCGGCCAAGGCGTCGGTCACGTCGCCAGCGAGCACCAGCTTGCCGGCTTTTTCCAGCTCGTCGTAGATGCCTTCGAGCGTGTCGGCCGAGTACTCGGCGTCGGCGTCGAAGAGCTTGAGCAGCACCTCCTTGGCGTCCTCGATCAGGCCGGGGGCGCGGCGTGCGCGCATGCGCAGCAGGCGGAACACCGGCACGTCCTCGTCGTGGATGGAGAACAGAACGCCCTTGCTCTTGAGGCTGGCGTTCACGAGGTTGAGGATGAAGGCCACGCGCACGGTGCGCGGCTCGGCGTCGTCGGCGATCAGGAAGTCGCTGCGAATGTGCAGTTCGCCGTTGTCTTCCTCATAGAAGCGGGCGGATTCCTCGATGTCCTCGTCCATCGCGTCTTCCGGGATGGACAGGCCGTAGTACTGCTTGACCCAGCGCTTCTCTTCGAGTGTGGGCGATTCGAGGTCAACCCAGATGGGCTGGAACTTGGAAAGCTCCTCCAGCGACTCGATCTCTTCCTGGAAGAGCCGGCCGTTGGCGAGCGTGAAGATGTTGAGCATGGCTCACTCCCTCTTGGTTGGGGCATCGGGCGGGTGGGGGGTGGGGCGTGGCTTCCAACCCCCGATGCCGGGAGTCGAAAGCTACCGACTAGGGCAGGTTTCCAAGGAGCGATCTCCGGAGTGACGACAGGCGCAATTATGGCACTGTGCCGGCTTGCAGAAGGGGGGATTTGCAGGTCTGCAGGGCCTGGGCCCGGGCTCGCGGAGGGTGCGAGGAGTTGCTGCAATCCAGGCATTCTGCACCGGTGTGTGCAGGCTGGCAAGCCCCCGCGCGACAGGCGGAATTCAAGGGGCGAAGTCCGCAAAAAACTTGTGCGGCATCAAGGAAAAGGGATTGCATTTCGAGCGGGCCGGGCGCATAGTGAATTTGCCTGCAGCAGCGAAGTCCGAAGTGTCGTCGGGCTTCGCAGGTGCGGGCGGCAGTTCAAATCCGAGAGCAACAGGAGGCTACTCATGAACCTGACGATCAGCGGTCATCACCTCGAAGTCACCCCGGCCTTGCGCAGTTATGTCACGACCAAGCTTGATCGAATCACCCGGCACTTTGACCAGGTTGTCGATGTCAAGGTGCTACTCACCGTTGAAAAACAGAAGGAAAAGGAACGACGGCAACGCGCCGAATGCAATATCCACGTCAAGGGCAACGACCTGTTTGCGGAAAGCTCCCACGAGGACCTGTACGCTGCCGTGGATGAACTGGTCGACAAGCTCGACCGCCAGGTGGTGCGCCACAAGGACCGCCTCCAGGACCATCATCACGACGCTGCCAAGCGCCTGATGCAATAGCCGGACGGCCACAGGGACAGGGCTGCGCGCCCGTCCCGCCCAAAGCAGCCGCGGGCCCTCCGCGGCTTTTTTGTCGCCGGACCATCCCAAGCCCCTCGGGGGCGACCCACGTCAGCGGGGGAGCGTTGGAGGACGTTTTGTGTGCATAATCTGCCCACTCGAACATCATGAATCGTCTTGCGTCCATCCTGCCGACCGCACAAGTGCTTGTGCATGTCGATGCCACGAGCAAAAAACGCGCGTTCGAGGAAGTGGGCCTGCTGTTCGAGAACCTGCATGGCCTCAACCGCGCCCTGGTGACCGACAGCCTGTTTGCGCGGGAGCGCCTGGGCTCCACCGGTCTGGGTCACGGCGTGGCCATTCCGCACGGACGCATCAAGGGCCTGAAGGCGCCGATGGCTGCCGTGCTGCAGCTGGCCCAGCCCATTGGCTTCGACGCGCCGGACGAGTTGCCGGTCAGCCTGTTGATCTTCCTGCTGGTGCCCGAGGCGGCCACCCAGAAACACCTGGAAATCCTGTCCGAGATCGCCGAGCTGCTGAGCGACACCGCGCTGCGCGCCAAGCTCAACAGCAGCGCCACCTCCACCGAATTGCACGCGCTGATCGCCAGCTGGCGCTCGGCCCAGCCGGCCTGAGCCCGGCCGTCCGCCCGACATGAGACCCACCGTCGTCAGCGCCGAGGTCCTGTTCGAGGAGTTCCGTGCCAAGCTCAAGTGGGAGTGGGTCGCCGGCCTGGGGGCTTCCGAGCGCCGTTTCGACGAGGTGGCCGTGCGCGCCGCCCGCTCGGGTGCCGACCTGGTGGGCTACCTGAATTACATCCATCCTTATCGCGTGCAGGTGCTGGGCGAGCGCGAGATCGCCTATCTGACCAGCGCCACGCCGGAAGACTGCGAGCGCCGGATCTCGCGCATCACCACGCTGGAGCCCCCGGTGCTGGTGCTGGCCGACGCGCAGAAGGTGCCACCGGCCCTGCAGGCCATGTGCGAGGGCGCCAACATTCCCATGTTCGCCTCGCCGGAGTCCTCGGCTTACGTGATCGACGTGTTGCGCAGCTACCTCTCGCGCCACTTTGCCGACCGGGCCTCCATGCACGGCGTGCTGATGGACATCCTGGGCCTGGGCGTGCTGATCACCGGCGAATCCGGCCTGGGCAAGAGCGAGCTGGGGCTGGAGCTGATCTCGCGCGGCCACGGCCTGGTGGCCGACGACGCCGTGGACCTCTACCGCGTGAACCAGGACACCATCGAAGGCCGCTGCCCCGAGCTGCTGCGCAACCTGCTCGAAGTGCGCGGCATCGGCCTGCTCGACATCAAGGCCATCTTCGGTGAGACCGCCGTGCGGCGCAAGATGCGCCTCAAGCTCATCGTGCACCTGGTGCGGCGCGAGACCCTGGAGCGCGACTACGAGCGCATCCCCTACGAGCCGCTCACGCAGGACGTGCTGGGCATCCCGGTGCGTAAGGCGGTGATCCAGGTGGTGGCCGGTCGCAACCTGGCCGTGCTGGTGGAGGCGGCCGTGCGCAACACCATCCTGCAGCTGCGCGGCATCGACACCTACCAGGAATTCGTGGAGCGCCACCGCAAGGCGATGGGCGAGAGCTGAGGCCGACGCCCCGGTTCAGTGGCTGCCGCCGCTGCGCCCGCCGTTGCCGCCGGGCCGTCCCAAGGCGACGACGGCCCCCGCGGGGGGCAGCGGCTACACGCAGTGAGCAAGCGTGGGGGCGCTATTTAGTGCGGTTCGGGCACTTGTCCTTGGTGCAGTGGGCGTAGAGGCTGAGCGCGTGCTCGGCCAGTTCGAAGCCGCGTGTCCTGGCCACGGCGTTCTGCCGGCTCTCGATCTCGGCATCGAAAAATTCCTCGACCTTGCCGCAGTCCAGGCAGACCAGGTGGTCGTGGTGCTGGCCTTCGTTGAGTTCGAAGATGGCCTTGCCGCCTTCGAAGTTGCTGCGCGTCAGGATGCCGGCTTGCTCGAACTGGGTCAGCACGCGGTAGACCGTGGCCAGGCCCACGTCCGAGCGATCCTCCAGCAGTACGCGAAACACGTCCTCCGCGCTCATGTGGCGCTGGGCGCCTTTCTGGAAGATTTCCAGCACCTTCAGGCGGGGCAGCGTGGCTTTCAGGCCGGTGCTCTTGAGTTCGTCGATGGTGTTCATGGGCGTATTTCCAGAGGGGACCGGACCGGGCGGCAGCAGGTCCAGCCGCTACAATGGGCCGATCATATCGCTAGCGCCAGTTTCATGTTCATTTTCCATCGCGCCCTCGGCCGTCTGGGGCTGGCCCTGCTCTTGGGCGCAGCCCTCTCGGCCTGCAGTTTCCTGCAGCCCTACCGTGTTCCGGTGGTGCAGGGCAATGTTGTCACGCGCGAGCAGGTAGGGGCCTTGCGTCCGGGCATGAGTCGCATCCAGGTGCGCGACATCCTCGGCACGCCGCTGCTGGCCAGCGTCTTCCACGCCAACCGCTGGGACTACGTCTTCACCCTCCGGCGCCAGGGCGCCGAGCCGCAGGCCCGCCGTGTCACCGTCTATTTCAAGGGTGAAACGCTCGAGCGCTTCGAGGCCGATGCCCTGCCCAGCGAGACCGAGTTCGTCTCCACCCTGGGCAACCAGGAGCCGCCCAAGGTGCCGGTGCTCGAAGCCACGCCCGAAAAGCTGCAGGAATTCCCGGCCCCGGTCCCGGCGCCTGAAGCCAAGCCCCTGCCGCCCCTGCCCGCCAGCTATCCTCCGCTGGAGCCGGCCACCCGCTGAGATGGACCACGCCATGACCGCACACACGCCCCACCCGATCGCCATCGCCGGCGCTTCCGGCCGCATGGGCCGCATGCTCATCGAGGCCGTGCATGCGGCCGAGGACTGCCGGCTGGCCGGGGCCCTGGACGTGGCGGCCAGCCCCGCCATTGGCAGCGATGCCACCGCCTTCCTGGGTCACGCAAGCAGCGTGCACATCACGGCCGATCTGAAGGCCGGTCTGCAGAATGCCCGCACCCTGATCGACTTCACGCGCCCCGAGGGCACGATGGCCCATCTCAAGGTCTGCCGCGAGCTGGGCGTGGCCATGGTGATCGGCACCACTGGCTTCAGCGAGGCGCAGAAGGCGGAGATCGCCGCTGCCGCCAAGGACATCGCCATCATGCTGTCGCCGAACATGAGCGTGGGCGTCAACGTCACGCTCAAGCTGCTGGAGATGGCGGCCAAGGCTCTGTCCACGGGCTACGACATTGAGATCATCGAGGCGCATCACCGCCACAAGGTCGATGCGCCCTCGGGCACGGCCATCAAGATGGGCGAGGTGATCGCCGGTGCGCTGGGCCGCGACCTCAAGGACTGTGCCGTCTACGAGCGTTACGGCCACACCGGCGAGCGCGATCCGTCCAGCATCGGTTTTGCCACCATCCGCGGTGGTGACATCGTGGGCGACCACACCGTGCTCTTCGCCGGCATCGGCGAGCGCATCGAGGTCACACACAAATCCGCCAGCCGCGTGACCTACGCCCAGGGCAGCCTGCGCGCCGTGCGCTACCTGGCCGGACGCCAGAGCGGCCTGTACGACATGTTCGACGTGCTCGGGCTCAAGTGAACTGAATCTGTCAGCCATGCAAGACAAATACCAACACCTCGAGGTCGAGAAGGCCGCCCACAGCCACTGGGTGGCACGTGATGCCTACCGCGTGACGGAAGACGCCGGCAAGAAGAAGTTCTACGCCTGCTCCATGCTGCCCTACCCCAGCGGCAAGCTGCACATGGGCCACGTGCGCAACTACACCATCAACGACATGCTCACGCGCTACCTGCGCATGAACGGCTACAACGTCCTGATGCCCATGGGCTGGGACGCCTTCGGCCTGCCGGCCGAGAACGCGGCACTCAAGAACGGCGTGCCGCCGGCCAAGTGGACCTACGAGAACATCGCCTACATGAAGGGGCAGATGCAGGCCATGGGCCTGGCCATCGACTGGAGCCGCGAGGTCGCCACCTGCGACCCCACGTACTACAAGTGGAACCAGTGGCTCTTCCTCAAGATGCTGGAGAAGGGCATCGCCTACCGCAAGACCCAGGTCGTGAACTGGGACCCGGTGGACCAGACCGTGCTGGCCAATGAGCAGGTCATCGACGGCCGCGGCTGGCGCACCGGTGCCCTGGTCGAGAAGCGCGAGATCCCCGGTTATTACCTGAAGATCACCGACTACGCGCAGGAGCTGCTGGACCACGTGCAGATCGGCAACGACAAGGCCACGCTCAAGGGCTGGCCCGAGCGCGTGCGCCTGATGCAGGAGAACTGGATCGGCCGCAGCGAGGGCGTGCGCTTTGCGTTCACCCACAACATCCAGGGTGAGGACGGCCAGCCCATCGGTGATGGCCGCATGTACGTCTTCACCACGCGTGCCGACACCATCATGGGTGTGACCTTCTGCGCCGTGGCGCCCGAGCATCCGCTGGCCCAGCACGCGGCGAAGAGCAACCCGAAGCTGGCAGCCTTTATTGAAGACTGCAAGAAGGGCGGCACCACCGAGGCCGAACTGGCCTTGCGGGACAAGGAGGGCATGCCCACGGGCCTCTTCGTCAAGCATCCGCTGATCGACGAGCAGGTCGAGGTCTGGGTCGGCAACTACGTGCTCATGAGCTATGGCGACGGCGCCGTCATGGGTGTGCCGGCGCACGACGAGCGCGACTTCGCCTTTGCGCTGAAGTACCAGCTGCCGATCCGCCAGGTGGTGCACGTCGACGGCGAGCATTACGACTACCACCATTGGCACGAGTGGTACGCCGACAAGGCCAAGGGTGTGACCATCAACTCCGACACCTTCAGCGGCCTGGCCTACGCCGAAGCGGTGAACGCGGTGGCGCATGCCTTGCAGGTGCGCGGCCTGGGCGAGAAGAAGACCACCTGGCGCCTGCGCGACTGGGGCGTTTCGCGCCAGCGCTACTGGGGCACGCCGATTCCCATCATCCACTGCGAGGAACATGGCGCGGTGCCGGTGCCCGAGAAGGACCTGCCCGTGGTGTTGCCGCAGGATTGCATCCCCGACGGTTCGGGCAACCCGCTGCACAAGCACGAAGATTTCCACGCCGGCGTGGTCTGCCCGGTGTGTGGCAAGCCCGCGCGGCGCGAAACCGACACCATGGACACCTTCGTGGATTCGTCCTGGTACTACATGCGCTACTGCGATCCGGCCAACCCGGACAAGATGGTGGCGGATGGCGCGCAGTACTGGATGCCGATGGACCAGTACATCGGCGGCATCGAGCATGCCATCCTGCACCTGCTGTATGCGCGCTTCTGGACCAAGGTCATGCGCGACCTGGGGCTGGTGAAAGTGGATGAGCCCTTCACCAAGCTGCTGACGCAGGGCATGGTGCTCAACCACATCTACTCGCGCCGCACCGACAAGGGCGGCAAGGAGTACTACTGGCCGCATGACGTGGAGCATGTGCTCGATGCCGGCGGCAAGATCACGGGCGCCAGGCTGAACAAGGCGGTGGGTGGCCTGCCCTCGGGTACGGCCATCGACTACGAGGGCGTGGGCACCATGTCCAAGTCCAAGAACAACGGCGTCGACCCTCAGGACCTGATCGAGAAGTACGGCGCCGACACGGCGCGCCTGTACACCATGTTCACCGCGCCGCCCGAGGCCACGCTGGAGTGGAACGACGCAGCCGTGGAAGGCAGCTACCGCTTCCTGCGCCGCGTCTGGAACTTCGGCGTCAAGCTGAGCGGACTGGATCACACCACCGCGCTGGCCAGCGTGGCCGGCGTGAAGAAGCTCAAGGACGTGAGCTTCGGCAAGGAAGCCAAGGCCCTGCGCCTGGAAATCCACAGCGTGCTCAAGCAGGTCGACTACGACTACCAGCGCATGCAGTACAACACCGTGGTCTCCGGTGCCATGAAGCTGCTCAATGCCCTCGAGGACTTCAAGGCCGCCGGCACACCCGGCGCCGAGGTGGCGCTGATCGAAGGTTTCGGCATTCTCTTGCGCTGCATCTACCCGGCCACGCCGCACATCACGCACGCGCTGTGGAGCGAACTGGGCTACGCCGGCGTGTTGGGTGAACTGCTGGACGCACCCTGGCCCCAGGTGGACGAGTCCGCCTTGCAGCAGGACGAGATCGAGCTCATGCTGCAGATCAACGGCAAGCTGCGCGGCGCCATCCTGGTGCCGGCTGGTGCCTCCAAGGAAGCCATCGAGGCCATCGCCGTGGCCAGCGAGCCGGTACAGACCCAGGCCGAGGGCGGGGCAATCAAACGCGTCATCGTGGTGCCGGGCCGCCTGGTCAACGTGGTGGTCTGAGGCCATGAATCGGCGCCTCCCGGCCTGGCTCTTGTTTGCACTGCTGCTGGCGCTGGCCGGCTGTGGTTTCGGCCTGCGCCAGCCGGTCAACTTTGCCTTCTCTTCGCTCTACAGCGGCGTGCCGCCGACTTCGCCGCTGGGTGTGGAACTCAAGCGCCAGTTGCAGTCCAGTGGCCAGTTGCAGTACATCACCGAGGCCTCACGCCAGCAGGAGGCGCAGGCGGTGCTCGACATCCTCACCGAGCAGCGCGTGAAGTCCGTGGTCGGCGTCAGCGCCACCGGCCAGGTGCGCGAATTCCAGTTGCGCCTCATCATCAAGTTCCGCCTGCGTACGCCGCAGGGCAAGGAGCTCATCCCCGAGACCGAACTGGTGCAGCAACGTGCGCTCAGCTACGACGAAGTCTTTGCCCTGGCCAAGGAGGCCGAGGAGGCGCTCCTCTACCGCAATATGCAAAGCGACATGGTGCAGCAGATCCTGCGTCGCCTCGCGGCGGTGAAAGAGATCTAGGCCCCAGCGCCGGCACCACGACCGCCGCCAACTCCCATGCAAGTCGCCGCCGCCCAGATCTCCGCCCAGCTGCAGCGCGGGCTCAAGAGCCTGTACACCGTGCATGGCGACGAGCCGCTGTTGCAGCAGGAAGCGGCCGACACCATCCGCGCCGTCGCGCGTGCCCAGGGCTATACCGAGCGCACCGTGCACACGGTGGCCGGCGCGCATTTCGACTGGAGCGAGGTGCTGGCCGCCGGCGGAAGCCTGAGCCTGTTCGCCGACAAGCAGATCGTCGAGATCCGCATCCCCTCGGGCAAGCCCGGCAAGGACGGCAGCGTGGCGCTGCAGCAGCTGGCCGAGGCCGCCCAGGGCAACGACAGCACGCTCACGCTGGTGCTGTTGCCGCGCCTGGACAAGGCCACCAAGACCGGCGCCTGGTTCGCCGCCCTGGAGAGCTTTGGCGTGACGGTGCAGGTCGAGCCGGTCGAGCGCCGGGCCTTGCCGCAATGGATCGCGCAGCGCCTGGGCGCCCAGGGCCAGCGCGTGACGGGTGGCGAGGAAGGGCAGCGCACCCTGCAGTTCTTTGCCGACCGGGTCGAGGGCAATCTGCTGGCCGCGCACCAGGAAATCCAGAAGCTCGCCCTGCTTTACCCGCAAGGCGAGCTGAGCTTCGAGCAGGTCGAGGGCGCGGTGCTCAACGTGGCGCGTTATGACGTCTTCAAGCTGTCCGAAGCCGTGCTGGCCGGCCAGGCGGCACGCGTGCAGCGCATGCTCGATGGCCTGAAGGCCGAGGGCGAGGCCGAGGTGCTGGTGCACTACGCCCTGAGCGAGGACATCCGCGCCCTCAAGCGCGTCAAGGATGCCATCTCCGCCGGCCGTCCCCTGCCCATGGCGCTGCGCGAGCAACGCATCTGGGGCCTGAAGGAGCGCCTGTACGAGCGCGTGCTGCCCCTGCTGACGGCCACCGAGCTGTCCCATCTGCTGCAGGCGGCACACCAGGTCGACGGCATCGTCAAAGGACTGAAGGTGCCCGGGTGGCCGACGGACGGCTGGCAGGCCCTGCAGCGCCTGGCCCTGCAGCTGTGCGGGCACTGTGCGTCGCCAGCCGCAAAAACCGCCGCCGTGAGAAAATGAGCCCATGAACGCGCCCGACGCCACTGCCCGCATCACTGAGACCACCCAGACCCTGGGCCGGCAGGCGCGCGTCGCCGCTGCCGGGATGGCCAAGGCCGGCACCGCGCAGAAGAACGCCGCCCTGCGCCGCCTGGCCGAACTGCTGCGCGCCAATACCGCTGCGCTGGCGCAGGACAATGAAAAAGATCTGGTCCGTGCCAAAGCGGCTGGCCTGGCCGAACCCATGGTGGACCGCCTGCGCCTGACACCGAAGGTCATCGAGACCGTGGCGCTGGGCTGCGAGCAGCTCGCGGCCATGGGCGACATCATTGGCGAGATCATCGGCATGAAACAACAGCCCAGCGGCATCCGCGTGGGGCAGATGCGCGTGCCCATCGGCGTCTTCGGCATGATCTTCGAGAGCCGGCCCAACGTCACCATCGAGGCGGCCAGCCTGAGCATCAAGAGCGGCAATGCCTGCATCCTGCGCGGCGGCTCCGAGGCCATCGAGTCCAACAAGGCACTGGCGAAGCTGGTGCAGCAGGCGCTGGTCGAGTCCGGTTTGCCGGCCGAGGCCGTGCAGCTGGTGCAGACCACAGACCGCGAGGTGGTGGGCCAGCTCATCACCATGCCCGAGTACGTGGACGTGATCATCCCGCGCGGTGGCAAGTCGCTGATCGAGCGCATCAGCCGCGAGGCCAAGGTGCCCGTCATCAAGCACCTGGACGGCAACTGCCACACCTATGTCGACGATCCCTGCGACCTCGACATGGCCGTCAAGGTGGCCGACAACGCCAAGACCCACAAGTACAGCCCCTGCAACGCCACCGAGAGCCTGCTGGTGGCGCGCGGCGTGGCCACGGACTTTCTGCCGCGCATCGGTGCCGTGTTCGCAGCCAAGGGCGTGGAGATGCGCTGCGACCCCGAGGCCTGGGCCATCCTGGAAGGTATTCCCGGCGCCAACCTGAAAGAGGCGAACGAGCAGGACTGGTACGAGGAATACCTGGCGCCCATCATCGCCGTCAAGGTGGTGGCGGGGCTGGACGAGGCGATTACCCACATCAACCAGTACGGCAGCCATCACACCGACGCCATCATCACGCGCGACCACATGCACGCCCAGGCCTTCCTGCGCGAGGTGGATTCGGGCAGCGTGATGGTCAACGCCAGCACGCGTTTTGCCGACGGCTTCGAATACGGCCTGGGCGCCGAGATCGGCATCAGTACCGACAAGTTCCACGCCCGCGGCCCGGTGGGCCTCGAAGGGCTGACCTCGCTCAAGTACGTGGTGCTGGGCGAAGGCGAAGTGAGGTCCTGAACGGCCGCATGGCGGTGCCGGCCCGGGCCTTGAATTCGGCGGCCAGCCCGCCACGTCCTAGAATTGCTTCACCCATCCATTAGCGAGGCCGCATGGTCCCCCATCTCATCACGGCCCTGACCGGTCCGATCAACGAGCTCGAGCAGCGCATCCTCGACTCCATGCCCGCCATCGAGCGCTGGTTCCGACTGGAGTGGATGGAACACACGCCGCCCTTCTACAGCTCGGTGGATATCCGCAACGCGGGCTTCAAGCTGGCCCCGGTGGACACCAACCTCTATCCCGGCGGCTGGAACAACCTCACGCCCGAGATGCTGCCGCTGGCCGTGCAGGCCGCCATGGCGGCGATCGAGAAGATCTGCCCCGAGGCGCGCAACCTGCTGCTCATTCCCGAGAACCACACGCGCAACACCTTCTACCTGAGCAATGTGGCGCAGCTGCGGCGCATCTTCCACATGGCCGGCCTGAACGTGCGCATCGGCTCCATCAGCCCCGAGATCAAGAAGAACACCACCATCGAGCTGCCTGGCGGCGAGACCGTGACGCTGGAGCCGGTGATCCGCAGCAAGACCCGCCTGGGGCTGAAGGACTTCGACCCCTGCACCATCCTGCTCAACAACGACCTCTCGGCCGGCATTCCCGGCATCCTGGAGGATATCCATGAGCAGTACCTGCTGCCGCCGCTGCACGCCGGCTGGTCGGTGCGCCGCAAGAGCAAGCATTTCCAGAGCTACGAGGAAGTTTCCAAGCGCTTCGGCAAGTTGCTGGGCATCGACCCCTGGCTGATCAACCCCATGTTCAACCAGTGCGGCCAGGTCAACTTTGCCGAAAGCAGCGGCATGGACTGCCTGACCAGCAACGTCGATGCCTTGCTGGGCAAGATCCGTCGCAAGTACAAGGAGTACGGCATCAAGGAAAAGCCCTTTGTCGTCGTCAAGGCCGACAACGGTACTTACGGCATGGGCATCATGACCGTGCGCGACGTCAAGGAGCTCGAAGACCTGAACCGCCGTACGCGCAACAAGATGAGCGTGATCAAGGACGGCCAGGAGGTCAGCGAGGTCATCATCCAGGAGGGGGTGCTGACCAACGAGCGCATGCACGACGCCGTGGCCGAGCCCGTGGTCTACATGATGGACCGTTATGTGGTGGGCGGTTTCTACCGCGTGCATGCCGAGCGCGGCGTGGACGAAAATCTCAATGCGCCGGGCTCCAGCTTCGTACCCTTGGCTTTCGACCAGAGCACCCGACTGCCTCAGCCCGGTGCCAAACCCGGCGCCAGCGCCCCCAACCGCTTCTACATGTACGGGGTGATCGGCCGCCTGGCCATGCTGGCGGCCAGCTACGAGCTGGAAGCCACCAATCCCGAGGCTGAGGTCTACGAGTAAGCGGGTTCCACCCTGAGTTGCTGCGCTGCAACAATCCGGGCTGCCGGCGGGGTGGCCGAGCGGCATCGTTTGGCGCGCCGGGGCGGTCGGAGCACAATAGCGCATCTGCATAGCTTGAACCCCGCCCTTGAAGACGGGGCCCATTTGTGTCCGCATCCAAATCCTCGCTCGCGGCCCTGACCCTGGGCGCCATCGGTGTTGTCTACGGTGATATCGGCACCAGCGTCCTGTACGCGGTCAAGGAGGTGTTCGGTTCCGGGCACGTGGCCTTCTCGCCGGACAACGTCTACGGCATCCTCTCCATCTTTTTCTGGACGCTGACGGTCATCGTCTCGCTCAAGTACGTCACGCTGGTGCTGCGGGCGGACAACAATGGCGAAGGCGGGCTGGTGGCCATGTTGGCGCTGGCTTCGCAGTCGGTCAAGGACAAGCCGGCACTGCGCCGCGTACTGCTGCTGGTCGGCATCTTCGGCACCTGCCTGTTCTACGGCGATGGTGTCATCACCCCGGCGATCTCGGTGTTGTCGGCGGTGGAAGGCCTGGAAGTGGTGTCACCCACCTTCAAGGCCGCGGTCATACCGCTCACCCTGGTGATCCTGTTCGGGCTGTTTGCCGTTCAAAAGCGCGGTACGGCCGGCATCGGCAAGTTCTTCGGCCCCATCACCCTGGTCTGGTTCGCGATCATCTCTCTGCTAGGTCTGGCGCAGATTGCCAGCAATCCCGCCATCCTGTGGGCGCTCAGTCCGCATTACGCCGTCGGTTTCATGTGGCACAACCCGGGCACCACCTTCATCATCCTGGGGGCGGTGGTGTTGTGCGTGACCGGCGGTGAGGCGCTGTACGCCGACATGGGACACTTCGGCAAGAAGCCGATCCGCCTGGCCTGGTTCTCGGTGGTCATGCCCGCGCTCACGCTCAACTACTTTGGCCAGGGCGCGCTGCTGTTGAAGAACCCCGAGGCCGTGAAGAATCCCTTTTTCATGATGGCGCCCGACTGGGCCCTGCTCCCTTTGGTGGGCCTGGCCACCATGGCCACCGTGATCGCCTCGCAGGCCCTGATCTCCGGGGCCTTCAGCGTGACCAAGCAGGTCATCCAGCTGGGCTACCTGCCGCGCCTGCAGGTGTTGCACACCAGCGTCAAGGACACCGGGCAGATCTACATGCCCTTCGTGAACTGGGGCCTGTTCGTGGCCATCGTGCTGGCGGTGCTGATGTTCCGATCTTCCAGCAACCTCGCGGCGGCCTATGGCATTGCCGTCACGCTGGACATGCTGATCACCACCGTGCTGACCTTCTTCGTGTTGCGCTACGGCTGGAAGTACCCGCTCGCATTGTGCCTGGCGGCCACCGGTTTCTTCTTCGTGGTGGACCTGGCCTTCTTCAGCTCCAACCTCATGAAGCTGCACCATGGGGGCTGGTTTCCCCTGGCCATCGGCGGCGCCGTCTTCATACTGATGGTCACCTGGAAGCAGGGGCGTGCCCAGCTCAACGCCGCGTTGCGCCAGGATGCGCTGGACCTGCCCGGTTTCCTGGAGGCCGTGTTCGTCAGTCCGCCGGTGCGGGTGGAAGGCACGGCCGTCTTCCTGACCGCCGAGACCGGCAGCGTGCCCAACGCGCTGCTGCACAACCTCAAGCACAACAAGGTGCTGCACGAGAACAACCTCTTCGTCACCGTACGCAACCACGAGGTCCCCTGGATCGGGCTGGACAAGCGCATCGAGATCGAACCGCTGGGGCATGACTGCTGGCAGGTCATCGTGCACTACGGCTTCAAGAACGACCCCGATCTGCCCAGTGCGCTGGAGCAGGTCCGTACCCAGGGCTGCGCGCTCAACCCCATGACGACCAGCTACTTCCTCTCACGCGATATCGTCATCCCCACCATGGGTCGCGGCATGTCGCCCTGGCGCGAGAAGCTGTTCGCGCAGATGCACCATAACGCCAGTGCTGCGGCCGAGTTTCTCAACCTGCCGAACAATGCGGTGGTGGAGTTGGGGTCGAAGATCGAGATCTGATCTTCTGGCTTCTTCGATCAGCTGATTTGCTGGCGTGGCTTTGTCGGGATATGCCCCCGACAGGGCAGTAACTTTCTTTTGCTTCGCCAAAAGAAAGTCACGGCGGATTCAAAGCTGAAGTGCAACACACTTCCAGAAGGAGCCCGTTGCATGAAAGCCACCTACACCCACCTGAGCGCCGAGGAACGTGGCGCGATCATGGCCATGAAGTTTCAGGATTGCAGCGTCCGCGGCATTGCTCGGGCGCTTGGCCGTTGTCCGAGCACCATCAGTCGCGAACTGCGGCGAAATGGCTACAAGCAGGAATCTGAGTTAGGGCCTATGGGCCGTCCCCGAGTTGCGGGCGGCTACAACGCAGTACGTGCTGGCGTGCGTGCCCGTCGCCTCCGTCGTGCTTGTCGACCAACCCGAAAACTTCATCCGGACGGTGCCTTGTGGCAAAGGGTTCATGGCCTGCTGTGCCAGAGCTGGTCGCCTGAACAGATTGCGGGCACACTCAAACGCGAGCATCCCGGGCAACCTCAATTGCAAGCTTCCCACGAGACGATCTACACCGCCATTTACGCGGCCCCGCGAGGGGAGCTGCGTCGACAGCTGGTCAGCCTGCTGCGCCAAGGGCGTGGGGCACGCCGTCCCCAGGCACGAGGCACTGGGCGGCGCGGCGCCCTACAGGACATCGTCAGCATTCATCTGCGCCCCCCCGAAGCCAGCGATCGATTACTACCGGGTCACTGGGAAGGCGATCTGATCAAGGGTTCCAGGAACCAATCGGCTGTGGGCACCCTGGTGTGCCGCAAGACCTTGTTCGTCATGCTGGTGAAGATGGATGGTGCCACGGCAGAAGAAGCCCTGCGCGGCTACGAACAGGCCTTCAGCCCTCTGGACGATGCATTACGCCAGACCTTGACGTACGACCAGGGCAAGGAGATGGCGTTGCACAAAAAGCTGGCCGAGAGCACAGGATTGAAGATCTACTTTGCGGACCCGCACAGCCCCTGGCAGCGCGGAATCAACGAGAACACCAATGGGCTGATCAGGCAATACCTGCCCAAGGGGACGGATCTGAGCGTCTATAGCCAGCGCCAGCTCGATCACATTGCCTGGAGTCTCAATACCCGCCCTCGCAAGACCCTTGGGTTCAGGACTCCAGCCGAGGTGCTCTTCGAAGATTGCTTCAAGCAGAATGTCGATATCCAGCCCATCGTTGCACTTGGTATTTGAATCCGCCCACCAAAGAAAAGGCGAGCCGGGTGCGTCGTCCCTCCGCTGCGCTCCGGGCATGCTGCGTTGCTCGGCCAGGACGGGAAGTGCAGAAACTCGCCCTGCGGGCTCAGACATCTGCACTTCTTTTTCCGCCCTTGCCTGTGCTACTCGCCTCCGCACACGGCAGTGGAAACCGACTCCGAATACCAAATGCCAAGACAACAAGGACGCGCCATGGCGCGTCCTTGTGGGGTCCGGCTGTTGGTTCCCTGGCTGTCCGGACCCCCATGCCGTGTGGCAGGGCTGAGCAGCGCAGCAGCGGGCGGATCAGGGCGGGCGTTGTCTGAGCGCAGCGAGTTTAGCCCGACCCCGCCCGATGCGAGCAGCGCAAGGTACCCCGAAGGGGCCCTGACTTCGGCTCGCCTTTCTTTTGGGTACTTTGCTTTGGCGAAGCAAAGAAAAGTACCTCGCCCGCCGGGGCGAGACCCGGCTTGCAACGCACGCAACAAAACAAGGCAGAAAAAGAAAAGCCCGCTCGAAAGCGGGCCTCGGCAAGAGAAGGCGAGAGAAGGATCAACGACCCTTGCGCACTTCCCCGACCAGATAGTCCACCACCTGCAGCGACCGCTCCATATTGCGCGTCAGCGTGCCGTCGGTGTAGAAACGGCCGGCCACGCCCATGGCGGGCACGCCTTCGACCTTGTAGGCGGCGGTCAGCTGGCCGGCGCGGGTGACCTTGGAGGCCACGGTGAAGGAGTTGAACTGCTCCATGAACTTGGTCTTGTCCACGCCCTGGCTGGAAATCCATTCGGCGATGACCTCCGGCTGTTCCAGGCGCTTGCGCTCGCCGTGGATGGCCTGGAAGACCTTGCCGTGGATCTTGTCGACCAGGCCCATGGCTTCCAGCGTGTAGTACAGGCGCTGCTGGCCCTGGTAGGCGCTGCTGAAGGCCACCGGCACGCGCCGGATCACCACGTCCTTGGGCGCGCGCTTGATCCAGGCTTCCAGTGCGGGCTCGAAGGCGTTGCAGTGCGGGCAGTTGTACCAGAAGAACTCGACCACCTCGATCTTGCCGCTGGGCGTTTCGATCGGGGCGGGTTTCTCCAGCGGCAGGTAGTCCTTGCCGGCGTCGAAACGCTGCTGGGCGAAGGCGGGCAGCACGGTGGCTCCGGCCAGGGCAGCGCCGCAGGCGCGGGAAAAGTCACGACGTTTCATCATTTGCGTTGGCTCCATGAAGATGCCGGGGTGGGACACGTCCCGGCGGTACAAGTTCCGTTCAGACGAATCAGCGCTGCACGCGCACCAGGGCGGTCTCGTGGCCGGCGGCCTCGATCTGGCCCTTGACCTTCTCGGCTTCTTCCTTCTTGTCGTAGGGGCCGACGCGCACGCGGTAGATCTGGCGTCCCGCCTGCTCGCGTTCGGTGACCTTGGCTTCCACGCCGGTCAGCGAGAGCTTGGCGCGCTGGGCCTCGGCATCCTCGGGAGTGCGGAAGGCGCCGACCTGGATGAAATAGGCAAAAGGATCGGCAGCACCCGCCTTGGCCTTGGCCAGGTCGCCCAGCGGGTCGGCTGAGGGTTTGCTGTCGGCCTTGGCCGGCTGCTTGACGGCCGGTGCCGGTGTGGCGGGCCTGGCCGCGGCCTTGGGGGTCGAGGCGGCGGCAGCCGGCGGTTTGGTCTTGTTGTAGAGCGGGGCGTTCGGGTCCCAGTCCTTGTTGCGTTTTTCTTCGGCCGCGTCCTGGTCGGGGGTGCGGTTCTGCCCCTTGTTCAGGAAGGGCACCGGGGTCTTGGTCACGTAGAGGGCGACAACCAGCGCCACGGCCAGGCCGATGACGACGCCGATGATCAAGCCCAGGATGGTTCCGCCGCGTTGCTGTTTCATGCCTTGCCTTTGTCTCGCCAATCTGGATGTCCGATACCGCATCGCAGCCGGCTACATCTTCTCCGGTGCGCTCACGCCCAGCACCGCCAGGCCATTGTGCAGCACCTGCGCCGTGGCGGCCACCAGGGCCAGCCGTGCGCGCTTGAGTGCCTCGTCTTCCACCAGGATGCGCTCGGCATCATAGTAGCTGTGGTAGCTGGCGGCCAGCTCGCGCAGGTAGAAGGTCACGTCGTGCGGCGCGAAATCCTGCGCAGCGGCCGTGAGCATCTCGGGGTACCGGGAGAGCTGCAGCATCAGGCCCTGGGCGGCCGGGCTGTCCAGCAGCGCCAGGTCGGCGTCCTTGAGCGTGCTGCGGTGGCCGCCTTCCTTCTCGCGCCAGGCGTTGATCACCGAGCAGATGCGCGCATGGGCGTACTGCACGTAGTAGACCGGGTTCTCGTTGTTCTTCTGCACGGCCAGATCGACGTCGAAGGTGTATTCGGTGTCGGGTTTGCGGCTCAGCAGGAAGAAGCGCACGGCGTCCTTCGAGGTCCATTCGATCAGGTCGCGCAGCGTCACGTAGCTGCCCGCGCGTTTGGAGATCTTCACCTCCTGGCCGCCGCGCACCACGCGCACCATGGTGTGCAGCACGTAGTCGGGGAAACCCTGCGGGATGCCCAGGCCCACGGCCTGCAGGCCGGCGCGCACGCGTGCGATGGTGCCGTGGTGGTCCGTGCCCTGGATGTTCACGACCTTCTCGAAGCCGCGCTCGAACTTGGTGATGTGGTAGGCCACGTCCGGCACGAAGTAGGTGTAGGTGCCGTCGCCCTTGCGCATGACACGGTCCTTGTCGTCGCCGTACTCGGTGGTCTTGAGCCACAGGGCGCCGTCCTGCTCGTAGGTCTTGCCGGCCTCGCGCAGCCGCTGCACGGCGGCGTCGACCTTGCCGCTGGTGTACAGGCTGGACTCGAGGTAGTAGTTGTCGAACTTCACCTCGAAGGCCTTGAGGTCCAGGTCCTGCTCATGGCGCAGGTAGGCCACGGCGAACAGACGCATGCCGTCCAGGTCGTTCACATCGCCGCTGCCGGTGAATTCGCGGTCATCCGACTTGACCGTCTTCTTCGCCATGAAATCCGCCGCAATGTCGGCGATGTAGTCGCCGTTGTAGGCCGCCTCCGGCCACTCGGCGTCGCCCGGCTTGAAACCCTTGGCGCGCAGCTGCACGCTGTTGGCCAGGGTGCCGATCTGCACGCCGGCGTCGTTGTAATAGAACTCGCGGCTGACCTCCCAGCCCTGGGTCTGGAAGAGGTTGCAGATGGCGTCGCCCAGGGCGCCCTGGCGGCCATGGCCCACGTGCAGCGGGCCGGTGGGGTTGGCCGAGACGAACTCGACCATCATGCGCCGGCCCTTGGCCGTCTGTTCACCGTAGTGCCGGCCCTGTGACAGCACCTCGCGCACCACCTGCTGCTTGGCAGCGGGCTTGAGGCGGATGTTGATGAAACCCGGGCCCGCGATCTCCACCGCCTCGACCCAGGTCGAGAAGGCCGGGGTGGCGAGCAGCGCGCTGCGCAAGCTCTCGGCCACCTGGCGCGGGGGCTGTTTCAGGGGTTTGGCCAGCTGCATGGCTGCCGTGGTGGCCAGGTCGCCGTGTTCGGCCACCTTGGGGGATTCAAAGGCCGCGCGCGCGCCGGCGCCGGGCAGCAACTGCTCCAGCACGATGCCGAGGGTCTGGAGCAGTTCGTTTTTGACAGTCAACATGGAGCCCGATTCTACTGACCGGGGCTGTACCGCCTGCTGGTGCGCTGCGCAGGCCGGGGTAACCGTTTGTCAGCAGATTTGCCGTCCGGACCGTTGTATGCTGGAATCGGGCTGCGATTCACCCACCCCAACCGTTCATATCCTGGAGGAGACACCATGAAGAAACTGCTTTCCCTGCTCGCCCTCGGCCTGTCCCTGAGCCTTGGCGTCGCGCACGCCGACGAAGAGAAGAAGGCCCCGACCGCCCAGCAGAACAAGATGGGCATGTGCAACAAGGAGGCCGGCGAGAAGAAGGGCGACGAGCGCAAGAAATTCATGAGCGAATGTCTCAAGGCCAAGCCGGCCGCCGCGACGGCCAAGGCCACGCCCCAGCAGGAGCGCATGAAGAAGTGCAACGCCGACGCCACCGGCAAGACCGGCGACGATCGCAAGAAGTTCATGAGCCAGTGCCTGAGCAATAAATAAGCACCAGCGCTTCTCGAAAACAACCCCGCGTGGCGTACCGCTCGCGGGGTTTTTTCATGGGCCGGGCGCCAGTCCGTAGCCTCAGCGGCGGACCTGCCAGAAGCCGGGCTGGCCGTAATGGTGCTTGAGAAAGTCCACCCACAGCCGCACGCGCAGCGGCAGGTGCTTGCGCTGCGGGAACACCGCATAGATGCCGTTGGGCGGTGCGGCGTAGTCCTCCAGCACGGTCACCAGACGGCCCTCGGCGATCTCCTCTTCCACTTCCCAGGAGCTGCGCCAGGCGATGCCATGGCCAGCCAGGCACCAGTTGTGCAGCACCTGGCCGTCCGAGCAGTCCATGGGGCCGCTGGGGCGCAGGTGCATGACTTCCCGGACCCCCTCCTTGGGAACACTGAATGCCCACCCCCGGGTCTGTGAAGCATCGCTGGACAGCACCAGGCAGTCGAAACGGGTCAGATCCTGCGGTTGCGCGGGGGTGCCGTGGCGTTTGAGAAAGTCGGGGGTGGCCACGCACAGGCGCCGGTTGTCGGCCATACGCACGCTGACCAGGGAGGAGTCCGGCATGTCGCCCACGCGCACCGCGCAGTCATAACCTTCGCCGGCAATGTCCACCACCCGGTCGCTGAGGTTCAGGGAGATGGTCACATCGGCATGCAGTTCGCGGAACTTCGGGATCAGGGGCGCCACATGGCGGCGGCCGAAACCCGCCGGCGCCGTGATCCGCAGGTGGCCGCTGGCCTTGACCCCGCCGGCCGAGACGCTGGCTTCGGCATTGGCCACGTCAGTGAGCAAGCGCTGGCAATCTTCCAGAAAGGCGCTGCCCTCGTGGGTCAGGCTGATGCGTCGCGTGGTGCGCACCAGCAGTTTCACGCCCAGGCGCTCCTCCAGCGCGTCCAGTCGCCGGCCCATGATGGCGGGCGCCACGCCCTCGGCATGGGCGGCAGCGGTGAGGCTGCCGCGGGTGGCCACCGAGACGAAGGACTCCATTTGCTTGAGCTTGTCCATCGGGCAATTATGTCTCTGCGTGGTTCTAATTGACGAAAAACAAGACGGATTTGTTCATTTTTGAGAAAATCCGGGCACAACTTCCCAGGCACCCGTGAACACCTCACCTGCCTCCATCTACCCCGAAAGCCTGCCCCGGCTGGAGGAAGAGGCCATCCAGACGCGCATGATGCGCGAGCTCTTCGCGCGCACGCGCGAATCGGCGCTGGTGGGTTTTCTGCCGGTTTTCCTGATTGTCTGGTCGCACTGGACGGCCCAGCCGCTCGGGCAGTTGCTGCTGTGGGCCGGCTGTGCCCTGCTGGTGCTTGCCTTTCGTGTCCTGCTGGCCCATGTTTTCCTGGCCTCCTTGCCGCAGACCCAGATCGGGCATGGGCGGCTGTGGTTCGGCCTGGAGTGGCTGGGTTCCGTCGGCCTGGCCGCGGTCTGGGTCGGCAGCATCACCATGGTGGGCACGGGCCAGGTCGATGCGCTGTTCTTCCTGCGCCTGATCTTCATCGTGGCCCTCGTCGCCTTCCTGCTGAGTGCGCTGGGCATCGAGATGCGGCTCTACGCCAGTTTCATGACCGCCATCGTCGCTGGCACCCTGTGGCAACTGCACCGGCACTACCCGGGTTTCGTCCAGGAGCTGCCGGTGGTCGACTGGGCCTTCGTGGTGTATGCGGTGATGCTGCTGGTGCGCAGCCGCGGCGAACACCGGCGCACGCGCGAGTGGGTGCGCGCGCGCCTGACCCAGCGCAAGCTGCTGGACCAACTGCACCAGAACATCCAGCAGGAACTGCAGATGCATGAGTTGCTGCGCAGCCGCACCCAGGAGCTGGAGGCCACCAACCGCAAGCTCGGCGAACTCGCCATCCGCGACAGCCTGACCGGCGCTTTCCGCCGCGGCCACATCGAGGCCGAGCTGCGGCGCCAGGTCAAGGCCTGGGAGCGCCAGCCCGAGGACTTCTCCATCCTCCTGCTGGACATCGATTTCTTCAAGCGCGTCAACGACGCGCATGGCCACGCCGTGGGCGACGAGGTGCTGCGGCGCCTGGCGACGCGGGCCCAGGAAACGCTGCGCGGCAGCGACATCTTTGGCCGCTGGGGCGGGGAGGAGTTCATCGTGCTGCTGCCGGCCACGCCCCTGTCGCAGGCCGTGGAGGCCGGTGAACGCGTGCGCCTGGCCATCGCCGGCCTGGAGTTCACGGGCGAGGGCGGGCGCCGCTTTGGCATCACGGTTTCGGTCGGGGTGGCCCAACTGGCGCCCGGCGAAACGGCCGACACCCTGACCGAGCGCGCCGACAAGGCGCTCTACGCCGCCAAGAGCGCCGGGCGCAACCGCGTGCTGGCCTATGAGCCCGGGCAGACCCAGTTCAGCCACCTGGGGTGAAGGCCGCGTTAAGGGCCGGCTAACAGGGCCTTGTCGAAAAGCAAATTGCCGGCGGCAGCCGGCCGGCGCATGATCTGCGCCCATGAACACCCCCGCTTCCACCCCCACCCTGGCGCTGGACACCCTGCGCGACTGGATCGGCCGCAGCGAATCCCGCGAGGACCAACTCAGCGCCACTCCGGTGGCCGCCCTCTCGGCCACGCTGGACCGCGAGGATCCGGTCCCCGTGCCCGGCACCGCGCTGCCGCCCTTGTGGCACTGGCTCTACTTCACGCCGCTGACGCGCCACAGCGAGATCGGCGAGGACGGCCACGCCAAACGCGGCGGTTTCCTGCCGCCGGTACCGCTGCCGCGGCGCATGTGGGCCGGCGGGCGGCTGGATTTCCTGCAGCCGCTGCGCGTGGGCGAGCGCGTGACCCGCGTGTCGACGATCAAGGACGTGACGGTGAAGGAGGGCCGCAGCGGATCGCTGGTCTTCGTCTGCGTACGCCATGAATTCAGCAACGCCCAGGGCCTGGCGCTGAGCGAAGAGCACGACATCGTCTACCGCGACGCACCGGCGCCCGGTGCACCGCAGCCGGCCCCCACGCCCGCGCCGCGCGACGAGCAGTTCAGCCGCGAGATCGTGCCCGACCCGGTGCTGCTGTTCCGCTACTCGGCGCTCACCTTCAATGGCCACCGCATCCACTACGACCGCAGCTATGTCACGGGTGTGGAGGGTTACCCCGGTCTCATCGTGCACGGGCCGCTGATCGCCACGCTGTTGACGGACCTGCTGCGCCGGAATCTGCCGGACGCCAAGGTGCAGCGCTTCAGCTTCAAGGCCGTGCGTCCGACCTTCGACATCCATCCTTTCACGGTCTGCGGCAAACGCGAGGGCCAGACGGTCACGCTCTGGGGCCGTGACCACGAGGGCTGGCTCACCATGCTGGCCACGGCCGAGATCGCATAAGGAACACGTTTCGATATGAACAAGACCGACCAATACCAGGACATCCGCGACGCCGTGCGTGGCCTCTGTGCCCAGTTTCCCGACGAATACCACCGCAAGATCGACGCGGCACGCACCTACCCCGAGGAGTTCGTCGATGCCCTGACCAAAGCCGGCTGGCTGGGCGCGCTGATCCCGCAGGAATACGGCGGCTCCGGCCTGGGCCTGACCGAGGCCTCGGTCATCATGGAAGAGATCAACCGCAGCGGCGGCAACGCCGGCGCCTGCCACGGCCAGATGTACAACATGGGCACGCTCTTGCGCCATGGCTCCAAAGAGCAGAAGGAGCTCTACCTGCCCAAGATCGCGTCCGGCGAGTGGCGCCTGCAGTCCATGGGCGTGACCGAGCCCACCACCGGCACCGACACCACCAAGATCAAGACCTCGGCTATCAAGAAGGGCGACCGTTACGTGGTCAACGGCCAGAAGGTCTGGATCTCGCGTGTGCAGCACTCGGACTTCATGATCCTGCTGGCGCGCACCACACCCCTGGCCGAGGTGAAGAAAAAATCCGAGGGCATGTCCATCTTCATGGTGGATCTGCGCCAGGCCGAGAAGTCCGGCCTGACCGTGCGCCCCATCCCCAACATGGTCAACCACGAGACCAACGAGCTCTTCTTCGAGAACCTGGAGATCCCGGCCGAGAACCTGATCGGCCAGGAAGGCCAGGGTTTCAAGTACATCCTCGACGGCCTGAACGCCGAGCGCACGCTCATTGCCGCCGAGTGCATCGGCGACGGTTACTGGTTCGTGGACCGCGTGACGAAATACGTGAAGGACCGCGTGGTCTTCGGTCGCCCCACCGGCCAGAACCAGGGCGTGCAGTTCCCCATTGCCGAGAGCTACATCGAGGTGGAGGCTGCCAACCTCATGCGCTGGAAGGCCTGCGAGCTGTTCGACGCGCACCAGCCCTGCGGTGCCGAGGCGAACATGGCCAAGTACCTGGCGGCCAAGGCCTCGTGGGAAGCCGCCAACGTCTGCCTGCAGATGCACGGCGGCTTCGGCTTCGCCTGCGAATACGACATCGAGCGCAAGTTCCGCGAGACGCGCCTGTACCAGGTGGCGCCGATCTCCACCAACCTGATCTTTTCCTACGTGGCCGAGCACCTGCTGGGCCTGCCGAGGAGTTTCTGATGAAACCGCTCGAAGGCATCACCGTCGTCACGCTGGAACACGCCATTGCCGCGCCCTTCTGCTCGCGCCAGCTGGCCGACCAGGGCGCGCGTGTCATCAAGGTCGAGCGCCCGGGCAGTGGCGACTTCGCGCGGGGTTACGACAGCCGTGTCAACGGCCTGTCCTCGCATTTCACCTGGACCAACCGGTCCAAGGAAAGCCTGGCGCTCGATCTCAAGCACGCCAAGGCCGGCGAGATCATGGACAAGCTGCTCAGCACAGCCGACGTGCTGGTGCAGAACCTCGCGCCCGGCGCCGCCGCGCGCATGGGCCTGTCCTTCGAGGCCCTGCACGAGAAGTACCCCAAGCTCATCGTCTGCGACATTTCGGGTTATGGCGACAGCGGCCCCTACCGCGACAAGAAAGCCTACGACCTGCTGATCCAGAGCGAGGCCGGTTTCCTCTCGGTGACCGGCTCGCCCGACGAGCCCGCCAAGGCCGGCTGTTCGATTGCCGACATCGCCGCCGGCATGTACGCCTACACCAACATCCTCACCGCCCTGCTGCAGCGCGGCCGCACCGGCCTGGGCCGGCGCATCGACGTCTCCATGCTGGAGAGCATGGCCGAGTGGATGAGTTTTCCCATGTATTACGCCTTTGAGGGCGCCACGCCGCCGCCGCGCGCCGGCGCCTCGCACGCCACCATTTACCCGTATGGCCCGTTCGCGGCCGGCGACGGCAAGAGCGTCATGCTGGGCCTGCAGAACGAGCGCGAGTGGGCGGTGTTCTGCGATCAGGTCCTGCAGCAGCCCGCGCTGGCGAAAGACGCACGCTTCGACGCCAATGCCAAGCGCTCCGCTGCGCGCGCCGAGGTGAAGGCGCTGATCGAAGCGGCCTTCGGCAAGCTCAGCGCGGCCCAGGTGATCGAACGACTGGAAGCCGCCGGGATTGCCAACGCCCAGGTCAACACCATGGCCGATCTCTGGGCGCACCCGCAGCTGGCCGCACGCCAGCGCTGGACCGAGGTGAGCACCCCCGTCGGCCCCGTGCCGGCGTTGCTGCCGCCCGGTGCCCCGGACGAAGCCCATGTGCGCATGGACGCCATCCCCGCCGTGGGCCAGCACAGCGAGGCCATCCTGCGCGAGCTGGGCCTGAGCGCTGCCGATATCGAACAACTCAAGAACGAACAAGCCATCTGAACATGAGCACGACTCCCTCATCCGCGGCCCTGGCCGAATTCGCCGCCACGCTGAAGTTCGAATCCATCCCCGAGCCCGTCATCCGCCGCACTGAGGACCTGTTGCTCGACTGGTTCGGCTCGGCCCTCGCCGGCAAGAACGCGCGCGCCGTCGAGATCCTCGCCACCTTTGTCGAAAGCATGGGGCCCAGCGACGGCCCCAGCGAAATCCTGATCCACCGTCGCAGCAGCAGCCCCCTGCTGGCTGCCATGGCCAATGCCGCCGCCTCGCACGTGGCCGAGCAGGACGATGTGCACAACGGCTCGGTCTTCCACCCCGCGACCGTGGTGTTTCCGCCCGCACTCGCGGTAGCCCAGGCCCTGGGCCTCAGTGGCCGCGAACTGCTGACCGCCTGCGTGGCGGGCTACGAGGTCGGCATCCGCGTGGGCGAATTTCTCGGACGCTCGCACTACAAGGTCTTCCACACCACGGGCACGGCCGGCACGCTGGCCGCCGCTGCCGCGGTGGGCCATCTGCTGAAGCTGAGCCCCGAGCAGATGCTGAACGCCTTCGGCTCGGCCGGCACGCAGTCGGCCGGCCTGTGGGAGTTTTTGCGCGACGCAGCGGACTCCAAGCAGCTGCATACCGCGCATGCCGCGGGCGCCGGCCTCACCGCCGCCTACCTGGCGCAAAAGGGTTTCACCGGCGCGCGCCGCATCCTCGAAGGCCCGCAAGGGCTGGCCGCCGGCATGTCCAGCGATGCCGATGTGAGCAAGCTCACCGACGGCCTGGGCACGCGCTGGGCTACGGCCGAGACCTCCTTCAAGTTCCACGCCTCCTGCCGCCACACGCATCCCGCAGCCGATGCCTTGCAGCAGGTGCTGGCCACGCACAAGATCAAGGCCAGTGAGGTGAAGCGCGTCACGGCCCTGGTGCACCAGGGCGCCATCGACGTGCTGGGCCCTGTGACCGATCCGCAGACCGTGCACCAGAGCAAGTTCTCCATGGGCACGGTGCTGGGGCTGGTGGCCGTGCTGGGGCGTGCGGGCCTGAGCGAATTCGACGCCAGTTTCAAGTCCGGTGAGGTGACGGCCTTTCATGACAAGGTCGTCATGGAACTCGACCCCGAGGTCGATGGCGCTTACCCCGCGCGCTGGATCGGCAAGGTGCGCGTGGAAACGGTCGACGGCCGCCTGCTGCACGGTCGTGTGGACGAGCCCAAGGGCGACCCGGGCAACACCCTGAGCCGCCCCGAACTGGAAGACAAGGCGCTGCGCCTGGCCCTGTACCACGGTGGTGCCAGTGAGCTTGAGATGCGCGCTGCCATGGCCCGGCTCTGGGCCATCGCCGATGCACCACAGGTGGGCCGGCTGCTGCCCTGATACGCCGGCGCAGCAAATCCCCAGAACCCATGGGCCTTAGGGATGACCCGGCTTGTTCGCCGGCCGCATCTGAACGAGCATAGGTACCATAAGAAGGAAAAGGGAGTTCCCCATTCATCCAAGCTACGAGGACGACAAACCATGAACCTGAACCGCAGAATCTTTACCGCCGCCGCCGTGGCTTCCACCCTGGCCCTGGGCAGCAGCCTGGCCCAGGCGCAGGCCTATCCGGCCAAGCCGATCAGTCTGGTCGTGCCCTTCGCAGCTGGCGGCCCCACCGACATCGTGGCCCGCACCCTGGCCGCCACCATGACCAAGTCGCTGGGGCAGAGCGTGGTGGTGGAAAACAAGGCCGGCGCGGGCGGCACCATCGCTGCCGGTTACGTGATGAAGGCCGCGCCGGACGGCTACACCTTCCTGATCCACCACAACGGCATGGCCACGGCGCCGGCGCTGTACCGCAAGCTGGCCTACAACCCCGTGACCGATTTCGAGCACGTCGGCAATGTGGTGGACGTGCCCATGACCATGCTGGCGCGCAAGGACATGGCGGCGAAGAACCTGGGCGAACTGATCGCCTACATCAAGGCCAACGCCGAGAAGATCAACCTGGCCAACGCCGGTCTGGGGGCTGTCTCGCACCTGTGCGGCACGCTGTTCCAGCAGTCGCTGGGCGTGACCCTGACCACCGTGCCTTTCCAGGGCACGGGCCCGGCGCTCAATGCGTTGCTGGGCGGCCAGGTCGACCTGCTGTGCGACCAGACCACCAACACCGTGCCGCACATCAAGGCCGGCACCGTCAAGATGTACGGCGTGACCAGCAAGCAGCGCATCAAGGCCCTGCCCGATGCACCCACGCTGGATGAAGGCGGCCTCAAGGACTTCGAGGTCATCGTCTGGCATGGCGTCTACGCGCCCAAGGGCACGCCGGCGGCCGTGGTGCAGAAGTTCGGCGACGCCATGCGCGCCGCCCTCAAGGACCCGGCCTTTGTTGACCGCATGGCGCAACTCGGTGGTGAGATTCCCCCGGCGGGCCGCCAGTCCGGCGAGGGCCAGCGCGCCTGGTTGACGGCCGAAGTCGAGAAGTGGGGCAAGGCCATTCGCGCCGCCGGCCAGTTCGCCGACTGATCGTCGCGGCACGAGCCATGCAAAACGCCGGGTCCGCCCGGCGTTTTGCATGGACTCCCCCAGGCCTTGCGGGAGGAGTAGCATCGTCCCCGGTTTCCCGTCAATCAGCCCGCCACACCATGACCGATCTTGTTGTCCGCCGCCTGCTCGTCGACATGGACGCGCCCATGGCGCGCCACTGGTGCGCGGGTGACCCCTTGCGCACCGCTTTCTTCAACGCCCTGTCCATGAGTTTCCCGGTGGGGGAGCAGTTCTTCATCGATGCCGTGCGCCAGGGCTATCAGGCCTTGCCCGGCGATCTGCAGGCGAAGTTCAAGGCGGAGGTGCAGGGTTTCGTGGGCCAGGAAGCCACGCACCGGCGGCTGCACGAGCTGTACAACCAGCAGCTGGGCAAGCAAGGCCTGGAGAACCGCTGGGGCCCGCGCGCGCAGCAGCGTCTCAAGCAGCTGGAAGACCTGGACCCGCGGCATCCGCTGGCCATCACCGCGGCCAACGAACATTTCACGGCCATCTTTGCCGACTGGCTGCTCAAGCACCCCGAGGTGCTCGGCAGCGCTGACCGCCGGCTGGCCACCCTGTGGCTGTGGCACAGCGCCGAGGAAGCGGAGCACCGTTGCACGGCCTTCGGCCTCTACCAGGCGCTGGGTGGCAACGAAGCCTGGCGCATCACATGGTTTCGTCGTGCGACGATGTTCTTCCTGGGCGACCTGCTGCGCCAGACGGTGCTCAATCTGCGGCGCGACAAGACGCTCTGGCGCTGGCGCACCTGGACCAGCGCCGCAGGCTTTCTCTTCGGCAGGCAGGGTCTGGTGCGCTGCACTTTCAAGCCCTGGCGCGACTACCTGCGCGCTGATTTCCACCCGGCGCAGCATGATGCGGTGGCATCACGCCAGTGGCTGGAGGCCAACCGCAGCGCCTACACCCCGGTCGGGGGCTGAGGCTGGCGCCGCGGGTCGGCGCCGCCGCCTGTCAGAAGGATGAGTGGAGTTCGCGTTTGACCTGGTGCTCCGCCATCACGAAGTTGGCGATAGCTATCACCAGCGACACGCCCAGGGCCAACAGGCCGATGAGCAGCGCCTTCAGGCTCGGCGCCGCCAGGCCCAGCAGGGTGAACAGGACGAAGGTGGCCAGCAGCGAGATCTTGAAACGGAAAAGCAGGGTGTGGTGCATGGGGTGGTCAGAGCGCCCGGGTGCTCGTGTGCAGTGCAGGAGCAGGCCATTGTCCGGACGGGCCGCCGCGCAGACAAGCGGGAAACCGTATCAGCGGTAACGAAGCGTAGGGGCTTCGGCTGTCCAGGAGTGGGCATTCGGCCCACAGTCGTGGCCATCTGGCGCAGACACGCCCCCTACGCGCCACCCTGCCGCGCATCCTCCACCAGCAAGTCCACCAGCTCGCGCGCATAGGCCGGCAGCGCGTCCAGGCTGCGCACCACGATCTGCATCGCGCGTTCGGCCCAGGGGTCGGCCAGGGGCACGATGCTGATGGCCATGGTCTGCGCATGCCGGTGGGCGGCCGAGCCGGGCAGGATGGCCACACCCACGGCGGCCTCCACCATGCGGCAGGCGGCTTCGAAGTTGCTGACCTGGATGCGCTGCTGCATGGGCCGGCCCATGCCCTCGCAGATCTGCTGCAGGAAAGCGCGGATGGCGCTGCTCTCGGCCAGACCGATGTGGTCGAAATCCAGCGTGTCGGCAAAGCTCACGGCGGGCGCGCCGGCCAGCGCGTGGCCGCGCGGCACCACCAGCACCAGGCGGTCGCGCCGGTAGGGCAGCACCTGCAGGTTCTCGGTGCGCACCAGGCCGGCCACGATGCCGATGTCGGTCTGGCCCTCGGACACCGCGCGCACGATGTCGTGGCTCAGGCGTTCCTGCAGGTCCACGTTCACGTCGGGGTGGGCCAGCAGGTAAGAGCGCAGCACGGGCGGCAGGAACTCGCCCAGGGCCGTGGTGTTGGCGTGCACGCGCAAATGGCCGCGGATGCCGCGCGCGTACTCCTGCAGGTCGGTGCGCAGGTGTTCCAGCTGGCCCAGCACCAGGCGGGCGTGGTGCACAAAGGCCTGGCCCGGCGGCGTGAGCGTCACGCCCTGGGAGCTGCGGTGCAGCAGCTTGACGCCCAGGCTTTCCTCGATGTTCTTGATGCGGGTGCTGGCCGCGGGGGCCGACATATGGGCCGCCTCGGCGCCCTTGGTCAGGCTGTCGGCTTCGGCAATGCGCACCATGAGGCGCAGATCGACCAGATCAAAGGGCATGTTCATCAAAATTGGCTGTCAAAACACGGCAGATCATGAAAGAAGACGGCGATTGATGGATTGATGCCATCGACCGATCCGATTATGCCGTTCTTGGCATTTTTGGCCCAAAAAGTCGATTCGATACTTTTTGTTCGCAATTTACGCATTATTTTGCTATTAATGGTTTTGAAAGTATCAAATAAAGTGGAGGCATGGAAAAAACCCGCGCCTCTGCCACGTCACAGCCGAAAGCCGTGCTGTTCGACGCCTATGGCACCTTGTTCGACGTCTACAGCGTCGGCCTCGTGGCGGAACAATTGTTTCCCGGCCAGGGCCAGGCCCTGGGCCAGCTCTGGCGCGAGAAGCAGATCGAATACACGCGCCTGGTCACCACCAGCAACCACGGCTCGCACTACCAGCCCTTCTGGCAACTCACGCAGGCCGGCCTGCGCTACGCCTGCAAGCGCCTCAAGCTCATCCTCACGCCCGAGGCCGAGTTGCAGCTGATGAACCAGTACCGTCACCTGAGCGCCTTCCCGGAAAACCGCGACGTGCTGCAGGCGCTGAAGGCCCGCGGTATCACCACCGGCATCCTTTCCAACGGCGACCCTGAGATGCTGGGCATCGCCGTGCGCAGCGCGGGCCTCGAAGGCCTGCTGGACCACGTGATCAGCGTGGACGCCGTGCGCAAGTACAAGACCCACCCCGAGGCGTACGCGCTGGGCGAGCAGGCGACCGGCCTGCGTGCCGCGCAGATCGTCTTCGTCAGCAGCAACAGCTGGGACGCACTGGCCGCCACCTGGTACGGCTACCGGACCCTGTGGGTCAACCGCTATGCGCTGCCTTTCGAGGAACTGGGTACCCAACCCACGCGTACCGGCAACACGCTCAACGACGTGCTCGGCTTCTTTCCCGCCGAATGACACGCCGTCTGACTACGATTTTTATATTCCAGGAGTTAAGACCATGACGCAACGCACCAAAGCCCACCGGCTGCAAGTCGCCACCCAGCTGTACCGCTTCATCGAAGACAAGGTGCTGCCGGGCACCGGCATCAGCAGCGCGGCTTTCTGGAAAGGCTTCGACGCCATCGCCCATGAGCTGGGTCCCAAGAACGCCGCCCTGCTGGCCGAGCGCGACCGCCTGCAACTGGAGATGGATGCCTGGCACAAGGCCCACCCCGGTCCCATCAAGGACATGAAGGCCTACCGCGCCTTCCTGGAGAAGACCGGTTACCTGGCCCCCGTGCCCGCCGAAGTGCAGAGCGACACCGCCAACGTGGACGCCGAACTCGCCGTGCAGGCCGGCCCGCAGCTGGTGGTGCCCATCCTGAACGCACGCTACGCGCTCAACGCCGCCAACGCGCGCTGGGGTTCGCTGTACGACGCGCTCTATGGCACCGACGCCCTGCCGGAGGACGATGGCGCCAGCAAGGCCGGCCCGGACGGCAAGGGTTACAACCCGAAGCGCGGCGCCAAGGTCATCGAATACGCGCGCCACGTGCTGGACCGCGTGGCCCCGCTGAAGAAGGGCTCGCACGTCGACGCCACCGCCTACACGGTCGAAGGCGGCAAGCTGAAGGTGGCGCTGAAAGACGGCAGCAAATACTGCCTGGTCGACGCGCACAAATTCGTGGGTTACCAGGGCAGCGCGGTGGCGCCCTCGGCCGTGCTGCTGCGCAATAACGGCATCCACATCGAGATCCAGTTCGATCGCAGCACGCCCATCGGCCGCAGCGACGCTGCCGGCGTGAGCGACCTGCTGGTCGAAGCCGCGCTCTCCACCATCCTGGACCTGGAAGACTCCGTGGCCGTGGTCGATGCCGACGACAAGGTGCTGGCCTATGACAACTGGCTGGGCATCCTCAAGGGCACGCTGACCGAAGAGGTGAGCAAGGGCGGCAAGACCTTCGTGCGCCGCCTCAACGCCGACCGCATCTACAAGGGCGCCAACGGCGAAGAGATCCGGCTGCACGGCCGCTCGCTGCTCTTCGTGCGCAACGTCGGCCACCTGATGACCAACCCGGCCATCCTCTACGGCGACGGCAGCGAGATCCATGAAGGCATCATGGACGCCGTCATCACCACCACCATCGCCCTGCACGACCTCAAGGGCCTGACGCAGAACGGCGTGCGCAACTCGCGCACTGGCTCCATCTACATCGTCAAGCCCAAGATGCACGGCCCCGCCGAGGTGGGCTTTGCCTCCGAGCTGTTCGCCCGGGTCGAGCAACTGCTGGGCCTGGCCGAGAACACGGTCAAGCTGGGCATCATGGACGAGGAGCGCCGCACCAGCGTCAACCTCAAGGCCTGCATTGCCGCGGCCAAGAGCCGTGTGGCCTTCATCAACACCGGCTTCCTGGACCGCACCGGCGACGAGATGCACACCGCCATGTACGCCGGCCCCATGATCCGCAAGGCCGCCATGAAGGGCACCGAGTGGATCGATGCCTACGAGAAGAGCAACGTGCTCGAAGGCCTGGCCTGCGGCCTCAAGGGCCGTGCCCAGATCGGCAAGGGCATGTGGGCCATGCCCGACCTGATGGCTGCCATGCTCAAGCAGAAGGTGGTGCACCCGCTGGCCGGCGCCAACACGGCCTGGGTGCCCTCGCCCACCGCCGCCACCCTGCACGCGCTGCACTACCACCAGGTCAACGTGGCCGACATCCAGGACGCGCTGGAGCAGCAGGCCACGGCGAAGAACTTCAAGGCGCTGGAAGAGAAGCTGCTCACCGGCCTGCTGACCATCCCCGTCGCTGCCAAGCCCAACTGGAGCGCCGAGGAAATCCAGCAGGAGCTGGACAACAACGCACAGGGCATCCTGGGCTACGTGGTGCGCTGGATCGACCAGGGTGTGGGCTGCTCCAAGGTGCCCGACATCCACAACGTGGGCCTGATGGAAGACCGCGCCACGCTGCGCATCAGCAGCCAGCACATGGCCAACTGGCTGCAGCATGGCATCACCGACGAGGCGCAGGTGCGTGCCACCTTCGAGCGCATGGCCGCCGTGGTGGACCAGCAGAACGCCGGCGACCCGCTGTACCAGAAGATGGCTGGTAACTTCGCCACCTCCATGGCCTACAAGGCGGCCACCGACCTCGTGTTCAAGGGCCTGGAGCAGCCCAGCGGCTATACCGAGCCGCTGCTGCACGCCTGGCGCCTGAAGGTCAAGGCGGCAGCCTGACGCCACCCCCTCGCCCTGGCTCAAGGGCGGCGCCAAACAAAACGGCACCCGAGGGTGCCGTTATTTTTTGGCGCTGAGGCCTGGGCCCGTGGGCCTGCCGCAGTGCCGGGAGCGTGCGTGGCGCTTAGCGCGCGCCGACGCGGCTGGTATCGCTCACACGCATCGCGCAGCGTGCGTTCAGCTGGGCGAAAGCCTGGTCCACAGGCGCGTTGATTTCCTTCAGCGAGGCATCCAGTGCCACGTTGTAGCTGGTGGGCAGCGTGTCACCGTCGTTGCCGCCACCCAGCATTTGCATGCAGTTGTAGGGCTGGTCCACAAAGCGGGCCACGGCCGACGAGGCGGCAGCGGAGGGGGCGGGCGTCTCCATGCTCTGGGCATGGGTGGCGATGGCCATGGCGGCGAATGCGATGGAAACTGCGATCTTTTTCATGGTGAAACTCCTTGGTGTGTTGTGTGTTCACGCCGAAGAACCAGGGGCCCCTTGTGGGTTTGGCCGTCCATTTCTTGCTGCAACTTCGTCGTGTAGTCAGATTAAGTCGTTTGTAAAAAAGAGCAACACCGCGTGACACACGCCGCATTCGTTTCTGTCGATTAAGTCACGGTGCAATTCGTCCGGCTGACGCCGGTGTGAAATAAGTCACACGAATTTCCCGGCCTGGTTCCACCACACCGCACAATCCGCTCATGGACGGCCTGCAGCCCCTGATCGACTTTGTCGCCAAGCACCCGCGCCTGCTGGTCATCACCGGCGCCGGCTGCAGCACCGCCGCCGGCATCCCCGACTACCGCGACGAAAACGGCGCCTGGAAACGCCAGGAGCCCATGCGCTACCAACTGTTTGTGGACAGCGCGCTGGCGCGCCAGCGCTACTGGGCACGCAGCATGCTGGGCTGGCGCACCATGGCCGGCGCCTTGCCCACGGCCGCGCATCACGCGCTGGCGCAGCTGGAGCGCGCGGGCCGCATCGTCCAGCTCGTCACGCAGAACGTCGACGGCCTGCACCAGGCCGCGGGTAGCCAGGCCGTGGTGGACTTGCATGGGCGAATCGACACCGTGTGTTGCCTGGGCTGTGGCGTTCGCTCTCCGCGCCGTGCGCTGCAGGAGGAACTGATGGCGCGCAACCCGGACTGGCTGGCGCTCGATGCGCGCAGCCTACCTGATGGCGATGCCGATCTGGAGTCGCTCGACTTTGCCGCCTTCGGCGTACCCGCCTGCCCGCACTGCGGTGGTTTGCTCAAGCCGGATGTGGTTTCTTCGGTGAA
The DNA here is from genome assembly GCF_001432305.1 of Curvibacter sp. PAE-UM. GTDB lineage: Bacteria > Pseudomonadota > Gammaproteobacteria > Burkholderiales > Burkholderiaceae_C > Hylemonella. Next base: position 926,683 of record NZ_KQ483358.1, read on the forward strand.
AGCGTGCCACGTGAGCGTGTGGCGGCTGTGCGTGCGGCGCTGGCGCAGGCCGATGCCGTGCTCGTGGCCGGCTCTTCACTGATGGTGTATTCGGGTTACCGCTTTGTGGAGGAGGCGGTGGCGGCCGGCAAACCCGTCGCGACCGTCAATCGGGGGCGGACGCGGGCGGACCCGGTGTTGACACTCAAGGTGGAGACGGAAGTGGGACGAGCGCTGAAGGCGTTGGCTCAGCCCGCCGCAGCGGGTGAGCGGGTGGAGAGCTGAAGTTTGGGGCCTCCCGAGTGCGGAAGCGGGCGAAGCCCGCTATGGCACTTCGGGTGCAGCAGAGGGTTAGGCCTACTCATCCCACTTGAGCACACGTGCCCAATCGATGTGCTCCTGGAATACGGCGTTGAACCGCATCATGGCCGTGCACCAATCTGCGACGTTGACTCGGGCCACCCACGCTTTGCCTGACTGCTCATGGCCGAACAGGCGGCAGACACCGGTCCAGTACTCGAACAAGTCTTTGCCCGCGCCGACTTCTTGCCACACGAGTTTTGCACCGGTTGCATGGATGATCTTGTTGCATGAGTCGCGTAGTGACAGTGCGCCGCCTCCCTCGATCGTTCCGATGTCAAGGCCTCTACTCGCATCCAGCTGGAGAGTGTTGGCATCGAACTCTTCGTCCTCCGCACGACCAATGTCCTGAAGCATGCGGATCTTGATCGCCGCATCAATCATCGTTCCGCTGACGAGAGCCTTCAAGTTTCCGAAGTACTGCCACCACTCATATTCAGCCGGCGCCTCGGAGTGACGGGCAATCTTGAATCGGTCGCAGAACGCCCTGCTACCGAGGACTGCGTGGTGAAGGGTGAAGAGGCGCGCTTCGATGGAGTCAAAGTCGATAGAGTGCGTCATTGGGGTTGCTAGTTGACCTAACGTCTGACACGAGATGTACTTATAAGCCTTAGGCCGGAAAGCGTCCTCTCGATGGAGGGATCAAAGCGCTCGCTCACCGCAGGCGCATTTCACTGAGATCTTTGCCCGTGCATGCGCGATACAAGGCGGATAGAGTTGTGCGGGCTTCTTCGATCTCGCCAATCGCGTACTCAGCGAACCCTTGAATGTGGCTTCTGGCAACGTCATCCTCGTCTGATGACCCGTGGTAGAGAAGGCTCTCGCGCACATGCGCTAGCTCTGCTGTCGCGGTGAGGGCCGGCTCCACAAGGTCGAATAGATCTTTATCAAGTGTTGCGACTTCAAGAAGATGCTTTGACATCTGTTCTTGGTGAATAACCGGAACAGCAATCTTTGAATAGTTGCCTTTCGATTCAGAGTCTATGCATGCGTAAATTCGTCCACTTTTCGCATACTCAATTGAGAAGGCAGCTGTGGAATCTGGGTTTGGTGCAGACTGAAGTTCATCAGCGATGCTGCGCAGTGATCGGATGGCCCAGTGGTTCAACTCGCATTCGCGAGCGAGAAGTTCTTTGATCGCTTTTTTCTTGCGCCCCTCGCTGCTGTGGCGTCTCCAAGTCTCCAGAATCTCCTTCAGCATGAAGATGATGATTGCTACTAGAGCGGTGGCCGGAAGAAGTGATGAGAGCGTCTGCATGTGGAGCGCTCTAACGTGATGTAGACCGCAAAAGTGCGGAATGACATGGACGGAAATTCATCCTAGCGCCCCCGTGTTGCAAGCTAAATGCTTGTTTTGTTTGAAGAATTCTCGCAAATATACCGCGACCGGAGGCTCAAAAAAAACCGCGAAACCTCGCAGTAAGGCCCGTCTCTGCTAAAGCGAGCGCGCTCACTTACCGCCGCCAAACAAATCCCGAAATTTCTGAGTCGCATCGTCGGTGCCCGAGCCCTTGCCCATCGGCACCCCCCTCGGATACTCCTCCGCAATCCGGTCTTCCCAATAAGTCGTCGGGTTCGGTGCGCTGCACAGGCGGCGAAAGACTTCCTGCGGCACCTGCTTGTAGGCCAGCACGGTCTTGCTGTCCCAGTGCAGGTCCAGCTGCTGGGATTTTTCGTCGTAGTCCGCGCGGCGGAAGCGACCGATGGTGAAGGTCTTGCTTTGCATGGCGCATTGTCTCGGGCGCCAGGCCCAGGCGCAAGTGGACTTGCAGCGCCGCCCCTGGTCGCGGCGGTGACGTTTATTTGCCTGCTGGCTTGCCGGCGCCGGCCGTGCTGGCGGTGGTCGTCGTACTGACAGGCGCTGCCGGAATCGGCGCGGCCGCCGCCGTCACGCGCGCCTGGTTGGCCCGCGCCAGCCGGGGCAGATTGCCGCCGCTGGCTTCGCCCAGGCTGTAGCTGAGGGTTGCTGCGCTGCCCTGGCCGTTGATGCGCATGGGGATGTTGATGCCCGCCAGTTCGGCCAGTTCGCCGGCGCTGGCGCGCTTGAGACCCGGTGCCACGGTGGTATCGAGCCAGCCGTCGATCTGCCAGGTGCCGAGGTCCAGGTCCATCTCGCCCTTGCTGGTGAAGAGCGGGGACTTCAGCAGCAGGTCTTCGCTGCGTGCCTTGCCTTGCGCCAAGGTCATGCTGGCTTTGAGTTCGTTGTAGGCCGTGTTTTCCGTCAGGCGCACGCTGTCGCGACGCTCGGCGCCGGCCAGGCCCAGCTGCTCCTTGCCGGCCAGCAGGGCTTCGCCCAGCTGCACGCCGGCCAGCGTGCCGCGCGTGAGCGCCAGGCTGGCCGTGCCCGTGAGCGACTGGCGCAGCGCTGGCAGCGTGGCACCTTGCGCGCTCAGGTCGAACAGCAGGTTGCCCTTGCCGCTGAGCCGGGCCTCGCCGCCCGTCAGGTCGGCCAGCAGGGCATCGATCTGCACGCCCGTGAGTTTCTGGCGCACGCTGAGTTGCGGCGCCTCGCCGGCGCTCAGGGTCAGGCCGCCTTGCAGGTTGCCGCCATAGAGCTGTGCCGAGAGCGGCTCCACACTGAGCGTGCCCGAGGCGGCGCGCAGTTCGGCCGTGAATGCACCCGTCTGCAGGCGCGCCATGCGCAGTGACTCGCTGCGCAGCTTGCCGCGCAGGTTCAGGGTCTTGAGCCGGTCGAAGTCCTGGGCTTGCGTGCTTTCCTGCAGGCGGCGTGCCCAGTCGCTGACCAGGTAGCGGTCCAGGTCCAGCGCGCTGGCTGTGAGATCGAAGGTCCAGGCCGGGGCCTTGAAGTCCTGCAACTGCACGCGGCCGCTGAGCTGGTTGTCATCCACGCCGGCCTTCACGTCCAGCGTCACCTCCTGCGTGGCCAGTGCGGCCAACAGCTTGCCGCTGGCCGTGGCCTGCAGGCGCGCAGCCAGCAGGGGGTGGCTGGCGCTCCAGCTGGTGTTGAGAGCGTCGAGTTGCAGCTGGCGTTTCTCGGTGTCGTAGAGCAGGGGGCTGTTGCCGCGCCCCTGCAGCAGACCACCGGCGTGTTTGAGTTCGATGCTGCCTTGCACATCGGCGCTCTTCCAGCTCTTGGCGCCGGCTTCGATGGCCGGTACCTGCAGCGTGGCGGCCAGCACGGACGGTTCGCGTGTGATGCGGCCTTCCAGGGCCAGGGTGCTGGCCTGCCAGAGGTCGCGCGTGAGCTGCACGCGCGCCGCCGCCAGCTTGCCTTCAAAAGGGTCCTGCGCCAGCCGGCCGCGTGCCGTGGCGCTGAAGGGCTCCAGCACCAGCCGGTGCTGATCCGGCCAGGCCGTGAGCCTGCCGCGCCAGTCCAGCAGCAGTTCGTTGAAGCCGCCGGCCTCGCCCTGCGCCTGGCCTTCCATCTGGGACAGCTCGTAGCGATGGGCGGCGTGGTCGTAGAGCAGCTGCGCGTTCAGGCGCAGCTGCAGGTCCAGCGGCGGCTGTGCCGACTGCAGGCGCAGGCTGGCCTGCACCTGCCCGGCCGTGGCGTCGGCCAGGCGGCCGGTTTCCAGCTTGAGTTCGTGCACGAAATAGGTCTGGCCCGAGGCCTCGTCATGGAGCTTGAGCGTGGAGTCGAGTACGCGCACTTTCTCCACCGCGAACTGGAGTTCGCCCATCCAGTCGGCCGGCTGCAACAGGTCGTCGAAATTGGTGCTGCCGTCGGGGTGGCGTTGCAGGTTGGCGTGCACGCCGTCGAGCACGACGCGTTCCACCTGCACCTGCTTGATGAACAGGGGCCACCAGGCGACGTAGAGCCGCGCGTTCTCCACCGAGGCGAACTTGAGGCTGCTGTTGCGCTGGCTCAGGCTGAGCTTGCCGGTTTCCAGGCCCAGTTGCGGGAACCAGGTGACGTGGATGTCGCCTTCGAGCACCAGGTCGCGCTGTTTGTGGGTCTTGACGTAGTCGACGATCTGCGACTTGAAGTCGTTGGCGTCGAGCAGGTGGAAGGCCAGGCTCACGATGCCGCCGATCAGCATGAGCATCAGCACCAGGCTGCCCAGCGCGTGGCGCCAGTGTTCCTTGGCGTAGCCCTCGGCAAAGGGCAGCTTGACCGGGGTGACGTAAGCGAGCGTGACGCCGACCACCCCGTACCAGCCCAGGAAGGCAAGTTTGAGCGAGCCCGCCTGCGCGGGGACGGGTACAGGTGCAGGTGCAGGTGGCGCTTTCTTGCCGGGCTTGCTCATGGTGAGGGGGAGAAGACGGGGACAACCATTCTTGATGAAGTGGCTGTTGCCGTCTGTAAGTTGTGGTAACGCCGGCGTGGCGTGATGCGCGTCATGTCCCTGAAGCGGCCCGTTGCCTCAGGCCGGTTTTTTCCGTCTGAGGAAAAACCAGGCATACAGCGCGGCCAGCAGCAGCACGTTGCCGAAGAAGATGCGCGGGTCGCTCCACGGCACCCCGTCGACGCGCACATCCGAGAGTGGCCACAGGAAGGGCGTGGGGAAGAACGCTTCGCTGTGCGTGAAGATGTCCACCGCGATGTGCAGGCCCCAGGCGCCCAGCTCCATCAGGGGCTTGCCGCGCACCAGCCAGACCAGGCCGAACACGAGGGCGAACACCACCAGGCTGTGCGTGGCGTTGTAGAGGCTGTGCACGTAGGCCGGGATGAGCGTGGGGTCCGGCGGGTGGCCCAGGCCGTTGAAAAAATCCAGGCCGTGGACCCGCAGGCCGTTGGCGAAGACCAGGCCGAAGGAAAAGAGATCGGGTGCGGTACCGATGGCGAAGGCGGTCCAGAAGCTGCGCCGGCTGGCGCGCCCCAGCGCGAGGCCGCCCCAGAGTCCGTGCGAGACGATGTCCATGTGCGGGGTTGCAGCCGGCGGGGACTAGGACAGCATCAGCAGCACCAGGCCCAGCGCGGCCGGCAGGGCCTGCACGAAGAGGATCTTGCGGCTGGCGGTGGCCGCGCCGTACAGGCCGGCCACCAGCACGCAGAGCAGGAAGAAGACCTGGATGTGCGTACCCGCCGCGCCCAGGCTCAGCCCCCAGAGCAGGCCGGCTGCCAGGAAGCCGTTGTACAGGCCCTGGTTGGCGGCCAGCACCTTGGAGGCCTGGGCCTTCTCCAGCGTCTGGCCGAAGGCTTTCAGGCCGGCCGGCTTGTCCCAGAGGAACATTTCCAGCACGAGGAACCAGATGTGCAGCAGGGCGACCAGGACGATGACGATGGCGGCAAGGATGGACATGGCGTTTCCTTCGGGTGGGGTGCGCAGGTGTGGAACGATACCGCAGGCGCAGACCGGCGAGGAAAAGCGTCCGCAACTCTAGCCGGTCAGGGCGTCAACCTCCTGCCCCGTGGTCCAGGCGATGGGGTCGCGGTCCAGCACGTCGTGCAGGTCCAGCTGCAGGGCCAGGGCCGTGGTGTCGGGAAAGGTCCCGGCCAGATCGCGGTCGGTGTAGCCCATCTCCATGGTGCGGCAGCGCCACACCGCCAGGTGCAGGATGCCGCTGAGGGGCTCGTAGTTGTCGCGCTCGAAAGGCGCGTCCTGGTGTTCCAGGATGTCCACCAGGGCCTGTGGCAGCTGCCAGGCGCGCGCCAGGTCGGCCCCGACCTGGGCGTAGTTGTAGCCGACCAGTTCGTATTCGGCGCTGTGCCGCTGCGGGGCGTACAGGGGCACACGACGGTCGAGTTCTTCCATCTGCCTGGGCATGCCCAGGTGCATGACCAGCATGCCCAGGCCGTGCAGCAGTCCGGCCGTGAACGGTGACACCGCATGGCGGGCGTCCTTGGCCAGGTGCCGCGTGAGCTTGGCCACGTTCAGGCTGTAGCGCCAGAAGCGCGGCATGTCCACATTGCCGACCTGGCGGAAGGCGCTGGTGGCGGCCGCGGCGTAGGCCAGCTCGCGCACCTGCTGCAGGCCCACCAGGGCCATGGCCTCGCCCACGCTGGTGATCGGCTTCTGCAGCTGGTGGTGCGCCGTGCCGACGAGTTGCAGCAGGCGCGTGGTCAGCACGGGGTCCTGGCCCAGGAGCCGGTTGATCTGGAAGAGATCGGGCTCGTCCCGGTCGAGTTCGGCCAGCAGCAGCGCGATCACGCGGGGAATGCTGGGAAGCGCGGCGGGGGACTGGAGCAGGCTGGCGAGTTCCATGGAGTGCTTCAGAGTTGCCCGTACTGGGTGCTGCCGATGTCGCTTTTCCCGCCGCCTGCGGCGGGGGCACCGGGCGTGCTGTTCGCGCTGCCCGTCGGTGGCGCCGGTTCGGCGGGGGTCTCCGCGCTGCGGCGCGCCAGTCGCACCCTGGCGTGGGAGACGTCACCCGGCACTTCGCGTGTGCGCATGGCCACACCGGCCTGCTCGGTGCCGTCGCCGGCCCGGGCCGGCATGGCGAAGGCGTCGACCGATTCGTCGACGCGCCAGAAGACGCCCTGCAGCGTGACACCGGCGCGGTTCGTGGCGCCGGTCATCATGCGCTGCTCGGCCTGGGCGAAGCTGGCGGTGGTGCCGTTCCATTTGGCTTCGAACAGCTTGCTGACTTCGATCATGGCAATGAAGACCTCGTGCTGCTGGTCGACGTTCACCACCTTGAACTTGTACATGTTGGAAAGCACTTCCATGGCCAGCATGCTTTCGCGGATGGACTGGTAGAGCATCTCGCGTCGATAGCGCATGCCCTCGTCGGGTGGCATGCGTTCCGCACGGGCTTCGCGCTGGGCCGGGGCGGCGGACTTCTGGCCGAGCAGGGTCTTGATTTGGGGCAGCATGGGGCGTACTCAGGTGGCGATGTCGAGGGGGGTGGGTGGCGTCTCAGCGGAATTTCATCCGGGCCTGGAAGGCGGCCCAGCAGTTGGCGCAGCGGAAACGGCCGGGCGAGGTCTCCACGCCGCCCGCTGCGGGCCGGTCGGCCTGGCATTCGCCGATGCAAAAGCGCAGCTTGTCACGTTGCGGGTCGAGCGAACCCGGCAAGGCGGGTAACATGCGCCCGCGCGCCGCACGGGTTTTCACCGTGGCGGCTTCCGGCAGGGGGTCTGTGATGGCGCTGGACGGGTTCACAACGCGGCCTCGGCCAGCTGCTTCTGTTGCCGTATCCGCCGGGTGTATTCGCGCAGGGCTTCTTCCGCCCGGTCGATCTCGCGGGACGGTGCGGCCCGTGGGGGCCGCAGGCAGTCCTGCAGCACCGAGCTCATGGCGGCCAGGGTGTCATGCCACGCCGTTTCTGCGTCGGTAGCCGGCGGGCGGGGGGCGAACTCTGCTTGCGGGTGTTCCATGCGTGCTTCCATTCAAGGGCTGGCACGCTGGCAAAAGTGGGAGTGGCAAAACACGGAAACGCGCAGGTGGCGTTTCTGTTTGCGACAAGAGCCGGTCCCGAAACAGACCGTCTTGACGGCAACCCCGCTATCGTGCCCAGGGAAGGGGCTTTAGACCGGAGGTTTTGCGACCCCGACTTTCGTGCGGGTGTGCCAAATTGAGAATTCTATCGGCGAATAGCCGGGCGTAGGCGAGCAAATCTGAGCGGGCTGGCGCCTTCATTGCTGCGGAGCATGGCTATGAGCGATGGCCGATTGATAGCGGCCTTATGGCCAGATGGCCTGCCCAGTCAGTCATGCGGCCAGGCCATCCACAGGATGGAAAGCCCGGACACCAGCATCACGGCTTCCATGAGTTGCAGGAATCGGTGCTCGGGCAGGTGCAGTACCAGGCGCTTGGACAGGGTGGAGCCGATGAGCACGAAGACGCCGATCAGCAGGCCCTGGCTGATGGCGCGGTTGTCGATCACGCCCAGCGTGTGGAAGGCCGCGCCCTTGGCCAGGAAGACGGCCAGCGAACTGGCGGCCTCGGTGCCGATGTAGGCGCCTTTCACCAGGCCGAAGGCCAGGAAGAACGGGGTGTTGATCGCACCGGTGGAGGCGACGATGCCCGTGAGGTAGCCGATGACCGCGCCCACCAGCGCCATGTGGCCGAGGTGGGGTTTCCATTCCATGCGGCGCAGCCAGCGCCTCACCGGGATCATCAGCAGCAGGAAGCTGCCGAGGATGAGCTCGATCAGGCGCGGGTTGAACTGCACCAGGGTGTGGGCGCCCAGCACCACGGCGGGCACGGAGGTGGCCGCATAGACGCCGCAGAGTTTCCAGTCGATGCTGCGCCACCACAGGCCCACGCGCGCCAGGTTGGCCACGATGGCCACCAGCGCAATCACGGGCACGGCCGTCATGGGGCCGTAGAAGTACACCAGCGGCGGCATCAGCAGGATGGTGGTGCCAAAGCCGATCACGCCGCCCAGCACGCCGGCGCCCAGGCCAACGGCACAGATCAGCAGCATGGGCAGCAGTTCGCTCATGGCCGCTTCAGTTGCGCACCGTGCTCTCGATCACGAAGCGTTTCACGACCAGCGGGGCGTCGCCGATGTGAAAAGCCCGCGCGCGCTCGCGCAGCGCGACGTCATCGGCCGTCATGCGCTCGAAGCGGCGCAGGTGATCGGTCCAGGATTCATCGACGATGTGCTCGACGTAGACCCCCGGCTGGCTCAGGTCGTGCAGCAGCTCCCAGTGGAGCGCGCCTCGGCGCAGGCGGCTGTGCCGGTTGTCCTCCAGCACGGCCTTGAATGCTTCGGCCTGGGCCGGATCGATGCGGTACTCGATCGTGACCAGGATGTGGCCGGAGGGCGGTGGTGTGCTGACCACCGGTTGCGTGTACTCGCTCGCCGGCGTCAGGTCTTCCTCGCCGTGGTGGCCCGCCCAGTAGCGCCGGGCCAGGAACAGGGTGAGCACGGCAGAAATGGCCGCCACCAGCAGGCTGGTCTGCACGCTGCTCCAGGTCGCCACCTGGCCCCAGACGGCGGCGCCGATGGCGCCGGAGCCCATGAGCGCCATCTGGTACATGGACATGCCCCGGGCGCGCACCCAGTTGGGCAGCGCCATCTGGGCCGACACGCTCAGGGAATTGGCCACCGTGATCCAGGCCACCCCGCCCAGGAACATGGTGGGCACGGCCAGGTAAATATTGGGCGTGAAGGCGATCACGGCCATCGATGCCGCCTGCAGCACGGTGCCGAAGACCACGCGCTGATCGAGGTTCATGGCCTGGCGCATGCGCGGCAGGAAGAGCACGGCGACGACAGCGCCCGAGCCCATGGCGGCCAGCAGCAGGGTGAAGGTGCCGGCGCCGCCGTCGGGCAGGCCGCGCGCCACCAGCGGCAGCAGGGCCAGCACCGCCGTGCAGTGGCTGTAGAACAGGGCGATGCGCAACAGCACCACACGCAGGCGCGCCGAATGCGCGACGAACTGCATACCCACCCGCATGGCGCTGAAGAGTTTCTCCCGGCCCAGGGGGTTGGGTTTGTGCTCGCGGCGCCAGCGCATGATGGTGAAACCGGCGATCACGGAGAGCGCGGCATTGAGCAGGAAGACGTAGAGGGTGCCGGCGCTGGCGATCAGGGCGCCGGCCACCAGCGGCCCGATGATGCGCGAACCGTTCATCGCCGCGCCATTGAGGGCCAGGGCCGCCGGCAGTTGCGTGCGCGGCACCAGCTCGGGCACGATGGCCGCGAACACCGGCCAGCGCATGGCCAGGCCGATGCCGTTGGCAAAGGTCAGCAGCAGCAGCAGGGCCGGCGACATCCAGCCCGCCAGGATGGTCACGCACATCAGCAGGGCCACGCCGGCTACCCAGAACTGGGTCAGGATGAAATAGCGCCGGCGGTCCAGGATGTCGGCCATGGCCCCGCTGGGCAGGCCCAGCAGGAACACCGGCAGGGTGGAGGCGGTCTGCACCAGGGCCACCCAGATGGGGGTCGTGGTGAGCGAGGTCATCATCCACGCGGCCGCGACATCGTTCATCCACATGCAGACGTTGGCGGTCAGCCAGGTGGCCCACAGCATGCGGAACACCGGCAGGCGCAGCGGGGCCAGGGCGGACGGGGGAGCGTTGTCGGCGGGAGCGGGGGACGTCATCGCAGCGGAAGGTCTGGCACGGAACAGGGACAGCCGGGCGCTCACATGTTGTCAGGCGGCCCGTTCCCTGCGTGCAGCGCCTTCGTAAAGATCCAGGCAACGCTCACGCCAGGCGTGGACCGGATCGTCGGCGAGCAGCAACTGGAAGGGGCTGCTCACGCGCGCCCACATGAAACCGCCGAAGGCCAGGTAGTCGGCATAGCCGGGCTGCTCGCCGCAGATGTAGGGTCCGTCGCCCAGCGCCAGACGCAGGGGCTGCAGCGATTTGCGGAAGGCATCGACGCGGTCCTCGCGGCCGGCCTGCAGGTCTTCCAGTGTGGTCTTGTACATCTTCTCGCGCGAAGCGCGGAAGTAGGCCTGGTCAGCCGGGTCCAGGCTGTCGTGCAGGTCCTTGAGGATCAGGCGCGCAATGCCGCCGTGAATCGTGGTCTGCGCCCAGTACTGGAAGAACTTGAGCACATGCCCCTCGGCGCCGGCGGGGATCAGACGCGGTGTGTCGGGAAAGGCCGTGTCCAGGTGCTGCGCGATGGCCCAGCTGTCGGTGACGAGCTTGCCGTCATGCGAGAGGGTGGGGATGGTCAGCTTGTCACCGCCGCTGTGGATGCCGGGGATGTCGCCGAACAGCACGTCGCGCACCTCGAAGGCCAGGCCCTTGTGCAGCAGGGCCAAGCGCGCACGCCAGCTGTTGGGGCTGAAGTGGGCGCGTTTTGCATTCACCAGGTCATACAGCAGCATGGGTATGTTTCCGTCAGGTTTCAGTTGGTGCGCAGGCTGCGCGCGGCAAACAGCGCCAGGCAGGCGGCCAGGAAGGCCCCCAGCGCGTACTGCCAGGGCATGTTGATGGCAAAGCCCATCTCGTCGGTCCACAGCACGTAGAGGCAGTACAGGCCGAACACGGCCACACCGCGCATCAGCCAGGCCTGCGGCCGCAGGTGGCGCTCGGGGATGCGCCCGGCCAGCCAGGCGCCCGTCAGTCCGCTGAGCAGGCCGATGGCCGCGCCCACCGACACGTCGGCCGGCCAGTGGGCGCCCACGGCGATGCGCGAGCAGGCCACGCCGAAGGCGAAGACGAAAAGCCAGAGCCAGCGCAGGCGCCGGCCCGGCTCCAGCGCGAAATAGATGGCGGTGGCGCCGGCGAAGGCGGTGATGGCATGCCCCGACGGCATGGCGGCGATGAAGAGCGGCTCGCCGATGACGTGGATGCCCTCCAGGCCCAGCACTTCGAGCGGGCGCGGGTTGTCGGCCAGGTTCTTGCCCACGCGCGTGAGCACGCCGGCCAGCGGCGCGGCGCAGATCCAGGCCAGGACGATGCGCGGTGCGCGCCACAGCGCTGGCGCCGTGGCGGCATAGATGGCCCAGCCGGTGCCGAAGAGCGAGAGCAGGGCCCATAAGCCGTCCGGCAACACCATGAAGGCGCGGTTGAGCGTGCGGAACACGCCGGGTTCGTACCAGCCCAGCCACAGCGGCGCGGTCAACGCGGCCACGAGGAAGGGAAGGGCCCAGTGCCAGGGGGCGATGCGGCGGCGGGTGACAGCGTTGTTCATGGAAGTTCAGGAAGCGTCCTGGCGGCGCGGCGCGGGGCGGTCGCCCCAGCCGTGGCACAGGTACAGGCGAAAGCGCGAGATGGCGCGCCCGGCGTGCTGCACGGCAAAGCTCTCGCCCGGCTCGCAGCGTTCGAACAGGCCCTCGCCCACGGGCAGCTGGTGCGCCATCTGCGACCAGTCCAGCAGCACGGCGCTCTCGCCCACGGGCAGGGGCCCGGTCCACAGCGAGAACTGGTCGAAGTCGGGCGCCAGCACGTGCACCGGCAGGGGGCGGGCATACCAGGCGAAGCGGCTGGCCAGGGTCCAGTTCTGCACGGCCAGATGGGAGATGTTGTTATCACGTGCCAGTTGCTGTGCGTGCGCGCCGGCCTCGTCCCAGCCGTAGAAATCGGTGAAGGGGTTGACCATTTCCGGTTCGCCGCTGCCGGGTTCTTCACCGGCGATCCAGGGCGGGCCGGCCAGCAGCATGAGCACGTACATGCCCAGGGTGAAGAGGGCCTGCAGGCTGCCCAGCACCCAGATCAGCGTGCGTCGCCCGCCCGCCCACAGGGCCGCCAGGCCGAGGCCGGCAAAGGGCGCCAGGGCCACCCAGGCCGGCGCCGTCCAGTGCGGCAGGCTGGAGCCGCCGCCCGAGAGATAGGCCAGCACGGCGAAGGGCAGGGCGAAGAAGGCCAGCAGCCAGGCCTGGGAACGGTCCAGCTCGAAGCCGCCCAGCACCTTGTGGCGCAGGCCGAAGCCGCCCCAGACCAGCAGCGGATAGAGCAGGGCTTGCGCCAGCAGGAAGACCAGCACCTGGCCGAGTTGCCAGTGGCTGCCCTTGCCGTGCTTGAGCTGGTAGGCAAAGGAGATCCAGTCGTGTTGCGCGTTCCACACGAAGACCGGCAGCACCAGCACCACGGCCAGCAGCAGGGCGATCCACGGGCCGGCTTGCCTGAGCAGGCGCAGGCCATGGGCCGACAGCAGGCAGGCCAGCACCGGCAGCGCGGCGAAGATGGCGGTGTATTTGGAGAGGCCGGCCAGCCCGAGCAGCGCGCCCAGCAGCAGCCATTCGGGCAGGCGCTGCGCGACACTCTCGTCCAGCAGGCGCAGGGTCTGCCAGAGGATGGCGGCGGTGAACAGCATCAGCAGGGTGTCGGGCAGCAGGCCGATGCCCAGGATGTGCAGCACCGGCGCCAGGCTGTAGGCCAGCACGGCCCACAGGCCGGCGGCGTCGGCGCTGCCGGCGGCCGGCACCAGCAGGGTGTGCAGGCGGCGCGCAGTGTCGTGGATGAAGAGGGCGGTGAACGCCCAGAGGGCTTCGGGGATGAGACGCAGGAAACCCTCCGGCGCGTCCAGCGCCACCAGCGGCCACTGCACCCAGCCCACCAGGGGCGGGTGGTCGTAATAACTCAACGCCGGCTGGGCGCCGTAGAGCGCGTAGTGCGCCTCGTCACCCGAGAGGCCCAGCACCCAGCCCAGCACGAAGTGCAGCAGGCTGTGGCCCAGCAGGAGCAGGGCCAGCACGGTGGAGGGGCGGACGGCAGGCACGATGGATTTCGAGAGACGGGATCGTGGAGTCTAAACGAGGCCCCGGCGGCTAAACTGCTCCTCATGCAGACACCCCTTGCCAGCGTCGACCCCTGCCGTTGCCCCCTGTGCGGCCAGCCCAATGGCTGTGCCAACGAAGTCGCGCGCGCGACCGGCCAGGCCCAGCCGCCCTGCTGGTGCACCACCGTGACGTTTGCGCCGGATCTGCTGGCGCGTGTGCCGGCCGAGGCGCAGCGCAAGGCCTGCATCTGCGCGGCCTGCGCCCGGGCGGCCCCGCCTCCCTGATTTCACTTCGCGCCCTCGATGATCCAGCGCATCAGCGCTTCGCATTCCTCGGGGCTAAGGCGCTCATGCGCGGCGATGTGGGCGAACAGGCCGCCCTCGCGCAGCTTGTCGGCCAGCCGGCGCGGGGCGTCGGCCTGGCCGCGGTAGCGCGCGTAGTCGGTCGCCAGCTGGGCCATGCCCGGTGCGTTGCGCCGGGGTGGTTCGCCGTGGCAGTTGTAGCAGCCTTTGTCCAGCGCGAGTTGCGAGCTGGCCTGGGCCGGCAAGGCGGCCAGGGACAGAAGGAGCAGGAAGGTCAGGCGGCGCGGCATCATGTCTGCATGGTGCCACCAAGGGGGCCTGCCTGCTAGCATCAGGTTCCCGCCACCCCCGGACCCGCACCCTGCCATGACACGCAGCAACGAAGAGCAACGCCAGGCCCTGCGCTCGACCTGGATCAGCGTCTGGGTCAATCTGTTCCTGGCCAGTGCGCAGGTGGTGATCGGCGTGTTCGCGCGGTCCCAGGCCCTGATTGCCGACGGCCTGCATTCCCTGTCCGACCTGGTGGCCGATGGCGTGGTGCTGTTTGCCGCGCGCCATTCGCACGCCGAGGCCGATGCGGAGCACCCCTACGGCCATGCCCGCTTCGAGACGGCCGCCTCGCTGGCCATCGGCCTGATCCTGCTGGCCACCGGCGTGGGCATGGTGTGGACGGCCGGGGTCAAGCTGCACGACGGCCAGAGCCTGGGGGCCGTGCATCCGCTGGCGCTGGTGGCGGCTTTCATCACGCTGGTCGCCAAGGAGGGGCTGTTCCGCTACATGCGGCGCATCGGCGAGCGGCTCAAGTCCTCCATGCTGATCGCCAACGCCTGGCACGCGCGCGCCGACGCCGCCTCGTCCCTGGTGGTGGCGGTGGGCATAACGGCCAACCTGCTGGGTTACCACAGCATGGACGCGGTGGCAGCCGTCATCGTGGGTTTCATGATCGTCAAGGCCGGCTGGGATTTCTCGGTTGATGCCTTCCACAGCCTGACCGACCACGCGCTCGATCCCGGGGAGATCGCGCGCATCCTGCAGACCGCCGAGGCGGTCGACGGCGTGCTGGACGTGCACAACCTGCGCACCCGCCGCATGGGCGACTGGGCCGTGATCGACATGCACGTCGAGGTGGACACGCATCTGTCGGTGTCCGAAGGGCACTACATCGCCGAACAGATCAGCGCGCAGGTCAAGGCGGCGCACCGCGTCGCCGAGTGCACCGTGCACATCGACCCCGGCACGGTGCGGCATCTGGCGCGCGTGCTGGCGCTGCCGTCGCGCACGCAGGTGCAGGCCAGGGCGCAGCAGGTGCTGGGCCATCCGGTGACGCTGCGCCTGCATTACCTGGAGGGCGGGCTGGAGGTGGAGGCCGAGCTGGCCGTGCACGTCACGGCAGCGGAATTGCAGCGCCTGCAGCGTGCCTTGCAATTGGCCCTGGCGGAGCTCGGCCACGTGGCCGGCGTCAGCCTGCGCTGCGCCCCCGCCGGAGGGCCTGTGTGACGCATCCGGCCACCCTGCCCGAGATGCAGGCGCGTTACGGCGAGCGCTACCGCTGGCTGCTCTTGCTGGCGGTGATGGTGGGCACCATGGCCTCCATCATGTCGTCCACCATCATCAACGTGGCGATTCCCGACATGAGCCAGCAGTTCACGCTGGGCCAGGAGCGCGCGCAGTGGGCCACGTCCAGCTTCATGGTGGCGACCACGGTGGCCATGCTGTGCACGCCCTGGCTGCTGGCGAGCTTCGGTTACCGCCGCACTTACGTGGTGGCCATGCTGATGTTGCTGGGCGGCGGTGTCTGGGGCGGCCTGGCAGGGAATTTCGAGGTGGTGCTGGCCGCGCGCGTGGTCGAGGGCCTGGCCGCGGGGGTGGTACAGCCGATCCCGGCCATCATCATCATGCGCGCCTTCCAGCCGCAGGAACGCGGCCGCGCCGGCGGCATCTTCGGCATGGGTGTGGTGCTGGCCCCGGCGCTGGGCCCCAGCATCGGCGGTCTGCTGGTGGACTGGTTCGGCTGGCGCTCGATCTTCTTCATGGTCGTGCCCTTCTGCCTGGCCTCGATCTGGCTGGCCTACCGTTATGTGCCGGTCACCGCGCCCGGTGGCGCCGCGGCCGACCGCCTGGGCAACCGCCTGGACTGGGCTGGCCTGCTGCTGGCCACCGTGGGCACGCTGTGCCTGCTCAACGGCATGGTCGAGCTGCATGGCGCAACTTCCGCACAGGCCTGGGTGCTGCTGGGTGTGGCGCTGGCCTGCACGGTGGCGTTCATCGGCTGGCAGCGGCACCAGGCGCGGCGCGGCGACATGCCGCTCATGCACCCGGACCTGTTCGCCTTCCGCTCCTTCGCCATGGGCAGCCTGGTGGCCTTCATCTACGGCACGGCGCTGTTCGGCTCGACCTACCTGCTGCCGCTGTACATCCAGATGGCGCAGCAGCTCTCGGCGTCCCACGTGGGCACCATCATGCTGCCGGCGGGGCTGGTGCTGGCCGTCACCATCCCCCTGGCCGGGCGCCTGTCGGACCACTGGCCGATCCGCGTGCTGATCTGCCTGGGCCTGGCGCTGCTGGCCGCCTCCTTTGCGCTGATGGTGACGATCAGCCTGCACGCCACGCTGTGGCTGCTGGTGGCCTGGGTGGTGCTGGGGCGCATCGGCCTGGGCTTCATCCTGCCTTCGCTGAACAACGGCGCCATGGCGGGCCTGGAGCCGCGGCTGATCTCGCAGGCCTCCAGCGCCATCAATTTCCTGCGCATGCTGGGCGGTGCCGTGGGCGTGAGCCTGTGCGGCATCGTGCTGGAGTGGCGCATCGCCGCGCACGGCGACAGCCTGGGCCATCCCGACAGCAGCCTGGCGCGGCTGGCCGCCTTCGACGAGACCTTCGTGATGTTGGCGGGGGTCTGCGCGCTGGCCATGCTGGCGGCCTGGCAGATGCGCACGCCGGCGCGACTGGAGACATAAGACCATGTGCCAGCTGCTGGGCATGAACTGCAATGTGCCGACCGACGTGATGTTCAGCTTCGCCGGTTTTGCCGAGCGTGGCGGGCGCACCGATCATCATGGCGACGGCTGGGGCATCGCCTTCTTCGAGGACAAGGGCCTGCGCCATTTCGTCGACCACCAGTCGGCCGCCGGGTCGCCGGTGGCCGAACTGATCCGCCACTACCCGATCAAGAGCCGCAACGTCATCTCCCACATCCGCAAGGCCACACAGGGGGCGGTGACGCTGGAGAACTGCCATCCCTTCGTGCGTGAACTCTGGGGGCGCTACTGGGTGTTTGCGCACAACGGCGACCTCAAGGACTACCAGCCCAGACTGCACGGCAGCTTCCGCCCGGTGGGCCACACCGACAGCGAGCGCGCCTTCTGCTGGCTGCTGCAGGAACTGGCCAAGTCGCACGCCAGCGTGCCCCCCATCGCCGAGCTCACCTTGACCCTGCGCGAACTGGTGCCGCAGATCGCGCGCCACGGCACCTTCAATTTCCTGCTGAGCAATGGCGAGGCGCTGTGGGCCCATGCGTCCACGAACCTGTACCACGTGGTGCGCCAGCACCCCTTCGGCAGCGCCACGCTGCGCGACGAGGACCTGAGCGTGAACTTCGCCGAGCACGCCGCGCCGGGTGACCGGGTGGCGGTGGTGGTGACGGCGCCGCTGACCACCGACGAGGTGTGGATGCCGTTCGCGCCGGGTGAGTTGCGGGTCTTCGTGGACGGCGCGCCGGTCGCCTAAGGCGGGTCTTCAGCGCACCGTCAGCGCCACTTCCAGCGTGTCGATGAACATGGCCGCGACGTCGAAGCCGGCCTGGTCGGTGATTTCCTGGAAGCAGGTGGGGCTGGTGACGTTGATCTCGGTGAGGCAGTCGCCGATCACGTCCAGGCCGATCAGCAGCAGGCCGCGCGCAGCCAGCACCGGGCCGATGGCTTCGGCGATCTCGCGGTCGCGTGCGCTCAGGGGCTGGGCCACGCCCTTGCCGCCGGCCGCCAGGTTGCCGCGCACTTCGCCGCCCTGCGGGATGCGTGCCAGGCTGTAGGGTACGGGCTTGCCGCCTATGACCAGGATGCGCTTGTCGCCCTGGGTGATGGCGGGCAGGAATTTCTGCACCATCAGGGTCTGCGCGCCGTGGCGGTTCAGCGTCTCGATGATGCTGCCCAGGTTCAGGCCGTCGTCGCGCACCCGGAAGATGCCGGCACCACCCATGCCGTCCAGCGGCTTGAGGATGATGTCGCGGTGCTGGGCGTGGAAGTCGCGCACGGCCTGCGCCTCGCGCGTGACCAGGGTGGGCGTGGTGAATTGCGGAAATTCGAGGATGGCCAGCTTTTCCGGGTGGTCGCGCAGCGCGCGCGGCTTGTTGAAGACCCGGGCGCCCTCGCGCTCGGCCTGCTCCAGCAGGTGGGTGGCGTAGAAGAACTCGCTGTCGAAGGGCGGGTCCTTGCGCATGACGATGGCGTCGAAGTCGCGCAGCGCAGCCAGGCGCTGGGCCGGTGGCAGCGGCGACTCGTGGAACCAGTGCTCCTCATGGCCGGTCAGCCGGATGCGGCGCACATGCGCCTGCACACCGGTGCTGGCCAGCCAGCTCATCTGCTGCGGCTCGCAGGCGGCCACCGTGTGGCCCCGGCGCTGCGCCTCGCGCATCATGGCAAAGGTGCTGTCCTTGTAGGTCTTGAAGGATTCCAGCGGGTCGGCAACAAAGAGCAGGTTCATGGCGGACGGTCGCAGCGTGATGAGGGGCGATGGTCCCGCACGGGCGGGGTGGAGCCGGGCTCGTTGCGCTAAAGCGCGGGAGTCCGTGCCGGGAAGTCTCTCACGAAACCGCAAGACACAGGGCTTCGGGCGTCTATGGATACAGGGCGGCCCTGTCGGAAGCCGTGAGCAGTCTCTCAGGCCCGATTACAATGCCCGAGACCCAAAGAGCAAGATTCGTGCCTTTATGAAATTCGCTATCCTCCGCTTCCTTCTGTGCGCCGCCTGTGCACTGAACGTGGGCGTGGCCGGTGCCGAGAAGACCGATGCCAAGAAGCCGATGAGCATCGAGGCCGATGCGCTGCGCTATGACGACCTCAAGCAGATCAGCGTTTTCAGCGGCAATGTGGTGCTGACCCGCGGCTCCATCATCATCAAGGGCACGCGCATCGAAGTGCGCCAGGACCCGCAGGGTTACCAGTTTGGCGTGGTGACGGCCGAGCCGGGTCAGCGCGCCTTCTTCCGCCAGAAACGCGACGGCGAGGACGAATACATCGAGGGCGAGAGCGAGACCATCGAATACGACGGCCGCGCCGACGTGTTCAAGCTCATCAAGGACGCCCGCCTGCGCCGCCTGCGCGGCACGCAGGTGGCCGACGTGGTGACGGGCAACATCATCCAGTACAACAGCCTGACGGACGTCTTCACGGTGGACGGCAGCCCGCAAAAGGGCGGCGAGCGCGTGCGCGCCACCCTGACCCCGCGCAACGAGACGGCCGCGCCGGCGGCCCCGCGCGCCAGTGCGCCCCTGCGCACCGACAACACCCTGGGTGGAGGGCGCAAGTGAGCGACAGCCTGCAGACGGCCGGTGGCACCCTGCCGCCCGATTCCCAGCCCGACTCGGCTGCCGCCCAGGACACGCTGCCTGGCGGTGAACCGAGTCGCCTGGAGGCGCGCCACCTCAAGAAGTTCTATGGCAGCCGCGAGGTCGTCAAGGACGTCTCGCTGACCGTGCGCAAGGGCGAGGTGGTGGGCCTGCTGGGGCCCAACGGCGCGGGCAAGACCACGTCCTTCTACATGATCGTGGGCCTGGTGCGCGCCAGCGCCGGCGAGATCCTGATCGACGACGAGGCGGTCGCGCACATGCCCATCCACCAGCGCGCGCGCCTGGGCCTGAGCTACCTGCCGCAGGAGGCGTCGATCTTCCGCAAGCTCAATGTCGAGGACAACGTGCGTGCCGTGCTGGAGTTGCAGCGCGACGAAACCGGCAAACCGCTGAGCAAGAGCGAGATCGAGAACCGCCTCACCGCCCTGCTGCAGGATCTGCGGGTGGAGTCGCTGCGCAAGTCGCCCGCACTGGCACTGTCGGGTGGCGAGCGTCGCCGCGTGGAGATCGCCCGCGCCCTGGCCACGCAGCCGCGTTTCATCCTGCTCGACGAACCTTTTGCCGGCATCGACCCGATCGCGGTGATCGAGATCCAGCGCATCATCAGCTTCCTGAAAGCGCGCGGTATCGGGGTGCTGATCACCGACCACAACGTGCGCGAGACCCTGGGCATCTGCGACCACGCCTACATCATCAGCGAAGGCCGCGTGCTGGCCCAGGGCACACCGGCCGAGATCGTCAACAACGCCGACGTGCGCCGGGTCTACCTGGGCGAGCACTTCAAGATGTGAAGGGTTTTTCCCCTGCACATCGGCTAGCAATATGAAACAGGGACTGTCGCTGCGGGTCTCCCAGCATCTGGCGCTCACGCCCCAGCTGCAGCAGTCCATCCGTCTCCTGCAGCTCTCCACGCTGGAGCTCAACCAGGAGGTCGAGCAGCTGCTCGACGAAAACCCCTTTCTGGAGCGTGCCGACGACAGCGTCGAGCGCGAGGCCCATGGCCTGGAGCGCACCGATACCCCGGTGGCGCGGGACGACGCCGACTACGACTACAGCAGCAGTGCCTCGTCCAGCGAGGGGCCGGACGAAAGCGCCGCGGTGACCAGCCTGGAGAGCGAAGGCAGCTGGGAGGGCGACGGCAGCGTGGACATGTCGCCCGACGACAGCGAGTGGGGCGGCGACGCGCCGGCACGCAACGGCGCGCGCGAGGACGACGAAGCCGATGCCACGGAGCTGGCGCGCAGCCAGGAGTCGCTGCAGGACTTTCTCAAGCGCCAGGCCCTGTCCCTGCGCCTGAGTGCCGAAGACAGCGCGGCGCTGCAGTTCCTGATCGAGTCGCTCAACGAAGACGGTTATCTGGAGGACCCGGTCGAGGAGCTGGCGCGCAGCCTGACCGGGGATGATCCGGAGCACGAGGAAGCGATGATCGCGCACTTCGGGCTCGCACTTCGCCTGCTGCAAAGCCTGGAGCCCACGGGCGTGGGCGCGCGCAACATGGCCGAATGCCTGCGCCTGCAGCTGCACGCCCTGCAGGCCGATGCGATGCGGGGCGCGGCGGCTCTGCCGGAGCCGGCGGTGGTGGCGCAGGCCCTGCGCATGATCGAGCAGCCGCCTGAGTTGCTGGCGCGGCGCGACCTCAGGAAGCTGGCCCAGCTCTGCGGCGGCAGCGAGGCCCTGACGCGCGAGGCCCTGGGCCTGGTGGCGCGGCTCGAGCCCAAGCCGGGCCGGCGCTTCGTGAACGTCGAGCGCAACGTGATCGTGCCCGATGTGCTGGTGCTGCGCAGCGGCAGCGGCGCGCAGACGCGTTTTCGTGTGCAGCTCAACCCGGACATCATGCCGCGCCTGCGTGTGCACGATATCTACGCCAACGCGCTCAAGGGGCACAAGGCCGGCGGCCGTGAGGGCGACAACTACGCCGCCCTGCAGCAGCGCCTGCAGGAGGCGCGCTGGTTCATCAAGAACATCCAGCAGCGTTTCGACACCATCCTGCGCGTCTCCAGCGCCATCGTCGAACGGCAGAAGAATTTCTTCGTGCACGGCGAGCTGGCCATGCGTCCGCTGGTGCTGCGCGAGATTGCCGACGAGCTGGGTCTGCACGAGTCCACCATCAGCCGCGTGACCACGGCCAAGTACATGTCCACGCCTTTCGGTACCTACGAGCTCAAGTACTTCTTCGGTTCGGGCCTGGGCACCGAATCGGGTGGCAACGCCTCCAGCACGGCGGTGCGCGCGCTGATCAAGCAGTTTGTCAGCGCCGAAAATGCCAAGAAGCCCCTGTCCGACAGCCAGCTCTCCGAGATGCTCAAGGAGCAGGGCATCGAGTGCGCCCGCCGCACCGTGGCCAAATACCGCGAGGCGCTCAAGATCGCGCCCGCCAACCTGCGCAAAGCGCTCTGATTGGACGCACTGTGAACCAGCTGCAATTGTTTCTGCCCTGCGCCGCCGGCGTGGAGGACTATCTGGCCGCCGAGATCCTGCGGATCACGGGCCTGCCCCCGGGTTGCATCACCAAACAACGCGGCGGTGTGGCGGTGCGCACCTCGTTTGCGCACGCCATGCTGCTCAACCTGTACAGCCGCCTGGCCCAGCGCGTGCTGGTGCTGCTCTCCTACACCGAGTACCGCAGTGAGCAGGATTTGTACCGCGCCGCCATGGCGGTCCCCTGGGAGCACTGGTTCACCCCCAGGGAAAGCATCAAGGTCGAGATCACGGCCCAGCACAGCCCGCTGACCTCGCTGAACTTCGCGGCGCTGAAGGTGAAGGATGCGGTCTGTGACCGTTTCCGCGAAACCGCTGGTGGCGTGCGCCCCGATGTGGACACCCAGTGGCCCGATGTGCGCATCTACGCCCACCTGACCACCGACAGCTGCTCGCTCTACATCGACACCTCGGGTGAGCCGCTGTTCAAGCGCGGCTGGCGCGAAGACAAGGGCGAGGCGCCGCTCAAGGAAACCCTGGCCGCCGCCATGATCGCCGCCAGTGGCTGGGCCGAGGGCGACGCCGACGGTGACCTGGCGCCGCTGTATGACCCCTGCTGCGGCAGCGGCACCATCGCCATCGAGGCGGCGCAGATCGCCTGCAATATCGCGGCCGGTTCCCTGCGTCGTTTTGCGTTTGAGAAATACCGGCCCTTCCGCGCCCCCGAGTGGGCGGCCATGAAGGCCGAGGCCGCGCAGGCCGTGGTCAAGCCCGAGCCGGGCCAGGCCGCGCTGATCTACGGCAGCGACGTGTCGCACCGCATGGTGGACTTTGCCCAGCGCAATGCCCAGCGGGCCGGTGTGGCCGACGTGATCGAATTCCGCGGCGGTGACGCCCTGCAGCGTTTGCCGCCCTGCGCCACGCCGGGCGTGATGCTGGTCAATCCGCCGTATGGCGAACGCATCGAGGCGGGCGGCTTCGCGGGCGCCGCGCGCTTTGGCGCGCGTGAATTGCCTGAGACCGACAGCGCCGGTGATGACCATGACTTCTTCAGCAAGCTCGCCACGCACTGGAAAAAGAACTACAGCGGCTGGACCGCCTGGGTGCTGACGCCCGACCTCAAGCTGCCCAGCAAGATGCGCCTGAAGGAATCGCGTCGCGTTCCGATGTGGAACGGCCCGCTGGAGTGCCGGCTCTTCAAGTTCGAGATGGTCAAGGGTTCGGCGCGCGAGAAGCCGGTCGAACCATGATCGTTCTGGACACCAACATCGTGCTGGACCTGCTGGTCTTCGACGACCCGGCCACGCCGCCGCTGAAAGACGCGCTCGCGGCGCGTCGGCTGCAGTGGATCGCCACGCCGGCCATGCGCGTGGAACTGGCCCGCGTGCTGGCCTATCCGCACATCGTGTCGCGCCTGGCCCATTACCAGCTCGGCGCTGCCGACGTGCTGGCCGCTTTCGACCGGCAGGTGCAGATCGTCGAGACGGCCCCGCGGGTGTCTTGCGTCTGCAAGGACCCGGACGACCAGAAGTTCATCGACCTGGCCGTGGCGCACCGCGCGCTGCTGCTCAGCAAGGACCACGCCGTGTTGCGCCTCAAGCGACGCCTGCTGCCGCTGGGGGTGAGCACCGCCTCGGCCCTGGCCACCGCGACCCACTGACGATCATTTCTCGGGAACGACCATGACGACATCCGACACCCCCACTCCCGGCGAACTGCTGCAGCCCGGGGATTTCGACGAGCTCGACGCCATCCTCGACGACCTGCGCACGCGCGACGAGGAAATCCCGCAATGGGAATTCTGCGAAGGCTTCATGGCCGCACTGATCTGCGGCCGCCGGCCCATCCCGCCAGAGGAATATCTGCCGGTGCTGCTCGGCCTGGACGATGTCGCTGCCCTCGCGCCTTTTGCCGATGCGGCGCAGCGTGAGCGTTTTCTGGCGCTATGGACGCGACGCTGGCAGGAGGTGGCTGTGGCGCTCGACGCCGAGGTCGAGAACCTGGAAGACGAGGCGGCCTACCAGCCCGAGGTGATGGACGTGCGCGGCGCCATAGCCACACTGCCCGCCGCCGAGCGTGCGGAACTCGGTGACGAGGTGCCGGCCTTCGCCCAGGTCTGGGCTCTGGGCTTCATGTTTGCCGTGGAGAACTGGCCCGAAGAGTGGGCGCCCCCGCGCGACAAGGAGGCCGCGCAGTGGCTGGACGAGGCCCTGGAAACCATCGTGACCATGACCGAAGATGACACCGGTGAGCCCGAGATCTCACCGTTCGGCGACGATACGCCGCCCTCGGTCAGCGTGGAGCGCCTCAATGCCTTTGGCGATGCGATCTGGGCCGTCTACGACCTGCGCGAACTCTGGCGCAGCATCGGCCCGCGCGTGGAGACGGTGCGCAAGCAGGCCGAACCTGGCCGCAACGACCTTTGCCACTGCGGCAGCGGCAAGAAGTACAAGAAGTGCCACGGCGCGACCTGAGTCTGCTGGCTCACGACGCTGCTCCCCAGTACCGGGCCAGTCGCTCGCTGATGCGCTTGCCGTGCGTCAGCGTGATTTCCTGCAGGCTGAGGGGCGCCCGCAGCTTTCGAGCCGCTGCCAGCGCCTGTCGGGCCTCGTCGTCGCGGCCCAGGCGATCCAGGGTGGCGGCTTCCAGCACGCGCGCCAGATAGAAGGTCGGATCGCGCCGGACCGAGGTTCGCGCCTCGGTCAGCGACTCTTCGTTGTTCCCGACCCGCAGCAGAAAGCACCCCAGCGCCCAGCCCCAGAACCCCAGGCGTCGGTCCCGCGGGCTGATCTTCATGCCCAGTCGCATGCGCGCGATCCCCTCCGCCAGCTGCCCTTGCATCCCCTGCGCGGCGCCCAGGGCCACATGGGCCTGGGCGTTGCTGGGGTCGATTTCCAGGGCCAGCTGCAGGATGGCGCTGCCGCGCTCATGCCGTCCGATGTCGCACAGTGCACAACCGGTGTAGCCCAGGACCTCGGCACTGCCCTCGTCGAGCGCGATGGCACGCTCGGCGGTTTGCAGCACCTCGCTCTCAGCTTGCGCCGCATCCGGCAGCATCCCGAGGTTGCGGGCCAGTGCGGTCAGCAGGGCGTAGTGGGCATGCCCCAGGCCGAAAGCGGGGTCCAGCGCCACGCTTTTCTGCAACTGCTGGCGGGCCTCGTTCAGTGAGGCTTCGCCCCAGCCCTTGAGGGTGATGGCGCCGATGGCCTGGCGGTAGTGGGCCCAGGCGTCCAGGTTCTCGGGCCGCTGGCGGCGGATGTGCGCAATCTCGGCGCGGGTGAGCTCGGGCTCCAGCTGCGAGATGACGCCGCGCGCGATCGCGTCCTGCAGATCCCCGGTGGCGTCCGGGGCGCTTTCGAACTGTCCGCTCCACAGCACGTGCCCGCTGGCCGCGTCGGTCAGTTGCGTCGACACGCGCAGCGTGGTGTCCAGGGCACGCACGCTGCCCTCTACGACATAGCGCACGCCGAGTTGCCGGGCAATCTCCGGCAGCGTGGCGGGCTGGTTTCGGAAAACAAAGGATGAGGCATGGGAGATCAGCAGGAAACCGGGCACGCGGGCCAGCAAGGCAATCACATCCTCCGCCAGGCCGTCGGCCAGCAGCTGGACCCGATGGTCCTCCGAGCGCATGCTGAAGGGCAGCACGGCAATCGTAGGCTGGCCCTGTGCCACGGAAGGCGTCGCGGTGACGGCAGGCGGCTGCAGCTTGAGCGAGAAACGGTAGCCGCGGCCGGCCACGGTCGAGATGGCCTGGCTGCCCAGGACCTTGCGCAGGGCCGAGACTTGCACGGAGAGGTTGTTCTCTTCCACCACCAGCCCGGGCCAGACCCGGTTCAATGCCTCCTCCTTGCTCACCATGTGCGGGTGGCTTTCGAGCAGGCACAGCAGGAGGTCGAATGCCCGCGCCCCCAGGGCAGCCGGCACGCCGTCCAGCAGCAGGACACGGTCCGCCGGGCGGACCTCACACTGGGCAAAACGATAGGAATGCAAGAGGAGCTCCCGGATGGCTAGGGCCTGTTCACACTTGAGAAATCAGTGTGAACAGACCCTAGGTGTTTTAGCAGGGTTTAGGAAATCTTTCAGAACATTAAAGGACAGACCAGGGGCTGCAGGACGACAGTCAAGCCATCGTTCACACACCTGAGGAGATGCAATGAACCTGGCCCTGCCCACCCCCACCAAGGCGTCCATGATGGAAACCGTCAGCATTCAAGAACGCCAACGCCCCTTGCGGGCCCGCTACAAGACCGAACCCGGGGCGGCCTGGGTCACCGACTACGCGCGCACCCGAAGCAGCGACCCGCGCGATCCCTTGCACTTCATCGTGGAGCCCAAGCAAGGTTCTGGCGTTCAACTTCCCGTGGGCGTGCACGGCGCCGTCGGCGGTTTGCACGATGCGCCGTGCCCGGGCGACATCCTGTGCGCGGCCCTGGCGGCCTGCCAGGACTCCTCGATTCGCATGGTGGCCAACCTGCTGGGCGTGGAGCTGGCGTCATTGACCGTGGAGGTCACGGCCGAGGTCGATGTGCGTGGTGCCCTGGGCATGGACCCGCAGGTGCCGGTGGGTTTTCAGACCCTGCGCTGTGACGTGCACCTGAGCGCGCAGGAGGGTACGCCGCCGGAGCTACTCGCCAAGCTGCGCATGGGCGCGGAACGCTGCTGCGTCGTGCTGCAGACCTTGCGCCAGCCGCCGACCGTGCAGACGGTCTTTCACGGCGCCGACCTCAGCTGAAAAATGCCTGCAGCGCGCTGGCGGTCTCGGCCGGCAGTTCTTCCGGAATGAAATGCCCGGCCGGCAGCAGCTGGCCGCTCACGGTGGCGCTGCATTGCGCCTGCCAGAGTTCCAACGGCTTGAAGAGCTTGTTCACCACGCCGCGCTCGCCCCACAGCACCAGCGTGTCGCAGGCGATCTTCTCGCCGTGCGCGCGGCTGGCCCGATCGTGCTCCAGGTCGATGCCGGCGCTGGCCCGGTAGTCCTCGCAGGCACCGTGGATGGCCTCGGGGGTGCAGAAGCAGCGCTCGTACTCGGCCAGGGCCTGCGGTTCGATATAGCCCAGGCCCGCGCTGCCCCAGCCGCCGAGCTTGGCGTGCAGGTAGGTCCTGGCGTCGGCGCCGATCATGCGTTCGGGCAGGGGCCAGGGCTGGATCAGGTGGAACCAGTGGTAATAGGCGCGTGCGAAGGCCATGTCGGTGGCGGCGTACATGTCCAGCGTGGGCGCGATGTCGATCACGCAGAGCTTTGCCACCTTCTCGGCGTGATCCAGCGCCAGGCGGGCCGCCACGCGGCCGCCGCGGTCATGGCCGCAGAGGTAGAAGGACGAACAGCCCAGCTGGTCCATCACGTCTACCAGGTCCTGCGCCATGGTGCGCTTGCTGTAGTTGCCGTGGTCGGGCAGGCCGGCGGGTTGGGCCGAATCGCCGTAACCACGCAGGTCGGGCAGCACGATCCAGTAGTCGTTCTTGAGCTGCTGCGCCACGCGCTGCCACAGTGCATGGGTTTGCGGGAAGCCATGCACCAGCAGCAGGGCGGGCTTGCCGCCGCGTGGTGCAGCCGGCACACGGGCCTGGATCTGCACGCCGTTGACCTCGAAGCGGCGGGTCTCGAAACCTTCGAACCAGTTCATCGCATCAACTCCAGCAGGCGGGACAGGGCGTGTTGCACGGTGGCGGCGCGCACCGCAGCGCGGTCGCCGGGGAAGTGCATCTTCTCGGTCACCCGTTGCCCCGGCAGGGCGTAGCCGAACCAGACCAGACCGACGGGTTTGTCGGGTGTGCCACCCGTGGGGCCGGCCACGCCGGTGACGGCCACGGCCACCTGGGCCTGCGAATGCGCCAGCGCACCGGCGGCCATGGCGCGCGCCACTTCCTCGCTGACGGCGCCGTGCCGCTGGATCAGCGCAAGCTCCACGCCCAGCAGCTCGTTCTTGGCCGTGTTGGAGTAGCTGACGAAGCCGCGTTCGAACCAGTTGCTGGAGCCGCTCAGGTCGGTGCAGGCCGCGGCGATCAGGCCGCCCGTGCAGCTCTCGGCCGTGGCCAGCATCCACTGGCGCTGCTGCAACTGCGTGGCCAGCCGCTCGACCAGGGGCGCGGTGGGCGGGCTCATCAGAAGCTGCGCCACAGCGCGATCAGCAGCAGCGTGCAGAAAGCTGCGACCAGGTCGTCGAGCATGATGCCCCAGCCGGCCTTGGCCCAGCCGTGGCGGGCGTGGCTGGGGTCCATGTCGTGGTAGAGGCGGTCGGCCCAGCCCACCGGGCCGGGCTTGGCGGCGTCGAAATAGCGGAACAGCGCGAAGGCCAGCAACTGTTCGGGCCAGCCCGTGGGCATGATGAGCCACAGCACCAGCCAGAAGGCGAGGATCTCGTCCCAGACGATGCAGCCGGGGTCACCCGCCTGCAGGTGGCGCGCGGTGACGCTGCAGGCCCACCAGCCCAGGGGCAGCGAGATCAGCAGCAGCAGGCCCCAGCGGGCCTCGTTCATCCAGGGCTGCAGCACCAGGAAGGCGGCCCAGGCCCACAGCGTGCCCACGGTACCCGCGGCCTTGGGGCTCAGGCCCGAGCCGAAACCCAGGGCGATGGCGTGGGCCGGGTGCGCCAGCATGAAGCGGCCGGTGGGCCGGGTCATGGGCGGGCGCAGGGGGCTGGGAGCGTTCATTCAGAGATTATGGTGGAGGCGCAGCCGCTGGCCCTTCGCCTGGCCCGGCATGCGCAGTTGCGCCAGCCGGCTCAGGCGAAGTGATCGAAGGAGGCGTAGCGGCCGACCACGGGGCGGCCCTGCGCGTCGACCAGGCGCAGGCCGGCTTCGGTCTCGATGCGGCCGATGCGCGTGACGGGCGTGGCCGCTTCCCGTGCGGCGGCCAGCACGGCTTGTCCCTGTGCGGCCGGTGCCGTGAACAGCAATTCGTAGTCGTCGCCGCCGGCCAGCACCAGGCTCAGGCGTTCTGCTTCATCCAGGGTCACGTCCGGTGTTGCCAGCAAGGGGGCGGCCAGGGTGGTGTCGATGCAGGCGCCACAGCCCGAAGCCTGCAGGATGTGGCCCAGATCGCCGAGCAGGCCGTCGCTGACGTCCAGCGCTGCGCTGGCCACACCGCGCAACGCCATGCCGAGCGCGATGCGCGGGGTGGGCTGCTCCAGTCGAGCGCGCGCGGCCTGCAGCAGGGGGGGCGGTAGCTTGCGCCGGCCTTGCAGGGCTTCGAGTGCCAGCCGCGCATCGCCCAGCGTGCCGCTGACCCAGAGCTCATCGCCAGGCCGCGCGCCCGAGCGCAGCAGCGCGCGGCTGCCGTTGTCGGTCACGGGCACTTCGCCGAAGATGGTGATGCAGATGTTGAGCGGGCCGCGTGTGGTGTCGCCGCCGATGAGCTGGCAATCGTGCGCGTCGGCCAGCGCGAACAGGCCGCGCGCGAAGGCGGCCAGCCAGGCCTCGTCGGCCTGCGGCAGGGACAGGGCCAGCGTGAAAGCCAAGGGGCGGGCGCCGCAGGCGGCCAGGTCGCTGAGGTTCACCGCCAGGGCCTTGTGGCCCAGCGTTTGCGGATCCACGTCGGGAAAGAAGTGCCGGCTCTCGACCAGCATGTCGCTGGAGATGGCCAGTTGCGTGCCGGGTGCCGGTTGCAGCAGGGCGCAGTCGTCGCCCACGCCCAGCCGCACAGCGCCGGTATAGGGGCGTTGCGGACGCTGGAAATAGCGCGCGATCAGGTCGAATTCACCCACCGCTGTCCTCCTGCGCACGGGCCACCTCGCGTGGCGGCCACAGGAAACCCAGCGGCGCGTGGCGCAGCCGCGAGCGGATCGCGGCATAGATGCGGGCACGGTCCACGCCGCTGACGCTGTGGGCGCGCAGCGCAAGCTGGAAGGCGAGGTAGAAACTCACGCCGACATTGAGGGCGCCGGTCACCAGCACGGCGCCCAGGCACCACCACAGGGCCGGCTGGGCCAGCACGTCCAGGCCCAGCGTGAAGCCGGCGGCTGCCAGCTGGCCGGTGGAGAGGGTGACGTGTCGCACCTCCAGCCCCAGGCCGAAGAAGGCGGCGAAAGCCGGTACCAGGCCGAGCATCAGGCCGAGCGAGATGTTGGCGGCCAGGCCCGAGATGTTGTTGCGCAGGAAGAGCGCCCAGCGCGCCGCCCGTTGCTCGCCGAGCACGGCCGTGATGCGCGGGTTGTAGCGCAGTGCCGAACCGAGCCGGTTCAGCACGAACCAGTTCTCGGCCCAGCCGGCCACGATGCTGGAGGCAAACAGCAGCACGCCGGTGAAGGCGGCAAACAGGGCCGTGGGGCCGAGCAGGGTGAGGGAGTGCAGGACGTAGTCGGCTTCCTGCGGACTCAGTGGCGGGCGGCCCGAGAGCAGGAGCCAGGCGCCGCTGAGCAGCAGCACGCAGGGCACGACCAGCAGCAGATTGCCCGCCACGGCCGCGACCTGCGAGCGCACCAGGTGGCTGACCTCGTCGACAAACTGCTCCACCGCGTTCGCGGCGTTCAGGTCCTTGAGGCGTGCCGCCATGGCCGGGGCCGTCATGGCGGGCTGCTTGGTGGCCACGGTCCAGTGCAGCAACTGGATGAGCACGAAGCTCAGGGCGTAGTTGAGGCTGGCGGCGAAGCCGCTCCAGAAAGCCGAGAGGCCCAGGCCCAGCAGCGCAAATTTCATGAGCGTGGTGAGCGACATCACGGCACCGCCGCCGGCGGCCTTGCGCAGCATGTCGCGGTACTCGCTGCGATTGCGCGTGATGTAGTGCTCGCCGGTTTCGGCGCTGCGCTCGGCCACCTTGGCCGCCAGCAGCGAGGAGTTGCTGGCGATCAGGGCGCGCACGCTGCGGCTTTGCTGCCCGAGCTGGGTCAGGCGGGCCAGCAGCCGTGCCGTGCTGAGGGCCGGCGTGGGCGAGAGCAGGGTGTCGAGCAGTTCGCGCACACGCAGCACGCGTTCACGCAACTGGCGCAGGCGAAACACCATGTCCACCGAGATGCCGTTTTCGTCCAGGTGCGTGTAGACGCTGGCGGCGGCCAGGCGACAGGCCTCAAGCCGCTCCTTGAAGCGCTGCACCGCCTGACCCAGCGCGGCGGCATCGGGCGGGCCCTGGTGCAGGGCCAGGCGCACGGCCTCGAAATCGGCCGCCAGGTTCTGGAAGGCACGCGTTTCCTGGCTGGCCTGGCTCATGCGCAGGCGCAGCTCGGGGGCGAAACCGATGGCCCGGATCTGGCTGATGCAGTAGGTGATGGACTCTTCCAGGGCCAGCGCCCAGGGCGAGCGTGCCGCCGCGTCGGCCGGGCTCAGCAGCGCGTCCAGCCGGGCGACCGTGGTTTCATCGAGCTGGGCCAGCCATTGGCTGTCATAGGGATGGGGGAAGAGCAGCAGGAACAGCTCGGAGGCGTCACGCGTCTGCGGCGTGGCCGGCAGCAGCTTGTTCAGCAGGCGGCTGAAGAACTCGCTGAGGAAGGCCGGGCGCTGGGCAAAACCGTGGTCGGCCAGCAGCGTGGTGGCGTCCAGGCCGTCCAGCAGGGCCAGCCACCAGGCCTGCAGCCGTTCGCGCAGGGGGGCTTGTGCTTCCAGCAGGTCCAGCAGCAGTCGCACGCGCTCGATGGAAACAGCAGGGTCGCTTTGGTCGCCGCGCACCCAGTCGAGCAGGGCGGCGAGCCAGAGATGGCGCTGGACCAGCGTCGCCTCTGGGTCCAGCGCGTCCAGCAGGCTGGGCAGGTCACGAAAGGCCGGCATGGGTGAACAGGCCCTAGTGCAGGGTGCGCGTACCGCCGCCGGCGCTCAGCGCGTCGAGCACGAACATGGGAATGTCGACGTCGAAGCGCTCGCCGTCCTCGGCCACGAAGAAGTAGCTGCCGTGCATGGTGCCGGTGGGTGTGCGCAGGCGCGTGCCGCTGGTGTACTCGAAGGTCCCGCCCGGCTGCAGCAGCGGCTGCTGGCCGATCACGCCCAGACCGCGCACTTTCTCCGTATGGCCGTTGGCATCATTGACGTTCCAGCTGCGCGAAATCAGCTGGGCCGGAATCTCGCCGGTGTTGGTGACGGTGACGGTGTAGGCGAAAACGTAAAGCCCCTGCGCCGGGGCCGACTGCTCGGGCATATGGCGGGGCTGGACTTCGACAAGAATCTGGTACTTTGCCATATATGGATATAGTCGAGGAAATGGTGCTCAGGACGCGCGTGCACGATGCGAGTCCTGAGCACCATTCCCTGCATCGTACCTGTGAAAATACCGACCATGTCCAAAACCTTCCGCATTGCCCCTTCCATCCTCTCGGCCGATTTCGCCCGTCTGGGCGAGGAGGTGCGCCATGTGATTGCTGCCGGTGCCGACTGGATCCACTTCGATGTGATGGACAACCACTACGTGCCCAACCTGACCTTCGGCCCCATGGTGTGCCAGGCGCTCAAGCCGCACGC
This sequence comes from Curvibacter sp. PAE-UM, assembly GCF_001432305.1. GTDB lineage: Bacteria > Pseudomonadota > Gammaproteobacteria > Burkholderiales > Burkholderiaceae_C > Hylemonella. The sequence continues at coordinate 958,658 of NZ_KQ483358.1, forward strand.
GAAGACCCCCGATGGCAAGGCGGTACCGATCGATGTGCACCTGATGGTGCAGCCGGTGGACGCGCTGGCCGAGGCCTTTGCTGCTGCCGGGGCCGATCTGATCAGCTTCCACCCGGATGCTTCGGGCCACGTGCACCGTAGCGTGCAGGCCATCAAGGCCAAGGGTTGCCAGGCCGGCCTGGTGTTCAACCCGGCGCAGCCGCTGGACGTGCTGGACTGGGTGATCGAGGACATCGACCTCATCCTCATCATGAGCGTCAACCCGGGTTTCGGCGGCCAGAGTTTCATTGACTCGGCGCTGCGCAAGGTGGAGGCCGCGCGCAAACGCATCGAGGCCTCGGGCAAGGACATCCGGCTGGAGGTTGATGGCGGCATCAAGGTCGACAACATCCGCCGCGTGGCCGATGCCGGGGCCGACACCTTCGTGGCCGGCAGTGCCATCTTTGGCAAGCCGGACTACCGCGCCGTCATCCAGGCCATGCGCCAGGCGCTGGCCTGATCTCCGGGCGGGGGCGTTCCTACGTGTTAGCCATGACGCCGGGGAGTAGGCTTCACGGCTAGCATCGGCGCCAGTTCATGAAAAGCAGCGACACCACGTCCATCGCATCCGGCCGGCAGGAAAAGCGCGGCTCCGTATGGCGGCGTGCGCTGGACTGGCTGCCCGGGCGGCGTCAGCCCGAAGGCGGCATGCATGTGTACCGCTGGGTGCGGCTGGCCCTGTACACGGTGCTGGTGGTGGTGGGCGCCCTGACCTATTGGCAGATGCGCCAGCAGCAGCTGGCCGAGCAGATCCGGCAGGCCGATGCCGAGATCATCCGCGTGGCGGCCGCCCAGGGGACGCAGATCCAGCGCATGATCATGCTGCTGACCCGGCTGCAGCACGTCGAGGGCAGCGAAGAGGAAAACGCCAATGCGCTGGGCGAGACGCTGAGCCAGACGCAGACCCAGGCCACTTTGCTCGATGAGCTGTTGTCGCGCCAGGGGGTCTGGCAGATCGACGACCGTCCCCAGCTGCGTGGCGTCATTTTCGAATGGCAGGACCGGCGTGAACGGGTCTGGTATCGCGCCCAGTCCCTGCTGTGGCTGCTCGACCAGAAGCACCTGGAGAAGCGTTCGACGGCAACCCTGTTCCTGCTGACCGAGCTGGAATCCTTCTGGCTGACCACGCAAACCCTGGTGGATGAACTGCAGCTGGCGGCGCAGCGGCGCTCGCGCGCCAGCCTGGACCGGATCGAGTTTTCGAGCAACTTCATGCTCGGTGTGCTGCTGCTGCTGATCCTGGCGGTGGCCGAGCCGCTGGTGCTGTTCGTGCGGCGGCAGAGTGAGGCTCTGCTGAACCAGTCGCTGGAGCTCCAGCGACTGGCCCTGGTGGCGCAGCGCACCTCCAACTGGGTGGCCGTGGTGGACCGCGAACGTCGGGTGCTCTGGTGCAACGACACCTTCCTGCGCGGCAAGGGGGGCACACGGGACGAGATCCTGGACCAGCATGCGGCCTTGCTGGTCATCAATGAATACAACGACCCCGAGGAAATGACGCGCCTGCTGGCCGAGCTGGACATGGGGCTGGCCGTGCGGGTCGAAGTCATGCACCGCGGTCGTCAAGGCGAGGAGGTCTGGCTCGACGTCGACTACCAGCCCATCCATGACGCGCAGGGGGTGCACATCGGCTTCACCCTGATGGCCCGCGACATCACCGACACCGTCAACCAGCGCGTGCGCATGCAGACCCTGCTGGACATCATGCCGGCCGGCGTGGTGCTGCAGTCGGCTGCCGGTGTGGTGATCGAGTGCAACCGGCAGGCGCAGGAGATGCTCGCCCTGCCGCAGCAAAAGCTGCTGGGCCGCGACCGGCTGGCCGATGACACCATGGTGGTGCGTGCCGACCTCACGCCCTATCCGCTGGCGGAGCGTCCCAGTGTGCGTACCTTGCGCACAGGCCAGGGGCTGCGCGGCGAACTGGTCGGCCACATGCGGACGGCGGGTGAGTTGCGCTGGCACATGGTCAACACCGAGCCGGTGCACGATGCCACCGGACACCTGACCGGCGTGATCTCCTGTCTGGTGGATGTGACGCAGCAGCGTGAGCAGCAGCAATTGCTGACGCTGGCCATCGAAAGCGCCTCTCTGGGGGTCTGGCACTGGGATGTGGCTACGAGCGACATGAGCTGCAATGACCGCCTGCTCCAGTTGTATGGCTATTCGCGGGCGGGTCTGGGTATGAAGGTGGACGACTGGAATGCCATCATCCACCCGGATGATCTGGCGGGCTGGCTGTGGGCCGTGCGTACCAACCTGAAGGACTCGCGGCAGCCGCTGCACTGGGAAATGCGCATCCGGCATGGCAGCGGCCGCTGGGTCTGGCTGCTGTACAGCGGCACGGTGGTGGCGCGCGACGGCAGCGGCCGGGCCCTGCGCATGGCGGGCATCTGCTACGACATCAACGCCCAGAAGGAGCTGGAAGAGCAGCTGCGCCAGAGCGCACGTACCGACAGCCTGACACGCCTGCCCAACCGGGTCGAATTGCTCGGCCGCATCGAGGCCTCGATCCAGCGCATGCAGCAGCAACCGGGGTACTGTTTTGCCGTGCTGTTCATGGACTTCGACCGCTTCAAGCAGGTCAACGACACGCTGGGCCATTCGGTCGGCGACGAGCTGCTGCGCCAGATCGCCAAGCGCCTGGAGGACAGCCTGCGCCCGGGCGACGCCTTCGTGCAGACCAGCGATTTCAGCCAGATGGCGGCGCGCATCGGTGGCGACGAGTTCGTGGTGCTGCTGGACAACATCCGCGGCGACCTGGACGCGCAGGTGGTGGCCTCGCGCCTGCTGGAGGTGCTGGCCGAGCCCTACCAGATCGGTCCGCACCGCATCAACTCCACCGCCAGCATCGGCATCGTCACCACGGCCTACATGGCCGAGGATCCCGACAGCGTGTTGCGCGACGCCGACATTGCCATGTACGAGGCCAAGCGCCAGGGGCGCGGGCGCTACGAGATGTTCGAGCCTTCCATGCGCAAGCGCGTGCACGACGACGCGGAGCTGGAGAACGACCTGCGCCAGGCGGTCGACAAGGGCGAGATCCACGTGGTCTACCAGCCCATGATCGAGCTGGGAAGCGGGCGGCTGGTGGGCATGGAGGCGCTGGCGCGCTGGTTGCATCCGCAGCGCGGCCCGGTCTCGCCGCTGACCTTCATCCCGGTGGCCGAAGCCACGGGCATGATCGGTCGCCTGGGCGAATTCGTCCTGAAGACCGCCTGTCACGAACTGGTGCGCCTGCGCACCCTGCTGGGTGAGAGGGCACCCGAGACGGTGTCGGTCAACCTCTCGCGCGCCCAGTTGCGCCAGGCCGGGTTTACCGCCAAGCTGTCGGAACTGCTGTACAGCGCCGGGCTGGCGCCGGGCGCGCTCATGCTGGAGGTCACGGAAAGCCTGGCCGCCCAGGACGAGGGCATGCAGGCCATCCTGCGCGAGATTCGCGCGCTCGGCGTCTCGCTCTCGCTGGACGATTTTGGTACCGGCTATTCCTCGCTCTCGTGTCTGCACGAATTGCCGGTCAACCAGGTCAAGATCGACCGCTCCTTCGTGAGCGAGGCACTCACCAGCAACTACCACCGCGTGATGATCGCCGCCACCATCAGCATGGCGCGCACGCTGGGCCTGCAGACGGTGGCCGAAGGGATCGAGACGACCGAGCAGGCCGCGCTCATGGCCGATCTGGGCTGCGGCAAGGGCCAGGGTTATCTGTACAGCCGGCCGCTGAGCGCCCAGGACCTCGAGTCCTGGGCCCTGGCCATGCCAACCGCTGCGCTCAGGACTTGATGTCCAGCAGGGCGTTCTTGAGCTGCCAGTCCGCCGGGGCCTTGCCCAGCCAGATGCCCATCAGGGCGGCGAAGAACTCCGCCTCCTTGAAGGGGGCGCCCTGGACCTTGCCCTTGACCGCGATGGACAGGCCCTGACCGGGGACCCAGTCCAGGGTGAAGCTGTCGCCAGCCATGAGCTTCTTGTGATCGGAAAAGATCTGGCTCATGCGCATGATGCCGGGGATCAGCTGGACGAAGGCGGCGCGGTCCATGTTGTCTTCCATGCCGCGGGAAAACAGCTTGCCCAGTTCGGCGGCATCGATGTCGCGCAGCATGGTGATGCTCATGCGCTTGGGGCCGGGGGCCTTGAGGATTTCGTCCAGCGAGCCGGCCTTGCGGCCCACATAGAGGCCTGCGGCATAGACCTTGAAAACGGCCTTGTAACGCACGCCGGCACCGTTGAGTTCCAGCTTGCTGCCGCTGACTTCGACCTGCGGCGCGAAATTGACGCCGCCGACTTCCAGGGCGGATGCCTGCTGGCCGATGCCGAACAGCAGGGCGAACAGGAAGGGACGTAAGGGGGACCACATGATCGATAACCTCCAAAATAGTACGATCGTTCGTTCTAATTATCCCAGACCCCGGCTCCGGCCCGATTCAGGGTTTTTCTGGGGGTGGGCGCCTTTGCTAAACTGGCCCCATGTTCATTCACCGCCTCATCAGCACAGGTTGCAGCGACCGGGGAGCCTGGCCCTGGCGCACCTGTCCTGCCGCGCGCGCCCGGTCGCGCGACTGAGACTGCGGCAACCCGCCGGCCCCACTTCCCCGCCCCGTCCGGTGGGGCTCCAGAATCGAATGAACATGGCACGACGTGCCTGGCGCCCAGGGCTGCAGGCCCGCGCCGAACCGGAGTTTTCCTGTGATGACCGAATCCGAATTCAACGAACTGGCCCGCCAGGGCTACAACCGCATTCCGCTGCTGGCGCAGGCTTTTGCCGACCTGGAAACGCCGCTCTCGCTCTACCTCAAGCTGGCGCACGCGCAAAACGGCGGCAAGAACACCTTCCTGCTGGAGTCGGTGGTGGGCGGCGAGCGCTTCGGCCGCTACAGCTTCATCGGCCTGCCGGCGCGCACCCTGGTGCGCTCGCGCGGCTTCGGTGACGAGGCCGTGACCGAGGTGGTGACGGAAGACGTGGTGGTCGAGACCTCGCGCCTGAACCCGCTGGACTTCATCGCCCAGTACCACCAGCGCTTCAAGGTGGCCTTGCAGCCCGGCCTGCCGCGTTTCTGCGGCGGCCTGGCCGGTTACTTCGGCTACGACACCGTGCGCCACATCGAGAAAAAGCTGGTGCACAGCTGCCCGCCCGACACCCTGGGCTGCCCGGACATCCTGCTTCTGCAGTGCGAGGAGCTGGCCGTTATCGACAACCTCTCGGGCAAGCTCTACCTGATCGTCTACGCCGACCCCGGCCAGCCGCAGGCCTACGCCCAGGCGCAGGCGCGCCTGGCCGAACTGCGCGAGCGGCTCAATACCTCGGTGCAGGCACCGCCCATCAAGCCCAGCCCCTCCCATGAGATGGGACGCGAGTTCGCCAAGGACGACTACATCGCCGCGGTGGAGCGCGCCAAGGAGTTGATCGCCGCCGGCGACTTCATGCAGGTCCAGGTGGGCCAGCGCCTGCACAAGCGCTACACCGAGTCCCCGCTCTCGCTGTACCGCGCGCTGCGCTCGCTCAACCCCTCGCCCTATATGTATTACTACCACTTCGGGGATTTCCACGTGGTGGGCGCCTCCCCGGAGATCCTGGTGCGCCAGGAACAGACCCCCGAGGGGCAGAAAGTCACCATCCGCCCGCTGGCCGGCACGCGCCCGCGCGGCGCCACGCCCGAGCTGGACAAGGCGGCGGAGGTGGAACTGGTCGGCGACCCCAAGGAGCGCGCGGAGCACGTGATGCTCATTGATCTCGCGCGCAACGACATCGGCCGCATCGCCAAGACCGGCAGCGTCAAGGTGACGGAAGCCTTCGTGGTCGAGCGCTACAGCCACGTGATGCACATCGTGAGCAATGTCGAGGGCCTGCTGAAGGACGGCATGAGTTCCATGGACGTACTCAAGGCCACCTTCCCGGCCGGCACCCTGACCGGCGCGCCCAAGGTGCACGCCATGGAGTTGATCGACCAGCTGGAGCCCAGCAAGCGCGGCCTCTATGGCGGCGCCTGCGGCTACCTGAGTTATGCCGGCGACATGGACGTGGCCATTGCCATCCGTACCGGCATCATCAAGAACGACACGCTTTACGTGCAGGCCGCGGCCGGCGTGGTGGCCGACTCGGTGCCCGAGATGGAGTGGCGCGAGACCGAGCACAAGGCGCGTGCCCTGGTGCGCGCCAGCGAGCTGGTGGAACAGGGCCTGGAGTGAACATCATGGCAAAGAACATCCAATTGCTCATGGTGGACAACTACGATTCGTTCACCTACAACCTGGTGCAGTACTTCGGCGAACTCGGCGCTGACGTCGAGGTGCACCGCAACGACGAGATCACGGTCGCAGAGATCGAGGCCAAGCTGAAGGCCGGCCAGTTGGACCGGCTGGGCATCTCGCCCCGCCCCTGCTCGCCGGCCGAGGCCGGCATCTCGGTGGCGGCGATCCGCCACTTCGCGGGCAAGCTGCCCATCCTGGGCGTCTGCCTGGGGCACCAGAGCATCGGCGCGGCCTTCGGCGGCAAGATCATCCGGGCGCAGCAGCTCATGCACGGCAAGACCAGCGTCATCACCACCACGCAGGAAGGCGTGTTTGCCGGCCTGCCGAAACAGTTCACCGTGAACCGTTACCACTCGCTGGCCATCGAGCGCGCCACCTGCCCCCTCGAATTGAAAGTGACGGCCTGGACCGAAGATGGCGAGATCATGGGCGTGAAGCACAAGACCCTGGCCATCGAGGGCGTGCAGTTCCATCCTGAATCGATCCTGACCGAGCATGGCCATGCCATGCTGAAGAATTTCCTGCAGCCAGCATAAACAACGAGGAGCACACCATGCCCCATCCCCACCAGATCACACCGCAGGAAGCGCTGCAACGTGTCATCGAGCACCGCGAAATCTTCCATGACGAGATGCTGCACATCATGCGGCTCATCATGAGTGGCGAGATGTCGCCCGTGCTGATGGCCGCCCTCATCACCGGCCTGCGCGTGAAGAAAGAAACCATCGGCGAGATCACGGCCGCCGCGCAGGTGATGCGCGAATTCTCGACCAAGGTCAATGTGGCGGATCGCAAGCACCTGGTCGACATCGTCGGCACCGGCGGCGACGGCGCCCACACCTTCAACATCTCCACCTGCTCCATGTTCGTGGCCGCAGCGGCTGGCGCCAAGGTCAGCAAACACGGCGGACGCAGCGTCAGCAGCAAGAGCGGCAGCGCGGATGTGATGGAGTCGCTGGGCATCAACATCCACCTCAAGCCGGAGGCCATCGCCCGGTGCATCGCCGAAACGGGGGTAGGTTTCATGTTCGCGCCCAACCACCACCCGGCCATGAAAAACGTGGCGCCGGTGCGGCGCGAACTGGGGATCAAGACCCTCTTCAACATCCTGGGTCCGCTGACCAACCCGGCCGGCGCGCCCAACATCCTCATGGGCGTGTTCCATGCGGATCTGGTGGGTATCCAGGTGCGCGCCCTGCAGCGCCTGGGTACCGAGCATGCCGTGGTGGTCTACGGCAAGGATGGCATGGACGAGATCAGCCTGGGCGCGGCCACCCTGGTGGGCGAACTCAAAAACGGGGAGGTCACCGAGTACGAGATCCATCCCGAGGACTTCGGCCTGACCATGGCCAGCACGCGCGCCCTCAAGGTGGACACGCCCGAGGCCTCGCGCGCCATGCTACTGGGCGTGCTGGACAAGCAGCCGGGCGCTGCGCGTGACATCGTCCTGCTCAATGCCGGGGCGGCGCTGTACGCCGCGAACGTGGTGGACAGCATGGCGGCGGGCATCACGCGTGCGCGTGAGGTCATCGATTCCGGCGCCGCCAAGGCCAAGCTGGAGCAACTCGTGACGACGGCGCACAAACTGGGGCAGGCAGCATGAGCGATATCCTCGACAAGATCGTGGCCGTCAAGCGCCAGGAAGTGGCTGCAGCCCTGAAGAAGACATCGCTGGCCGCCATGCGGGCCGACGCCGAATCGCGTGTGCTCACCCGCGACTTCGTCGGCGCCCTGCGCGCAAAGATCGCCGCCGGCCAGGCGGCGGTGATCGCCGAGATCAAGAAAGCCAGTCCGAGCAAGGGCGTGCTGCGCGAGGATTTCATCCCCGCCGACATTGCCCAGAGCTACGCCGAAGGCGACAGCCAGACCAGCGCCGCCTGCCTGTCGGTGCTCACCGATCGCCAGTTCTTCCAGGGCCAGCCCGACTACCTGAAGCAGGCCCGTGCCTCCTGCGAGCTGCCCGTGCTGCGCAAGGACTTCATGGTCGATCCGTACCAGATCTACGAGTCGCGCGCCATGGGCGCGGACTGCATCCTGCTGATCGCCGCCTGCCTGGACGATGCGCAGATGGCCGACCTGGAGGCCATCGCGCGCGGGCTGGACATGGCCGTGCTGGTCGAGGTGCACGATGGGGCCGAACTGGACCGCGCGCTGAAACTGAAAACCCCGCTGGTGGGGATCAACAACCGCAACCTGCGCACCTTCGAGGTGTCGCTGGAGACCACGCTGGCGCTGCGCGAGCGTGTGCCGGCCGATCGCCTGCTGGTGACGGAGTCCGGCATCCTGGATCGCGCCGATGTGCAGCGCATGCGCGCGGCAGGCGTCAATGCCTTCCTGGTCGGCGAGGCTTTCATGCGCGCCCCCGATCCAGGCCTGGCATTGGCCGAACTGTTTGCCTGATGACCTTGTCGCAGCCGGACCTGTTCACGGGTGGCGCGGCTGCGCCGGCCTGCCTCCAGGCCTGGGAGCCGGGCAACTGGCCGGTGGCTGCCGACTGGCATCCGCTGGTCTCCCGGTTTCTCGACAGCGAAGCCGGAGTGCAGCTGGGCCACCACATCGGTGCCAGGCTGGCGGCTGGCGCCACCATTTACCCGCCCCGGCCCCTGCGCGCGCTGGAGCTGACGGCGTTGGCCGACGTGCGCGTCCTGATCCTGGGCCAGGACCCGTACCACGGGCCGGGCCAGGCCGAGGGCCTGGCTTTTTCCGTGGCGCCGGGTGTGCGCCTGCCACCCTCCCTGCGCAATATCCACTTGGAACTGGCGCGTGATCCAGCGCTCACCTCCACCAGCCCGCCGGCCGACGGCTCCCTGCTGCGTTGGGCGCGCCAGGGGGTGTTGCTGCTCAATACCTGCCTGACGGTAGAAGACGGCCAGCCCGCCAGTCATGCGAGCCGTGGCTGGGAAGTGCTCACTGACAAAGTAATTCGTGCCGTGGTCGAGCGGTCACGGCCGGCCGTGTTCATGCTCTGGGGTGCCCATGCCCAGCGGGCCGCTGCTGCTGCCGGGCTTGCCGCAGGGGATCGGCGCCACCTCGTGCTGACGGCCAACCATCCGTCGCCCCTGTCGGCCCGGCGCGGCCCGCAGCCCTTTCTGGGGTGTGGCCACTTCAGCCGGGCGAGTGCGTTTTTGCTGGAACAGGGGCTGGGCGAGGTCCCATGGTGAACTTGGAGGGTTTGACGCCTCGCTGTCGTCAAAATTTCATGGCATAATCTGAGGTTCACCTAATGGAGAGGTGGCCGAGTGGTTAATGGCAGCAGACTGTAAATCTGCCCTCTTACGAGTACGCTGGTTCGAATCCAGCCCTCTCCACCAGTGAAAGATGCGTAGAGCGAGCGTTTTGGGTGATGCGGGAGTAGTTCAATGGTAGAACCCCAGCCTTCCAAGCTGATGACGCGGGTTCGATTCCCGTCTCCCGCTCCATGTGTCTTTTGCCGTAGGTAGTGACAAGAATATTGCCCTTTTGGCTCAGTGGTAGAGCACTCCCTTGGTAAGGGAGAGGTCGCGGGTCCGATTCCCGCAAAGGGCACCACTTTCAGGTGCGCGGCCGTTGCCGGCGTGTCTTGGTGTTTGAAGTCGTAATTGCTTTTTGCATCCTTTCTGGAGATTTGAAAAATGGCAAAAGAGAAATTTGAGCGGACCAAGCCGCACGTCAACGTGGGCACGATCGGTCACGTGGACCACGGCAAGACCACCCTGACGGCGGCCATCACCACTGTGCTGGCGGCCAAGTTTGGCGGCCAGGCCAAGGCCTACGACCAGATCGATGCGGCTCCTGAAGAGAAGGCCCGCGGCATCACCATCAACACCGCCCACGTCGAGTACGAGACCAAGAACCGTCACTACGCCCACGTGGACTGCCCCGGCCACGCCGACTACGTCAAGAACATGATCACCGGTGCCGCCCAGATGGACGGCGCCATTCTGGTCGTGTCCGCCGCTGACGGCCCCATGCCCCAGACCCGCGAGCACATCCTGCTGGCCCGTCAGGTGGGTGTTCCCTACATCATCGTCTTCCTGAACAAGTGCGACATGGTCGACGACGCCGAGCTGCTCGAGCTCGTCGAGATGGAAGTGCGCGAACTCCTCTCCAAGTACGACTTCCCCGGCGACGACACCCCCATCGTCAAGGGCTCGGCCAAGCTGGCCCTGGAAGGCGACAAGGGCGAGCTGGGCGAAGGTGCCATCATGAAGCTGGCCGACGCCCTGGACACCTACATCCCCACCCCTGAGCGTGCCGTGGACGGTGCCTTCCTGATGCCCGTGGAAGACGTGTTCTCCATCTCTGGCCGCGGCACCGTCGTGACCGGCCGTATCGAGCGCGGCATCGTCAAGGTCGGCGAAGAAATCGAAATCGTCGGCATCAAGGTCACCCAGAAGACCACCTGCACCGGCGTGGAAATGTTCCGCAAGCTGCTGGACCAGGGCCAGGCTGGCGACAACGTCGGTATCCTGCTGCGCGGCACCAAGCGTGAAGAAGTCGAGCGCGGCCAAGTGCTGTGCAAGCCCGGCTCCATCAAGCCCCACACCCACTTCACGGGTGAGGTGTACGTGCTGAGCAAGGACGAAGGCGGCCGCCACACCCCCTTCTTCAACAACTACCGTCCGCAGTTCTACTTCCGTACGACGGACGTGACCGGCGCCATCGAGCTGCCCGAAGGCAAGGAAATGGTGATGCCGGGCGACAACGTGTCGATCACCGTCAAGCTGATCGCCCCCATCGCCATGGAAGAAGGCCTGCGCTTCGCCATCCGCGAAGGTGGCAAGACGGTGGGCGCCGGTGTGGTCGCCAAGATCCTGGCGTAATGGTTTTGTAGGGGTATAGCTCAATTGGCAGAGCGTCGGTCTCCAAAACCGAAGGTTGTAGGTTCGATTCCTACTGCCCCTGCCACCTGACCTGCTGAAGCGGGTTGGTGCACAAAAAGCCCGCCACCGCCGTGGCGGGCTTCAGCGTCTCAAGAGGCGCGGTGGTTTTGATACAGGCGCTAAGCGGAATTTTGAAAATGGCAACGTCACAAGTGGAAACGGTCGGTAGCGGAGCGAACAAGCTCAAGCTGGCTGCAGCAGTGCTGCTGCTGCTGGCTGGCCTGGTGGCCTTCTACTGGCTGGGCAAGCAGGGCGCCCTGGTGCAGTGGGGTGCGCTGCTGGCGGCCCTGGTGGCTGCGGTCGTCGTGTTTTTCTCGGCCCAGACGGGGCGGGATCTGTGGGCCTTCGGGCGCGATGCCTGGCGCGAAGTCGGAAAAGTGGTCTGGCCGGCGCGCAAGGAAGCGATCCAGATGACGGCCTACGTCTTTGCCTTCGTGGTGGTGATGGCCCTGTTTCTGTGGCTGACCGACAAGACCCTTGAGTGGTTCATCTTTGACCTGATTCTGGGCTGGAGGAAGTAATGACTGACGTGGTAGATGCTTCGTCCGTGCCGGCTGCCAAGCCGGCCAATCCGGACCTGCGCTGGTATGTCGTGCACGCCTACTCCGGCATGGAGAAGGCGGTCGAGCGCAACATCATCGAGCGCATCAACCGTTCCGGTCTGCAGGACAAGTTCGGCCGCATCATGGTGCCGATGGAAGAAGTGGTCGAGATCAAGAACGGCCAGAAGCGCACCACCGAGCGCAAGTTCTTCCCCGGCTACGTGCTGGTGGAAATGGTCATGGACGACGACACCTGGCACCTGGTGAAGCACACCAACAAGGTGACCGGTTTTGTGGGTGGCGCCAAGAACCGCCCGGCCCCGATCTCCGAAGAAGAGGTCATGAAGATCGTCAACCAGATGCAGGAAGGCTCCGAGAAGCCGCGTCACAAGGTCGAGTTCGAAGTGGGCGAGTACGTGCGCGTCAAGGAAGGCCCGTTCACCGACTTCAACGGCACGGTCGAGGAAGTCAACTACGAAAAGAACAAGGTGCGCGTGGCGGTCACGATTTTCGGCCGCTCGACACCGGTGGAGCTGGAGTTCTCGCAGGTCGAAAAGACCTGAGAGCCGGCGCCAGGCAGTATTGGATTTCGCGCTTTTCGACTCGGCGCGGATGTTTGAAGTGAGTCGTTAACCCCGGGGAGCCGAGGCAGATTGCCCAGGCGCTATCACCCGTAAGGAGAAAAGCATGGCGAAAAAAATCGTCGGTTTTATCAAGCTGCAAGTGCCGGCTGGTAAGGCCAATCCCTCGCCGCCGATTGGTCCCGCTCTGGGCCAGCGCGGTCTGAACATCATGGAGTTCTGCAAGGCGTTCAACGCCCAGACCCAGGGCGTCGAGCCCGGTCTGCCGCTGCCGGTGGTGATCACCGCCTTCGCGGACAAGAGCTTCACCTTCGTGATCAAGACGCCGCCTGCGACGGTGCTGATCAAGAAGGCCATCAAGCTGGACAAGGGTTCGTCCAATCCGCTGAAGGACAAGGTCGGCAAGATCACCCGGGCCCAGCTCGAGGAAATCGCCAAGACCAAGATGAAGGACATGACGGCCGCCGATCTGGATGCCGCTGTTCGCACCATCGCTGGTTCTGCCCGTTCCATGGGCGTGAATGTGGAGGGCGTGTAAATGACCACCAAGAAACAAAAAGCCCTGCAAGGCAAGGTCGACAGCAACAAGCTGTACCCGCTGGCCGATGCGCTGAAGATCGTGCAAGAGTGCGCCACCGCCAAGTTCGATGAGTCCATCGACGTGGCCGTGCAGCTCGGCATCGATGCCAAGAAGTCGGACCAGGTGGTGCGTGGTGCCGTCGTGCTGCCGAACGGCACCGGCAAGACCAAGCGCGTGGCCGTGTTCGCCCAGGGCGCCAAGGCTGAAGAAGCCAAGGCCGCCGGCGCAGACGTGGTCGGCATGGACGACCTGGCTGCCCGCGTGAAAGCCGGCGACATGCCCTTCGACATCGTGATCGCTGCTCCGGACGCGATGCGCGTCGTGGGTACGCTGGGTCAGATCCTGGGTCCGCGTGGCCTGATGCCCAATCCCAAGGTCGGCACCGTCACCGCAGACGTGGCCACGGCCGTGAAGAACGCCAAGGCTGGTCAGGTGCAGTTCCGCGTGGACAAGGCCGGTATCGTGCACAGCACGATCGGCCGCCGCTCGTTTGACGCTGCCAAGCTCCAGGGCAACCTGGCTGCGCTGATCGAGGCGTTGAACAAGGCCAAGCCGGCTTCGAGCAAGGGTATCTTTTTGCGCAAGATTGCTGTTTCGTCCACGATGGGCGTGGGTGTCCGCGTCGACACCCAGACCATCTCGGCGTAATCGCAAAGATTTGACTGGCTGGAAACAGCTGGTCGATGTGGTGGGCTGGCCAGTTGCAAGACTGGCTGGGCCATCCAAGACCGTTGGCGCACAGTCCTGCTGTGCTTAATCAGTGAAAGCCAGCGTAGATGGCGATCCCGCTGCAGATGGAATGAGTTCCTGAACAGTTGATCGCTGCAATGAGGCGTGTCCGCAGGCGCTTAGTCGACGGACACATTTTGAAGGAGTTAGACCTTGAGTCTGAATCGCAGTGAGAAAGAAGCGGTCATCAGTGATGTGACCGGCCTCGCCGCTAAAGCTCAAACGCTCGTGATGGCGGAATACCGCGGCATCACGGTCGCTGACATGACCAAACTGCGCGCCAACGCCCGCAGCAATGGTGTGAGCCTGAGCGTGTTGAAAAACACGCTGGCCCGCCGTGCTGTGGCTGGCAGCCAGTTTGAAGTGGCAGCCGACCAGATGACCGGACCGCTGATCTATGGCTTCTCTGTCGATGCCGTCGCCGCTGCAAAAGTGGTGGCTGACTTCGCGAAAACCAACGACAAGTTGGTGATACGCGGTGGTGCATTTGCAGGCAAAGCCCTGGACGTGAACGGCGTCAAGCAGCTGGCAAGCATTCCCTCCAAGGAAGTGCTGCTGGCCCAGCTGTGTGGCTTGCTGATGTCGCCGATCTCCCGCACCGCCGTGGTGCTGGGTGCCCTGGCGGCCAAAAAAGGCGAAGGCGAAGTTGCTGCTGCTTGAAGCGCGGCAACCCTGTTAACCAATTGTTAGGAAATTAAAATGGCATTCGATAAAGACGCATTTCTGACCGCGCTGGACAGCATGACGGTCATGGACCTCAACGACCTGGTGAAAGCCATCGAAGAGAAGTTTGGCGTGAGCGCTGCCGCCATGGCCGCCCCCGCTGCTGCTGGCGGTGGTGCCGCTGCTGCCGTGGAAGAGAAGACCGAGTTCAACGTGATGCTGCTGGACGCTGGCGCCGCCAAGGTGTCGGTCATCAAGGCCGTGCGCGAAATCACCGGTCTGGGCCTCAAGGAAGCCAAGGACCTGGTCGACGGCGCTCCCAAGGCTGTCAAGGAAGCCATGCCCAAGGCCGACGCCGAAGCGGCCGTCAAGAAGCTGGTGGAAGCCGGTGCCAAGGCTGAACTGAAGTAATTCGGTCCTGCTCGAAGGCTGGAGTGTCTGAAAAGGCCTCCAGCCTTTGGCGCTTACAGAGCGCACCCGAAAGCCCCCTCACAACGGGTGTTTTTGAGTGACTTCTGACCCGACTGCAGAAGACGCCTTGGTTCGGGCCGCGTGCAACGCGCGGCCGTCCGCCATTGGTTGGTAGCGGCCAACCACCAAGCCTGCTGGGTGTGATGCCCGGCGCGCCAGTCGCCAAAGACCTCTCAAGCCCGTGGAGTAGATCTAATGGCCTATACCTATACCGAACGCAAGCGAATCCGCAAAAGCTTCGGCAGCCGCGACAGCGTGCTCGAAATCCCCTACCTGCTGCAGATGCAAAAGGACGCCTACACGGCCTTCCTGCAGGCAGACAATTTGCCCACCAAGCGCACTCCTGAGGGCTTGCAGGCCGCTTTCGAAGCCGCCTTCCCCATCGTCTCGCACAACGGTTTTGTGGAGATGAAGTTCCTTGAATACAACCTGGCCAAGCCCGCTTTCGACGTGCGCGAGTGCCAGACCCGCGGCCTGACCTTCGCGTCCGCCGTGCGTGCGCGCGTGCAACTCATCATTTACGACCGTGAGTCCTCGACCCCGCAGAACAAGGTGGTCAAGGAAGTGAAGGAGCAGGAGGTCTACATGGGCGAAGTGCCGCTCATGACGACCAAGGGTTCTTTCATCATCAACGGTACCGAGCGCGTCATCGTGTCGCAGCTGCATCGTTCGCCCGGCGTGTTCTTCGAGCACGACAAGGGCAAGACCCACAGCTCGGGCAAGCTGCTGTTCTCGGCGCGCATCATCCCCTACCGCGGTTCCTGGCTGGACTTCGAGTTCGACCCGAAGGACGTCCTGTACTTCCGCGTCGACCGTCGTCGCAAGATGCCGGTGACCATCCTGCTCAAGGCCATCGGCTTGAACCCGGAATCGATCCTGGCGAACTTCTTCGTCAACGACAACTTCCGTCTGATGGACAGCGGCGCGCAGCTGGAATTCGTGGCCGAGCGCCTGCGCGGTGAAGTCGCCCGTTTCGACATCACCGACAAGGGTGGCAAGGTTGTGGTCGCCAAGGACAAGCGCATCACCGCGCGTCACACGCGCGATCTGGAGCAGTCCGCCACCACCCACATCAGCGTGCCGGAAGACTTCCTGGTCGGCCGCGTGGTGGCACGCAACATCGTCGACCCGGACACCGGCGAGATCATCGCCAAGGCCAACGACGAGCTGACCGATGCCTTGCTCAAGAAGCTGCGCACCGCCGGTGTGCAGGATCTGCAGTGCATCTACACCAATGAACTCGACCAGGGTGCGTACATCTCGCAGACCCTGCGCAGCGACGAAACGACCGACGAGTTCGCCGCCCGAGTGGCCATCTACCGCATGATGCGCCCCGGCGAGCCGCCGACCGAAGACGCCGTTCAGGCCCTGTTCCAGCGCCTGTTCTACAACCCGGACACCTACGATCTGTCGCGCGTGGGCCGCATGAAGTTCAACGCCAAGATGGGTCGCAACGATCCGAATGGCCCCATGGTGCTGACCAACGAGGACATCCTCGCCGTGGTCAAGATCCTGGTGGACTTGCGCAACGGCCGCGGCGAAGTCGACGACATCGACCACCTGGGCAACCGCCGCGTGCGTTGCGTCGGCGAACTGGCCGAGAACCAGTACCGCGCAGGCCTGGCCCGTATCGAGAAGGCCGTGAAGGAGCGTCTGGGCCAGGCCGAGCAAGAGCCGCTGATGCCGCACGACCTGATCAACTCCAAGCCGATCTCTGCGGCACTGAAGGAGTTCTTCGGTGCCTCGCAGCTCTCGCAGTTCATGGACCAGACCAACCCCCTGTCCGAGATCACGCACAAGCGTCGTGTCTCCGCCCTGGGCCCGGGCGGTCTGACCCGCGAGCGCGCCGGCTTCGAGGTGCGTGACGTGCACGTCACGCACTACGGTCGTGTCTGCCCGATCGAGACCCCGGAAGGTCCGAACATCGGTCTGATCAATTCGCTGGCCCTGTACGCCCGCCTGAACGAGTACGGCTTCATCGAGACGCCCTACCGTCGCGTGGTGGACGGCAAGGTGACGATGCAGATCGATTACCTGTCGGCCATCGAGGAAGGCAAGTACGTCATCGCCCAGGCCAATGCCACCCTGGACAAGGATGGCCGCCTGACCGACGAGCTGGTCTCTGCCCGTGAAACGGGTGAGTCCATCCTGTGCGGCGCCGAGCGCATCCAGTACATGGACGTGTCGCCTGCGCAGATCGTCTCCGTGGCCGCGTCGCTGGTGCCCTTCCTGGAGCACGACGACGCTAACCGCGCGTTGATGGGCGCCAACATGCAGCGCCAGGCCGTGCCGGTGCTGCGTCCCGAGAAGGCCTTCGTCGGCACCGGTATCGAGCGCGTTTCCGCGATCGACTCCGGCACCGTGGTCACCGCCAACCGCGGCGGCGTGGTCGACTATGTCGACGCCACCCGTATCGTGATCCGCGTGAACGACAACGAGGCCATGGCCGGTGAAGTGGGTGTGGACATCTACAACCTCATCAAGTACCAGCGTTCCAACCAGAACACCAACATCCACCAGCGTCCCATCGTCAAGAAGGGCGACAAGCTGGCCAAGGGTGACGTGATCGCCGACGGCGCATCGACCGACCTGGGTGAACTGGCCTTGGGCCAGAACATGCTGGTGGCCTTCATGCCCTGGAACGGCTACAACTTCGAAGACTCGATCCTGATCTCCGAACGCGTGGTCGCCGAAGACCGCTACACCTCGATCCATATCGAGGAACTGGTGGTCATGGCACGTGACACCAAGCTGGGCGCCGAGGAAATCACCCGCGACATTCCCAACCTGTCCGAACAGCAACTGAACCGTCTGGACGAGTCCGGCATCATCTATGTGGGTGCCGAAGTCATGCCCGGCGACACGCTGGTGGGCAAGGTGACCCCGAAGGGCGAGACCACGCTGACGCCGGAAGAGAAACTGCTGCGCGCCATCTTCGGCGAGAAGGCCAGCGACGTGAAGGACACTTCGCTGCGCGTGGACCAGGGTTCGCAGGGCACCGTGATCGACGTGCAGGTCTTCACCCGTGAAGGCATCACGCGCGACAAGCGCGCCCAGCAGATCATCGACGACGAGCTCAAGCGTTACCGCCTGGATCTGAACGACCAGTTGCGTATCGTGGAAGCCGACGCCTTCGATCGTATCGAGAAGCTGCTCAACGGCAAGGTCGCCAACGGCGGCCCGCAGAAGCTGGCCAAGGGCAGCAAGATCGACAAGGCCTACCTGGCCGGCGTCGAGAAGTTCCACTGGTTCGACATCCGCCCGGCCGACGACGAAGTCGCCAGCCAGCTGGAAAGCATCAAGAACTCGCTGGAGCAGACCCGTCACAGCTTCGACCTGGCTTTCGAAGAGAAGCGCAAGAAGCTCACGCAGGGCGATGAGCTGCCTGCTGGCGTGCTCAAGATGGTCAAGGTCTACCTGGCCGTCAAGCGCCGCCTGCAGCCGGGCGACAAGATGGCCGGCCGCCACGGCAACAAGGGCGTGGTGTCCAAGATCGTTCCGGTCGAAGACATGCCCTACATGGCCGACGGCACCCCGTGCGACATCGTGCTCAACCCGCTGGGCGTGCCTTCGCGCATGAACGTGGGCCAGGTGCTGGAAGTGCACCTGGGCTGGGCCGGCAAGGGTATCGGTCAGCGCATCGGCGACATGCTGCAGGCAGAAGCCAAGGCGGTCGAGCTGCGCAAGTTCCTCGAGACGCTGTACAACACGTCCGGCCGCAAGGAAGACCTGAGCAAGCTGAGCGACGCGCAAGTGGTGGAGATGGCCGGCAACCTGTCGACCGGTGTCACCTTTGCCACGCCGGTGTTCGACGGCGCCTCGGAAGAGGAAATCCGCAACATGCTCAAGCTGGCCTATCCGGAAGAGGTGGTCAAGGCCAAGGGCCTGACCGACGCCCGCACGCAGGCCCGCCTGTTCGACGGCCGTACCGGTGAGCAGTTCGAGCGCCCGACCACGATCGGCTACATGCACGTGCTCAAGTTGCACCACCTGGTGGACGACAAGATGCACGCCCGTTCGACCGGTCCGTACTCCCTGGTCACCCAGCAGCCGCTGGGCGGCAAGGCCCAGTTCGGCGGCCAGCGTTTCGGCGAAATGGAAGTGTGGGCACTGGAAGCCTACGGCGCCGCGTACACCTTGCAGGAAATGCTCACCGTCAAGTCGGACGACGTGCAGGGCCGTACCAAGGTCTACGAAAGCATTGTCAAGGGCGAGCATGCCATCGAAGCTGGCATGCCCGAGTCGTTCAACGTGCTGGTCAAGGAAATCCGCTCCCTGGGCCTGGACATCGAGCTCGAGCGCTCCTAATTCGCAAAGGATAGAGTCATATGAAATCCCTACTCGACCTGTTCAAGCAGTTCACGCCGGATGAGCATTTCGATGCCATCAAGATCGGCCTGGCCTCGCCCGAGAAGATCCGTTCCTGGTCTTTCGGCGAAGTGAAGAAGCCCGAGACCATCAACTACCGCACCTTCAAGCCCGAGCGCGACGGCCTGTTCTGCGCCAAGATCTTCGGCCCCATCAAGGACTACGAGTGCCTGTGCGGCAAGTACAAGCGCCTCAAGCATCGCGGCGTGATCTGCGAGAAGTGCGGCGTTGAAGTCACGCAGACCAAGGTGCGCCGCGAGCGCATGGGTCACATCGACCTGGCCGCGCCCTGCGCCCACATCTGGTTCCTGAAGTCCCTGCCTTCGCGCCTGGGCCTGGTGCTGGACATGACGCTGCGCGACATCGAGCGCGTGCTGTACTTCGAAGCCTATGTGGTGACCGATCCCGGCATGACCCCGCTGAAGAAATTCAGCATCATGTCCGAGGACGACTACGACGCCAAGGTCAAGGAATACGGTGACGAGTTCACCGCCAAGATGGGCGCCGAAGGCATCAAGGACCTGCTGCAAGGCATCGAGATCGACAGCGAGATCGAGCGCCTGCGCGGTGACCTGACCGGCTCCGAGCTGAAGGTCAAGAAGAACGCCAAGCGCCTCAAGGTGCTCGAAGCCTTCAAGAAGTCCGGCATCAAGCCCGAGTGGATGGTGCTGGAAGTGCTGCCCGTGCTGCCGCCGGACCTGCGTCCGTTGGTGCCGCTGGACGGTGGCCGCTTCGCGACCTCCGACCTGAACGACCTGTATCGCCGCGTCATCAACCGCAACAGCCGCCTGCGTCGCCTGCTCGAGCTCAAGGCCCCCGAGATCATCGCGCGCAACGAAAAGCGCATGCTGCAGGAAGCTGTGGACTCGCTGCTGGACAACGGCCGCCGTGGCAAGGCCATGACGGGTGCCAACAAGCGCGCCCTCAAGTCCCTGGCCGACATGATCAAGGGCAAGAGCGGTCGTTTCCGCCAGAACCTGCTGGGCAAGCGCGTCGACTACTCGGGCCGTTCTGTCATCACCGTGGGCCCGACCCTCAAGCTGCATCAGTGCGGCCTGCCCAAGCTGATGGCCCTGGAACTGTTCAAGCCTTTCATCTTCTCGCGCCTGGAAGCCATGGGCATCGCCACCACCATCAAGGCGGCGAAGAAGGAAGTTGAAACCGGCACGCCGGTGGTCTGGGACATCCTGGAAGAGGTGATCAAGGAGCACCCGGTGCTGCTGAACCGCGCGCCGACGCTGCACCGCCTGGGTATCCAGGCCTTCGAACCCATCCTGATCGAAGGCAAGGCCATCCAGCTGCACCCGCTGGTCTGCGCCGCCTTCAACGCCGACTTCGACGGCGACCAGATGGCCGTGCACATCCCGCTGTCGGTGGAAGCGCAGATGGAAGCCCGCACCCTGATGCTGGCCTCCAACAACGTGCTGTTCCCCGCCAACGGTGAGCCTTCCATCGTTCCTTCGCAGGACGTGGTTCTGGGCCTGTACTACACGACCCGTGAGCGCACCAACGGCAAGGGCGAAGGCATGATCTTTGCCGACACGTCCGAAGTCCAGCGCGCGCTGGACAACAACCAGGTCGAGCTGACCGCCCGTGTCAACGTGCGCCTGACCGAGTGGACCAAGGACAAGGACACCGGCGAGTTCGTGCCCGAGACCAAGCTGGTCGAGACCACAGCCGGCCGTGCGCTGCTGTCGGAGATCCTGCCCAAGGGCCTGCCCTTCAGCAACATCAACAAGGCGCTGAAGAAGAAGGAAATCTCCAAGCTGATCAACGTGTCCTTCCGCAAGTGCGGCCTGAAGGAAACCGTGGTGTTCGCAGACAAGCTGCTGCAAAACGGCTTCCGTCTGGCGACCAAGGCGGGCATCTCGATCTGCATCGACGACATGCTGGTCCCGAAGGAAAAGGGCGAGATCATCGAGTCGGCCGAAAAAGAGGTCAAGGACATCGAGCAGCAGTACACCTCGGGTCTGGTGACGTCCGGTGAGCGCTACAACAAGGTGGTGGACATCTGGGGCAAGGCGGGCGACAAGGTCTCCAAGGTCATGATGGACCAGCTGCGCACCGAGAAGACCACCGACCGCCACGGCAAGACCGTGGACCAGGAGTCCTTCAACTCCATCTACATGATGGCCGACTCCGGTGCGCGCGGCTCTGCCGCGCAGATCCGCCAGCTGGCCGGCATGCGCGGCCTGATGGCCAAACCCGACGGCTCCATCATCGAGACGCCCATCACGGCCAATTTCCGTGAAGGCCTCAACGTGCTGCAGTACTTCATCTCCACGCACGGCGCCCGTAAGGGCCTGGCCGACACGGCGCTGAAGACCGCGAACTCCGGCTACCTGACCCGCCGTCTGGTGGACGTGACGCAGGACCTGGTGGTGACGCAGGACGACTGCGGCACCAGCGAAGGTTCGCTGATGCGTGCCATCGTCGAGGGCGGCGAGGTGATCGAGTCGCTGCGCGACCGTGTCCTGGGCCGTACCGCGGCCGAGGACGTGCTGCATCCGGAATCCCGCGTCGTGCTGGTGCCCGCTGGCAACATGCTGGACGAGGACATCATCGAGGAGCTGGAAGCTGCCGGTGTCGACGAGGTCAAGGTCCGCACCGCGCTGACCTGCGCCACGCGCTTCGGCCTGTGCGCCAAGTGCTATGGCCGCGACCTGGGTCGTGGCGGTCTGGTGAACCTGGGCGAAGCAGTCGGCGTGATTGCCGCGCAGTCCATCGGCGAGCCGGGCACGCAGCTGACGATGCGTACCTTCCACATCGGTGGTGCCGCTTCTCGTGCGGCCATCGCCTCCAGCGTGGAAGCCAAGTCCAACGGCATCATCGGCTTCAACGCTACGATGCGCTACGTGACCAACAGCAAGAAGGAGCTGGTGGTGATCGCCCGTTCCGGCGAGATCGTCATCCAGGACGAGCATGGCCGCGAGCGCGAGCGTCACAAGGTGCCTTACGGTGCCATCCTGACGGTCAAGGCCGACCAGCAGATCAAGGCCGGCACCATCCTGGCCAACTGGGATCCGCTGACGCGCCCGATCATCACCGAGTTCGCCGGCAAGGCGCATTTCGAGAATGTCGAAGAAGGCCTGACCGTGGCCAAGCAGGTGGACGAAGTCACCGGCTTGTCCACCCTGGTCGTGATCGACCCGAAGCGTCGCGGTTCCGTCAAGGTCGTGCGTCCGCAGGTCAAGCTGATCGATGCCTCGGGCAACGAAGTGAAGATCCCCGGCACCGACCACTCGGTGACCATCGGCTTCCAGGTCGGTGCCCTGATCCAGGTGCGTGACGGCCAGGACGTCGGCCCGGGCGAAGTGCTGGCCCGTATCCCGATCGAAGGCCAGAAGACCCGCGACATCACCGGCGGTCTGCCGCGTGTGGCCGAGTTGTTCGAAGCCCGTACTCCCAAGGACAAGGGCATCCTGGCCGAGGTCACGGGTACCGTGTCCTTCGGCAAGGAGACCAAGGGCAAGGTGCGCCTGCAGATCACCGATCCGGAAGGCAAGGTCTGGGAAGAGCTCGTGCCCAAGGAAAAGAACATCGTGGTGCACGAAGGCCAGGTGGTCAACAAGGGCGAGAGCATCGTCGACGGTCCGGCCGATCCGCAGGACATCCTGCGCCTGCTGGGCATGGAAGAGCTGGCACGTTACATCGTGGACGAAGTCCAGGACGTCTATCGCCTGCAGGGTGTGAAGATCAACGACAAGCACATCGAGGTGATCGTTCGCCAGATGCTGCGTCGTGTGGTGGTCGAGGCCCCTGGCGATTCCGGCTACATCGGCGGCGAGCAGGTGGAGCGTTCCGAGATGCTCAACACCAACGACGCCCTGCGCAAGGATGGCAAGATCCCGTCGACCTATACCAACCTGCTGCTGGGTATCACCAAGGCCTCCTTGTCTACTGACAGCTTCATCAGCGCCGCCTCCTTCCAGGAGACCACGCGCGTGCTGACCGAAGCCGCCATCATGGGCAAGCGCGACGAGCTGCGCGGCCTGAAGGAAAACGTCATCGTCGGCCGCCTGATCCCCGCAGGTACCGGCATGGCCTACCACGACGCCCGCAAGATCCGCGAAGGCATGGACGAGGCCGAACGCCGCGCCATCGCCGACGCGGAAGCGGCCGAACTGGCCCAGAGCAGCGAAGGCGCCGCCACCGAGTAAAACCGGTTGGCGCTCGCGCACAATGCCCCAGGTGCTGCCGCACTTGGGGCATTTTTTTGAGCCCGAAAATACCGTACACAAAACACAAGGGATCCACGCATGAGTGAGACCGGGCAAGCCCCACCGCTGTGGCGCCAACTGCAGGCCGGTGCCAGCGCACTGGCGGCGATCCGCGCCGGCACCTCCGGTACGGCGGCCATCGAGGCCGTGCCCGCTCTGCTGCGTCCCGGTGTGCAGGCGCTGGTCTATGCCGCCCTGCGCGAACTCGGCCGCGCCGAGGCGCTAAGGCGCCTGCTGGCCCCGCGCAAGCCACCCCCCGCGGCCGATGCCCTGCTGTGCCTGGCGCTGGCGCTGGGCTGGCGTGAGGGCGGGCCTTATGAGATCCATACCCTGGTCAACCAGGCGGTGGAAGCCGCCAAGCGCACCGAGGTCATGCACGCCCAGGCCAGCTTCGTCAACGCCTGCCTGCGCCGTTTCCTGCGTGAACGCGCCGCATTGGTCGCGCAAACGGACGCCGACCCGGTCGCGCGCTGGAACCACCCGGCCTGGTGGATCACCCGCCTGCAGCGCGAGGCACCGCAGCATTGGCAGGCCATCCTGCAGGCCAACAACACCCAGGCCCCCATGACGCTGCGGGTGAACCTGCGCCAGGGCAGCGTGGCCGCTTACCTGGACGCCTTGCTGGCCGCCGGCATCAGCGCTCGCCGCAATGGGGCCCAGGGGCTCACACTGGCCGCACCCGTGCCGGTGCAGCAGCTCCCGGGTTTTGCCCAGGGGCGGGTCTCGGTGCAGGATGCGGCGGCCCAGCTGGCAGCTCCCCTGCTGCTGCAGGGCCTGGAGCATCGGCCCGGCCTGCGCGTGCTCGACGCCTGCGCCGCCCCCGGCGGCAAGACCGCCCACTTGCTGGAGCTGGCGCAGGCGCAAGTGACGGCCCTGGACATTGATCCCCAGCGCTGCCAGCGCATCACGGACACCCTGCAGCGCCTGGGCCTGCAGGCCCAGGTGCTGGCGGCCGATGCCGGCACGCCCGAGCGCTGGTGGGACGGACAGGCTTTTGATGCCATCCTGCTCGACGCGCCTTGCACCGCCTCGGGCATCGTGCGCCGCCACCCCGACGTGCGCTGGCTGCGCCGTGAAAGCGACGTGGCCCAGCTCGCGGCACAGCAGGCGCGCCTGCTGGGGACGCTGTGGCCTCTGCTCAAGCCGGGCGGACGATTGGTGTACTGCACCTGCTCGGTGTTCCGGGCCGAGGGGGAGGATCAGGTCCGGGCGTTTCTTGCACACAACAGAGAAGCCCGTTTGCTGCCTTCGCCCGGGCATTTATGGCCCTCCATCTCGCTGGAAAGCAACGCGGTCACGGACAATCAGAGCAGTGACCACGACGGCTTTTATTACGCACTGCTGGAGAAGGGCGCGGGCTGACCTGTCCGCGCTGCTGGCCTGCGCCCTGTTGGGCGTGTCGCCGCTGGTTCTGCACGCCCAGCCGGCCGTGGCCGAAGTCACCCAGATGGACCTGGGCCGCAGCGGCGATGGCGTCGAACTGGCGGCGACCGTCAAATTCCAGCTGCCGCCAGCCGTCCAGGACGCCCTCTACAAAGGCCTGCCGGTGATCTTCGTCGAGGAAGCCGAGGTCTACCGCGAGCGCTGGTACTGGCTGGACAAGCGTGTCGGCAGCGCCCAGCGCCATATGCGACTGGTGTTCCAGCCCCTGATCCGCCGCTGGCGACTCACCGTGGGCGCCGGCCCGGTCAGCGGCAACGAAGGGGGCGTTGCCCTGGCGCAGACCTTCGACACGCTGGACGAGGCCCTGGGCGTGATCCGGCGCGTTTCGGGCTGGCGCATTGCCAACCTGGCCGAACTGGAGGCCGGAACGCAGCATCGCTTCGAATTCCGCTTCCGTCTCGACATCACGCAGCTGCCGCGCCCGCTGCAGATCGGCGCCCTGGGCGAGAGCGACTGGGTGCTGGCCGTCAGCGCGAGCAAGCGCCTGCAGCCGGAGAGCCTGAAGTGACAACGCCTGCTGCGGGCGCCAATATGCGCCTGGACCGGCAGAAGTCCAAAGCCCTGCGCTGGACCCTGGCCATCGTCGTGGCCATCGTCGTGGCCATCGGCCTGGTGCTGCTCTTTTTGCTGACCCAGGCCACCGACAACCGCGCCATGTATGAGCGCAATTACGCGCGCCTGTTCACGCTGAACGTGGTGGTGGCCGTGGTCCTGCTGGGCGTCATCAGCTGGGTGGCCTGGCGCCTTTTCAGGCGTTTGCGGCAGGGGCGCTTCGGCAGCCGCCTGCTGGTCAAGCTGGCCGCGGTATTTGCGCTCGCCGGCTTCGTGCCCGGCCTGCTGATCTACGTGGTGTCCTACCAGTTCGTCTCGCGCTCGATCGAGAGCTGGTTCGACGTTCAGGTCGAAGGGGCATTGGAGGCCGGCCTGGGCCTGGGGCGCGCCACGATCGAGACGCTCTCCAGCGACCTGGCCAGCAAGACACGCGCGTCGGCCGCGCAGCTGCAGGACACGCCCGACGTGGTGGCCGGCCTGATGCTCGAGCGCCTGCGCGAGCAGCTTGAGGTGCGCGACGCCACGCTGTGGAGCGGCAGCGGCCAGGTGCTGGCCAGCGTGGGCGAGTCGCGTTTCCAGCTCAACCCCGAAAAGCCGGCGCCTTCACAGTTCCGCCAGGCGCGCACCCAGCGCGCCGTGACCTGGGTCGAGGGCCTGGAAGACGGCAGCGCCATGGCGCCGGCGCAGGCGCGCATCAAGGCCCTGGTGGTGGTGCCACGCACCGGGCTGGACATGCTGGACGAGCCGCGCTTTCTCGTGGTCACCCAGGCCCTGCCCGAGACCCTGGTGGCCAACGCCCTGGCCGTGACCGAGGCCCATCGCGAGTACCAGGAGCGTGCCCTGGCACGCCAGGGCCTGCGGCGCATGTACATCGGCACGCTCACGCTCAGCCTGTTCCTGGCCGTCTTCGGCGCCGTGCTGCTGGCCGTGGTGCTGGGCAACCAGATCACGCGGCCGCTGCTGCTGCTGGCCGACGGCGTGCGCCAGGTGGCCGCCGGTGACCTGACCCCGAAGGCCGCGCTGCAGGGGCGCGACGAACTCGGCGGCCTCACCCGATCCTTTGCCGACATGACCCAGCAGCTGGCCGACGCGCGTGGCGCGGTGGAGAGCAGCATGGAGCAGGTCAATGCGGCGCGCGAGAACCTGCAGACTATCCTGGACAACCTGACCGCCGGCGTCATGGTGCTGGATGCGCAGGGTGTGATCCGCTCCGTCAACCCCGGTGCCACCCGCATCCTGCGCGTGCCGCTGGCGGCCTGGGAGGGCAAGCGCCTGGCGGACATCGAGGGCCTGGCCGACTTCGCCCGGAACGTGCAGCAGCAGTTCGACCGTTTCGTGGAGGAACGCGCCGAACACGCGCTGGACCACTGGCAGCAATCCTTCGAACTCGGCCCCCCCTCGGGCTCGCCGGCGGCCGGCACGGGCGGGGAGAGCACCCTGACCCTGGTGGCGCGCGGTGCCGAGCTGCCGGGCAAGGACTGGCTGCTGGTGTTCGACGATATCTCGGAGATCGTCTCGGCCCAGCGTGCCCAGGCCTGGGGTGAGGTGGCGCGCCGCCTGGCGCACGAGATCAAGAACCCGCTCACGCCCATCCAGCTCTCGGCCGAGCGGCTGGAGAAAAAACTCACCGGCAAGGTGGAGGCGGCCGAGCAGACCGTCCTCACCAAATCGGTCAAGACCATCGTCGACCAGGTCGACGCCATGAAGCGCCTGGTCAATGAATTCCGCGACTACGCGCGCCTGCCCGCTGCCGAGCTCAAGCCGCTGGAGCTCAATGCCCTGGTGGGCGAAGTGATGCATCTCTATGGGGGCGACAGTGCACGCGTGCCGGTGCGCGCCGATCTCGACGAGCGCTGTCCCCGGGTCATGGGCGACGCCCAGCAGCTGCGCCAGGTGCTGCACAACCTGCTGCAGAATGCCCAGGACGCCACCGACACCGCCGGGCGCAGCGGGCCGGAATTCCCGGTCATCGTGCGCACCCAGTGGGTGGAAGCCAGTGGCCGCGTGCGCCTGAGCGTGCTGGACTGGGGGGTGGGCTTCCCCGAGGCCATCCTCAAGCGCGCCTTCGAACCCTACGTCACCACCAAGGCCAAGGGCACCGGCCTGGGCCTGGCCGTGGTCAAGAAAATTGCCGATGAACACGGTGCCCGGATCGACCTGGCGAACCGCCTGGCCGAAGAGCAGGTGGTAGGGGCGCAAGTATCGTTATCATTCGCGGTGGAGAAACCGGCCCCGGCCTGAATCCCGCCCGAACTACGAGAGACCCGCGTTCACATCATGGCAAACATACTGGTAGTCGATGACGAGCTAGGCATACGCGACCTGCTGTGGGAAATCCTGAACGACGAGGGCCACACCGTCGAAGTCGCCGAGAACGCGGCGCAGGCACGTGCCGCCCGCCAGCGCGAGCGCCCCGACCTGGTCCTGCTCGACATCTGGATGCCCGACACCGACGGTGTCACCCTCCTCAAGGAATGGTCCACCACCGGGCTGCTGACCATGCCCGTCATCATGATGAGCGGCCACGCCACCATCGACACCGCCGTGGCGGCCACCAAGATCGGCGCCCAGGCCTTCCTGGAAAAACCCATCACCCTGCAAAAGCTGCTCAAGGCGGTGGAGCAGGGCCTGGTGCGCAACACCCCGCAGCCGGCGGCGCCGTCCCTCGGTGGTGGCGGCTTGCCGCCAGCCGCCAGCGGCGAGGCCCTGGCCGGCCTGGGCCAGCCCCTGATGGCCAGTGTCGAGACCGGCCCGCAGGCGCAGCAGAACTTCCAGCTCGACAAGCCGCTGCGCGAGGCACGCGACGAGTTCGAGAAGGCCTATTTCGAGTACCACCTGGCGCGCGAAAGCGGCTCCATGACCCGTGTGGCCGAAAAAACTGGCCTGGAGCGCACCCATCTCTACCGCAAGCTCAAGCAGCTCGGCGTGGACCTGAGCCGCGGCAAGCGCAACAGCGGCTGAGCCTGCGGAAGGGCAGCAGACTGCTGCTATAATTCCATCTCTCCATGGCCCGGTAGCTCAGTTGGTAGAGCAGCGGATTGAAAATCCGCGTGTCGGTGGTTCGATTCCGCCCCAGGCCACCAGAATCTCTCGGAAAGCCATCCTCAGGGGTGGCTTTTTTGTTTCCCGCACCAGGCCCTGTCGCCTCCGAGTTGTGCGGTCCCTGTTTCCAGCGTCTGTCATCGGCCCACAAGGCGATGCCCCAGCCGTACCCTGGGCTCACGCTCATCACCCACCAGGAGCCCTCCATGGCCATAGAAAATTCCGTGAACGAGCACGCCGAGCAGGTTGCCGGTCTCATGAGCGCCATCTGCACCCGCACCCTGAACCATTTCGCCGAAGAAGCCAAGATCAACGGCGAGAGCCTGAAAGACGCCTTCGAACGCTACGAGATCGACTACGCCTGGCACGTGCTGGGCTCCGACCGCCTGCGCGACGCCACCCTGGCCTGCCTGGCCCAGCGCCACAGCCACGTGGCCACCGATGCGCAGCGCGCCAGCCTGGCCAGCATCCTGAAATCGGCGTCTGCAGCCCAGGCGCCCGACTTGCTGATGAGCTTCGACAACGAGGTGCCTGAGCAACTGGCGGACACGCTGTGTGCTGTCTGGACGGGGCGCACACTGAGCCCCGCCACCGCGCAAGCCGCCTGAGCAAGAAGCCCCGCAAGGGGCTTTTTTATTGCTGCTGACGGTGCTGCGCATGGCGCAGACCTGTCGCCCAGGCGTGCAGCAGAAAACCGGGAACCCTGCCATCATGGGACACGCGGGCCGGTGGCGGCCCCCTCAAGATCCCATGGCCGCTCCCCATTCCCTGACCACCGCGCCCATCCTCCCCACCCTCTGGCGGCTCAGCGTGCCCAATATGTTCGCCATGGTGGCCACGGCCCTGGTGAGCGTGGCCGAGACCGTGTACGTGGGTTTGCTGGGCACGCCGGCACTGGCCGGCATGGCGCTGGTCTTTCCGCTCATCATGCTGCAGCAGATGCTGTCGGCCGGCTCCATCGGTGGCGGCATCTCGGCGGCCGTGAGCCGTGCCATCGGGGCCGGCCAGCAGGCCCGCGCCGATGCGCTGGCCCTGCATGCCGTGATCATCAGCGCGGTGCTGGGGCTGTTCTTCAGCGCGCTCATCCTGCTCTGGGGGCGACCCCTGTTCGCGCTGATCGGCGGGCAGGGCGCGGCCCTGGAGCAGTCCCTGGCCTATGCGCAGATCGCCTTTGCCGGGGCCCTGAGCATCTGGCTGGCCAATGCCCTGGCCTCGGTCATCCGCGGCGCGGGCAATATGAAAACGCCGTCGCTCACCCTGCTGGGCGTGGCCCTGGGGCAGATCGTCCTGGGTGGCCTGCTGGGCCTGGGCTGGGGGCCGGTGCCCCGCCTGGGCATGGCCGGTATCGCGCTGGGGCAGGTGATCGCCTTCAGCCTGGGCGCGCTGTACCTCTACCGCCACCTGCGCACGGGGCAGGGCCGCGTGCGCCTGGTGTTCGCCACCCGGCTGCTGCAGCGCAGCCACTTTCACGACATCCTCAAGGTCGGTGCCGTCGCCAGCATCTCCTCGCTGCAGACCGTGATGACCATCCTCATCATCACGCGCATCGTGGCCGGTTATGGCACCGAGGCCCTGGCCGGCTACGGCATCGGCGCGCGGCTGGAGTTCCTGCTCATTCCCGTCACCTTCGCCATCGGCGTGGCCTGCCTGCCCCTGGTGGGCATGGCCCTGGGTTCGGGCCTGGTACCGCGCGCGCGGCGCGTGGCCTGGACGGGTGCCAGCCTGGCGGCCGCCATCGTCGGTGGCATCGGCCTGCTGGTGGCGGTCTTTCCTGATGCCTGGTCGCGGCTGTTCACGGAGCAGCCGCAGGTGATCGCCTACGCAGGCAGCTACTTCCGCTGGGTCGCGCCGGCCTACGGTTTCTTCGCTTTCGGCCTGTGCCTGTACTTTGCCGCCCAGGGCGCGGGCAAGCTGCTGGGACCGGTGCTGGCCGGCACGCTGCGCCTGCTGCTGGTGGCCGTGGGGGGCTGGCTGCTGGTGCACTACGCCGTGCCGGTGGAGGGCATGTTTGCCCTCATCAGCGCGGCCATGCTGCTGTACGGCCTGGTCACGGCGCTGGCCGTGTACTACGCCCGCTGGGGCGATTGAATACCTACGGGCTTGTACAGTGCCGGGCGACGAGTATGTCAACAATTCGCTGTTCAACGCCGATGAGTTCATGGCGTCAATACGGCTGTTCCTGACCGGGAGCGCCTGGGCGTCATCACCTCGGGGCGAGTTCGCGCACGAAGAAATCGGTGACTGCTGTCAATGATTGCTCAAACGTGGACTGGCTGCGAGTGTGCTGGATTCGCCCGTTCTTGCGTGAAATGTGATCCTGATAACTGCGGCTCGCCGGGACATCCCAGCCATGTCCAGCGTCGGGATAGATGACCAGATCGACAAGGCCGGGAGCTGAAGCATTCATGTCGGTGACGAGCTTGGGGCAAGCCGTCGGCGCGTCCTCATAGTCCTCATTTCTTGCTGCCAGCAACAAGGTCTTTGCGCCCGTCATCTTGTCAAACATGCCCTTATAGAAATTCGGATCTCCGCCCTCCGCGGGGCGCGCGGTCTTCCAATTCATGAAGGATGCGCGGTTCGCGTCATACACCAGCGAACACACGGGGTAAAGGGCCGCATGCGCTCTGAAGCGCAGATTGACGGGGCGGACCACGCGAGCCATCAGCGACTCAGAGCTCGCCACGAGGCTGACCATGGCGCCATGCGAGAACCCCATGATTCCAATTCTGTCCGGATCAACGCCAAAGTTCCTGACTGACTGGGCCATCACGATTTTCGACATCATGACGTTGCGTATCCAGTTGTCGTCCGCCAGCGGGTTCAGCTCCGCGGTGGCGATGCCTCGTTCGTTGAGGGCCTTGATGTATTGCGGACCTGTACCGTCGAGACCGCCGGCGTTCGGGAGAACGAGTACCAGCGCCAGCTTGACTGCTGATTTTGGAATTCTGACTTCCGCCAAGACCTTCAGGTCTGGGCCGTTCGGGAGTGGCTGGCTCAGGTCAATTTTTTCAACACGGATGTCCTGCGCGGACACGACCGACACGCCCAGAGAAAGAGCCAGAATCATTCCTTGAACAAGGGCATGCATAAACATCCATTCATCGATTGGACCGCCGGGGAGCACTCCCGAGGAGCTAAGAACAATATACAGGGTATCTCGCCCGCACACATGACACGCGATGTTCACGTCCCTCCAAACGCAATCCCCACCGGACCAGCCCAGCCTTCCTCGAGCCGCCCGCCCGTGACTGCCAGCCTGTACAGTGGTGTGCTGTACCAACTCCCGATGGAGACAAAGATGATGAACGAGAACCCGAAATACAAGGCCGGCCTGGCCGTGCGCAGAGCCGTGCTGGGCGACGAATACGTCAACAACTCGCTGGCCAACGCCGATGAGTTCATGGCACCGATACAGCAGCTCCTGACCGAGAACGCCTGGGGTGAGGTCTGGGTACGCGACGGCCTGCCGCGCAAGACGCGCAGCATGCTCAACCTGGCCATGCTCACGGCGCTGAATCGCCCGAACGAGCTCAAGCTGCACATCAAGGGCGCCCTCAACAACGGCGTCACGAAGGAGGAGATGTGCGAAATCTTCCTGCAGGCGGCCGTCTACTGCGGCGCACCGGCCGGGCTCGACTCCTTCAAGATCGCGCAGCAGGTGTTCAAGGATGAAGCCGCCAAGGCGGCCAAGTCCTGAGGAGCGCACCATGACAACATGGTTGCCTACCCTGGGCCTTGTGCTCGCCGGCGCCCTGGCGCTGCCCCTGCAGGCGCAGACTGCTGCTGACAAGCCGGTGCGCATCGTCGTGCCGTTCGCTGCCGGTGGCCCCACCGACGTGGTGGCGCGTGTGCTGGCCCCGCGGCTGGCGGCTGGCCTCAAGCGCACCGTCATCGTGGAGAACCGCGTGGGCGCCACCGGTGCCATCGGTGCGGCGCACGTGGCCAAGTCTGCACCGGATGGCGACACGCTGCTGCTGGGCACCAGCAGCATCATGGCGGCCAATCCCAACCTCACGGCCAACCTGCCCTTCGACCCGGTGGGCGACTTCACGCCGATCTCGCTGGTTGCCACGGTGGAGAACATCCTGGTCGTCCACCCCTCGGTGCCCGCCAAATCCGTCAAGGAACTGGTGGCCTATGCCAAGGCCAACCCGGGCAAGCTGAGCTACGCCTCTTCCGGCGTGGGCAGCACCTACCACCTGGGCGCCGAGATGTTCCGTTCCATGACGGGCATCGAGTGGACGCACGTGCCTTACAAGGGCGCGGCGCCCGCCATCCAGGACGTGCTGGCCGGCCATGTACCGGTGATGTTCGACAACGCCTCCTCGGCCATCCAGAACATGAAAGCCGGCCGCGTGCGGGCGCTGGGCGTGGCCAGCCTGCGTCGTTACCCCAGCCTGCCCGAGCTGCCCACGATCGCCGAAGAGGGCCTGCCCGGCTACGAGACCACCATCTGGATCGCGCTGTTCGTCCCGTCGAAGACGCCGGCCGCACAGGTGCAACTGCTCAACCGCGAGGTGCAGGCGGCCGTGAACTCGGCCGAGTACAAGGAGCGCCTGCAGGGCCTGGACATGCAGCCGCGCGTGAGCAGCCCGCAGGAACTGGCCGATTACCTGAAGTCCGACCTGGCCAAGTGGGCGCGGGTGGTGAAGGACGCCGGCATCAAGCCCGAGTGAGTGCCCGGGCCGGTCGGCTTACCAGTCCACCAGGCTCAGGCCGATGCTGAACACAGTGCGGCCGCGGTTGTAGTCCACCAGCGAATCGCCGTAGCCATTGAACAGCTGCACATGCATGCGCAGTCCGCTCGGGCTGCCATTGCGATTGGCTTCCCCCAGGGTCTGCAGCCACTCAAACCGCCAGGAGCCGTTGGCCGGCGAGGACATCGAATGCCGCAGGGTCAGCAGCAGGGTGTTGTCCTTGTTGACCAACCAGCCGCCGGTGACTTCGCCGCGGCCGATGAGTTTGTCGATGTCGGGGTTGTCGTCGATCTCGTCGCCATCGGGAATGCGGTTCCACAGGCGGGCGGTCACCGTGAAACGCTCACCTTTTTCCATGCCGGCCATCAGGATGGCGCGGTTCCAGCTGCGCGACAGCGGCAGGCTCTGCCCGTTGGACTGGTGGTTGAAGCTCGCCCCGCTGTAGCGCAGGCGCCAGCCGCCCGGCAGGTCGGCCGGCGTGGGCACGATGTACATGATCTCGGGCTCGTGGTCCGTGGTGCGGAAGGGCCGCGAGATCGAGCCGCTGAAGAGCTGCCAGTAGGACTGCTGCGTGTAGCCGAACCACAAGGAATCGCGTCCGCCAAAATTGCTGACAGGCAGGAAGCCCTGGCCGACCTTGGTGCGCACCGAGAGCTGGATGCGTCCCTCGTTGATGAGGTAGGGCGTTTCACTGCCGGCGCTGTGGCCGGCCGCGGGCGAGCTTGGCGCCCGGTTGACCGTGTCCGAATGGATGTACGAGAGGCTGATGGGGCGGTAGCCGCGGATGTTGAAGCGGCCGCAGTCGCTGCCGTCTTCCAGTTCCCAGTAGCGCGAAAGGGCCGACTGCGGGCCGCTGCGGCACTCTGGCGGTCGGGGGGACGCACTGGTCTTGCTGCCGGGTTCGGCAGGTACAGCCGCCGGGGTAGTGGCGCCGGCTTCGGCCGGCTGGCCCTGCTCTTGCACCCAGCGGTCGTAGCAGGCCAGGCGTGCGGTCGCGTCCTGGGTCTGCTGCGCGCATGACTGCCAGCCGCTGGCAGGCGATGGAGCGGCCGCCTGGGCCTGCGCCCAGGCCGGCACGGCGCCGCCCAGCAGCACCAGCCCTGCCAAGACCCGCTGCAGGCTCATGCCGCGTCTCCCGCCAGGGCTTGCGCGGCCGCCGTGTCCAGCGCCTTCTTGGCGAACTCGGCGCGCAGCGCGCGCAGCTTCTCGCGCGGGTCTTCCTTGGTGGTGGCCTGGTTCAGCGCCATCTCGGCGATGAAACGGCTGGGCTGTACGCTGACCATCTCGCGGCCCTTCTTGCGTTTCCTGGGCCAGCTTACGGCCAGCGTGCGCTGCGCGCGGGTGATGCCCACGTACATCAGGCGGCGTTCTTCCTGCAGACGCAGCGCCACGCTCTCGTTGACGGCCTCGTGCTCGCGCGTGGAGCCGCCCAGGGAGTCGGCGCCTTCGTCGAGCTTGAAGGGCAGCATGCCCTCGGTCACGCCCACCATCATCACGTGCGGCCACTCCAGGCCCTTGGCGGCGTGCAGGGTGGACAGCGTCACCACGTCCTGGTCCTTGTCGCGTTCGCTGATGGTCGAGAGCAGGGAGATGGTCTGCGCCACCTCCAGCAGCGACTTCTTCTCGCTGGCCAGCGTCACACCGGCGGCATCGTCGATCTGGCCGCCGCAGCGCTTGGCCATCCAGTCGCAGAAATCCAGCACATTGGTCCAGCGCGAGGCCGCGAGTTTCTCGCTGTCCTCGCCGTCATACAGGTGCTTCTCGTAGCCGATGTCCTTGAGCCAGTCCATCAGGAAGACCATGGCGTCCTCGGCGCCTTCGGTGTGGCGGGCGCGGTATTCGAGGTCGTTCACATACCGGCCGAACTCGTGCAGGCTGCCGACCGCGCGGGCGTTGAGCACCGAGGGCAGGGAGTTGGAGAACAGGGCTTCGAACAGGCTGAGCTTGTACTGGCCGGCAAAGGTGCCCAGCTGCTGCAGGGTCTGGTGGCCGATGCCGCGCTTCGGTGTGGTCACGGCGCGCAGGAAGGCCGGGTCGTCGTCGTTGTTGACCCACAGGCGAAACCAGGCGCACAGGTCGCGGATCTCGGCGCGGTCGAAGAAGCTCTGGCCGCCCGAGACCTTGTAGGGGATCTGCGCCTTGCGCAGGGCCTGCTCCAGGATGCGGGCCTGGTGGTTGGCGCGGTAGAGCACCGCGAAGTGGCGGAACTCCTTGTGCTGCGACTCCGAGCGCAGGCTCTGGATGCGCGCCACCATGCGCTCGGCCTCGTGTTCCTCGCTGTCGGCGTCCACCACGCGCACCGGCTCGCCCTCGCCCAGCTCGCTCCACAGGCGCTTGGGGAAAAGCTTGGGGTTGGGGCCGATCACGTTGTTGGCGGCCTGCAGGATGGCGCCGGTGGAGCGATAGTTCTGCTCCAGCTTGATGACCTTGAGGGTGGGGAAATCCACCGGCAGTTTTTTCAGGTTGTCCAGCGTGGCGCCGCGCCAGCCGTAGATGGACTGGTCATCGTCGCCCACGGCGGTGAAACGCGCGTCCCGCGGGTCAGGCGGCACCAGCAGCTTGAGCAGGTCGTACTGCGTGGCATTGGTGTCCTGGTACTCGTCGACCAGGATGTGGCCCATGATCTTCTGCCACTTGGTCCGCACCTCGGCGTGGTCGCGCAGCAGCTTGAGGGGCAGGCCGATCAGGTCGTCGAAGTCCACGCTCTGGTAGGCGGTCAGGCGTTCCTCGTAGCGCGCCATGATGCGCGCGGTGATGCGCTCGTTGTCGTCCTTGGCCAGGGCTTCGGCCTGCTCGGCGTTCAGCCCCATGTTCTTCCACAGGCTGATGGTCCACTGCCACTGGCGCGCGGTGGCCGCGTCGGTGCTGCCGCCGGCGTCCTTCAGGATGCCGGTGACGTCGTCGCTGTCCAGGATGGAAAACTTCGGTTTCAGGCCCACGGCCTCGCCGTCTTCACGCAGCAGGTGCACACCCAGGGCGTGGAAGGTGCAGATGCGCACCTCTTTGGCGGCCTTGCCGATCAGGCTCTTGGCGCGCTCGCGCATTTCGGCCGCGGCCTTGTTGGTGAAGGTGATGGCCGCGATGCGCTTGGGCTCCAGCCCGGCCTGGATCAGGCGGCCGATCTTGTGCGTGATGACGCGGGTCTTGCCGGAGCCGGCGCCGGCCAGCACCAGGCACGGACCCTGCAGGAAATTGACGGCGTCCTGCTGCGCGAGATTGAGACCGTGGGTGGGGGAAGACGACATTCGTTATTTGGATTCAGCTGGGGAATCATACCGAGGAGACGTTTCACAGTGCGGCGACAATACACACCGTGTTGCAAATCTTCTCGGTCACCTTCCCTTTCTTTGCACTCGTCCTGTGCGGTTACCTGGCCGCCCGGCGGCGCATGCTGCCGCTGGAGGCCATCCCCGGCCTGAACGGTTTCGTGCTGTTCTTTGCGCTGCCCTGCATGCTCTACCGCTTCGGCGCCAGCACGCCGATCGCCCAGCTGCTGGACTACTCGGTCTTTCTGGTCTGGATGTTCTGCGGCCTGGTCATGGTGGGTTTCACCATCGCCGTCACCCTCAACGACCGCATCCGCTGGAACGATGCCTCGTTCGGCGCCCTGGTGGCGGCCTTCCCCAACACCGGTTTCATGGGCGTGCCCCTGCTGGTGGCCCTGCTGGGGCCGCTGGCGGCCGCGCCCATCATCGTGGGCATGCTGGTGGACATGGTCATCACCACCTCGCTGTGCATCGCGCTGTCGCGTCTGGACGGCGCAGACAAACACGGCATGGCCGTGGCGCTCAAGAACGCCCTGCGCGGCATGCTGACCAACCCCATGCCCTGGGCCATCCTGCTGGGGGGGCTGGCCTCCTACGTCCAGCTCGAACTGCCCGGCCCGGTGCACAAGACCGTGGGCCTGCTGGCCGATGCCGCCTCGCCGGTGGCGCTGTTCACCATCGGCGCCGTGCTGGCGCGCTCGCAGATCCTCACGGTGGAAAGCAAGCACGCTCCCATCCCCCTGCGCGACTACGTGCCCGTGGCCGTCTTCAAGCTGCTGCTGCATCCTCTGCTGGTGCTGCTGGTGGGTGTGGGTGCCGTGCAGCTGGGCGTGCCGCTGAGCCGCTTTGCGCTCACCGTCATGGTGCTGGCCGCGGCCCTGCCCAGCGCCAGCAACGTCTCGCTGCTGGCCGAGCGCTTCGGCGCCGACAACGGGCGCATCGCCCGCATCATCCTGGTCTCCACCGCGGTGGCCTTCCTGAGCTTCTCGGGGGCTGTCGGCCTGATGACCTGAGGCTCGTCGTCTGTTTTCCTCATCCAGTCCCATGATCAAGAAAGCGCTTCTCTTCATCGTCGTGCTTGTGTTGCTCCTGGCCACGGCGGTCGGCATCAACACCTGGCGCAAAGGCTCGCGCCAGCTGGCCGTGACGCCGCTGGCGCCGATCCAGGTCGACGAAGCCGGCGCAGCCGGCCGCCTGGCCGAAGCCGTGCGTCTGCGCACCGTATCCTCGCGCACGGAGGCCGGGCTCAACGCGGACCAGTTCCGCGCCCTGCGCACGCTGTTGCAGCAGCGCTTCCCGCGCGTGCACGCCGCCCTCAAGCGCGAGGTGGTGGGTGAACTCAACCTGCTCTACACCTGGGAGGGCAGCGACCCCCAGGCCCGGCCCATCCTGCTCATGGCCCACCAGGACGTGGTGCCGATCGCGCCCGGCACCGAAGGCGACTGGAGCGAAGCGCCTTTTTCGGGCAGCGTGAAGAACGGCTACGTCTGGGGGCGCGGTTCCTGGGACGACAAGGGCAACCTGCTGTCCCAGCTGGAGGCCGTGGAGCTGCTGCTGGCCAGCGGCTACAAGCCCTCGCGCACCCTTTACCTGGCCTACGGTGCCGACGAAGAAGTGGGTGGCCTGCGCGGCGCTGCGAAGATCGCCGCCCTGCTCAAGTCGCGCGGCGTGCGCCTGGACTTCGTGCTGGACGAGGGCCTGCTCGTGCTCGAAGGTGTGCTGCCCGGGCTCAGGCAGCCCGCCGCGCTGATCGGCGTGGCGGAAAAGGGGTATCTCTCCGTGGTCCTCAACGTGTCGGCCACACCGGGGCACTCGTCCATGCCGCCGCCCCGGGGCGGCAGCGCCATCGGCATGCTGAGCGCGGCCCTCAAGCGCCTGGACGATCACCAGCTGCCCGGGGGCATCCGCGGCGTGGCCGGCGAGATGTTCGACACCCTGGCGCCCGAGATGGGCGGTTTTTCCCGGGTGGCCCTGTCCAACCTCTGGCTCTTCGGCCCCGTGGTGCAGAGCCAGCTGGAGCGCGCCGCCGGAACCAACGCCGTCTTGCGCACCACCACCGCGCTGACCATCGTGAACGCCGGCAACAAGGACAACGTGCTGCCCGGCCGCGCCGAGGCCACGGTGAACTTCCGCATCCTGCCCGGTGACCGCAAGGAGCAGGTCATGGAACATATGCGCGGCCACGTGGGCGCCGTGGTGCCGGCCAGCCAGTTCGAGCTCTACGCCTTGCCCGGCGCGGTCGATGCGTCCAAGGTGGCACCCACCGATTCGGCCCAGTACCGCACCCTGAACCGCACCATCCGCGAAGTGTTCCCCGACGCCCTGGTGGCCCCGGGCCTGATGGTGGCGGGCACCGACTCGATCCACTACGGCGAGATCAGCGACCACATCTTCAAGTTCTCGCCCGTGCGGGCGAATGCCGAAGACCTCAAGCGCTTCCACGGCACCAACGAGCGGCTGAGCATCGCGAACTACGCCGATGCCATCCGCTTCTACCACCGCCTGATCACCCAACTGGCCCCCGCGCCCTGATCTTGCCGGCCGGCCTCAAGGGCTGATCCCCTCCCCGGTACAGACAAGGGCCATCGCTTCGTGCTGCAATGGCCCTGCGTATAGGCGCCGGCTATTTGATAGATATTTGAAATCAAATATCTATTTCAATAGTCTTTTCCTAAACTTGAGCCTCGTTCAAGCCAGGAGCCCGTCATGCCCAGTCCAGCCCGTTCCACCGTGCCCAGCCGCCCGTCGGCCTGGCTTGAATGTCTGGCCGCACTGGCGCAAGCCAGTTGAGACGCCCGGCCCGAACGCCCACCTCACAACCCGCAGGAGAGAACCATGTCGAATGAAGCCAAATGCCCCTTCCACGGTGCCGCCGGCACCGGTACGCAAAACAAGGATTGGTGGCCCAACCAGCTGCGTCTGGATCTGCTGAACCAGCATTCGGAAAAATCGAACCCGCTGGGCCAGCGTTTCAACTACGCCGAGGCTTTCAAGAAGCTGGACTACCCGGCGCTCAAGGCCGACCTGAACAAGCTGATGACCGAATCGCAGGACTGGTGGCCCGCCGACTCCGGCAGCTACGCCGGCCTGATGATCCGCATGGCCTGGCACAGCGCCGGCACCTACCGCGTGGGTGATGGCCGTGGCGGTGCCGGCCGGGGCCAGCAGCGTTTTGCGCCGCTCAACGCCTGGCCCGACAACGTGAACCTGGACAAGGCCCGCCGCCTGCTGTGGCCCATCAAGCAGAAGTACGGCCAGAAGATTTCCTGGGCCGACCTGATGATCCTGGCCGGCAACGTGGCGCTGGAAAACGCGGGCTTCCGCACCTTCGGTTTCGCCGGCGGCCGCGAAGACGTGTGGGAACCGGACCAGGACGTGTACTGGGGCAAGGAGAGCACCTGGCTGGCCGCCGACCAGCGCTACAGCGGCCAGCGTGACCTGGAGAACCCCCTGGCCGCCGTGCAGATGGGCCTGATCTACGTGAACCCCGAAGGCCCCAACGGCAATGGCGACCCGGTGTCGGCCGCCAAGGACATCCGCGAGACCTTCGCGCGCATGGCCATGGACGACGAGGAAACCGTCGCCTTGATCGCCGGCGGCCACACCCTGGGCAAGACCCACGGTGCCGGCCCGGCCGACAACGTGGGCGCAGACCCGGAAGCCGCTCCGCTGGAGCAGCAGGGTTTCGGCTGGGCCAGCAAGTTCGGCAGCGGCAAGGGCAAGGACACCATCTCCTCCGGCCTGGAGGTGACCTGGACCAGCACCCCGGCGCGCTGGAGCAATGACTTCTTCCAGTTCCTCTTCAAGTACGAGTGGGTGAAGACCAAGAGCCCCGCCGGCGCCATCCAGTGGGAAGCCAAGGATGCCGAGGCCATCATTCCCGGCCCCACGCCCGACTCGCCCAAGCGCAAGCCCACGATGCTCACGACCGACCTGTCGCTGCGTTTCGACCCGGCTTACGAGAAGATCTCGCGCAGGTTCCTCAACGACCCGCAGGCCTTCGCCGAAGCCTATGCCCGCGCCTGGTTCAAGCTGACCCACCGCGACCTGGGCCCCAAGGCCCGTTACCTCGGCCCCGAAGTGCCCAAGGAAGACCTGCTCTGGCAAGACCCGTTGCCGGCTGCCACGCACAAGCCCACGGCCGCCGACATCGCCGACGTGAAAGCGAAGATCGCCGCCTCCGGCCTGTCCGTGGCCGAGCTGGTGTCCACCGCCTGGGCCTCGGCCTCCACCTTCCGCGGGGGTGACAAGCGCGGCGGCGCCAACGGCGCGCGCATCCGCCTTAGCCCCCAGAAGGACTGGGCCGTCAACCAGATCGCGGCCAAGGTGTTGCCCAAGCTCGAAGCCATCCAGAAGGCGAGCGGCAAGCTGTCGCTGGCGGATGTGATCGTGCTGGCCGGCGGCGTGGGCATCGAGCTGGCCGCCAAGGCGGCAGGCACGGCGGTGGACGTACCCTTCGCCCCGGGCCGCGTCGACGCCACGGCCGAGCAGACCGATGCGGAATCCTTCCAGCACCTGGAGCCCCTGGCCGATGGTTTCCGCAACTACGTCAACACGAAGATGGCCAAGTCGGGCATCCCGGCTGAGCACCTGCTGGTGGACAAGGCCCAGCTGCTCACGCTCACCGCACCGGAGATGACGGCGCTGGTCGGCGGCCTGCGTGTGCTGGGCGCCAACTTCGACGGCAGCAAGCACGGTGTGCTCACGGCCAAGCCCGGCACGCTGACGAACGACTTCTTCGTCAACCTGCTCGACATGGCGACGGAGTGGAAACCCGCGGGCAACAACTTCGAAGCCAAGGACCGCAAGACCGGCACCGTCAAGTGGACCGGCACCCGTGTGGACCTGGTGTTCAGCTCCAACGCCGTGCTGCGCGCCCTGGCCGAGGTCTATGCCGAGTCCGATGGCAGGGAGAAGTTTGTGCAGGACTTCGTCGCGGCATGGGTCAAGGTGATGAACCTGGATCGGTTTGATCTGGCTTGATTTGATGGGTTAAGGGGTGAGCGGCCGCCGGGGTGTGAGCCCTGGCGGCCGCTTTTTTATGGCCAAAGGCCATTTGGAGGGGGTTTGGTATGCCGATGACCCTTTAGAGGGATAGGCAGGGGCACGTGGCCTCTCTAGAATCCAGTGAGCCCCATCACCTTTCTGGCAGAAAATCTTGACATGACAAGGACTTAGGGGGCACCTGAGCAATTTAAACCGCACGCGCCAGATTAAGCCGCAGGTTTTGCGGCATACATTACGTTAGGTTGCATGGAGCCGCTCCTTCAGCTTTTTCTTATTCCCGGGCGTCTGCGCTTT
The DNA here is from genome assembly GCF_001432305.1 of Curvibacter sp. PAE-UM. Taxonomy (GTDB): domain Bacteria; phylum Pseudomonadota; class Gammaproteobacteria; order Burkholderiales; family Burkholderiaceae_C; genus Hylemonella. The sequence continues at coordinate 1,000,254 of NZ_KQ483358.1, forward strand.
CGCTGGACGAATCGCAAGCGGCAACGCGTGACCGAGAATCTCAAGCAGACACTCAGGGCGCGCTGCGAAGAAGCTACACGAGCGAGCAGTAAGACATATCGAGGCCTGTACAACGTTGGCCTATTTGTGGCTTTGCTGGAGCAAGACATCAGCGCATTCAGCGAATGCATTTACTTCGCGCGTTCTGACTGGCATCGTCAATTTCATGCGCGAAACTTAGCTGTTCTATTGTTCGAAGGAGCCGAGGATCTGCCGGAACTGCTTGGAAAAGAGTATCGCGCTTGGCTCAAGGAAATCTCGGCTGACACGCTGGTCGATCACCTGAATCAGATTCATTCCAAGTTCTCGTCGTTCCAGAGAAAGCATGGCCCGTTCCTGAAAGAGGTGCGAACCTATGTCGGTGCTCATCGCGACCACGATTCATTAGTCCAGCTTGAATTGATGTCGCGCTTCACTGCACTCGATGTGTATAGACTCGGCGCGGAGTTCTCGGTGCCTTTGAGGGAGTTGATCAACTTTCATATGAAACTGCTGGCCCATATGCACGATCCTCTCGTCATGCTGCAAGCAGTTGCCAGGACTTTGCCAAATGAAACCTAATAGGTCTTTAGACACGAACGCCCAAGGGCGTCCGCCGCGACACTGCTCTTCTCCGTTGGTCGCTGGTTACGTTCGACGTTAAGTCTCATCGCAGCCATGATTGCTGGAATTCTGAAGACGAAACTCGAAGCGATCGACGCTGACTGCGAGGGGGCTGTTATCCCAGCGATCAACAAGCTCTACGCCGATGCGCGTTACGACGGCTCCAGATTCCGCGTTCCTTCATTTCAGGCGGCCGGAGCACTTTGGATCGATCTCATCGCTAGAAAGGAGCGCGAGTTCGTCAAAGAGATCGCCCGGATTCTTGGGGCGCCTGGCGTAATCCTCACCGTGGCAGGTACGGCTGAAGTTCGAAGCTTCGTCGAGGGAATCTTCTCTGAGGGTCGATACGTCGAACGCATGCGCATCTTTTCCGAGGGAGTGGGTAGGGCGGCGGCGTCGTATGGTCTTGCTTTCGATCCCATGGTTCATCGTATCGATATTCACGACGCCGCTTATCGTGCAGGGGCGATGAACGCTCTTCGCAGGGCCCGCACAAATGTTCTTGCCGAGATCGAACTTCTCAGCCATTCGAAGACTCCAGAGTTTGTTCGATCTGTATCTCAGTGGTGGACCTATCTCAGGGTGCATCCTTGGCGCTGGCTCAGCGCAATTGTGCTGATTCTCATCTCATGGCTGCTCTCGAAGGTCAGCGCGGCTGACCTGTTGGGATGGCTTCGCACATGGTGATCGTGAGCCCTACACGACGGCCATAGAAGCAAAGCAGTCCGTCAAATCGTCAGCGGATCCACATCCACCGCCCAACGGATCAGCCCCTTGCCCTCGGGCCCCTGCCGCACCGCGTGCAAGGTGTCATGCCAGCCCGCCAGAAAGCGTTGCAGCGCAGCGCGTGAAGGGCTTTCGATCAGCATCTGCGCCCGCTCCACATTGGCCACGCGCTGCACGCTCATGGGCACGGCCGGGTAGAGCGTGACGTTGAGCGACGCAGCGGCCTCCGTGCCGAAGGTGCTGGCGGCATTGAGGAAGGCCTGGGCCGTTTCCTGTGTGCGCGCTTCGGCCCGCACCAGGGCCTGGAAGCTGTAGGGCGGCAGGCCGGCCTGTTCGCGCTCCTTGAGCTGCTGGGCGGCGAACCCCGGGTAGTCGTGTTTCTTGAGGTTTTCGTACAGCGGGTGGGTGGGGTGCTGGGTCTGCACCCACATCTCGCTCTGCGCGCTGATGCCGGCATCACGGCCCGCGCGCCCCGCCGCCTGCATGAGCAGGCTGAACAGGCGCTCGGGCGCGCGGAAGTCGCTGGAGAAGAGGGCGCTGTCAGGGTTGGCGGCGGCCACCAGGGTGATACGACGGAAGTCGTGGCCCTTGGCGATCATCTGCGTGCCCACGAGCACGTCCACCTCGCCGCTGTGCACCTGGGCCAGCTGGGCTTCAAGCTCGCCCTTGAGTTTGGTGGTGTCGGCGTCGATGCGCACGATGCGAACGGGTTGCCCATCGGGCCGCTGCACATCAGCCAGCAGTTCGGCCAGGTGCTCTTCAAGCTTCTCGGTGCCGCGACCCATGGGGCGGATGTCGGGGCTGCCGCAAGACGGGCAGGCGCGCGGCACGCGCTCGGTGAATCCGCAGTGGTGACAGCGCAGGGTGCGGTCCAGCTTGTGGAAGACGCGGAAGGCGCTGCAGTGCGGGCACTCGCTTTTCCACTCGCAGTCATTGCAGTGCAGCACCGGGGCGTAACCGCGCCGGTTCAGGAAGACCATGCTCTGCTCGCTCTTGGCGATGCGGCCCTTGAGGGCTTCGAGCAGCGGCGGTGAGAACACGGCGTGTTTGGGCTGGTGGTTCATGTCCACGCGTCGCACCAATGGCAGTGCACCACCATCGCCGACGCGGCTGGGCATGAGCAGGCGCACATAACGCCCGCCCTCGGCCACCGGGCGGCTGTGGTGCCAGGACTCCAGCGAGGGGGTGGCCGAGCCCAGGATGACCTTGGCGCCTTCCAGGCGGCCGCGGTAGATAGCCAGGTCACGCGCGGAGTAACGCGCGCCTTCCTGTTGTTTGTAGCTGGGGTCGTGTTCTTCGTCCACCACGATGAGTCGCAGTTTCGGCATGGAAGCGAACACGGCCATGCGTGTGCCCAGCACGATGCGCGCCGCGCCGCTGTGCGCGGCCAGCCAGCTTTTGAGGCGCTGCGGGTTGGTCATGCCGCTGTGCAGCGAGACCACGACCTCGGCACCAAAGCGGGCCGCAAAGCGCGATTCGAGCTGGGGCGTGAGGTTGATCTCGGGCACCATGACCATGGCCTGGGCCTCGGGGTCGCGTTCCAGCAGGGCCTGCACGCAGCGCAGGTAGACCTCGGTCTTGCCGCTGCCGGTGGCGCCGAACAGCAGGAAGGGGCCGGCCTGGGCTTCGATCTGTGCCAGCACGGTCTGCTGCTCGGGTGTGAGTGTGGGCGCCTGCTCTGTGGCCGAGGGCGCGGTCTCGGCTGCTGTGCGCTTGAGGCGGCGCGCCAGCTGTTCGCTGCTGAGTTCGCGCAGCTGCGGCGGCAGGGCCGCCAGCGCGATCTCGCCGGCGGCGCGCTGGTAGTAGCTGGCGGCAAAGTCCACCAGCTGGCGCCAGGCGGCGCTGAGCGGGGGCAGGGCGGTGAGCGCGGTGGCGATGGGTCGCAGGCGGCTGGTTTCGACCTCGGCTTGACCCTGCGACGCAGCATCCCAGACGATGCCCAGCGTCTCGCGCCGGCCCAGCGGCACGCGTACCAGGGTTCCCGCTGGAAGTGCCAACTCACTCAGATAACTCAGCGTGCCGGCCACCTGGCTGTGGGCCGGGGTCTGGACCAGGACGGGGAGCGGCTGCGTCATGCGATGTGGGTGTTTGGAGGCCGGTCTTCATGCCGACTGGTGAAAGTCACGCTAAGTGCTTGATCTGGAATGACTTTGCGAACGATTCAAGGTTTCTGTGGATAACTTTGTTGATAGCTTGTCACGAGACTGTCCTAAGCCTTGATTTTCAAGGCTTTGCTCAAAATGCCCTTAAAAAAAGCACAAAGCAAATCCTTTATAAATCAATAACTTGCTGCCGCTATTGGTTTTGTAGCAACAGTCACACCCCCGGGGGCACTTTGGCGCACCGCAGCACGGATTTTGTGCATAAGTGAGTCTGCACTGAGCTTTTTTGGGGCCATCCGGTGCGGGCCGCTGGAATTGGGGAAATCCATGAGGGCCGGTTCTTGACGGCTGCCGGGGATGCAACCGCCCACTAGGCCCGCATGCGGCGGGAATGCGTATGCACGGCCTCGACCAGCGCCGACACATGGTCCGGCGGGGTGTACTGGCTGATGCCGTGGCCCAGGTTGAAGATGTGCGTGGGGCCGCTGCTCTTGGGGTCACGGTGCGGGGCGCCGAAACTTTCCAGCACCCTCTTGACCTCGGTCTCGATGGCCGCCGGCGGGGCGAACAGCACATTGGGGTCGATATTGCCCTGCAGGGCTTTGCTGCCGCCCACCAGGGTGCGTGCCTTGCCCAGGTTCATGGTCCAGTCCAGGCCCAGCACCTCGCAGTCGAGCTGGCCCATCTGTTCCAGCCACAAGCCGCCGCCCTTGGTGAAGACGATGCGCGGCACGATCTTGCCGTCCACGCCGTTGCGCTTGAGGCCGGCCAGCACGCGGGCCGTGTAGGCCAGGCTGAATTCCTGGAAGGCGCCGTCGGCCAGCACGCCGCCCCAGCTGTCGAACACCATCACGGCCTGGGCGCCGGCGTCGATCTGGGCGTTGAGGTAGGCGGCCACGGCGTCGGCGTTGACCTGCAGGATGCGGTGCATCAGGTCCGGGCGGCTGTAGAGCATGCTCTTGACCAGGCGGTAGTCGTCCGAGCCCGCGCCCTCGACCATGTAGCAGGCCAGGGTCCAGGGGCTGCCGGAGAAGCCGATCAGCGGCACCCGGCCGTTCAGGGCCTTGCGGATGGAGGTGACGGCGTCGAAGACGTAACGCAGCTTGTCCAGGTCCGGCACGGCCAGTTTGGCCACGGCGGCCTCGTCGCGCACCGGGGTGGCGAAACGCGGGCCCTCGCCCTGGGCGAAGGACAGGCCCAGGCCCATGGCGTCGGGCACGGTGAGGATGTCGGAAAACAGGATGGCCGCGTCGAGCGGGTAACGCGCCAGGGGCTGCAGCGTGACCTCGGTGGCGTAGTCCACGTTGGTGGCCAGGCCCATGAAGCTGCCGGCCTTGGCACGCGTGGCGCAGTACTCGGGCAGGTAACGCCCGGCCTGGCGCATCAGCCACAGGGGGGTGTAGTCGGTGGCCTGGCGCAGGCAGGCGCGCAGGAAGGTGTCGTTTTGCAGGGGGGCGTAGCTGGAACTCATAGCCCCCAATTGTCGCAGGCCTGAACATGGACCCCCACGCTCCCGCACTGCGTGTCGTTCGCTGCCCCCCGAGGGGGCGCTCGTCGCCTTGGGACGGCCCGGCGGCGACTCGGGCTGGCTACTGGGCCAGGCGCACTTCCATGATCTCGAAGTCGATGGCTTCGCGGTAGATGCGGATGTCGTGCGTGGCCATGTAGAGCAGGATCTTGGGCGCCTGGTGGGCCACCACGCGGTGCGCGCCCACGCCGAACAACACCAGCCCCAGGCCCAGCCAGGGGTAGCCGAAATAGGCCATGCCGATGCCGGTGCCGATGATGGGGAGGATGAGCGCGGTCAGCATCAGGCGGTGCTTGACGTACTTGCGCGCGCGCTCCGGGTTGACGATGAGGCGGAAGCGCCCGGCGGGCAGGCCGGTGCGGAATTCCTCAAAAGGCACGTAGATCGGCTCGGGGCCGTCGACGATGCCGGGGCTGGCGGTCTCACTCATGGTTCTGGTTCTGTGCGTGGTCGATTTTCAGACAGCGATTCTGCACCACGCGCAGCCCGGCCTTGCAGGCACGGGCGGCGGCCTCGTCGTGCTCCACGCCCAGCTGCATCCAGACGGCCAGGGCGCCGATGCTGATGGCCTCGTCCACGATGGGCGGGATGTCGGCGCTGTTGCGAAAGCAGTTCACCAGCTCGATGCGCTCGTGGCGGGCGGCTTCTACCAGGCTGGGATACACCGGCTCGCCCAGGATGACCTGCCCTGCCGCCATGGGGTTGACCGGCACGATGCGCCAGCCCCGGGCCTGCATGTAGCGCGCCACCATGTAGCTGTCACGGTGCGGCTTGGGCGAGAGGCCGACCACGGCCACCGTGCGGCAGTGGCGCAGGACCCAGCGGATGTCGTCGCTCTGGTCCATCAGCGGTAGGTGATGGGGCAGCCATAGGGCCGGCTGGTGGCCACGCTCAGGGGCTGGCCGGCCAGCGCCTCCTTCAGGCCCTGGCGCACGTAGTTGGTGGCGTTGGGCAGATCCTCCGCCTTGGCCGAGGGGATGCTGTCGATGGCGCCGGCATAGATCAGCTCGCCGCGCGGATTGAGGATGAAGAAGTGCAGGGAGTTGCGCGCGCCCATGGCGCGGCCCAGCTCGCCGCTGTCGTCCATCAGCGCAGCGCTGGGCGCGGCCTTCTGCTCGGCCAGCCAGCGCGCCATCTGCTGCGGTGAAAGATAGTCGGCGCTGCCATCGGCGGTGGAGTTGACCGTGAGCCAGACCACGCCCCGGCCCCGGGCTTCGGCCTGCAGGGCCTGCATATTGCCGCTGCGGTAATGCTTGCGCACAAAGGGGCAGCCTGGGTTGGTCCATTCCAGTACCACGTGGCGGCCGCGGTAGTCGCTCAGGCGGACGGGTTTGCCCTGTACATCGGACAGCGCCATGTCGGGGGCGGTCTGGCCCAGGCCCAGGGCGGCCGATGCCGGGCCCGGCAGCAGGACGCTGCACAGCACGAGCAGGGAGAGGAGCAGGCGAGGTGCCACGGTGATCTCCGGTGGTTCAGAGGGAAGCCAGTGCCTGGCGCACTTCGCCCACGCTCAGCACTTCGGACAGCACCTGGGGCGCACGGCCGGGGCGGTAGAAGACGTAGACCGGCACGCCGTTGCGACCCAGCTGGGCCAGGGCGGCGGTGATGGCCGGGTCGCGCCGGGTCCAGTCGGCGCGCAGCATCACGACGTTCTTGGCATCGAAGTCGGCCAGCACTTGCGCGTCGGCCAGCGTGGTCTGCTTGTTGTACTGGCAGGTCACGCACCAGGCAGCGGTGTAGTCCACGAAGACGGTCTGGCCACCGGCCAGCAGGGTCTGCACCCGCTCGGGACTCCAGGCCGACCAGCGTTCGCCGCCGGCCTGGCTGGCCGTGGCGGTCTCGATCTTGAACATGTAGGGGCCCAGGGCCCAGGCCGCCCAGGCGCCGGCGGCGACCAGCAGCGCGGCGATCACCGTGCGCAGGCGGCCCTGCAGCGTCAGCGCCCAGATCACGGCGCTGAGCGCGATCAGCAGGGTCAGCAGGGCGGCCGCGCCGTCCACGCCGCTCTGGTGGCCCATGACCCAGACCAGCCAGACCACGGTGACGAGCATGGGGAAGGCCAGCAGTTTGCGCAGCGCGTCCATCCATGCCCCCGGCTTGGGCAGCAGGCGCGCGAAAGCCGGCACGAAGCTGACGGCCAGGTAGGGCAGGGCCAGGCCCAGGCCCAGTGCGGCGAAGATCAGCAGGGCCTGGGCGGGCGGCAGCGTGACGGCCAGGCCGAGCGAGGCGCCCATGAAGGGCGCGGTGCAGGGCGAGGCCACGGCCACCGCCAGCACGCCGGTGAGGAAGGCGTCGATCACCGGATGGCGCGCCTGGAAGGCCGCCAGCGAGGAGGGCGCGAACTGGCCGAACTCGAACACGCCGACCAGGTTGAGCGCAATGACGGTGAACAGTGCGGCCAGCGCGGCCACCACCCACGGGTCCTGCAGCTGGAAGCCCCAACCCAGGCTTTCGCCGGCGGCGCGCAGGCCCAGCAGCAGCAGGCCCAGCAGGACGAAGCTGACGATGACCCCGGCGGTATAGGCCAGGCCGCTGATGCGGTGGCTGCGGTGGTCGTCGGCGTGGCGCGTGAAGCTCAGCACCTTGATGGCCAGCACCGGGAACACGCAGGGCATGAGGTTGAGGATGAGGCCGCCGATCAGCGCGCCCAGCAGGGCGGCGTAGAAGCCCAACGGCGCGGCCGCAGCGGCGGGAGCCTGCGCGGCATTGGCGGCCAGCGCCGCCTGCAGCGCCGGCGAGATGGCGGCTGGCGCGGCGCTGGCCGGCCAGCTGCCGCTGACCGGCAGCTCGATGCGCCAGCCCTGGCCACCCTGGGTCAGCACCACGGGCAGCAGGGTGGGGCTGGCACTGCGCTGCGCCATGAGCGGCAGTTCGGCCGTCCAGACCGCGCCCGACCAGCTTTGCTTCCAGGGGGCCGATGGGTTGATGACTTCGACGGTTTCGGGGAAGGCGTCCAGCGGCTTGCCCTGCAGGCTGGCGGGCAGGCCGGCAACGGCCAGCTTGAGGGTCTGGCCCTCGATCTGGATGCGGCTGGCCTTGCCGGCGTCCAGTGCCCGGGGCTGGGCCTGGCGCGCGGCCTCGAAGGTGGCGCCGTGCAGGGCGGTGGAGCCCTTGAGCGGAATGCGCAGGGTGTACTCGCCTTCCTCGGGGATGCACTCGGTCTTGCAGATCAGCCAGCTGGCGCGCAGCTTGACGGTGAGCTCGTCACCCAGCAGGGGCGGCTTGAAGTCGGGGCTGATGGTCAGCGGCACGGCCAGCAGCAGCGTGTCCTCAAAACCGTAGTTGACCAGCGGGCCGACCGAGATCTTCTTCGGGATGGGCCAGGCGATCTCGCCGGCCTGTACGCCCGGCGGCAGCGTCCACTCCAGCACGGTGGGCAGGCCGGAGTCGCCGGCGTTTTTCCAGTAGGTGTGCCAGTGTTTCTTGTGCTCGATCCGCAGGCCCACCCAGACCGGTTGGCCTGGGGACACGCCTTCGGGCGCATGGGCCAGCAGCTCGGTGCGGGCCTGCTCGGTGGTGACGACGGCCTTCTGGGCGCTCAACTGTGCGCTGGCGTACGGAGCGAAGAGCGCGGCGGCTGTAAAAAGCGGAGCCAGCAACAGGGAGCGCAGATGACGGAGAAGAGTCATGGGTACCACGGTGGGGGAAACAGATGGGAGTGCGCCAGACCGGTGCAAGTTCCCCGCAGACGCCAACCGCAGGGCGGGCAACGCAGGCGACCCACGAATATAAGGCAGAGCTGGGGGCCCTCTGCAGAACTCGCGTCGCGCGCGGCGTGGATTTTGCGGGATGAGCCGCAAGGCGCAAAACCCAAGGCAAGCCTGGACGGCTTGCCTGGTTTTGTAACGCGGCGGATCGCCCGCAAAACCACGCCCCCAAAGGGGTTCGGCCAAAAACGGGCCCTTTGCCCACCAAACCCCTTGCGTGTGCTGCAGCACACGCTGCGTGGTCTTGGCGGTCAAATCATCCCGTTTTTAACTCGAACGCGCATGACGGGAGTTCTGCAGAGGGCCCCAAAGACCTTGAATTCCCTATGGGCCTCATAGACACTATCAAATTCCACGCCCCGGTCCCTGGTCCGAATAATGCGCGGAGATGACTGCAGGCCGTCATCCTGGCCTGTCCATGAAAAGCTCGATCCAAGGGAGATTCATGATGACGTCCAGCATGGAAGCGGTGTTGAGCCCCTGGGTGGCTCAACTCAAGTCCAAATCCAACCTGCCCCTGCTCGTGCAATGGGGCGAGAACCCGGCGCCTGGCTCGGGCCTGCGCCTGGGCGATTTCAGCACCCCCAAGGTCGTGATCCGGGTGCGCAAGGCCGGCGCCGTGCCCCTGCTGCTCTCGCCCACGCTGGACAGCCTGGGCGAGGCCTATGTCGAGGGCCTGATCGACGTGGACGGCAGCGTGGACGACATCCTGGAGATGGCGCACCGCCTGGCTGAAGCCGGCAGCCGGACCGAGAGCCGTCTCACGCGCATCGCCCGCCACTTCCAGCATACCCAGCAGGGCGACAGTGCAGCCATCCAGTACCACTACGACGTCTCCAACGAGTTCTACCAAGCCTGGCTGGATCCGGGGCTGGTCTACTCCTGCGCCTACTTCGAGAACGGCGACGAGACCCTCGAAGAAGCGCAGATCAGGAAGATCGACCACATCCTCACCAAGGTGCAGCTGCAGCCCAACCAGCGCCTGCTGGACATCGGCTGCGGCTGGGGCGCGCTGGTCATGCGTGCTGCGCAGAAGTTCGGTGCGCGCTGCACCGGCGTCACGCTGTCGCAGCGCCAGTTCGAGCTGGCCACCGAGCGGGTACGCGCCGCCGGCCTGCAGGACCGCATCGAGATCCGCCTGCAGGACTACCGCGACGTGCAGGGCACCTTCGACCGCATCACCAGCGTGGGCATGTTCGAGCACGTGGGGCTCAAGCATCTGGAAGGCTACTTCGCCTGCATCAACGGCCTGCTGACTGATGAGGGCTGGGTGCTCAACCACGGCATCACGTCCACCGATGTCAACGATGGCGAGACCGCCTACGGCGGCGGCCGTTTCATCGACCGCTACGTCTTCCCGCAGGGCGAGCTGCCGCACATTTCCACCCTGCTCAAGACCATGCAGGCCGGCGGCCTGGAGGCGCTGGACGTGGAAAGCCTGCGCCGCCACTACGCGCGCACCACCGGGCTGTGGAGCCAGGCCTTCGAGGCCGGTGGCGAGAGGCTGCGCGACATGGTGGGCGAGCGCCGCTGGCGCATCTGGCGTGTCTACCTGGCGGGCTGCCAGTGGGCCTTCGAGAACGACGAAATCTCGCTCTACCAGGTGCTGTGCCGCAAGTCGGGCCGCCCCGCCCGCGGCCTGCCCTGGTCGCGGCGCTGGATGTACCAGCGTTGACTGGCAGGACTTGGTCAGCGTTGCCCTAAGATAGACGGATGGGCACACCTACCCGCGCCACCCCCTCTCCTTACTGGGCCGACCTCAGCACGCGTGACTTCGCGTTGCTCGACACCGCGCGTGCCATTGCCGTGCTGCCGGTGGCCGCCACGGAGCAGCATGGCCCGCACCTGCCGCTGAGCGTGGACTCGGATCTGGCCGACGGCGTGGTGGCCGCGGCCCTGCCGCATATCGCCGCGGACCTGCCCGTGCTCTTCCTGCCCACGCAGGCCGTGGGCCTGAGCCCCGAGCACCAGGCCTTCCCCGGTACGCTCACGCTGTCCTCGCACACGGTCATCAGCCTGTGGACCGAGCTGGGCGAATCGGTGGCGCGCGCCGGCGTGAAGAAGCTGGTGCTGCTCAATGCGCACGGTGGCCAGGTGGGGGTGATGGACATCGTGGCGCGTGACCTGCGCGCCCGGCTGGGTTTGCTGGTCTACAGCGTCAACTGGTTCAACCTGCCGCTGGGCGCGCAGGTCGAAGGCCAGTTCAGCGCCGAGGAGCATCGCTTCGGCATCCATGCCGGCCAGATCGAAACCGCCATGATGCTGGCGCTCAAGCCCGAGCGCGTGCAGATGGCGCAGGCGCAGAACTTTGCCTCTGCTTCGCAGCAGCGCGCACCGACATTCCCCATCCTGGGCAATGGCAAGAGCGCCAGGCTGGGCTGGCAGATGCAGGACTACAACCCGGCGGGTGCCGTGGGCAACGCGGCCGCGGCCACGGCCGAACAGGGCCGCACCGTGCTTGATGCCGCCGGTCGCGCGCTGGCCGCCTTGCTGGCCGAGATCGATCGCTTGCCGCCAGATACGCTGGCGATGCGATGAATCCGGCCAGCCCTGCTCCCGGCGCCAATCTCACGGCAGAGCAGCGGCGGCTGCAGTCGCTGCACAGTTATGCGGTACTGGACTCGCCGCCCGAGGCGGGTTTCGACGAGCTCACGCAACTGGCCTCCGAATGGCTGGGCACGCCGATCGCGCTGGTCAGCCTGATCGACGAAGAGCGCCAGTGGTTCAAGTCACGCGTGGGGCTGGATGTCGACCAGACACCCCGCAGCCAGGCTTTTTGCAGCGTGGCGATCGAGCGGCCGACCGAGCTGATGGTGGTGCCTGATGCGCAGCTGGACCCCCGATTCCGGGACAACCCGCTGGTCACGGGTGAACCCCGCATCCGTTTTTATGCCGGCGCACCGCTGCTCATGCCCGACGGCCAGGCCCTGGGCACGCTGTGCGTGATCGACCGGCAAGCCCGTGACTTCAGCGAGGCGCAACGCCAGACCCTGGTGCGGCTGGCCCGGCAGGTGGTGGCCCAGCTCGAATTGCGCAAGCAGCAGACCAAACTGCAACTGGCCGTGGACCGCTACCAGAAGCTGTTCGACCACACCCTGGACGGGGTGCTGCAGACCCGTCCCGGCGGTGACATCCTGTCGGCCAATCCGGCAGCCTGTGCCATGCTGGGCATGAGCGTGGAGGAGATGCGGCTGCGTGGGCGTGACAACGTGCTTGACCTGAACGATCCGCGCCTGCACACCTTGCTGGAAACCCGCCAGCGCGAAGGCCAGGCGCGGGGCGAACTGCGCATGCGCCGTGCCGATGGCGCCTTGTTCGAAGTGGAGATCACCTCGGCGCTCTACCAGGGCCTGGACGGGCAGTGGCTCAGCAGCATCGTGTTTCGCGACATCACCGAGCGCCAGCTCTGGGCGGCGCGGCTGCAGGCCCAGGTGGACCTGCTGCACAAGCTGTCCCGGCATGCGCCGGGTGTGCTGTGCCAGTTCCGCATGACATCCGACGGGCAGTTCAGCATGCCTTTCGCGAGCGAAGGCGTGCAGACCATCTACGAAGTCTCGCCCGAGGAGGCGCGCGCCGATGCCACGCGGCTGAGCGAGCGCATGCATCCCGACGACCTGCCGATGCTGAGCGAAACCTTCATGGCCTCTGCCCGGACCCTGCAGCCCTGGCATTGCGAATTCCGCATGCTCCTGCCCGAGCAGGGGCTGCGCTGGCGCCAGGGCGACGCCCAGCCCGAAAGGCTGGAAGACGGCAGCATCGTCTGGTACGGCTTCATCACCGACATCACCGAGCGCAAGGAGGCCGAGGCGCACACCTTCCGCCTGGCCTATTTCGATGCCCTCACCGGCCTGCCCAACCGCAGCCTGCTGCGCGACCGCATCGAACAGGCGCTGGCGCTGGCGCGGCGCAACCACCAGTACGGGGCCGTGATGTTCGTCGATCTGGACAACTTCAAGCAGATCAACGACGCGCGTGGCCATTCGGTGGGTGATGACCTGCTGACCGAGGTGGCCAAGCGCCTGCAGGCCCTGCTGCGCGCCGAGGACACGGTGGCGCGCATCGGTGGCGACGAATTCGTGCTGCTCATCAATGAGCTGGGCCATGATGTGGAAGCCAGTGCCCGCGGGGCGATGGCCGTGGCCGAGAAAGTCCGCGCCGCGCTGGACCGGCCGTACCTGATCGACAACTTCAGCTACACCAGCACGGGCAGCCTCGGCATCAGCCTGTTCCCCAAGGCCGGCCAGCAGATCGACGACCTGCTGCGCGAGGCCGACACCGCCATGTACCGCGCCAAGTCCGCCGGGCGCAACCGCATCGCCTTCTTCGAGCTGTCCATGCAGCACGAAGTGGAGGAGCGGCTGGCCCTGGAGCAGGAGCTCAAGGAAGCGCTGGCCACCGGGCAGTTGCGCCTGCACGTGCAGTCCCAGGTCGATGCCCAGGGCCGGGAGGTCGCCGGCGAGCTGCTGGTGCGCTGGTTGCACCCCGTGCGCGGCCTGGTCCCCCCGATGCGTTTCATCCCGCTGGCCGAGGAAACCGGCCTGATCCTGCCGCTGGGGGAATGGGTGATCGAGCAGGCCTGTCACACGCTGGCGCGCATGCGCCGCCAGGGGCTGTCGCAGTCGCTGTCGGTCAACGTCAGTTCGCGCCAGTTCCGCAGCGAGGATTTCGTGCCCCGCGTGCAGGCCATCCTGCAGAGTACCGGCGCGCCGGCGCAGCAGCTGGTCTTCGAGGTGACGGAGAGCCTGTTCATCCAGGACTGGGACAACTCCCTGCGCCGCATCATCGAGCTCGTGAAGATGGGCATCCGTTTCTCGATCGACGACTTCGGCACCGGTTATTCCAGCCTGAGCTACCTGCAGCGCCTGCCGCTGTTCGAGCTCAAGATCGACCGCAGCTTCGTGCAGGACACGCCGCACGACGTCAACGACACGGCCATCGTCCAGTCCATCCTCTCGATGGCGCAGCACCTGGGACTGGAGGTCGTGGCCGAGGGCGTGGAGAACCGTGCCCAGGCCGACTTTCTGCTGGCCAGCCACTGCAACCGGCTGCAGGGTTATCTGTTCTCCCAGCCGCAGCCGCTGGAAGACTGGCTGGCGCACATGGGATTGCGTGACTGAAGGCACCTAGGGCCGGTTTGACAGTCCCGGCCGCGCTGCGGATACTCTCTGAATCCGTTCCAGGAACAGGAGCCGCTTTTGAACACTTCCAACGATCGCCGTCAGTTCCTGCGCTCCGTTTTCCACGCGCCGGTGCGCCTGCGCCTGGGCGAACGCGAAAGCCAGGCGTTTCTGCATGATGTGTCGCTCAAGGGCGCGCTGGTCGAAGTCTCGGCCAGCTGGGGCGGGCGCGTGGGCGATGCCTGCCTGCTGCGCCTGGAACTGGCCAGCGATGCGGCCATCACCATGGAGACCACGGTTGCCCATGTCGAGGGCATCCATGTCGGCCTGCACTGCGAGCGCCTCGATCTGGACAGCATGACGCACCTGCGCCAGCTGGTCGAACACAATGCCGATGACCCGGCCCTGCTTGAGCGCGACCTTGCCACCCTGGTGACCCAGGGCCGCGCCGAAGTCTGAGATTGCGACGTGCAGCGACGTTCCCTGCTGGCCTGGCCGGCCTTGCTGCTGGGGTCTCCCGCACGGGCCGCCACACCGGGTGAGCTGCTGACCTCGGGTCGGCACGTGCTGCTGATGCGCCATGCCGATGCCCCGGGCTACGGCGATCCGCCGGGTTTCCGCCGGGGCGATTGCGCCACCCAACGCAACCTGGGCGCGGCCGGTCGCGAGCAGGCCCGTGCCGCCGGTCGCTGGCTGCGCAGCCAGGGCGTGGTGCGCGCGCAGGTGTTTTCCAGTCCCTGGTGCCGCTGCCTTGAGACCGCGCGCCTGCTGGGCCTGGGCGCCGTGAGTGTGGAGGAGAGCCTGGGCTCCATCTTCGGACGCGCGGAGCTGACGGCGCAGCACACCGAGGCCTTGCAGGCCTTCGTGGCGCGCCTGCTGGCCGGCCCGCTGGACCGCGCGCCCATCCTGGTCACGCACCAGGGTGTCATCACGGCCTATGCCGGCGGCGGGGTGGCCAGCAGCGAGATGGTGCTGGTGCGGGTGGATCGCCTGGGCCGGCCGCAGGACTCGGTGCGTTACGCACCGCCGCCGCTGTCCTGATCCGTCGCTGACACGGGCCTGCGTGCGGCGCCGCGCACCAGACGCGTGCATGACCTGCATCCAGCGCACCCCGGCCTGGCGCGCCGGCCTGTTCACACCCTGGCCTGACTATTGCGTAAGTCTCGGCATCCCATCTACCAGGTGCTGCCATGACCCCCTACGTCGATTCCAACAAACCCGATCGCTCCCTGATGCACAAGCCAGCGAAGGAGTTCACATGAACCGTAACGACGTCACCGAGAAGATCATCACGGTCAAAGTGGCCAAGGGCCTCAAATGGGAAGACGTGGCCAGGAAGGTCGGCCTGAGCAAGGAATGGGTCACGGCCGGCTGCCTGGGCCAGATGACCTTCGACGCCAAGCAGGCCAAGGTCCTCGGCAAGATCTTCGGCCTCAACGACGAAGAGCAGAAGTGGCTGCAGGTTGTGCCCTACAAGGGCTCGCTGGACACGGCCGTGCCGACCGATCCGCTGATCTACCGCTGGTACGAGATCGTCAGCGTCTACGGCACCACCATCAAGGAGCTGATCCACGAGGAGTTCGGCGACGGCATCATGAGCGCGATCGACTTCAGCATGGACATCCAGCGCCAGGCCGACCCCAAGGGCGACCGCGTCAACGTGGTGCTCTCGGGCAAGTTCCTGCCCTACAAGACTTACTGAGCACCCCGAACTTGTGAAGAAATCGTGGCGAGCGGGGCGCGCAGTAGATTTATTCGCAAGCTTCAGTAGTGCGGCGGCAGTTCGTCGCGTGCATTGCGCAGCACGGGCGCGCCGCCTTCGGGCAGCTGCTGGCGCAGGCTCATGACTTCGCGCAGCAACAGGTCGATCTGCTGTTGCTGGCGGTAGATCGTGGCGTTGAGCTGCTCCAGCAGGTCTTCGGCGTAGCTGGCCTTGATCTCCAGCTCGGTCAGGCGGGCGTCGGCATCGTGCATCGGGTTCATGGCCGTATTGGACCCGAAAAGCAGGCGTGTCGCCGAGGGTGCGTGTGGCGCTTCAAGGTGCGGGCCGACCCGATGCAAATTCCTGAAGCGAAAACCTCGTTCATAGGTCATCACAGGGCTTAACGCAAGAGCCCTTTTCCCAAGTGTTGCGCTCGGAAGACGTCACACTTCAAGCGATTTCTCAAGTCTCGGCCCTAAGCGCATGGGCTGCCGTGAAGCGCGCGTAACTGTCTGGTTTTTCTATGTTTTCCGCTGGAGTTTCGTGCTGTTTTGACGTGCGCGGCCCGGACAATAGGCGCAGCAAAGCGACAGCGCGACAACACCACTACAACACAGCAAGGGCGACACACCATGTTTGATGCCTGGAAAAAATTCGCGACACGCCCCGAACCGGTCGAGGTGCTGGACGCTGTGCCGGTGCTGAACCGTTCGACGGCCTACCGCCGTTTCCTGCGTTCGGTGTACCAGGCGCCGGCGCGGCTCAACCTCGCGGGCTACATGCGCGAGGTCCAGGTGCTTGATGTCTCCCTCAAGGGTGCGCTGGTCGACATGGGCGCGGCCCTGCCCTGTCCGGTGGGGGTGCGCGGCCGGCTGCGCCTGCTGCTGTCACCCACCGTCTTCATCGCCATGGACGTGGCGGTGACACGCGTGCAGGGCAGCCAGCTGGGCCTGCAGTGCCTGCACATCGACCTCGACAGCGTCACGCACCTGCGCCAGCTGATCGAGCGCAACTCCCAGGACCCGGCCCTGCTGGCACGCGAGCTCTCGGTGCTGGTGGGCGCCACGGCCTGAGTTTTAGCGCGCAGCCTCAGCGGTCCTTGCTGATGGCTTGGCGCGTTTGCGCCGCCTGTCCCGTGAGCCACTCGCAGAAGGCCTGCACCTCGGGTCGCGCATGGCTGTGCGGTGCCGCAATCAGCCAGTAGGCCATGGGCGAGTCCAGGCGCATGCCGGGCAGCACTTCGATCAGGTCGCCTGAACGCAGGCTGTCGGCCACCAGCGGCATGCGCGTGAGCGCCACGCCCTGGCCGGCCAGCGCGGCCTGCGCGATCTGGTACGCGTAACCGAAGTAGAGCCAGCGCTTGGGTTCGAGCTTGCGCAGGCGGTAGACGTCCAGCCAGTGCCGCCAGGTCAGCCAGGTCATGGGCTGGCTGTGCTGCGCTTCGTTGGCCTCGATCAGGGTGAAATGCGCCAGGTCCTCGGCGCGCTGCAGGGGCCGGTTCTTGAGCAGCCAGGGGCTGACCACGGGGGTGAGCTGTTCGTCGAACAGGTGCACCGCGTGCGCCGGCACACTGGAGGCCTGCGTGTAGCGCAGCACCAGGTCGACGTCGGCGGTGTCCAGGTCGACCAGCGCATCCGAGGCGTCGATGCGGATGTCGATGTCGGGGTGCTGGCTCTGGAAGGCCTCCAGCCGCGGGATCAGCCACATGGACGCGAAAGAGGCCCAGGTGCTGATGGCCACGCTCTTGCGCCCGGCACTGCGACGGACCTGGCGCACCGCGCTGTCCAGCCGCTCCAGCGAGGGCAGCACGGCCTGCAGCAGCTGCGCCCCGGCGGCCGTGAGCTCCACCGCACGCGTGTGGCGCAGGAACAGGCTCACGCCCACCTCGCCCTCCAGCGCCTGGATCTGCCGTGTCACCGCGCTCTGGGTCAGCGCCAGTTCTTCGGAGGCGGCGCGGAAGTTCAGGTGCCGCGCCACGGCCTCGAAGGCGCGCAGCTGGCCGACCCCGATGGGGCGGGTGCGGGGCGAGAAATCGGTGGGCGACATGGTGATACCGGTGGGGGCTTGATTGATGCGCTTTGAGAATCAATAGCCTAACCGGATTTCATTAGACGGGCCAGCAGATTTTGCTGATGATGCAATGCCGAACACTCTCAAAAGGAGTCAGTCATGGCATCCCTCGGCGATCACGAATTGCAACAATCATTTGACGCGATCGGCGTCGCGCGCTGCTGGAATCTGGCGGCCGGGCAGGTGCTGAGCCTGCGTCCGCGCGGCGCCGGTACCTTGCGCATACGGGAGGGTCGGGCCTGGGTCACGCTGGATGAGCGGCCCACCGGACATGGCCCGGACGCGGGTGACTATTTCCTGCTGGTCGGGGATCAGCTGGCGGTGGCGCCCGGGCGGCATCTGGTGCTCGAGTCGCTGGATCAGGATCTGCTGAGCTTCGAATGGCTGCCGCTTGCCCAGACCGCTGCGCGGCAGCGCGAGCCGCTGTGGCACACACTGGGGGATCTGCATGCGGCGGTGCGGCTGGCCGGTAGTGCACTGCTGCGTCTTGTGCGCAGGCTGGCCGCCTATCCCGAAGTCCTGCTGCTGGCGGGTTACCGCGGACTGCGGCGCCGGTGATCGAGTTCGAGACGCGCAGTTCAGGCCACGGTGTAGAACTGCATCTCCACGCGGTCCGGGCGGCGTACGCCGGTGCCGACAAAGAGCCGTTCGCTGATCCAGCCCAAGGCGGGTGACGCGGTTTCGAAACTCGGGCTGCAGCGGAAGTAGATCAACTGCGGGTCAACGGCCTCGCCGCGGATGAGTCGGCGCATCACCTCAGGCTCGGCCACGCGCACGGCCCGGTTCTGCACGAAGATCAGGTCGCCCGCATCGGTTTCCATCACATATCGTGCATCGAGCTCCGCCAGGCGCGGATTGACGATGAGCTGGAAATCGGCGCCGCCCGGTAGCACGCGCGCGCTCCAGCCCTGGCCTCGGGCTTCGCCGCCCAGGATGGGGATGAGGCGGCGCATGCCGTGCACGGTCTGGCCAACTTCCAGAGGGCGGTCCACCGTGACAGACAACTCGGCGAAAAATTCCAGCGAGGGGGGGGTGAGGTGCTGCATGCCGCCAGTTTAGGACACAGCGGCGCACACCGGGACTGCCTGCCTTCAGGCGTAGGTGATCCAGTCCGCCAGGTCCGGGCGGTCCAGGTGCGGCAGGGTGTTGTAGCTCAGCAGGCTGTGGCGCTTCGGCGTGTAGGTGAACTCGCTCACCGCACTGTTGCGGATGCGCATATTGAGTTCGATGGTCGTCTCGGGCGTGGTGCCCAGCACGTGGCCCACGGCGGTGGCGATGGGGCCGCCGCTGGAGACGATCAACACATTGCCATCAAAGTTCTTGCGCACATGGTCCAGCGCGCCGGTCACGCCGGCCAGGAAGTCGGTGTAGCTGGGCATGCCGCGCGGGCTGACCACCCCGTTCATCCACTGGCGCAGGCCGTCGCGTAGCAGACGGAAGTGATGGCGGTAAAGCTCTGGCGTGTCCGGTTTCTGCAGGGGATGCGGGTGGATGGTCGCGATCACGGCCTCGCTGTCGTATTCGTTCAGGCCGGCCAGCGCCTGCACCGCGTTGGCATAACCTGCACCCTGCGCGATGCCGGCCCAGGTCTGCGCATGGCGGCGCAGGGTGCCGGTGAGCACGGCGTCGAAGGTGATGCCGCGTTCGCGCCAGTACTGGCCCAGGCGCTCGCTCTGCTTGCTGCCGAGTTCGCTGAGCTGGTCATAGTCGGCCGCGCCGAAAGAGGCCTGGCCGTGGCGCACGAGGTAGAGAGTTCCCATGCAGGTGATTGTCGCAAGTCCGGCGCCTGGCGCTTGTCGCCGTGGCGACGAGCGCTATGAATTCAGGAGCAAATCTCGATCAGGCCTTTCGGCGTCTGCAACCTTGCCCGCAGGTGTGCCGGGCCGGGCTGCACAGGCAAGGCCGGCAGGTCGAGCGCGCGACAGGCCGTCGCCAGTGTGTCAGCCTGCGGGTGTTGCAATGCAAAGGACACCAGGGTGATACCGCTGGCCGGCATGGCCGCGGCCGGGTGTACCGCGCCCCACTGGATCAGCGTGGGCAGGGCGCCGTCGTACAGGCGTTGGCCATCGGCGCGCACCGTGATCTGCCACTGCAGCAGGCCTTGCGGCGTCGGACGCGATGCGGCGATGACCTCACCGCGGTCCAGGCCCTGCGCTTGCAGCGCGGCCACGGCGGCACGGGCATCGGGAACACGCGCCGCCCAGTGCGCGAGTTGGGGGCCGTCGCGCCGCACGTGTTCCTGCAGGGCGTGGTCGTCCATGTCGAACCAGCGCCGGCGTGCCGGGCTTGGCGCCGCAGGATCGATGGCGATGATCTCGAAATAGGCCAGCGGGTAGGTGGCGCTCGCGATGCTGAAGAGCCGGTTGTGGGTGCCCATCAGCGCGTGCTGGCCGCCCGGGCCTGGCGTCACGCCCAGCGTGGCCTCGCACCAGGCCACGCCTTCGTCCAGCGAGGCGGCGATCACCACCAGGTGGTCGAGCTGCGCGCTCAAAGCAGAACTTGCCCCGTGATGCAGGTCTGCACCTGCCCGCCCACCCAGACCTGGCCCTGCGCATCACGCTCCAGCAGCACACGCCCGGCGCGGCCCAGGCAGGTGCCCTGCGCGGCCAGATAACGTGCCGGCAGCCGACCCTCGGCCATCAGCCACTGGGCCAGGCTGGCATTGAGGCTGCCGGTGACCGGGTCTTCGGTGATGCCCACCGGTGCGGCGAAGGCGCGCACTTCCAGGTCGGGCTCGGCCAGCAGGGGTGCATCGGCCGCGTGTTCGGCGAAGGCGCGGGTCTCGCGGCTGCTGCGTGCGATCAGCTGCACCGCGCCGCTGTCCTGCAGGAGCGCGGCCACGCCCACCTTCTGATTCAGTTCGCGCAGGCGCTGGTGGTCGGGCTCCAGCGCGAGCACCGTGTCCACGCTGTCCAGCAAGAGGCCCAGCCAGGAAGGGCCGTTGTTCAGCAGCTGTGCAGCAAGGATGTGTTGCGTGGTGATGCCCAGGGCCTGCGCCACCTGGGCCAGCAGCGCGGGTGTCGGCGTGCTGCGTGTCAGCGGCGGGGCCGCAAAGGCCAGGTGCTGGCCAGCGCGGCGGATGCTGACCAGGCCCACCGAGCATTCCTGCACGATGAGGTCGGGGTTCTTCGGCACGCTGCCGGCTTCCAGCCAGGCATGGCAGCTGCCCAGCGTGGGGTGGCCGGCGAAGGGCAATTCGCCGCCGGGTGTGTAGATGCGCACGCGGTAGTCGGCGCCGGCTTGCGTGGGCGGCAGCAGGAAGGTGGTTTCCGAGAGATTGGTCCAGCGCGCGAAGCGCTGCATTTCGTCCTCGCTCAGGCCGCTGCCGTCCAGCACCACGGCCAGCGGGTTGCCCCAGTAGGGCGTGGCGGTGAAAACGTCGACTTGCTTGTAGGGACGTTGCAGGTGGCTCATGTCGTGTGCTCCTGGATGACCATGGCGAGTGCGGCCACGCCGCGTTCGATCTCTTCTTCGCTGGCCGTGACAAATGACAGGCGCAGGGTGCGTGCATCGGGCGCCCCGGCGTAGAAGGCCGCGCCCGGCACATAGGCCACGCCGCGCGCCACCGCTTTTGGCAGCAGGGCCGTGGCGTCCAGGCCCGCGGGCAGGCGGGCCCAGAGGAACATGCCGCCCACGGGCCGGTTCCATGTGACACCGGCGGGCATGTGCCGGGCCAGCGCCGCCAGCATCGCGTCGCGCTGAGCCTTGTAGAGCGCACGGATGCGCGGCACGTGGCGATCGAGAAAACCGTCTTTCATGACCTCGGCCACCACGCGCTGGTTGAAACCCGGGCTGTGCAGGTCGGCCGCCTGTTTGGCCTGCAGCAGCTTGGGGAACACCTCCTTGGGCGCCACCAGATAACCCAGGCGCAGGCTGGGTGCCAGCACCTTGGAGAAGGAGCCGAGGTAGATGCAACCCTGCGGGTTACGCGCCGTCAGCGGCGCGGGCGGCGGCTGGTCGAACCAGAGCTCGCCATAGGGGTTGTCTTCGAGCAGGGGCAGGGCCAGCTCGGTGGCCGTGCTGCTCAGCGCCGCGCGCCGCGCCTCGCTCATCATGCGGCCGCTGGGGTTCTGGAAGTTGGGCAGCACGTACATGAAACGCGCCGGTGTGCCGGCCGCCTGCGCCTGGCGCAGCGCGGCGATGTCCACCCCCTCGTCGTCACTGGCCACGCTGTGCACCTGCGGCTCCATGGGTGCGAAGGCCTGCAGGGCGCCGAGGTAGGTGGGTGTTTCCACCAGGATGCGGCTGCCGGCGTCGATCAGCACCTTGGCTGCGAGGTCCAGGCCCTGTTGCGAACCGGTGGTGATGAGCACCTGCGCCGGGTCCACCTTCCAGGGCAGCCCGGCCGCCACCATCTCGCGCAGCGGGCCGTAGCCTTCGCTGGCCGCGTACTGCAGCGCGGCCTGGGCGTCGTCGCGCAGCACGCGCGCGCAGGCTTGCTCGAATTCTGCGACCGGAAAGGTCTTGGGCGAGGGCAGTCCACCGGCAAAGCTGATGATGCCGGGTTGCTCGGTGAGCTTGAGCAGTTCACGCAGCACCGAGGGGTTCATCAGCGCGGCGCGCGAGGACAGCACCCACGGCGAGTTGGAGGGGGTGCTCGGCTTCATGGTGTGCTTCCTTGTGTTTCAGAGAGACGGGTGAGGGCCCTGCCCACAGGCATTTTGCGCCCGGCAAAGACGACGGCGATCACGGCCAGGCTGAAGCCCAGCGTGAGGACGTCCAGTGGTTCGCCCAGCAGGATCATGGCGACGAGCGTGGGGAGGCGGGGCGTGCATCGCACCGACTTTAACGCGCTGCGCCGGCTCAGTTCGACAGGGTGGCCAGTGCGTGCAGCAGGGCACGGTTCACGTCTTCGGGCGTATAGCCGTAGCTTTCGCAGAGCAGGCGCGTGGCCCGGGTATCGGCCAGTTCGAGCGAGCGAGCCAGTTGCAGGGCCGGGTGGTAGGGGCCGCTGTGTTCCAGCAGGGCCTGCAGGATGCGCTGCGACAGGGGCAGGCGTTGCAGTACCGCGGCCAGGGGTTCGCCCAGCAGGCGGTCGAGCTGCGAGAACAGGCCGCAGAGCTGGACCTCGCGGCGCAAATCCTCTTCGTCACCGGCGTCGAGCAGGTGTTCGAGCACGCGCGCACGCGCGACCATGCCCAGGCGTACGGGTTGCAGGTCCGGCTCGTTGGTCGCCTGCGGTAGCTGGCCCAGCAGCCAGGCCTGCACGTGCTTGAGGCCCCAGACCTGCAGGCCGCGCTGCAGGGTGTCGATCTGACCGCGCAGCTGCGCCGCCGCGGTGTTGACGTGCTGCAGGAAGCGGTAGGCCAGCAGCGGGTCGGCGCTGAGCAGGGTTTCGATGCGGTCCAGGTCCGCGTCGTCGTCGATCGCGCGCACCACGCGGCTGATCGCCGTGCGGTCGGGTTGCCGGGCCTGGGCGCTCAGGCTGTGCAGCACATCCTCGACGGGCCAGCCGGCAACGGCCCAGGCGGCGTGCTGGTCGAGTGCGGTGTCGGTCTGCGCGCGGTGGCCGCTGCCCAGCACGATCTGACCCGGGGACAGGGCCGCCTGCGCCTCGTCCGTGAGGTACACACCGGGGCGCTTGGCAGGCGGCGTGGTGTCGGCGGGCGGGCGGCCCGGCCAGACCAGGGGCAGGCCGCGCGCCTGGGCCTGCAGCGCGCGCGGGCGCAGCACGGCATCGCTTTGCACCTCGGGCGGCAGCACCAGCCAGGGGCCATCGGCGCGACCGTGCGCCAGCAGGTCGAGCAGCAGCAGGGGGTGGCCCACACGCAGCAGCAGCTGGGGCGCACGCATCGGCCAGAGTTCGGCCAGCGTGGACAGCAGGTGGCGGGCATCGATGCCACCGGTCTCGGGCAGGGGCTCGGCGTGCAGCTCGACCGCTGCGATCTCGCGCCGGTGGTTCCAGAGGAAGCGGTAGCCCAGGGTGAGCTGGTCCAGGACGGAGGCGCTCATGCCGTGCAGTGCAGGAGGTGCAAGAGGGTGCGGGCGGCTCAGCCCAGGTAGTTGAACAGCGAGAGGCGCTGGATCTGGGCGTAGGTCTTGAGCGCCGCGTCGTAGCCGGTCTGCTGGTTCTGGAATTCGGAGATGCCCTTGATCATGTCCATGTCCTCGGCGCGCGAGCGGTCGGCGGCGAGCTGGATGCTCTTTTCCTCCTGCGTGCCTTCGATGATGTCGGCGCGCTTGAGCAGTTCGCCGGCCTGGCTGCGGGCCGATTGCACGCGTTCCATGCCGCTGTCGATCTGGGACAGCGCCAGCGAGAGGTCCTGCGCCAGCTGGTGGCCGTTGCCGGCGCCGCTGATGGCGGTGATGGCCTGGTCCAGCAGGGCGAAGAGGTCGTCGCGTGTGCTGGGGGTGACGTTGACGGTGTCGCCGTTGGCTGGCACGCCGCGTGCGACAAAGGTCAGGCCGTCGAAGGCGATGTCCTGGCCGTCGGTGTAGGGCTGGGCCGTGAGGACCGGTGTGGTCGTGATGGGCAGCACCACCGTGGTCATGGAAACGTCATAGGTGGTCACCGGTGGCACGGTGGCGCTGACGTTGAAGGTGACGGTGTAGTTGTTGCCGGTGAGCAGCGAGGGGTCGGCGATCTGGCCGACGTCGGTCCACAGCTCGCCGGTGTTGGTCCCG
Organism: Curvibacter sp. PAE-UM; assembly: GCF_001432305.1. GTDB lineage: Bacteria > Pseudomonadota > Gammaproteobacteria > Burkholderiales > Burkholderiaceae_C > Hylemonella. Next base: position 1,024,472 of record NZ_KQ483358.1, read on the forward strand.
CCCAGGGCCATGTTGAACACGCCGTTGCCGGTGGGTACGCTCATCCACACGGCCTGGCCGTCCATGGTGCCGGGGATGGAGACGGCGGTGCTGGCGCGCGAGCCCGGGATGCCGTTGTAGACCACGCCCGCGGGCACATCGACGAAGGGTTGCGAGGCGCTGCCCAGGCCGCTGAACAGCGGGATGCCGTTGGTGTCCTTCTTGTTGGCGTAGGTGAAGAGCTGGTCGCGCAGGCCCGCCATTTCCTCGGCAATGCTGCGGCGGTCCGACGGGTTGTAGGCCGCGTCGCCGGCGCTCACCATGAGCTGGCGGATGGTCTGCAGCAGTTCGATGCTGTTGCCCAGCGTGCCTTCGGCCATGGCCACCGAGTTGCGCTGCAGGTTCAGGGCCCGCACCTCCACGTCCACACGCGTGGAGCGCGTCAGGGCGCGTTCGGCCTGGGCCGCGCCGGTGGGGTCGTCGCTGGGGCGCACCACCTTCTTGCCGGCCGAGAGTTTCTCCTGCAGGTCGGCCAGGCCGGCCTGCCGGTTGGTGATGTTGGCCAGGGTGTTGTCGTAGGTATTGGCGGTGGCGAGTCTCATGGCTCAGTCCTTGCGGTACGCATCAGCGCGAGAAAGAGGCCAGCAGGGTGTCGAAGATGTTCTGCGCGATCTGCATCATCTTGCCGGCGGCCTGGTAGGCCTGCTGGTACTGGATCATGCGGGCCGCCTCTTCGTCCAGGTTGACGCCGGCCACGCTGGTGCGGTCCTTCTCGATGTTGGTCGCGATGTTGCCCGACACGATGGAGGCCTGCTCGGCCCCCTGCACCTTGGTGCCGATCTCGGCGATCAGGCTGGCGTAGCCGTCGGTCAGCGGGCCGCCGTCGAACAGGGCCAGGTCGCGCAGGTCCAGCATGGCCTTGGCGTTGTTGCCGTCGAGCAGCGGGTAGGGGTTGGCGTCCACGGTGTAGGTGTCGCCGATCTGCGGAATGCCCTTGAGCGTGAGCGACCAGCCCGTCAGCGGCGCCACGGCGGGGGTGGTGTATTCGATGGGCTGCCCCGGCACGTAGTTGTGCACGGTGGCGCCGGTGTCGGAGCGCGTGTAGGTGCCCGGGCCGGTGAAGGTTAGGGTGACGGCCGGCGGAATCGGTACCGTGCGCACCGCCAGGCCCTGCAAGGCCAGCGCGCCGGTATTGGTGGTGCCGGCGCTGGCCGCGATGGGGCTGGCCATGGCCAGTTCCTTGGGCGAGGAAAAGGCGGTGTTGATGCTGCGCGAGGCGGTGGCGAAGGGCGTGATCACGAAGCGGTCGCCGGCCGCTGCTGCAGGTCCGCTGCGCAGGATCTCGAAGCCGTCGAGCAGCACCGGGTTGGTGGCACCGAAGTCGAAGGCGGTCTGCACGCCGTCGGACAGGCGGGTGATGGTGCCGGTGGTGGCCGTGGCGAAGGAGAACTCGTAGTTGCTGGCCAGGAAGGAGGTCGTGCCCGAGGGGTTGGCCTGGATGCTGACGCCCAGCGTGGCGCCGCCCGTGTTGGCTGAGGACGCGTAGCCGTTGGGGAGGGTCGACAGGTTGAACAGCGGATTGCCGGCGTTGCCGTTGAGGTCCAGGCCCAGGGCCTGTTGCTCGTTCATCTTGGTGCCGATGGCCAGGGCCATGCGGCCCAGCAGGTTGGAGGCGTCGACCAGGTCCTTGTTCTGGAAGCGCAGCAGGCCGGCGACTTCGCCGCCGCCCAGCATGGACTCTTCGAGGATGCGGGACACGCCGCCCACCGTGATGGCCAGCTTGACCTTGGCCGGATCGCCGAACTCGTCCTCGACCACGGACACCGGCGAGACCGTCTTGCCCAGCACCAGCGGCTGGCTGCCGGCCAGGAAGATGCTCAGGCTGCCGTCGTCGGCCTTGATGTTGGTGGTCTGGACATATTTGTTGAGGTCGCGGATCAGCTGGTCGCGCTGGTCCAGCAGGTCGTTGGGCGTGTGGCCGCTGCCCATCGCAATTGCGATCTGCTCGTTGGTCTTGGCGATCTGGCCGGCCAGGTTGTTGATGGCGGTGGCGTCGATCTTGAGCTGGCTGGTGGTGCCCATGCGCAGTTCGTTGATCGCTTCGGCGGTCGAGCGGAAGCGGTGCGCCATCTCGTCGGCCCGCGCCAGCGCCACCGCGCGCGCGGTCAGGTCGGTCGGCGCATTGGTGATGTCGGAGTAGGCGTTGAGCATGTCGCTGACCGACGCGCCCAGGCCGTTGGGGCCGCTCGGGAACAGGCTCTCGAGCTGCTGCATGTAGCTGTAGCGCGTGGCGTCGCTGGAGGCCACGGCCTGCGAGGTGGCGGCCTGGCGCGTGAGGAACTCGTCGTACAGGCGCCGCACCGTCAGGGTCTCGACGCCCTTGCCGTAATACCCGCTGCCGGTGAACTGGCCCGGGACGTTGGACAGCACCACGGCCTGGCGCGTGTAGCCGGGCGTGTTGACGTTGGCGATGTTGTTGCTGATCGTCTGCAGCGCGTTCTGGTTGGCGGTCAGCGCGGTCACGCCGATGTTGATGATGCCGCTCATGACAGGCTCCCGGCGTCAGAGGCACGCTGCAGCCGCAGCGTGGTGTTGATGGCACGGCTCAGCTTGGCCGCGTAGTCCGGGTCGGTGGCGTAACCGGCGTCCTGCAGGCCCTCGGCCCAGCCCTGCACCGAGCCGGTCTGCTGGCGCGCCTGCGCATAACGCGGGCTGTTCGAGATCAGCTGCGCGAAATCGCGGAAGGACTCGGCATGCGAGTCGTAGGCGCGAAAGCGTGCCACGGTCTTGTGCGGCACGCCGTCCGTGTATTCGGTGGTGGTGACCTCGGCCACCTTGCCCTTCCAGTCGCCACCGGCCTTGATGCCGAAGAGGTTAAACGAAGGGCTGCCGTCCTTCATGAGGATCTCGCGCTGGCCCCAGCCGCTTTCATGGCCGGCCTGGCCCAGCATATAGCTGGCGGGCAGGCCGCTGCTGCGCTGCACCTCTTGCGCGGCGGCGCCGTGCTGCTGCACGAAGCCGCGCGCGGCGGCGGGTGCCGGCACAGTTGTGGCGGCGGCAGCGGGCGCGGCCTGGGCGGCCTGGTCCTTCATGCCCATCTGCTGCATCAGCTGCTTGGCAATCACCTCAGCCAGGCCGCCGGGCTGGCCGGCCATCTGCACGGCGAACTGCTGGTCCAGCAGGTCGGCGCCCAGGTCGCCGCCGGGGCTGTCCATCATGCCGCTCTTCATGCTCGCGGTCGCGTCGCGCATGCTCTTGAGCAGCTCGCGCATGAACAGGGACTCGAACTGCTTGGCCGTTTCCTTGACAGCCGCCGGCGTGGCCTGGCCGGCCTGGTACTTCAGGCGGTTCAGGCTGGCGCCGTCGGCGGCCAGGGACTGGGTCAGGGGGTTCAGTGCGCCGGACTGCATCTCAGATCACTTCCAGTTCGGCGTTGAGCGCGCCGGCGGCCTTGATGGCCTGCAGGATGGCCAGCAGGTCCTGCGGCGTGGCGCCCAGGGCATTGAGCGCGCGCACCACGTCGGCCAGCTTGGGCGCCGTGGGCAGCTGGATCAGGATGCCGGGTTCCTGGCGGATCTCGATATTGGCCTTCTCGGCCACCACGGTCTGGCCGCTGGAGAGCGGACCGGGCTGGCTGATGATGGGCGTGGAGCTGATGCTGACCGAGAGGTTGCCGTGCGCGATGGCGCAGGGGCCCAGCGTCACGGCCTGGTTGAGCACGATGGAGCCGGTGCGTGAATTGATGACCACGCGCGCGGCCGGCACCGAGGATTCCAGGGGCAGCTCTTCCATCTCGGCGATGAAGCTGATGCGGTCGTTCGGTTCGGTCGGGGCGCGCACGTCCACCGTGCGGCCGTCCAGGGCGCGGGCCACGCCGTCGCCGAAGCGGGTGTTGATGGCCGCGGCCACACGGCGCGCGGTCTGGAAGTCGCTGGCCTCCAGGCCGAGCTTGATGCTATTGCCTTCGAGCAGGGGCGTGGGCACGGCGCGCTCGATCTGGGCACCGCCCGGGATGCGGCCGGCGCTCAGGTGGTTGATCTGCACGCGGCTGCCGCCGGCGGAGGCGCCCGCGCCCGCGACGATCAGGCTGCCCTGGGCCAGCGCATAGACCTGGCCGTCGGCGCCGCGCAGCGGCGTGGAGATGAGGGTGCCACCCTTGAGGGACTTGGCATTGCCCAGCGAGGAGACGGTCACGTCCATGTTCTGGCCGGGCCGCGCGAAGGCCGGCAGCTGCGCCGTGACCAGCACGGCCGCCACGTTCTTGAGTTGCAGGCGCGAAGCGAGGTCCGGCGAGAGGGCGATGCCCATCTGCTGCAGGTAGTTGCTCAGCGTCTGCGTGGTGTAGGGCATCTGCGTGGTCTGGTCGCCGGTGCCGTCCAGGCCGATCACCAGGCCGAAACCGGTCAGCTGGTTGCTGCGCACGCCTTCGATCGCGGCCACTTCCTTGATGCGGCCGGCCAGCGCGGGCTGGGCGACGAGCAGGCACAAGCCCAGCAGCGCGGCGCCGCGGCGCAGGGCGGTGGACAGGGAATGGAGGCGGCCGGTGTTCATGGTGCGGGGCTCAAGTTCTGGCAGGAAAGGTCGAAACAAGCGATAACTGATTCTGTAAGTGCTCAGAACGGCGAAATGTTGAAAAAGAACCGGGTTAACCAGCCAACTGTCTGCGCTTCGTGCTGCGGGCCGCGGCCCTTGGACTCGACGCGGACATTGGCGACCTGGTTCGAATTGATGATGCTGCCCGGCAGGATGGCGAGTGGATCGACGGTGCCGGTGAAACGCAGCACGTCCACGTTGTGGTTCAGGCCGATCTGCTTTTCCCCGGTGACGACCAGGTGCCCGTTGGGCAGCACTTCGGCCACGGTGGTCGTGATCGAACCCGAGAAGGTGTTGGCGGCTTCGGTGCCGCCCTTGCCCGAGAAGTCGGCCTCGCTGCCCGCGCCGATGCGGAAATTGTTCTCGGCGACGGTGCCCGGGAACTTCATGCCCGGCACGGCGGTGATGCTGCCTTCGATGCTGCTGGTGCGGTTGGCCGTGGAGCTGGACTTCTGGCTGGCCGTGACGTTCTCGACGATGCGCACGGTCAGCGTGTCGCCGACCTGGCGCGCGCGCCGGTCTTCGAAGCTGGGGCGGTAGCTGGCGTTCTGGAACAGGCTGCCGGTGGCCGGGCGCGCGGCCGGCTGCGCGGCCGCTTGCGCCAGGCGGGGTTCGGCGAAGTCGACCAGCGCCGGCTTCGGCGTGGAGGCGCAGCCCGCCAGCAGCGCGACGCCCAGGAGCAGGGTCAGGTGTTTCATCACAGTTGTCCCAGTTTCTGCAGCATCTGGTCCGAGGTCTGGATGGCCTTGGAATTCATCTCGTAGGCGCGCTGGGTCTGGATCATGCTCACCAGTTCCTGCACCACGTTGACGTTGGAGGTTTCGAGAAAGCCCTGCATCAGCTGCCCCAGGCCGTTGGCGCCTGGCGTGCCGGTGTTGGGCTGGCCGGAGGCGGCCGTCTCGGCATAGAGGTTCTGGCCGCGCGGCTCCAGGCCGGCCGGGTTGATGAAGCTGGCCAGCGCGATGGTGCCGATGGGCTGCGGCGACACGTTGCCCGGGATGGACGCCGTGACGTTGCCGTCGGCGGAGATGGACACATTGGTGGCGTTGGCCGGCACCGTGATGCCGTTGGCCACCGGCAGGCCGTTGCTGGTGACGAGCTGGCCCTGGGCGTTGATCTGGAAGGCGCCGTCGCGTGTGTAGTTGATGGTGCCGTCGGGCATGGTGATCTGGAAGAAGCCGTTGCCCTGCACGGCCAGGTCCAGGTTGTTGCCCGACTGCTGCAGGCTGCCCTGCGTGAAGCTGCGGGTGGTGGCCACGGTGCGCACCCCCAGGCCGACCTGCAGGCCGGTGGGCAGCTGCGATTGCTCGGAGGTGCTGGAGCCGACCTGGCGCAGGTTCTGGTACATCAGGTCCTCGAACACGGCGTGCGCGCGCTTGAAGCCGTTGGTCGAGGAGTTGGCCAGGTTGTTGGAGATGACGTCCAGCTGCATCTGCTGGGCTTCCATGCCGGTCTTGGCGATCCACAGGGAATTGAACATGGTGGTTTCCTGAAAAGTGGGCTTCAGCCTTGCAGGCTCAGCAGCTGGCCGGCGGAGCGGTCGTTGGATTCGGCGGTCTGCATCAGGCGCATCTGCACCTCGAACTGGCGCGCGGTCTGGATCATGCCGACCATGGTCTCCACCGCGTTCACGTTGGAGCCTTCGAGCACACCCACCAGCATGCGGGCATTGGCGTCGTTGGGCAGTGGGGCGCCCGAAGCGGGGCGGAACAGGCCGTCGGTGCCGCGCTTGAGCGGGTCCTCGGGGGTCGGTGTGGCCAGCTTGAGGCGGCCTACGGTGGCCGAGGGCTGGTTGCCGGTCTTGGCGCTGATGGTGCCGTCGAAACCCAGGCTGATCACCGAATCGTTGGGCACGGTGAGCGGCGCGCCGCCATCGGACAGCACGGGCAGGCCGTTGCTGGTCATTACCACGCCCTGGGGCGAGACTTCGAAGCCGCCGCTGCGGGTGTAGGCCTCGGTGCCGTCCAGGCCCTGCACGGCGAACCAGCTGTTGCCCTGCGGCATGGCGTCGAGGTCGCGGCCGGTGCGCTGGGCCGGGCCCGGCGCATCACGGTGGCCGGCAGTGGCCTCGAGTGCGAACACGCGCGTGGTGGCGCCCTCGCCGCGCAAGGGCACGGCGCGGTAGGTCGAGAGCTCGGCGCGAAAGCCGTTGGTCGAGACGTTGGCCAGGTTGTTGGAGAGCACGGACTGCCGGTGCGCGGCAGCGTTGGCCCCGGTCATGGCGGTGTAGATCAGGCGGTCCATGGTCTGTGGCTTTCAGGTGGCGTTTAGCGCAGGTTCACCAGGGTCTGCAGCACCTGGTCCTGCGTCTTGATGGTCTGGGCGTTGGCCTGGTAGGCGCGCTGCGCGGTCATCATGTTGACCAGCTCCTGCGTCAGGTCGACGTTGGAGTCCTCCAGCGCGCCCGCGCGCAGGGAGCCGAACTTGCCCTCGGTCGGGGCGCCCTGGATGGGCTGGCCCGACTCCAGGGTCTCGATCCACTGGCCGTGGCCGGTGGGCGCCAGGCCCTGCACGTTGCGGAAGTTGACCATGGCGAACTGGCCGGCGGCCTGGGTCTCGCCGTTGGAGTAGCGCGCCAGGATAACGCCGTTCTCCTCGATCTTCACGCCCACCAGTTCGCCGGGCGGATAGCCGTCCTGCGACAGGTCCGACACCGCGAAGCGCGCGCCGTACTGGGTGACGGTGGCCACGTCGAGTGTGACGTTGAAGGTGCCGATGGCCGGGTTGGGCGAGGTGATGGGCACCGTGAGCGCGGCCGGCACGGTGGAGGTCAGCAGGCCGTTGGTGCCGAAATTCAGCAGGCCGACCGCGCTGGCGGTGGCGGTGGCGGCCGAGGTCGGGTCGGTGTAGATCTGCCACTGGTCGTTGGCGACCTTGCGCATGTACATCGAGACCGGGATCTCCACGCCCTGCGAGTCGTAGGCCGTCAGCGATGTGCCGTAGGTGGTCAGCGGGGTGTTGGGCACCACCGAGTTCCACACCACGGCCTCGGCGTCGACGTTGAACTCGGCGGTGATCGCGGTGGTCTGGTTGGCGCCGATGGGCGCGGCCGTGGGCAGCTGGATCGGGTTGGTGGCAAAGCTCAGGCGGTTGCCGGCGATGTCGGTCTGGTAACCCAGCACCTGGGCGCCGGTGTTGGTGACGATGAAGCCAAAGCGGTCCAGCTTGAGTTCGCCCGCGCGCGTGAAGGCGGCCGAGCCATCGGGCAGTTCGAGTTGCAGGAAGCCCGCACCGTTGACGGCCACGTCCAGGTCGTTGTTGGTGACCGTGATGTTGCCTTGCGTGAACTGCTGCGAGACGGTGCTCACCTCCACGCCCAGGCCGGCCGAGCTGCCGCCGCCCGTGCCCAGGGAAGAGGCCACCAGCTCGCCGTATTCGGCACGCGAGGCCTTCATGCCCGTGGTGTTGGCATTGGCGATGTTGTGGCCGATCACGTCCAGGTTGCGACTGGTGGCGTTCAGACCGGAGAGACCTTGTTGGAAGCCCATGATGTGTTCCTTGGTGGATGCGTGAGGGTGTCGGGTTTAGAGGATGGACTTGATGTCGGCGTAGGACACCGGGTCGCGGCCGGCCAGGCGGATCTGCATGACGCCGTTTTCGCTGCCCACCGATTCCACGGTGCTGCGCGCCAGGCTCGTGGCCTCGATGGCGCTGCCCGCGCGCGTGGCGACGATGCGGAAACTCGGGTTGGTGGTGCCCGCGTAGGTCGAGGCGTCCCAGGCGAATTCGTGGCGGCCGGCCGGCAGCGAGCCGGCGCTCAGGGTCTCGATGAGCTGGCCCGAGCCGTTGAGAATCTCGATCTTCACGTTGTCGGTCGCGCCCTTGAGGTCGATGGCGCCGCGCGCCACGCCGCCCTGCACCACCAGCTTGTCGCTTTCGATGAACACATCGCGGCCCACCAGTGCGGCGCCCTGCAGCACCTGCATGGCGGAGAACTGGGCCGTCATGCTCTGCATCGTGGTGTTGAGCTGCTGGATGCCGCTGACCGTGTTGATCTGTGCCATCTGCGTGGTCATCTGCGCGTTGTCCATCGGGTTGAGCGGGTCCTGGCTGTTGATCTGCGCGACCAGCAACTTGAGGAAACGGTCCTGCATCTGCGCCGGGTCGGTGGTCAGCGTGCGGCTCGACGCGCTGCCGCTGCCGGTCTTCGTGAGACTGTCGATGTACGTTGCGCTGTCTACTGCCATGATGGGTGCTCCGTGTGTTTACTGGCCGAGCTGCAGCGTCTTGAGCAGCAGGGACTTGGCGGTGTTCATGACTTCGACGTTGTTCTGGTAGGAACGTGAGGCGGAAATCATGTTGACCATCTCCTCCACCGGGTTCACGTTGGAGTGGGTCACGTAGCCTTCGGCGTCGGCCGAGGGGTGGGTGGGCTCGAACACGCGCCGCGCCGGGGTCTGGTCTTCCTTGACGCTGCTGACCTTGACGCCGGCCGAGGACGCGGAGTCCATCAGCACGGTCTCGAAAGTCACCTGGCGGGCCTTGTAGGTCTTGCCGTCGGGGCCGGCCACGGCGTCGGCGTTGGCCAGGTTGCTGGCCACCACGTTGAGGCGCTGGGACTGCGCGCTGATGGCGCTGCCCGAAACCCCGAAGATGGAAAACATGGACATGATGGTGTTCCTTGGCCGGTGGCGGCTTACTGGCCCTGGATCGCGCTCAAGATCGTGCGCGAACTGCCGTTAATGAAACGCAGGGTGGATTCGTAGCGCACTGCGTTGTCGACGAAGTTGCCGCGCTCGCGGTCGAGGTCGACGCTGTTGCTGTCCATGGCCGGCTGGGTCTGCTGGGCATAGCCGAGGTTGGAGCCCAGTGCGCTGCCGCTGGCGTTGAGCGGCAGGTGGCGCGGGTTGGGGGCGCTGGCCGCGGGCTGCGCCAGGCCGGCGGGGCTCCCGGCGTCCAGGGCCTGGGTCATGGCCTGGCGGAAATTGAAGTCACGGGCCACGTAGCCCGGCGTATCGGCATTGGCGATGTTGCTGGCGATGGTGCGCTGGCGTTCGGCGCGCAGCACCAGGGCCTTCCCGTGGAAGTCCAGTGCGCTGGTCAGTTTGTCGAACATAAATCACCTCTGCGGTCGGTGGGGCCCCATAGGGCGGGTGCTGGCTGGGACCCCGTACGGAAATTATGGAAAGAACTTGAATTCCCGAGCGCCTGAAATGAGGGGGGAAAGCTGTGCATTTGCCGGCTTTGCGCTCCATGCCTGTACGTATAGTCGGCAATGTGGGTGGAGTCCTGAGCACTTTTTTGTAACACCCGGCGACACCGTTCAGGCAGGAGAAACAAGTCATGAAGCAGATGCCCTCGGGCTGCAAGACGTGGATACGTGGCGCCTACGCCGCGCTGGTCCTGTTCGCCTGTGTTTTCATGCAGCTGCCGGCCCGGGCCCAGGCCGTGAACAGCGAAGCCCAGTTGCCGGCGCTGGCACAGCGCTGGCTGGACCAGACGCTAGCGACCCAGGCCGCCCGCATGGAACAGCCGGTGCGCCTGCAGGCCACGCTGGGCCCGCTGGACAGCCGGCTCAAGCTGGCGCCCTGCGCTCGCGTCGAAACCTATCTGCCGCCGGGCAGCCGCCTCTGGGGCCAGGGCCGTATCGGCCTGCGCTGCCTGGAGGGGGCAACCCGCTGGAATGTTTCCATGCCGGTGACCGTCAAGGCCACCGGATCGGCCTGGGTGCTGCGCCGCGACGTGGCGCCGGGCCGCCCGCTGGAAGCGGACGACCTGATGCTGGCCGAGGTGGATTGGGCCGCCGAACCCAGCCCGGTGCTGGCTGCCCGCGATGCGTGGTCGGGCCAGGTGGCCACCCGCGCCCTGGGCACCGGCCAGACCCTGCGCCAGAACATGGTGCGGGCCGCCCAGGTGTTCCAGGCCGGCGCCCAGGTGCGGGTGCTGGTACAGGGCGGCGGTTTCCAGATCAGCTCCCAGGCCCAGGCCCTGTCGCCCGGCGTGGTGGGCCAGCTGGCCAAGGTTCGAATGGATAGTGGGCGCGTGCTCACAACCACCGTTCTGGATGCCAGAACGGTCCAGGTCGAGATGTGACAAGAGCTGATCGAGGGAAAAGCGTAGAAAAACCTAAAGTCAGTCATGATGCTGCCGATACCAAACGTACGGGGCATCACATGCCCTCCTGGCGGGTAGGCTCTACCTGCGGCAGTTTTGGAGAACGCAATGAAAGTAGGTCAACCGGCAGATTTGCCCAAAGTTTCGACACCGGCGGCAGCGGCGTCCGGCGCGGCTGCACCTGCGAAAAAGGAAGCGGCCGCCACGGCAGCCAGCACCGCCAGCTCGTCTGGCGTGGCGGTGACCGTGTCGACCTCGGTGCGCAGCCTGGAGCAGGCCAACCGCGGTGAGGCGGCCGATATCGATACCGAGAAAGTCAACGCGGTACGCCAGGCCATCGAAGACGGCACCTACGTCGTCAACCCCGAAGCCATCGCTGACAAATTGCTGTCCAACGCCCAGGAAATGCTGAACCGCACGCAGAACTGAGCCCCCCACGGAGAACCCCATGCTGCCCGCCGAGATTGAAAAACCGTTGTCGTTGATTGAACTGCAATGCGAAGCCGTGGCAGCGGCCGTGGCCACCGGCGAGCTGCTGATGCTGGAAAACGCCAGCAACGCCCTGCAGCAGGCGGCCCTGGATTTCTCCGGTCTCATGGACCGCCTGGGCGGTGCGCAGCAGGCCGGCCCCGAACTGCGTGCCCGCCTGAAAAAGCTGGCCGTGCAACTCAACATCCAGCGCGAAAACCTGATCCGCCGCAGCGTGGTGGTGGAGCGCGCCCTGCACGCCATGGTGCCCGCCACCCGCAAGAGCACCTACGCCGCCCCGGCCGGCCGGGCTGGTGGCTACAAGGCGTTTTCCGCCTGAGCTGAGACGCTCCAACACAAGGGCTGCCGTGGGCAGCCTTTTTTGTGTCCGCATGGATCGCGGTAGGCTGGATATCTATGCGCCTTAGGCGTATAGTTACGTGATGCTTACCGTTGTCGAGAGCCCCATCTTCCAGCGTCTGTGGCCTCGGTATTGGGACGAAGACGAGCGCGCTGAGTTCGCTTCGTTCATCGCGGTCAACCCGGATGTCGGTGCTGTGATACGTGGTTCTGGAGGCGTCCGCAAGGTGCGATGGGCCAGGGAAGGTACTGGCAAGTCGGGTGGCGTGCGCATCGTCTATCTCACCAGGAACGAAGCCGGCGAGGTTTACCTTCTCACCCTGTACGCAAAGTCGAAGTCGGAGAACATTTCTCTGGACACTCTCAAGGAGATCCGTCGTGCCCTCGAAACTTAAAAAACTCAGTTCTGCCGAAATAGCCGCGTTCGAGGCGAAGCGCGATATTGGCGCGGAGATACTCCAATCGATCAGGGACATGCAGGCTGGCAAAGGCAAGGTTGTGGTCTCGTCGGCCACCGAGGCCCGTGAGGCCACGGGTTTGTCCCAGTCCCAGTTTGCCAGCCTGCTTGGTGTTTCCGTCCGTACCCTGCAGGGCTGGGAGCAGGGTCGCAAGCAGCCGAGCGGCGCGGCGCGGACTTTGCTGGCGATCGCCAGCACCAATCCCAAGGCGGTGTTGGCGGTGGCGGGGAAGTAATTGGATCAATACTGACGATGAAGATCGATCCATGTGGCTCCGGCCTTTTGTGGTCTAAATCACGGGAGAGGGCAAAAACACACTATGTCGAGAACCAACGACCTTCTGTACATTGAGACCGAAGACTCTTGCGCGAATTGCGGGATTCGAGATGTCCGCGCCCTGACTATTCATCACATTGAACAAGTCAAACCGAAGAACGAGGCCTATGACAACAAGATCGTTCTTTGTCACAACTGTCACCAGTGCCACCACGATGGAACGGGACCGTCGGATAAGCAACTTCGCGACATCAAGCGCAGACTCATTGTCAAGACTCTCACGAGGTTGGGCCTCAATGCACTTAAGCGCGCAAATCGTCACTCAATGGTTGCTGCGTCTCCATTCACTGTTGATCATCTCGTAGAGTGGGGCTATCTGAAGCATGTTGAAGATCTCTCCAGTTGGGGGGACGAATCCGGAGAAGAGTTTCCGCTTGAGTCGATCTACAAAATTACTGACCGAGGTCGCGAACTCCTGCAGAAATGGAAGCTCACGTGAGTCCGTGAGTTGGCAGTGGTGGTGCCGTGTAACCCGCCAGTCAGAGCGAGCGCACAACTTCGTTCATTCATTGCGACTGCATCTATTCTTGTACGCCGGTTGCAATCGTCAATACCGTACGTTCCAATCGAAATAGAGAAGGGCTGCACGATGCAGCCCTTTGTCTTGGTGCGACCATTCTCAATGCGACCGCATCTTCGCCCGTAGCCGTGCAATCGACTGGCTGTGCAGCTGGCACACGCGGGACTCGGTGATGCCCAGCACGGCGGCGATTTCCTTGAGGTTCATGTCGTTCTCGTAGTACATGCTCATGATGTACTGCTCGCGCTCGGGCAGGCCTTTGATGGCGGTGACCAGGGAGTCGCGGATGCGCTGGTTGCGCAGCAGCTGCATGGGGTCGGAGTCGCCGTCGACCATGTGGCGGTCGAGGAAGCCGTCTTCGCCTTCGCTGTTGCCGGTCATGTCTTCCAGGTAGACCAGCTGCGTGCCCTTGACCTTGTAGAGCAGGGCCTGGTACTCGGCCAGTTCCATGCCCAGTTCGGCGGCGATCTCGGATTCGCTGGCCGAGCGGCCCAGCTTGTGCTCCAGGCGGGTGAGGGCGACCTCGATCTCCTTCTGGCTCTTGCGCGAGCCGCGGCTCATCCAGTCGTTCTCGCGCAGTTCGTCGATCATGGCGCCGCGGATGCGCTGGGTGGCGAAGGTTTCGAACTGCACGCCCTGGCTGGCCTCGAAACGGGTGAGCGCTTCCGACAGGCCGATCAGGCCGACCTGGATCAGGTCATCGACCTGGATGCTGGGCGGCAGCTTGGCCATCATGTGGTGGGCCAGGCGGCGCACCAGCGGCGAGTACTGCCGGATCAGGGCGTCGCGGTCGAGCTGGCCTTTGGCGGTATACATCAGAGGCTCCTCGCGGCCCGGGTGGCGCGGCCGGTGGCAGGGGGGGGCGCCCAGCGCGGCGGCTGCAGCGCATGCTCCAGGGTGCGCAGCGCCAGGCGCTGGGTCTCTTCGGCCTGGTCGGGGCAGACGGTCAGGGCCGGGACCTCGCAGGCGAGGAAATCCCGGGCACAGTCCTGCAGGTTCCTGCTGATGCTGTGCCCCGAGACGCGGGTGGCCAGGTTGGAGTCGTCCATCACAGCCACGATGGTAGGCCTAAGTTTGCCCATGTTCAACAACTGCTTGAGCGCGTGGTAGGCCGTCAGCAGCGCAGCGTCGCTGGCCGAGACGGGGAGCAGCGGCGACAGGCCGCTGCCCTGCAGCGAGCGCGCCAGTTCGTGCGCCGGGGCGTAGAGCAGGATCAGTTCGTAATCGTGGAAGAGTTCGGCCAGCTGGCGCGCGCGCTCGGCGCTGGCAGCGGGCGGCGGGCTGGCCTGGGGCGTGCCCAGTGCGGTCAGGCCCAGGGCGGCCGGCACGATGGGCCAGTCTTCCGGGCCCTGGCCGAGGTGGCTCAGTTCGTCGCTGTCCATCAGCAGTTGCTGCAGGCCGGGCTGTGCTTCGGATTCGCGCACGTGGGCATCGAGCACGACCACCGGGTAGCCCAGCGCCGTCCAGGCCGCACACAGTTGCCACAACAGGGGCAGTTCGCTGCGGCGGTCGCCATGGCTGGCGAGGGCGACGATGCGCGGTGCCTGTTCGGCGGCCATGGCGGCCAGACCGGCGGCCTGGTGGCTGTCGGTGTCAAGCATGCAGTTGTCCCTGTACGTGCATGCCCTGGGCGCCGGCCTGCGCGAAATACAGGCCCAGCTCAGCCATCTGCGGGTCGTGGGCCGATTTGCCCGAGGAGCGCATGGACAGCCTGACCAGTTGTTCGGCATTGGCGCGTTCCAGATCCTCGGGCACGCGCTGGCCGTTGCTCACGCCGCGCAGCACGAGGTGGTGGCGGATGACGCTGTCCAGCGCGGGGCCGAGCTTGACGGCTTCGTCGATCTTGGTCAGCACGGCCTGCTTGGCGCCGAAGTTGGCCACGGCCTCGTCCTGGGTGTCGCCGTGGCTGGCGGCGTTGAGCACCAGCAGGCGCTTGATCTGCGGCAGGTCCAGTACATCGAGGATGTCGCGCTTGCGCGGGTCGCGCGGGGCCACGCCGGTGGTGTCGATGATGACCAGCTTGCGGTTGGACAGCAGGCCCAGCAGATCCTGCAGGGCGGCGCGGTCGTGCGCCATGTGGGCCACCACGCCCAGCATGCGGCCGTAGGCGCGCAGCTGTTCGTGGGCGCCGATGCGGTAGCTGTCCAGGGTGATCAGGCCCACGCTGCCGGCGCCGTGTATGCGTGCGCACTGTGCGGCCAGCTTGGCGGCGGTGGTGGTCTTGCCCACGCCGGTGGTGCCGACCAGGGCGAACACGCCGCCTTCGTCCTTCAGCGCGGGGCCGCCGGCGTCGGTCTTGATGTTGCGCGTGAGCACGCCCAGCAGCCAGAGCATGGCCTCGGCCGGGCTGGCGTCGTCGGGCATCATGCTCAGCACGGCGCGCGCCAGGGCGGGCGAGTAGCCGGAGCGGATGAGCTTGAGCGTGAGGTTGGCGCGGATCGGGCTCTGCTTGGTCTGGCCCAGCCAGGCCAGGGTGCTGAAGCGTTCCTCGATCAGGTCCTTCATGGCGCTGAGTTCATTGACCAGTCCCTGCGACACGGCGGCCGGGGCGGCGGCCACGGGAGCCGGGGCGACGGGCAACGGCGCGGGGGCGGCCACGGCCTTGCGCGCGGGCGGCGGTGCGACCTCAGGATCGGGCGGGATGATTTCGTAGGCGGGGCGTGCGGACAGGGGCGCTGCGGTCTTGGCCTGTTGCTGGGCTTCGGCGCGGCGCTGCAGCATGCGTTCACGCACATAGTCCTGGAAGGACAGCGTGCTCATGGCCAGCTGGGCGGCGTCGTCTTCCACCGGGGTCTGGGCGGCGGCACGCACGGCGGCCACGGGTGCGGCAGCGGGGCGGGCCCGGGCCGGTGCGGCTGCCGGTGCTGCAGCTGCCGTGTTGGCCGGCAGGGTCTGGTCCAGCGTGGCCAGCGCGTCTTCGGTGGTGGCGACCACTTCAACGCCTTGCGGGGTCTGGCGGTTGGAGAGGATCAGCGTGCCTTCCCCAAAGACCATGCGGGCCTTGGCCAGGGCTTCGCGGGTGGTGGCAGCGTAAAAGCGTTGGATGTTCATGTCAGGGCACCTCGAAGGATCGGGCCGATGCGGATGGAATGGGTTTCAGGAATCTCGCTGTGCGCCAGCACCTGCATGCGCGGCGCGGCACGGCGCACCAGGCGCGCGATGGAATTGCGGATCTGGTCGGGCACCAGCAGGCAGGCCGGTACACCGGTCTCTTCCTGCTTCATGGCCACGGTGGCGGCGTTGCGCGTGAGCATGTCTGCCACGCCGGGGTCCAGCGCCGGGCCGCCGGCATGGCCCAGGGCCTGCACCAGCAGGCGCTCCAGCGGCGGGTCGATGGCGATGACGTTGAGTTCCTTGGAGGGGCCGTAGATCTGCTGCACGATGGCCGGCGAGAGCGCCACGCGCACGCGCTTGGCCAGCTCATTCGGATCGGTGACGCTGGGGGCGTGTTCGGCGATGGTCTCGATGATGGTGCGGATGTCGCGGATGTGCACCGACTCCTCCAGCAGCAGCTGCAGGACTTTCTGGAACACGGCAATCGAGATCATCTTGGGGACCACTTCTTCGATCAGTTTCGGTGCCAGCCGGCTGACGTGCTCGACCAGTTGCTGGGTCTCGGTACGGCTGAGCAGCTTGGCGGCGTGGACCTGCATCAAGTGTGACAAATGGGTGGCCATCACGGTCTCGGAATCAACGACCGTAAAGCCGGCCATTTGGGCGGCTTCCTTCTGGCGTTCGTCGATCCAGTGCGCGGGCAGGCCGAAGGCCGGGTCGGTGGTGGCGGTGCCGATCAGCGGCGTGGTGATGCCGCCGGGGTTGATGGCCAGGTACATGCCGGGGAAAGCCTCGCCGTCGCCGACCACCACGCCGCGCAGGCTGATGCGGTAGCCGCTGGGCTTGAGCTCCAGGTTGTCGCGCACGTGCACGGGCGGGGGCAGGAAACCCACTTCCTGCGCGAACTTGCGGCGCACGCCCTTGATGCGGGTGAGCAGGTCGCCCGAGCGGTTCTTGTCGACCAGCGTGATGAGGCGGTAGCCCAGTTCCAGGCCGAGCTGGTCCACGGGCTGCAGGTCGTCCCAGCTGGCTTCGCCGTCGCCCTGCGCCACGGGCGCTGCGGTAGCCTCTTCGGCGGGTGGCGGCTTGTGCGCCAGGACCCAGGCGGCGTAGCCGATGAGGGCGGCGATGGAGAGGAAGACCAGGTTGGGCATGCCGGGAATCAGGCCCAGCACGGTCAGGATGCCGGCGGTGATGCCCAGCGCACGCGGCGAGACGAACATCTGGTCGGCGATCTGGCGGCCCAGGTCCTGGTCCTTGCCCACGCGCGAGACCACCATGGCGGCCGAGACAGAGATCAGCAGGCCGGGAATCTGCGCCACCAACGCGTCGCCCACGGCCAGCAGGATGTAGCTGTCGGCGGCCTGGCCGGCGCTCAGGTTGTGCTGCAGCATGCCGATGGCAAAACCGCCGATGATGTTGATGAAGAGGATCAGGATGCCGGCGATGGCGTCGCCGCGCACGAACTTGGAGGCGCCGTCCATGGAGCCGAAGAAGTCGGCTTCCTCGCTGACCTCGGCGCGACGGCGCTTGGCTTCCTTCTCGTCGATCATGCCGGCGGAGAGGTCGGCGTCCACCGCCATCTGCTTGCCGGGCATGGCGTCCAGGGCGAAACGCGCCGAGACTTCGGCAATACGTTCGGCACCCTTGGTCACCACCACGAAGTTGATCACCACCAGGATGGCGAAGACGATCAGGCCGACGGCGAAGTTGCCGCCGATCAGGAAGTGGCCGAAGGCTTCGATCACCGCGCCGGCCGCGCCCGGGCCGGTGTGGCCGTCGAGCAGCACCACGCGCGTGGAGGCCACGTTGAGCGACAGGCGCATCAGCGTGGTCAGCAGCAGCACGGCCGGGAAGGAGGCGAAGTCCAGCGGGCGCAGCATGTAGGCCGCCACCATCATGACCATCAGCGCCACGGCGATGTTGATGGTGAAGAGGATGTCGAGCACCCAGGCCGGCAGCGGCAGCACCATCATGGCGAGGATGGCGACGACCAGCAACGGCGCGGCGGCGCCCGAGAGCATGGCGGCGTGGCGGCCGAAGCGGCCTTGCAGGGTCTGGAGTAGCGGGTTCATGCGGCGCTCGGGTTCGTTGTGGCCAGGGGCGAGTTCTTGGGCTGCAGCGGATCAAGTCCGGGCGGCACGGGCGGCTGCGGCGGCTCGCCCGGCATGGGGCCTTCGCCGCGCATCGCGGCGCGCAGGCGGTAGATGTAGGCCAGCACCTGCGCCACGGCGGTGTACAGGCTGGCGGGGATGTCCTGGTCGAGTTCGGCGTGGGCGTAGAGCGCACGCGCCAGCACCGGCGACTGCAGCACCGGCACTTCGTGTGCCTTGGCGATGTCGCGGATCTTCATGGCCAGCAGGTCGGCGCCCTTGGAGATGACACGCGGCGCGCTCATGGTCTTCTCGTCGTATTGCACGGCCACGGCGTAGTGCGTGGGGTTCATGAGGATGAAGTCGGCCCGGGGCACGGCCTTGATGCTGCCGCGCTGCGCGATCTCGCGGGCCTTCTGGCGTCGGTGGCCCTTCATCTGCGGGTTGCCTTCGGATTCCTTGTGCTCGTCGCGCATTTCCTTGAGCGACATCTTGAGCTCGGACTGGTGCAGGAAGTTCTGCAGCGGCAGGTCCACCAGCGCCACCAGCAGCACGACCGCCAGCAGCAGGCTGGTGCCGGTGAGCAGCCACTCGAACATGCTGCCCAGGGCGGCGACCGAGGGCTGCATCACCAGGGCGGCGACCGAGGGCAGGGTGGAGTGGATGAAGGCCGCCGCCAGCGCCAGGATGAAGAACATGATGAAGGTGGTCTTGGCGGTCTCGGCCAGCTTCTTCTTGGAGACCAGGCCCTTGAGGCCGGCCAGGGGGCTGAGGCGCGTGAGGTCCGGCATGATGGGTTTGAGGCTGAGCACCCAGCCGCCCGAAGCCAGCGTGCCCAGCACGGCGATGCTGGTGACGATGAGCGCGAAGACGACGCAGCCGATCAGGCCGGTGAGCACCATGGCCTGCAGGCGATCGAGCATGCTGCCCGTCTGCAGGGCCGCGGCCGCGTCGAAGGTGAGCTGCCGCCCCATGGCCAGCTTGAGCTCGCCGTACATATAGGGGGCCAGGAACAGCAGGGTGAGGGCGCCGCCGCCGAGCACCGCCAGGTGCCCGAGGTCGCGTGAGCGCGCGACCTGGCCGTCTTCACGCGCCCGCTGCAGCTTGCGCGGCGAAGCGGGTAAATTGCGGTCCTGACTGCTGGAATCCATGGTGGCGAGACGCTGAAGTTCACGCCATTGTCGTCAAGGGGTGCCGTAACTAAAGGCCGAAAAGACCGGCCTTTCCACCCCTGATCTTGAGGAGGTTTTCAAAGCCAGGGCACCCGTGGAACCGGCTTTGCCGGGCCACCGGGTGCGTCCCCCTTCCGCCGTAGGCGAGAAAGGGGGAAGCGGCGCAGCCGCTCAGGGGGTTAAAAACCTAAACTGGCCAGCAGGTCGTCGACCTGGGACTGGCTGGTGACCACGTCGGTGGCCTGGCTGGCGTCGACCACCGGGCCGGACAGCACCACATCGTCCACGCTGAGCGGGGCGGCGGCGGATGCCGGGGGGCTCACGCGGGATTGCAACTCGGGCGGGGCAGTCTGGATCAGCAGCTCGACCAGCTGGTCCTCGATGACGGTGGCGAGGTTCACCACGCGCGCGATCACCTGGCCGGTCAGGTCGTGGAAGTCCTGCGCCATCATGATTTCGGTCAGGTGCTGGTCGACCTCGCCATTGGCTTTTTCCAGATCGGTCAGGAAATTCATGATGTGGCCCTTGGCCACGGCGGCCACCGGGTCGGCCACCAGCAGGGCGATCATGTGCCGGGTCTGGGCGCCGATGTGGTCGTGCTGGGTCTTGGCCTGGTCGACGCGGTTGAGCACCTTCTCGGCGGCTTCCCCGGTCAGGCGGGCAATGTAGGACAGGCGCGAACGGGCATCAGGCAGCTCGCCCGCCGTGCCTTGCAGCTTGTCGGCCAGGCCGAGCTCCTGCAGCGCATCGTGCAGCTGACGGGTCAGCTGGCCGATCTTGTGGTGGACGTCCGGAGCGGCGTCCGGGGAAGCGGCGTCCCCGGCGTTGTGGGCAGAGGCGCTGGGTTCCATGATTTAGGCAAGCCCCGCTTTTTTGAGGATGTGGATCACCTTGTCTTCGAGGGTGGCCTTGGTGAAAGGCTTGACGATGTAACCGGCCGCCCCCTGCTGGGCTGCGAGCACGATGTCTTCCTTGCGCGCCTCGGCAGTCACCATCAGCACCGGGATGTGCTTGAGCTTCTCGTCCTTCTTGATCTCGGCCAGCAGCTGGAAGCCGTTCATGTTCGGCATGTTGATGTCGCTGACGACGAAGTCGAAGTTGCTGGCACGCAGCTTTTGCAGTGCGACCACGCCATCCTCGGCCTCGTCGGCATCGGCAAAGCCGCTCTCCTTGAGCAGGTTGCGCACGATGCGCCGCATGGTGGAGAAGTCGTCGACAACCAGGAATCGGGGGTTGGCCATGGCTGAGCCTTTCTGTTCTATTGGGGCAGCTGTTGGGGCAGATTATCGCAAGTCCGGGCGATGACCAAGTCTTTCGGATGCTTTGCCGTGGGGTTCATTGTGCCGGGGTGGCCGGCGCAGGTGTGGGGGCAGGTGCCTGGGCGGGCGGGGCGGCGGCCTCGGGCTCGGCCAGCACGGGCACCCGGCTGGTGCCCAGCAGGCGCTCCTCGGCCTCGCGGGTCAGGACCATGATGCTGATGCGCCGGTTCACCGGCGCCAGGGGCTGGTCCGGCTCCAGCAGCACGCTGGAGGCCAGGCCGGTCACGCGGATCAGCTTGTCCTCGGGCATGCCGGCGAGGACCAGTTCACGGCGCGAGGCGTTGGCGCGGTCGGCCGAAAGCTCCCAGTTGCTGTAGCCGCGGTCACCGCTGCCGTAGGGGGTCTGGTCGGTATGGCCGTCCAGGCTGATGCGGTTTTCCACGCCGTTCAAGGCAGCGCCGATCTCGCGCAGGATCTCGCGCATATAAGGCTGGACCACGGCGCTGCCGCTGGTGAACATGGGGCGGCCCTGGTCGTCGACGATCTGGATCTGCAGGCCGTCGGGCGTGGTTTCCAGACGGATCTGGTTGCTGTACTGGGCCAGCTTCTTGTTGTTGGAAATCGCGGCGCTGATCTTGGCGCTCAGGGCGGCCAGGCGCTTGGCTTCCTGCCGGGCAGCCTCGGCGCGTGCCTGCTCCATGGCGCGCCGCTTTTTCAGCGGGTCGGAGCTTTCACCCTGATGCTGCTGGCCGGCGACCTGCGTCAGGTCGGCGCCGCCGCCGGGCAGCACGGTGGGGCTGGCGCCAGCGCCGCTGCCGCCTGCCATGGCGACCTTGAGCGGCGAGCTGAAATAGTCGGACAGGCCCTTGAGGTCGCCCTTGGAGGTCGAGCCCAGCAGCCACATCAGCAGGAAGAAGGCCATCATGGCGGTCACGAAGTCGGCGTAGGCGATCTTCCAGGCGCCGCCATGCGCGGCGTGCCCGGTCTTCTTGACCTTCTTGACGATGATGGGCTGGAGCTTCTTGGCGTCGGAGGCCATGGCTTACTTTTTGCCGCGCACGTGGCTTTCGAGTTCGATGAAGGTCGGGCGCTCGGTCGAGAACAGCACCTTGCGACCGAATTCGATGGCCGTGGAGGGGTTGTAGCCCTGCATGCTGGCCAGCAAGGTGGACTTGATGCACTCCAGTTCCTTGGCGCTGTCCTGGGCCTTCTGCTCCAGCAGGCCGCCCAGCGGCTCGACCACGCCATAGGCCAGCAGGATGCCCAGGAAGGTGCCGACCAGGGCCGAGGCGATCATGCCGCCCAGCACGGCGGGCGGCTGGCCCACCGAGCCCATGGTGTTGACCACGCCCAGCACGGCGGCCACGATGCCGAAGGCCGGCAGCGCGCCGGCCAGACGGGCGATGGCGGCGATGGGACCGTGGGTTTCCTGGTGATGGGTCTCGATCTCGTTGTCCATCAGGGACTCGATCTCGTGGGCGTTGAGGTTGCCCGAAACCATCATGCGCAGGTAGTCGGTGGTGAACTCGACCACGTGGTGGTCGCTGCCCACCACGGGGTATTTCTGGAAGATGGGCGATTCGTGCGGGTTCTCGACATCCTTTTCGATGGCCATCAGGCCTTCCTTGCGCGCCTTCTGCAGGATGTCGTAGAGCATGGCCATCAGCTCCAGGTAACGATCCTTGGTGTACTTGGAGCTCTTGAGGGCCTGCGGGATCATGGCGATGGTCGCCTTGAGCACCTTGGGCTGGTTGTTCACCACAAAGGCACCCAGGGCGCCGCCGAAGATGGTGATCAGCTCGAAGGGCAGGGCCGTCAGGATCACGCCGATATTGCCGCCGTGCACGATGTACACCCCGAAGATGCACCCCATGGCGACGGCATAACCAATGATGACTAGCATGTTCGTGGAGGATCTTGAGGGGTGGGCGGATGCGCGGGCTGGTGGCCTGTGCCGGACCATTCTAGGGGAAAGGTCGGGTGGGGCGCTACGAAAAAAAGGGGGCCAATCGGCCCCCTTTTCACGGAAATGGCTGTTTGCCCGGGCACCTCAGTGCAGCAGGATGCCACCTGCCGCGCTGCCTTTGCCGGCACGTGCCGGCGGCTCGCACAGGCCGCAGACGTAATGGCGGGAGTTTTCGTAGGGCTCGGACACAAAATGCCCGCCGCACTTGGAACACTTGGTCATGGCCAGCATGCTGTTGTCCACGAACTTGACCAGGCGCCATGCGCGTGTGACGGAGAGCAGGGGCTCCATCTCCAGGGTGACCATCTGCTCGCTGTAGAGGCGGAAGGCCTTCATGACCGCTTCGATGTCTTCCAGGCTGCTGGTCTTGCTCAGGTACTCGTAGATGTTGAGGAAGAGCGAGGCGTGGATGTTGGGTTGCCAGGTCAGGAACCAGTCGGTCGAGAAGGGCAATTGGCCCTTGGAGGGCGACTTGCCGGCCACTTCCTTGTACAGGCGCAAGAGGCGCTCGTAGGACAGGTCGGTCTCGCTTTCGAGCACCTGCAGCCGGGCGCCCAGCTTGATCAGGGCGACGGCGCGCTCGATCTGGCGCGATTCATTGAGGACGCTTTTGCCGGTGGCCATGGTGCGTGCTCCGGGTTCAGGTGGCTTCGGCGAAACGGCCGGCCATCAGGATGCTGGCGTGCAGGCGGGTGGTGGCGTCGTTGTCCACCTTGCGGGCGGCCTGGTTGGTCAGCAGGCTCCACACCACCTCGTCGTCCATGCGGAAGCGGCACAGCAGCATGCTGCTGGAAGCGATCTTGGAGATCTGTGCCGGGGAGAGGGCAGCCATCAGGTCCGCCGACTCTTCCGAGATACCCAGACGGAACTGCGCCTCGGCCTTGTCCTTGCGGATCAGGTTCTGCGCCAGCATCAGGTAGGTGAGGTTGGTTTCGCGGATCTCGGCGATCATCTGTTCGTCGGTCATTTAGGTCTCCTTTACGGCGCAATTCGAAGGTTTCGCGTTGGGGTTGATTCTGAACACCGGTCGCAAAACTTGAATCAGCCGGTGGCTGTCTGTGCTGAAAGGTAATGCGTACAGGCTTGTAGGGGGAAATCCTACAAACAGGGGGAAAAGGGAATGCCATGAAATAAGACGCGAACACCGGGCAATTCCTGTTTTCCTGCGGGGCCCGCTGCCTTATTCTTTGCGGCTATATATAGAGATACAGTCACTTCCAAGCGGCGCACCATGAAAGCAGTCATCCTGGCCGGCGGCCTGGGCACCCGGATTTCCGAGGAGACCCACCTCAAACCCAAACCGATGATCGAGATCGGGGGCAAGCCCATCCTGTGGCACATCATGAAGATCTACAGCGCCCACGGCGTCAACGACTTCGTGATCTGCTGTGGTTACCGCGGCTACGTGATCAAGGAATACTTCGCCAACTACTTCCTGCACACCTCGGACATCACCTTCGACATGGGCAGCAACCGCATGGAAATCCATCGTCGCCATGCCGAACCCTGGCGCGTGACGGTGGTCGATACCGGTGAGGAGACCATGACGGGCGGGCGCCTCAAGCGTGTGGCCGACTACGTGGCCGATGACGAGGCCTTCTGCTTCACCTATGGCGATGGTGTGGCCGACGTCAACATCGCCGAGGCGATCCGCTTTCACAAGGGGCATGGCAAGCTGGCCACTGTCACCGCCGTGCAGCCCCCGGGCCGTTACGGCGCGTTGCAGATGCAGGGCGCGCAGGTGGCCGGTTTTACCGAAAAGCCGCGCGGTGATGGCGGCCTGATCAATGGCGGTTTCTTCGTGCTTTCGCCGCGCTGCATCCCCCGCATTGCCGGCGATCCGACCAGTTGGGAGATCGAGCCCCTGGCCGGGCTGGCCAGCGACGGAGAACTCATGGCCTATGAGCACCATGGCTTCTGGCAGCCCATGGATACCTTGCGCGAGAAGACCTTGCTCGAAACCCTCTGGGCTTCGGGTCAAGCGCCGTGGAAGATCTGGTGATGACCCAGGTGCATGCCGGCCGGCCCGATGCTGCCTTCTGGCGCGGCAAGCGTGTGCTGCTGACCGGGCACACCGGCTTCAAGGGCGCCTGGCTGGCGCTGTGGCTGCAGCGCCTGGGCGCGCAGGTCACGGGCCTGGCGCTGGCGCCGGCCACCGAACCCAATCTCTTCGAGCTCGCCGGCCTGGCCGGTGACATGGACCACCGCCTGGCCGACATCCGCGATGCGGCGGTGGTGGCGCGAGTGGTGCAGGACACCCGGCCCGAGATCGTGCTGCACCTGGCCGCCCAGGCCCTGGTGCGCGAGAGCTACCGCGACCCGGTGGCCACCTATGCCACCAACGTCATGGGCACGGTGCACATGCTTGACGCCTTGCGGCAGCACGCCGGCACGCGCGTGGCCGTGCTGGTCACGACCGACAAGGTCTACCGCAACCACGAATGGCACCATCCCTACCGCGAGAGTGATGAGCTGGGCGGGCACGATCCCTACAGCGCCAGCAAGGCCGCCAGCGAAATCGCCATCAGCAGCTACCGCGACGCTTTTCTCTCCGACCAGGGCCTGGCCCTGGCCAGCGCGCGCGCTGGCAATGTGATCGGCGGCGGTGACTGGGCGGCTGACCGCCTGCTGCCCGACGCCGTGCGCGCCTGGCAGCGTGGCGATACCTTGCAGATCCGCCGGCCGCAGGCCACGCGCCCCTGGCAGCATGTGCTGGAGCCGCTGGCCGGCTACCTCTGCCTGGCCCAGGCCCTGTGGCAGGACGCAGCGCTGGCCGGTGCCTGGAACTTCGGCCCGCACGCGCATGAACGCGCCACCGTGCAGCAGGTGGTGGAGCTGGCGCGCGGCGCCTGGGGCGGCGGCGCCGTGCACTACGAAAACGAAGCCACCGGGCCGCACGAGGCGGGCTGGCTTGCGCTCGACACCTCGAAGGCGCAGGCACAGCTGGCGCTGCAGCCGCGCTGGTCCTTGGAACAGACGGTGCAGCGCAGCATGCGCTGGTACCGGGCGCACAAGGATGGCGCTGCCGCGCGTGCGCTGTGCCTGACCGACATTGAAGCCTGGGAAGCTGCCGTATGAGTAGCCTGACGGTGATCGATCTGCCTCTGGCCGGGCTCAAGCGTGTGCAACGCCAGCGGCTGGCGGATGACCGCGGTATTTTTGCGCGCCTTTTCTGCGCCGAGGAACTGGCGGCC
This sequence comes from Curvibacter sp. PAE-UM, assembly GCF_001432305.1. Lineage (GTDB taxonomy): Bacteria > Pseudomonadota > Gammaproteobacteria > Burkholderiales > Burkholderiaceae_C > Hylemonella. The sequence continues at coordinate 1,049,978 of NZ_KQ483358.1, forward strand.
GCCGGTTGGACTGTGCCGGTGGCCCAGGTCAACCACAGTCTCACGCGTGCGCGTGGCACGGTGCGTGGCCTGCATTACCAGCGCGCCCCGCATGCCGAGATGAAGCTGGTCAGTTGTGTGCGTGGCGAGGTGTGGGACGTGGCGGTGGATGTGCGCGCCGGCTCACCCACCTTCCTGCAGTGGCATGCTCAATTCCTGAGTGCGGCCGACGGTGCAGCGATGCTGATCCCGGCCGGCTTTGCCCACGGCTTCCAGGCCCTGAGCGACGAGGCTGAACTCGTCTATTGCCATTCCGCCGCCTACGCGCCGGCCGCCGAGGCCGGCCTGCATGCACGCGATGCCCGGCTGGCGATCAACTGGCCCTTGCCGCTGCTGGGCCTGTCGCCGCGCGATGCCGGGTTTGCCTGGTTGACACCGGGATTCGAGGGGGTGAGCTTGTGAAGTGCCGCCATTGCGGAAATGAATTGCGCCTGCCTTTCCTGGACCTGGGCAGCGCGCCGCCGTCCAACGCCTATCTGAAGTCGCAGGACCTACAGGCGCCCGAGACCTGGTACCCGCTGCGCCTGCTGGTCTGCGAGACCTGCTGGCTGGTGCAGACCGAGGACCATGCCGGCCGAGAACAACTCTTCAGTGACGACTACGCCTACTTCAGCTCCTACTCCACGTCCTGGCTGGCGCACGCGCAGGCCTATGTGCAGGCCATGCGCACGCGTTACGGCCTGGGGGCTGGCAGCTGCGTGGTGGAAGTGGCGGCCAACGACGGTTACCTGCTGCAGTACGTGCAGCAGGCCGGGGTGCCCTGCTACGGTATCGAGCCCACGGCCAGCACGGCCGCGGCGGCGCGTGCCAAGGGCATCGAGATCGTCGAGCGTTTTTTCGGCGTGGCGCTGGCGCGCGAGTTGGCCGCGCAGGGTCGGCAGGCCGACCTGATGGCGGCCAACAATGTGCTGGCCCATGTGCCCGACATCAACGACTTCGTGGCCGGCTTTGCGCTGCTGCTCAAACCCCAGGGCGTGGCGACCTTCGAGTTCCCGCACCTGCTGCGCATGGTGCAGGCGTGCCAGTTCGACACGGCCTACCACGAGCACTACTCCTACCTGTCGCTCACGGCGGTGCAGCGCATCTTCGCGGCCAACGGCCTGCAGGTCTTCGACGTGGAGGAACTGCCCACACACGGCGGCAGCCTGCGCGTGTTTGCGCAGCGCAGCGATGGCGGGCGCCAGCCCGTGGGGGCGGCCGTCTCAGACTTGCTGGCGCGCGAGCAGGCCGCCGGTTTGACGGCACCGGGCTTCTACGCTGGTTTCCAGCGCGAGGCCGAGCGCGTCAAGCACGGGCTGCTGCAATTCCTGCTGCAGGCGAAACGCGAAGGACTCAAGGTGGGCGCCTATGGCGCAGCCGCCAAGGGCAACACCCTGCTCAACTTTGCCGGGGTGCGGCCGGACCTGCTGCCCTATGTGGTGGACCTGAACCCGGCCAAGCAGGGCAAGTACATGCCCGGCAGCCGCATTCCCATCGTGAACGAGGCGCATCTGCGCCAGGACCGGCCGGACCGGGTGCTGATCCTGCCGTGGAACCTGCGCGACGAGCTGATGGTGCAGTTGGCCTATGTGCGCGCATGGGGCGGGCAGCTGGTGGTGGCGGTACCGGAAATCCGGTCGGCATGAGGGCGGCAGGCCCGGTAACAATTCCCTAAGGAACTCGATATGGCAAACGACCCACGCGACCTCGATGGTTCCCGGCTGCAGCGGGCCCTGCTGCAACTGGGGCGTGACACGGCCCTGCGGGCCGAGCTGATGGACTGGCTCAAGCGTGCCGAGCAGCAGCTGCCTCACACCGGTTCGGTGCGCGACGACATCACCGGCCCCATCATCGATGCGCTGCACAGCGAGCAGGATGTCTACGAAAAACAACTGGCCGACGGCACGCGTTTCCGCTTCCTCTTTCGTACCAAGATCGCGCGCGATTTCATCCTGGCCGAGCAGGAACGCCCCAGCCATGTCTGGGAGCCGCAGACCACGCGCCTGCTGAAGCATCTGACGGCGCAGGGCCGTGGCGATGTGCTGATCGGCGGCGCCTACTTCGGCGACCATGCCGTGGTGCTGGGCGTGCAGCTCAAGGGCAGCGGCCGGCTGGTGCACTGCTTCGAGCCCAATACCGACCAGGCGGCCATGCTGGCGGCCAACGCGCAGCTCAACGCGCTGGACAACCTGCGCATCAACAAGCAGGGGCTCTGGCATGAGAGCAGCCAGCGCCTGCGCCTGGACGGCTTTGACTCCTTTGCCAATGCCGTGCCGGCGACTGGCGATGATGGCTTCGAAACCATCACCATCGACGACTACTGCCAGGCCCAGGGGCGCCCTCTCAGCGTGTTGATGCTCGACATCGAGGGCGCCGAGCTGCGCGCCCTGCAAGGCGCGGCGCGCGTGCTGGCCCGTGACAAGCCGGCCGTCGTGTTCGAGGTGCACCGCGATTACGTGGACTGGAGCGTCGGCCTGACGAAAACACCCATCTGCAGCCTGCTGAGCGCCGCCGGTTACCAGCTCTACGCCGTGCGCGACTTCAACACGCACCAGGAAATGGGCACACGCTGCATCGAGCTGGTGCCGGCCGACAGTGTCTACCTGGAAGGCCCGCCGCATGGTTTCAACATGCTGGCGGTGGCCGACCCGGCGCTCGTCGCCGGCCCCTTGTTTCGCCAGGTGAAGAACGTCAGCCCGAAGCTGTTGCGCCACAAGTCGCCGGCGCTGCACCATCCGCTCGACGGCTTGCCGGACTGAGGCTGGCGGCGCCGGTATCTAATCCGTCCCATGAGCAGACAGATCGCGACCATCATCGGAGGCCACGGTTTCGTCGGCTCGGCGCTGGCACGGCATCTGTCGGCCGCGGGGTGGGACTGCCGGCTTCCCGGGCGTGATACGGCGTGGCCCATGAAGGATCAGCCGCTGGGCCATGTCTTTTATTGCGCCGGCCTGACCGGCGACTACCTGCAGCGTGCGCCCGACACCGTGGAGGCGCACGTCAGCCTGTTGGTGCGTGTGCTGCAGTCCAGCACCTGGGATTCGCTGGTCTACCTGTCGTCTACGCGGCTCTATGACGGCTTGAGCGCTGGCGTTCGGGCTGAAGAAACCACCTTGCTCCCGGTGGCCCCGCAGGTACCACGTCATCTGTTCGATCTCACCAAACTCACCGGCGAATCGCTCTGCCACGTGCTGGGCCAGGGGCGTGCGCGTGTGGCCCGCCTGGCCAGCGTGTATGACAGCCTGCATGACGCCAATGGTTTCCTGCCTGCCCTGCTGAGGCAGGTGGCGCAGGCCCCGCGGGGTGCCACCGTCACGGTTGACTCATCGCCCCAGGTGGCACGCGACTACATCCACCTGCCCGACGTGTTGCGCGCGCTGGTGGACATTGCGCAGCGCGGCACACAATCGGTCTACAACGTGGCGACCGGCGAGAACGTGTGCAACGATGAGCTGGCGCAGCTGGTCGGCCGGCTGGCCGGCCGTGCCCTGGCGTTCAGGTCGGACCAGGTGCCGGCCGCACCGGCAGTGGTCGACATCAGCCGCCTGCAGCACGAATTCGGCTGGCGACCGGCTCGGGTGGAAACCGTGATCGGCCCCTGGCTGCGAGACATGGCACAAGCATCATGAAAATCATCCACCTCGAGTGTTCGCGGCTGGCCGCCTATGTGCGTACCCAGATCACGCAGTTTTTCCCGACCGGTGAAGACCCCGAACTGGGCCTGATCGATGCGCACCTGGACGAGGCCCTGGGCCGGCTGGAGCGTTGCATCGCCCAGGTGCGCATGTGGACGCCCGGCCAGTTCGACGTGCTGCATTCCTCGCAGTACTGCATCTTCCTGTACTACCTGTCCAACACGATCTGGCGGCGTGAGCAGGCGCGCTCGGTGTGCTCCAAGCTGTTCCTGCTGAACAAGATGCTCAATGCGATCGATTGCTTCTACGAAATCGACCTGCCCGAGGTTTTTTTCATCGGCCATTCGGTGGGCATCGTGCTGGCCAAGGCGACCTATGGCAACCATCTGGTGCTGTACCAGAACTCCACCGTCGGCAAGAACCATGGCGAGGCGCCAGTGCTGGAAGACGGTGTGATTCTTTACCCCAATACGGCCATCATCGGGCGCTGCCACGTGCGCAGCCGCTCCGTCATCGCGCAGGGCGTCAGCGTGATCAGCCGCGACACCGAAGCCGGCCGCATCGCCTACCAGGGGTCGGGCGGTGGTCTGGTCTTCAAGGCGCCTGGGCACGACATCCTGAGCGACTTCTTCCGCGACGCCTGAGGCAGGGCGTTGACCTTTCGGAGCGTTGACTCAGCCCCGGGCGATCAAGGCTTCCTGCGCATAGCGCAGATAGGTCACGGCAAAGTCGGTATGACCGTGCGCATGTTCGACCTCGGCCAGGCAGGCCAGTGCCACCGGATCATGCGGTACGGCGCACAGCAGCTGCTCGGCGGCTTCCGTCACGTCCCGCCAGCAGCGGTGGCTGATCTGGCCTTCGGTGGACGAGACTGAGGGGCGCATCGTGCGCGCCTTGTCCAGCAATTCCTGCAGATGCTGGTGGGCCTGCGGCAGATCCACGCGCCGGCCCGGGGCCAGGCCGACACCGGGGATGGGCCTGTTGGACCAGTCGACGGGCAGGTCGGGCAGCCAGCTTTCGATCAGACGGCTTTGTGCCTCGGCGTCCTGTGGATGTTGGCCCTCGGCCAACCACTGCAGCCACATGAGGCGCAGGCCTTCGCCGAAGTGATGGCAGAACAGGTCTTCACGCATCAGCACCGATTGCTCGACTTCCTTGCGCAAGCCGAGACGCAGTGTGTTGAGTTGCTGGACGTTGCCTGCCAGCGCGCTGGCTATGCCCAGGTATTCCTCGGCATCATGTGCCAGCCACTCGGAACGTCCCAGGTGGGTCAGGATGCCGGTGCCCATGCGGCTCTTGAAGCTGCTGCCGTTCATCGACACCAGGGGTACACCCATCCAGAGCACGTCAAAGGAGGTCGTGCCACCCGTGAGTGGAAACGGGTCGAGGGCGATGTCGATGCGGTGATAGGTCAGGTACTGGTTGGCGCCATCCAGCGGGACCAGTTCGAGCCGGCTGACATCGATCCCCAGCCTGGCGCAGCGCTGGCGATAGGCGGTGGCGAAAGCGGCCTCGCCCAGGTTCTTGCCCTCGATCAGCAGACGTGATCCGGGCACGGTGTTGAGCAGGCGCCCCCAGAGCGAGAGCACTGCGTCGGTGAGTTTGCCCAGGTTGTTGCAGGAGCCGAAAGTCACGTGGCCGTTTTGCAGCGCGGGTGTCGGGCGTACCTGGTAGGCTGGCTGGTATCGCCAGAGGGGTTCCCGGCACATGGGACGGTAACAACAGAATAAGGTGGGCAGCCTGTACAGCCGCTCGCTGTAAAGATCGTCGGCACCGGGCGGGTCGGTGACCTCGTCGGTGAACTTGTAGTCGATGGCGCTCAGGCCCGTGGTCGCCGGGTAGCCGAGCCAGGAGACCTGCACCGGCGCAGCCTTGCGGGCCATGGCCAGCAGGCCGTTGTGCCCGGTGTGTCCGGCCAGATCAATCAGGATGTCGATGCCTTGCGCGCGTATGGCTTCGGCCTGTTCGTCGGGCGTCAGGCCGGACAGGCGTACGAAATGATCGGCATGATTCTGGAACCGTTGGGTCAGTGCATCATCCTTGGGGTAGAGATACAAGGCCCATACTTCGAACTGCCGGCGATCGAGTTGTGCCAACAGACTTTCGACGAAATACATCACGGCGTGAAGGCGAAAGTCGGGCGACAGAAAGCCGATCTTCAGCCGTCGCCACGGCCCTGTGCGTTGTGGCGCGAAATCCGGCCAGTGGGGCTTGAGCGCGGGCTCCACAACGGCAGCGAATTCACGGGCCGCTGCAGCCAGTTGCTGCGCATCGATGGCCGGATCAGCCAGCATGAAAAGCAGGCGGTTGGTGTGGTTGGGCAAATACTGCGGGTTCAGCCGGATGGCGGCTTCGCAATCCTGTACGGCTTCACGGATTTCCCCCAGTTCCCGCCGGTGGATGGCTTTTTGCGTCAGCGCAGCCACCTGCTGGTCGAGGTTCTGGGCCAGTGCAGCGGCCTTTTGCGCGGCGGCAAAACCCAGCTCGTTCTGTCGAGTCTCGTAGCAGCAATACGCCAGATTGAGCCAGCTGATGGCGTGCTCGGGCTTGAGCACGCACACCTTGTCCAGCAGCTGGCTGGCCTCGGCATGCATGCCATGCTCCAGCAGCACATTGCTGTAGTTGATGAGCAGTTCCGCGTCGTCCGGCCACAGGGCGGCCGCCTGCTTGTAGGCGGCCAGCGCCGCGTCGGTGTCGCGTTGCCTGTTGAGCGCGAAGCCCAGCAGTCGGTGCGCCCGCAGGTGCCGCCCGTTCTTGCGCAGGGCCTGGCGGCACAGGCGCACCAGCAGCGGCCAGTCTGCCGCCTGCAGGGCGGCATGCAGCTTCGCGTCGTGCGGATCTGCGGCGGTGGGGGGGCGCGCAGTTCGCACGTGTGTCGGTGCCCGTCAGGCGTCTTACTGACGCAGCAGGGCCAGCACGCCCTGCGGGATCTGGTTGGCCTGGGCCACCATGGCGGTACCGGCCTGTTGCAGGATCTGGGCGCGCGACAGGGCGGCGGTTTCGGCGGCGAAGTCAGCGTCCATGATGCGGCTGCGTGATGCGGTCAGGTTCTCGGCGGTGATCTGCAGGGCCGAAATGGCGGTCTCGAAGCGGGCTTGCAGGGCGCCCAGCTTGGCGCGTTCGCCGCTGATGAAGGACAGGGCCGAGTCCACCGTCTTGAGTGAATCGTTGGCCCGGATGGCGGTGGTCACGTCCAGGTTGGCCACTTTCTTCAGCGTCGAGTTGCTGTCGATGATAAGCGAGGCGGCGCTGCCCGTGGTGGCATCCACGGCGAAGGACTTGTCCGAATCCATCGTCACGTAGCCGCTGATGAGGGCGTTGTCAGCCGTGCTGTCGGCCGCCAGGGTGACGTTGCCGGCCACGGCCACCAGGGCCCCGGTGGTGTCCGAAGCATATTTGGTGACGGTCACGGCACCGGCATTGACGGTGGTCGAGTCAGCCACACGGATGTCGTTGCCGGTGGCGTTGGTCAGGACGATGCCGGTACCGGCCACGTTCAGGCTGGCAATGACGCCGGTCTTGGACGATTTCTCGTTGATGGCCGACACGGCGTTGGACAGGCCATCGGCGCCGGTGGTGGCCGAGATCGCGAAAGAGATGGACTCGTCGGCCGAGTTGTCCGAACGCAGCACCAGCGAGTAGGCGCCGGCGGCACCGAAAGTCAGCTGCACGTCGGTGCGGGCCGAGGCGGAGACCCCGGTGTTCGGCGTTTGCAGGTTGATGGTGTCGGCGGCCAGCTTGGCCGTGCCGTTGGCTGCCAGGTTGACGGTGGCGCTGCCCAGTGCGCCGTTGATGGCCACAGTGTCGGCCACGCTGGCGTTGGCACCCCAGGTGGCGCCTGCTGCGGACGGGCCGCTGGCGATGACCTGGTTGTTGCCGTACTGGCTGGTGCGCAGGTTGGCGGTGGAGGCCACGATGACCTGGCCGGAATTGGCGCCGACCTGGAACTGGGCGGTACCGAAGGTGCCGTCCAGGATCTTCTGGCCGTTGAATTCGGTGGTCTGGGCAATACGGTCGAGTTCGGCGACCAGCTGACCCACTTCCTGGTTCAGGGCCTGGCGGTCCGAAGCGCTGTTGGTGGCGTTGGCCGACTGCACGGCCAGTTCACGCACGCGCTGCAGGATGTTGCTGGCCGAACCCAGGGCGCCTTCAGCCACCTGGGCCAGGGAGATGCCGTCGTTCGCATTACGCGCCGCCTGGTTCAGGCCGCGGATCTGGCTGGTGAAGCGCTCGGAAATCGCCAGGCCGGCGGCGTCGTCCTTGGCGCTGTTGATGCGCAGGCCCGAAGACAGGCGCTGGATGGAAGTGGCCAGGGACGCCTGGCTACTACCTTGGTTGCGCTGCGCGGTGAGCGAGCTGATATTGGTGTTGATAACGGCAGCCATTGAATCACTCCTTCAGTTCAGGGTTGTGGCCCTTTCGTGGCCGGTTCGCGCCATGAAAGATGGGACATGGCAAAACGATGGATTGATTGTGGGCGGCGCGTTTCGGGCCGGTGCCGCGAAAAAAAGGGGGAAAACCGGCCAGCTTTTGCATTTAGCCCTCAAGTTCAGCCGGGAAGCGCCGAAAACTCAGGTGTACCCGGCCTGTGCCGGAGCTTGTGCCGTGGCCCAAGGGTGCAAATGGACTGGGAAAGTGGCGTAATTCGGTGAATCAGGCCTCAAGTTTTGTTCTAGCCGCGCCGAAAACAGATTCAACGGTCCTCCCCGGGTCCGCCATTCACCGCGACAGCAATGTTGCACTGGTGAATCAAGTCGCCAGAATCGTCTGGCGTCCTGGTTGGCGGTAACGCCATCTGTTTGTCAAGGAGATTTGCAATGGCATCGATCATCAACACCAATATCAGCTCGCTGACCGCCCAGCGTAACCAGGGCACCAGTCAGGCTTCGCTGAGCACCGCAATCCAGCGCCTGTCCTCGGGCTTGCGCATCAACAGCGCCCGTGACGACGCCGCCGGTCTGGCGATTTCCGAGCGCTTCACCAGCCAGATCCGCGGCCTGAACCAGGCTGTGCGTAACGCCAACGACGGCGTGTCGCTGGCGCAGACGGCTGAAGGCTCGCTCAAGGCCTCCAGCGACATCCTGCAGCGCGTACGTGAACTGGCCGTGCAGTCGGCCAACGCCACCAACAGCGCTTCGGACCGCCAGGCCCTGAACCAGGAAGTGAGCCAGCTGGTCGCCGAGCTGGACCGCATCTCGCAAACCACGGAATTCAACGGCCAGAAGCTGCTGGACGGCAGCTTCGGTACCGCCCAGTTCCAGGTGGGTGCCAACGCCGGCCAGGTCATCGTGGCCTCCACCGCCAACCTGCGCACCAGCCAGTACGGCAACAACCAGGTCATCGCCAGCGGCCCGTCCGCAGCAGGCGCCACCTGGGGTGCCAACGCCAGCGTGGCCGACACTGTGGCCATCAACGGCGCACTGGGCAGCGCCACCGTCAACCTGGTTGCCAACGGCACGGCCAAGGCGGCCGCGGACTCGATCAACCTGAAGACGGCCGACACCGGCGTGACCGCTTCGGCTTCCACCAGCACGCAACTGACCTTCGGCACCGCTGGCGCCTATTCCCTGAATCTGCGTTCGGACAACTCCACGGATGAGGTGGTCTCCTTCGCGATCTCGGCCATCACCGGCGCCGATGGCCTGTCCAGCGCCGTGTCGGCCATCAACGAGAAATCGTCCAAGACGGGCGTCATTGCCAGCCTGAACACGGCCGGTACCGGCATCATCCTGACCAACTCGACTGGCAACGACATCCGTGTGGCTGATACGACCACGGCCAACGCCGGTGCCGTGACCGTCACCAAGTACGTGGCTGACACCACCGGCGCCCTGGTGGCCGTGGCCGGCAACATCACCCTGGCAGCTGATACCACGGCGGACAACGCTCTCATCAGCGGCTACGTGACGATGGACTCGGACAAGTCCTTCGCCGTGAACGCCACGACCGGCAGCGCCGCCTCGCTCATCATCGATGGCAACTCGACGCTGAAGAAGGTTTCCAACCTGGACGTGACCACGGTGGTCAAGGCTTCCGATGCGCTCAAGACCGTGGACTCGGCCCTGTCCTTCCTGAGCGGCGAGCGCGCCAAGCTGGGCGCCCTGCAGTCGCGCTTCGACACCACCATCGCCAACCTGCAGGTGACGTCGGAGAACTTGACCGCTTCGCGTAGCCGGATTCTGGATGCTGACTTCGCTGCGGAAACCGCCGCCCTGTCGCGCGCCCAGATCCTGCAGCAGGCTGCAACCGCGATGGTGGCCCAGGCCAACCAGCTGCCCCAGGGCGTGCTGGCCCTGCTGCGCTAAACCCAGCAGAGCCCCCCATGAAGCTGGCGCCGGTAACGGCGCCAGCTTTTTTTATGGCCGTGATATTGGATCTGATGAATACATCACGCTGCGGTTCGCGAAAGGTGGCAAAGCGCTCAAGTCTTTCCGGGTTTTTGTCGAAGAGCAGAGAGCACAAGAACAGAAATTGCACTCGTGGCATCCATCATCAACACCAATATCAGCTCGCTGACCGCACAGCGCAACCAGGGCATGAGCCAGGCTGCACTGAGCACCGCCATCCAACGTCTGTCCTCGGGTCTGCGCATCAACAGCGCCCGTGACGACGCCGCCGGTCTGGCGATTTCCGAGCGCTTCACCAGCCAGATCCGCGGCCTGAACCAGGCTGTGCGTAACGCCAACGACGGCGTGTCGCTGGCGCAGACGGCTGAAGGCTCGCTCAAGGCCTCCAGCGACATCCTGCAGCGTGTACGTGAACTGGCCGTGCAGTCGGCCAACGCCACCAACAGCGCGTCTGACCGTCAGGCCCTGAACCAGGAAGTGAGCCAGCTCGTCGCCGAACTGGACCGCATTGCCCAGACCACTGAATTCAACGGCCAGAAGCTGCTGGACGGCAGCTTCGGTACCGCCCAGTTCCAGGTGGGTGCCAACGCGGGTCAGACCATCACCGCGACCACGGCCAACCTGCGTACCAGCCAGTACGGCAACAATCGCGTGACGACAACCGGGCCCGGCATACAGTCTGCCGCGGCCATGCCGTTCACATTCAATGGAACGCTGACTGGGGACACCGTTGCAATCAACGGCGGCCTGGGCAGTGCCAATATCACGTACGCAGTGAATGCTTCAGCGAAGGATATTGCAGAATCCATCAACTTGGTCACTGCGCAGACCGGTGTGCGGGCCACCGCAAAAACAGAAGTCCAGGTCACTTTCGATACGGTGGGGGCTTACACGCTGGAGTTGCGTTCGGATTCGACGTCCGTGGAGACGGTGAGCTTCAGCATCTCCGCGATCCAGGGGGCGAATGGGCTGTCTTCGGCCATCGCGGCCATCAATGAGCGCTCCAGCAAGACCGGGATCACGGCGACCCTGAATGGCGCCGGTACCGGCATCATGCTGAGCAATACGACCGGCAACAACATCATGATCGGCGAGGCCGTTACCAATGCCGGCAACGTGACGATGCAGAAATATGCACGCGACAGCAGCCAGGCCTTGGTTGCGGTTGGCGCGCCCGTGACCATGCTCACGCCCAATGCCGCCAACTTCAACTACGTATCGAGCGGCTACCTGGTCCTGGACTCTGACAAGTCTTTCGCCGTGGATGCCAACGGCGGGACAGCCATGGTGGATACGAACTCGACCTTGCGCAAGGTCTCGGAGCTGGACGTGTCTACCGTATTGAAGGCGTCGGATGCATTGCAGACCGTGGACTCGGCCCTGTCCTTCCTCAGCGGCGAGCGCGCCAAGCTGGGCGCCCTGCAGTCGCGTTTCGACACCACCATTGCCAACCTGCAGGTGACGTCGGAGAACCTGACCGCTTCGCGCAGCCGGATTCTGGATGCTGACTTCGCTGCGGAAACCGCCGCCCTGTCGCGCGCCCAGATCCTGCAGCAGGCTGCGACCGCGATGGTGGCCCAGGCCAACCAGCTGCCCCAGGGCGTGCTGGCCCTGCTGCGCTAAACGCTCAGTCTCTAGCCTCAGCCCGGCGTGGTTTCCACGCCGGGCTTTTTTTATTCGGCCGCCGTTTGTCGCGCGGGCTCAAGTTACATGGGAATCCGCCGATAACCGAGAGAGGTGGAAATATGGTCTTTTCTCGCCCCAAATCAAAGTGACAGATCCGGGGGCGGGGCAGATAATTCTGCAAGCAATGCTGGCACCCATGCCGGCCAGGAGTTCGTTATGGCCACGATGTCATCGCCGGGGATCGGCAGCAATCTGGATGTCAAGAGCATCGTCTCGCAGCTCGTCGCGCTGGAGCGGCAGCCGCTGGAAAAGCTCAAGATCAAGGCGTCCGAGGTGCAGACCAAAATCTCGGTCTTCGGCCAGATCAAGTCCCTGGTGTCTTCGCTGTCCGATGCGGTGAGCAAACTCAGCAGCGTGACGGGCTGGAACGGGGTGTCGGCCTCTTCTTCGGATGCCTCCGCGGTCACGGTCAGTGCCATTGGCGGCACCCAATCGACCTCTTTCAATGTCGAGGTGCTGGGCCTGGCCAAGGCGCAGTCCAGCTACACCATGCCCTTGTTGCCCGTGGGCGGGGCCATCGGCGAGGGCACCCTGCGCCTGGAGATCGGCCAATATGCCGGCGCCGTCTTCACCCCCGGCAGCGGCACGCCGGTGGACCTGACCATCAGCGCCACCGACACGGTGGCCGACATCGCCAGCAAGATCAACGGCGCCAATGCAGGTGTCACCGCCACGGTGCTGAGCGACGCCTCGGGGGACCGCCTGCTGCTCAGCGGCAAGAACACAGGCCTGGCGGCCGGCTTCAAGCTCAGTGTGACCAGCGACACGGACGGTGACCCGGCCGACGCGCTGGGCCTGTCGCGCCTGATCAACGGCAGCGTCACCAACCAGGCGGCGACCAATGCCACGGCCACCATCAACGGCATTGGCGTCAGCTCGGCGACCAATGTCTTTGCCAGCTCGGTGTCGGGCGTGACTTTCACGGCCGTCAAGGAAACGACGGCGCCGGTGACCCTCACCATCGCCAAGGACATCTCGGCGGTCAAGAAGAACATCGAGGATTTCGTCAAGGCTTACAACGAAATCAACGGGGTGCTCAACGAAGCGACCAAATACGACCAGGCCACCAAGACCGGCGGCCTGCTGCAGGGCGATGCCACCACCCTTTCTCTGCAGAACGCCTTGCGCGCAGCCGTGCAGTCCATGAGCACGGGCTCCAGCATGTTCAACCGCCTGAGCGACATCGGCGTCAGCGCCTTGCGCGGTGGCAATCTGGAGCTGGACAGCACCAAGCTGGGCAAGGCCCTGGACAACATGGACGAAGTCAAGGCCCTGTTCAGCAGCACCACCCCCGGCAACGCCGAGGGCATTGCCGTGCGCCTGAAGGGATTGACCAAGACCCTGCTGGCCAGCGATGGCTACTTCAAGAGCAAGGACGACAACCTCAAGCGCGCCCTGGACAACAATGCCAAGGACCAGGTGCGGGTGAACGAGAAGGCCAGCCGTGTGGAGGCCGCCCTGAACCGGCGCTACAGCGCGCTGGATGTGCAGCTGAGCAGCCTGAACTCGCTCAATACCTACCTGACGCAGCAAATTACGCAGTGGAACAAGACCACTTCCTGAGATCGATCGCCTTCATTTCCCGGATGGATCAGCCGATAAATAGACAGTACCCCAAGCTGCACCAGAGGACACCAACGCATGTTTCGCACCGCAAGCCCCCGCTCGGCCGATGCCTACCGACGTATCAACGTCGAGACCAGCATGCACACCATCGACCAGCACCAGATTGTCAACCTGCTGTTTGACGGCATGCTGCAGTCGCTGGCCACCGCGCGTGGCGCGCTCGCCCGCGGCGACGTGCTGGCCAAGTGCGAGGCCATCGCGCGGGCCCTGCGCATCCTGGAAGAAGGCCTGAGCACCGGGCTGGACCGCGTCGATGGCGGCGAGCTGGCCGAGAACCTGGCCGCCCTGTACGACTACTGCACACGCCGCCTGATCCTGGCCAATGCCCAGAACGACGACGCCATCCTGCAGGAGATCCAGCGCCTGATCGAAACCATCGCCCAGGGCTGGAAGGGCATGAAACAAGGGGCAGCGGTCGAGCCGGCCGCGCCCGTGAGCACGGGAGCCTGAGCCATGCCGCAGATGCTGATCGACTATTACAAGGCCATCGAGGACAGTAGCACCCGCATGCTGGAGGCCGCCCGGGTCAAGGACCTGGAATCCGTGATGCGCTACGAAGGCGTATGCGCCGTGCTGATCGAGCAGCTGCGCTACCGCTCACGCGAGGAAGAGCTGCGGCCCGAGGAGCGCAGCGAGAAGGCGCGCATCATGCAGCGCATCCTGCGCAACGACGCCGAGATCCGTCACCTGACCGAACCCTGGCTCACCCATCTGGAGGAGATCATGGACGGTGGTGGCAAGCGCGTGCTGCACTGAGGCGGTCGTTGCGCGTTGAGGGGTGAGCGTGAATCCGCTCAACGCCGGACTTACAAGCTCAAACTTGCATGTTCATGATGTCCGTATAAGCCTGCACCATCCGATTTCGTACGTGCAGCGTGGCCTGGAAGCCGATCTGGGCTTTCTGGATGGCCACCATGGTCTCTTCCAGGCTGACCTTGGGGTTTTCCATCTGGACCTGCTTCTGCAGCGTGCCGGCAAAGTTCTGGGCCTCGCTGACCGACTGCAGGGCTGCCTTGAATTCGCCGGGGAAACCATTGGCGGCCACGCCCGCCTTGGCGGCTGTGCCCGGCCGTACCGTGACCGGCATCGTGGTGGGTGTGAGTCGCATATCCATAAGTCAGCCCCGTGGGTAGATGTTGGAACTGATGCTAGCGGCCACTCTGCGGATCTTTAGTTTGAAAAGGCAGGGAAACCCCGGTCTTTTCCTCCTATAGTTTTGGGGCGCAGCCAGAATAATCCGATGCACAGGCGCCGAGAACCGCGCCAGGATGTACCGGAACACACCATGGCTGAAGCTGCTGCAATTCACTTGAACCCGACCTTGGGCCAGCGTTTTTCCACGCTCAACCAGGGGCAGATCATGCGTCTGGCCGTGGGCGTGGCCCTGTTTGTGGTGATTGCCATCGTCGGCCTCATGATGGGTCGACAGGCCGAGTGGCGTGTGCTTTATGCCAATCTTTCCGACAAGGACGGCGGCGCCATCATTGCCCAGCTGTCGCAGATGAACGTGCCCTACAAGCACGCCGAAGGCGGCCACGCCATCCTGGTGCCGGCCGACAAGGTGCACGACACCCGGCTGCGCCTGGCCTCCCAGGGGCTGCCCAAGGGTTCGGTGGCCGGTTTCGAGCTGATGGAGGCGAACCGCTTCGGCGTCACCCAGTTCCAGGAGCGCGTCAGCTTCCAGCGCGGTCTCGAAGGCGAGCTCACGCGCTCCATCCAGGCCTTGTCCTCGGTGCAAAGTGCCCGCGTGCACCTGGCCATGCCCAATCAGAACGGTTTCTTCCGCGAGCAGCAGAAGCCTTCGGCTTCCGTGTTGCTCAGTCTCAGCCCCGGTCGCCCGCTGGACCGCAGCCAGATCGCCGGCATCGTGCACCTGGTCGCTTCCAGCGTGCCCGAGATGAAACCCGAGGCGGTCAGCGTGCTGGACGACACCGGCAAGCTCTTGTCGCAGCCGACCAATGGCCCCGATGGTGCGGCCGGTGGTGTGGACGCGCAGCAGCTGCAGTACGTGCAACAGCTCGAGGCGCTCTACCGCCAGCGCATTCTGGACATCCTGGAGCCCGTGGTGGGCCGCCAGAACGTCAAGGCCCAGGTGACGGCCGAGGTCGATTTTTCGCAGATCGAGCAGACCTCGGAGACGCACAAGCCCAACCAGACGCCCGATTCCGGCAGCATCCGCAGCCAGCAGCTGCTGGAGAGCAGCAACCCCGGCCCGGCCGGCCCGGCCGGTGTGCCCGGCGCCACCAGCAACCAGCCGCCCGCGCCGTCCACGGCACCCATCAACGGCCCGGCGCAGGCACTCGCACCTGGCGCGCCGGGCGCTGCGGCTGCCGCAACGCCGCCCAGCACACGACGCGAATCGATCATCAACTACGAAGTCGACAAGACCGTCAAGGTGGTGCGTGCCGGCAGCGGCGTGATCAAGCGTCTGAGTGCCGCGGTGGTGGTCAACCACAAGAGCGAGACCGATGCCAAGGGCAAGACGACCACGGTGGCGCTGACCGAGCAGCAGCTGGAGAAGATGACGGCGCTGGTGCGTGAGACAATCGGTTTCAGCCAGGATCGAGGTGACTCCGTGAACCTCTTGAATGCCCCCTTCGCCCAGGAAAAAATCACCTTGTCCGAGGTGCCCCTGTGGAAGCAGCCTGAAATGCAGGAGTTGGCGCGCAGCTTTGCGTGGCCGCTGGGCACGCTGTTGCTGGCCGTGCTGGTGCTGTTCGGCGTCATCCGCCCGGCCCTCAAATCCCTCAGCACCCCGACCCAGCGCCGTCCGCAACTCGACGCCATGCTGTCCGAGGAGCCGGATCGCCCGCAGCTCGCCGGCCCCTCGGCGGCTGAAGCGCCGGCCGGACCGACGCCTGGCGAGAAGGCGCTGGAGGATGCACGCAAGCTCACACGCGACAACCCGGCGGCCGTGGCCGGCATCGTCAAGGGCTGGGTCAACGGCGAAGGTCAGGGCAATGCCCTGACGATGGGATAAGACCATGGCAACGCAGGAAGACGGACTCCAGGACGCCGCGGTCCTCCTCATGTCCCTGGGGGAGGAGGAGGCGGCCGAGGTCTTCAAGCATCTGTCACCCAAGGAGGTGCAGAAGCTGGGCGAGGCCATCGCCAAGACCAAGTCCATCACGCGCGAACGCGTCGACGACGTGGTGACCAAGTTCACCAACATTGCCGCGGCGCAAAGCCTGCTGGTGTCCGACTCGGGCGACTATGTGCGCTCCGTGCTCAAGCGTGCCCTGGGCGACGACAAGGCAGCCCTGCTGATCGATCGCATCCTGCAGGGCGGCGACGTTTCGGGCATCGAGAGCCTGAAGTGGATGGACCCGATGTCGGTGGCCGAGCTGCTGCGCAACGAACACCCGCAGATCGTGGCGGCCATCCTGGTGCACCTGGACTACGACCAGTCGGCCGACATCCTCAAATACCTGACCGAGCGCCAGCGCAACGAGGTGATGCTGCGCATTGCCACCATGGAAGGCATCCAGCCTACTGCGCTGAAGGACCTCAACGAAGTGCTGTTCAAGGTGCTGGCCGGCGGCGACAAGATCCGCAAGGCCTCGCTGGGCGGTGTGAAGACCGCGGCCGAGATGATCAACCTGATGGGTACGGTGATCGAGGGCACGGTGCTCGAATCGATCCGCGGCCACGATCCCGAACTGGCGCAGAAGATCATGGACAAGATGTTCGTGTTCGACGACGTCATGAAGCTCGACGACAAGGCCATCCAGATGCTCCTCAAGGAAGTGGCGTCCGAATCGCTCATCGTGGCGCTCAAGGGCGCCCAGCCCGAGCTCAAGGAGAAGTTCCTCTCCAACATGTCCTCGCGTGCGGCCGAAACGCTGCGCGAGGACCTGGAATCGCGCGGCCCGATGCGCCTGTCCGAAGTCGAGACGCAGCAGAAGGAAATCCTCAAGATCGTGCGCCGGCTGGCCGACGAGGGTCAGATCGTCATCGGCGGCGGCGCCGACGACGCCATGGTCTGAGACATCCACACCAGGACTGATCCATGCGATCCACCACCCGTTTCATTCCCGGCGAGGAAATCGATGCCGTCTCCCGCTGGAGTTTTGGCGATGTCGATGCCGCCGCCATGCTGCTGGAGCAGCAGGCCCGCGAACGCGAACTCAATGAGCAGCTCGCCACCGTGCGCCAGCAGTTCCACGCCGAGGGTTATGCCGACGGTTTCCAGCAGGGCCGCGCACAGACGCTGCTGGAGGCGCAGAAGCAGGTCGGCGACTACATCGCCCAGCAGGGGCGCGATGCGGCGCAACAGCTTGGCGGCCTGATCGAGTCCGCCAAAAGCCAGCTGGATGCTGCCGAGCAGATCGCCGGCCAGGCGGTGCTGGAGCTGGCCTGCGAGATGGCGCGCCAGGTGCTGCGCCATGAGATTTCGAGCAATCCCAATGTGCTGCTGCCGGTAATCCGCGAGGCCCTGGGCATGCTGTTCTCCGACAGCAAGGCGGTGCAGCTCAAGCTCAACCCGCTGGACCTGGACGTGCTGCAGGACATCCTGCGCGAGGAATACCCCAACCTGCCGCTCACGCTGCAGCCCGATGCGGCCATCACACGCGGCGGTTGCCTGGTCGAGTCCGGCGGCACTGTGATCGATGGCCGGCTGGAAAAGCGCTGGGTGCGCGCCATCGGCCGGCTGGGGCAGAACCTGCCCTGGGAGGAGGTGCACGGTGACGACGCCTGACCCCGGTGCCCGCTGGCAAGAGTTTCTGGACAGCGCCCGCCAGCAGGCCGGCGCGCCGCAAAGCACCCTGGAGGCCGGCGGCACGCTCACGCGTCTGACGGGCCTGGTGCTGGAGGCCGTGGGCATCCGCGCGCCGGTGGGCTCGCAGTGCCTGGTCAGCCAGCCGGCGCAGCCGCCGGTGCTGGCCGAGGTCGTGGGCTTTTCCGGTGACCGGGCCTTCCTGATGCCCGCCGGCGATGTGCAGGGCCTCTCCAGTGGTGCCAGCGTGGTGCCGACGGCGCCTTATGTGGCTACACCGCGCCTGGGTGACGCCGCGCAGGCGCAGGTCGCGAGTTATGCCCAGGGCCAGTTGCGCCTGCCGCTGGGCCCGGGCCTGCTGGGTCGCGTGGTGGACGCCCATGGCGAACCGCTGGATCGCCGCGGGCCGGTCGTGAACGTGCTGTCGCGCCCGCTGGACCGCACCCCCATCAATGCCATGGACCGCGCACCGATACGCGAGTCGCTGGACACCGGCGTGCGTGCCATCAACGCCCTGCTGTCGGTGGGACGTGGCCAGCGCCTGGGCCTGTTCGCCGGGGCCGGCGTGGGCAAGAGCGTGCTGCTGGGCATGATGGCGCGTTACACCAAGGCCGATGTCATCGTCGTCGGCCTGATCGGCGAACGCGGCCGAGAGGTGAAGGAATTCATCGAGGACATCCTGGGCGAGGAGGGGCGCGCGCGTTCCGTCGTGGTAGCGGCACCGGCCGACTCCCCGCCGCTGCTGCGCATGCAGGCGGCGTCCTACGCCACCGGCGTTGCCGAATACTTCCGCGACCAAGGGCAGCACGTGCTGCTGCTCATGGATTCGCTCACGCGTTACGCCATGGCGCAGCGCGAGATTGCGCTGGCCGTGGGCGAGCCGCCGGCCACCAAGGGTTACCCGCCGTCCTGTTTCGCCCGCCTGCCGCAACTGGTCGAGCGCAGCGGCAATGGCCTGAACGGCGTGGGCTCCATCACGGCCTTCTACACCGTGCTGAGCGAGGGCGACGACCAGCAGGACCCGATTGCCGACGCGGCCCGTGCCATCCTGGACGGCCACATCGTGCTCACGCGCGCGTTGGCCGAGGCCGGTCATTACCCGGCCATCGACATCGCGCAGTCGGCTTCGCGTGTGATGCACAACGTGGTCTCGCGCGAACATTTCGAGCTGGCGCGGCAGTTCCGCGCCATCGCCTCGCGCTACGAGCGCGGGCGTGACCTGGTGCAGATCGGCGCCTATGTGCACGGCTCCGACCCGGGGCTGGACGAGGCGATCCGCCTGAGCGGCCCCATGAGCGATTTTTTGCGCCAGGACATGTACGCCGGTGCCGGCTTCGAGGCAAGCGTCAAGGCCATGGCGACCACCATCCAGCGCGAGGAGGCTTTCCCGTGAGCGCCCGTATGGATACACGCCGGAGGCTGCCATGTCAGCCCTGAAAAGCCTGGCCCTGGTCATCGAGGTCGCCACGCGTGCGCGTGACCAGGCCGATCAGGCCCTGATGCAGGCGCGCCGCGCCGTGCAGCAGGCGCAAGGTCAGCTGGACCAGCTGGAGAGCTACGCCGCCGATACCGAGTCACGCTGGGCGACGGCCTCTGCGGTCACCGTCAGCGCCGAGCTGATGTTGCATCACCAGCAGTTCCTGCAGCGCCTGCGCCAGGCCGTCGGCCTGCAGAGCGGTGTGATGGCCGACCTGCAGCGCAAGGTCGAGATGGCCCGCCAGCGCAAGGTGCAGGAGGAAGTTCGCCTGACCGCCCTGGAACTGCTGGTGAAGAAAAAACTCAGTGCCCGCGCCCAGCTTGAAGCCAGGCGCGAACAGAAACAGATGGACGAACTGGCCGTCCTCAAATACGCCCGTGGCGCCGGCGGTGTCGGCGGCCTGTTGAATGGAGAAGGATCATGAGCATGGAACACAGTGTGACGACGGCAGCCCCCAAGCCGGCGGCCAAGACGGCCCAGGCGGGCGGGAGCGGGCATGGTGCCGGCAAGGCCCAGGCCGCGACCCCGGGTGACTTTGCCTCGCTGCTGCTGAGCCTGGATGCCGAAGAACTGGTGCCCCAGGAAATGCTGTCCGACGCAGAGGCCGGTGCGCTGACGGCCCTGCCCGGTGCGACCGAGGTGGCTGTGGATCCGGCGGCGCTGCCGCTCGATCCCGGTCTGCCCATGGCGGGCTTGCCGCAGCTGGCGATGCCGGCCACCGCTGTTGCGGAGGTGCCGCTGCCGGGCCAGGCTTTGGTTGCCCCAGCAGCCGGTGATGCCGCCCCGGCCTTGCCGCCCGTGGCGGCGGGTCGTGCCGAATCGCGTATGCCGGCGGGAGAGTTGTCGGGGGCCGCCGAGGCATCCTCCCGACTGTCTGATGCCTCGGCCCTGGCCGACGCCGCAGCCCCGGCCCACACGACGGCCGACGAGGTCCAGCCCCTGTTGCGCCAGGCGGTGCTGGCCCAGCGCATGGCGCAGCACAGGAGCCAGGCCGCCGAAGGGGAGGTGCAGGCAGGCAAGGAGCGACGTGGTGACGACATGGCCGCCCGGCTGGGCTGGCGCATCAGCGAGCAGCTTGCCCCCGTGGGCAGCCAGTTTCTGGCTGCGGCGTCTGGTGAGTCCGGTCTGCGGCCTTTTGAGCGCCGCAGCGAAAGGAGCGGCCCGCGTATCGGTGGCGGCGAGGCCGGTGGCTGGAGTGGCGTGGCCCAGCCCGACGGCGCGCGCATGGACGTGCCGGCCGTGGCGCCGGACGGCGGCCTGACGACGGAGATGCGCGTGGCCGAGCAGGTCAGCTACTGGATAGGTCGCGGCGCACAGAACGCCGAGCTGGAGGTTGAGGGGCTGGGCGAAGGCCCGGTCAAGGTCAGCATCGAATTGCAGGGCCAGGAGGCGCGCGTCGAGTTCCGTGCCGATCAGGCGCAGACGCGCCAGGTCTTGCAGGACGCCATGCCGCATCTGCGTGAATTGCTGGAGCGCGAAGGCCTGGTGCTGTCCGGCATGTCGGTCGGCACCTCCGGTTCGGAGCGTGGCGCCGGTCAGTCTGGCCAGGAACGGCAGGGCGGTCGCCAGGGGCCGGCCGGTGTGCCCGAATTGCCGGCGGTGGCGCTGACGGCAGCTGCCAACCGCGCGGCGCCGCTGTCGGGTCGCTCAGTGGATCTTTTCGTGTGAGGGCGCAGGACAGCCCGGTCCAGCGCCCCGGAATGGCATGGTTTTTTACCCTTAATCCGGGTATCGTAGGGTGGGATGTCGAGAATAATTTGTCCAAGCGTGCGGATCTGCGTGCCCGCACGGTGCGCGGCGTGCCGCCGTTATGAAACAAGCAATGTTGTAGAGGACTAGATCGTGGCCACCAAAACCCCCGATGCCGAAGCCGCACCGCCGCCCAAGAGCAAGAAGTTGCTGTTGATGGTGGTGATCGGGGTCGTGGTGCTGGCCCTGGCCGCGGCCGGGGGCTGGATGTTCCTGAGCAAGAAGAATGCCGCAGCTCTGGACGACGAGGAAGAGGAAGAGGTCGCCGCTGTCGTGGCCGAACCCACCGGCCCGCCGACCTATCTGCCGCTGGACAATATGGTGGTCAACCTGGCCGATCCGGGGGGCGAGCGTGTCGCGCAGATCGGCATCACGCTGGAGTTGACGGGCGTCCCGGAAGTCGAAAAGGTCAAGGCCTATCTGCCCACCATCCGCAGCGATGTGCTGCTGCTGGTATCGCAGCGCACGGCGGACGAGCTGCTCAGCCGCGAAGGCAAGGAAAAGCTGGCCGAGGACATCCTCGCCTCCTCTTCCCGGCATTTCAACAAGCCCGCCGCGCCGGCGGGCAAGAAGGACAAGAAAGCGGCCGCCAAGGGTGGCGCCAACGGCAACCCCGTGCGGGGCGTGCTGTTCTCCAGCTTCATCGTTCAATGAGGCGACATGAGGACTTACGGCCATGAGTGAATCGTTTCTTTCCCAGGAAGAGGTCGATGCCCTGCTGGAAGGGGTCACCGGCGAGAGCCAGAAATCGGTCGAAGAGGTTGCCGAGGCCGGGGAGATCCGCTCCTACAACATGTCCAGCCAGGAGCGCATCGTGCGCGGGCGCATGCCGACGATGGAAATCGTCAACGAGCGCTTTGCCCGCAATCTGCGCATCGGCCTGTTCAACTTCATCCGCCGCAGCCCGGAGATTTCCGTCGGCCCGGTGCAGGTGCAGCGCTACAGCGCCTTCCTGCGCGAGCTGGCCGTGCCCACCAATTTCAACATCGTGGCCATCCGCCCGCTGCGCGGCAGCGGCCTGATCGTCTGCGAGCCGGCCCTGGTGTTCGGCGTGATCGACACGCTGTACGGCGGCATCGGCAAGTTCCAGACCCGCATCGAGGGTCGCGACTTCTCGGCGACCGAGCAGCGCGTGATCAACCGCCTGGTCGACGTGATCGCCGAGGAGTACAAGAAGGCCTGGCGCGGGATCTACCCGATCGAGCTGGACTACCAGCGCAGCGAGATGCAGCCGCAGTTCGCCAACATCGCCACGCCCAGCGAGATCGTGATCTCCACCTCCTTCCAGCTGGAGATCGCCGAAATCACCGGCTCCATCCATTTCTGCATGCCGTACGCGACGATGGAGCCCATCCGCGACGTGCTGTATTCATCCACCCAGGGCGACTCGATCGAGGTGGATCGCCGCTGGGTCACCGTGCTGACGCGCGAGATCCAGGCTGCCGAGGTGACCCTGGTGGCCGAGCTGGCCCGCGCCGACGCGACGGTGGAGGAGCTGCTGGCCATGAAGCCGGGGGATTTCATCGAGCTCGGACGACAGTCCCGCATCGAGGCCTCGGTCGATGGTGTGCCGGTGTTCGAGTGCCAGTACGGCACGCACAACGCCAAATACGCCCTGCGCATCGACAAGTGCCTGCGCGGCAATGACACCAACTGGTTAGGGGAACGCTATGGCGGTTGACGACAAACCGGATCAGAAGCCTGAAGACGACGGCATGGCCGACTGGGCCGAGGCCCTGCAGGAGCAGAAGAGCAGCGACAAGGGTCCCGAGGTCGAACCCGGTGGCGTGCTGAGCGGCGGCGCGGCGCGCCCCTTCTCCTCCAGCGATGCCCCGGCCAGCGACATCAACATGGTGCTGGACATCCCGGTCCAGCTCTCCGTTGAGCTCGGGCGTACCAAGGTGCCGATCAAGCACATCCTGCAACTGGGCCAGGGCTCGGTGGTCGAGCTTGATGCGATGGCCGGTGAACCCATGGACGTGCTGGTCAATGGCTACCTGATCGCCCAGGGCGAGGTGGTCGTGGTGAACGACAAGTTCGGCATCCGTCTCACCGACGTCGTCACCCCGTCTGAACGGCTGCGCCGCATCAGCAGGGGTTGATGCGCATGCCGAGCCAGCCAGCCCCGGGCGTGTGCTGCATCCCCGGCACGGGCAGTCTGCGGTGTTGCAAATCCCCGTTTGGCCTGGGCCATGGCGAGGATTTGCGCCTTGCAATCGCCCCGACGTGCTCAGCATTGCCTTAAACTGGCGGCATGACGCAAACCGTTGTTTCTGTCGTCCTGTTCCTTGTCATCCTGGCCCTGCTGCCGCCTGCCGTGCGGTGGTTCCAGCAGCGCGCCCCGGGCGGCACCTCGAATGCCGCCGTTTCCCGCATCGTCTCCACGCTGGCCGTCGGCCCGCAGCAAAGGGTCGTGACGGTCGAGGTTGGCCCGGAGGGCGCGCGTATCTGGCTGGTGCTGGGTGTCACGGCACAGAACATCAGTTGCCTGCACAGCATGCCGGCGGGGCCAGCGTCCGCGCGCGGCTCCGTTTTTGCAGCGGTCGCCAAGGCGCCGGCGGATGGCGGAGAGCCGGCCTGATGCGCCAGCCTACGCTCTGGCCCACCCTGCGTACGGTGTCGGGGCTGGCCGCCTTGCTGTTGCTGCTGGCGGTGCCGGCCTTGGCGCAGGAGAACGCGCCCCTGGCCGCGGCCCAGATCAACACCACCCAGCTACCCCTGATCGTGGGCGGCGACGCGTCGGGCACGAGCTATTCGGTGCCGATCCAGACCCTGCTGTTTTTCACGGCGCTGTCCTTCCTGCCGGCCATCCTGCTGATGATGACCGGCTTCACCCGCATCGTCATTGTGCTGTCCCTGCTGCGCCAGGCGCTGGGCACGCAGTCGTCCCCGCCCAACCAGGTCATCATCGGCCTGTCGTTGTTCCTGACCTTCTTTGTCATGGGGCCGACCTTCGACCGCATCTACGCCGATGCCTACCTGCCCTACACGCAGAACGTCATCAACTTCGAGCAGGCGCTCGCCCGCGGTGAGGCGCCGATGCGCCAGTTCATGACCAAGCAGACGCGCCAGTCCGACTACGCGTTGTTTGCCAAGCTGGCCAAACTCGATCCCGCTACCAAGATCGACACCGCACCCATGCGCGTGCTGATCCCGGCTTTTGTCACCAGCGAACTCAAGACGGCGTTCCAGATCGGCTTCCTGATCTTCATCCCTTTCCTGGTGATCGACATCGTGGTGGCCAGCGTGCTGATGTCGCTGGGCATGATGATGTTGTCGCCCGTGCTGGTGGCGCTGCCCTTCAAGCTCATGCTCTTCGTGCTGGCCGACGGCTGGAACCTGCTGATCGGCTCGCTGGCCGCGAGCTTCGTGACATGAGAGGCCTGCCATGAACGCACAAATGGTCCTGACCATCGGGCAGGAGGCGCTGCTGACGCTGCTGATGGTGTCTGCACCGCTGCTGGGCGTGGTGCTGCTGGTGGGGCTGCTGGTCAGCCTGTTCCAGGCCATCACCCAGATCCACGAGGCCACGCTGTCCTTCGTGCCCAAGCTGGTCGCCGCCATGGCGGTGTTTGCCTGGGCCGGTCCCTGGATGCTCAACATCCTGGTCGAGTACATCCGTCGCACCATCGAGGCGATTCCCGGCATCGTGCTCTGAGTCCGGCGCTGTTGCCATGATCACCTTCAGCGAAGCCCAGATCATGGCGTGGCTGTCGCCGCTGCTGTGGCCGTTCCTGCGGGTGCTGGGTGTCTTTACGGCGGCGCCGATCTTCTCCTCGCGTGCCATTCCGGTGCGCGCCCGCATCGGGCTGGCACTGCTGGTGACGGTGGCCTGCCAGGCCACCCTGCCGCCCATGCCGGTGATCGACTTCAACAGCCCGGCGGTCCTGGGGGTGGTGATCCAGCAGATAGGCATCGGCTTGTCCATCGGTTTTGTCGTGCGGCTGGTGTTCGCGGCCTTCGAACTGGCCGGCGAGGTGGTGGGTTTCCAGATGGGCTTGAACTTCGCCGCCTTCTTCGACCCCTCGCTCAACACCCAGGCCAGTGCCGTGGCGCGCTTTTTCGGCTACATGGCTTCCCTGCTTTTCGTGGTGCTCAACGGCCACCTGATGGTGCTGATGGCCGTGACGCGCAGCTTCGAGGTCTTCCCGGTGACGCAGAATTTCCTGGAGGCCCTGCGGCTGATGCAGCTCTATACCCTGGGGGGCGAGCTGTTCGCCAGCGCCCTGTGGATTGCCCTGCCCATGCTGGCCCTGCTGCTCTTCACCAACCTGGCGCTGGGCATCATCTCGCGTGTGGCGCCGCAGATGAACATCTACGCGGTCGGGTTCCCCATCACGCTCAGTGTCGGCCTGGTGGGCATGGCGGCCACGCTGCCCATGCTGGACCGGCCCTTCCAGTCCCTGCTGGAACGGGCCATCGAGATCTTCACCGGGCGATAACCGCCAGGTTTCTTACACCAGTCCGTTGCGGATGGCGTAGACCGTCAGCTCTGCGTTGTTCGAGAGCTTGAGTTTTTCCAGCACGCGTGAGCGGTAGACACTGACCGTCTTGGGGCTGAGCATCAGTTCCTCGGCGATGTCGGAGAGGCGCTTGCCCGATGCGATCTTGAGCAGGGTCTGCAGTTCGCGCTCAGAGAGTGCATCGTGCAGCGCCTCGCTGGTCGGCGTCGCCAGGTTGTCGACCAGCATCTGGGCCACGTCGGACGTGACGTACTTGCGCCCCTGGGCGATGGTGCGTACCGCCGTGATCAGGTCAGCCGGATTGCCAGCCTTGTTCAGGTAGCCCTGGGCGCCGGCACGCAGGCAGCGGATGGCGTACTGATCTTCGGGGAACATCGAAACGACCAGGACTTTCGTGGGCGTATCCGCTTCACGCAGCGAAGCCAGCACCTCCAGTCCGCCGCGACCGGGCAGGTTCAGGTCCAGCACCAGGATGTCACAGGGCGTGGAACGCAACAGCTCCCGCACTTCCGAATAACTGCCGGCTTCACCCACGACCTTGATGTCGACGGCCTCGGACAGGGTGTCGCGGATGCCGCGCCGCACGACGGCATGGTCGTCACAGAGTATCACTCGAATCATCGATCTAGCCTTTTGCCTCGATTGTGAGGGGAATCGACAGCGTGATGGATGTGCCCTCGCCCTCGCGGCTGCTCACATCCAGCCAGCCGCCCGCGGTGCGCGCCCGCTCCTGCAGTCCTTTGAGACCGAAAGCCGTGGTTTTGTTGCGCTCCGGCGGCTGGATACCTTGTCCATTGTCGGTGATCTCCAGCGTCAGCACACTTTCGGCGTCCGACAGCTCGATCCGGACTTCGCTGCAGCGGGCGTGTTTGGAGATGTTGGTCAGGGCTTCCTGTGCTGTGCGGTAGGCGGTCAGCTGGATGTTTTTGGACAGCGTGGGCTGGCGCAGGGTGGTGCGCACCGTGGTGCGGGTGCCGGTGCGGCGCTCGAATTCGCCGGCCAGCCAGTCGACGGCGGCTTCCAGGCCCTGGTCCAGGATGGCCGGGCGCAGGTTCATCATGATGCGCTGGCTGGCGCCGACCGCATGCTGCAGCATGCCGGTGGCGGCTTGCACATGGCCCTGCGTGTCGGCATCGGGGTGGTGACGGCCGATCCATGAGAGGTCGAACTGGATGGCCGCCAGCGAGCCGCCGATGTCGTCATGGATCTCGCGTGCGATCGCCGCGCGCTCCTGCTCAATCGACGTCTGCAGGTGTTCAGCGAAGCGCGCCAGGCGCTGTTCCGAGGCGGCCAGCTCCTCGACGGCGCGTTCGCGTTCGCGCTTGGCCTGCTGGACCTCGATGGCGCGCTGGATCACGTGGGCCAGCTTGCCCAGGTCGTCCTTGAGCAGGTAGTCGCTCATGCCGAGCTTGATGGCGTCGACGGCGGCCGTCTCGCCAATGGCACCGGACAGCAGGATGAAGGGCGGGTGCTGCGGGATGGCCTGCAGGGACTTCCATGCATCCAGGGCCGTGAAACCGGGCAGGCGGTAGTCGGCGAGAACGGCGTCGAAACGGCTGCCCTTCAGCACGCGTACGAAGTCGTCCAGGCTTTCGACCCGCACCAGTTCGCAGGGCAAACCGGCACGGCGCAGCGTCTGCCGCACGATGTCGTGATCTAGTTCCGAATCCTCGAGATGAAGGATGCGCAGGGTGGCGGGGTGGGCTTCTGGCTGCATGCGGTAGACGATATGATGAAAATCCCAGATGTGACCGGGAGACGGCCTGAACGCCCCGAAATATTGATGAATTCCCTCCCATTTCCGAGGAATCCTGCTACTCTATATCCAGGAAAATTCTAATGCTGGACTTGCTGGAGCGGTGAATCATCTAGCATCCGGATGTCCGAACAGAATGACCATGCAAGCCCCCAACACACCGCCTGCGGATCAGCCCGCCGTGCAATTGCCGGTGATGCTGGTGGCCGAAGTGCAGGATTCGCTCCTGGTGGTGGTGCATGACCTGGCCCGGCTCGACGGCCTGCTGGCGCACACCATGGACAACCTGATGCAGCGGTTCACCAAGGCCATCGGCAGCCTGGCCGACCCAAGCCTGGTGGAGGCTGCGGCGCTGGAAGAGGCGCGCAACGCCCTGCGTGCGGCCGTAACCGAGCTCCAATTCCAGGACATGGCCTCGCAACTCATCGTCCATACTTCCAAGGTGCTGCAGGGCTGCGCCTATCGTCTGGCTTCCGAGTCCATGGGGCAGGAAGACGGTGAGGCGGTTCCCTTTGTCGAGGAGGTGCCGGAGCGTCCCAACCCGGTGACCCAGGACGAGATGGATGCCGGTTCGATCGAATTGTTTTGAACCGCTGAACTTGAATAACCACAGACCCTATTTCCCCGGAGCTCAGACATGCCACTGATACTCGCTGTTGACGATTCACCCTCGATGCGCAAGATGGTCTCATTCACCCTTGCGGGAGCGGGCTACCAGGTGGTCGAGGCCGTCGACGGGCAGGATGCCTATGAAAAAGCCCAGGCCCAGACCTTCGACCTGGTGCTGACCGACCAGAACATGCCCCGGCTGGATGGCCTGGGGCTGACGCGCAAGCTGCGCGAGCACCCCAATTTCAAGACCACACCGATTCTGATGCTCACCACCGAATCGAGTGACCTGATGAAGCAGGCCGGTCGCGCCGCTGGCGCCACCGGCTGGCTGGTCAAGCCCTTTGATCCGGCGCGGCTGCTCGAGGTCATCAAGAAAGTCATCAAATAACACGGTCCGCCAGCGTGGGATCACAACAGGAGATAGGCATGACCGAGGGACACCAGGAAACCGGCGGAGGTGACTCATTCGATCTGAGTCAGTTCTACCAGATCTTTTTCGAGGAGGCGGGTGAAAACCTGGACCTCATGGAGCAGATGCTGCTCAATCTGAATCTGGAGACCGCTGACGACGAGGAGCTCAATGGCATTTTCCGTTGCGCACACTCTGTCAAGGGAGGGGCGGCCACTTTCGGCTTCGCGGATGTGGCTGAGTTGACGCATCAGATGGAGTCCCTGCTGGACAAGCTGCGCCGTCACGAACTGCAGCCCAACCCCATGATGGTGGATGTCCTGCTTGAATCTGCCGATGCCTCGCGCGTGCTGCTCGCACGTCATCAGACCGGCGAGACCAGCGCGCCGCCTTCCAACGCCGATCTGGTGCGTCGCATCAGCGAGCTGGCGGCGGGTGGCACGCCGGTTCCCGCTGCAGCGCCGCCGGTTCCCGCGCCTGTGGTTGCTGCCCCGGTGGTGGCGCCCGCACCAGCTCCGGCCAAGTCGGGCGCGCGCCAGCTGGAGATCCGTATGGGCCCGCTGGAGCGCCCCGATCAGGTGGATGGGGTCAAGGACCTGTTTCGCGACATCGTTGGCCTCGGTTCGGTCACCGAAGTGGCCAGCGACCGTGCCGACACGCGGGTGTTTCATGCCTCGACGTCGTCCAGCAATGAGGACCTGCTGGATCTGTTCGCCTTCCATGTGTCGCGTGAGCAGGTGAACATCCGTGAAATGGACGCCGCTGGGACGTCGTGGACGGACCGGGACGATCCGCCGCCCGGCGCGCCTGTGGCGCCGGCGCCGGGCTTCGGCTTTTTCGATGGCGCTCCGGGGGTGCCCACTGGTGCCGCCGCATCCGTACCGGTCGAGGTGACCGAGGTCAGGCCTGCCGCCAAGGCGAGCGCCGCCAAGCCGGCAGCCAGCCAGGTTGCAGCCCAGCCGGAAGCCGCCACCATCCGCGTGGCCATCAGCAAGGTCGACCAGCTGATCAATCTGGTGGGCGAACTGGTCATCACCCAGGCCATGCTGGCCCAGAACAGTCAGGCGCTGGATCCAGCGGCCAACCAGCAGTTGATGGCGGGGCTGGCCGACCTGGACCGCAACACGCGTGATCTGCAGGAATCGGTGATGTCGATCCGCATGATCCCGATGTCCATCGTGTTCAGCCGATTCCCGCGCATGCTGCGAGATCTGGCCAGCAAGCTGGGCAAGAAGGTGGAGTTCGTGACCCAGGGTGAGGCGACCGAGCTCGACAAGGGCCTGGTCGAGAAGATCACCGATCCGCTGACCCACCTGGTGCGTAACAGCTGTGACCATGGCATCGAGATGCCGGCTGATCGCGTCGCAGCAGGCAAGCCTGAAACCGGCACCATCACCCTGTCGGCGGCCCATCAGGGCGGCTCCATCGTGATCGAGGTGCGTGACGACGGCCGTGGCCTGTCGCGCGAGAAGATCCTCAGCAAGGCACGCGAGCGCGGCCTGGAGGTCTCGGACCAGATGTCCGATGGCGATGTCTGGCAGCTGATCTTTGCGCCGGGCTTCTCTACCGCCGAGGTCGTGACCGACGTGTCCGGCCGCGGTGTCGGCATGGACGTGGTCAAGAAAAACATCGCTGCGCTTAATGGGACGGTCGAGATTGACTCGTCCGAAGGGTATGGCATGCGGGTTTCGGTCCGTCTGCCGCTGACCTTGGCCATCATGGACGGCATGTCGGTGGGCGTGGGCGACGAGGTCTACATCCTGCCCTTGTCATCGGTGGTCGAATCCTTCCAGGTCAAGGACGACGCCGTCAACACCGTGGCCCAGGGCTCGCGCCTGGTCAAGGTGCGCGACGAGTACATGCCCGTGATCGAACTGGAAAAGGTCTTCCAGGTGCCGCGCTACGACGGCGGCAAGTCCAGCGACATCATGGTGGTGGTGGAAGCTGAGGGCAGCCGGGTGGCTTTGCTGGTTGATGAGCTGCTGGGTCAGCAGCAGGTCGTGGTGAAGAATCTGGAAACCAATTACCGCAAGGTTCCGAACGTTTCGGGCGCCACCATCCTGGGCGATGGCAAGGTGGCGCTCATTCTGGATACCAGCACCCTCGTGCGGCGTTCACGGCATTGATGCACTCCAAGGAGAAGACCAGTATGAGTGAGACAGATCAGAGCGAGAAGATGGCGGCGGGTCCGCGCGAATACCTGACGTTCCGGCTGGATCAGGAGGAGTACGGCATCGACATCCTCAAGGTTCAGGAAATCCGGGGCTATGAAAAGCCGACGCGCATTGCCAACGCGCCCGAGTTCATCAAGGGCGTGGTCAATCTGCGTGGCACCATCGTGCCCATCATCGACATGCGCCTGAAGTTCAACTGCGCGAAGGCCGAGTACAACAGCTTCACGGTGGTCATCATCCTGAATCTGCGCAGCCGTATCGTCGGTATCGTGGTGGACTCGGTCAGTGATGTGATGGAGCTGGCACCGGAGAATCTCAAGGCCGCGCCTGACATCGACAGTTCGATCGAGAATTCGGCCGTGGTCGGTCTGGGCTCGGTGGGGGACCGCATGCTGATCCTGCTGGATATCGAGAAGCTCATGGCCAGTGTCGACATGGGCCTGGTTTCTGTCGAGGCCTGATCTTTTGCCGATAGTGCTTCTTACCTTTAGCCAGGCGCCCTGACGATGCTGAGCACAGACAAAGCCGCCAGGAGTTCAAGGGCGGGCGCAGACCGGGATGGCACAGCGGAGATCGCTGGCGGCGACGTGCAGGCCCGGGAGTTCAGCTGGACGCAAGCCGACTTCACCCGTGTCCAGGCGCTGATCTACCAGCGCGCCGGCATCAGCCTGCACGATGGCAAGCATGCCATGGTGTACAGCCGTCTGTCGCGCCGTTTGCGCGACACCGGTTACCAGAATTTTCGCGACTACCTGAGCTGGCTGGAATCCCACGACGGACCGGAGTGGCAGGAGTTCGTCAACGCCTTGACGACCAACCTGACCTCCTTCTTTCGTGAGCAGCATCACTTCGAGATCCTGGCCGAGCATCTGAAGTCCCGCCCTGCGAACACGCCCTGGCGTGTCTGGTGCAATGCGGCGTCGACCGGCGAGGAGCCCTACTCCATCATCATGACGGCGCTCGATGCATTGGGCCCCCAAGCGAATTTCAAGCTGTGGGCCAGCGATATCGACTCCAAGGTCTTGGCCACAGCGGCGCGGGGTGTCTATCGGCAGGACTCCATCAAGGGCGTGGACATGGCCCGCCTGCAACGTTTTTTCCTGCGCGGCAAAGGAAACAACGAGGGCTTCCTGCGCGTCAAACCTGAGTTGCAGCGCATGGTGGAGTTTCTGAGCGTCAACCTGATACGCGACGACTGGCCTTTTCGCGAGCCTTTCGACATCGTGTTTTGCCGCAACGTCATGATCTATTTCGATGCCCCGACCCAGCGCAGCGTCCTGGAGCGCATCCATCGGGTCATGAAGCCCGGCAGTCTGCTGTTTGTCGGCCATTCGGAGAATTTCAACGAATCGCGGGATCTGTTTGTCCTGCGCGGAAAGACGGTGTATGAGCGTCGTTGAAAGGTACGCTCCCCGGTGCCGGCCGTGTTCCTTGCAGGAGCGGCATGAACCCGTCTGAGCTCTCCTTGCGTGCGGCGCCGCTGCGTCCTGTGACCTCGGGTGCCCCCAAGGCGCTGGCGGGCGGGCGGATTTCGCGGGTTGACGAACTTCGGGCCCAGCCGCGCAAACCGGGGGAAGCCTCCTTTTTCTACGCCGATCACCATTTCCAGTACGACGCCGTCAAGGTGCTGCCGGGTGAGTATTTCGTGTCCGGTGAGGATGTGCTCATCATGACGGTGCTGGGCTCCTGCATCGCGGCTTGTGTCTGGGATGGCAAGGCCCGTATCGGCGGCATGAATCACTTCATGTTGCCCGAGGGCGAAGACGGTTCCGGACGATATGGTTCCTATGCCATGGAGCTCTTGCTCAACGAGATGATCAAGAAGGGCGCCCGTCGGGAAACCATGCAAGCCAAGGTCTTCGGGGGCGGGGCCGTCATGGCCGGCTTCACCACCATGAATGTGGGGGAGCGCAACACCAAATTTGTGCTGGACTACCTGGCGACCGAGCGCATCCCGGTGGTGTCGCAGGACGTACTGGATATCCATCCGCGCAAGGTGTGCTTTTTCCCGGTGACGGGCAAAGCCTTGGTCAAGCGCCTGGCCCATGCCCATCCCGAAGCCCTGGCCGTGGAAGAGCGCAAGGGCAATGCCGCCAATGTGGCCAAGACCACAGCTGGCGGCTCGGTGGACCTGTTTTAGGAGCGGTGAGCTTGAAGAAGATCCGAGTGGTAGTGGTCGACGACTCGGCGCTGGTGCGCAGTCTGCTGGCCGAGATCATCAACCGCCAGCGCGACATGGAGTGCGTCGGTACAGCCAACGATCCGCTGATCGCGCGCGAGATGATCCGCGAACTCAATCCCGACGTGATTACGCTGGATGTGGAGATGCCGCGCATGGATGGCATCGAATTTCTCGGTCGCCTGATGCGTCTGCGGCCCATGCCCGTGCTCATGATCTCTACGTTGACCGAACGCGGCGCCGAGGTGACGATGCGGGCCCTGGAGCTCGGTGCGGTTGACTTTGTGGCCAAGCCACGCATCGGCTTGGCCGACGGCATCAAGGATTTGTCCGATCAGATCGTCGAGAAGATCCGCATCGCGGCCGCAGCGCATATCCGGCGTGCGCCGACACCGGCTTCCGGCGCGGCCGCTGGCCCCAGCCCAACCGGTGTGGCTTCGCCGCCGAAGCTGTTGGGCCGGCTGTCGACCGAGAAGATGATCTGTATCGGCTCTTCGACCGGAGGCACGGAAGCGGTCAAGGAGGTGTTGACGCGCATGCCGGCGGACTCTCCCGGCATCGTCATTACCCAGCATATGCCGCCGGGTTTCACCACCAGCTTTGCACAGCGTCTGAACGGGCTGTGCCAGATCACGGTGAAGGAGGCGGCCCACGGCGAGCGCATCCTGCCGGGGCATGCCTACATTGCGCCAGGCGGCAAGCAGTTTCGTGTCGATCGCAGCGGCGCCAACTATGTGGCGGTGGTGGAGGATGGGCAGCCGGTCAACCGGCACATGCCTTCGGTCGAGGTGCTGTTCCATTCCTGCGCCCAGGTCGTGGGGCCCAACGCCTTCGGCATCATGCTGACCGGCATGGGCAACGATGGTGCCAAAGCCATGCGTGAAATGAAGGACGCGGGGAGCTACAACTATGCGCAGGACGAAGCCAGCTGCGTGGTGTTCGGTATGCCGCGCGAGGCTATCCTGCATGGTGCCGCCGATGAGGTGCTGCCCCTGACGGCCATTGCGCCGGCTTTGCTCGCGCGACTCAGCAGCAGTGGCAGCGATCGCTACCGCGTCTGAAGCCGCAGTTCAGGCGCGCGCCGACAGCTCTTCCCATCGGCCCAGGGCAGCCATCAGTTCCGTTTCGATCGCTGTATCGCGCTGGCTCAGGGCGGTGGCGCGTTGTGCATCCTTGATGTAGACGCTGCCATCGGCGAGTTCCTGGCGTAAGCTGCCCTGCTCCAACTCCAGGGCGTCGATCAGGTCGGGAAGAGCTTCCAGCTCCCGGCGCTCCTTGTAGCTGAGCTTGCTGCTGCCAACGGGGCGCGGTGTCTGGACGGGTGCCGTTGTCGCGGATGCTGGCACCTCGGCGGCGGCCGTCTTGCCTGCGGCGGGTCCAGCGGCTGATTTGATCGCCTGGCTGCGCCGCGACTGGGTCAGCCAGTCTTCAACGCCGCCCTCGTACTCGCGCCAGACCCCATCCCCTTCGTGTGCGATGGTGCTGGTGACCACATTGTCCAGGAAGGTGCGGTCGTGGCTGACGAGAAAAACCGTGCCGGGGTAGTCCTGCAGCAGTTCCTCAAGCAAGTCCAGCGTGTCGATGTCCAGGTCATTGGTTGGCTCGTCCAGGACCAGCACATTGGCGGGGCGTGCGAACAAGCGTGCCAGCAGCAGCCGGTTGCGCTCGCCGCCGGAGAGGGAGCGTACGGGTGAGTTGGCCCGGGCTGGAGAGAACAGGAAGTCGCCGAGATAGCTCTTCACGTGCTGTCGCTTGTTACCGATCTCGATCCATTCACTGCCGGGGCTGATGAAGTCCTCCAGCGTGGCATCCAGATCGAGTGCATTGCGCATCTGGTCGAAGTAGGCCACCTGCAGGTTGGCACCCTGGCGTACCTTGCCGCTGTCGGGCATCAGTTCGCCCAGGATCAGCTTAAGCAGGGTTGTCTTGCCGGCGCCGTTCGCACCGATCAGGCCGATCTTGTCGCCGCGCAGGATGGTGGCACTGAAATCCCGGACAACCGTCCGATCTCCAAAGGACTTGCTGACGTCGGTCAGTTCGGCCACCAGCTTGCCGCTCGGGGCGCCGGATGCGATATCCATCCTGACGCTGCCCACTGCTTCTCGTCGGGCTGAGCGTTGTGCGCGCAATTGCTGCAGGCGGGTGATGCGACTCTGACTGCGTGTACGCCGCGCTTCGACGCCCTTGCGTACCCAGACTTCTTCCTGGGCCAGGAGTTTGTCGGCCTTCGCGCTGATCACGGCCTCCTGCGCGAGCTGCTCTTCTTTCAGCGTGAGGTAGGTCGTGAAATTGCCCGGGTAGGAGTTCAGACGGCCCCGGTCCAGTTCGACGATGCGCGTGGCGACCCTATCAAGGAAGGCGCGGTCGTGGGTGATCGTGACGATGCTGCCCTTGAACTCCAGCAGCAGCGTCTCCAGCCACATGATCGAGTCCAGGTCGAGGTGATTGGTCGGCTCGTCGAGCAGCAGTACGTCGGGCTGAGTGACCAGTGCCTGGGCCAGCGCCACCCGTTTGCGCGTGCCGCCCGAAAGCGTCTTGATCTGGGTGTCCGGGTCCAGGTGCAGGCGATGCAAGGTTTCATTCACACGTTGCTCCCAGTTCCAGCCATCCTGCGACTCGATGGCATCCTGCAATTGCCCCAGGTTGCCATCACCTTGTGTGTAGCGCTCGATGAGGTCGATAACGACACTCAGCCCGGCGCGCACAGCTTCGAAGACGGTGTTTTCTGCTGCAAGTACCGGCTCCTGAGCGACGTAGGCCAGTCGCAGGCTCTGCTGCAATTGCAGACTGCCGTCATCCGGCTTTTCGAAGCCGGCGAGAATCTTGAGCAGTGAGGATTTTCCGGTGCCGTTGCGGCCTATCAGTCCGACTCGCTCGTTGGACTCGAGGGCGAAGTCCGCGTGATCAAGTAAGGCGACATGGCCGTAGGCGAGCTGGGCATTGAGTAGAGTGAGCAGGGCCATAAGTGTTGGGGATTATCCCTGCCGGGGCCGTCAGTTCCTGCCCCCGAATGCGGGCGAGAACGAAAGTCTCGGCAGGCTGAAAAATTTGTGCTATAGTTGCGGGCTTCGCTTCTGAAAAGAGCGAGTTTGAGTTGAAGCACTGGCCTGCGGGCCTCGTCAAGAAAATGGCAAGTCACTCAAAAAATCCCGTCGATATGTTGACGGGGTTGAAAAAATAGTGCTAGAATTCGAGGCTCAGCTGATCGCAGCTAAGCAGGCGCAAGGCAGGAATGTTTTGCGGTGGTTCCTTAAAAATATACAGCCGATAAGCGTGGGCGTTTGAAGGCGATTGCCAAGTTCTTCGGAACTAAGTGCAAGTCACTTAAAAACGCTCATGAGAATAGAAGTGAAGTTCACTTCAATTCCGTTTTTATGAGTTGCTTAGAAATAAGCGAAAAATTCAAGATCGAACTATAGAGTTTGATCCTGGCTCAGATTGAACGCTGGCGGCATGCCTTACACATGCAAGTCGAACGGCAGCACGGGAGCAATCCTGGTGGCGAGTGGCGAACGGGTGAGTAATATATCGGAACGTGCCCAGTCGTGGGGGATAACGTAGCGAAAGCTACGCTAATACCGCATACGATCTATGGATGAAAGCGGGGGATCGCAAGACCTCGCGCGATTGGAGCGGCCGATATCAGATTAGGTAGTTGGTGGGGTAAAAGCCCACCAAGCCGACGATCTGTAGCTGGTCTGAGAGGACGACCAGCCACACTGGGACTGAGACACGGCCCAGACTCCTACGGGAGGCAGCAGTGGGGAATTTTGGACAATGGGCGCAAGCCTGATCCAGCAATGCCGCGTGCAGGATGAAGGCCTTCGGGTTGTAAACTGCTTTTGTACGGAGCGAAACGGTGAGCTCTAATACAGTTTGCTAATGACGGTACCGTAAGAATAAGCACCGGCTAACTACGTGCCAGCAGCCGCGGTAATACGTAGGGTGCAAGCGTTAATCGGAATTACTGGGCGTAAAGCGTGCGCAGGCGGTTATGTAAGACAGATGTGAAATCCCCGGGCTTAACCTGGGAACTGCATTTGTGACTGCATAGCTAGAGTACGGTAGAGGGGGATGGAATTCCGCGTGTAGCAGTGAAATGCGTAGATATGCGGAGGAACACCGATGGCGAAGGCAATCCCCTGGACCTGTACTGACGCTCATGCACGAAAGCGTGGGGAGCAAACAGGATTAGATACCCTGGTAGTCCACGCCCTAAACGATGTCAACTGGTTGTTGGGTCTTCACTGACTCAGTAACGAAGCTAACGCGTGAAGTTGACCGCCTGGGGAGTACGGCCGCAAGGTTGAAACTCAAAGGAATTGACGGGGACCCGCACAAGCGGTGGATGATGTGGTTTAATTCGATGCAACGCG
The DNA here is from genome assembly GCF_001432305.1 of Curvibacter sp. PAE-UM. Lineage (GTDB taxonomy): Bacteria > Pseudomonadota > Gammaproteobacteria > Burkholderiales > Burkholderiaceae_C > Hylemonella. The sequence goes on from NZ_KQ483358.1 coordinate 1,087,202, forward strand.
AAAAACCTTACCCACCTTTGACATGTACGGAATCCTTTAGAGATAGAGGAGTGCTCGAAAGAGAGCCGTAACACAGGTGCTGCATGGCTGTCGTCAGCTCGTGTCGTGAGATGTTGGGTTAAGTCCCGCAACGAGCGCAACCCTTGTCATTAGTTGCTACATTTAGTTGGGCACTCTAATGAGACTGCCGGTGACAAACCGGAGGAAGGTGGGGATGACGTCAAGTCCTCATGGCCCTTATAGGTGGGGCTACACACGTCATACAATGGCTGGTACAAAGGGTTGCCAACCCGCGAGGGGGAGCTAATCCCATAAAGCCAGTCGTAGTCCGGATCGCAGTCTGCAACTCGACTGCGTGAAGTCGGAATCGCTAGTAATCGTGGATCAGAATGTCACGGTGAATACGTTCCCGGGTCTTGTACACACCGCCCGTCACACCATGGGAGCGGGTTCTGCCAGAAGTAGTTAGCCTAACCGCAAGGAGGGCGATTACCACGGCAGGGTTCGTGACTGGGGTGAAGTCGTAACAAGGTAGCCGTATCGGAAGGTGCGGCTGGATCACCTCCTTTCTGGAAACTGCAATCTAATTTGAACGCTCACACTTATCGGTTGTTGGAAGGTTGTCGCTAACGACTAAGCCTCGTGCCTGGTCCTAAGTGACCGGCTTGGGTCTGTAGCTCAGTTGGTTAGAGCACCGTCTTGATAAGGCGGGGGTCGTTGGTTCGAGACCAACCAGACCCACCATCCCGTTCCATCGAACTGGGGGATTAGCTCAGCTGGGAGAGCACCTGCTTTGCAAGCAGGGGGTCGTCGGTTCGATCCCGTCATCCTCCACCAATAACAATCAACATCAAAGCGGCTTCGTGCAGATACTGTCCGAGGCTTTTTTGATGTTGATCGATATCCATCGATCAACAAACGAGTCGCAAGGCTCACGGCTGTTCATTAACAATTTATAGAGTCGAATCAGCGTTGTCAGAGGAAACTGCACATTCGTAAAGGTTTAGTGCAGACCGTGCCTCTGATGACAATTTTTTGATTGCGTCAAAACGAAATTCAAACTTTGTTTGTATTTCAAGTAATGACGAATCGTTCTCTGGTAGCAATACCAAAGAATCATTCACATTACGGCATAACGCGCCAGGTGAAAGACCTGGCAAGTCCTTGAAGATGCTTTGGATCTCGCAAGAGAAATCAAAGTTATAGGGTCAAGTGACTAAGAGCATGTGGTGGATGCCTTGGCAATGATAGGCGACGAAGGACGTGAAAGCCTGCGATAAGCTTCGGGGAGCTGGCAAATAAGCTTTGATCCGGAGATTTCCGAATGGGGAAACCCACCTGCAAAGGTATCGCATACTGAATACATAGGTATGCGAGGCGAACCGGGTGAACTGAAACATCTCAGTAGCTCGAGGAAAAGACATCAACCGAGATTCCGAAAGTAGTGGCGAGCGAAATCGGAAGAGCCTGTTAGTGATAGCACGATTCTTAGCAAAACAGTCTGGAAAGGCTGGCCATAGCAGGTGATAGCCCTGTATGCGAAAAGAAACGTGTGGTACTGAGCTAACGACAAGTAGGGCGGGACACGTGTAATCCTGTCTGAATATGGGGGGACCATCCTCCAAGGCTAAATACTCATCATTGACCGATAGTGAACTAGTACCGTGAGGGAAAGGCGAAAAGAACCCCGGGAGGGGAGTGAAATAGATCCTGAAACCGCATGCTTACAAAAAGTAGGAGCCCGCAAGGGTGACTGCGTACCTTTTGTATAATGGGTCAGCGACTTACATTCAGTGGCAAGGTTAACCGAATAGGGAAGCCGTAGAGAAATCGAGTCCGAATAGGGCGTTCAGTCGCTGGGTGTAGACCCGAAACCAAGTGATCTATCCATGGCCAGGATGAAGGTGCCGTAACAGGTACTGGAGGTCCGAACCGACTAGTGTTGCAAAACTAGCGGATGAGCTGTGGATAGGGGTGAAAGGCTAAACAAACTTGGAAATAGCTGGTTCTCTCCGAAAACTATTTAGGTAGTGCCTCAAGTATTACCATCGGGGGTAGAGCACTGTTTTGGCTAGGGGGTCATGGCGACTTACCAAACCAAGGCAAACTCCGAATACCGATGAGTACAGCTTGGGAGACAGAGCACCGGGTGCTAACGTCCGGACTCAAGAGGGAAACAACCCAGACCGCCAGCTAAGGTCCCTAAAATTGGCTAAGTGGGAAACGAAGTGGGAAGGCTAAAACAGTCAGGATGTTGGCTTAGAAGCAGCCATCATTTAAAGAAAGCGTAATAGCTCACTGATCGAGTCGTCCTGCGCGGAAGATGTAACGGGGCTAAGCCAGTTACCGAAGCTGCGGATTTGCAATTTATTGCAAGTGGTAGGAGAGCGTTCTGTAAGCCTGTGAAGGTGGCTTGTAAAGGCTGCTGGAGGTATCAGAAGTGCGAATGCTGACATGAGTAGCGTTAAAGGGGGTGAAAAGCCCCCTCGCCGTAAGCGCAAGGTTTTCTACGCAACGTTCATCGGCGTAGAGTGAGTCGGCCCCTAAGGCGAGGCAGAGATGCGTAGCTGATGGGAAACAGGTCAATATTCCTGTACCGATGTGTAGTGCGATGTGGGGACGGAGAAGGTTAGCTCAGCCAACTGTTGGATATGTTGGTTCAAGCCTGTAGTCGTGCCTGGTAGGCAAATCCGCCGGGCTTAGATGAGGGGTGATAACGAGGCAGCTTGCTGCCGAAGTGAGTGATACCCTGCTTCCAGGAAAAGCCACTAAGCTTCAGCTACACACGACCGTACCGCAAACCGACACTGGTGCGCGAGATGAGTATTCTAAGGCGCTTGAGAGAACTCAGGAGAAGGAACTCGGCAAATTGACACCGTAACTTCGGAAGAAGGTGTGCCTTTAGTAGGTGAACCATTTACTTGGGGAGCCCAATGAGGTTGCAAAGAATCGGTGGCTGCGACTGTTTATTAAAAACACAGCACTCTGCAAACACGAAAGTGGACGTATAGGGTGTGACGCCTGCCCGGTGCTGGAAGATTAAATGATGGGGTGCAAGCTCTTGATTGAAGTCCCAGTAAACGGCGGCCGTAACTATAACGGTCCTAAGGTAGCGAAATTCCTTGTCGGGTAAGTTCCGACCTGCACGAATGGCGTAACGATGGCCACACTGTCTCCTCCTGAGACTCAGCGAAGTTGAAATGTTTGTGATGATGCAATCTCCCCGCGGAAAGACGGAAAGACCCCATGAACCTTTACTGTAGCTTTGTATTGGACTTTGAACAGATCTGTGTAGGATAGGTGGGAGGCTTTGAAGCGGTGCCGCTAGGTATCGTGGAGCCAACGTTGAAATACCACCCTGGTGTGTTTGAGGTTCTAACCTGGATCCCTTATCGGGATTGGGGACAGTGCATGGTAGGCAGTTTGACTGGGGCGGTCTCCTCCCAAAGCGTAACGGAGGAGTTCGAAGGTACGCTAGTTACGGTCGGACATCGTGACGATAGTGCAATGGCATAAGCGTGCTTAACTGCGAGACTGACAAGTCGAGCAGATGCGAAAGCAGGACATAGTGATCCGGTGGTTCTGTATGGAAGGGCCATCGCTCAACGGATAAAAGGTACTCTGGGGATAACAGGCTGATACCGCCCAAGAGTTCATATCGACGGCGGTGTTTGGCACCTCGATGTCGGCTCATCTCATCCTGGGGCTGTAGCCGGTCCCAAGGGTATGGCTGTTCGCCATTTAAAGAGGTACGTGAGCTGGGTTTAAAACGTCGTGAGACAGTTTGGTCCCTATCTTCCGTGGGCGCTGCAGATTTGAGGAAGCCTGCTCCTAGTACGAGAGGACCGGAGTGGACACACCTCTGGTGTACCGGTTGTCACGCCAGTGGCATTGCCGGGTAGCTATGTGTGGAAGAGATAACCGCTGAAAGCATCTAAGCGGGAAACTCGTTTCAAGATGAGATCTGCCGGGGCCTTGAGCCCCCTAAAGAGTCGTTCAAGACCAGGACGTTGATAGGTCAGGTGTGGAAGCGCAGTAATGCGTTAAGCTAACTGATACTAATTGCTCGTGCGGCTTGACCCTATAACTTTGATTCAGTAAATCAAGGAAGTTATGCCAAGTGACGCATTCAAAATAAGCTGATTCGCTCTATAAATTCGTCGTCTTGACCCAGTCAAGATGACAAAAAGTTATGCCTGATGACCATAGCGAGGTGGTCCCACTCCTTCCCATCCCGAACAGGACAGTGAAACGCCTCAGCGCCGATGATAGTGCGGGTTCCCGTGTGAAAGTAGGTCATCGTCAGGCTCTTACAGCAGAAAACGCCCCGTCATGTGACGGGGCGTTTTTATCAGAACTCTGAAAAGAGTCTTGATAAAAACGCCAAAAGCGTGCTAGAATTCGAGGCTCAGCTGATCGCAGCTAAGCAGGCGCAAGGCAGGAATGTTTTGCGGTGGTTCCTTAAAAATATACAGCCGATAAGCGTGGGCGTTTGAAGGCGATTGCCAAGTTCTTCGGAACTAAGTGCAAGTCACTTAAAAACGCTCATGAGAATAGAAGTGAAGTTCACTTCAATTCCGTTTTTATGAGTTGCTTAGAAATAAGCGAAAAATTCAAGATCGAACTATAGAGTTTGATCCTGGCTCAGATTGAACGCTGGCGGCATGCCTTACACATGCAAGTCGAACGGCAGCACGGGAGCAATCCTGGTGGCGAGTGGCGAACGGGTGAGTAATATATCGGAACGTGCCCAGTCGTGGGGGATAACGTAGCGAAAGCTACGCTAATACCGCATACGATCTATGGATGAAAGCGGGGGATCGCAAGACCTCGCGCGATTGGAGCGGCCGATATCAGATTAGGTAGTTGGTGGGGTAAAAGCCCACCAAGCCGACGATCTGTAGCTGGTCTGAGAGGACGACCAGCCACACTGGGACTGAGACACGGCCCAGACTCCTACGGGAGGCAGCAGTGGGGAATTTTGGACAATGGGCGCAAGCCTGATCCAGCAATGCCGCGTGCAGGATGAAGGCCTTCGGGTTGTAAACTGCTTTTGTACGGAGCGAAACGGTGAGCTCTAATACAGTTTGCTAATGACGGTACCGTAAGAATAAGCACCGGCTAACTACGTGCCAGCAGCCGCGGTAATACGTAGGGTGCAAGCGTTAATCGGAATTACTGGGCGTAAAGCGTGCGCAGGCGGTTATGTAAGACAGATGTGAAATCCCCGGGCTTAACCTGGGAACTGCATTTGTGACTGCATAGCTAGAGTACGGTAGAGGGGGATGGAATTCCGCGTGTAGCAGTGAAATGCGTAGATATGCGGAGGAACACCGATGGCGAAGGCAATCCCCTGGACCTGTACTGACGCTCATGCACGAAAGCGTGGGGAGCAAACAGGATTAGATACCCTGGTAGTCCACGCCCTAAACGATGTCAACTGGTTGTTGGGTCTTCACTGACTCAGTAACGAAGCTAACGCGTGAAGTTGACCGCCTGGGGAGTACGGCCGCAAGGTTGAAACTCAAAGGAATTGACGGGGACCCGCACAAGCGGTGGATGATGTGGTTTAATTCGATGCAACGCGAAAAACCTTACCCACCTTTGACATGTACGGAATCCTTTAGAGATAGAGGAGTGCTCGAAAGAGAGCCGTAACACAGGTGCTGCATGGCTGTCGTCAGCTCGTGTCGTGAGATGTTGGGTTAAGTCCCGCAACGAGCGCAACCCTTGTCATTAGTTGCTACATTTAGTTGGGCACTCTAATGAGACTGCCGGTGACAAACCGGAGGAAGGTGGGGATGACGTCAAGTCCTCATGGCCCTTATAGGTGGGGCTACACACGTCATACAATGGCTGGTACAAAGGGTTGCCAACCCGCGAGGGGGAGCTAATCCCATAAAGCCAGTCGTAGTCCGGATCGCAGTCTGCAACTCGACTGCGTGAAGTCGGAATCGCTAGTAATCGTGGATCAGAATGTCACGGTGAATACGTTCCCGGGTCTTGTACACACCGCCCGTCACACCATGGGAGCGGGTTCTGCCAGAAGTAGTTAGCCTAACCGCAAGGAGGGCGATTACCACGGCAGGGTTCGTGACTGGGGTGAAGTCGTAACAAGGTAGCCGTATCGGAAGGTGCGGCTGGATCACCTCCTTTCTGGAAACTGCAATCTAATTTGAACGCTCACACTTATCGGTTGTTGGAAGGTTGTCGCTAACGACTAAGCCTCGTGCCTGGTCCTAAGTGACCGGCTTGGGTCTGTAGCTCAGTTGGTTAGAGCACCGTCTTGATAAGGCGGGGGTCGTTGGTTCGAGACCAACCAGACCCACCATCCCGTTCCATCGAACTGGGGGATTAGCTCAGCTGGGAGAGCACCTGCTTTGCAAGCAGGGGGTCGTCGGTTCGATCCCGTCATCCTCCACCAATAACAATCAACATCAAAGCGGCTTCGTGCAGATACTGTCCGAGGCTTTTTTGATGTTGATCGATATCCATCGATCAACAAACGAGTCGCAAGGCTCACGGCTGTTCATTAACAATTTATAGAGTCGAATCAGCGTTGTCAGAGGAAACTGCACATTCGTAAAGGTTTAGTGCAGACCGTGCCTCTGATGACAATTTTTTGATTGCGTCAAAACGAAATTCAAACTTTGTTTGTATTTCAAGTAATGACGAATCGTTCTCTGGTAGCAATACCAAAGAATCATTCACATTACGGCATAACGCGCCAGGTGAAAGACCTGGCAAGTCCTTGAAGATGCTTTGGATCTCGCAAGAGAAATCAAAGTTATAGGGTCAAGTGACTAAGAGCATGTGGTGGATGCCTTGGCAATGATAGGCGACGAAGGACGTGAAAGCCTGCGATAAGCTTCGGGGAGCTGGCAAATAAGCTTTGATCCGGAGATTTCCGAATGGGGAAACCCACCTGCAAAGGTATCGCATACTGAATACATAGGTATGCGAGGCGAACCGGGTGAACTGAAACATCTCAGTAGCTCGAGGAAAAGACATCAACCGAGATTCCGAAAGTAGTGGCGAGCGAAATCGGAAGAGCCTGTTAGTGATAGCACGATTCTTAGCAAAACAGTCTGGAAAGGCTGGCCATAGCAGGTGATAGCCCTGTATGCGAAAAGAAACGTGTGGTACTGAGCTAACGACAAGTAGGGCGGGACACGTGTAATCCTGTCTGAATATGGGGGGACCATCCTCCAAGGCTAAATACTCATCATTGACCGATAGTGAACTAGTACCGTGAGGGAAAGGCGAAAAGAACCCCGGGAGGGGAGTGAAATAGATCCTGAAACCGCATGCTTACAAAAAGTAGGAGCCCGCAAGGGTGACTGCGTACCTTTTGTATAATGGGTCAGCGACTTACATTCAGTGGCAAGGTTAACCGAATAGGGAAGCCGTAGAGAAATCGAGTCCGAATAGGGCGTTCAGTCGCTGGGTGTAGACCCGAAACCAAGTGATCTATCCATGGCCAGGATGAAGGTGCCGTAACAGGTACTGGAGGTCCGAACCGACTAGTGTTGCAAAACTAGCGGATGAGCTGTGGATAGGGGTGAAAGGCTAAACAAACTTGGAAATAGCTGGTTCTCTCCGAAAACTATTTAGGTAGTGCCTCAAGTATTACCATCGGGGGTAGAGCACTGTTTTGGCTAGGGGGTCATGGCGACTTACCAAACCAAGGCAAACTCCGAATACCGATGAGTACAGCTTGGGAGACAGAGCACCGGGTGCTAACGTCCGGACTCAAGAGGGAAACAACCCAGACCGCCAGCTAAGGTCCCTAAAATTGGCTAAGTGGGAAACGAAGTGGGAAGGCTAAAACAGTCAGGATGTTGGCTTAGAAGCAGCCATCATTTAAAGAAAGCGTAATAGCTCACTGATCGAGTCGTCCTGCGCGGAAGATGTAACGGGGCTAAGCCAGTTACCGAAGCTGCGGATTTGCAATTTATTGCAAGTGGTAGGAGAGCGTTCTGTAAGCCTGTGAAGGTGGCTTGTAAAGGCTGCTGGAGGTATCAGAAGTGCGAATGCTGACATGAGTAGCGTTAAAGGGGGTGAAAAGCCCCCTCGCCGTAAGCGCAAGGTTTTCTACGCAACGTTCATCGGCGTAGAGTGAGTCGGCCCCTAAGGCGAGGCAGAGATGCGTAGCTGATGGGAAACAGGTCAATATTCCTGTACCGATGTGTAGTGCGATGTGGGGACGGAGAAGGTTAGCTCAGCCAACTGTTGGATATGTTGGTTCAAGCCTGTAGTCGTGCCTGGTAGGCAAATCCGCCGGGCTTAGATGAGGGGTGATAACGAGGCAGCTTGCTGCCGAAGTGAGTGATACCCTGCTTCCAGGAAAAGCCACTAAGCTTCAGCTACACACGACCGTACCGCAAACCGACACTGGTGCGCGAGATGAGTATTCTAAGGCGCTTGAGAGAACTCAGGAGAAGGAACTCGGCAAATTGACACCGTAACTTCGGAAGAAGGTGTGCCTTTAGTAGGTGAACCATTTACTTGGGGAGCCCAATGAGGTTGCAAAGAATCGGTGGCTGCGACTGTTTATTAAAAACACAGCACTCTGCAAACACGAAAGTGGACGTATAGGGTGTGACGCCTGCCCGGTGCTGGAAGATTAAATGATGGGGTGCAAGCTCTTGATTGAAGTCCCAGTAAACGGCGGCCGTAACTATAACGGTCCTAAGGTAGCGAAATTCCTTGTCGGGTAAGTTCCGACCTGCACGAATGGCGTAACGATGGCCACACTGTCTCCTCCTGAGACTCAGCGAAGTTGAAATGTTTGTGATGATGCAATCTCCCCGCGGAAAGACGGAAAGACCCCATGAACCTTTACTGTAGCTTTGTATTGGACTTTGAACAGATCTGTGTAGGATAGGTGGGAGGCTTTGAAGCGGTGCCGCTAGGTATCGTGGAGCCAACGTTGAAATACCACCCTGGTGTGTTTGAGGTTCTAACCTGGATCCCTTATCGGGATTGGGGACAGTGCATGGTAGGCAGTTTGACTGGGGCGGTCTCCTCCCAAAGCGTAACGGAGGAGTTCGAAGGTACGCTAGTTACGGTCGGACATCGTGACGATAGTGCAATGGCATAAGCGTGCTTAACTGCGAGACTGACAAGTCGAGCAGATGCGAAAGCAGGACATAGTGATCCGGTGGTTCTGTATGGAAGGGCCATCGCTCAACGGATAAAAGGTACTCTGGGGATAACAGGCTGATACCGCCCAAGAGTTCATATCGACGGCGGTGTTTGGCACCTCGATGTCGGCTCATCTCATCCTGGGGCTGTAGCCGGTCCCAAGGGTATGGCTGTTCGCCATTTAAAGAGGTACGTGAGCTGGGTTTAAAACGTCGTGAGACAGTTTGGTCCCTATCTTCCGTGGGCGCTGCAGATTTGAGGAAGCCTGCTCCTAGTACGAGAGGACCGGAGTGGACACACCTCTGGTGTACCGGTTGTCACGCCAGTGGCATTGCCGGGTAGCTATGTGTGGAAGAGATAACCGCTGAAAGCATCTAAGCGGGAAACTCGTTTCAAGATGAGATCTGCCGGGGCCTTGAGCCCCCTAAAGAGTCGTTCAAGACCAGGACGTTGATAGGTCAGGTGTGGAAGCGCAGTAATGCGTTAAGCTAACTGATACTAATTGCTCGTGCGGCTTGACCCTATAACTTTGATTCAGTAAATCAAGGAAGTTATGCCAAGTGACGCATTCAAAATAAGCTGATTCGCTCTATAAATTCGTCGTCTTGACCCAGTCAAGATGACAAAAAGTTATGCCTGATGACCATAGCGAGGTGGTCCCACTCCTTCCCATCCCGAACAGGACAGTGAAACGCCTCAGCGCCGATGATAGTGCGGGTTCCCGTGTGAAAGTAGGTCATCGTCAGGCTCTTACAGCAGAAAACGCCCCGTCATGTGACGGGGCGTTTTTATTTGTGCAAACGAAAATGGCCTACTGATTCAGAAGGCCGGACTCGCCAGAGATGACAATGGCTTGAGCGGCGCCAGATCGCAGCAGATCCTGGATCAGGTCGTCTATCCATGCGTCGAAATCGGCGTGAGCAAAGTGCCGTGATTGCAGAAGACCGAAGTGGCTGGTCGCGCGAGCCCAGCGCAGCAAGTCCTTGCGCGTGATCTGCTGGAGCTCAAGCAGTTTGAATTTCAGCAGGACTTTGGCGGCATAACGGGCATGCCGCAGGGGTTCCGCGGTGAACTGATCCAGGCGCTGGCGTGCATAGACCAAAGCGCCCCGCGCATCATGCAGGACAGCGCCATGTCCGGGGATGACGAGTTCGGGACGCAGCGAGTCGATGAGGTCCAGTGTCTGTGAAACTTCATTGAAGGCCGAGACCCCCTCGATTTCGGGAAATACCACCCCAAACCCGTTGGCCCAGAGTGCATCAGCGGATATCAGGATGCGCAGTTCAGGCTGGAACAGGATGACCGAGTCGGGGTCGTGACCCGGTGCGGCGTGGATATCCCAGTCGCGTACACCGAGACGGATCGAAGCGCCGGGCGTCAGCAAGCCCTCATACGTGAATCGCGGACAAAATTGCCCGGTAGGGACGTAGCTCAGTGCCTCATCGTCCCACGCGCGCACAGCGGCGGCCTGGCCCGGTGGAATATGCGTTTGCAATGCAGGGTAGGCCGCTTGCAGGGCGGCGTTGCCACCGCAGTGGTCGCTGTGCAGGTGCGTGTTGACGAGCAGATCCAGCGGACAGGCGCCCAATCGGGCCTGAACCAAGGCGACCGTCTGCGCAGCGTGGGTACCGTACCCGCTGTCGACCAGGGCACACTGCTCCGGCCCCAGCAGCAGGATGTTGTTGGAAGACAGCCAACCCCGCTCCAGGACGACGATGTCGGGCGGCAGGGCGGCAGGGCTCACTTGCCGGCCCGCAACTCGCGACGCAGGATCTTGCCGACGTTGGATTTGGGCAACTCGTCACGGAATTCGATGTACTTGGGGTGTTTGTAGCCGGTCAGGTTCTGGGCGCAGTACTTGGCCACATCGTCCTCGCTCAGGGTCGGGTCGCTGCGCACCACATACACCTTGATCGCTTCGCCCTGCTTGGCATCCGGCACGCCAATGACGGCGCATTCGAGCACGCCGTCACACAGGGAAATGACGTTCTCGAGTTCGCTGGGGAAGACGTTGAAGCCGCTAACCAGGATCATGTCCTTTTTGCGATCGACGATGCGGGTGTAACCCTGCGCATCCATGATCCCGATGTCGCCCGTGCGCATGAACCCGTCAGATGTGAAGGCTTGGGCGGTCTCGGCGGCCTGCTGGTAATAACCGGTCATCACGTTCGGGCCCCTGATGCAGATTTCCCCCGATTCGCCAACCGCCAGCGACTTGCCGCCGTCATCCTTGATGGCGATCTCGACGCCGGGCAGCGGTAGGCCGATGGTGCCGCTGAACTTGTCGGTCGTGACGGGGTTGTTGGTGCCGATGGCGCAGGTTTCGCTCATGCCCCAGCCTTCCACCATGGGGCAGCCGGTCACTTCGCGCCAGTGCCGGGCCGTTCCTTCGGAGGCCGCCATGCCGCCTGCCTGCGAAACGCAGAGGTGGGAGAAGTCGACAGTCCGGAACTGTGGATGCTGCAGCAAGGCGTTGAAGAGGGTGTTCACTGCCGGCAGCATGTGGAAGGGGCGGCGCTTGAGGGTTTCTACAAACTTGCCGATGTCGCGCGGGTTCGGAACCAGCGTGACGTGCGAACCCCAGCGTATGGCCAGGAAGCACAAGGTCAGCGCAAAGATGTGATAAAGCGGGAGCGCCGCGATGCTGTTGGTTTCGCGCACGTTACCGACACGGTCAAGAGCCGGGGTGAACCAGGCCTCGGCCTGCAGGATGGCGGCGACCACATTGCGGTGGGTCAGCACGGCGCCCTTGCTCAGGCCGGTGGTGCCACCGGTGTATTGCAGGAAGGCCACCGAGTCGAGATTGACCGCGGCCGGTTTGAGCGAGAGATGGGACCCCTCACCCACAGCCTTGCGAAACGGCGTGACGGTGCGACCCTCCGAGAGAGGGAGCTTGAAGGGCGGCACCATCTTGGCCAGATGGCGAACGGCAAAGGTGAGCCAGCGCCCGTACCAGGGCCCGAGCAGATCGCCGAAGGCGGTGAGCACCACGTGCTTGACGGGGGTGCGACCGATGACCTCCTCCAGCGTGTGAGCGAAGTTCTCCAGCACGACAATGGCGGTCGCCCCGGAGTCCTTGAGCTGGTGCTCGAGTTCGCGCGCCGTGTACAAAGGGTTGACGTTTACGCAGGTGTAGCCGGCACGCAGGATGGCCGCCATGGTGACGGCGAACTGCGGGATGTTGGGCAGCATGATGGCCACGCGCGCGCCGGGTTCCAGACCCAGCCGCTGCAGCCAGGCCCCCAACGCTGCGGACAGCTCGTCGAGCTGCCGGTAGCTCATCCACCGTTCCATGCAGACGGAGAAGGGGTGGGTGGCGTTTTTACGGAAGGACTCTTCCAGCAACTGGGCTAGGGAACTGTACTGTCCCGGTACAACATCGTGAGGGACGCCGGCAGGATAGCTGTGCAACCAGAATTTTTCCATCAATCACTCCATGAGCTTGCTATTGGAACGCAGCCGGGGAGGGCGTGACATCGGGCTTGTCCTAGGTAGTCGGCTAAAACTGTCACGCACGCGTCAAGGCTAGCCTAGCCACTGGATGAAAAGGGAAAATCACCTTACATTCGCGCCATGGACGTAAACAAGGAAGATTCGGGAACGGAACGCGGCAATGAGTTGCTGAGGGTGCTGCCCCCGGAGCAAAGCGCAACTGCGCGGGCGCCCTGGGTCGCCGTGATCCGGCGTCTGGGCGCTCGGCACCAGGGGCGTATAGCGCGCCATCTGCAGACACTGGACGAGCACGATCGCTACCTGCGCTTCGGTTATCTGGCCAACGATGCCCAGATCCAGGCTTATGTCGACACCCTGGACTTCGAGCGTGATGCGATTTTCGGCATCTACAACCGGAGGCTGGAACTGGTGGCCATGGCCCATCTGGCCCATTCCGTCGACAAGAGTTTCGATGCCTGTGCTGAATTTGGCGTCTCGGTGCTGCCTTCGGTGCGTGGTCACGGCTACGGCAGCAAGCTCTTTGCGCGGGCCATGCGCCATGCGCGCAACGAGGGTGTGCACCTGATGTTCATCCATGCCTTGAGCGAGAACAAGGCCATGCTCAACATTGCCCGCAAGGCGGGGGCCACGGTGGAGTACGACGGGTCAGAAGCGAGCGCGTACTTGCGTCTTCCGCCATCCACATTCGAGAGCCAGGTGACGGAAATGGTCGAGGAGCAGTTGGCCCAGACAGATTACCGGCTCAAGGTGCAGGCCAAGCAGTTCTGGGAATTCATCACCGGGCTGCAGGATGTACGCCGCGGCGTGCGGGAGGCGCGTCACAAATCCGCCCCTTGAGGCCGGCATCCGGCGGTCACAGCCCTGAGATGGTGATCCGCTATCCTATGGGGGTCCCAACAACCGCACGTCCGTGCTGCCGTCAGTGCCCGACCCTTACCCTGCGCGCGTCCCTGAAAAAGAGGACAAGCGCACCTTCCTGAAGAAACTGGCCGAGTTCATCCACCCCGGACCGGACTCCACCGCCGAGTTGATCGAAACGCTGGCCGAGGCCGAAGACAACCAGGTCATCGGCGCCGAATCGCGCTACATGCTCGAAGGTGTGCTGCGCATGGCCGAGATGACGGCGGGCGACGTCATGGTGCCGGCACCGCGCATGGACCTGGTCGACATCAATGCGCCCTTCGATGAACTGCTCCATGTGATCATCGACACCGCGCACTCGCGTTTCCCGGTCTTTGAGGGCGAGCGCGAGAACATCATCGGCATCCTGCTGGCCAAGGACCTGCTCAAGCTGCAGCGTGCGCCAGAGCTCAACATCCGGGCTCTGCTGCGCCCGGCGGTCTTCGTCCCGGAGAGCAAGGGCCTGAACGATCTGCTGCACGAATTCCGCGGCAACCGCAACCATCTGGCCATCGTGATCGACGAGTTCGGCCGCGTGGCGGGGCTCATCACCATCGAGGACGTACTCGAACAGATCGTGGGCGAGATCGAGGACGAGTTCGACATTTCCGAGGACGAGGGCGACATCTTCGGCCTGGCCGACCAGACCTACCGCGTCAGCGGCGGGGCGTCCGTGGAGCGGGTCAACGAGGCCTTTGATGTCAAGATCACAGGCAGCGACCCGCAAGAGAGTTTCGACACCATCGGCGGTCTCATCGCCCATGAGATGGGGCATGTGCCCAAACGCGGGGAACAGCACGTGATCGCCGGGCTGAGGTTCGTGGTGCTGCACACCAAGGGCGGTGCCGTGAAGTGGTTCAAGGTCTCGCCCGTGGTGCTGCGCAAGGCCGCGCCTCATGGCTGAGCGCCGGGCGCGCATCGGCTCCTGGATCCTGAGCAGCGGGGCCGGCCTGGCCCAGGCGCTGGCCCTGGCTGCACCCTGGGACGGCCAGCCGCGCTGGTGGCTGCAACTCCTCGCGCTGGGCCTGCTGGCCTGGCAACTTGAACGCAGCACGCACTGGAAGCAGGCGGCACTGTCCGGCTGGCTGTTTGCCACGACCTGGCTCACGGCCACTTTCTGGTGGCTCTACATTTCCATGCACACCTATGGCGGCCTGCCGGCCGCACTGGCCGTGCTCGCCGTGCTGGCCCTGGCCGGCGCCCTGGCGCTGTATTACGCGGCGGCCTGCGCTCTGCAAGTGCGGTACGCCCCACGCGAACGGGCCGCGCGGGCCCTGCTGTTTGCGGCGCTCTGGTTGCTGGCGGAGCTGGCGCGCGGTGTCTGGTTCACGGGTTTCGGTTGGGGGGGCAGCGGCTACGCCCATGTCGAAGGTCCCTTGGCCGGCTACGCGCCGTGGCTGGGGGTCTATGGCATCTCGGCCCTGGCGGCCTGGCTGGCCATGACGATCCCGCAGATCTGGGCCTGTGGCCACTGGCAGCGCCTGGCGGCCCTGGCCCTGCTGGCCCTGCCCTCCGTGCAGCAGATGGATGGCGCCTCGGTGACCCGCTCGACGGGGCGGCTGGGCGTGGCCTTGCTGCAAGGCAATATCCCGCAGGACGAGAAGTTCCAGCCCGGCACCGGCGTGCCAATGGCCCTGCGCTGGTACGCAGAACAGCTGCAGCAGCGACACGCGCCGTTGATCGTGGCGCCCGAGACGGCCCTGCCCCTGCTGCCGCAACAACTGCCCCAGGGCTACTGGGACGCACTGCGTCAGCGATATGCCAGTGGCGCCGAGGCGGCGCTGATCGGATTGCCGCTGGGCAGTTACCGCGAGGGCTATACCAATTCCGCCGTGGGCCTGGCGCCGGGCCAGGCACCCTGGCGCTACGACAAGCACCACCTGGTTCCCTTTGGTGAGTTCATCCCGACCGGGTTCAAGTGGTTCACGGCCCTGATGAACATCCCCCTTGGAGACTTCCATCGGGGCAACGTAGGCCAACCCGCCTTCGAATGGCAAGGCCAGCGGCTGGCCCCCAATATCTGCTACGAGGACCTGTTTGGCGAGGAGCTGGGTGCGCGTTTCCGTGACCCGGCCCAGGCCCCTACGGTCTTCGTCAACCTCAGCAACATCGCCTGGTTCGGCAATACCGTGGCGATCGACCAGCACCTGCACATCTCGCGCATGCGCGCGCTGGAATTCGAACGCCCCTTCGTGCGGGCCACCAACACCGGCTCCACGGCCATCATCGACCACCGCGGCCAGGTCATCACCGAGCTGCCACGCCACACCCGTGGCGTGTTGCTGGGCGAGGTGGAGGGGCGTGAGGGCCTGACGCCGTATGCCCGCTGGGTGGCGCACACGGGCTTGTGGCCGCTGTGGCTGGCCGGCCTGGCTGGGCTGCTGTGGGCTATCTGGCGCAAAAGAGCCTGATTCCCTCCGGGCTCGGGCCTGAAGCCCCGTAAAATCAAGGGCTTACGCGGAAATCCGCCTCTTTCAGCGCCAGCAGCGCGCGCCGCTCGCTGGCCGGGTGGATGCGCTTGCACCTGACCCAATCATGTTGACCTTCCAACAAATCATTCTGAAACTGCAGGCCTACTGGGATGCCCAGGGCTGTGCACTCCTGCAGCCCTACGACATGGAAGTCGGTGCGGGCACCTCGCACACCGCCACCTTCCTGCGCGCCATCGGCCCCGAGCCCTGGAAAGCCGCCTACGTGCAGCCCAGCCGTCGCCCCAAGGACGGTCGTTACGGCGAGAACCCCAACCGCCTGCAGCACTACTACCAGTACCAGGTGGTGCTCAAGCCGGCACCGAGCAACATCCTGGAGCTCTACCTGGGCTCGCTCGAAGCGCTGGGCTTCGACCTGAAGAAGAACGACATCCGCTTCGTCGAAGACGACTGGGAGAATCCCACGCTGGGCGCCTGGGGCCTGGGCTGGGAGGTCTGGCTCAACGGCATGGAGGTGACGCAGTTCACGTACTTCCAGCAGGTCGGCGGCATCGATTGCAGGCCCATCACGGGCGAGATCACCTACGGCCTGGAGCGACTGGCCATGTACCTGCAGGGTGTGGACAACGTCTACAACCTCAAGTGGACCGACACCCTGAGTTATGGCGACGTCTACCTGCAGAACGAAAAAGAGCAGTCCGCCTACAACTTCGAACACAGCGATGCCGACTTCCTGTTCACCGCCTTCACCGCGCATGAGAAGCAGGCCAAGCACCTGATGGAGCAACAGCTTGCCTTGCCGGCCTACGAGCAGGTGCTCAAGTGCGCGCACAGCTTCAACCTGCTGGACGCACGCGGCGCCATTTCCGTGACCGAGCGCGCCGCCTACATCGGCCGCATCCGCAACCTGGCGCGCGCCGTGGCGCAGAGTTATTACGAGAGCCGTGAACGACTGGGCTTCCCCATGGCGCCGCGTGCCTGGGTCGAGCAAATGACGAAGAAGGCAGCCTGACACCATGACGACCCAAAACCTTCTCGTTGAACTGTTTGTCGAAGAGCTGCCGCCCAAGGCGCTCAAGAAGCTCGGTGACAGCTTTGCCGCCACACTGGCCGAGCAGCTGCGTGCCATGGGCCTGGCCACGGCCGAATCCGTCGTGACGGCCTATGCCTCGCCGCGCCGCCTGGCCGCGCACATCACACATGTCCTGCTCAAGGCGGCCGACAAGGCGGTGCAGCAAAAGCTCATGCCCGTAGCCGTGGGTCTGGACCCGGCCGGCAACCCCACGCAGGCGCTGATCAAGAAGTTGTCCGCCCTGGGCGCTGATGTGTCCGACCCGGCCCAGGCGGTCGCCGCGCTCAAGCGCGCGCCCGATGGCAAGGCCGAGGCGCTGTTCTACGACAGCTTGGTCACCGGTGCAACGCTCGATACGGGTCTGCAGAAAGCGCTGGACGAGGCGTTGTCCAAGCTGCCTATCCCCAAGGTCATGAGCTACCAGCTCGAGACTGACTGCGAACTGCCGGGCTGGAGCAGCGTCAACTTCGTGCGCCCGGCCCATGGCCTGGTAGCACTGCACGGCAGCACCGTGGTGCCCGTCAAGGCCCTGGGCCTGAAGGCCGGCAACAGCACCAAGGGCCACCGCTTTGAAGCGAAGAAGGATGTCGTGGTGCTCAAGGATGCCGACAGCTACGTTGCTGCGCTGCTCAACGATGGCGCGGTGATCGCGTCCTTCGCCGAGCGTCGCGCCGAGATCGTGCGCCAGCTGACAGCGGCCGCGACCAAGCTTGGCGGTGGCGTGCGCGCCATCGAAGACGAGGCCCTGCTGGACGAGGTGACGGCGCTGGTCGAGCGCCCCAATGTGCTGGTCTGTGAATTCGAGAAGGAATTCCTGGCCGTGCCTCAGGAGTGCCTGATCCTCACGATGAAGGCCAACCAGAAGTACTTCCCGCTGCTCGACGCCGCAGGCAAGCTGACGAACAAGTTCCTGGTGGTCAGCAACATCAGCCCCAGCGACGCCAGCGCCGTGATCGGCGGCAACGAGCGCGTGGTGCGCCCGCGCCTGGCCGACGCCAAGTTCTTCTTCGACCAGGATCGCAAGAAGACGCTGGCCTCGCGCGTCGAGGGCCTGGGCAAGGTGGTCTATCACAACAAGCTCGGCACCCAGGGCGAGCGCGTGGAGCGTGTGCGCGCGATTGCGAAGGCGATTGCACAGCAGTTGGGTGATGCGAAGCTGGTGGCGGCAGCCGACACGGCCGCACGCCTGGCCAAGACCGATCTGCTGACGGATATGGTGGGTGAGTTCCCCGAGTTGCAGGGCATCATGGGCGGCTACTACGCGCGCCACGACGGCCTGGGCGACGAGGTGGCCAACGCCATTGAGGACCACTACAAGCCGCGTTTCGCCGGTGACGAACTGCCGCGCAATACCGTGGGCCTGACGGTGGCACTGGCCGACAAGCTGGAGACCCTGGTGGGCATGTTCGGTATTGGCAATCTGCCGACTGGCGACAAGGACCCCTTTGCGCTGCGCCGCCACGCGCTGGGCGTGATCCGCATGTTGGTTGAAACTGAATGCCCAATCGGCTTGGACCTTTTGTTACGAGTGACAGCCGATCAATTTTCGGCGATTGCGGAATTTCAGCGCGAGAGGATTTTCGGTGCGCTATTTGACTTTATCTACGAGAGATTAAGAGGATATTTCAAAGAAGACAGAGCCTCGCAGACTGAAAGCGGCATCAAGCAATCGTTTGCTTACTCGTCGCAAGAGATCGAGGCTGTGTTGGCTCTCAAGCCAAGTATGTTGAGCGATATCGAGGGCCGGTTGTTTGCAGTGATGCAATTTGCTTCCTTGCCAGAGGCGCCGGCCCTGGCCGCGGCGAACAAGCGCATCAGCAACATTCTCAAGAAGGAGCAGGAAGTAGACGCGCACGTCAGCGAAGTCCTGCTCAAGGAAGAGGCCGAGAAGAAGCTGTACGCCGCACTCAAAGACGTGGTGCCCCAGGCCAACAAACAGTTCGAGGCCGGCGACTACACCGCCTCGCTCAAGACGCTGGCCGCCCTGCGCGCGCCGGTGGACGCCTTCTTCGACGGCGTGATGGTGAATGCCGAAGAGATGGACCTGCGCCTGAACCGCCAGGGCCTGCTCAAGAGCCTGCACGATGCCATGAACCGCGTGGCCGACCTGTCCCGATTGGCCGCCTGATACATGCACACCATGAAGCTGGTCATCCTCGACCGTGACGGAACCATCAACGAGGACAGTTCGGAGTTCATCAAGTCCGAAGCCGAATGGAAGCCGCTGCCCGGTGCGCTGGAGGCGATCGCCAAGCTGAACCACGCCGGCTGGCACGTGGTGGTAGCTTCCAATCAGTCGGGGCTGGGCCGCGGCCTGTTCGATGTGGCCGCGCTCAACGTCATGCATGCCAAGATGCACAAGCTGCTGGCCCTGGCCGGTGGGCGTGTCGAGGCCGTCTTCTATTGCCCGCACGCGCCCGACCAGACCTGCCGCTGCCGCAAGCCGCTGCCGGGGCTGTTCGAGCAGATCGGCGAACGTTACGGCGTCTCGCTCAAGGGCGTGCCGACCGTGGGCGATTCGGCGCGTGACCTCGTCGCCGGTGCCGTCGTGGGCTGCGAGCCGCATCTGGTGCTGACCGGCAAGGGCGAGGCCCTGCGCGGCCAACCCCTGCCCGACCATTTCCCGGCCGGCACGCGTGTGCACGAGAACCTGCTGGCTTTTGCCGACTACCTGGTGGCGCGCGATACCGTGCGGGACAGCGCCTGAGGACAGACAACATGGCATTGCTTCGTTCCCTGCTTCATCTCCTGTGGATGGTGATCACGGTGATCCCCTGGGGCATCATCATGGTGGTGGCCTCGATCCGCGTGCGCGGCAACCCGCTGTACTGGATGGCGGCGCGCTGGCTGGGCTGGGCCATCGATGGTGCTCGCGTCATTCTCGGCATCCGCGTGCGCGTCACCGGCATGGAGAACCTGCCGGTGGGCGAGACCAGCCCGGCCATCCTGCTGGTCAAGCACCAGTCCACGCTGGAGACTTTCCTCATGCCCACGCTGATGCCGCATCCGCTGGCCTATGTGTTCAAGAAGGAGCTGCTCTACGTGCCCTTCTTCGGCTGGGCCATGGGCCGGCTGGACATGATCCACATCGACCGCTCGCAGGGTTCACTGGCTTTTTCCAAGGTGGTGGCGCAGGGCAAGGAGCTGCTGGCGCGCGGTGTCTGGATCATCATGTTCCCCGAAGGCACGCGCATTGCGCGCGGCCAGCAGGGCACCTACAAGTCCGGTGGCACGCGTCTGGCGGTGGCGACCGGTGCGCCGGTGATTCCGATCGCCGTGAGTTCAGCCAAGTGCTGGCCGCGCAAGGCCTTCATCAAGCGGCCGGGTGTGGTGGACGTGTCCATCGGCAAGCCCATCCCCAGCGCGGGCCGTGAGCCGGCCGAGCTGATGCGCGAGGTCGAGGCCTGGATCGAGGCCGAGATGCGCCGGCTCGACCCCGAAGCCTACAAGTGATGCTCCACTAAGATCAGGGCATGCGCAGCTTCCTCCAGCTCGCCCTCGACCTCTTCGATGCAGCGCCGGTGCAGGCGCCAGTGTCGCCGCCGCCGGCCCCCGAAGTGCAAGGTCCGCACCAGCCGGCTCCGGCCATTGATAGCGTGATGACCCCGGCCCAGTTCAGCCATCCGCGTGCCAACCGCCAGACGCGTCTGTGCGACGCCCACGTGGCCTACGAATTCAAGCGCGGCAAGCGCCGTACCATCGGCATGCAGGTGGGGCCCGACGGACTGGTGGTCAGCGCGCCGCGCTGGGTGCCGCTGTACGAGGTGGAGGCCGCCTTGCAGGAAAAGGCGGACTGGATCGTGCGCAAGCTCGGCGAGATGCGCGAGCGCCAGCAGCGCCTGGACTCGACGCACATCGAGTGGCGCGACGGCAGCAGTTTCCCCTTCCTGGGCGAGACGGTCATCGTGGTGCTCGATCCGACCCACGCCTACAGCACGGTGGGCGGCAGCCTCAAGGCCGATGACGTGGAGGTGGTGCTGCACAGCGATGCGCAGGCGCCCAACCTCACGCTGGACGGCGTGCCGCGCCTGACCCTGCACATCGGCCTGCCGCAGCACGCCAGCACCCAGCAGATCCGTGACACCGTACAGGCTTGGCTGATGCGCCAGGCCCATCGCGTTTTCACCGAGCGTCTGCATCACTACGCCCCACAACTGGGTGTGCAGTGGCGCAAGCTCTCGCTCAGCAGCGCGGGCACCCGCTGGGGCAGTGCCAGCAGCGATGGCGCGATCCGGCTGAACTGGCGGCTCATCCACTTCCGCCAGAACGTGATCGACTATGTGGTCGCGCACGAACTCAGCCACCTGCGCGTGATGGACCACAGCCCGCGCTTCTGGGACACGGTGCGCTCGGTCGTGCCGGACTACCAGAGCCTGCGCGGCGAACTGCGCGACGAGGCCCTGCCGCGCTGGCACTGAAATGAACACGGCATTCAGCGCCGACACCCTGACCAGCCTGGCGCTGGCCCTGGGGCTGGGCTTGTTGATCGGTATCGAACGCGAACGCAGCAAGGGCAGCGGTCCCACGCGCCGCTTTGCCGGCATCCGCACCTTTGCCCTGGCCTCCCTGACCGGCGCCGGCGCGCAAGTGCTGGGCCAGGCCTGGCTGACGGCCGTGGCCGGTGCCCTGGTGGCGGGGCTGGCGCTGGTGTCGCACTTCAAGGACCGCTCGCGCGATCCGGGGGTCACCACCGAGATCGCGCTCTTCCTCACCTTTCTGCTGGGCCTGCTCAGCGTGCCCGAGCCGGTGCTGGCCTCGGCGCTGGGCGTGACGGTGGCCGTGCTGCTGGTGGCGCGTGTGCCGCTGCAGCGCTTCTCGACGCAGGTGCTGGGCGAGCAGGAGTTGCGCGATGCCCTGCTGCTGGCGGCGTCGGCCCTGGTGGTCCTGCCGCTGGCGCCCAACCAGGCCTTGCCCTGGCTGGGGGGCATCAACCTGCGCGTGGTCTGGCAGCTGGTCGTGCTCATCATGGCCGTGCAGGCCTTGGGTCATGTGGCCTTGCGCCTGTTCGGCTCCCGGCTCGGTCTGCCGCTGTCGGGGCTGGTGGCCGGTTTTGTTTCCAGCACTGCCACCATCGCGGCCATGGGCGCACGTGCCGCCCGTCATCCCGAGCTGCGCACGGCCTGTGTGGCGGGTGCCTGGTTCTCCACGGTCTCCACGACCCTGCAGGTGATGCTGATTGCCGGGCTGCTGTATCCGGCGGGCCTGCATCTCATCGCACCTGCCATGGGCAGCGCCTTGCTGATGGCGCTGCTGCTCGGGCTGGCCGCCTATCGACGCAGCCCGGTGCCGCCGGACGAGGCGCCGGCGCAGGGGCGGGCCTTCAGCCTGCGGCAGTCCATCCTGCTGGCCTTGCTGTTCACCGGCATTGCGGCCGTCGTGGCCTGGCTGCAGCACGGTGTGGGGACGCCGGCCACCCTGGCCGCCACGGCACTGGCGGGTTTCGCCGACGCGCATTCATCGGCCGCAGCGGTCATGGGCCTGGCGGCACGCGGTGAGATCGAGCCGTCCACCATGCTCACCGCCGTGCTGCTGGCCTTCAGCACCAACAACGCGAGCAAGATCGTGGCGGCCTATGTGACCGGTGGGGCGCGTTACGGCAGCATTGTCGCTGCCGGGCTGATGCTGGTGGCATTCGCTGCATGGGCCTGCTGGGGCTGGCTGCGCCTGGCAGCCTGAAACAGAACAGCCCGCCCGCATGACATGCGGGCGGGCTGCACAGGGTGCGGCAGGGCCGGATTACTTCTTGGCTTCAGCCTTCTTCTCGGCTTTCTTGGTGGCGACGGCGGCCTTCTTGGCCTCGGCCTTTTTCTCACCCTTGGCGTCTGCCTTCGCGGCCGTCTTGGCAGCAGCAGCGGGAGTGGCGGGCGTTGCGGGTGTGGCAGGAGCGGCGGGTGCAGCAGCCTGGGCAAAGACGTTGGCTGCGAACAGGCCGGCGATCAGGGTGGCGAGGATCTTGCTCATTTCATTTGCCTTTCGGTGGATGTTGTGACTTCAGTGGATCTGAAGACACTCACACAACGGGAGGCGTTGCCGCTGCGTTGACCTTGCATGTGTATCGAGACGTATCTCCCCAGCAGCATCGTGCACACAGGCCCCGGGTCTATACTGGCCCACTCCCATCTCACGAAGCCATTCAAGCCGGCTTCACGCTTCAGCGATGCCCGGCTACCAGATCAAGCAGCAATACGTGCCCATCACGGGGGTGGCTGATCTCTTTATCCGTTCCTTGCTGGACCGGCAGCAGTTCAGTGATCCGCTGGGGGCCGCTCTGCGCCAGGGCATTTCTTCTGCCACCTGGCCGCTGTTCGGCCTGCTCTGGCCTTCGGGGGCGCAGCTCGCGGCGCGCATGGCGCTGCGGCCGGTGCTGGCGGAGGAGCGCATCCTGGAACTGGGTTGCGGCCTGGCCTTGCCCAGCCTGGTCGGTCATCGCCGCGGTGCCGACATCACGGCCAGCGACTGCCATCCGCTGACCCAGGTTTTCCTGCAGGCCAACCTGGGGCTCAACCAGTTGCTTCCCATCAAGTACCGGCATGGCCACTGGAGCAAGCCCGGTTCGCTGAAGCAGGACGATGGCGCGCCGGCCATCGATATGGTGCGCGGGCGTTTCGACCTGATCATCGGCAGCGATCTGCTGTACGACCCCGACGCCAGCGTCGCCCTGGCCGGCTTCATCGGCCGGCATGCCAAGTTGTGTGCCGAGGTGTGGATCGTCGATCCGGACCGCGGCAACCGTGCCGCCTTCAGCCGGCACATGCTGGCCCAGGGATTTGACCTGCGCGAGGAGCGCCTGGACCGCATCGCGGCGGTCGACACGCTGGCCTACAAGGGGCGGCTGCTGACCTATCGCCGTTCACTGCGGCAGCCCGGGGCTGCCCTCAGGCCGCACCGGTCTTGAACAGGGCCGCCACCACGTCGGACTGCGTGATCATGCCGACCACGCGCAACTGTTCGTCCACCACCGGCATGTGGTGCAGGCCGCCGTCGGAGAACAGGCCCACCAGATCCACCATCAGCTGTTCCGGGCGGGCGACGCGCACCTTGCGCGTCATGATGTCGGCCACGAAGCGCGCCGTGCTCATGACGGGCATCTTGCGCGGGTCGGGTGCGCTGTGGCCGACGAAGAAGTCGTGCAGCGAGACGATGCCGGCCAGCGTGCCGTCATTGCGGATCACGGGCAGCGCCTTGACCTTGTGCCGCGCCAGCCGGTCCCAGGCCTCGTCGACCGAGTCGCGCGGTCCGACATGGATCACGTCGCGCGACATGATGTCGCGACAGAGCACGTCGCCCCATTTGCGGCGGCTCGCATGCAACTGCGCGCGCGTGAGGATCTGCTCCAGGTCGTCGGGGCTGATGTCGAGCAGCTGGCCCTGGCTGCCCAGGGCGGCATCCAGATCCTGCTTGCTCAGGCCCAGGCGCGCACTGGGCTGCAGGTCGGCCGTGCGATGCGGGTGGGGCTGGGGTACGGGCTGGTGCGGATAACGCCGCTGCATCAGGTTGTTGAAGAGCAGCGCCAGCGCGAGCAGCAGGGCGGAGTTCGCGGCCACCGGCCACAGCGCATAACCGTAGCCCAGCTGGGCGATGGCCGGTCCGCCCAGCACTGCGGTCAGTGCCACGGCCCCACCGGGCGGGTGCAGGCAGCGCAGCGCGAACATGGCGGCAATCGCCAGCGCGCCGGCGGCACCGGCCGCCAGGCCGCCATGGCCCAGGGTGTGTGCGCAAAGTACGCCGATCAGTGCCGAAACCAGGTTGCCACCGAGGATGGACCAGGGCTGGGCCAGTGGACTGGCCGGCACGGCAAAGAGCAACACGGCCGACGCACCCATGGGGGCGATGAACCAGGGATTGAGTTCGCCCAGGGTCTGATGGCTCAGCCATTCGGTGCCGAGCAGGCCCAGGCCGGCGCCCAGGCAGCCCAGCCAGATCTCACGCCGGCTGACCGACAGCGGCGCAGGCCAGAAACTGCGTAGCCAGGGAAAGAGGGAATCCACACGCACTCCTGCGGGCACCAAAACGGCGCATTGTAGGGGTGGCGGCTCTCAGAGGACTGGCGGGCGGAAGCGGTAAACCCCTTCGGCATCACGCTCGCGGCGCAGCTGGCCATCGAACCACAGGGCGTGCAGGTGGGCCACGGCCTCGCCCATGGCAAAGGTGGTCTGGTGCAGGTCGAGCTTGCGCTTGAAGAGGATGGGCAGCACGTCGGCGGCACTGCAGGGTTTTTCGCCGCAGGCCTGCAGCACCTCGGCCAGGCGGTCGCGGTGGTGTTCGTGCAGCTGCTCGATGCGCCGGTGCAGGCCGGTGAAGGGTTTGCCGTGCGAGGGCAGGGTCAGCGTGTCGACCGGCAGGGCCTTGAACTTGTCGATGGACTGCAGGAAGAGCTTCAGGGCATCGGCCTCGGGCTCCATGTCGAAGACGCTGACATTGGTGGAGATGCGCGGCAGCATCATGTCGCCGCCGATTAGCAGCTTGAGCTCTTCGCAGTACAGCGCGATGTGCTCGGGCGCATGGCCGTGGCCGCTGATGCAGCGCCAGCCGCGTCCGCCGATGGCCACCACATCGCCTTCCATGAGCCGGCGAAACTGGCGCGGCACCGCCGGCACCAGCGTGGGGTAGTAGCTGGCGCGCTCGCGGATCTTGTCCATCGAGGCCGGGTCGCGCAGGCCATGCGCGGCGAAAAAGAGCGCCGAACTGTCACCACCAAAACCGTTGCTGCCGGAGGAGCCTATGCGCGCCAGGTTGTAGTCAGTGGCGCTCATCCACAGGCGGCAGGGAAACTCGGGTGTGCTCCAGCGCGCGCACAGCCAGTCGGCCAGGCCGATGTGGTCCGGGTGCATGTGCGTGACGATGACACGCAGCAGGGGCAGGCCCTCGAAGGTGCTGGCAAAGATCTGCTCCCATTGGGCCTTGGCCTCGTCGCGGCTGATGCAGCAGTCCACCACCGTCCAGCCTTCGCGGCCGTCGAGCCTGTCGCGCAGCAGCCAGAGGTTGATGTGGTCCAGCGCAAAGGGCAGGGCCATGCGGACCCAGCGCACGCCGGGGGCCACTTCCAACGTGGCGCCGGGTTCGGGCAGGGTCTCGCCCAGGGGGTAGTGGAGCTGGCGTTCGAGTTCGTTCATGTTCTGTGACAGAATTGACGTTTACGTAAACGTCAAGTGACGGCGCCCCATTCTAGAAGCGTCACTGGCGCGGCGCTGTCGCCTTTGTTGAACCCACTGTAACGCAGACCCATCCATGGCAACGACCTACAGCATCAGCGATCTGGCCCGGGAATTCGATCTGACCACCCGCGCCATGCGCTTCTACGAGGACATGGGCCTGCTGCAGCCCGAGCGCAGCGGACCGGGCGGGCGCATCCGCGTCTACAGCGGGCGCGACCGCACGCGCCTCAAGCTCACGCTGCGCGCCAAGCGCCTGGGCCTGAGCCTGAGCGAGGCCAGGGAAATCATCGACATGTATGACAGCCCGCGGGACACCGGGCTGCAGCTCAAGAAGTTTCTCGATGTGCTGGCCGCGCACCGCACCCAGGTCGAGGAGCAGATGGCCGACCTGCAGGCCAATCTGGACGAGATCAAGGCGCACCAGCGCGAGGCCCGCGCCCTGCTGGCCAAACTCGACAAGAAGAACGGCAAGTAAAAGCCGTTTGAACCACCACGGAGACTTTCCATGAACCTGCCCGGACTCAACTTCCAGCTCGGTGAAGACATCGACGCCCTGCGCGATGCGGTGCGCGAATTCGCCCAGGCCGAGATCGCGCCGCGCGCGGCCGAGATCGACCGCAACGACCAGTTCCCCATGGACCTCTGGCGCAAGATGGGCGACCTGGGCGTGCTGGGCATCACCGTGGGTGAAGAATACGGTGGCGCCAACATGGGCTACCTGGCCCACATGATCGCCATGGAGGAGATCAGCCGCGCCAGTGCCTCGGTGGGCCTGAGCTACGGCGCGCACAGCAACCTCTGCGTGAACCAGATCAGACGCAACGGCAACGAGGCGCAGCGCAAAAAGTACCTGCCCAAGCTGATCAGCGGCGAACACGTGGGCGCGCTGGCCATGAGCGAACCCGGCGCTGGCAGCGACGTGCTGAGCATGAAACTCAAGGCGGAAGACAAGGGCGGCTACTACCTGCTCAACGGCAGCAAGTTCTGGATCACCAACGGCCCCGATGCCGACACCCTGGTGGTCTATGCCAAGACCGAACCCGAACTCGGTGCACGCGGCGTCACGGCCTTCCTGATCGAGAAGGGCATGAAGGGCTTTTCCATCGCGCAGAAACTCGACAAGCTGGGCATGCGCGGCAGCCACACCGGCGAGCTGGTGTTCCAGAACGTGGAGGTGCCGGAGGCCAACGTGCTGGGCACGCTCAATGGCGGCGCCAAGGTGCTCATGAGCGGGCTGGACTACGAGCGCGCCGTGCTCACCGGCGGGCCGTTGGGCATCATGCAGGCGGTGATGGACAACGTCATCCCCTACATCCACGACCGCAAGCAGTTCGGCCAGAGCATCGGCGAGTTTCAGTTGATCCAGGGCAAGGTGGCCGACATGTACACCGTGCTGCAGGCCGGCCGTTCCTTCGCCTACACCGTGGCCAAGAACCTGGACCTGCTGGGCGCGGAGCATGTGCGCCAGGTGCGCAAGGACTGCGCCTCGGTCATCCTGTGGACGGCCGAGAAGGCCACCTGGATGGCCGGCGAGGGGGTGCAGATCTTTGGCGGCAACGGCTACATCAACGAATACCCGCTGGGCCGCCTGTGGCGCGACGCCAAGTTGTATGAGATCGGCGCCGGCACCAGCGAGATCCGCCGCATGCTGATCGGCCGCGAGCTGTTTGCCGAGACCATGTGAGCCCGCCGGGTGTCATGTGCGTGAAACCGGCAGACGGCACAATACCTCCCTGAGATGAAAGGGAAGTCTGACGTGAAGTTCTCGCTGCGCACCTTCGGCCACCACCTGCTGGGTGCCCTGGCTTCGGCCACGTTGCAGGCCTGGGTCATGGTGTTGTGTGTGGCCTTCACGCTGACCCTGCTGCGCATGGGCCAGATCGCCTGGCACTGGCCCGAAGGCCTGGAGGCTCCGCTCTCCGACGTCTGGGCCGTGATCTACCAGGGTGCGCGCTTCGACCTCAAGGTCTGCGCCGCCGCGGCCATCCTGATCTGGCCGCTGCTCATCGTCGTGCCGGCGCGCTGGCATGGCTGGCTGGCGGGCACAGTGGCTTTCCTGTTCGTGACGGCCAGCCTGGTCAACCTGCACTACTTCGGCTTCTACAAGACGCCGATCGACCCGGTGGTGTTCGGTTTCTTCGAGGACGACACCAAGGCCATCCTCCAGACCATCTGGAGCGACTTCCCGGTCTTCCTGACGCTGGCGGTGCTGGTCGGTGCCAGCTGGGGTGCCATCGCGGCGCGCAAGATCGCCTATGGGCGACTCAGCCTGGGGCTCAACCGCGGGGTCAGCGAGCGGCGCATCCCCGTCTGGCTCACGCTGCTGGGGGTGTTGCTGGCCTTCCTGCTGCTGGTGCTGACGACCAAGGGCACGCTGCGCGCCATGGCCCTGGGGCGGCAGAACGTCTCGGTCACCACTTCGCAGTTTCTCAACGACATGGTGCCCAACGGCGTCATTGCGCTCAAGTTCGCCTGGGATGCGCGGCGCGATTCGCAGAACCTCAACGATCCGCTGCTGGGCCTGAAGCGCCTGGGTTACGGCTCGCCCATGGAGGCCGCGCAGGTGCTGGGCATCGAGGCCAGGGATGAGCAGGCCCTGCGTGCCTCGCTCGTCGCGCAAGGGGGCGCCACACCCGCGCCGGGGCCGCGCAAGAACCTGCTGTTCTTCCTGATGGAGTCCTGGAGCGCCGAGCCCTTCCTCTACCAGGATGCCAAGGACTTCGATGTGCTGGGCCGGCTGGCGCCCAGCCTGCCCGGTGCCTGCCACTTCTCCAACTTCGACTCGGCCCAGCCCGGCACCCACCCTTCGCTGGAGGCCATCCTCTTCTCCACGCCCATCACGCCGCTCACGCTGGGGCCGCAGGGCAAGGCGCCCATTCCCTGGTCCGTTCCCCTGCTGCTCAGGCAGGCCGGCTATCGCACCCTGTTCGTGACCTCGGCGCGCGCCGGCTGGCGTGAGCTGGACCGCGTGCTCAAGACCCAGGGTTTCGACGAAGTGATCGACGCCAGCCACCTGAAGGCCGCCTACCCCGAGGCCGATCTCGGCATCTGGGGGGTGTGGGACAGCTACGTGTTCCGCTACCTGTCGCAGCGCCTGAAGAAACCGCAGGACCAGCCTCTCTTCGTCTTCGTGCTGACCGCCACCAACCACCCGCCCTACGACCTGCCGCCCGAGTACCAGCGCGTCAAGCGCAACGAAGCCAGGTGGGGTGGGGAGCGCAGCGCCGACACCCTGTGGCTCAATATCGACTCCTACCACTACGCCACCGATCTGTTGGGCGGCCTGGTGCAGGAGGTGCGCAACGGGCCGCTGCGTCACAACACCGTGATCGCCGCCACCGGCGACCACAATGTGCGCAGTTTCGGCCTGTACGCCACGCCCGAGCGTCGCCATCTGCTCAGCCAGGTGCCCTTCATGGTCTGGGACGAGAAGCTGGCCTGCGGGCCGCAACGCCAGCTGCCGGCCAGCCACCGCGACATGTTCCCTACGCTGCTGCCGCTGCTGGGTCTGAACCGCGGCTACGTGCAGACCGGGCGCAATCTGCTGCTCGATCCGGCGCAGCAGGCCAAGCCGGCGCTCAATGCGCCACTGAGCGTGAACTATTACGGCACGGCGCGCAACGCTCGCGGCAGCTGGACGCTGGGCAATCCCGCCAGCTTCGTCTGTTCGCCGGTGGATCCCAAGAACGCCGCCACCTGCCAGTTCGACGCGCAGCAGGACGCGCTGGCACGCGCCCAGCTCGGCCTGCTGGACTGGAACGTGCGTGTGACCCTTCGCCGTTGAGGAAAAAGGCCACTGTAGGAAAATCAAGCCATGAGCAAGACCCTTGACGATCTCTTTGCCCACAACCGCGCCTGGGCCGCGCAGATGGAGCGTGAGCGCCCCGGCTTCTTCACCAGCCTGAAGTCGCAGCAGCGTCCCAAGTACATGTGGATCGGCTGTTCCGACAGCCGCGTGCCGGCCAATCAGATCACCGGCCTGGAGCCGGGTGAGGTCTTCGTGCACCGCAACGTGGCCAATGTGGTGGTGCACTCGGACCTGAACGCGCTGTCCACCGTGCAGTTCGCGGTGGAGCGGCTCAAGGTCGAGCACGTGATGGTGGTGGGCCACTACGGCTGCTCGGGCGTGCAGGCCGCGCTGGAAGGCGCGCGCATCGGCCTGGCCGACAACTGGCTGCGCCACATCATGGACGTGCGGGATCGCCATCGCGAACTGCTCGACGCCATTCCCGAAGCGGCGCGCCACGACGCGCTGGTCGAGCTCAACGCCATCGAACAGGTGGTCAACGTGGCGCAGAGCACCGTGCTGATGGATGCCTGGGGGCGCGGCCAGAACGTGACCTTGCATGCCTGGGTCTATGGCGTGCACGACGGGCTGCTCAAGGATCTGCAGATGACCGTGGACGGGCAGGAGGCGCTGGAGCCGTTGTACCGCCAGGCCATCGCCGGCGTGGCACAGATCAAGCGCGGGTGAGCGCCCGCGCCGGCTGAACGCGATGTTCCCCCAGCGCCTGGATTCGACGCTGGCTTACGACATCGCCCAGGCGATGCTGGACGGTTTCAACCGCCACTACCAACTCTTCCGCACCGAGTCCGCGCGCGCCCAGCAGCGCTTCGAGGCCGCCGACTGGCACGGCCAGCAGCGCGCCCAGCGCGAGCGCATCGAGTTCTACGACCTGCGCGTCAAGGAGTGCGTGAGCCGGCTGGAGCAGTCGTTCCAGGCCGGCAGCCAGCCCATGGCCATCTGGCAGCAGGTCAAGCTGCACTACATCGGCCTGCTGGTCGACCACCACCAGCCCGAGCTGGCCGAAACCTTCTTCAATTCGGTCACCACCAAGATCCTGCACCGCACGCATTTCCAGAACGACTTCATCTTCGTGCGTCCTGCGGTCAGCACCGAGTACATCGAGAACGACGAGCCCGCCGCCCGGCCCACCTACCGCGCCTACTACCCCACGCGCGAAAACCTGCGCGAGACGGTGGAGCGCATCATCAGCAACTTCCAGCTGCAGTGCCCCTTCGAGGATCTGGCGCGTGACGTCGACCACGTGCTGGTCGCCGTGAACGACCTGCTGGGCCAGAACAAGCTGCGCACCAATTTCCAGGTGCAGGTGCTGTCCAGCCTGTTCTTCCGCAACAAGGGCGCCTACGTGGTGGGCAAGATCATCAATGGCTTCGTCGAAGTGCCCTTCGCCCTGCCCATCCTGCACGGCGAGTTGGGCCGCCTGATGATCGACGCCGCGCTGTTCGGTGAGGACGACCTGCTGATGCTGTTCAGCTTCGCGCGGGCCTATTTCATGGTGGACATGGAGGTGCCTTCGGCCCATGTGCAGTTCCTGCGCAGCCTCATGCCGCGCAAGCCGCGCGCCGAGCTCTACAACGCCCTGGGCCTGGCCAAGCAGGCCAAGACCCTGTTCTACCGGGATTTCCTCTACCACTTGAAGCATTCGAGCGACCGCTTTCGCATCGCGCCCGGCATCAAGGGCATGGTCATGCTGGTATTCGACCTGCCGTCCTTCCCCTATGTCTTCAAGATCATCAAGGACTGGTACCCGCCCCCGAAGGACACCACGCGCGAGCAGGTCCAGGGCAAATACCTGCTGGTCAAGCAGCACGACCGCGTGGGCCGCATGGCCGACACCTTGGAATACAGCCTGGTGGCCTTCCCGCTGGAGCGTTTCGATGAGGACCTGATCGCCGAGATCCGGAAGTTTGCGCCCAGCCAGCTGGAGATCAGCGACCGCGACCCCGACGGGCGCAGCGAAGTCATCATCCAGCATCTCTACATCGAGCGGCGCATGATCCCGCTCAACATCTACCTGCAGGAGGCTTTCGACGCCGGCGCGGCCGATCCGGCCAACACCTCCGAGGAAGCCAGTCGTGCGCGCCGCCAGCTGGAGCGCACCGTCATCGAGTACGGCAATGCCATCAAGGACCTGGTGGCCGCCAACATCTTCCCTGGCGACATGCTGTGGAAGAACTTCGGGCTGACGCGCCAGGGCAAGGTGGTGTTCTACGACTACGACGAGATCGAGTACATCACCGACTGCAACTTCCGCCAGGTGCCGGCGGCGCGCAACGAGGAAGAAGAGATGAGCGGCGAGGTCTGGTACAAGGTCGGTCCGCGTGATGTGTTCCCCGAGACCTTCGCGCCCTTCCTGCTGGGCAACCCGGCCGTGCGCGAGGTGTTCATGAAACACCATGCCGACCTGCTCGATGCGGCCTTCTGGCAGAGTCACAAGGAGCGCATCCAGCAGGGGCATGTCTACGACGTGTTTCCCTACGAACGCAGCCGGCGCTTTTCGCAACAGCGCAGCGCCATCTGAAAAATTGACCTGGGTCATGTCCTGAGCCGCGTCGGGTCGGCTACATTCCGTCTTGCCCGGGGTGCACACGCGATGTGCTGAGATGGTGATCCGAACCCGCGAACTTGATCCGGTTAATGCCGGCGTAAGAAGAGCCTGACCTGCATCCACCCAGCGTGGCGTGCCGCGTCTGTTTCCCCTTGCTGGCCTCGTGCCGTCCCCAGGTTCGCGTTCTGTGAACCTCCTTCGGAGCAAAACCATTTGTTTCAAGGAGAGTCTTCATGAACGCACCCGACAAGCTGACCCAGTTCATCACCCTCACGCGCGAGCCCCTGCCGGCTTCCCGTAAGATTTACGTGCCCGGCACGCGGTCCGATCTGCGTGTGCCCATGCGCGAGATCACGCAGAGCAATGGCGAGGCGGTGCTGGTGTACGACACCTCCGGTCCTTACACCGACCCGCAGGCCGAGATCGACGTGCGCCGCGGTCTGCCCGCGCTGCGCCAGGGCTGGATCGAGAGCCGTGGCGACACCGAGGCCTACAGCGGCCGCGCCCGCGTGGCGCTGGACGATGGTCTCAAGGGTGCCGAAGCCGAGGCCCTGGCCGCGCTGCGCGCCCAGGCCGCCGGCCTGCAGCGCACGCCGCGCCGCGCGAAAGCCGGCACCAATGTCAGCCAGATGCACTACGCCCGACTAGGCATCGTCACCCCCGAGATGGAGTACGTGGCTTTGCGCGAGAACCAGCAGCGCGAGTGGACGGCCCAGTACCTGAACAGTCCCGAGCGCGAGTTGCGCCTGGCCGGCAACAGCTTTGGCGCTGCCATCCCGAAAGTGGTAACCCCCGAGTTCGTGCGTGACGAGGTGGCACGCGGTCGCGCCATCATCCCGGCCAATATCAACCACCCCGAGCTCGAGCCCATGGCCATCGGGCGCAACTTCCTGGTCAAGATCAACGCCAACATCGGCAACTCGGCGGTCACCTCGAGCATCGAGGAAGAGGTGGAGAAGCTGGTCTGGTCCACGCGCTGGGGTGCGGACACGGTGATGGACCTGTCCACCGGGCGGAACATCCACACCACACGCGACTGGATCCTGCGCAACTCGCCCGTGCCCATCGGCACCGTGCCTATCTACCAGGCGCTGGAGAAGGTGGGCGGCGTGGCCGAGGACCTCACCTGGGCCATCTTCCGCGACACGCTGATCGAACAGGCCGAGCAGGGGGTGGACTACTTCACCATCCATGCGGGTGTGCGCCTGCCCTTCATCCACCTCACGGCGAACCGGGTCACGGGCATCGTCTCGCGCGGCGGCTCCATCCTGGCCAAGTGGTGCATCGCCCACCACCAGGAGAACTTCCTCTACACGCACTTCGAGGACATCTGCGAGATCATGAAGGCCTACGACGTGAGCTTCTCGCTGGGTGATGGTCTGCGCCCGGGTTCGGGCGCGGATGCCAACGACGAGGCGCAGTTCGCCGAGCTGCGCACCCTGGGCGAGCTGACGCAGATCGCCTGGAAGCACGACGTGCAGACCATGATCGAAGGCCCGGGCCATGTGCCCATGCACATGGTGCAGGCGAACATGACCGAGCAGCTCAAGCACTGCGGCGAGGCGCCGTTCTACACCCTGGGGCCGCTGACCACCGACATCGCCCCCGGCTACGACCACATCACCAGCGGTATCGGCGCGGCCATGATCGGCTGGTTCGGCACCGCCATGCTGTGTTACGTGACGCCCAAGGAGCACCTGGGCCTGCCGGATCGCGAAGACGTGAAGACCGGCATCATCACCTACAAGATCGCGGCCCACGCGGCCGACGTGGCCAAGGGCCACCCGGGGGCACGGGCACGGGACGATGCCTTGTCCAAGGCGAGGTTTGAATTCCGCTGGATGGACCAGTTCAACCTTTCCCTGGACCCGGACACCGCGCAGAAATTCCACGACGAGACACTCCCGAAGGACGCGGCCAAGGTGGCGCATTTCTGTTCCATGTGCGGGCCGAAGTTCTGCTCCATGAAGATCACGCAGGAGGTGCGCGACTACGCGAAAACCCAGGGCGTGAGCGAGGTTCAGGCGCTGGACGCGGGCATGACGGAGAAATCCGCCGAGTTCAGGCGAACCGGCGGCGAGATCTATATCGCCGTCGACCGGGGGAACACCCCTACGTAGTCCTCCTGACCGCCGCGAAGGGCCAGGGCGCGGGCCTTTCGCGGCAAAATAGGGGCACAAGTTTTTGCCTCAGGAGCACACCATGTCCGATCCCATCGTCATCGTCGGCGCCGCCCGCACCCCCATGGGGGCTTTCCAGGGCGACTTTTCTTCCCTTTCCGCCCATGACCTGGGCGGTGCGGCCATCCGGGCCGCCGTCGAGCGCGCCGGCATCAAGGCCGAGCTCGTCAACGAGGTGCTGATGGGCAACTGCCTGATGGCCGGCCAGGGCCAGGCCCCGGCGCGCCAGGCCGGTTTCAAGGGCGGCCTGCCCAAGAGCGCGGGTGCGGTGACCCTGTCCAAGATGTGCGGCTCGGGCATGCGCGCGGCCATGTTCGCGCACGACATGCTGCACTCCGGCACGGCCGACGTGGTCGTGGCCGGCGGCATGGAGAGCATGACCAATGCGCCCTACCTCATGCTCAAGGGCCGCGGCGGCTACCGCATGGGCCATGACAAGATCTACGACCACATGATGCTCGACGGCCTGGAAGACGCCTACGAGGCCGGCCGCTCCATGGGCACCTTCGGCGAGGACTGCGCCGCCAAGTACAAGTTCACGCGCGAGCAGCAGGACCATTTCGCCAGCAGCAGCGTGCGCCGTGCCCAGGCTGCGACGCAAAACGGCGCGTTTGCGGCCGAGATCACGCCGGTGACCGTGAAGACCCGCGCCGGCGAGACCGTGGTCTCCATCGACGAAGGTCCGGGCAAGGCCAAGCTCGACAAGATTGCGGCGCTCAAGCCCGCCTTCAAGAAGGACGGCACCATCACCGCCGCCAGCAGCTCGTCCATCAACGACGGCGCAGCAGCGCTCGTGATGATGCGCGCCTCCACCGCCGCCAGGCTGGGCTGCAAGCCGCTGGCGAAGATCGTGTCGCATGCCATGTACGCGCAGGAACCCGAGTGGTTCACCACCGCCCCGGTAGGCGCCACGCAGAAGGCCCTGGCTGCAGCCGGCTGGAGCGCGCGGGACGTGGACCTGTGGGAAGTGAACGAGGCCTTTGCCGTGGTGCCCATGGCGCTGATGGAAGAGCTCAAGGTTTCGCACGACATCGTCAACGTCAACGGCGGCGCCTGCGCGCTGGGCCACCCGATCGGCGCCAGTGGTGCGCGCATCATGGTCACGCTCATGCATGCGCTCAAGGCCCGCGGACTCAAGCGCGGCCTGGCCACGCTGTGCATCGGCGGCGGTGAAGGCACGGCCGTGGCGCTGGAAATGCTCTGAAAAACTGGCGCTTATCCGCGCCATGAATAGCCCTGGGGGTATGAGCAAGAATCCATAAGTGGACGATGATGTAGGGGTCGCCCTCCATCAAGGTCTTGGCATGAAATTCAGTTCCAAACTCCTCCTGTGTGCCGTGGTTCCCGCGGCGCTGTTCATCGTCGGTCTGGCCGGCAGCATCGGCGGGCTGATCTATACCAAGAACCAGTTCGGTCGGTACATCCAGACCGAGCAGCGCATCAGCGCCGGGCTCAACGAGATGTACGCGCAGGGCCTGCAGATGGGCCAGGCCTTGCGCAACATCGTGCTTGACCCGGCCAATCCCCAGGCCCCCAGGAACCTGGACGTGGCGCGCGAGGCCTATGACAAGGCCTATGCCGATGCCGTCAAGACCGCCAAGGGCACGGCCTTCGAAGAGGGCCTGGCCAGGCTGCCGCCCCTGCGCACCGTGCATGCCCAGGCGCAGGAAAAGGTGCTGACCCTGATCAAGGAGCAGTCGACGGAGACGGTGAAGTTCCTCAACAGCACCGAGACGCCGGCCTGGCGCAATCTGCGCGGCGAACTGCTCAAACAGGTCGAGGTGGCCGAAAAGGTGTCGGCAGAAGCCCAGGCCAACGTCGAACGCCAGGCCAACCGGGTCATCCTCTTTTCCATCTCCCTGGCCGTGTTGGCCGTCGCCGTGGCCACCGGCTTCACGATCTACCTGCGCAACACGGTCTGCAACGAACTGGGCGGCGACCCGAGCGATGCACGCGACGCCCTGTCGGAGATTGCCGAGGGCAACCTGGCCTACCCCGTGCCGCCGACGCGTTTCCAGGGCAGCCTGATGGAAGGGCTGGTGACAATGCAGGAGTCGCTGCGCCGTCTGGTGGGCGAGGTGCGCCAGTCCACCGACAGCATCACCACGGCCAGCAGCGAAATTGCCGCCGGCAGCCAGGACCTGAGCGCGCGTACCGAGAGCCAGGCCAGTGCGCTGGAGGAAACGGCCGCTTCCATGGAAGAACTCTCCTCCACCGTCAAGCAGAACGCCGACAACGCGCGCCAGGCCAACCAGCTGGCCCAAAGCGCGTCTACGGTGGCCGTGCAGGGCGGCGAAGTGGTGGCCCAGGTGGTGGACACCATGAAGGGCATCAACGACAGCTCCAGGAAGATCGCCGACATCATCAGCGTGATCGATGGCATCGCCTTCCAGACCAATATCCTGGCGCTCAATGCGGCGGTGGAAGCTGCACGCGCGGGTGAGCAGGGGCGAGGCTTTGCCGTGGTGGCCAGCGAAGTGCGCAGTCTGGCCGGCCGCAGTGCCGAGGCCGCCAAGGAGATCAAGACCCTCATCACCGACAGCGTGGAACGCGTGGGGCAGGGCACGACCCTGGTCGACCAGGCGGGCGCCACCATGCAGGAGGTGGTGGCGAGCATCCGTCGGGTGACCGACATCATGGGCGAGATCAGCGCGGCGAGCAGCGAGCAGAGCACGGGCGTGGCCCAGGTCGGTGAGGCCGTGACGCAGATGGACCAGGCTACCCAGCAGAACGCGGCCCTGGTGGAAGAATCCACCGCCGCCGCCATGAGCCTGCGCGAACAGGCCCAGCACCTGAACCAGCTGGTGGGCACCTTCCGGCTTTGAGCGGGCTTGCCGGGCGCAGCCCGGCATAATTGACGTTTACGTCAACGTCAATTGAAGGCGGGCCCCATGCTGCTGACCCCCGACCAGGAAATGATCCGCGATGCGGTGCGCGACTTTGCGCGCGCCGAGCTCTGGCCGCATGCAGCGCGCTGGGACCGGGAGCGCCATTTTCCGAAAGAGGTGCACCGCGGCCTGGCCGCACTGGGCGCTTACGGCATCTGCGTGCCCGAGGAATATGGCGGCGCCCAGCTCGATTACCTCAGCCTGTCCCTGGTGCTGGAAGAGATCGCCGCCGGCGACGGCGGCACCAGCACGGCGATCAGCGTGACCAACTGCCCGGTCAACGCCATCCTCATGAAACACGGCAACGCGCAGCAGAAAGCCAAGTGGCTGACGCCGCTGGCGCGCGGCGAGATGCTGGGCGCCTTCTGCCTGACCGAGCCGCACGTGGGCTCGGACGCTTCGGGCTTGCGCACGACGGCTGTGCGCGATGGCGACGGCTATGTGCTCAACGGCGTCAAGCAGTTCATCACCAGCGGCAAGCACGGGCAGGTGGCCATCGTCATCGCCGTGACCGACAAGGGCGCGGGCAAGAAGGGCATGAGCGCGTTTCTCGTGCCGACCGATGCGCCCGGTTACGTGGTAGCGCGTCTGGAAGAGAAACTCGGCCAGCACAGCAGCGACACGGCGCAGATCAATTTCGAGAACTGCCGCATTCCGGCCGAGAACCTGATTGGTTCGGAAGGCGAGGGCTACAAGATCGCCCTCGGCGGGCTGGAGGGTGGGCGCATCGGCATCGCCTCGCAGAGCATAGGCATGGCGCGCAGCGCGCTGGAAGTGGCCATCCAGTACGCCAAGGAGCGCGAGAGCTTCGGCCAGCCCATCTTCAATCACCAGGCCGTGGGGTTCCGCCTGGCCGAGTGTGCGACGAAGATCGAGGCCGCGCGCCAGCTGACCTGGCACGCCGCCGTGCTGCGCGACGCCGGTCGCCCCTGCCTCAAGGAGGCCGCCATGGCCAAGCTTTTTGCGAGCGAGATGGCGGAGCAGGTCTGCAGCGCCGCCATCCAGACCCTGGGTGGCTACGGCTACGTGGCCGACTTTCCCGTCGAGCGCATCTACCGTGACGTGCGCGTCTGCCAGATCTACGAAGGCACCAGCGACGTGCAGAAAATACTGATCCAGCGCTCGCTTTGAGCGTCATACTCCTCCCTGAAAGAGGAGACGCATGAAAATCATCGACGCCCACCACCACATCTGGCGCCAGCAGGACCTGCCCTGGTTGCAGGGCCCCATGATGCCGCGCATCTTCGGGCCTTACGAGGCGATCCGGCGCGACTACGGGGTGGAAGAGTTCCTGGCCGACCAGGCCGGCTCAGGCATCACACAGTCCGTCTACGTGCAGACCAACTGGCCGCCGGCGCAATTCGAGCAGGAAGCCGCCTGGGTGCAGGCTGAGGCGCAGCGCACCGGCTGGCCCCATGCCATGGTGGCCTATGCCGACATGATGGCCTCCGACGTGCGGCCGCAGCTCGACCTCCTGAAGAAATACCCGCTGGTGCGTGGCGTGCGCATGCAGCTGCACTGGCACGAGAACCCCTTGTACCGTTTCGCCCCCGGGCCCGAGCAGGTGCGCAGCCCGGTGCTGAGCCGCAATATCGGGTACCTGGCCGACTATGGCTACAGCTTCGACCTGCAGGTCTTCTCCGGCCAGATGGCCGACGCGGCCCAGCTGGCGGCCGCGAACCCGAAGGTGAATTTCATCCTGGTCCACGCCGGCATGCTGGCCGACCCCTCGCATGTGGGCCTGCGGGCCTGGCGCGAAGGCATGGGCAAGCTGGCCGCGCAGCGCAATGTGTTTGTGAAGCTCTCGGGCCTGGGCACTTTTCTCCAGCGCAACGACCCGGCGCACATCGCCCTGGTGGTGGGGCAGACCGTGACTTTCTTCGGCGCCCAGCGCTGCATGTACGGCTCCAACTTCCCCATCGAGAAGCTCTGGACCGACCACGCCAGCCTGATCGCGGCGCACCGCGCCGCCGTGCAGCATCTGTCGCCTGCCGAGCAGGCCGATATCTTTGGTGGTACGGCCGCGCGCGTGTACCGGCTGACGAATGATTGAATCGTTGAGGGAGTGAAACGCATGTCGAAGTTACACCGTCCGTTTCATGCCTCTGTCGCAGCGTTGCTGTGGCTGGCGTCCGGGCTCTTCTTCACGCAGGCGCAGGCGCAGCCTATTGCCTGGGTGGATGTGCACTTCCATTTCATTGCCGAGAGCGCTGGTGGGGCTGAGCAACTGGCCAACCAGGGCCTGGAGTTGATGAATCAGGAACGTATCCGAAGGCTGGTGGTGCTGCCCCCACCGCAATCAAAAACGGGTGCGCTCGATGGCTCGCAGCTCGTCGAGGTGCTCAAGAAACATGGGGATCGTTTTGCTGTGGTTGCTGGCGGCGCCACCCTCAATCCGATCTTGCACAACTACAGCAAGCAGACACAGGTTCCAGAGGCGACGCTCAAGGAATTTCGTGAACAGGCCCTGCGCATTGCGGATTCTGGCGTGGTCGGGTTTGGCGAAATCGCGCTGCACCATCTGTCCTTGAATATCAAACATGACTATGAGTCGGTCCCGGCAGACCATCCCATGTTGTTGGTCCTGGCCGACGTTGCCGCTGAACGTGATCTGGTAATGGACCTGCATTTCGATCCAGTGTTGACGCTGACCCCCGTGCCCGCGGAGCTCAAGGAGTTCAACAACCCTGACATATTCCAGCCGAACATCGAGGCATTCGAGCGCTTGCTGCAGCACAACCGCAAGGCCAAGATCGTCTGGGCGCATGCAGGAGGTCTCGACTTCATCGGACAGTACACCCCCATGCTGGTGCGGGACATGTTGTCGCGTCATTCCAACCTGTTTCTCAGCATCCGGCCGATGGCGCGCACGCCTGGCGTCATGGTGACGCCCAGTGGTGAAGTGAATCCCGAGTGGGTGCAGATCGTGCAGGAATACTCCGACCGATTTGTTTTCGGTAGCGACAGTTTCCTCGTGGACCCGAGTGCGAAGTCAGGCTCGGCGGCGCGCCTTTTTGCCGAGCGATCGAAAGCACAACGCATGGGCATACGCCGTGTCCTGATGGCACTGCCCAGGGAGCTTGCCCGGAAGGTCGGGTTTGAGAATGCCGAGCGGCTCTATCGACTCAAGTAAAGGTTGACGATCATGCCCATCACCAAAGGATTCCGCGCCCTCGTCGACGAAGCGATGGCCGAGGTCAAGACCCACACCGTGCCCGAGGTGCTGGCCATGCTGGACGACCCCCAGGTGCACATCGTCGACATCCGCGATGTGCGTGAGCTGAAAGAGGGCACCGTGACCGGCAGCACGCATGCGCCGCGCTGCATGCTGGAGTTCTGGGTGGACCCGGAATCGCCCTATCACAAGCCCATGTGGGCTGACGAGAGCAAGCATTTCATCCTCTTCTGCGGCGCCGGCTGGCGCAGCGCGCTGGCGACCAAGACCCTGCAGGATATGGGCATGACCAATGTCTCGCACATCGATGGCGGTTTCGCCGAATGGGTCAAGCAGGGCGGCCCGGTGGAGACGCTGGAACAGCGCAAGGCCAAAAAAGGCGGCTGATGGCGGCGGATTGCCCCTGCGGCCGAGTTGATGCGGCCGGTCGTGCATTGATCCATGGGGAATGTTGCGGCCGCTACCTCGCGGACTTTGCCGGCACACCGGCCTCCGATGCCGAGGCGCTGATGCGCTCGCGTTACAGCGCCTTTGTGCTGGAGCGGGCCGACTACCTGCTCGCCACCTGGCATGCCAGCACCCGGCCGACGGAACTGGGTTTCGAGGCCGGCGTGAAGTGGCTGGGGCTGGAGGTGAAACAACACCAGCCCATCGATGCGACGCATGCCGAAGTCGAGTTCGTCGCACGCCAGCGCGACAGGAGCGGCCGTGCCGTGCGCCTGCATGAGCGCAGCCGCTTCGTGCGCGAAGACGGGCGCTGGTACTACGTCGATGGTGACTTGAAATGAAATTCGAAGCCGTGCTCTTCGACTGCGATGGTGTGCTGGTCGATTCCGAGCCCATCGTCAACGGCGTGCTGCGCACGATGCTGGCCGAGCGGGGCTGGGTGCTGAGCGAAGCAGAGTGCATGCGCATCTTCATCGGCCGGATGGTGCGCGATGAGAAGGAGCGCATCGAGTTTCACACGGGCCAGCCGCTGACCGAGGCCTGGCTGGCCAGCTTCCGCGAACGCCGCAACGCCGCATTGGAGAACGAGTTGCGCATCGTGGCCAACGCGCAGGCCGCGGTGCATGAGGTACACGAGCGGCTGGACGCGCGCATTGCCTGCGCCTCTGGCGCCGATCGCCACAAGGTCGAACTGCAGCTGCGCAAGGTCGGCCTGCACGACTATTTCGAGGGCCGCATCTTCAGCGGCCACGAGATGCCGCGTTCCAAGCCGCACCCCGATGTCTACCTGGCCGCTGCGGCCGCCCTGTCGGCGCCGCCGCAGCGCTGCGCCGTGGTGGAAGACACGCTGATCGGCACCGCCGCCGGCCTGGCCGCGGGCGCCACGGTGTTTGCCTACGTGCCGCAGGGCGAGGTCGAACCTTTCCTGCGCGCCGGGGTGGCCGCGGTGTTCAGCGACATGGCGCAGCTGCCCGCGCTCTTGTCCTAAACCAGCGGCACAAAACCCGAGGCCGGCCGCGCCGGGGCCGGTATCACGCCGCCGGCCTGCAGCAGGCGTGTCATCTCGGCTTGCGGCAGCGGGCGCGAGAGCAGATACCCCTGGAATTCATGGCAGCCCTGGTAACGCAGGAAATCGAACTGCGCCTGGTTCTCCACGCCCTCGGCCACCACGGTCTTGCGCAGGCTCT
The DNA here is from genome assembly GCF_001432305.1 of Curvibacter sp. PAE-UM. Lineage (GTDB taxonomy): Bacteria > Pseudomonadota > Gammaproteobacteria > Burkholderiales > Burkholderiaceae_C > Hylemonella. The sequence goes on from NZ_KQ483358.1 coordinate 1,129,588, forward strand.
GGCCCAGCGAGATCACGGCGCGCGCGATCATGGCCACATCCTCGTCGTGTTCGATGCCGGTGACCAGGGAGCGGTCGATCTTGATGATGTCCAGCGGGAAACGACGCAGATAACTCAGCGCCGAGTAACCGGTGCCGAAGTCGTCCATGGCCAGCTGCACGCCCAGGGCCTTGAAGTCGCCCAGGGTGGCGACCACGCTGTCGCTGTCGCCCATGAAGACGGTCTCCGTGATCTCCAGCTCGACCAGGGAGGAGGGCAGTTGGGCCTCTTCCAGCAGGCCGGCCACATGGGCCACGATGTCGCCGCTGAGGAAGAGGCGCGGCGAGAGGTTGACCGCCACCCGCAGGGGCGTGGGCAACCGCTGGTTCCAGTCACGCGCTGCGGCGAAGGCGCGGCGCAGGATGATGGTGGTCAGAGGCACGATGAGCCCGGTTTCCTCGGCGATGGGGATGAAGCGGTCGGGGCTGACGGGGCCGTACTCCGGGTGGGTCCAGCGCGCGAGCGCCTCCACGCCGACGATACGACGGCGGTGGTCCACCTTGGGCTGGTAGTGCACCTCGAAGTCCTCGTGCTCGATGGCCTGGCGCAGCGCCGCTTCCAGGTTCAGGCGTTCGTCGGCCACGCGGTTGAGTTCGCTGGTGAAGAACTGGAAGTTGTTGCGCCCGCGGTTCTTGGCGGCGTACATGGCGGTGTCGGCATGCTTGAGCAGGCTGGCCGGGTCTTCGCCGTCTCCCGGGTACATGGCCACGCCCAGGCTGGCGCCCACGTGGAACTCGCGCCCCGAGAGCATGACGGGGCGGCCGATCTCGGCCAGCACGCGGCGCAGCTGCGAGATCACCGTGCTGGCGCGGAAGTGGTCGCCCAGCAGCAGCACGAATTCGTCGCCGCCCAGGCGCGCCACCGTGTCGGAGGTGCGCACGCAGTGGCGCAGACGACTGGCGATTTCCTTGAGCAGCTCGTCGCCGGCGCCATGGCCCAGGCTGTCGTTGATGAATTTGAAATTGTCCAGGTCGATGAAGACCACGGTCAGGTAATAACCCAGGCGTGCTGCGCGCGCGATGCCCTGCTCGACCCGGTCGCCCAGCAGGATGCGGTTGGGCAGGCCGGTCAGCATGTCGTGGTTGGCCTGGCGCTCCAGTTCCTCCTGGTAACGCTTGCGCTCCGAGATGTCCTGCACCGTGCCCTCGTAGTAGAGGGTCTGGCCGTCCGTGTCGCGCACGGCGTGGGCGTTCTCGGAGATCCAGATGCGCGTGCCGTCCTGGCGGTAGACCTCGGACTCGAAGTTGAGCACCTCGCCCTGCTGGGCCATGAGCTGGTGGAAGCGCTCGCGCTGGCCGCTGCGGGCGTAGAGCTGGCGGCCGATGTCGTCCAGGCCGGCGATCAGCGCCGCGGGGCTGGCGTAGCCGTAGAGACGGGCCAGCGCCGGGTTGGCCGCCAGGTAACGGCCGTCGATCGAGGTCTGGAAAATGCCTTCGGAGGCGTGTTCGAAGATGCTGCGGTAACGCAGCTCGGCTTCCTTCTGGGCCTGTGCCATTTCACGCTGCGCGCTCATGTCCTCGATGAAGCCTTCGATCACCAGTTCGCCCTGCTCGTCAGAGACGGCGATGCCGCGTTCGTGCACCCACTTGATCTGCCCGGCCTGGGTGGTGATGCGGTATTCGACCGAGAAGCGCTGCCCGCTGCGCACGGCAGCATCGATCTGCCCGCGCACGCGGGGGCGGTCCAGCGGGTGGGTGATGTCCTCCCAGCTGATGGCCGCGTTCTGCACCAGTTCGGCCGGGCCGTAGCCGGTCAGGGGCAGGCAGCCCTGGCTGACGAAGACCATGCGCCAGTTGGCGTCGTTCTGGCAGCGGTAGGCCATGCCGTCCAGGTTGTTGACCAGGGTGTCGAGCACGCGCGCCCGGTCCAGCTCGCCGATGCTGAGCAGGCTGGTGCGGCGGATGCGGGCGGGGTGGACGGTCACGACGGTGTTTTCTTGCACAGATCCTTCAGGGTGAGCAAGCGTCATGCCAGAGCTGGCGCACTGCTGTGGTGCGCCGAATCTTTTTCAGCTGTCGTGAGGCCGCAGGGCCGGCGAGGGCGTGGGGTCCACCCCCTGGGCCCCTGCCGCGGCCTGTTCCGCCGCCAGCGCACGCTGGAAGGCCGGGCGCGCCTGCAGCCGCTGCCAGTAGGCCGTGGTGGCGGGGCCCCACTGCGGTGCCAGGCCCAGGTACCCGGCCAGCAGCAGCGCATAACCCACGCTGGCATCGGCGGCCGTGAAGCGCCCGGCGCACAGGTAATCGCTGCCGGTGACCGCGGCCTCGACCGTGCGCAGGCGGGCCAGAAACCACTTCGCGTAGTCCTCGGCCACCTGCGGCTGGCGTCGCTCCGGCGGCTCGAAGTGGCGGTAACGCAGCACCAGGGTTTGCGGAAAGGTCAGCGTGGCTTCGCCCAGGTGCAGCCAGTTGAGATAAGCGCCGAAGTCCGGCTCGCCGGGTGCCACATCCAAACCCGCTTCAGGCCTCCGGGTCGCCAGGTACTGGCACATGGCGGCCGACTCGGTCATGCGAACCTCGCCGTGCACCAGCAGGGGCACCGTGCCCAGCGGGTTGTGCAGCAGGTAGTCGCGCGCGTGGGCGCGCGGCGGGAAGGGCAGCATGTGCAGCGCGTAGGGCAACTGCAGTTCTTCCAGCATCCACAGGGGGCGGAAGGAGCGGGCACTGACACAGTGGTGGAGGTGGAGCATGGTTTCATCTTGCCGCAAAATGGGCCTCCTTCCGGCTGGGCCGAAGGCTGGAAATCTGCCACAATTGACGTTTACGTAAACGTCAATCAAATCCCGCGATATGAAAATTGCGGGCTGCTGTTGAGAAAGAACGTTCATGCCGATTCTGGAAACCCAACTCAACGCCCGCTCGGCCGATTTCCAGGCCAATGCGACCGCCATGCGTGCCGTGGTGGCTGATCACCAGGCCCAGGTCGACCAGGTGGCCCAGGGCGGCGGCGAGGCCGCCCGTGCCAAGCACACCGCCCGCGGCAAGCTGCTGCCGCGCGAGCGCGTGCAGCGATTGCTCGATCCCGGCACGCCCTTCCTGGAGCTGTCGCCGCTGGCGGCTTTCAACATGTACAACGGCGACGCGCCCTGCGCCGGCCTGATCGCCGGCATCGGCCGTGTCAGCGGCGTGGATTGCATGATCGTCTGCAACGACGCCACCGTGAAGGGCGGCACCTACTATCCCGTCACAGTGAAGAAGCACCTGCGCGCGCAGGAGATCGCGCAGCAGAACCGCCTGCCCTGCATCTATCTGGTGGACTCCGGCGGCGCCAACCTGCCCAACCAGGACGAGGTCTTTCCGGACCGCGAGCACTTCGGCCGCATCTTCTACAACCAGGCGAACATGAGCGCGCTGGGCATTGCGCAGATTGCCGTGGTCATGGGCTCTTGCACCGCCGGCGGGGCCTACGTACCGGCCATGAGCGACGAGGCCATCATCGTCAAGAACCAGGGCACCATCTTCCTCGGTGGCCCGCCGCTGGTGAAAGCCGCCACCGGCGAGGTGGTGACGGCCGAAGACCTGGGCGGGGGCGACGTGCACACGCGCCTGTCGGGCGTGGCCGACCACCTGGCGCAGAACGACCTGCACGCGCTGGCGCTGGCACGGGCCTCGGTGAAGAACCTCAACATCAGCAAGACGCTGCCGGTGAGCGTGGACCCGCCGTTGGCGCCACGTTACCCGGCCGAGGAGCTCTACGGTGTGATCCCGGCCGATACACGCAAGCCTTTCGACGTGCGCGAGATCATTGCGCGCATCGTCGACGGCTCGGAGTTCGACGAGTTCAAGGCGCGCTACGGCACCACGCTGGTGACGGGCTTCGCGCGCATCGAGGGTTTGCCCGTGGGCATCATCGCCAACAACGGCATCCTGTTTTCCGAGAGCGCGCTCAAGGGTGCGCACTTCATCGAGCTGTGCTGCCAGCGCAAGATCCCCCTGGTCTTCCTGCAGAACATCACGGGTTTCATGGTGGGCCGCAAGTACGAGAACGAAGGCATTGCCCGCAACGGCGCCAAGATGGTCACGGCCGTGTCCACGGCCAATGTGCCCAAGTTCACCGTCATCATCGGCGGGGCTTTTTGCGCCGGCAACTACGGCATGTGCGGCCGCGCCTTCAGCCCGCGTTTCCTCTGGATGTGGCCCAACGCGCGCATCAGCGTGATGGGCGGCGAACAGGCCGCCAGCGTGCTGGCCACCGTCAAGCGCGACGGCATCGAGGGCAAGGGTGGCTCATGGAGCGCGCAGGAGGAAGAGGCTTTCAAGGCGCCGATCCGCCAGCAGTACGAGGAGCAGGGCCACCCCTACTACGCCACGGCCCGCTTGTGGGACGACGGCGTGATCGACCCGGCCGATACGCGGCGGGTACTGGCGCTGGGCCTGTCGGCCTCGCTCAATGCGCCGATCCCGGACATGAAGTTCGGTGTGTTCCGCATGTGATGCGGCCTGGCCTGCCAGAATGCGGGCCCCTTGAAGAAATCCGGAACTGAATTGAAAGTCTCAACTTCCTCCGCCCTGCCATCCGACGATTGGGTCGCGCGCAGCCTGCGCAGCGTCTGGCATCCTTGCACGCAGATGCAGCACCACGAGACCGTGCCGCTGATTCCGGTCAGCCACGGACGCGGGGCCTGGCTGGTCGATGTGCAGGGCAAGGAGTACCTCGACGCCATCAGTTCCTGGTGGGTCAACCTGTTCGGCCATGCCAATCCGCGCATCAACGCGGCACTCAAGGATCAGCTCGACAAGCTGGAGCACGCCATGCTGGCCGGCTTCACGCACCAGCCCGTGGTCGAGCTGTCCGAGCGCCTGGGCGCGTTGACCGGGGGCGTGCTGGGGCACTGCTTCTATGCCTCGGATGGGGCCTCGGCGGTGGAGATCGCGCTGAAGATGAGTTTTCATTACTGGCGCAACAGCGGCCAGAGCCAGAAGCAGGAGTTTGTCTGTCTGTCCGGCAGTTACCACGGTGAGACCATCGGGGCTCTGGCCGTGACCGACGTGGCCCTGTTCCGTGACGCCTATGGCCCGCTGCTGCAGCGCGCCCATGTGGTGGCTTCACCCGATGCGCGTCTGGCCCAGCCCGGCGAGAGTGCCGCGGATGTGGCGCGTCGCGCCGCCGCCGCACTGGAAACGCTGCTGCAGGAACGCAGCGGCAAGGTGGCCGCGGTGATCGTCGAGCCCCTGGTGCAGTGCGCTACCGGCATGGCCATGCACGACCCGGAGTACCTGCGGCAGGTGCGTGCCATCTGCGACCGCCACCAGGTGCACCTGATTGCCGACGAGATCGCCGTGGGCTGCGGCCGCACCGGCACCTTCTTCGCCTGCGAGCAGGCCGGCATCTGGCCGGACTTCGTCTGCCTGTCCAAGGGCATCAGCGGCGGCTACCTGCCGCTGTCACTGGTGATGACACGTGAGAGCATCTACCAGGCCTTTTACGATGCCGACGTCACGCGTGGCTTTCTGCACTCGCATTCCTACACCGGCAACCCGCTGGCCTGCCGTGCGGCGCTGGCCACGCTGGACATCTTTGCGCAGGACGATGTGCTGAATGCCAACCGCGGGAAGGCGCAGCAGCTCACCGAGGCGCTGCTGCCGCTGGCCAACGATGAACGCGTCCGGCATTTCCGCCGCCGCGGCATGATCTGGGCCTTCGACGCCGTGGTGAACGATGCCGACCAGGCGGCCACTTTCTCGCGGCGTTTCTTCACGGCAGCCCTGCAGCGCGGCCTGCTCCTGCGCCCCATCGGCCGCACGGTCTACCTCATGCCTCCTTACATCCTGGATGACGAAGAAATCGCCCAGCTGGCGCAGCGCACACGCGCCGTGTTCGATGAGGTGATGAGCGCCGCCGGGCCGTCCCAAGGCGCGAGGGCCCCCTCAGGGGGCAGCGAACCACACGCAGTGGGTGAGCGTGGGGGAGCCTTATGAGCATGAGCTTTGCTCCGATCACAACGCTGCAAGAGCAGATTGAACAACTCGATACGCAGGGTCTGCGCCGCCGCCGCCGCACGACAGAAACCGCCTGTGCCCCGAACCTCATGCTGGACGGCCAGCGCGTACTGAGTTTCAACAGCAATGATTACCTGGGCCTGGCGGCTGATGCACGCATCGCCGCGGCGCTGCAGGAGGGTGTGAGCCTCTATGGCGCCGGCAGCGGCGCCTCGCACCTGGTCAGCGGGCACTCCAAAGCCCATGAGGAACTGGAAGAACGTCTGGCCGCCTTCGAGGCACCGCATCTGGAGCAGGCGCGTGCGCTGTACCTGAGCACCGGCTACATGGCCAATCTGGCGGTGCTGACGGCCCTGGCGGCGGCCACACCGGGCGAGGCCGAGATCTTTTCCGATGCACTGAACCACGCCTCCATCATCGACGGCACGCGCCTGGCGCGCGCCAAGATCACGGTCTATCCGCACTGCGACGTGGCCGCGCTGGAGGCCGCGCTGTCGACCAGCACGGCCAAGACGAAGATCGTGGTCACCGACAGTGTCTTCAGCATGGACGGCGACATCGCCCCGCTGCCCGCTCTGCTGGCCCTGTGCGAACGATTTGGCGCCTGGCTGGTGGTGGACGATGCCCACGGCTTTGGCGTGCTGGGTGAGCATGGCCGTGGCGCGCTGGAGCATTTCAAACTGCGCTCACCCCAGCTGGTCTACATGGGCACGCTGGGCAAGGCTGCCGGTGTCAGCGGTGCCTTCGTGGCCGCGCATGAAACCGTGATCGACTGGCTGGTGCAGCGCGCGCGGCCCTATATCTACACGACCGCCGCTGCGCCGGCCCTGGCTCATGCGCTGCTGACCAGCATCAACATCATCGACAGCCGCGAAGGACAGCAGCGCCGCGCCCAGCTGGAGTTGTTGCAGCACCAGTTGGCCGGTATGCCGGTGCGCGCGGACTGGAAGCACCTGGCCTCGGCCACGCCCATCCAGCCGTTGATCATCGGCGGCAATGCCGAGGTGATGGCGGCGGCGCAGGCGCTGGAAGCCCAGGGCCTCTGGGTGTCGGCCATCCGCGCCCCCACCGTGCCGGTGGGCACCGCGCGCCTGCGTTTCACGCTGTCGGCGGCCCACACCCACGACGATGTGGCGCGGCTACTGGCGGCGTTGGGGCAACTGGCGCAGGAGGCCTGAAACCATGAAGGCTTTTTCCTGCTTCGTCACGGGTACCGACACCGAGATCGGCAAGACCCTCATCAGCAGCGCCCTGCTGTATGCCCTCGGACAGGCGGGGGTGCGCGCCGCCGGCATGAAACCCCTGGCGGCCGGCGCCGAACTGCGTGATGGCGTCTGGTCTAACGAGGACGTGGACCAGCTCTATGACGCAGCGCCCCTGAAGCTGCCGCGCGAACTGACCACCCCCTACCTGCTGCGCACGCCGGCGGCGCCCCATATCGCGGCGGCGCTGGAGTGCGTGCTGATCGAGCCGCGCCGCATCATCGCCAGCTACGAGCAGGTGCGCACCCAGGCCGAGGCCGTGGTGGTCGAGGGGGTGGGCGGCTGGCGCGTGCCGCTGACCCATGGTTACGACACCTCGGACCTGGCCCGCCAACTGGGTCTGCCCGTGGTGCTGGTCGTGGGCTTGCGCCTGGGTTGCATCAACCATGCCCTGCTGACCGCCGAGGCCATTGCCTCGCGCGGGCTCAAGCTGGCCGGCTGGGTAGCCAACACCGTGGACCCGGCCATGGCCCACATGGACGGCAATATCGAAGCGATCGCCGCGCGCATTTCCGCCCCGCTGCTGGGCCATGTGCCGCGACTCGACCACCCAACCGCGGCCGCCGCGGCCGCTTACCTGGACCTGGGAAAGGTGAAGTATGTTTAAGAAGATATTGATTGCCAATCGCGGGGAGATCGCCTGCCGCGTGGCCGCGACCGCACGCCGCCTGGGCATCCAGACCGTGGCCGTCTATTCCGATGCCGATGCCAACGCCAAGCACGTGGCCGTCTGCGACGAGGCCGTGCACATCGGCGGCAGCGCGCCGGCCGAGAGTTATCTGCGCTGGGAACGCATCATCGAGGCGGCGCAGGCCACCGGTGCGCAGGCCATCCACCCGGGTTATGGCTTTCTCAGCGAGAACGAGGCCTTTGCCCAGGCCTGTGCGAAAGCCGGGCTGGTCTTCATCGGCCCGCCGGCCGCGGCCATCCAGGCCATGGGCCTGAAAGCCGAATCCAAACGCCTGATGGAAAAAGCCGGCGTGCCGCTGGTGCCGGGGTACCACGGTGCCGACCAGGACACCAGGCTCTTGCAGCACGAGGCCGACCGCATCGGCTACCCGGTGCTGATCAAGGCCAGTGCCGGCGGTGGCGGCAAGGGCATGCGCGTGGTGGAAAAACGCGAGGATTTCGAGAGCTCGCTGGCCTCCTGCCAGCGCGAGGCCATCAACAGCTTTGGCGATGCGGCGGTGCTGATCGAGAAATACGTGCTGCGCCCGCGCCATATCGAGATCCAGGTCTTCGGCGATACGCAGGGCAACTGTGTCTACCTGTTCGAACGCGACTGTTCGGTGCAGCGCCGTCACCAGAAGGTGCTGGAGGAGGCGCCGGCGCCCGGCATGACACCCGAACTGCGGCAGCAGATGGGCCAGGCCGCAGTGGCCGCGGCGCGCGCCGTCAACTACGTGGGCGCGGGTACGGTGGAGTTCATCGTCGAGCAGCGCGAAGGCCGGATGAGCTTCTTCTTCATGGAGATGAACACCCGCCTGCAGGTCGAGCACCCGGTGACCGAGGCCATCACCGGGCTGGACCTGGTGGAATGGCAGCTGCGCGTGGCCGCGGGTCAGCCGCTGCCGCTCAAGCAGGAGCAGATCAAGATCCAGGGCCACGCCATCGAGGCGCGCATCTGCGCCGAGAATCCGGACAGGCATTTCCTGCCGGCCACGGGCATGCTGCAGGTCTATGCCTTGCCGGCATGCAGCACGTTCGAGCGGGCCGATGTGCGCGTGGACTCCGGTGTGCGTGAAGGTGACGCCATCAGTCCGTTCTATGACTCCATGGTCGCCAAGCTCATCGTGCACGGCGACACGCGCGAGCAGGCCCTGGCCCGGCTCGACGCCGCGCTGGCCGCCACGCGGATCGTGGGCCTGCAGACCAATGTGCAGTTCCTGCGCCATGTGGTGGGCAGCCGCTCCTTCGCCCAGGCCGACCTGGACACCGCGCTGATCGTGCGCGAGGCGGCCGTGCTGTTCGAGCAGGAAAAGGTGGGCCTGCCCCTGGCCGCCGCGGCCGTGGTGGCGCACACGCTGCTGCAGGAGCAGGGCACCGCACCCTCGGTGGGCTGGGTTGATCCCTGGGCGCGGCGCGACGGCTGGCGTTCGCACGGCCTGACGCAGCGCTACTTCGACCTGGCGTTTCATGGCGAGCAGCACACGGCGGTGCTGACCTATCTGCACGACGGCGCCTTGCAGCTGCGGGTGGAAGAGGCGGGGGCCACGCTGCAGTTCAAGCGCCATGGCGACGACATCGTCCTGCACTACGCTGGCCTGCGTGTGCTTGCGCAGGTGTTGCGCAGTGGCGAGGTGGCCCATGTGTTCATGCCCCAGGGCGCCACCCAGATCACCGTGCTCGACGCACTGGCCCATGCCGGCGAGGCGCAGGCCGAAGGCGGCCGCCTGACGGCGCCCATGCCAGGCAAGGTCGTGTCCTTCGCTGTCAAGGCGGGTGACACCGTCTCCAAGGGCCAGGTGCTGGCCGTGATGGAGGCCATGAAGATGGAACACACCATCGCGGCACCCGCCGCGGGGGTGGTGGCCGAGCTGCTGTATGCGCCGGGCGACCAGGTGGGCGAGGGCGCGGAACTGTTGAAGTTGTCAGCCATGTGACCTGGCCTTTGCGTTTGTGCCCTTAAGCTCGCCGTCATGAAGATTTATTTCTGCTGCACCGACTTCAAGGCCGAACCCTGGCTGGCCGCGCTGCGCACCGCGCTGCCGCAGGCCGAGATCGAGGTCTGGGCGCCCGGCGCCGGCCCGGCCGACTACGCGGTGGTCTGGGCGCCGCCGCAAGCTTTCCTGGACGAGCAGCCGCAGATCAAGGCCCTGTTCAATATCGGCGCCGGTGTCGATGCGCTCACGCAGCTCAAACTGCCCGCGACGACGAAGCTGGTGCGGCTGGACGATGCCGGCATGTCGGTGCAGATGGCGGAGTACGTGGTGCACGCCCTGATCCGCCACTTCCGCGAGTTCGACATTTACGCGACTGACGTGGCAGGCGGGAAGTGGTCTTTCCGCAAGCCCCGCCTGCGCGAGGACTTCCCCGTGGGCATCATGGGCCTGGGCGTGCTGGGCCAGCGTGTGGCGCGCGCGGTGCAGGCCTTCGAGTTCCCGGTGCGCGGCTGGAGCCGTGCCCCGAAGGAACTGCATGGCGTGCGCTGCTACGCGGGTGAGGCGCAGTTTGCCGAATTCCTGGCCGAGACCAAGGTGCTGGTCTGCCTGCTGCCACTGACCGAAGAGACCCGCGGCATCATGAACCGCGAGACGCTGTCACTGTTGCAGCCCGGCGGCTACGTGATCAACGTGGCGCGCGGCGCGCATCTGGTGGAGGAAGACCTGATCCCGCTGATCGACAGCGGCCACCTGGCGGGTGCCGCGCTGGACGTGTTCCGCCAGGAGCCGCTGCCGGCCGGCCACCCGTTCTGGCGTCATCCGAAGATCACGATGACACCGCACACGGCGGCGCGCACCCTGCGTGACGAGAGCGTGGCGCAGATCGCCAGCAAGATCGCCCGGCTGGCGCGTGGGGAATCCATCGCTGGTATCGTCGATCCCTCGAAAGGTTATTGACATGAGTCTTCCCACCCGCGTCCAACTGGTCGATGTCGGTCCGCGCGACGGCCTGCAGAACGAGAAGCAGCCGGTGCCGGCGGCCGTCAAGATCGGGCTGGTGCAGCGCCTGCAGGACGCCGGCCTGACGGAGATTGAGGTCACCAGTTTCGTGTCGCCGAAGTGGGTGCCGCAGATGGCCGACAACGCCGAGGTCATGGCCGGCATCACGCGCCAGGCGGGGGTGCGCTATTCGGTGCTGGTGCCGAACATGAAGGGTTACGAGGCGGCGGTGCTCTCGAAGCCGGACGAGATCGTGGTCTTCGGCGCGGCCAGCGAACTCTTCAGCCAGAAGAACATCAACTGCTCGATCGCCGAGAGCATCGAGCGTTTCGCCCCGGTGGTCGCTGCTGCGCGGGCCGCCGGCATCCAGGTGCGCGGCGCCATCTCATGCGCCATGGCCTGTCCCTACGAAGGCGACGTGGCGCCCGAGCGGGTGGAGTTGGTGGCACGGCTGATGAAGCAGATCGGCGTGCAGCGGGTGGACGTGGCGGACACCATCGGTGCGGCCACGCCGCTCAAGACCCGGCGCGCCATGGAAGCGGCGCTCAAGCACTACGATCTCCATGACGTCTCGGGCCACTTCCACGACACCTATGGTCAGGCGCTGGCCAACACCTACGCCGCGCTGGAAATGGGCGTCTGGAATTTCCAGTCCTCCGTGGCCGGCCTGGGCGGCTGTCCCTATGCCAAAGGCGCCACGGGCAACGTAGCCACCGAAGACGTGGTCTACATGCTGCGCGGCATGGGCATCGAGACCGGCATCGATCTGGACAAGCTGGTCGATGCCGGCCAGTACATCAGCGACTTCCTGCAGCGCAAGCCCAATTCGCGTGCCGCGACGGCCTTGCTGAACAAGCGGGTCTGAGCGCGATGGAATGGCTGGCCGAGAAGGCAGTGGCGGCGCAGGCGCAGGCCTGTAACCTGCCCTCACCCTGCATCTCAGTCTGCCGCATGGAAGCGGCCACGGGTTTGTGCAAGGGCTGCCTGCGCACGCTGGACGAGATCGCTGCCTGGTCCACCCTGGATGACGCGGGCAAGCGCACCATCTGGGCCCGCATCGAGGCACGCGCCACGGCGCAAGGAGTGAACCCGTGAAGCAGATCACCTTCTACCTGGACTTCATCTCGCCCTACACGCACCTGGCTTTCGAGAAGCTGCCCGAGGCGCTGATGGGCCTGAGCTACTCCGTCAGCTACCGGCCGGTGCTGCTGGGCGCCATGCTGCGGCACCACAAGCTGCTGGGACCGGCCGAGGTGCCGGCCAAACGCGAGTGGACCTATCGGCATGTGATGTGGTTGGGTCAGCAGCAGGGCGTCACGCTGCAGATGCCGGCCGTGCACCCCTTCAACCCGCTGCCCCTGCTGCGCCTGGCGATTGCGGCGGCCAACGGCGGCGACCCCAACCGTTATGTCTGCGAGACCCTGTTGGGCCATGTCTGGCATGGCGGACTGGACGCCAACGACCCCGCGCGCCTGCAGTCCTTGCGCGAGCAGCTGGCACCGCCGCTCCAAGCCGACGACGAGGCCGTCAAGGCCCGCCTGCGTGCCAACACCGACGCGGCCGTGGCTGCCGGCGTCTTCGGTGTGCCGTCTTTCGTGGTCGATGACCGCATGTTCTGGGGCCTGGACAGCCTGCCCATGCTGCGTCGTTACCTCGAAAGCGATGCCTGGTTCGACGGGCCGGGCTGGTGGGCCCAGACGGCGGTACCTGACGCCTGAGTCCGGGGCACGCAGCGTTTCCCGGCAGGTGAAAGAAAATCCGCGGGTTACTACCTAATTCGTCAGCCTGCGTTCAGGCCGGCGTCAGCCCACGTTGGTTTCGCGTCAGAGCTGGGTCAGTGCTGTCTCCAACAATCAGGCCAGATTCCCCGACCGGGGGATTGCCTATATTGGAGACACAACATGGCAACTGCACAGGCCGCACGGCCGATGACGCCGGAAGAGAAGAAGGTGATCTTCGCCTCTTCCCTGGGTACCGTTTTCGAGTGGTACGACTTCTATCTCTACGGTTCGCTGGCGGCCATCATCGCCAAGCAGTTCTTCAGCGGACTGGATGCCGGCTCGGCCTTCATCTTCGCGCTGCTGGCTTTCGCCGCGGGCTTCATCGTGCGTCCCTTCGGTGCCATCTTCTTCGGCCGCCTGGGCGACATGATCGGCCGCAAGTACACCTTCCTGGTCACCATCCTGATCATGGGCCTGTCCACCTTCATCGTGGGCATCCTGCCGAACTACGCCACCATCGGCGTGGCCGCCCCCATCATCCTGATCGCCCTGCGCCTGCTGCAAGGCCTGGCGCTGGGTGGTGAGTACGGTGGTGCCGCCACCTACGTGGCCGAGCACTCGCCGCACGGCAAGCGCGGCGCCTACACCTCCTGGATCCAGACCACGGCCACGCTGGGCCTGTTCCTGAGCCTGATGGTGATTCTGGGCACCCGTACCCTGATCGGTGAAGTGGCCTTCGCCGACTGGGGCTGGCGTGTTCCCTTCATCGTCTCCATCCTGCTGCTGGCCATCTCCGTCTGGATCCGTCTGTCCATGAACGAGTCGCCGGCTTTCGCCAAGATGAAGGCTGAAGGCAAGACCTCCAAGGCTCCGCTGTCCGAGTCTTTCGGCCAGTGGAAGAACCTGAAGATCGTGATCCTGGCGCTGATCGGCCTGACCGCCGGCCAGGCCGTGGTCTGGTACTCGGGCCAGTTCTACGCCCTGTTCTTCCTGACCCAGGCGCTCAAGGTGGACGGTGCTGCCGCCAACATCTACGTGGCCATCTCGCTGCTGATCGGCACGCCCTTCTTCATCCTGTTCGGCTCCCTGTCCGACAAGATCGGCCGCAAGCCCATCATCATGGCCGGCTGCCTGCTGGCCGTGCTGACCTACTTCCCGGTCTTCGAGGCGCTGACCAAGGCTGCCAACCCCGACCTGTACAAGGCCCAGCAGTCGAGCAAGGTCGTCGTGACGGCTGACCCCAACGAGTGCTCGTTCCAGTTCAACCCGACCGGTACCGCCAAGTTCACCAGCTCCTGCGACATCGCCAAGCAGGTGCTGGCCGGCGCTTCGGTGAGCTACGAGAACGCCGTGGGTGCCACTGGTACGCCTGCCTCCATCAAGATTGGCGAGACCGTCATCACCGGCTACACCGCCAAGGGCATTCCGGCCGACGAAGCCAAGGCCAAGGACGCCGAGTTCAAGAAGGCCGTGGCCGACGCGCTCAAGGAGCACGGCTACCCGGCCAAGGCCGACATGGCCAAGGTCGACAAGGTCATGGTCATCGCCATCCTGACCTACCTGGTGATCCTGGTCACCATGGTCTACGGCCCGATCGCCGCCATGCTGGTGGAAATGTTCCCGACCCGCATCCGCTACACCTCCATGTCGCTGCCGTATCACATCGGCAACGGCTGGTTCGGCGGCCTGCTGCCCACCACCGCCTTCGCCATCGTGGCGCAGACCGGCAATATGTACAACGGCCTCTGGTACCCGATCATCATCGCCGGCATGACCTTCGTCATCGGCATGATCTTCGTCAAGGAAACCAAGGACGTGGACATCTACGCCAACGACTGAAGCCAGCGTACTTCGCGTCCCTCCCGACCCGGCCTGCCAGGGCGGGTCGGACACTGTGGCCCTCTCCTCTGGCGAGGGCCTTTTCTTTCAAGGACACACATCATGTGGAAAATCATCATCGGTTTCATCGTCTTCGCCGCCCTGGCCCTGTTCGTCATCATCAAGGGCGGTGACCAGCTCGACATGGGTGGCGAAAAGCATGGCGCCGATGCCGTGCACGCCCCCGAGGCGCCGGCTCCTGCCCCGTCCGCAGCTGCATCGGCCCCCGCGCCGGCAGCCAGCGCCGCCAGGTAAGCCGGTGCAGAGGAGACAAAGTGGCATGCATAGCCACTCCAAAACATGAACTACTCAAAAACAGACGTTGGGCAGCAAGCCTTCAAGGAGCGCTCGCCGGCGCTGTCGGCCCGGCAGCGTTCGGCTTTCATCCTGTTCGATGGGGTCAAGACGCTGGAGCAGGTGCTGGCGGCCACGGCCGGTCTCGGCGTGACGCCGGCCGATGTGGCGCACATGGTGGCGCAAGGTTTCCTGGTGGCGGATGCGGCAGCGGTCGCCGCGGCTGAAGCGGCCACGGCTGCCGCCACGGCCCGCAGCGCGCGCACGCCACAGGAGCGTTATGCCGAGGCCTATCCGCTGGCCACCCGGCTCACGGCTTCGCTGGGCCTGCGGGGCTTCAAGCTGAACCTGGCGGTCGAGGGGGCCTCGGGGTACGAGGACTTGCTGGCGCTGCTTCCGAAGATCCAGGCCGCTGTGGGCCATGAGGCTTGCCGGTCGCTGGAGCAAGCCCTGCTGGCTTAGGGGGACTCTTAGCGCCGGAAACGGCCGTCGGAGGTGATGATGGACAGGTCTGCAAAGTCCAGACCCGTATGGTCCTGGGGGCTGAAGTTCACTTCCAGGCCGCCGAGATCGAACTTGCTCAGGCCTTCCAGGGCCGCCTGGATACGGTCGCGGGTGGGTTTGGGACCGGCGCGTCGCAGGGCTTCCACCAGCACCTTGGCCGCGGCATAACCTTCGAGCATGGCCGGGCTGACGTCGGCCGCCCCCTTGGCGCGTGCCATGTCCTGTGCTTCCTTGACCAGAGCGTAGGAAATCGACTGGGGGAACACCTGCGAGACGATGACGCCGCGCGCATTCTCGCCCAGGCTCTTGATGAAACCACCGGAGGCGTTATTGGACAGGGTCACCACCTGGGCGGCGCTGCCGGCAGCGCGGATGGCCTTGATGCCATCGACCACGGCCGAGCCCGAAGCGATCAGCAGCACGGCCTGGGCGCCCGATTGGGTGACTGCGGGGCCGATCTTGCTGAAGTCCGGCTTGCTGCGGTCGAACTTTTCGAGCACAACCGGGGTGAGCTTGGCCGTGGCCATGCCCTTTTGCGCACCGGCCAGGCCGTCCAGGCCGAAGCTGTCGTCCACGTGCACCAGGGCGATCTTGGTGATGCCGATGGTGGACAGATGGGTCACGGCCTTCTCGGCTTCACGCTGGTAGGTGGCACGGACGTTGAAGACGTGCTTTTTCACGGGCTGGTGCAGGCTCATGGCGCCCGTGGAGGGGGCAATCAGGGGAATGCCGTGCTTGTCCAGCAGGGGGATGATGGCTTCGGAGTGCGGCGTGCCACGGTTGAGGAACAGCGCCACCACGTTCTGCTCCTCGATGAGCTTGCGGGCGTTCTCCGCCGCCAGCTTCGGGTCGAACTTGTCGTCAAGCGAGATCAGTTCGATCTTCTGGCCCGCAATGCCCCCCTTGGCATTGACGGCATCAATGTAGAGTTTGGCGCCGTCGGTGGTTTCCTTCACGCCGGCGGCCACCGCGCCAGAGAAACCGGCCGTCTGGCCGATGAGGATCTGGGCCTGGCTGGCCGTCGCGGCCAGGGTCAGCAGGACGGTGCCCAATACTTTGAAGTTTCGCATCTTGTCTCCGTGGACCTCTCGTTTTGGAGGATCAGTGAGCCTAGTCTAGCGGAAGCGGGCCCCTTGGCAAGCCCCGCGGTCATGCTGGGGTAAGAGGGCCTGCCTAGAATGTTCGGGCCATACCGAAAGACAGCAGTCATGACCCAGGGAACGATCCGCATCCGCGGCGCACGCCAGCACAACCTCAAGAACCTCGATCTGGACATCCGCACCGGGGAACTGACGGTGGTCACCGGCCCCAGCGGTTCGGGCAAATCCAGCCTGGTGTTCGACACGCTCTACGCCGAGGGCCAGCGGCGTTACGTCGAGACTTTCAGTGCCTACGCCCGCCAGTTCCTCGACCGCATGGACAAGCCGGCGGTGGACAAGGTGGAGGGGGTGCCCCCGGCCATTGCCATCGACCAGACCAACCCGGTGCGCTCCTCGCGCTCCACGGTCGGCACGATGACCGAGCTCAACGACCACCTCAAGTTGCTCTATGCACGCGCGGCCCAGCTCTTCGACCGCCAGACGGCCCAGGCCGTGCGGCACGACAGCGCCGACAGCATCTATGCCGAGCTGCGCAAACGTGCCGCAGAGGCCGGCGATCCGCGCCTGGTGCTGACCTTTCCGGTGGAGTTGCCTGGCAATACCAGCCGGGAAGAAATCGAGCAGTGGCTGTCAGCCAGCGGCTTCACCAAGGTCCAGGCCGAGCGGGAGGCGGCCACGCCGGCCGGCCCGAGAAAAATGCTGGACGTCGTCGCGGATCGATTCCGCCTCTCCAGCGCGGAAAGCGCCCGTGTGATCGAGGCCATCGAGGTGGCGCTCAAGCGCGGCAGCGGGCGCTTGAATGTCTACCGCCTGGTCGACGAGGGGGAACCGGAGATCTGGAGGTTTTCCACCGGCCTGCACAACCCGGACAGCGACCTGCGCTACGCCGACCCCATCCCCTCCATGTTCTCCTTCAACTCGGCCGTCGGCGCCTGCGAGGTCTGCCGCGGTTTCGGCCGCGTGATCGGGGTGGACTACGGCCTGGTCATCCCGAACGACAAGCTCACCCTGCGCGCCGGCGCCATCAAGACCATCCAGACCCCCGCCTGGGCCGAGTGCCAGGACGACCTGATGCGCCATGCCGAGGCGGCCGGCATCCCGCGTGACACCCCCTGGTACAAGCTGACCCAGGAGCAGAAGGACTGGGTCATCTACGGCTCGCCCAACTGGAAAGGCAAGTGGAACCAGCAGTGGTACGGCATCAAGCGTTTCTTCGAGTACCTGGAAACCAAGTCCTACAAGATGCACATCCGGGTGCTGCTGTCCAAGTACCGCAGCTACACCCCTTGCGAGACCTGCAATGGTGCCCGCCTCAAGACCGAGAGCCTGCTCTGGCGCATCGGCAGCAAGGCCGACGCCGACGCCGTGCTGGAGCCGGCCAAGCGCTTCCTGCCGGCCGGCACCCAGTGGAGCCGCGCCCAGCTGGAGGCCCTGCCGGGTCTGTGCCTGCACGACCTGATGCTCTTGCCGCTGGACCGCTTGCGCCGCTTCTTCGACGGCTTCCAGCAAAGCGAAATCACCGCCTCGACCCATGCCGAGGGCGAAGCCCAGGCCCTGAAGCTGCTGTTCGAGGAAATCACCACGCGCCTGAAGTACCTGTGTGACGTGGGCATCGGTTACCTCACGCTGGACCGCCAGAGCCGCACGCTGTCGGGTGGGGAGGTGCAGCGCATCAACCTCACCACGGCGCTGGGCACCTCGCTGGTCAACACCCTGTTCGTGCTGGACGAGCCCAGCATCGGCCTGCACCCGCGCGACATGCACCGCATCATCGAGGCCATGCACCGCCTGCGCGACGCCGGCAACACCCTGGTGGTGGTCGAGCACGACCCGGCCGTGATGTTCGCGGCCGACCGCATGATCGACATGGGCCCCGGCCCGGGTGAGCGCGGCGGCCAGATCGTCTTCGACGGCAGCACCGACGACCTGCGCAATGCCGACACCCTGACCGGCGCCTACCTGGGCGCGCGCAAGCAGGTCGGCATGGGTTTCAAGCGCATGGTGGCCGAGAACACGCCGCGCCTCATCCTCGAAGGTGCACGCGAGCACAACCTCAAGAACATCTCCATCGACATCCCGCTGGGCCGCCTGGTCTGCGTCACCGGGGTTTCGGGCTCGGGCAAGTCCACGCTGATCCAGGACGTGCTGGCCCCGGCCTTGATGCGCCATTTCGGCCGCGCCACGGAGACGCCGGGCCTGCATGAGCGCCTGCTGGGCGCCGAGCAGCTGGCCGACGTGGTGTTTGTCGACCAGTCGCCCATCGGCAAGACGGCCCGCTCCAACCCTGTGAGTTATGTGGGCGCCTGGGACGCCATCCGCGAGATCTACGCCAATGCGCCCCTGTCGCGCCAGCGCAGCTACACCGCGGCCAAGTTCAGCGCCAACAGCGGCGACGGCCGCTGCCCCACCTGCGGCGGCTCGGGTTTCGAGCACGTGGAGATGCAGTTCCTCAGCGACGTCTACCTGCGCTGCCCGGATTGCGATGGCAAACGTTACCGGCCCGAGATCCTGGAGATCACCGTGGAGCGTGGCGGTCGCCTGCTCAACGTGGCCGACGTGCTGGAGCTCACCGTCAGCGAGGCGGCCGGACTGTTCGCCAACGACCGCGATGTGATCCGCGCCCTGCAACCCATCGTGGACGTGGGGCTGGAGTACGTGCGCCTGGGCCAGCCCGTGCCTACGCTCAGTGGCGGCGAGGCCCAGCGTCTCAAGCTCGCGGGTTTCCTGGCCGAGGCCGCCAAAAGCGCCACGGCCAGCCGGCAGGTGGTGGGCAGGAAGGGCACGCTCTTCCTCTTCGACGAGCCCACCACGGGCCTGCATTTCGATGACATCGCCAAGCTCATGCGCGCCCTGCGCAAGCTGCTCGACGCCGGCCATTCCCTGCTGATCATCGAGCACAACCTGGACGTGATGCGCGCCAGCGACTGGTTGATCGATCTCGGCCCCGAAGGGGGTGACGCCGGCGGCGAGCTGGTGGCCGTGGGCACACCCGAGGAGGTGCGACTGCACCCCAGCAGCCACACCGGCCGCGCCCTGCGCGAGTACGCCCTGGCCATGGGTGAGGTGCACGAGGCACACGAGGGCGCGGCCCGCTTCATCCCGCAGGCCTTCACGCCCGGCCACAAGCCGGTGCGCAAGAAGTCGGACGCACCGGACGCGATCCAGATCGTCAACGCCAAGGAACACAACCTCAAGTCGCTCACGGTCAACATCCCGCGCGGCAAGTTCAACGTCATCACCGGCGTCAGCGGCTCGGGCAAGTCCACCCTGGCCTTCGACATCCTGTTCAACGAAGGGCAACGCCGTTACCTCGAATCGCTCAACGCCTATGCGCGCAGCATCGTGCAGCCGGCCGGCCGGCCGGAGGTGGACGCGGTCTACGGCATCCCGCCCACGGTGGCGATCGAGCAGCGCCTCAGCCGCGGCGGCCGCAAGTCCACGGTGGGCACCACCACCGAGGTCTGGCATTTCCTGCGCCTGCTGTTCGTGAAGCTCGGCGTGCAGCATTGCATCCATGACGGCGCCGCGGTGGCGCCGCAGACACCCGACAGCATCCTGGCCCAGCTCATGAAGCAGTTCCGCGGCCAGGAGGTTGGTCTGCTGGCGCCGCTGGTGATGAACCGCAAGGGTGTCTACACCGAGCTGGCCGAGTGGGCCCGTCCACGCGGCTACACGCACCTGCGGGTGGACGGCAACTTTCTGCCCACCACGGGCTTCCCGCGCATCGACCGCTTCAAGGAGCACACCATCGAGCTGCCGGTGGCCAGCCTGAAGGTTGAGCCGGAGCACGAGGCCGCGCTGCGCCTGGCCTTGACCACGGCGCTGGAGCACGGCAAGGGCGTGCTGCATGTGCTCAGCAACCTGGCCGGCCTGGCCGAGGCCATGAAAAGCGGCGCCGCCACGGCCGGCATCGGCTCGCTGCAGGTGTTTTCCACGCGGCGCGCGTGCCCGGTCTGCGCCACCTCCTATGCCGAGCTGGACCCGCGCCTGTTCTCCTACAACAGCAAACACGGCTGGTGCCCGGATTGTGTGGGCACGGGCGTCAAACTCAGCAAGGAGCAGCGCAAGCTGCTGGACGATTCGGTGCGCGACGACAAGGAAAAAGGCCGCGAACAGACCTTTGCCGAACCCGAGGTGGAAGACGTGGCCGATGCGGCCTGCCCGAGCTGCGAGGGCACACGCCTGAACGCCACGGCCCGCGCCGTGAAGTTCAGCGGCGTGGGCATCACCGAGATCGCACGCCTGAGCGTGAGCGATGTGCGGGCCTGGGTCGAGACCCTGCAGGTGATCGGCCGTCTGACCCAGCGCGAAGGCGATATCGCGCGTGACCTGATTCCCGAGATCAGGAGCCGTCTGGAGTTCCTGGAGCAGGTGGGCCTGGGTTACCTCACGCTGGACCGTGGCGCGCCCACGCTGTCCGGTGGCGAGGCGCAGCGCATCCGCCTGGCCGCGCAGCTGGGCAGCAATCTGCAGGGCGTGTGTTACGTGCTGGACGAACCCACCATCGGCCTGCACGCGCGCGACAACCAGATCCTGCTGGGCGCGCTGCAGCGCCTGAGCGACCAGGGCAACACCCTGGTGGTGGTGGAGCATGACGAGGACACCATCCGCCGGGCCGACCACATCATCGACATCGGCCCCAGCGCCGGCAAACGTGGCGGCCGGCTGGTGGCTGAGGGCACGGTGAAGGACGTGACCGATGCGAGCGACTCGCAGACCGGCCGTTACCTGCTGCACGCCATGAAACACCCGCTGCAGCCGCGCCGCGATGTGCTGGCGCAGGATCAGCTGTGGCTCACCGTGCACGGTGCGCAGCTGCACAACCTGCAGCACGTGACGGCGAAAGTGCCGCTCAAGCGCCTGGTGGCTGTGACCGGGGTCAGCGGCTCGGGCAAGTCCACGCTGGCGCGTGACGTGCTGCTGGCCAATGTGGCGGCCGTCGTGACCAAGCGCGCCACCAAGGCCGGGCGCGACGCGCTGGCGCGTGGCGTGGACTGGAGCGGTTGTGAGGGCGTCAGCGGCTTTGAGGCCGTGGACCGCGTGCTTGAAGTGGACCAGACGCCCATCGGCAAGACGCCGCGCAGTTGTCCTGCCACCTACATCGGTTTCTGGGACACCATCCGCAAGCTGTTTGCCGAAACCCTGGAAGCCAAGGCCCGCGGTTACGCGGCCGGGCGTTTCAGCTTCAACACCGGCGAAGGGCGTTGTCCGACGTGTGAGGGCCAGGGTGTGCGCACCATCGAGATGAGCTTCCTGCCCGACGTGAAGGTGCTGTGCGAGAGCTGCAAGGGTGCGCGTTTCAATCCGGAAACGCTGGCGGTCACCTGGCGGGGCAAGAGCATCGGCGACGTGCTGCAGATGGAAGTGGACGAGGCGGTGGATTTCTTCGCTGCCATGCCCAGCATCGCACACCCCTTGCAGTTACTGAAAGACGTGGGCCTGGGTTACCTGACCCTGGGCCAGCCCTCGCCCACACTTTCCGGTGGTGAGGCCCAGCGCATCAAGCTGGTGACGGAACTTTCCAAGGTGCGTGACGAGGTGGGCCGGCGCGGCCAGAAGGCGCCGCACACGCTCTACGTGCTGGACGAGCCCACCGTGGGCCTGCACATGGCCGACGTGGACAAGCTGATCCGCGTACTGCACCGCCTGGTGGACGGCGGCCACAGCGTGGTGGTGATCGAGCATGACCTCGACGTGATCGCCGAAGCCGACTGGGTGCTGGACCTGGGCCCCGAGGGCGGCAAGGAAGGCGGCTGCATCGTGGCCGCGGCGACGCCCGAAGAGGTGGTGCGGCTGGGCACGCACACGGGGCAGGCGCTGGGGCCCGTGCTGGCGCGCCGTTGATCACAAAAGGCCGGCGGAACGCAGGTGCCCCATTCTGAGGCGCAAGCCCTTACTTTGACGTAAGTCAAGACTTCCTGTTAGCCTCAACGGTCACTCTTGTAGAAGACCGTATGCCAACCAAGACGCCCTGCTTGTTGTTTCCGGCCCTCGCGGCCCTGCTGTTCGCCAGTACGGTCGCAGCCCAGGGGGCGGCCCCGGCCGGCGAGGCCCCCGAGCTTGTGCCGCATCCCTGGGTGACCTTGCCGAGCACGCGCACGGCCGAGTCCTATTTCACCAACCTCAAGGACGGGGACGTGAAGGAGGCGCCGCTGGTGGTGCGTTTTGGCCTGTCCATGCGCGGCATCGTGCCGGCGGGCAAGACGGCGGGCCGTGCCGGGCACCACCACCTGCTGGTGAACCAGCCCCTGCCGCTGGATTTCAAGCAGCCGCTGCCTTTCACCGAGAAATACATCCACTTCGGCAAGGGGCAGATGGAGACGGTGCTGAACCTGCCGCCGGGCAAGTACGAACTGCGCATGCTGCTGGCCGACCAGGGGCACATACCCTTTTTCGTCTACAGCAAGCCCCTGACCCTGACCATCGGCAAGCAGAACGCGGGTGTGACGCCCGCCAGCCTGCTGGGCCCTGCGCGCATCGAGATCATGAGCCCGGCCGACAGCACGACGGTGCGTCCGCCCTTTCGGGTCCAGTTCCACGCCAGTGGTTACAACATCTCCCACGTCGGGGCCAAGGCGCCTGATACCGGCCATTTCCGCTTGTTGATGGAGCGCCCCGGCCGCAAGCCCGAGGTGATGAATTTCACCGCAGGGCAGACGGAGGTCTGGCTCAATCCGCCCGCCGATGACTACACCCTGCGCCTGGAGCTGGCCAGTACCACCGACGCCGGTGGCGTGATGGCACGCGCCGATGCGGTGAACCTGAAGGTCGTGTCCCGCTGAACGGGGTTCGGCCTGGCGGCCGGCTCAGGCCGATGGATCGTCGGGGCGGTAGAACCCGTAACGGCCGCGGCCGCCACGTTTGACCGCATACATGGCCTTGTCCGCATGGCTCATCAGGGTCTGGGGATCCTGGCCATGCTCGGGGAAAAGAGCCAGGCCCATGCTGGCGGCCACGTTGACGACCGGGGACTCCTGCCCCTCTCCCAGGCGGTAGGGCTGGGCCACGCTGGCCAGGATCTTCTGCACCAGCGGGGCGAGGTCCTCGCTGTGCTCCACGTCGGCGAACAGCAGGATGAACTCGTCGCCCGCCAGGCGGCACACCGTGTCCGAGGCGCGCAACGCCGCCAGCAGGCGGCGCGCCACGCGCTTGAGCAGCAGGTCGCCTGCGTCGTGACCGTAGGTGTCGTTGACCTCCTTGAAGTGGTCCAGATCCAGGAAGCCGATGGCAAAACGCGTGCCGTGCCGCGCGTGCTGCACGCAACTGCGTTCCAGCCGGTCCTGCAGCAGCACGCGGTTGGGCAGTCCGGTCAGCGGGTCGTGGGCCGCGTAGTAGCTCAGGGCCTGCAGGCGCTTTTTCTCTGTCACGTCCTGCAGCACGGCCAGGCTGTGCAGGGGCTGGCCTTCCTTGTCGTAGAGCCAGATGGCCGAGAGCAGCACGTCCAGCACGCGGCCGTCGCGCGTGCGCATCTGGTATTCGATGTTGTCGCAGCGGCCGTTGCGCTTGGCCTGCGGGATCACGACATCGCGCGCATAACGCGCCGTTTCCGGTGTCATGAACTCTGTCGTGTGATGGCCCAGCACCTCCCGTTCTTCGTAACCCAGGGTCTGGAGCCAGAGTTCGCTGACGCTGAGGACTCGGCCCTGCGGGTCGATCGAATGCATCAGGGCCGGTGTGCGCGTGTAGAGCGAGCGAAAACGCTGCTCGCTGGCGAGCAGATGCCGCATGGCCTGGGTCTGGCCTTCCATCGAACTCGACAGCAGCAGGCCGGGCAGCAGGCTGGCGATGACCGAGAGCTGGTAGAGGCCGGGTTCCCACCAGGCGACGGCGGGCGGCGGGACCAGCACGCCCGTCGTGTGCAGCAGTGCCAAGAGGACAGCATTGACCAGGGTGGCCAGGGTGGTGACGGTGAAGCTGGTTTGCGTGGCCACCAGCACCAGGCCGATGCTCATCACCACGAAGGGCCGCGGCAGTGTGGTCATCGCCAGCAGGGTGATGGCTGCGCTGAGCGACAGATAAGCCAGCGTGCGGGGCTGGCGCAGTGAGCGGCGCAAGGGTGCCGTACCGTGCAGCCAGACCGCCAGGGTCAGCGGCAGCACGGCCACGGTGCCGATCAGGCTGCCGGCAAACCACTGGGTCCAGGCCTCGGCGAAGGGGCGTGCCGGTGCAGCGACCAGGGCCGCCCCGGCAAAGGCACTGCAGAAGGTGGGCAGCAACGCGCCCAGCACGAGAACGCGACCGAAACGCCCGGGCTGGCGCAGGGTGTCGGCGTTCATGCCCAGGTGGCGCAGCAGCACAGCTGCCAGCAGCATTTCGGCGGTATTGCCCGGCACGAAGGCGGCGGCCTCCAGGCAGGTCTGCAGCGCACAGCGCCAGGCACCCGGCATGGTGCCCAGATTGACCAGCAGGTTGACCAGGCCCAGGGCCAGCAGCATGGGCAGCCAGCGTCTGGTCGGCAGCGCCAGCAGGGCCACGGTGCCGATGGGATTGGCAAACCAGGGGGCGGCGATCTGACCCGGCTGGGCCGAGAGCCGGATGGACAGCAGGGCCGCCAGACCGTAAAGCACGAGGGCCAGCAGGGCAAGGCGCAGTGTGAGCGCTGGTACAGAGGCGGCGGGGTTCATGGCATGGGCTTGCGATGCAGGCGCCTGCGCGCGATCAGCATGACGACAAGGGAGTGGCGCTGTCCGCTGCGCACGCCTGGACAGAAGTGGAAGACGGCTGACATCAACGCGACGACCTCCCCGGCCGTGAGGGAGGAAGTAGGGCTCCTCCTGTTCCCGCGTCTCAGTATACGTAGATTGACGGCGGCGCCCAGCCCGGCGCCCGGCGCCGCTTCAGGTCGGCAGATGCTGCAGCAGGGCGTGCGCGACTTCGGCAAAACCGCTGCCCCGCTCCAGGCGGGTGATGTAACGCGGCTTGTGGCTGAGCTGGGCCTCGAAACGCCGGATGTTGGCCACGCCCACGCTGTGCGGGAAGTGCTGGAACATCAGCTGGTCGTTGGTGGAGTCGCCCACGTAGACCCAGTGCCCGAGCTCGGCATCCAGGTCGCGGCTCAGCAGCTCGCGCACGATCCAGCGCGCGCCGGCCAGCTTGTCATGCGCGCCGATCCAGCCGTTGATGTGGATGCTGCTGACCGTGGCCTGCAGGCCCTCGCTGCGCATGAGCTGCACCACCTGCTCGATTTTTTCCGGCGGCAGCTGCGTGAACTCGCTGTGGTCGATGGCGATATCGGTCTCGCGGCCCGGGCTGTCCTGCGCCAGCGTAGCGCCCGGTACCTCGCGCAGCACGCGCTGGGCCACCTGCTGCAGGCGGGCGTAATTGGCGAAACGCGTGGCGCTGTCCTGCTGGTAGATTTTTTGCGTACCCCCCTGCACCAGGGCCACGGCGCCGTTTTCGGCCACGATGGCGTCCACGGGCCAGGTCTGGGCAAAAGGCACGCTCCAGCCCACGGGGCGACCCGTGACGGGCACCACGTGCAGGCCGGCGGCGCGCAGGTCCGCCAGCGCCTGCAGCGCATCAGCAGTGATGGCGCCCTCGGTGGTCAGCGTGTCGTCGATGTCGGTCAGCACGCCGTGGATGTGGTGGCGTTCATCGGCAGGCCATTGCAAGAGAGGGAGCATGCGGCGGATTTCAGGGAGAATTTGTCCAACTTTACTTGAGCGGATACGCGAGCATGAAAACGGAAGAACTGCCGGTGCAGGGCACGCAGCACTGGGTGGTGCAGGACGAGTTGCGGCTCTTCGTCTGGGAGAAGTACCAGGGCGGCCCGCAAGGCAAGCCGGTGGTGGTGCTGGCCCACGGCTCGGCCACGGCCGGCCGCGAGAGTTTCGACCTCAAGGTGCCGGGCCATCCCGAGGTCAGCCTGATGGACTTCCTGGCGCGCCGGGGCTTCGACGTCTTCGCTCCCGACATGCGCGGTTTCGGCAGCTCCACCAAACCCGAAGGCCACATCACGACGGAGCAGGCCGCCGGCGACCTGAACGCCGTGGTGGACTTCATCTGCAAGTTGCGCGGTGTGGCGCAGGTGCAGCTGCTGGCCTGGTCCTGGGGCACGCAGTACGGCGGCCAGTTCGTCATGGCGCAGCCGCAGAAGGTGCAACGCTACGCAAGTTATGCGCAGATGCACGCCAAGAGCCCGGACCTGGAGGCGCGCCGTTCGCGCCTGGCGACCTTCCAGCGCGCGCCCTACATCCGTATTTCCGAGCCCGGCTGGAAACTGCGTTTCAATTCCATGACGCCCGAAGAGGTCAACGACCCGGGGGTCATGGACGCCTTCGCGCGTTCGGCGGCCCTGGTCGAAACCAAATCACCAACAGGCCCGCAGGTGGACCTGCTGACGCGTCAGCCGCTGATCGATGCGAGCAAGATCACTGTGCCCACGATGATGATTCACGGCCAGTACGACGACGTGGCCGATCTGGAAGGCCTGCTGCCTTTTTTCAGCGCACTGCCGAATCCGGACAAGCAATACACCGTGGTGCCCGATGGCGGGCACATGTTGCATCTGCAGAAAGGCCATGCGCGGTTTCAGCGCGCGGTGGCGGATTGGTTCTCGGCCCCGGCCCAGAGGTGAACGGGCGCACCACGACACGAAGGAGATGGACATGTTGCAACGCAGAACCTGGATGATCGCAGCGCTCGCCTCGGTGGCCCTGTCCGTGGCCGCCCAGACTGGCCGCATCGGGGTCGTGGTCATGCACGGCAAGGGTGGCCGCCCCGATGGGCTGGTGACCGAACTGGCCAGTGGACTGGCTGCGCGCGGCATGCTGGTGCGCAATCTGGAGATGCCCTGGTCCGGGCGTCGCGGCTACGACGTGGCGCCAGAGGCGGCCGAGGCCGAGGTGACCCAGGCGCTGGAGGACTTGCAGCGTGCCGGGGCGACACGCCTTTTCCTCGTCGGGCACAGCCAGGGCGGTCTGTACGCGCTGCACCTGGGGGCCAGGCTTCCATTGGCTGGTGTGGTCGCGGTGGCGCCCGGTGGCAATGTGGCCGCGTCCGTGTATGAGCAGCACATCGGTGCGCAGCGTGCCCGCGCACGTGAGCTCGTGGCGGCAGGGCGCGGCGCCGAGGTTCAGGTCTTTGCCGACTACGAAGGCAGCAAGGGCACGAACGAGGTCCGTACGCGTGCCGACGTCTACTGGGCCTGGTTCGATCCCCTGGGTGTGATGAACCAGGAACGCGCACTGCGTGCGCTACCGGCGCAACTGCCGGTGCTTTATGTGGCACCCACGGGAGACTACCCCGCCTTGCGGCGAGCCAACCCGGGCCTGTTTGCCATCCTCCCGCCCCAGCCTCTCACGCGCTATCTGCAACCGGATGCCAGTCACACGCGGGTCCCGACCGTGGCGCGCGAGGCGATCGCGGGCTGGCTGATCGAGGCCGCCGCCGCCCGCTGAAGAAATCGACAACCCGGGTTTGTTTTGCCAAAGTAGGGAATCCTTACTTTCTTTGCTTGCCAAGATCACTGCCAAGAACCAGCGCACCCTGCCCAAGAGCGTGACGCAGGGCGTGGGCGCCACGGAGTACCTGGACGTGCAGGTGCGCGACGGGCAGATCATCCTGACGCCGGTACGCATCCAGCGCGGCGACGCGGTGCGCGCGGCCTGGCAGAGCGGCACGCTGCGCCCGCTGGCCAACGCGGCCACCGTGCAGGAGGAACTGCTGGCCGACTACCTGCCCTTCATGCAGCTCGCGCTGGCGGGAAGGGCGCGGGGGCTGGTCAGTGGGGACCGTGATCTGCTGGCTGTGGCGGATGCCTTTACCAAGGTGGGTGGTTGTCCTATCCTGAGCCTGGAGGCGTCTTTCCGGAGGCAGCGGATAGGCGTGTAGCGCGGAACGGCCGGTGAGACGAAAGGCAAGCCCCGACCTCGCCGCGCGTCGTCGTGCTATCCCGCGCTCTGGAGTGCCAAGCCCGCATGCTCCCGCAGCGGATGGAAGTGGATTTTGGGAAACCGCTCCTGCGCCAAACGCACGTCGTACGGTGAGGTGCACAGATAGGCCAGGGTGTCGGCCGCATCGCGCGCCATGCGCGTGGGGTAGGCATCCACAAAGGCCTTGAGCTCGGCCGGTGTGTCGGCGGTGATCCAGCGCGCGCCGGTGTACTGGCAGCCCTCCAGCCGCACGTCGGCGTCGTACTCACCCTTGAGGCGGTGTTGCACCACCTCGAACTGCAGCTGGCCCACGGCGCCCAGCAGCATATTGCCGCCCATCTCGGGGCGGAAGACCTGGATGGCGCCTTCTTCGCCCAGCTGGGCCAGGCCCTGCTGCAGCTGTTTGGTGCGCAGTGGGTTCTTGAGCACCACGGTCATGAAGAGCTCGGGCGCGAAGAAGGGCAGGCCGGTGTACTGCAGGGCAATCGACCCGTCGGTGATGGTGTCGCCCAGCTGCACGCCGCCGTGGGTGGTGAAACCCACGATGTCGCCGGCGTAGGCCTCTTCCACCGCCTCGCGGCGCTGGCTCATGAAGGTCACCACGCTGGTGGGGCGCAGTTCCTTGGCCGAGCGCTGCACTTTCAGTTTCATGCCCGGCGCGTACTTGCCCGAGCACACGCGCACGAAGGCGATGCGGTCGCGGTGATTGGCGTCCATATTGGCCTGCACCTTGAACACCACGCCGGAGAAGGCGTCGTCGTCGGGCTGCATCTCCTTCACCACGGTCTGCTTGTTGACCACCAGCGAACTGGTGCGCGGGCCGGGCGAAGGGGCCAGATCGACCAGCGCGTCCAGCACCTCCATCACACCGAAGTTGTTGACGCCGGAGCCGAAGAACACCGGGGTCTGCTTGCCTGCGAGGAAGGCTTCGCGGTCGAAGGTGGGCGAGGCGCCGGTGGCCAGCTCCATACTTCCTTCGGCGGCTTCGAACTCGGAGCCGAAGCGTTTCAGAAGGTTGTCACGGTCACTCAGCGGCACGGTGTCGAAATCCTGCGGGCGGCGCTCACTGCCCGATTCGAAGACGGTCATGGCCTGGGTGCGCAGGTTGATGATGCCGCCGAAACTCTTGCCCTGGCCCACGGGCCAGGTCATGGGCACGCAGGGCATGCCGAGTTCGCGCTCGACTTCGTCCAGGATGTCCAGCGGGTCACGCACCTCGCGGTCCATCTTGTTGACGAAGGTGATGATGGGGGTGTCACGCTGGCGGCAGACCTCGATCAGGCGCCGCGTCTGCGCTTCCACGCCATTGGCCGCGTCGATGACCATGAGCGCCGAGTCCACCGCGGTCAGCACGCGGTAGGTGTCTTCCGAGAAGTCCTTGTGGCCGGGGGTGTCGAGCAGGTTGATCACATGGTCCCGGTACTGCATCTGCATCACCGAGGACGCCACCGAGATGCCGCGCTGTTTCTCGATCTCCATCCAGTCGGACGTGGCGTGGCGCGAGGCCTTGCGCGCCTTGACCGAGCCGGCGATCTGGATGGCTCCCGAGAACAGCAGCAGCTTTTCGGTCAGCGTGGTCTTGCCCGCATCGGGGTGCGAGATGATGGCAAAGGTGCGGCGGCGCCGGGTTTCAGGGGCGTAGGACACAGTGGTTCCAGACAGTGGTGGCGCAGGGCAGACGGAGCCTTGCAACAGACAAGGGAGGCGGTGCGCCCGTGCCGGTGATCCGGCAGGGCGGTGCCTGTGATCGGCCCAATTTTACCCGGGCAGGGCCTCGGGACGGCCGGGGCTCCTGTGCAGACGCTATAGTGCATTTGACGATGCCCGCGCCGGCTTGCCGGGCATTCCGAACGATGGACACCGAAGGACTGCAGCCATGACGACCCTCAATAGAAAAGCATTGATCGCCACGCTGGCCGTCGCCAGTTTCCTTGGCAGCGTGCCGGCCGCGGCCGGCCCCTATTCGGACGACCTGGCCAAGTGCCTGGTGCGCTCCACGGGTGACGCGGAAAAGCGCACGCTGGTGAAATGGATCTTCGCCGCCGTGGCCCTGCATCCGGAGGTGGCTGATATTGCTTCCGTGACGCCGGCGCAGCGCACCGAGATGACCCGCAACACGGCCAAGATCTTCGAGAAACTGCTGACCGATTCCTGTCGTGCCGAGGTGCAGCAGGCCGTGCAGTACGAAGGCCCGCAGACCATCGGTTCGAGCTTCCAGGTGCTGGGGCAGGTGGCGGCGCGCGAACTGTTCTCCAACCCGAGCGTGGCCGCCAATATGGCTGACCTGGGCAAGTACATCGACCAGAAGCGCATCGCCGACGTCATGGGCAAGGCACGCTGAAGCCAGGGCCCGACGAGCATGGGTCTGCAAGAGTTGCTGGGAGTCGAGCTGCCCCTGATCCAGGCGCCCATGGCCGGTGTGCAGGGCAGCGCTCTGGCGATTGCGGTGTCCAATGCCGGTGGGCTGGGTTCCTTGCCCTGTGCCATGCTGGGGCCGGACGCGATGCGGGCCGAGCTGAGCAAGATCCGAGCACAGACGAGCCGGCCCTACAACGTCAATTTCTTCTGCCATCGCCCGCCGGCACCCGATGCGACGCGCGAGGCCCTGTGGCGGCAAAACCTGGCCCACTACTACCGCGAGTTCGATGTCGACCCGGCGTCGATCCCTGCGGGCCCCGGCCGCCTGCCCTTCGATACCGCTACCGCTGAACTGTTGGCCGAATTCAAGCCGCCGGTGGTGAGTTTCCATTTCGGCCTGCCCGATGAAGCCCTGCTGGCGCGCCTGCGCAGCTGGGGCGCCAGGATCCTGTCCTCGGCGACCACGGTGGACGAGGCGCGCTGGCTGGAAGCCCGCGGTGTGGACGTGATCATTGCGCAAGGGCTGGAAGCCGGCGGGCACCGCGGCATGTTCCTGAGCGAGGACCTGAGTACCCAGCTCGGCACTTTCGCACTGCTGCCGCAGATCGCGCGTGCGGTGCGGGTGCCGGTGGTGGCGGCCGGTGGCATCAGCGACGCAGCGGGTGTGCGGGCGGCCCTGGCGCTGGGCGCCGCCGGTGTGCAGGTGGGCACGGCCTACCTGCTGTGCCCCGAGGCCACCACCAGTGCCGTGCACCGGGCCGCCCTGCAGAGCCCGGCGGCCACGCATACGGCCCTGACCAATCTGTACACCGGACGTCCGGCGCGCGGCATCCTGACCCGGCTGATGCGCGAGCAGGGCCCGATGAATGCCATGGCGCCGGCTTTTCCGCTGGCCACGGCGGCGGTGGCCCCCCTGCGTGCCAAGGCGGAAGCCGCGGGCAGCGGGGACTTTTCTCCCCTCTGGGCTGGGCAAAACACCAGTGGGTGCCGTCCCGTGCCGGCGGCACAGCTCACGCGCGAGCTGGCCGGGTCCTGACCGACGGCCCAGCGCAAAAATGCCAAGCTCCGTATAATCACGCCTTTCCGAGGAGCGTTGCGGCTCGTCCCGCCTGTTTCACCAGGCCGACGGGTTAGGCTCGGAACCCAGGGCGGCATGCCCTGCCTTCCAACTGCGCTCACCCACCGGTTTGCTGTGAGGTGAGTCTGCACACTCTCTGCATCCGGTGGCATCCAACGAGCTTTGAATTGGAGTCCACCATGAGTGCTGTTCTCAAACCCACCCCCGACTACGCCGTGCGCGACCTGTCTCTTGCTGCCTGGGGCCGCAAGGAGATCAAGATCGCCGAGACCGAGATGCCCGGCCTGATGGCCATCCGTGAAGAGTTCACCAAGAGCCAGCCGCTCAAGGGTGCACGCATCACCGGCAGCATCCACATGACCATCCAGACCGCCGTGCTGGTGGAAACGCTGCAGGCCCTGGGTGCCAGCGTGCGTTGGGCCTCGTGCAACATCTTCTCCACGCAGGACCACGCCGCTGCCGCGCTGGTCGAGAAGGGCACGCCGGTGTTCGCGCACAAGGGCGAAACGCTGACCGAATACTGGGACTTCACCCACCGCATCTTCGACTTCGGCCCCAAGGGTACGGAAGGCGAAGGTCCCAACATGATCCTGGACGACGGCGGTGACGCCACGCTGCTGATGATCCTGGGCCAGAAGGCGGAGAAGGACGCCTCGGTCATCAGCAAGCCCACCAGCGAAGAAGAGACCTGCCTGTTTGCCGCCATCAAGGCCAAGCTGGCGCAGGACCCGACCTGGTACACCCGCAAGGCCGCGCAGATCATCGGCGTGACCGAAGAAACCACGACCGGCGTGCACCGCCTGAAAGAGATGGCTGCCCGGGGCACCCTGCCTTTCCGCGCCATCAACGTGAACGACTCGGTGACCAAGAGCAAGTTCGACAACCTCTACGGTTGCCGCGAGTCGCTGGTGGACGGCATCAAGCGCGCCACCGATGTGATGATCGCCGGCAAGGTCGCCGTGGTGGCCGGTTACGGTGACGTGGGCAAGGGCTCGGCCCAGGCCCTGCGCGCACTGTCGGCCCAGGTCTGGGTGACCGAGATCGACCCCATCAACGCCCTGCAGGCCGCGATGGAAGGCTACAAGGTCGTGACCATGGAGTACGCCGCCGACAAGGCCGACATCTTCGTGACGACCACGGGCAACAAGTCCATCATCACGCACGATCACATGAAGGCCATGAAGGACCAGGCCATCGTCTGCAACATCGGCCACTTCGACAACGAGATCGACATCGCCTCGATCGAGAAGTACACCTGGGACGAGATCAAGCCCCAGGTCGACCACGTGACCTTCCCCGACGGCAAGAAGATCATCATGCTGGCCAAGGGCCGCCTGGTGAACCTGGGTTGCGGCACCGGCCACCCGAGCTTCGTGATGTCGAGCTCGTTTGCCAACCAGACCATTGCGCAGATCGAGCTGTTCTCGCACCCGGACAGCTACGACATCGGCAAGGTCTACGTGCTGCCCAAGCACCTGGACGAGAAAGTGGCGCGTCTGCACCTGAAGAAGGTGGGTGCCATGCTGACCGAACTGACGGACGAGCAGGCCGCCTACATCGGTGTGCCGAAGCAGGGCCCGTACAAGCCCGATACGTATCGTTATTGATGCGTGTTGATCAACTGCTGGTCCAGCGCCAACTCGCCAGCACCCGTTCCCAGGCCCAGCGCCTGATCGCGGGTGGGGTGGAGTGGCTGCAAGGGGATGCGTGGAAACGCGTTGTCAAGAACGGCGACGAGGTGCCCGACGACGCGCAGCTGCGCCTGCTCGACGACGCCGAAGCCCGCTACGTCTCGCGTGGCGGCCTCAAGCTGGAGGCCGCGCTCAAGCGTATCGGCCTGTCGGTGACGGGGCGTACCTGCCTGGACGTCGGCCAGTCCACCGGTGGCTTTACCGATTGCCTGCTGCAGGCCGGTGCCGAGCGGGTGGTGGGGCTGGACGTGGGGCAGGCGCAATTGCACGCCAGCCTGCGCGACGATCCCCGCGTGCTCTGCATCGAGAAGGTCAATGCGCGTGACCCGGATGCGATCGCCGAGGCCCTGGCCGATGACGAGGTGCTCGAGGCCGGTTTCGACCTGCTGGTGGGCGACCTGTCCTTCATCTCGCAGACCCTGGTGCTGCCGGCCGTGGTGCCGCTGCTCAAGTCCGGCGGCCACCTGCTGATGCTGGTCAAGCCGCAGTTCGAACTGCAGCCGGGCCAGGTGGGCAAGGGCGGCATCGTGCGCGACACCGCGCTCTACGCCTTTGTCGAGCAACGCTTGCGTGACGCCTGCTCGGCCCTGGACCTCGCGGTGCAGGACTGGTTCGACTCGCCCATCGAGGGTGGCGACGGCAACCACGAATTTTTCATCCATGCCATCAAGTGAAGAGGCCGCCATGAGCCTGCAACAGCTGCCCCTGAGCATTGAATTCTTTCCGCCCAAGACGCCCGAAGGCGTGGAGAAGCTGCGCGCCGTGCGCCAGCAACTCAAGGCCTTGAAGCCCGAGTTCTGCTCGGTCACCTACGGTGCCGGTGGCTCCACGCAGGAAGGCACGTTTGCCGCCGTGCGCGAGATCCTGGCCGAGGGCATGGACGCGGCCTCGCACATCTCCTGCATTGGCGCCACCCAGGCCACCATGCGCGAGAACCTGGTCACGCTCAAGGCCATGGGCGTCAAGCGCCTGGTTACCCTGCGCGGCGACCTGCCCAGTGGGTATGGTGCCGGCGGCGAGTTCCAGTACGCCAGCGACCTGGTGGCCTTCATCCGCGCCGAGACCGGCGACCACTTCCACATCGAGGTGGCGGCTTATCCGGAAATCCATCCGCAGGCCAAGTCGCCGGCGTCGGATTTGCAGGCCTTCGTGACCAAGGTGAAGGCCGGGGCCGACTCGGCCATCACGCAGTACTTCTACAACGCCGACGCCTATTTCCGTTTCGTCGAAGAGGCTGACGCGCTGGGGGTGACGGTGCCGGTGGTGCCGGGCATCATGCCCATCACCAGCTCCACCCAGCTGATGCGTTTCAGCGATGCCTGCGGCGCCGAGATTCCGCGCTGGATCCGCCTGCGCCTGCAGGCTTTTGGCGACGACACGGCGTCCATCAAGGCCTTCGGCCTGGACGTGGTCACGGAACTGTGCGAACAGTTGCGTGCCGGTGGCGCGCCGGCCCTGCACTTCTACAGCATGAACCAGAGTGTGGCTACGCTGGAGATCTGCAAGCGCCTGGGGCTCTAGCGGGAGCTGGTGCGCGTCACCAGGTAGATGCCGGGCAGCACCAGGGCCATGCCCCAGAGGTGAAAAGCGCTCAGCCCTTCACCCAGCACCAGCCAGGCCAGCAGCGCGGTATAGATGGGGCTCAGGTAGAGCACCACGCTGACCCGTGCCGCACCGAGTTCGCGCTGCATGAAGGAATGGGCCAGGTAGGCGCCAAAGCCCGGGATGATGGCGGCGGTCAATGCGAGTGCACCGCCTTCGAGCGTCAGGGCCGGTAAGGGGCTGTACAGGACTTCCCACAGGGCAAAGGGGAGGTTGATCAGGGCGCCGGCCAGGCTGATGAGGGCCAGTTGGGCGCCCAGGCCCAGGGGGCTGAGCCATTTCCTGAGCAGCAGGGAATACAGGGTCCAGGACAGTGTGGCCGCCAGGATCCAGCCGTCGCCCGGGACGAACTGCACCGCAGCCAGCGCGTCCCATTGCCCTTTGAGCACCACATGCAGGACGCCGGCCAGCGCCAGCCCCACACCCAGCGCCTGGCGCAGGCTGAAACTTTCACCCAGCCACAGGGCCGAGGCCAGCACGATCAGCACGGGCGAGATCGCGTAGATGAGGCCGATGTTGGCGGCGCTGGTGCTGTGCCCGCCGATGTAAACCCAGGCGCCGCAGATCCACATGCCGAGGGCACCGAGCACCAGGTAATGCTTCCAGTCGGCCAGCACCTGGCGACGCTGCGTCCAGATCTCGGCATGGGTGCCGAGGGCAAAGAGCCCGCTGGCCAGCAGCCAGCGCAGCATGGCCAGCAGGTGCGGCTCGATCACGCCTGTGGCCTTGCGTGCGATCAGGGCGTTGACTGCCCAGAGCGCGGGCGTGATGAAGAGCAGTGCCAGGGCGAGGCGGTGGCGGGCGGCGGCGTGCATGCCGGTGGAGCGCGCCGGCTTCAGCCGCCGCTGTCCAGCGTGAAGCCGGCGTTGCGGTCCTGGCCCAGCAGCTTGACCAGCTGCGGCAGCGCGGGTTGCAGCAAACCCTTGAGCGTGTGCGGCGGGTTGATCACGAACATGCCGCTGGCCGGCAGACCGGGGCGTTTCGCCTCGCCTTGGGCGGCGGCGGCGCTCAGCTTGCTCGACTTGACTGTCAGCGTGGCGTGCAGCCAGGGTTTGCCGACTTTGGTGGCCAGGGTCTTGAGCTTGCGCGGCAGGTCGTGCGCCTCGGGCCGCGGAATGATGGGGTACCACACGGCATAGGTGCCGGTGGCAAAGCGCTTGAGTGCTTCGGTCGCCATGGCCACCACGCGCGGATAGTCGTTCTTGATCTCGTAGCTCGGGTCGCACAGCAGCAGCGCGCGGCGCGAGGGTGGGGGCAGGAATTTGTTGACGCAGCCGAAACCGTCTTCGCGCAGCACGACCACCTGGCGCCCGGCATGGAGCTGCGCCACATTGGCGTCCAGGGTCTTGGCATCGGTCGGGTGCAGCTCGTAGAGCTTGAGCAGGTCGTGCTCACGCAGCAGGCGCTGGATGATGAAGGGCGAGCCGGGGTAGACGCGCCAGTTGTTCTTGCTGTTGAAGCTGGCGATCAGGTCTACATAGTCCTGCAGGGCCGGGGCCAGCGGTTCATCGCTGCCGGAGGCCAGCAGGCGCTGGATGCCTTCGGCGGCTTCGCCGCTGGTGTCGGCAAACTCGCTGTCGAGCCGGTACAGGCCGGCGCCGGCGTGGGTGTCGAGCACGGTGAGCGCAGCCTCTTTTTGCGTGAGGTGACGCAGCAGGGCAATGAGCACGGTGTGCTTGAGCACATCGGCGTGGTTGCCGGCATGGAAGGCGTGGCGGTAGCTGAACATGGTAAGAGGATGTTAATGACGGGGCGGCCGTGTCCGGGACGCCTGCGTTCCGTGCAAGAATCATCCGTTATGGCCGATATTCTCGTTGATCCTGCCCAATCTGCGGCGCCAAGGCCAGCACAGCCTGTGTCGCACGTGGACGCCCTGCCGCCCGGCACGCGCCTGGCCGAGTTCGAGGTGCAGGGCCTGCTGGGAGTCGGCGGTTTTGGTCTGGTCTACCGCGCCTATGACACCTCCCTGCAGCGGGCTGTGGCCATCAAGGAATACATGCCCGCGGCGCTGGCCGCCCGCCTGGATGGCACCACGGTATCGGTGCGTTCCTCGGCCGACCAGGCCACTTACCAGTCCGGCCTGCAGTCCTTCATTGCGGAAGCCCGCCTGCTGGCGCAGTTCGACCACCCCTCGCTGGTCAAGGTCTACCGCTTCTGGGAAGCCAACAACACGGCCTACATGGTCATGCCCCTGTACCGGGGCATGACGCTCAAGCAGGCGCGCAGTCAGATGGCTGCGCCACCGCCCGAAGCGTGGCTGCGCACCGTCCTCTGGTCCGTGTTGCAGGGCCTGCATGTGCTGCACCGCAACGATGCGCTGCATCGTGACATCTCCCCCGACAATATCTTCCTGCAGGACATGGGGCCGCCGGTGCTGCTGGACCTGGGCGCCGCGCGGCGCGCCATCAGCGACAAGTCGCACCGGCTCACCGCCATCCTCAAGGTCAACTACGCGCCGATCGAGCAGTACGCCGAGGCCGAGGACCTGAAACAGGGCCCCTGGACCGACCTCTATGCCCTGGCCGCCGTGGTCTACAGTTGCCTGCGCAACGACCCGCCCCTGCCCGCCACGGCGCGTGTGGTGCGCGACAGCATGCCTTCCGTGCGCAGCGTCGTGGCGACGGTGAAGGAGCATTTCGGTCTTGCGTACTCGGACGAATTCGTGCGCACCATCCAGCACGCCCTGGCCGTGCAACCCGCCGACCGGCCGCAGAACCTGGCAGCCTTTGTGACCGAGATGAAGCTCAAGGCCTCGCCCCGGTTGAGCAAGTTCGACTGGCGCGCGGAGCTCGGGCCCTCGCTGCGCGCCGACGAAGAGGAATACAACTCCCGCCAGTTCTGGCACACCCAGCCGCAGACCGTTCGGCACACGGCGTCGTCTGCCCATGCCTCGAAAGCGGGTGAGCGCCGTGGTCGCTTCGCGCGGTGGGCCAAGCCCATGGGCCTGGGCTTGGCTTTGCTGATGGGGGGGGCACTCCTCTGGAGCTGGCTGGCGGGTGAGGGTGGCCCCTTGCGTGATCGGCCGGGGATGGCCCGTTCGGAGTCTGTCGTCGCGCCGGTGCCGGCGGCCCTGCCTGCAGCGATGGATACGCAAGCACCGTCCGGTGCTGCGGGCGATGCAGGGGCTGTTGCCGCTGGCACTGTCCCATCCCAGCCGCCGGTTGTGCCTGTACCCGTGGCGACCCCGGCGCCGAAGGTGCCTGCCACCTCGATCACGACACCACCGGCTCCCAAGCCGCGTCCGGCGGTCAAGGCTGCGCCCAGGGAGGATGAGCGCCAGCCTGTAGCCCGTCCGCGACCTGCTGCGCCGGAGGCGCCGCCCAAGGCGGCAAGCGTGCCCGCCCCCCAGGCGCCGGCCGTGAGCCGGGACAAGGTCTTGTGTGCGGATGCCAACTTCTTTACCCGTCCCATGTGCATCCACCTCGAATGTCAGAAGGCGGAGAACAAGCAGCTGGCGGTATGCATCGAGAACCGGCAGCGTTATCCGGACGGCGGTAGCCCGGCCCAGTGACATGCCTGACGGCTGGTGCCTGCTGCGATCGCGCCGCTAGCAGCAAGCCTGGGTCGTGACGCCGGCATTCCATGCAAGAATCATTTCTTATGGCCGACACCCCGCTTGATACCGACCCACCTGCTGCGGCGCAGCCGGTGGTGCATCTGGACGCTCTGCCACCTGGCACGCGCCTGGCCGAGTTCGAGTTGCAGGATCTGCTCGGCGTGGGTGGCTTCGGCCTGGTCTACCGGGCCTACGACCATTCGCTGCACCGCACGGTGGCCATCAAGGAGTACATGCCGTCGGCGCTGGCGGCGCGCCAGAATGGTCAGTTGCTGTCGATCCGCTCCTCGGCCGACCAGGCTACCTACCAGTATGGCCTGCAGTCCTTCGTGGCCGAGGCCCGCCTGCTGGCGCAGTTCGACCACCCCTCGCTGGTCAAGGTCTACCGCTTCTGGGAAGCGAACAACACGGCCTACATGGTCATGCCCCTGTACCGGGGCATGACACTCAAGCAGGCACGCGTCCAGATGGCATCCCCTCCGCCCGAGGACTGGCTGCGTACCATGCTGTGGTCCATCCTGCAGGCCTTGCAGGTGCTGCACGAGCACAACACACTGCACCGCGACGTTTCGCCCGACAACATCTTCCTGCAGGACGTGGGGCCACCGGTGCTGCTGGACCTGGGTGCCGCGCGGCGCGCCATCACCGACCAGTCGCGCAAGCACACGGCCATCCTCAAGGTCAACTATGCGCCGATCGAGCAGTACGCCCAGGCCGACGACCTGAAACAGGGCCCCTGGACCGACCTCTATGCCCTGGCCGCCGTGGTCTACAGCTGCCTGCGCAACGACCCGCCCCTGCCCGCCACGGCGCGTGTGGTGCGCGACAGCATGCCTTCGGTTCGCAGCGTGGCCGAGACGGTGAAAGAGCATTTCGGACACGATTACTCAGAAGCTTTTGTGCAGGCCATCAGCCATGCGCTGGTCATACAGCCGGCTGAGCGGCCGCAGAGTGTGCATGAATTCGTGCAGGAGATCGGCCTGCAGGCCCCGGCGGGGCTGGGCAAGTTCGACTGGCGCTCTGCGCTTGGTGTCGATCTGCTGCCCGAGCTGGAGGACCATTCGCGCTCGAACTTGCAAACCCAGGCCCAGACACAAACAAAGACCGTGCCTGTGACGGTGAGCCTTCCTGCCCGGCGTTGGCATGGACGGGGCTGGGGGCTGCTTGGCGCGGCGGCTCTGCTGGCTGTTCTGGGGATCTATTGGGGGCTGTCCAGCGATTTGCCGCTTGTAGCTGCTCCGGAGCCGGCCCCGATACCGGCCATGAGCCGGGCGGCGGTACCTGAACCGGCGACGTCCGATCCCACGGACCCTTGGCCTGTCGCTGCCCAGACGGATGCTCCAGTACAGGCTGGTGAGATCGGCAAGCCGCCGGCCCCTGTGGCCAGACCCGCCAGCCCGGCTTCTGTGCCCCGGGCGGTTGCGCGCCCAGCCAAACCGCGACCCCCCAAACCATTGTGTGTGGATGCTAACTTCTTCGCTTATCCTGTGTGCTTGTTCCGGGAGTGCCTGAAGAAAGAGAACTTCAACCACCCGGTCTGCGTCGAAAGCCGCCGCAACTCAACCAGCCAGCCAGCGCCAGCGCCATAGGTCGGCTTGGGACCCTCAGCGACGCCAAAACTCGTATAATGGCGGGCTTCGCAGCGCTTTTGTGGCCCCGCGGCGAAGGCTTACCACCCACCTAAGAGATTCCCAGCAGAGGAAAACCGACCGTGGAAAAGGGCTGCCCAAACCCTCTTTTAAGAGAAAACTCATGACCCAAACGTTCAGCGCCAAACCCGCTGACGTGAAGCACGAGTGGTTTGTGATTGACGCGACCGACAAGGTCCTCGGACGAGTAGCCAGCGAAGTTGCTCTCCGTTTGCGCGGCAAACACAAGGCCATTTACACGCCTCACGTCGATACCGGTGACTTCATCGTCATCATCAACGCAGCCAAGCTGCGTGTGACCGGTACCAAGGAACTCGACAAGATTTACTACCGCCACTCCGGTTTCCCCGGCGGCATCTACGCCACCAACTTCCGCGACATGCAGGCCAAGCATCCCGGCCGCGCACTCGAGAAGGCTGTCAAGGGCATGCTGCCCAAGGGCCCGCTCGGCTACGCCATGATCAAGAAGCTCAAGGTGTACGGTGGTGCAGAGCACCCCCACACCGCCCAGCAACCCCAAGTGTTGGCAATCTAAGGAGCCTTGAGATGATTGGTGAATGGAACAATGGCACCGGCCGTCGCAAATCCAGCGTCGCCCGCGTGTTTCTGAAAAAAGGCACCGGCAAGATCACGGTCAACGGCAAGGATATCCAGGAATATTTCGGCCGCGAAACCTCGATCATGATTGCCAAGCAGCCGCTCTTGCTGACCAACCACGCCGAGACCTTCGACGTTCAGGTCAACGTGCACGGCGGCGGTGAGTCCGGCCAGGCCGGCGCGACCCGCCACGGCATCACGCGTGCCCTGATCGACTACGACGCTTCGCTCAAGCCTACCTTGTCGCAAGCCGGCTTCGTGACCCGCGATGCCCGTGAAGTTGAGCGTAAGAAGGTCGGCCTGCACTCTGCACGCCGTCGCAAGCAGTTCAGCAAGCGCTAAGCCTGCGTGTTGCCCCCAAGGGCAACAAACTGTTGCAAAACCAGGGCCGCCAGGATGGAAATTCTGGCGGCCCTTGTCTTTGTGGCTGCTAGACTCGTTGGCTTATGCGATTGCGACTGCTTCTCCGCCGCCTGACTGTCAGTGCACCGCGCATGTCCGTGCGCAGTGCGCTCCCCTGGCCCTTTCGCTGGATCGGTGCAGCCGTCGTGCTCGGTTTCTGCGCAGCCCTGGGTTTATGGGCCTTCGAGTTCGGCAAGGAGATTGCCGGCATCGATGATGGGCGCATCGAGTACCTGGCCCGGCTCGAGCGCGACGTGGCTGATCTGCGGCAGGAGCTGGAGATCATGAAGGAGGAGCGCAACAAGGCGCTGTCCCTGGCCAACACGTCCACCACGTTGATGACCGCAGAAAAGGCGGCCCAGGAACGGCTCAGCACCCTCAACAAGCAACTGGAAGTCGACAACCAGCGCCTGCGTGACGATCTTGGCTTCTTCGAAAAGCTGATCCCTACCGTCGGCACGGAAGCCCTGGCCATCCGTGGCCTGCAGGCCGAGGTGCAGGACGGGCGCCAGGTCAAGTGGCAGGTGCTGGTGATCCAGCCGCTGAAGAATGCTCCGGAATTCTCGGGCCGGCTGGAGATCAGCTTCTCCGGTTTGCAGGCGGGCCGGCCCTGGACGGCAACCTTGCCCGGGGGGCCGCAAACGATTAAGCTGCGCCAGTACGCACGCGCCGAGGGGGTGTTCGACCTGCCGCCCCAGACCCTGGTCAAGGGGGTCAGCGTCAAAGTCATGGACGGCACTCTGGTCAAGGCCGTGCAGTCGATCAAGTTGTAATCCAAGTCTGATGGGGAAATCCAGATGTTCAACAAGAAAAAGCAGCCCGCCATTCGCAGCCTGATCGCCGATGGCAACCATATCGAAGGGCATGTCCATTTCACCGATGGCCTGCGTGTCGATGGCTCGGTGGTGGGTGACGTGCGGTCCAGCGAAGACAAGAACAGCATCCTGGTGATCTCCGAAACCGCCTCGGTCACCGGCGAGGTGCACGCCGACCACGTCATCGTCAACGGTTCGGTCAAGGGGCCGGTCTATGCCCGCCGCATGCTGGAACTGCAGCCCAAGGCGCGGATCGAGGGCGATGTCTACTACACCTCTCTGGAAATGCACCAGGGCGCCATCATCGCCGGCCTGCTACGCCCTACGCCGGCC
The DNA here is from genome assembly GCF_001432305.1 of Curvibacter sp. PAE-UM. GTDB lineage: Bacteria > Pseudomonadota > Gammaproteobacteria > Burkholderiales > Burkholderiaceae_C > Hylemonella. Next base: position 1,171,878 of record NZ_KQ483358.1, read on the forward strand.
ATGATGGAGGAAAAGCCCACACTGAAACTGGCGGCAAATAACTGAGCCAGGAATTCCTGAGCGAACGGGTGTACTATTAACGTAGCTTATTTTCCCCTGGAGTCTTCCATGAGCGCCGTTGCCGAATCCATCCAGACCGAGATGCCCGCCCCCATCCTTTTCACCGACAGTGCGGCCGCCAAGGTGGCCGACCTGATCGCTGAGGAAGGCAATCCTGACCTCAAGCTGCGCGTCTTCGTGCAGGGCGGCGGTTGTTCGGGCTTCCAGTATGGTTTCACCTTCGACGAAGTGGCCAACGAGGACGACACCACCATGACCAAGAACGGCGTGTCCCTGCTGATCGATGCCATGAGCTACCAGTATCTGCTGGGGGCCGAGATCGACTACAAGGAAGATCTGCAGGGTGCCCAGTTCGTGATCAAGAACCCGAACGCCAGCACCACCTGCGGCTGCGGTTCGTCCTTCTCCGTCTAAGCGGACTTCCCGGCTCAGGCCGGGTAGATCGCACCCAGAACACGGGCGCCTCGGGCGCCCGTGACGCTTTTCAGGCTGCCGGTTTCCCGTTGCAGCGTCTTGCGTGCCAGCCAGGCAAAGGCGGCGGCTTCCACCTGCAGCGGCGGCAGGCCCTGCTGCTCCGATGACATCACCTCCAGCGCTGACAGATGCGCTTGCAGGCGCCGCATCAGATGGGTGTTGAGGGCACCCCCGCCGCAGACGATCAGGCGGCGACTGCCGGCCGCATGGCGCAGCACGTCGGCGGCGCAGACGCGGGCGGTCAGTTCGGTCAGCGTGGCTTGCACATCCTCGGTGGGCAAGGTTTCGAAACCGGTCAGCTTGCCGGCCAGCCAGGCCGGGTTGAACAGATCGCGTCCGCTGCTCTTGGGGGCGGGCAGGGCGAAGTAGGGTTCCTGCAGCAGCACTTGCAGCAGTCCGGCGTGTACACGTCCGCTGGCCGCCCAGCGCCCCTGCTCGTCAAAAGGCTGGCGGGTATGCTGCCGGCACCAGGCGTCCATCAGGGCGTTGCCAGGTCCGCAGTCCCAGCCCAGCACCGCATCGTCGCGAAGCACCGACAGGTTGGAGATGCCGCCGATATTGAGCACCGCAACGGTCTGGCCTGCACGGCCGAACAGGGCCTGATGGAAGGCCGGCACCAGGGGCGCGCCCTGGCCGCCGGCGGCGACATCGCGACTGCGGAAATCAGCCACGACCGTGATGCCGCTCAGTTCGGCCAGCAGGGCCGGGTTGTTGAGCTGCAGGGTGTAGCCGATGCCGTCAAAGGCGCCCGGGCGATGCCGTACGGTCTGCCCGTGCGCACCGATGGCGCAGATGGCCGTGGCTGGCAGGCCTGCAGCCTGGAGCAGGTCAGCGACGACCTGGGTATAGACACGGCTCAGAGCGTTGGCGGCCAGGGCCGCACGGTGCAGCTCGTTGTCGCCCTGTCCGTTCAGGGCCAGCAGCTCGGCAGCCAGTTCAGCCGGGAAGGGGCGCCAGGCATGTTGCAGGACGCGGGTGCTGGCGGCACTGCAGTCGGCCAGCACGCCATCCACGCCGTCCAGCGACGTGCCGGACATCAGGCCGATGTAGTGATCGGGCATGCCGGATTCAGCGCACCGCCAGCAACTGCGCGGCCGCCAGCTGCTGGCGTGTCACGGTGGCCAGACGGTTGAAGACCGGGCGGGCGGCGGGTGAAACGGGGATGGACTCGCTGTTGCGCGCAATCGCCAGCGGGTTCTGGTGCCGGCCGTTGATGCGGAATTCGTAGTGCAGATGCGGGCCGGTGGCCCAGCCGGTGGCACCGACCGCACCAATATTCTGCCCCTGTTCAACGCGCTGGCCGCGACGCACGGCAATGCGGCTCAGGTGGGCGTAGACCGTGACGTGGCTGTTGCGGTGACGGACAAAGACAACATTGCCGAAGCCGCCCTGGACACCTGAAAACTCGACCACGCCGTCGCCCACACTGCGCACCGGGGTGCCGGTGGGCGCGGCGTAATCCACGCCCAGATGGGCCGCCCATTTCTTGAGGATGGGGTGGAAGCGCATCTTGAAACCGCTGGTCACGCGCGAAAAGGCCAGCGGCGAGGCGAGGTAGGCGCGCTTGAGGCTCTGGCCCTCCAGCGAGTAGTAGCCGCTACGCCCCTGGGTGCGCGTGGGGCGGCCCTCTTCCACCGGGGTGGGGTTGGCGGCGGTCGGCTCCTGGAACCACATGGCCTGGTAGGCCTTGCCGCCGTTGACGAATTCGGCGCTGAGCACACGCCCGGCGCGCAGCGGTTCACCGTCGCCTTCGAGCACCTCATAGACCACCGAGTAGCGATCGCCCTTGCGCAGTTCACGGTGGAAGTCGATGTCGCCGGAGAATATCTCGGCGATCTGGATCGCCACGGCGTCGGGGATACCTGCCTCGTCGGCCGAGGCGAACAGCGAGCTGTCGATGGTGGCGCTGGCGATGCGGATGGAGGCCGTCAGTGGCAGGGTCTCAAGCCGGGACTTGAAGGTGGTGCCGGATTTCTCGATCACCAGGCGCTTGAAGCTGCCATCGTCGTCCGGGCTCCAGCGCGCCATCAGCTTGATCAGGGTGTTGCGGTCGCTGGCCTCGGCGCTGAGCTGGCGGCCGGTGCGGCCGAGCAGGTGGCGGTGGACCAGGGCGTCGCGGCGCAGGAAGTCCGCCGCCTGCGGATCGTCCATGCCGAGGCGGCGCAGCAGTGTGTCGGCGGTGTCGTTGGCGCGCGAGGCATCGGAGCGATAGAGGCTGTAGCGGTGAAGGTCGAGGGCCGCGGCCTGTTCCTCCAGCGGCAGGGGGGTGACGGTTTCGCTGACTTCGCGCACGGGCAGCTGCGCCACATCGGGCGCCAGCGTGACCACGGCGGCTGCCAGGGCGTAGGCGCCGCCGCCGAGCAGGGCCAGGGAAAACAGGGCTGTCGTGAACCCGCGTGGGCGGTGATCAACCGCCTGGCGCAAGGCGGCCAGGGTGGCGGGGAGGGCGGTGAGCAGCGTGGTCTTCAAGGATGCGGCCCCAAGGTTGGCAAGCCGGGCCGGCCGGCCACCCGGCGCCACTTAAAATCGTGGCCTCAGGGGTAGACCCAAGTATATCGGCCCGCCTCCGGGCCACAGCGAAAAATCTTTATGAATCAAGCTTCTGTGTCGACTTTTCCCCTCACCGACCGGGTTCGCGAGGCGCTCGCCGTGACCCGGCGCGGCTGCGAAGAGTTGATCCCCGAATCCGACTGGGTGCAGAAGCTGGCTCGCTCCGAGGCCACGGGTACGCCGCTGCGCATCAAGCTGGGCCTGGACCCGACCGCGCCTGACATCCACATCGGTCACACCGTGGTGCTCAACAAGATGCGCCAGTTGCAGGACCTGGGGCATCAGGTCATCTTCCTGATCGGCGATTTCACCAGCCTGATCGGCGACCCCTCGGGCCGCAACAGCACGCGCCCGCCGCTCACGCCCGAGCAGATCAAGGCCAACGCCGAGACCTATTACCGGCAGGCCAGCCTGGTGCTGGACCCGGCCAAGACCGAGATTCGCTACAACAGCGAATGGTGCCTGCCCCTGGGCTCCATGGGCATGATCCAGCTGGCGGCCAAGTACACCGTGGCGCGCATGATGGAGCGCAACGATTTCCACGACCGCTTCAAGGCCGGCACCCCGATCTCGGTGCACGAGTTCCTCTACCCGCTGATGCAGGGCTACGACTCGGTGGCGCTCAAGAGCGACCTGGAACTGGGCGGCACCGACCAGAAATTCAACCTGCTCATGGGCCGGCACCTGCAGGCCGAATACGGCCAGGAGCCGCAGTGCATCCTGACCATGCCGCTGCTCGAAGGCCTGGATGGCGTGGACAAGATGTCCAAGTCCAAGAACAATTACATCGGCATCACCGAGGACGCCAACAGCATGTTCGCCAAGGTGCTGTCGATCAGCGATGAGTTGATGTGGCGCTGGTACACGCTGCTGAGCTTCCGCTCCATGGCCGAGATCGAAAAGCTGAAGCAGGAAGTGGCCGGTGGGCGCAATCCCAAGGATGCCAAGGTGCAACTGGCCAAGGAGATCACCGCGCGTTTCCATTCGGCCGCCGCCGCCGATGCGGCCGAGCAGGATTTCATCAACCGCAGCAAGGGCGGCATCCCCGACGACATCGAGGAACAGACGCTCACGCTGGAGGGTGGGCCCATCGGTATGGCCGCGCTGCTCAAGCAGGCCGGCCTGGTGGCCTCGTCCGGCGAGGGCAACCGCCTGATCGACGGCGGCGGTGTGCGCGTGGACGCTGCGGTGGTCAGTGACAAGGGCCTCAAGCTTGGTGCGGGCACCTATGTGCTGCAGGTGGGCAAGCGCAAGTTCAAGAAAATCACGCTGGTGTCCTCCGGGGCCTGACTTGCCGGCTGGCTGCCGGTATGCTGCAATGCAGCGGAAGATATGCAGACCTTGCCTAGTGGAAACACGGGGCCGGGTATGCTGACTGTGGTGAAATAATCCGCAGATTAAATAAAACAAGGTTGGGCGGCATGGAAGCGCAAGCGATATACCGGAAATCCGACAAGGGGACAGAGGCCATCGCGACCCGCGGTCACGGCGTGGGTGGCAAGCTGCGCATGCTGCTTATCCTGGTCGATGGCAAGAAGAACGTGGAAGAGCTGACCCGGCTGGCGGCCGGCATGGGCGAGTCGGCCCAGTTGCTGGAACAGCTGGAAGCGGATGGTTTCATCGAAGCCCTCTCCGGGGGTGCTGGCGCCAGGCCGACGGGGGGACAGGCCGTGGTAGCAGGCACGGACCTGAGCAAACTCAAATCGCTGGCCGCCCGTCTTTTGCTCGAACAACTGGGTCCCCTGGCAGACGAGCTTTCTCTCAAGATCGAAGCGACCAGGGACCTATCCCAGTTCGTCGAGGCCATGAAGCGTGCCTACACCGTGGTGCGCGATGTCAAGGGCCAGGCGGCGGCCGACCGCTTTGGCGCGGAAGTCGAAGCCCAGCTACCGAAGGCCTGAGATCTGTTCAGGACCCGAGCCAGGCGCCGACCCGCTCCCTGGCGCCCACCGACAGACGCCAAGTGTTGATGCTGCGCGGCAGAGGCAAGCTCAATGTCAGCAGGCGCTTGTCGCGTGCCACCAGGGCCTTGACCCGGTTTTGCCCGCCGGCATAGAGCAGCAGTTCGTCGAGCTTGTGGAGTCGCCAGCTGCTGACTGACTTGCCGCTGCCCACCTCCACACCCAGCCATTCGTCGCCGGCCGCAAAGCCGGCCTGTTCGCCGGCACCACCGCGCAGCACGGTCTTGATCTGGAGCGAACCCGACTCGCTCACGCGCAGGCCCAGGCGCTGCGCCAGCTGGGCTGGCTCCTCATGGATGGTCACGCCATGCCGTTCGAGCAGTTCACGCAAGGGCAACTCGGCAGTACTGTGCACCCAGCGCTTGAGTTCGCGCGACCAGGAACGGCCACTCAGTTCCTGCAGCACGGCCAGCAGATCGCTCTCGGTCATGGGGCCGGCCTTGCAGCGTAACCAGAGCGCGCGCATGACGTCGTCCAGGCTGTGCTTGCCCTCCGCGCGCAGCGTCAGGTCCAGGCACAAGGCGACCAGCGCGCCCTTGCCGTAGTAGCTCACCGTGGCATTGGGCGTGTTTTCGTCGACCCGGTAGTACTTGACCCAGGCATCGAAGCTGGCCTGGGCCACCGACTGGACCAGCCGCCCCGGCGTCTGCTGCAGCTGGTTGATGCTCTTGTTGAGCAGACGCAGGTAGCCTGCATCGTCCAGCAGGCCGGCACGGCGCAACAGCAGGTCATCGTAATAGCTGGTGAAGCCCTCGAAGAACCAGAGCAGCTCCGTGTAGTTCTCGGCGCGGTAGTCATAGCGCGCGAACTCGGCCGGGCGCAGACGCTTGACGTTCCAGCTGTGGAAGTATTCGTGGCTGATCAGGCCCAGCAGCGTGGTGTAGCCCTCGCCCGGTTTGCTGTCGGCGCGCGGCAGGTCGCGGCGCGCGCAGATCAGCGCCGTGGAGTTGCGATGCTCCAGCCCGCCATAACCGTCGTCGGTGGCGTTGAGCATGAACAGGTAGCTGGCAAAGGGCGGCTTGCCGCTGCGGCCGCTGGCCTGGCCACTGGCGTGCCAGAAGCGGATGGCCGTCTCGCAGATGCGCTGCGCATCGGCCAGCAGGCACGTGCCGTCGAAGCTGGGTGGGGCGCCGGCCACGACGAAGCGGTGGCTGACACCGCCCGCCTTGAAGTGGCCGCTCCAGAAGGCGCCGAGTTCGAAGGGGCAGTCGGCCAGCTCGTCGTAGTTGGCCGCGCGATAGTGGCCAAAACCGCGCTTGTCGGTCTTGACGGCCGGCAGGCCGGTTGCTACTGTCCAGTTGGCTGGCGCGGCACCGGCCAGCAAGGTCAGGTCATGCGGCGCGTCTTCCTGGCCTTCGACACGCAGGCACAGGCTGGTGCCGTTGAAAAAGCCGCGCGTGGCATCGAGCCAGGCCGTGCGTACCGAGTTGTCCAAGGCATAGACCTCGTAACTCAGTTCCAGCGGCTGCTGTGGGTCGCAGTCGATCTGCCAGCTGCATTTGTCGAGCTGGACAGCTGCCAGGGCACACCGGCCTTGCCGTGCCTTCAGTTGCTGCAGGTTCTTCGCAAATTCCCGGATGAGGTAGCTGCCTGGAATCCAGACCGGCAGTGCCACGCGCTGGCCGGCCTGCGGCTGCGTGATGGTCAGGGTGACACGGTACAGATGGGCGTGCAGATCGGCCGCCTGGACCTGGTAATGCACGGGGGCAGGAGCGGTGCGGCCGGAGGTGCGGGGCATGGGGCTGGTGGTTGGATGGGATCAGCGGGTGACGCTGGCGAGCTGTTTCTCGATCTGCTGGGTGGTCAAGGCGCCGGGCACGCGCGAGCCATCGGCAAAGATCAGCGTGGGGGTGCCGGTGATCTTGTGCTTGCGACCCAGCGTCAGGTTGCGGGTCAGGGCCGTGGTGTCGCAACTGACGGCGGCCGGCACCTGGTCGTTGAACATCCAGTCCTGCCAGCTCTTGTTCTTGTCCTTGGCACACCAGATGTTTTTCGACTTCTCGGTCGAATCCGGGCTCAGGATGGGATAGAGAAAGGTGTGGACCGTGACGTTGTCGATCTTGGCCAGGTCGCGCTCGAAACGCTTGCAGTAACCGCAGTTCGGGTCGGCGAAGACGGCCACCTTGCGCTTGCCGTTGCCGCGCACCACGGTGAAGGCGTCCTTCAGGGGCAGGTCCTTGAACTCGATGGAGGTCAGCTGTTCGACGCGCTCCTCGGTGAGGTTGCGACGCTGGCGCACATCGATGATGCTGCCCTGGATCAGGTAGTTGCCTTCGGCGTCGGTGTAGTAGATGTCGTTCTCGTTGACGCGGATCTCGTAGATGCCGGGCAGCGGTGTCTTGCTGACTTCGTCGATTTTTGGCAACTGGGGCAGGCGTTCGGCCAGGTTCTTGCGGATGGTACTTTCCTGGGCGCAGACGCCAAGGGAGAGCAGGGCCAGCAGGCCCGCCAGCAGGTGTTTGGACATATTCATCATCACATCGACTTTCAAAAATTCATGGCGCGCCGCGCCAGCCAGTTCTTCAGCATCCCGCTGCGTTCCACGCCTTGCAGGCCCCAGTGGCGCAGTGCACCCCAGGCCTCGCCCTCGCGTGCAAACAGCAGCTGCAGCCCGTCCATGCCGACATCCAGGGCCAGCATGCCGGCCTTGCGTGCCCGTTCATAACGACGCAGCAGCTTCTCGTCATCCACGCCGCGCCAGTACTCGCGCCCGTGCAGCACACGCGTGAGCTCTGCCACATCGGCCAGGCCCAGGTTCAGGCCCTGACCGGCCAGCGGATGCACGTTGTGTGCCGCGTCACCGGCCAGCACCCAGGCGCCTCCCGCCGAGCGGCCCGACCACTGCCGTGCCTGGGCTTTCTGCAAAGGCCAGGTCCGGCGTTCGCTGGCCAGCGTGAGCGAACCAAGTGTGTGGGCACTGGCGTTTTCCAGTTCCCGGCAAAACTCGGCCGACTCCAGTTGCTGCAAGCGCGCGGCCTGCTCAGGAGAGACAGACCAGACGACGGCCACAGAGTTCCCCTGGGCGCCGTCCAGGGGCAAAAAAGCCAGGATCTCGCCCTGTGCAAACCACTGCCGGGCGACCTGGCCGTGGGGTCTTTCGCAGCGCAGGCGTGTGGCCAGGGCGTGCTGTGGGTAGGGCGTTACTTCGAAATCGACGCCGAATTCGGCGCGTGTGCTGCTGGTACGGCCTTCGCAGACCACGGTCAGCCGGGCCGGCGCCGGTCCGCTCAGCACCTCGATCTGGGGTTGGTAACGCACGGCATCGGCCAGCTGGGCTTCGAGCACCGGCACGTCGACGATCCAGGTCAACGCCGGGCTGCCGGATTCGCCGGCATCGAAATTCAGTTCACTGCCGCGGTCGCCCCAGACCTGCATGTGCCGCACCGGCGTGGCCGATGCTTCGTCGGCCGGCCAGCAGCGCACGCTTTCCAGCAGTTCGCGTGAGGCGCGGTTCAGGGCATAGGCGCGCACGTCGGTGGTTGGCGGCTTGCCTGCCGGGGCCGGCTGTTCCACCAGTCCGACGCGCAGACGCTCGCGTGCCAGCAGCAGGGCCAGGGTGCGGCCGACGATGCCGCTGCCGCGTATGCAGATATCCAGGGCTTGGGGCATGGGGCATTGTAAGAGCCTGATCACGGCCCCTGCGAGGCCGTGATCGGGCTCTAAAGGCAGGGCAGAATCAGACCTGTTGTCAGTCAATCCAGGAAATTGATCCGTGAGTGCTACCCCCCTTACCCCGGCCGATGTGCAAGCCCGCATCGCTCGCCTTTTCGTCTACCCCGTCAAGTCCTGCGCCGGCATCGAGGTGCCTGAGGCCCTGCTGACCGACACGGGTCTGGACCTGGACCGCGCCTGGATGGTGGTGGACGCGCACGGCGAGTTCCTCAGCCAGCGCGAGGAGCCACGCTTGGCCCTGGTGCAGCCGCAGTTCAAGCGTGGCGGCACCGAGTTGCAGCTGCGCGCGCCGGGTATGCTGGCCCTGCATCTGCGGGTTGATGCCGTCGAGGCGCCGGCCCGTGTGCGCGTCTGGGACGACGAAGTGCCTGCCTATGACATGGGCGACATCGCGGCCCAGTGGTTCACCGATTTCCTGGCGCTCAACGAGCAGGGCTTGCCCAAGGCGAATGCGCCCAGGTACCGGCTGGTGCGTTTCGATCCCGAGCATCGCCGCCTGTCCGACAGGAAATGGACGGGCCAGGCCGAGGCGCTCAACCAGTTCAGCGACGGTTTTGCGGTGCTGGTGCTGGGCCAGGCGTCCCTGGACGGTCTGAACACCCGTCTGCAAGCGCAGGGGCACGTGCCGGTGGATGTGCGGCGCTTCCGGCCCAACATCGTGCTCGACGGTTTGCCCGAGCATGACGAAGACCGTGTGGGGCCGCTGCAGATCGAGACGGCCGAGGGGCCCGCGCTGCTGACGCCAGTCAAGCCTTGCCCGCGCTGCCCCATTCCCGACATTGACCCCGCCACGGCCCGCAGCAGCCCCGAGGTGAGCGACATGCTGCAGACCTATCGGCAGGATGCACGCCTCAAGGGCGCCGTGACCTTCGGCATGAACGCCATCGTCAGCGCCGGGGTCGACACGGTGCTGCGCGTCGGGCAGCCGGTCAGCGCCAGCTACCGCTTCGATTGAGCTTGCGACATCGGCAGGCGCTCACTGCCAGCCGATGATTTCCAGGCCGCGTTCGGTCACGCAGCGCTGCACGAAGTGGCGGTAGGTCATGTTCGGTTTTTCGCTCATGGCACCGGCGACGGCGCCGACCGAGCCGCCCACCACGGCGCCACGTGCGCCGGCGGTCGCCACGCCCTCGATGCCGCGGCCGCGTATCAGCGAACCCACGGCGGCAGCCGTGCCCACCACGGCGGCACCCTTGGCCGCGCCGCGCCCGGCGGCATTGTCTTTTTCATCCGGGGTCAGGCCGGCGTGGCTGGCCGCGCCCATGCAGGCGTCGACCTCCTCCAGCGCCCGGTCCTCCCCCATCTGCTTGAAGGCGGCATTCGGATACAGCACGGGGCGGGCATTCGGGCTGTGCGAGCCGCGGCTGGCGCAGCCGGTGAGCATGGCCAGGGCCAGGCTCAGGCCGAGGAGGCTGGGGGTACGGAGTTTCATGATGACAGGCATGGGGGTTCCGGGTTGATGCACATTGTGGCACCCCCCGTACGGGCTCTTTCCCTAACGCCATGAGCCGGCAGGCGGCCGACGCCGGGGCGGATCGGCGCCCCGGTCTTACAATTGGCAGCAATTTCCGGCGGCTGCGGGCCGCCCCATCGAACCCCACCGTGCGCCGGCTTCAGCCGTGCAGCGCGAGCCTGACCGGACCCGGCCGGGCATTCCAAGGAAACCCATGAGTCTCAAGTGCGGCATCGTCGGCCTGCCCAACGTCGGCAAATCCACCCTCTTCAACGCCCTGACCAAGGCGGGCATCGCGGCGGAGAACTATCCCTTCTGCACCATCGAGCCCAATGTGGGCGTGGTGGAAGTGCCCGATCCGCGGCTGGCGCAGCTCTCGGACATCGTCAAGCCGGAGCGGGTGGTGCCGGCGATCGTCGAGTTCGTGGACATTGCCGGTCTCGTGGCCGGTGCCAGCACCGGCGAGGGCCTGGGCAACAAGTTCCTGGCACATATCCGCGAGACCGACGCCATCGTCAACGTGGTGCGCTGTTTTGTCGACGACAACGTCATCCACGTGGCGGGCAAGGTGGACCCGATCTCGGACATCGAGGTGATCCAGACAGAACTGTGCCTGGCCGACCTGGGCGCGGTCGAGAAGGCCCTGCACCGCGTGACCAAGACGGCGCGCTCGGGTGACAAGGAGTCGATCAAGCTGGTGGCGATCCTGGAGAAATGCCAGGCCGCGCTCAACGAAGGCAAGCCGGTGCGCACGATCGAGTTCAGCAAGGAAGAACAGCCCTTGCTGAAGCAGTTCTTCTTCATCACGGCCAAGCCGGCCATGTTCGTGGGCAACGTGAGCGAAGACGGCTTCGAGAACAACCCCTACCTGGACCGCCTGAAGGAATACGCCGCCACGCAGAACGCGCCGGTGGTGGCCATCTGCGCCAAGATCGAGGCCGAATTGTCCGAGATGGACGATGCCGACCGCCTGGAATTCCTCAAGGAGCTGGGCCAGGAGGAACCGGGCCTGAACCGCCTGATCCGCGCGGCCTACAAGCTGCTGGGCCTGCAGACCTACTTCACCGCCGGCGTCAAGGAAGTGCGCGCCTGGACCATCCATGTGGGCGACACGGGGCCGCAGGCCGCGGGCGTGATCCACACCGATTTCGAGAAGGGCTACATCCGCGCCCAGACCATCGCTTTCGACGACTTCATCGCCTGCAAGGGCGAGCAGGGCGCCAAGGATGCGGGCAAGATGCGCGCCGAGGGCAAGGAGTACGTTGTCAAGGATGGCGACGTGATGAACTTCCTGTTCAGCGCCTGAACCGGCGCTTCAACTGGCCGGCCATTCCATCCGGAACACCGTTCCTGTGCCCGGGGCGCTGCGTAGCGACACCTGCGCGCCATATTGCTGGGCGATCTCCCGCACGATAGCCAGGCCCAGACCGCTGCCGCGCAGCGCAGGCGGCGCGGCCCGGTAGAAGCGTTCGAACACATGGGCCTGGTGCTCCGGGGCGATGCCCGGGCCCGTGTCTTCCACTTCCACCCAGCGCGGCCCTACGCGTACGGTGACGCGCGTGCCGGCCGGGCTGTGGTGCAGCGCGTTGTCGATCAGGTTGCCCAGCGCTTCGTGCAGCAGGGCTTCGGTGCCGGGCACCCCACAGCTGTCCACACCAGTCTCGAAGCCCAGGTCGTCGCCACGCTGCAGCGCACGTGGCAGGTATTCCTGGATCACCTGCCGTGCCAGCGGCACCAGATCCACGGAGGTTCCGGCGGAGGGCGCATGCATTTCGCCGGCGTGCTCGGCGCGGGTCATGGCCAGCAACTGCTCGGTGAGCCGCACGGCCTCATCGGTCGTTTTCCGCGCCGCAGCCAGTGCCGAACTCTCCCGGTCGGCCAGTGCCAGCTGCGTCTTGAGCACCGTCAGCGGCGTGCGCAGCTGGTGCGCGGCATTGTCCAGAAAGCGCTTGCGGATATCGATGAGGCGGCCCAGGCGCGCCAGGTAGCTGTTCAGCGTTTCCACCAGCGGGCGCAGTTCGCGGGGCAGGTCCGGGGGATGGATGGGGGACAGTTCGTCGTCACCCCGGTCTGCCAGGCGCTGGCGAAAATTCTCCAGGGGCCGGATGCCATGCTGCACGCCTGCAATCACGAGCAGCGCTGCCGCCAGCAGCAGCAGCGTCTGGCTGACGAGTGTTTCGCGCAGCAGCAGTTGCACCATCTGCTGGCGCGTTTCCAGGGTTTCGGCCACGCTGACTTTCAGGATGTGCGACCTGCCTTGTTCGTCCTCCAGCACGTGGGTGAGGTGGGCCAGCCGTACGGGGCGTTCCCGGAAGTGCCCATCCTCGAACTGCACCAGGGCGTAGTACTTGACGCTGGCAGCGGGTTCGGGTGTGGCGGCTGGCAGGGTGGCCTCGCCGGCCAGCTGCTGGCCGTTGACGTCGCTGATGCGGTAATACAGGCGCGCGCCCGTGTGGTTCTCCAGCAGATAACCGGCAGCGCGCAGCACGTTGACCTGGAGCGCGCCATCGCGCCAGACCAGCTCCTCGGCCAGGGCCCGGCTGGCCAGGTACAGGGCCCGGTCGTACGCCTCGTTGCTGGCTTCGATGGCATTGCCATAGGCCACCCAGGCGTTGATGGCAATGAGCCCGGCCAGCGGCGGCAGGATCCAGCCCAGCAGGCGGGTGCGCAGTGAGGCGGCGGCACGTGCCATGTCAGTGCCCTGGCCCGGCCGGCGGCATCAGCATGTAGCCCAGGCCGCGGATGGTGTGGACGACGGGCGGCCCGGCCTGTCCCGGCGGGACGGGGGCGGATTCCAGTTTCTTGCGCAGGCGGTGGATCAGCACCTCGACCGCTTCCAGTTCCACGGCCTCGTCGGCAAAGACGGAGCGGTGCAGATCGTCCTTGCTCACCGTGCGCCGGGGGTCTTCCAGCAGCACCCGCAGGGCGGCCGCTTCCCTGGGGGTCAGGGCCAGGGGCTGGTCAAACAGGCTGACCTGGCCGGAGCTGCGGTCCATCTCCAGGGGACCCAGGCGTAGCCGGGTGTTCCTGGTGCGACCGGGCCGGCGCAGCAGGGCCTGCAGCCGGGCTTCGAGCTCGCTCAGGTCGAAAGGCTTGGGCAGGTAGTCGTCCGCGCCCAGGTTCAGGCCCAGCACGCGGTCGGGCACGCTGACGCGGGCGGTGAGCACCAGGACGGGGACAGTGTCGCCGCGCTCGCGCAGGCTTTGCAGCACGGACAGCCCGTCCAGGCCGGGCAACTGCAGGTCCAGCAGCACGGCGTCAAAGCCATGCCCTGCCGCCAGTTGCGCCAGGGCTTCATGCCCGTCCCGCGCAAAGCTCACGGCCAAACCCGTCTGGCGCAGGGCAGTGCCCAGCCAGAGCGCCAGATCGGGGGTGTCTTCGACCAGCAGGATGTGGGCGGCGGGCGTGTTCACGAAGTCGTCAGGGTTTTCACTGAGCCGAATTGACAGCCGTTTGAAAGCCGGCGTCCGGGCTGGTGAGCAGAATGCAATGGGTGGGCTGTCCGGCCCGTTTGATCTTACACAGGAGTTGATCATGGAAATGAACAAGCGTGAGTTTCTGGGCCTGGGTGCCGCTGCGGGTGCCGCCCTGGTGTTGCCGGCCTGGGCGCAGGGCAAGCCCCTGTTCGAGACCCTGAACATGTTCGTGCCGGCGGCGCCGGGCGGCGGCTGGGACGGCACGGCGCGCGCCATCGAGCGTGCGGCCAAGGCCGCCGGACTGGTGGGCAACATGGCGTTCGAGAACGTGGCCGGGGCCGGCGGCATGGTGGGGCTGCCTCGTTATGTGAACCAGCGCAAGGGCCAGGGCAACAGCCTGATGGTCGGCGGTTCGGTGATGGTGGGTGCGGCCATTGCGAACAAGAGCCCGGTCACCATGCGCAACGTGACGCCGATCGCCCGCCTGACCGAAGAGGCCGGCGTGGTGGCCGTGCCGGCCGGCGGCAAGATCAAGACCTGGGCCGAACTGGAAGCCGCGATCAAGGCCGGCCCGAAGGCGGTGTCCGTGGCCGGCGGCAGCGCTGGCGGCACCGACCACGTGCTGCTGGGTCTCATCATCAAGGCGCTGGGCCGCAACCCGCGCGACGCGGCCTATGTCGCTTTCTCCGGCGGCGGGCCAGCCAACGCGGCGCTGCTGGGTGGGCAGGTGGTGGCGGGGATTTCCGGCTACTCGGAGTTCGAGGAGCAGATCAAGGCCGGCCGACTCATTCCACTGGCGGTGTCGGGCAACAAGCGCATCCCTGGCGTCAACGTGCCGACCCTGACCGAGCTGGGTGTGCGTGTCACCGCGGCCAATTGGCGCGGGGTGTTCGCGCCTCCTGGCATCAACCCGGCGCAGCGCGAGGCGCTGGTGGAGTTCATGAGCAAGGTGAATGCGTCCGAGCCCTGGCGCAAGGAACTGGAGACGCGCAAGTGGACCGATGTGTTCCTGGCCGCCCAGTCTTTCGAGCGCGAGATCGAAGCCAACATTCGTGACACCGAAGAAGTCATGAAGGACCTGGGGCTGGCATGACGCCTCTGCGCCTGGCCGTCCTGCTGCTGGCCATCGCCGCCGCGGCCATCTGGCAGGTGACGGTCATCCCCGAGTCCCTGATGCAGATGACGGTCGGGCCCGTGCTGGCGCCGGCCGTGGTGGTGGGGGGGCTGGCCGTGCTGGCCCTGCTCTACGGCGTGAGCGCCTGGCGGGGCCGCCAGGTCGACGTGAGCCACGCGCCTGAGCAGGAGCCTCTGCCCGGCAGCGGCCGGCGGCTGGCCAGTCTGCTGGGCGGTGGCATCGTTTTCATGGCTCTGGTGGTGCCCCTGGGTTTTGTGCTGCCGGCCGCGCTCTGCGGCATGGGGGTGGCGCGCGCCTTCGATGCGCCGCTGGGCTGGCGTTCGGCGCTGGTCTGTGGCGCGATTGCCTCCGTGTTCTGGCTGGTGTTTGCCCAGTTGCTGGGCATCGGCCTGGGACCGGCCTTGCGCTGGCCTTTCTGATTCCCTGTTTCTGCGAGTGGAGCGAGCATGCAAGCCTTTGACGCCCTGCTGACCGGTTTCGGCAGCGCCCTGCAACCCCTGACCCTGATGTGGGGCTTCGCGGGCTGCCTGATCGGCACCCTGGTGGGGGTGTTGCCGGGCATCAGCCCCGCGCTGACCATCGCCCTGTTGCTGCCCCTGACCTACCAGGTGCCGGCCACCAGCATGTTCGTGATGTTCGCCGGCATCTACTACGGTGCCGCCTATGGCGGCTCCACCACCTCCATCCTGCTCAACACGCCGGGCGAATCCGGTTCGGTGGTGACGGCGCTGGAAGGCAACAAGATGGCGCGGCGCGGCCGGGCCGGCCAGGCCTTGGCCACGGCTGCCATCGGCAGCTTCGTGGCGGGCACCATCGGCACCCTGGCGCTGACTTTCTTTGCCCCCTGGGTGGTGGAGGCGGCGCTGGCCTTCGGCCCGGCGGAGTACTTCAGCCTCATGGTGCTGTCGCTGGTGGCCGTGTCCGCGGTGCTGGGCAGCTCTGTGCTGCGCGGCCTGCTGAGCCTGTGCGCCGGTCTGCTCTGCGGTCTGGTGGGCATCGACCTGCAGACCGGCCAGCCACGTTTCACCTTCGGGCGGGCCGAGTTGCTCGACGGGCTGGAGGTGACGGTGGTAGCGGTGGGCCTGTTCGCCGTGGGCGAGGCCCTCTACCTGGCCTGGCAGGGGCGTGAGTCGCGCAGCGGCGAGGTGATGAAACTCACGGGCAGCCTGCGCCTGAGCCGCGAGGACTGGGCGCGCTCCTGGAAACCCTGGATCCGCGGTTCGCTGTTTGGTTTTCCCATCGGCGCGCTGCCGGCGGGCGGCGCCGAGCTGCCCACCATGCTGTCCTACTACACCGAGAAAAAACTTTCCAAACATCCCGAGGAGTTCGGCCACGGCGCGATCGAGGGGGTGGCCGGGCCGGAGGCGGCCAACAATGCTGCTGCGGCCGGTGTGCTCATGCCCCTGCTCACGCTGGGCATTCCCACCTCGGCCACGGCGGCCATCATGCTCTCGGCTTTCGAGGGTTATGGCATCCAGACCGGTCCGCAGCTGTTCAGCCAGCAGGGCGCTCTGGTCTGGACGCTGGTTGCCAGTCTCTACATCGGCAACGTCATCCTGCTGGTGCTCAACCTGCCCCTGGTGCACCTGTGGGTGCGGCTGCTGAAGATCCCGCCGCCCTGGCTCTACGCCGGCATCATCGTGATCTCCACGGCCGGGGTTTACGGCGCGGGCAACTCGGTGTTCAACGTGGGCCTGCTGTTCTTCTTCGGGCTGATCGGTTTTCTGATGCGGCGCTTCGACTTTCCCGCGGCACCGCTGATCGTGGGCATGATCCTGGCGCCCATGGCCGAGCAGTCCATGCGGCAGGCGCTCACCATCAGCCAGGGGGACTGGTTCACCTTCTTCACGCGGCCGCTGTCCGGCTCGCTGATGGCCGTGGCCATGCTGCTGCTGGTGTTGCCGCCGCTGATCCGGCGTTGGCGTCGGGCTAGAAGCTGAAGCCGCCCGGAAAGAGCCAGAGCAGCGCCACCGTCATGGTGAGGTAACGCGCCAGCTTGCCGATGGCCATGTAGAGCAGGCAGGGCCAGAAGGGCTGGCGCAGCCAACCCGCTACGGCGCACAGCGGGTCGCCGATCACCGGCAGCCAGCTCAGCAGACAGGCCCGGGGACCGATGCGTTCCAGCCAGTCGAGGGCGCGCAGATGCGTGTCGGAATGGCGGTACTTGTCTATGAGCTTGTGCGATTCCCAGCCCATGGCCCAGCTGACGGCGCCCCCCAGCGTGTTGCCGGCCGTGGCGACCAGGATGGCGGGCCAGAACAGTTCCGGGTTGAGCTTGAGCAGGCCGAAGAGCGCGGGCTCCGAACCCAGCGGCAGCAGCGTTGCCGAGACAAAGGCGATCAGGAACAGTGTGACCAGGCCGTATTCAGGCAGGGCCAATAGCGTCAGCAGCTGGGTGATCCAGTTCTCCATAGAGGGGCAGTATAGGCAGCGGCTTGCGACTGGCGGCGCCTGATTTCAATTGCTGAAATTTTGTGCAGCTAGAATACCCGGCCCGGCTGCTGCCAGTTCTGGCGGTGGCATCTTTCATTGGCGCCTTACTTTTCCACACCCGCATGCACATCGGTTCCTTCGAACTGCCGAACACCCTGTTCGTGGCCCCGATGGCGGGCGTGACGGACCGGCCGTTTCGCCGCCTGTGCAAGGCCCTGGGCGCGGGGTATGCAGTCAGCGAGATGGTGACTTCGCGCAAGGACCTTTGGAACACCCTGAAGACCTCGCGCCGCGCCAACCACGAGGGCGAGGCAGGCCCGATCGCCGTGCAGATCGCCGGCACCGACGCGCCCATGATGGCCGAGGCGGCGGTCTACAACATCGAGCGCGGCGCCCAGATCATCGACATCAACATGGGCTGCCCGGCCAAGAAGGTCTGCAACAAATGGGCCGGCTCGGCCCTGATGCAGGACGAGGCGCTGGCACTGGAGATCATCGAAGCCGTGGTGGCCGCCTGCGCGCCGTGCAACGTGCCCGTGACGCTCAAGATGCGCACCGGCTGGTGCCAGACCGAAAAGAATGCCCTGACCATTGCACGTGCCGCCGAAAGCGCCGGTGTGCAGATGGTCACCGTGCATGGCCGCACCCGCGAGCAGGGCTACAAGGGCGCGGCCGAGTACGACACCATCGCCGCCGTCAAGGCCGCGCTGCGTATCCCCGTGGTGGCCAACGGTGACATCAACTCGCCCGAAAAGGCGCGGGCCGTGCTGCGCGCCACGGGCGCCGACGCGCTGATGATCGGCCGCGCGGCCCAAGGTCGGCCCTGGATCTTTCGCGAGATCGGCCACTTCCTGGCCACGGGTGAGCACCTGGCCCTGCCGCTGGTGGTCGAGGTCCGGCGCCTGCTGCTGGAGCATCTGGAAGACCACTACGCGCTCTACGGCGAATACACCGGTGTGCGCAGCGCGCGCAAGCACATCGGCTGGTATCTCAAGACCCTGCCCGGGGGCGAGGCTTTCCGCGCCCGCATGAACCTGCTGGATGACAGCCGGACCCAGGTCCAGGCCGTCGCCGATTTTTTGGATGAACTGGGGACCCGCATGGACCGCATGCCGGTTGCCGGGACGGATGCCCTAGAAGACAGGGACGAGGAACAGATGGAGCTTGCCGCATGAGCAAAAAACAGATCGAAGAATGCGTGCGTACCAGCCTGGAAGGTTATTTCAAGGATTTGCGCGGCACCGAGCCGGACGGCATGTACGACATGCTGGTGCGCATCATCGAGAAGCCCTTGCTGGAAGTGGTGATGCAGCAGGCCGAGCACAACCAGTCGCGCGCCGCGCTCTGGTTGGGCCTGAACCGCAACACCTTGCGCAAGAAGCTGGTCGAACACAAACTTCTCAAATAAACCTTGTGGGTCGGATCTTCAGCGCTGACCCCAACTGATCAAAAATGAACGCACTCCTCTCCGTTTCCGACAAGACCGGCATCGTCGAATTCGCCCAGGCCCTGCATGCGCTGGGCATCAAGCTCATCTCCACCGGCGGTACCGCCAAGCTGCTGGCCGATGCCAAGCTGCCCGTGACGGAAGTCGCCGAGCTCACCGCTTTCCCCGAGATGCTGGACGGTCGTGTCAAGACCCTGCATCCCAAGGTGCACGGCGGCCTGCTGGCCCGGCGTGACGTGCCCGAGCACATGGCCGCGCTGAAGGCGCACCAGATCGACACCATCGACCTGCTGGTGGTCAATCTCTACCCCTTCGAGGCCACGGTGGCCAAGCCGGGCTGCACGCTGGAGGACGCGATCGAGAACATCGACATCGGCGGCCCGGCCATGGTGCGCAGCGCGGCCAAGAACTGGAAAGACGTGGGGGTGCTGACCGACGCTTCGCAGTACCCGGCGGTGCTGGATGAACTGAAGACGAACGGCAAGCTGTCGGACAAGCTGCGCTTCGCGCTGTCGGTGGCGGCCTTCAACCGCATCGCCAACTACGACGCGGCCATCAGTAACTACCTGTCAGCGATCAACGAGGACGGTACGCACGCCGCCTTCTCGGCCCAGGCCAACAGCAATATGGTCAAGCTGCAGGACCTGCGTTACGGCGAGAACCCGCACCAGTCGGCCGCTTTCTACCGCGACCTGTATCCGGCACCCGGTTCGCTGGTGACGGCCAGGCAGTTGCAGGGCAAGGAGTTGAGCTACAACAACATCGCTGACGGTGATGCCGCCTGGGAATGCGTGAAGAGCTTCGAGGTGCCGGCCTGCGTCATCGTCAAGCATGCCAACCCCTGCGGTGTGGCCATGGGCAAGGATGCGCTGGAGGCCTACAGCAAGGCCTTCCAGACCGATCCGACCTCGGCCTTCGGCGGCATCATCGCCTTCAATCGTGTGGTGGATGGTGCAGCCGCCCAAGCCGTGAGCAAGCAGTTCGTCGAGGTGCTGATGGCGCCCGGCTATACGCCTGAAGCGCTGGCAGTGTTCAAGGCCAAGGCCAATGTGCGTGTGCTCGAGATATCGCTCGATGGCGTCAAGCGCGACGGCAAGAATGCCTGGGAGCGGGGCCAGAACTCGCACGACGTCAAGCGTGTGGGCTCGGGTCTGCTGATCCAGACTGCGGACAACCACGTGCTGCAACGCAGTGACCTGAAAGTGGTGACGAAGAAGGCGCCAACACCGCAGCAACTCGAAGACCTACTCTTCGCCTGGAAGGTGGGCAAGTTCGTCAAGAGCAATGCCATCGTCTTCTGCAAGGACGGCATGACCATGGGGGTGGGCGCCGGCCAGATGAGCCGACTGGACTCGGCGCGCATTGCCAGCATCAAGGCCCAGCACGCCAATCTGTCGCTGCAGGGCACGGTCGTGGCCAGCGACGCCTTCTTTCCCTTCCGCGACGGCCTGGATGTGGTGGTGGATGCCGGTGCGACCTGCGTGATCCAGCCCGGTGGCTCCATGCGCGACCAGGAAGTCATCGATGCGGCCGACGAGCGCGGCGTGGCCATGGTGTTTTCAGGCGTGCGGCATTTCCGCCATTGAATCGAGCCTCGGTGCACATGAAAAAAGCGGCCAGGAGGCCGCTTTTTTCATGGAAAAGGTGCGGACTATTTCGCCAGCAGCTTGAATACTTCACGCGCCGCAGCCACGGTCTGTGCGATGTCTTCCTCGCTGTGCGCTGCGCTCACGAAGCCGGCTTCGTACAGCGCTGGCGCGATGTAGACGCCGCGATCCAGCAGGCCGTGGAACAGGGTGTTGAAGCGCGGGCTGTCGGTCTTCATGACCGTGGCGTAGTTCTGCGGCAGCTCGGACATCAGGAAGAAGCCGAACATGCCGCCCTGGCAGTCGGCGCTGAAAGCCACGCCTTCGGCTGCCGCGGCGGTTTTCAATCCCTCGACCAGCGAACGCGTCTTGCGTGACAGGGCCTCGAAGAAGCCCGGCTTGCTGATCTCGCGCAGGGTCGCCAGGCCGCAGGCCGTGGCCACCGGGTTGCCGGAGAGCGTGCCGGCCTGGTAGACCGGGCCCAGCGGGGCCATCTGTTCCATGAGCGTGCGCGGCCCGCCAAAGGCCGCCAGCGGCATGCCGCCGCCGATGACCTTGCCCAGCACCGTGATGTCGGGCTTGAAACCGGGGATGGCCTGGGCGTAGACGCTTTGTGCGCTGCCCAGGGCCACACGAAAACCCGTCATGACTTCGTCGAACACCAGCAGGGCGCCGTACTGCGTGCAGAGCTCGCGGCAGCGCTGCATGAAGGGCACCGAGGCGCGCACGAAGTTCATGTTGCCGGCGATGGGCTCGATCATCAGGCAGGCGAGTTCCTTGCCGTGCAAGGCGAAGGCTTCCTCAAGCTGCTGCACGTTGTTGTACTCGAGCACCAGGGTGTGCTGCACCACCTCGGCCGGCACGCCAGCGCTGGTGGGGTTGCCGAAGGTGGCCAGGCCCGAACCGGCCTTGACCAGCAGGGCGTCGGCGTGCCCGTGGTAGCAGCCCTCGAACTTCATGATCTTGCTGCGGCCCGTGGCGCCGCGCGCCAGGCGGATGGCGCTCATGCCGGCTTCGGTGCCCGAGCTGACCAGGCGCACCATCTCCATGGACGGCACGTGCTTCAGGATTTCCTCGGCCAGCTCGATCTCGCGCTCGGTCGGTGCGCCGAAGGAGAAGCCCTCGGTTACGGCCTTCTGTACGGCGGCAACCACGGTCGGATGACCGTGGCCCAGGATCATGGGCCCCCAGGAGCCGATGTAGTCGATGTAGCGACGGTCGTTGGCGTCCCAGAAATAGGCGCCTTGAGCCCGTTGCACGAAGCGCGGCGTGCCGCCGACGGCGCGAAAGGCGCGCACGGGCGAATTCACGCCGCCGGGGATGACGCGCTTGGCGCGCTCGAACAGGGTCTCGTTACGGTCAGTGCTGGGTGTCATGCGGGGGAAGTTCCAATTGGGAGGCCGGGCCCTGCGGCCCGTCGTCGGCGTCATCGCTGTCGTCAAGATCGGCCTGGGCCCAGAACAGGCGGTCGGGGATCACGTTGCCCATGCCGGGGCGAAAGCCGCCGTCCAGGCAGTGGTCCAGGTAGTCCAGCGCCTCGGTGAAGGCCTCCGTCAGGTCGCAGCCGCTGGCGATGAGGGCGGCGAGTGTGGCGGCCAGAGTGTCGCCAGCACCGGAGAACACCGCTTCGAAGCGTTCGAATTTTTCGCTGGCGAGCACGGTTTGTGGCGAGGTCAGCACGTTGTCGATGTACTGATCGGGCGCCGGGATGCCGGTGACCAGGGTATAGGGCACGCCATATTCGCCGGCAGCGCGGGCGATGTCGCGCGCGCTGGGGCTGCGCTCGCCGTTCCAGTCCGGCAGCAGCCAGCGCCACAGGGTGCTGTGGTTTCCGACCAACACTGTGGTCTGGGGCAAAACCAGTTCCTGGAAGGCGTCCAGGTAGAGGTCGATCTGCACCTCGTTCCACCAGGACAGGTTGGGCATGTAGGCGATCAGCGGGATGTCCGGGTAGTCGGTGGCGATCCCGGCGATGGTGCTGAGGTTCTCGGGCGTGCCGGCAAATCCGACCTTGATGGCTTGCACGCTCACATCTTCCAGCAGGCCGCGCGCCTGCTCGGCCACTACCTCTTCATCGAGGGGAAAATGGTCGAAAGTTTCCGCCGTGTCGCGGGCGTAGGTGCCGGTGATGACCGGCAGTGCGTGGGCACCGGCCGAGGCGATGGCGGACACGTCACTGGACAGGCCGCCCGCGCCGCTGGGGTCGTTGGCATTGAACACCAGCACGCACGGCGGCTGGCTCGGATCGTGCGCTGTTTCCTCGGGGGCTGGGGTTTGCATGGGCTGGCCTGTGGTGGTCATCAGGCAGAATACGACAAGTCGTTGCGCGAAAGCCGTTCGAGAGTGGTTTTCGCTTTGTACAATGTTGCATTCTATTCGAAGGTCCCGTAAGCTGTGAGTGATAAGAAAACCTGGATGTGTCTGATTTGTGGCTGGATCTATGATGAGGCGGCCGGCGATCCGGAGCACGGCATAGCGCCGGGGACAGCATGGGCTGATGTGCCCATGAACTGGACCTGCCCTGAATGCGGTGCGCGCAAGGAAGATTTCGAAATGGTCCAGATCTGAGGCTTGGTCTGAAACATGGTGTCTGTCATCGTTTCAGCCGGCCGTAATCAGGAGTAGCGTTCAGTGAGTACGCAAGAATCGCCCCTCAAGGTCCTCGTGATCGATGACAGCAATACGATCCGTCGCAGCGCCGAGATATTTCTCAAGCAGGGCGGGCACGAGGTGATGCTGGCTGAAGACGGCTTCGATGCCCTGGCCAAGGTCAACGACTACCAGCCCCATCTGATCTTTTGCGACATCCTGATGCCGCGCCTCGATGGCTACCAGACCTGCGCCATCATCAAGCGCAACGCCAAGTTCGCCTCGGTGCCGGTGGTCATGCTGTCATCCAAGGACGGGGTGTTCGACAAGGCGCGTGGCCGCATGGTGGGTGCGCAGGACTACCTGACCAAACCATTTACCAAAGACCAGCTGTTGCAGGCCGTGCAGCAGTTTGGCATAGTCTCGCAAGGAGTGAATTGATGCCGATACGCAAAGTTTTGATCGTTGACGATTCCAAGACGGAATTGATGTTTCTGACGGATCTGCTCCAGAAAAACGGGATGGCCGTGAAGACCGCCGAGGACGCCGACGATGCGTTCCGTCGCCTGGCCGAAGACAAGCCGGACCTGATCCTGATGGATGTCGTGATGCCGGGTCAGAATGGTTTTCAGCTCACGCGCGCCATCAACCGCACGCCGGAGTACGCCGAGATCCCGATCATCATCTGCACCAGCAAGAACCTGGAAACCGACCGCGTCTGGGGCATGCGCCAGGGCGCGCGTGATTACGTGACCAAGCCGGTGGACGAGGCTGAATTGCTGGGCAAGATCAAGGCGCTGGGCTGATTCGCATCCCATGGCCAATCGCGAAGCTCTCAGGGACCTGCAGTCACGACTTGCTAGCCGATTGCAAGCGGCCAAGGCCGAAGGTCTCTCCATTTCGTGGCTGGCGGTGCGTGCAGGCGGGCTTGATTACCTGCTGCCCCTGGCCCAGTCGGGTGAAATTTTCCCGCTGCCTGCGGTGCAGACGGTGCCTTACTCGCAGTCCTGGTTTCTGGGGGTCGTCAACCTGCGTGGCGGCCTGTATGGCGTGGTGGATCTGGCGGCTTTCATTGCCGGCAAGGCGCCGGTGCGGACCGAGCAGTACTGGTCCGAGGCCAGTGTCGTCACGCTCAACGCCGCTCTGGAGCTCAATTGCTCCTTGCTGATCGATTCACTGGCGGGTTTGCGCCATGTCGGGGCGTTCTCGGGCTCCGAGCCGCCGCCGGAAGGCGCGCCACCCTATTTCGGTAACCGCTATGTCGACGCTGACGGCAGCCGCTGGCAGGAGATCAATCTCCAGCAGCTGTCGCAGATGAGCGAGTTTTTGAGCATCAGTGCCTAGGGCCTGTCCATACTTTCCTAAGGTTGCATCATGTCCGTCCTCAACAAACTGACCCATCTCTTTGCCAAAAAGACGCCCGACTCGGAGCAGAGTGTCGGTCTGAGCCTGGCCATGCCTGACGACCTGTCCGGCCTGCAGCCGCAACGTGCGTCGGCCCCCGGGAAGTCGGCCGACACGCAGCTGCAGGACCTGCCCGCGCCGGTCTCGCTGGATCAGGACGACATGGTCAACGTGCCCCTGCTGGGGCGCCGGCCGATTGCCGAGCAGCAGCGCCTGTTGTGGTGGCTGCTGGGCCTGGCCCTGGTCGTCCTGGGCGCGATCGCCTTCGTGGCGCTGACCGCTGCCGACCGCGTGGCGCAGCAGCTGAATGCCACCGGCCAGTCCCTGATGCAGTCGCAACGTCTGGCCAAATCGGTGTCGCAGGCCCTGGTGGGCGTGCCCCAGGCCTTCGCCGAAGTCAAGGAGAGTTCCAGCTACCTGGTGCGTTCCGTCAAGGGCCTGCGCGACAGCGATTACGCCCTGCGCCTGGAGCCGATCGATGCCGACCTGCTGCCGCAGCTCGAAAAGATCGTCCCGCTGATGGAGCGCGCCGAAAAGAGCGCCGGAGCCATCATGGCGCAGGAGAAGATCCTGACCCAGGTGGGCGCGGCCCTGCGCACCATCAACCGCCAGTCGTCCGACCTGCTGGAGATTGCCGAGACCGTGTCCTCGCTCAAGCTGCAGCAGAATGCCAGCGCCGCCGAGATCTCTGCGGCCGGCCAGCTGGTGATGCTGACCCAGCGTATCGGCAAGTCGTCCAACGAGTTCCTGACGGCCGAAGGTGTGAGCCCGGAAGCCGTGTTCCTGCTGGGCAAGGATTTGAACTCGTTCAAGGAAATTGCACAGGGTCTGCTCGACGGCAGCCCCGAGCTGCGCCTGAATGCCTCCAAGGACGCGCAGACACGTGAGCAGATCGAGGCGCTGATCAAGCTCTACGAGTTGACCCGCACACAGGCCGGTGCCATTCTGGGCAATCTGCAAGGCCTGGTCTCGGCGCGTAGCGCCCAGATCACCATCATCAACGACTCGGAGCCGATGCGTCGCGACCTGGAAGAGTTGCAGGGCCAGCTGGCCACCCGTACCGGCCTGGGCCCGACCTCGCTGCTGTCCCTGGTGGGTGCAGCCATCTTCGCCCTGCTCTGCGCTGCCGGTCTGGCGCGTGTGCAGCTGATGGACAGCCGTCGCCGCCAGGTGATGGCCGAAGCGCAGCGACTGGAAGCCGAGCGCCAGGAGCAGGAGGCCAAGCGTGTCAACGACGCGAATCAGGCGGCCATTCTGCGGCTGATGAACGAACTGCAGACGGTGGCCGAGGGCGATCTGACGCAGGAAGCCACGGTGACCGAGGACATCACGGGCGCCATTGCCGACTCGGTGAACTACACGGTGGAAGAGTTGCGATTGCTGGTGGGTAACGTGCAGAACACGGCGGCCCAGGTGGCGCAGACGACGGCCGAGGTGGACCAGACGTCCACTGAACTGCTGGCCGCTTCCAACGAACAGCTGCACGAGATTCGCGAAACCGGCCGTTCGGTGGTGGACATGTCGACCCGCATCAACCAGGTGTCGCACCAGGCGCAGGAATCTGCCGCGGTGGCGCGCCAGTCGCTGCAGGCTGCCGAGTCCGGCCTGAAGGCCGTGCAGGACGCCATCGGCGGTATGAACTCCATCCGCGACCAGATCCAGGACACCTCCAAGCGGATCAAGCGCCTGGGCGAATCCTCGCAGGAGATCGGTGAAATTACCGAACTGATCTCGGACATTACCGAACAGACCAACGTGCTGGCCCTGAACGCTGCCATCCAGGCGGCGTCTGCCGGTGAAGCTGGCCGCGGCTTCTCGGTGGTGGCGGAAGAAGTGCAGCGACTGGCTGAACGTTCCGCAGACGCCACGCGCCAGATCTCGGCGCTGGTGAAGGCGATTCAGACCGACACGCAGGACGCCGTGGCCGCCATGGAGCGCTCCACCCAGGGTGTGGTCGAAGGGGCCCGACTGTCGGACAACGCCGGTACGGCGCTGACCGAGATTGACCGCGTGTCGCGCCGACTCGCCGAGCTGATTGAGCAGATTTCCGACTCGACCTCCAAGGAAGCCGCGATGGCCAACGTGGTGGCCGACAACATCCAGCACATCTTCGCTGTGACCGAGCAGACTGGTGAAGGTACGCGGGCCACGGCCGCCCAGGTGCGTGAACTCTCGCGCATGGCTGAAGAGCTGCGCCAGTCGGTTGCGCGTTTCAAGATTTCCTGATCACCGTCCGTCATCCGCAGGAGCGACGTATCCATGCAAGCCCTCGCAGCCGCTAGCGGCAACGACGATCAGCCGGTCAACGACCTGGGCCCCCTGGCCTGGGTGCTGGACGAGTTGCGCAAGTCGCTCGATGGCGCCAGCAAGGCCATCCGCCGTTTCGTGCGCGATGCCGAGCTGGCGCGCGGCTCCGACCTGGAGTCGCTCGATGCCAGCCAGCTGCGCATCGCGCGCCAGCAATTGCACCAGGCCGTCGGCGCCCTGGAGATGGTGGGCCTGCCCGAGCCGGCCAAGGTGCTGCGCGCCATGGAGGCGCTCGCGCAGAAATTCGTCGAGCGTCCCGAGTCCTGCAGCGAGGACGCTGCCACCAAGGTCGAGCGCGCCAGTTTTGCCCTGATCGAGTACCTGGAGAGCGTGCTGCGTGGCAAGTCGGCTTCGGCGGTGGCTCTGTTTCCGCAGTACCGCGATGTGCTGGAACTGGTCGGCGAGGAGCGGGTGCACCCGGCCGAACTCTGGGGTCACGCCTGGCGCTGGATCGATGCCGATATGCCGGCGCCGGCGCAAGCCCTGGGCTATGACCCGGCCGTGCGTGCGCAGCTGGATTCGGCCGTGCTCAAGGTGGTCAAGACAGGCAGCGTCTCTTCGGCCAAGGCCCTGCGTGACATCTGCCTGGGGCTGGCGGCCGGCCGGCAGACGCTGGAGGAGCGCTCCTTCTGGAAGATCTGTGCCGCCTACTTCGAGGCCCTGTCGCTGAAGTTGTGCCCATCGGATGTCTACGTCAAGCGCGCGGCTTCGCGCGTGCTGATGCAGTTCACCACGCTGGCACGCGGCAAAAATGAAGTGTCGGACCGTCTGGCGCAGGACCTGCTGTTCTTCTGTGCCCAGGCTGCGCCGGCCGATGCCCAGGCCGCTCCGGCCTTGACCGCGGTCAGGCTGGCCTACGGCTTGGTGCAGACCAAGCCTGTCAATTACGACACGCCGCAATATGGCCGTTTCGATCCGGCGGTTCTGGTACAGGCGCGCAAGCGCATTGCCACGGCCACCGAAACCTGGTCGGCCCTCTCCGGTGGCGACACCAACCGCCTCAAGGTGGTGTCCGAGCAGTTCAGCCTGGTGGGCGAGTCGCTGCTGAAGCTGCATCCCGAGAACAAGGAGCTGGCGCGTGCCCTGCTCAAGGCCGTGGACGGCACGGTGCGTTCGGGCGAGCCGCCGACCACACCGGTGGCCATGGAAGTGGCCACCTCCATCCTGTATCTGGATGCGGCCTACGAGGACATGGACCCGACCGAGTCCAGCATGAGCCAGCGCAGCGATCGCCTGGCGCGCCGGCTGGATCACGTCGTGGCCGGCGGCCAGCCCGAGGCGCTCGAAACCTGGATGGAGGAGCTGTACCGCCGCGTCAGCGATCGCCAGACCATGGGCAGCGTGGTCGAGGAACTGCGCACCAGCCTGACCGAGATCGAGAAGTCGCTCGACACCTTCTTCCGCAATCCGAAGGACAAGGCGCCGCTCAACGACGTGCCCAACCAGTTGGCGCAGATGCGCGGCGTGTTCTCGGTGCTGGGCCTGGACCAGGCTTCGCTGGCCACCGTGCGCATGCGCGATACCGTCGAGAAGTTCCTGGTCGACAACATCGATGAGGACGCTGCGCGGACCGGCGTGTTCGAGAAATTCGGCAACAGCCTCGGTGCCCTGGGATTCCTGATCGACATGCTGAGCTATCAGCGCGCCCTGGCCAAGAAGCTGTTCGTCTATGACGAGGAACTGGGTGAGTTCAAGCCCCTGATGGGCCGCGAACGTGAGGTCGCCGCAGTGGCGCCCGAACCGACCCCGATGCCGGTGCCTGTTGCAGCTCCTGTGGCGGCGGCCCCCCGTCCGCCCGTTGCCGCACCGCAGCCTGCAGCTGCGCCGGCTGTCGTCGAGGACGATGGTGCCGAGTTGCGTGACATCTTCCTGGATGAAGCACGCGAAGTTGCGCGCAATGGGCTGGACGCCGTGTCGGCCCTGCTCGGGGATCCTGCGGATCTGTCCCAGCAGACCACCCTGCGTCGTGCCTTCCACACGCTCAAGGGCAGTTCGCGCATGGTCGGTTTCAACGAGTTTGGCGAAGCGGCCTGGGCCATGGAGCAGCTGATGAACAGCTGGCTGGCCGAGCAGAAGCCGGCCCGCCCCGAACTGTTGCAGCTCTCAAACGCGGCTCTACAGGCCCTGGGCCAGTGGGTCGAGGACATCGCTGCCGGCAGCGATGCTGGCTGGAGTGCCGTGCCTTTCCGGCAGTCGGCCGATGCCATGCGCCTGGATGGCAAGTTCCTTGCGTTGGCCTTGCCCGGTCTTGCCGCACCGGCCCCTGCGGCAGCGCCCGTCGCCGTTCCCGAACTGCCCGCACTGTCCGACGAACCGCCGCCCATCGATTTCGAATCGACACAGATGTTCGATTTCGATCTGACCGATGCCAAGGCCCCGGGCAAGGCGGTGGCGCGGGCCGCCCCCGACTTGGGCGATGTCGGGGACATCGACTTCAGCAGTCTGGCCGGTGTGCCTCCGGCCGCCCCCCCAGCCGCGCGTGTTGCCGAGACCGCGGCTGACAAGAGCAGCGATCTGTCCATCGACTGGGCTCCCACCAGTATGGCGGGGCCCGAGGATATGCTCTCCCTGACGGGCAAGGGCGCAAGCCAGGACTGGGCTCCCACCAGCTTGGCGGGCCCTGAGGACCTGCCACCGCCCAAAAAGGGTGCGGCCCAGGATTGGGCGGCGACCCGCATGGCCGGGCCGGACGAATTGCCCGCCTTCGAACTGCCGGAATTGCAGAACAACTGGGCTGACACGGCGACCGGCGCTCTCCAGGATCTGCCGGATGCGCCCGACACCCAGCCGGGCGGTATCGAGGGCTTCGAACTCGACCTGCCAGAGGTCGCAGCGCCCGTCGAAACGGCGGACGAGCAGGTCAAGGTGATCGGCACGCTGCGCATCGGCATCCCGCTGTACAACGTCTTCCTCAACGAGGCCGACGAGTGGTCACGCCGCCTGCTCACCGAACTCAACGAGTGGTCGCTTGAGTTGCACAACCCGGTCCCTGACACGGCCATCGCTCTGGCCCACTCGCTGGGCGGTAGTTCGGCGACCGTCGGCTTTTCCGCGCTTTCCGAAATTGCCCGCGCGCTTGAGCAGGCCATGCAGCACGTGCAGTTGCACGGTCAGGGGCAGTCCGAGCACGCCAAGGTCTTCGTGGCCGCTGCCGACAATATCCGTCACCTGCTGCATCAGTTCGCTGCCGGTTTCCTGAAGGCGCCGGAACCCGGGCTGGTCGAGGCGCTGAATGCGATCCACAGCACCGAATTTGCCCAGCTCGACGCCCTGGAATCAGACGGCCTGCGCGGCCATGAGGCGCTCACAGTCACAGAGGTGCCCGAGTTTGATCTGGGCGATCTGAACTTCGACTTCGAGCCTGCCAAGCCGGCGGCGCCTGTTGCGGCGCCTGCGCCCAAGCCCATGCCGGCGGCAGTCGCACCCCCGGTGGTGCCGGTCGCCACGCCCAGGCCGCCGGCAGCAGTTTTGCCCGGCGCGGCCAAGATCGTGGTGGACGACAGTGACGAAGAGATCGACGCCGTCGACGTGATCGATCCCGACCTGTTCCCGATCTTCGAGGAAGAGGCCGCCGAACTGATGCCCCAGATGGCGGCAGCACTGCGTCAGTGGTCGGAACAGCCCGATCACGCCGGCGCACGCCTGGACGTGCTGCGTGTGCTGCACACCCTCAAGGGCAGCGCCCGCCTGGCGGGTGCCATGCGCCTGGGCGAGATGACGCACCGCATGGAATCGGCCATCGAGCAGATGGGCAGCGAGTTCCTCCAGGCCGCGCAGATCGAGCCCATGCTTACGCGCTACGACCGCCTGCAGCAGGTTTTTGACGAACTCTGCCGTGCACCGGTGGAAGAGGTCTACGTGCCCGAAGCACCGGCCCGCCCCAGCGTGGCTGCTGCAGCCCCCGCAGCGGCTCCTGTCGCCACGGCCCCTGTACCTGCTCCCGAGCCAGCTGCCAAGGCAGCCCAACGCCCCTTGGTGGCAGCGCGTCCCGCCATGGCGACACCTGTGCCGGCCAAGCTGCCGTCGGCCACGGCCCGGTCCACATCCGGCCAGACCGTCCGGGTGCGTTCGCAACTGCTCGACCGCCTGGTCAACCAGGCCGGCGAAGTCATGATCACCCGCAGCCGACTCGACCAGCGGCTGGGCCAGCTCAACGGCTCCCTCGGTGAGTTGACGGCCAATCTGGACCGTCTGCGTACCCACCTGCGTGACGTGGAACTGCAAGCCGAATCGCAGATGCAGTCGCGTCTGGCCCAGGCCAAGGACACGGCGCAAGGTTTCGACCCGCTGGAGTTCGACCGTTTCACGCGCGTGCAGGAACTCACCCGCATGATGGCCGAGTCGGTCAACGACGTGGCCACCGTGCAGCGCAACCTGCAGCAGACCATCAGCGGCACCGAGGACGACCTGATCGCCCAGGCGCGCCAGACGCGCGAATTGCAGCGCGACCTGCTGCGCACGCGCATGATGGAGTTCGAAGGCATCTCCGAACGCCTCTACGGCGTGGTTCGCCAGGCGGCCAAGGACGCCGGCAAGCAGGTCAAGCTCGACATCACCGGCGGCTCCATGGAAATCGACCGCGGCGTGCTGGACCGCATGACGCCAGCCTTCGAGCACATGCTGCGCAATTCCGTGGCGCACGGCATCGAAAGCCCGCAGCAGCGCGAAGCCGCCGGCAAGCCGGCGGCCGGCACCATCACCATCGGCCTGCACCAGGAAGGCAATGACGTCTCGGTCGTTTTCAGCGACAACGGCGCCGGCCTCAACCTGCCCCGCATCCGCGAGAAGGCACTGGCCCAGGGCCTGGTGGCGCCGGGCCAGCCGCTCAGCGATGCCGATGCCTCCAACATGATCTTCATGCCGGGCTTCTCCACCGCAGCCAGCGTGACCGAACTGGCCGGACGCGGCATCGGGATGGATGTGGTGCGCTCCGAGGTGCAGGCCCTGGGCGGCCGCATCGAAACCGCCACCACGGCCGGCGCCGGCACCAGCTTCAAGCTGGTGCTGCCCCTGACCACCGCCGTGACGCAGGTGATCATGCTGCGCATGGGTGAGTTGAGCGTCGGCGTGCCTGCCAACCTGGTCGAGATCGTGCGTCGTCTCACCTACGCCGAACTCGATCAGGCTTATGCCAACGGCAGCATCGACTTTGGCGGAGAGGCCGTGCCTTTCTTCTGGTCCGGGGCACTCCTGCAGGCTTCGGTTCGCAGCCGCGAGCATGTGGGCAAGACGCAGCCGGTCGTGCTGCTGCGCAGCGCTGGCCAGCGCCTGGCCATCCACGTCGATGAAGTGCTGGGCAACCAGGAAGTCGTGGTGAAGAACCTCGGCCCGCAACTGGCGCGCATGCCCGGTCTGGCCGGCATGTCGGTGCTGGCTTCCGGTGCGGTGGTGCTGATCTACAACCCGGTGGCTCTGGCGACCGTGTTCGGCGACAAGGCCTATGAGTTGCAGCAGGCCAGCAGCGAACCGGCATCCGGCAAGCCGCACATTCCCGCGGCCGAGCAGGTGCTCCCGGGCACCGGTGGAGAACTGCCGCTCGTGCTGGTGGTGGACGACTCCATCACCGTGCGTCGTGTCACGCAGCGCCTGCTGCGACGCGAAGGTTATCGTGTGGCCATGGCCGCCGACGGCCTGCAGGCGCTCGAACGCCTGGCGGAGGAACGCCCGGCGGTGGTGCTGTCCGACATCGAGATGCCGCGCATGGACGGCTTCGACCTGGCGCGCAACATCCGCGCCGATGCCAAGCTGCGCGACCTGCCCATCATCATGATCACCTCGCGCATTGCCGAAAAGCATCGCGAGCATGCCAAGGAACTGGGCGTTGACCATTACCTGGGCAAGCCTTACGGCGAAGACGAGCTGCTCGCCCTCGTGAAGCACTATTGCACCCAGACCGTCCCGGCCTGAGTTCAGACCACCCTGCAGGCTCGGCCTGCAGGGGTCAGTCTTCTTTTTCTCCCGGCTTCTTGACCACCGCGTAACGCGCCAACGTGCTTGCCCGCGCTTCATCGTGTGCCACCAGCGGCAGCGGGTAGCCGCTGCCCAGCGTGACGCCGGCTCCCGCCAACTCCACCGGGCTGGCCAGCCAGGGGGCGTGCAGGGCCGCATCGGGCAGGGCGGCCAGCTGCGGCAGGTAACGGCGGATGAAACGGCCCTGCGGGTCGAACTTCCTGCTCTGGCTGATCGGGTTGAAGATGCGGAACCAGGGCTGGGCATCGCAGCCGCTGGAGGCTACCCACTGCCAGCCGCCGTTGTTGGCCGCCAGATCGTAGTCATTGAGCTTTTCGGCAAAGTAGCGCTCGCCCCAGCGCCAGTCGATCCCGAGGTCTTTCACCAGGAAGCTGCCAGCCACCATCCGCAGGCGGTTGTGCATGTAGCCGCTCTGGTTGAGCTGGGCCATGGCGGCATCCACGATGGGATAACCCGTGCGGCCCTCGCACCAGGCGGTGTACAGCGCCTCGGCATGCGCGTCCTGTTCCCAGTGGATCGCGTCGTAGGCCGGTTTGAAGGAATGACTCGCCACATGCGGGAAATTGGCCAGGATCTGGAAGTAGAACTCGCGCCAGACCAGCTCGCTGAGCCAGGTGGCTGCACCCGGGCTGCCTTCCAGGCTGCGCTGCTGTGCCGTGGTCACCAGGCGGCGCAGCGAGACCGTGCCAAAGCGCAGGTGCACTCCCAGGTAGCTCGGGCCCTTGAGGGCAGGGAAATCGCGCGTGGCGTGGTACTGGTCCATGCGGCTGAAGAACTCCTCGAACAGCTGGCGGGCGCCACTGCTGCCCGTGGGAATCCTGAGCTGGGTCAGGTTGCTGGGCTCGAAGCCGAGTTCGGCCAGGGTGGGTACGGTACTGCGCAGGGGCTCGGGCCGTGAGGCCAGGCCGGCAGCCAGCGGTGCGCAGTCGAACACCGGCAGCTGGGTGGCTTGCAGCCGCGCCAGCCAGGTCCGCTTGTAGGGCGTGAAGACCGTGTAGGGCGTGCCGCCGCCCGTGAGGATCTCGCGGCCCTCGAAGATCACGTGGTCCTTGCAGGTGTGCAGGGCGATGCCCAGGCTGGACAAGGTGCCGCGCACGCGGGCATCGCGTGCCTGGGCTTGCGGCTCGTAGTCGTGCGCGGCGTAGACGGCCTGCACGCCCAAAGCCTGGGCCAGGGCCGGCAGCGTTTCGGCGGCGTGGCCGTGCTGGACGATCAGGCCGGCCTCCTCCTGGCCAGCCAGGGCGCGCAGGTCCGCATCCAGCTCGACCAGGCTGCTGCGGATGAACTCCACCCGGCGGTCGGCGCGCGGCAGCGGGTCGAGGATGTCGCGGTCGAAAATGAAGGCGCAATACACGCGCCGGCACTGCTGCAGGGCCAGGTGGAGGGCGGCGTGGTCATCCACCCGCAGGTCGCGCCGGAACCAGACCAGACCGGAATCCAGGTTTTTTTTCATATCGCCGTTAAAATCAGAACATGGCCGATGATTCTGCACCCATCAACCTCACGAATCATTTCCTGATCGCCATGCCCGGTCTGGCCGACGAGACTTTTTCCAAAAGTGTGGTCTACCTCTGCGAACACAGTGAGCGCGGGGCACTGGGTCTGATGATCAACAAACCCACCGACATCAAGCTGCAAGGCCTGTTCGACAAGGTCGAGCTGCCCCTGGGGCGTGCCGACCTCAAGGACGCTCCGGTCTTCCACGGTGGCCCGGTGCAGACCGAGCGCGGCTTCGTGCTGCACGAGGCCCTGCAGGAGCCGGCAGCCGAGAAGCCTGAGCCGGTCTACGCCTCCACCATGATGATCCCCGGTGGACTGGAGATGACCACCTCGCGCGACGTGCTCGAAGCCCTGTCCACTGGCGCCGGCCCCAGCCGCGTGCTGGTCTCCCTGGGCTATTCGGCCTGGGGCCAGGGCCAGCTCGAATCGGAGATCGGCGAAAACAGC
Source organism: Curvibacter sp. PAE-UM (assembly GCF_001432305.1). Classification (GTDB taxonomy): domain Bacteria; phylum Pseudomonadota; class Gammaproteobacteria; order Burkholderiales; family Burkholderiaceae_C; genus Hylemonella. The sequence continues at coordinate 1,206,282 of NZ_KQ483358.1, forward strand.
TGGCTCACTGTCCACGCCGACCCGATCGTGATCTTCGAGACGCCGGTGGCCCAGCGCTACGACAAGGCCCTGTCCCTGCTGGGCCTGCAGGCCTGGATGCTCTCACCGGATGCGGGGCACGCATGAGCGCCATGCCTGCGCTTGCCGTGACGTCCGTACCCGCCGCTCAGCAAACCTTTCTCGCTCTGGATTTCGGTCTCAAGCGCACCGGCGTGGCTGTGGGCAACCGCCTGCTGCGCCAGGCCCAGCCCCAGCCCACCATCCGGGCCGAAGGGGACGCCCGCTTCGAGCGCATCGCCGAGCGCCTCAAGGAATGGCAGCCCGACGCCCTGGTGGTGGGTGTGCCTTTCCACCCCGATGGCGTGCCGCATGAGAATACGGCGCGGGCGCAGAAGTTTGCGCGCCAGCTGCGCGGGCGTTTCGGCCTGCCGGTCTACGAGGTCGACGAACGCTACAGCACCACCGAGGCCCTGGCCGATGGCGCGGCCGACGCCGATGCGGGGGCGGCCTGCGTGATCCTGGAACAATTCTTGAGGAACCTGGAATGAGCGTACTCACCCTGGATGCCGAAGCCCTCTACGGCGAACTGCTACGCGGCGTGCGTGGCCTTTGCACCGCAGAAACCCGCCTGGTCGGTGTGACCTCGGGCGGCGCCTGGCTGGCCGAGCGCCTGCAGCGTGACCTCAAGCTTCCCGGCGAGCACGGGGCGATCTCCTCGGCCATGCACCGCGACGATTTCGCCCAGCGCGGCCTGGCAGGGGGCGGCCAGACCGTGCTGCCCTTCGATGTCAACGAGGCGCAGATCATCGTGCTCGACGACGTGCTCTACACCGGCCGCACCATCCGCGCCGTCATCAACGAGCTGTTCGATTACGGCCGCCCGGCCGGCATCAAGCTGGCCGTCCTGGTGGACCGCGGCGGACGCGAACTGCCCATCCAGGCCGACTTCGCCGCTGCGCGCGTGGCGTTGGCGAGCGACCAGTCGCTGGCACTGGCGCGCGACAAGAACGACCGCTTCAGCTTCAAGGTGGAGGCGGCATGAAGCACATCACCTGCTCCCTGCCTTACTGAGCGAACCGAACCAGGCCAGACCCATGCTGTACAAACGCAACCCCCAACTCAACAAGCACGGCGAGCTGATCCACCTGCTGTCCACCGAAGGGCTGCCGCGCGAGATCCTCACCCACATCCTGGACACCGCGGCCAACTTCGTCAGCGTCAGCGACCGCGAGGTGAAGAAGGTGCCGTTGCTGCGCGGTAAAAGCGTGTTCAACCTGTTCTTCGAGAACTCTACGCGCACCCGCACCACCTTCGAGATCGCGGCCACGCGTCTGAGTGCCGATGTCATCAACCTGGACATCGCGCGCTCCTCGGCCTCCAAGGGTGAGAGCCTGCTCGACACCATCGCCAACCTGAGCGCCATGGCGGCCGACCTCTTTGTGGTGCGCCACAGCGAATCGGGCGCGCCCTACCTGATCGCCCAGCACGTGGCACCGCACGTGCACGTGATCAACGCCGGCGACGGTCGCCACGCGCACCCCACGCAGGGCCTGCTGGACATGTACACGATCCGGCACTACAAGAAGGATTTCAGCAACCTCACGGTGGCCATCGTCGGTGACGTGCTCCACTCGCGCGTGGCGCGCTCCGACATCCACGCCCTCACCACCCTGGGCTGCGCCGAAGTGCGTGTGGTCGGCCCCAAGACCCTGGTGCCGGCCACCATGGCGCCCATGGGCGTGCGCGTCTGCCACACACTGGAAGAAGGCATCAAGGGAGCGGACGTCATCATCATGCTGCGCCTGCAGAACGAGCGCATGAGCGGCGCGTTGCTGCCCTCCAGCCAGGAATACTTCAAGAGCTTCGGCCTGACGCCCGAGAAGCTGCAGCTGGCCAAGCCTGACGCCATCGTCATGCACCCGGGCCCTATCAATCGCGGCGTCGAGATCGATTCCAACGTGGTGGATGGCAAGCAGAGCGTGATCCTGCCGCAGGTCACCTTCGGTATCGCGGTGCGCATGGCGGTCATGAGCATCGTCGCAGGGAACGAGGCATAAGATGAAACTGTTGATCAAGGGCGGCCGCGTCATCGACCCCGCCAGCAATCGCGACGAGATCGCCGACGTGGCCATCGCCGCCGGGCGCATCGTGGCCATCGGCAAGGTGCCGGCCGATTTCGCGCCCAACCGCGTGGTCGAGGCGACGGGTTGCGTTGTCGCCCCGGGTCTCATGGACCTGGCCGTGCGCCTGCGCGAGCCCGGCCATGAGCACGAGGGCATGCTCGAATCCGAGATGGCCGCCGCCGTGGCCGGTGGCGTCACCGGTCTGGCCTGCCCGCCCGACACCGACCCCGTGCTGGACGAGCCGGGCCTGGTCGAGATGCTCAAGTTCCGCGCCGAGAAGCTGCACCAGGCACGTGTCTTCCCCATCGGCGCGCTCACGCGCAACCTGCAGGGCGAGATCCTGACCGAGATGGCCGAGCTCACCGAATCCGGCTGTGTGGCCTTCAGCCAGGCCGACGTGCCCCTGGTCAACACCCAGATCCTGCAGCGCGCCTTCCAGTACGCCAGCACCTTCGGTTACGCGGTCTGGCTGCGTCCGAACGACCACTACCTGGGTCAGGGTGTGGCAGCCAGCGGTGCGCTGGCCACGCGCCTGGGCCTCTCGGGGGTGCCGGTGGCGGCCGAGACCGTCGCCCTGCACACCATCTTCGAGCTGATGCGTGCCAGCGGTGCCCGCGTGCACCTGTGCCGCCTCAGCAGCGCCGCCGGCCTGGCCCTGGTGCGCCAGGCCAAGGACGCGGGCCTGCCGGTCACTTGTGATGTGAGCATCAACTCCCTGCACCTGACCGACAACGACATCGGCTACTTCGACAGCCGCATGCGCCTCAACCCGCCGCTGCGCCAGCAGGCCGACCGCGAAGCCCTGCGCGAAGGCCTGGCCGACGGCACCATCGACGCGCTGGTCTCCGACCACACGCCGGTGGACGAGGACGCCAAGATGCTGCCTTTTGCCGAGGCCGAACCTGGTGCTACCGGCGTCGAGCTGCTGCTGAGCCTGGCGCTCAAATGGGGCCAGGAAAGCGGTGTGGGCCTTACCCGCGCCCTGGCCGTGCTGACCAGCGAACCGGCGCGCGTGCTGGGCAGTGCCCTGGGCACACTGCAGGCCAGCGCCGGCCAGCTGGTGGTGGGGGGGGTGGCCGACGTCTGTGTGTTCGACCTGCAGGCCGAGTGGACGGTGCAACCCGAGGCCCTGCGCAGCCAGGGCAAGCACACGCCCTTTGCCGGTTACGAGTTGCCCGCGCGCGTGCGCTGCACCATCGTGGGTGGGCAGATTGCATACCAGGCAGCCTGAGGTTTCTTTCTGGCGCGCCGTCTGGCGCCTGGGTCGTGCCTGCACGCACATCGTCGCGGGCCTGCTGACCGTCCTGCTGCGTTTTCCACGCCTGAGCCCCGAGCAACGCGAAATACGTGTGCAGGTCTGGTCGCGCGAGATGCTCGCGCGCCTGGGGATCAAGCTGGAGGTGCAGGGCGACGCCACGCTGCCCGGCCCCCTGCTGCTGGTGGCCAATCATATTTCGTGGCTGGACATCACCTCGCTGCACGCGGCGCGTTTCTGCCGTTTTGTCTCCAAGGCCGACGTCAAAGCCTGGCCGCTGATCGGCGCCCTGGCCAGCGGCGTGGGCACCTTGTTCATCGAGCGCGAGTCGCGGCGAGATGCCATGCGCGTGGTGCACCACATGGCCGACAGCCTGCGCGCCGGCGATGTGCTGGCGGTGTTTCCCGAAGGCACGACCGGCGAAGGCATCGAGCTGCTGCCTTTCCACGCCAACCTGCTGCAGGCAGCGATCGCCGCGGGTGCGCCGGTGCAGCCGGTGGCCCTGCAGTTCATCGACACGCACAGCGGCGAGCGCAGCCTGGCACCCTGTTACGTGGGTGACGACACCTTGCTGGGCTCGGTCTGGCGCACGGTGCGCGCGCGCGGCATCACGGTGCGCATCGTTTTCGGTGAGCCGCAGACTGCCCAGGGGCGCGAGCGCCGGACCTGGGCGGCCGGTCTGCGCGAGACCATCGTGCAATTGCGCCAGCTGCCGGCGCCGCGCTGAGGCTTCAGCGCAAGTCTTCGCAGGCGACCGTCTGCCCGGAACAGGGCTTCTCGCACATCGCACCGCCGCGCAGCGAACATGAGCGGTTGAAGGTCACCACATGGTCCACCTGGGGCCGGATGCCGATCCACTCGCCTATTTTGTGGTCGTGGTGGCTGGGCACATGGGCCAGCACGGTCTGGCCGCCGGCCAGGCGCAGGGTGTAGAGGAACTCCGAGCCGCGGAAGGCCTTGCGCACGATCTCGGCCTTCACCGGCGCCTCGTCGTCGTGCACGATGTCGTCGGCGCGCAGCAGCACGTCGCATTCGCCGCCGGCAAACGCACAGGGCAGGGGGCATTCGGCCACGTCGGTCAGTTCGCCCAGCGGTGTCTGCACCACGATCTGCTGGTCGACTTCGCGGATGGTGGCCGGTGCAAAGACGCCATGGCCGATGAAGTCGGCCACGAAGCGCGTGGCCGGGCGGTGGTAGAGCGTGTACGCGTCGTCCCACTGGTGCAGGCGGCCTTCGTGCATGACACCGATGGTGTCGCCGATGGCGAACGCCTCCAGCTGGTCGTGTGTGACGAACAGGGCCGTGGCCTGGGCCGCTTTCAGGATGTTGCGAACCTCGTGCGCCAGCCGCTCGCGCAGCTCGACGTCGAGGTTGGAGAAAGGTTCGTCCAGCAACAGCAGTTGCGGGCGTGGGGCCAGCGCGCGTGCCAGCGCCACGCGCTGTTGCTGGCCGCCCGAGAGCTCATGCGGGTAGCGCGTTTCGCTGCCTTCCAGGCCCACCAGGGCCAGGACTTCCTGCACGCGTGCCGCACGCTCGGCGCGCGGCAGGTGGGCGATGCCGAAGGCCACGTTGCGGCCCACGTCCAGGTGCGGGAACAGCGCGTAGTCCTGGAACACCATGCCGATGCGGCGCTCTTCCGGCGCCAGTTGCGTGCTGGCGCTGCCGACCACCTGGCCCGAGAGGCGGATCTCGCCGCCGCTGACCGGCTCCAGCCCGGCCACGGCACGCAACAGTGTTGTTTTGCCGCAGCCCGAGGGCCCGATCAGCACGCCGATATCTCCGGCGCGCAGGCCCAGCGACACACCCTGGACGGCGGCCTGGGCCGCGCCGGGATAACGCACATCGAGCTTGGAGACTTCAAGGAACATGATGAGGACCTGTTCACACTTTGAGTGCGTGAGACGGAGTCTTATTGTAGATGCTTACAATTCTCATTCCGCCTCCCCAGTCTTTTTGGGTCACCCCATGCCCCTGCGCCGGCTCCGACATCTTTTCCTGCTGCTCCTGACCGCTGCCCTGATGCTGCCCGTGCTGGCCCTGCTGGGGGCCTGGCTGCCCGGTGGTGCGCCCGGTGCCCAGGCAACGGAGATCCTGCTGGAGATGGCGCGCACCGTCTTGCCCGATTACCTGGCCACCACCTTCTGGCTCTGCCTGCTGGTGACGGTCGGTGTCATCACGGTGGGGCTTTCTTCGGCGGCGGCGGTCACGCTGTTCGACTTCCCCGGCCGGCGCTTTTTCGAATGGGCACTGCTGCTGCCCCTGGCCATGCCGGCCTATGTGGTGGCCTATGCCTACACCGACTTCCTGCAGTACAGCGGGCCCTTGCAGACGTGGCTGCGTGCGATCACCGGCCTGCAGGGGCGGGTCTTTCCCGAGATCCGCAACACGGCGGGGGCGGCCTGGGTGCTGACCTTCGCGCTGTATCCCTACGTCTACCTGCTGGCGCGCACGGCCCTGGCCGAGCGTGCCAGCCACCTCATGGAAGCAGCCCGTCTGCTGGGCGCGCCCCTGTCGCGCCGCATCCGCGAAGTGGCGCTGCCGCTGGCGCGACCGGCCGTGGCCGCCGGTGTGGCACTGGCGCTGATGGAGACGCTGGCCGACTTCGGTGTGGCCAGCTACTTCGGCATCCAGACCTTCACCGCCGGCATCTACAAGGCCTGGCTGGCCATGGACAACCGCATCGCCGCAGCCCAGCTGGCTACCGTGCTGCTGGCCCTGGTGGCTTTGCTGCTGTGGCTGGAGCACCGGTCGCGCCAGCGCCTGCGCTTCGTCAGCTCGCGCACCGCACGCCAGGCCGGTGCGGAAGCACGGCCGGTGCCCTTGAAGGGCATGCGCCTGGCGGCAGCCTGGGCCGTGTGCGGTCTGCCGCTCGCGATGGGTTTCGTGGCGCCGGTGCTCTTCATGTTCCGTCCGCTGCTGGCGGACTGGGGGGAATTGCCCTGGGATCGCTTCCTCGGCTGGGCCGCCAACAGCGTGCGCCTGGGCCTGCTCAGTGCCGTGCTGGCCGTGGCGCTGGCCCTGCTGCTGGCCTACGCCCTGCGGCGCCTGCCCGATGTGCTGACGCGTGCCGTGGTCTGGCTGGCAGGCCTGGGGTATGCCGTGCCGGGCGCCGTGATTGTGGTGGGCCTGCTGCTGCCCGTGGGCTGGGTGCAGGCCCGCTGGCCCGAGGCCGACGCGGCCTACTGGGTGACGGCCACCTCGCTGGGCCTGGTCTGGGCCTATCTGGTGCGCTTTGTCGCAGTGGCCCTGCAGTCGGTGCAAAGCGGCTACGCCCGCATTCCGGCCAGCCTGGACGACAGCGCCCGCATGCTGGGCAGCAGCGGTTTCGGACTCCTGCGTCGTGTGCACTGGCCCCTGCTGCGCCGCTCGGTGGTGGCCGCCACCCTGCTGGTCTTTGTCGACGTCATGAAGGAACTGCCGGCCACCCTGGTGCTGCGGCCCTTTGACAGCGACACCCTGGCCGTGGTGGCCTACCAGCTGGCGCGCGACGAGCGCCTGGGCGAGGCGGCCCTGCCTTCGCTGGCCCTGGTACTGGTGGGCTTGATCCCGGTGTTGTTGCTCAGCCGCACCTTGCGTGCTCGAAATGCCTGATACATGTATCAGGCATATGTAGAATGAATATGTTCTTATATTAGGATCAGCTAGTCATGAGCAAGCGTTCCATCCAGGCGACCCCGTCCACTGTCACCGAGCCGGACCAGGTTTTCGAGCTGGCAGCGGAGGTTTTTCGTGTCATGTCGGCGCCCATGCGGCTCAAGATCATCAGCCACCTCTGTGATGGCGAGCGCAACGTGAGTTATCTGCTGAGCAAGATCGACACCACCCAGCCCAATATGTCGCAGCACCTGACCACGCTGTACCAGGCCGGCGTGCTGGGCAAGCGGCGCGAGGGCGTGCAGATCTACTACCGCATCATCGACGACCGTGTCTCATCGCTGTGCCGTGCTGTGTGCACCCAGATCGCCATGGATGCGGACTTCGAGTCCCCCATGGCCGAACCTACGGCCTCGCCGGCGACCTGAGCGCTGGCACACGACCAAAGAAAAGGGGCCTGACAGGCCCCTTTTCGCTGCGTATCTTTGCGCTCAGGGCTTCAGGTAGACGTAACCTTCTTGCGCTTGCAGACGTGCTACCTCGGCCACGCCCGAGGGCACGATCTTGGTTTCCATCAGCAGGCGATCCGGGTTGATGTTGCGCACCGTCAGCGTGTTGTTGCAGACGCGGAACTCGACGCCCTTGCCAGCCAGGTCGCTGACGGTGCCGCTGAATTCCCGGCCCTGGCTGTCCTTGGCGTCCTGCAGCAGGAAATTGATGCCCGGGCCGTGCGTCACCACCACGATCTTGGCTTTCGGATCCGCGTTCATGTGATTGCGGATGTTGTTCAGGATGGCCGGGACCGTGTTGACATCGGTGTTGACGTGGTAGACCGCCTTGACCTGCTGCGTGGCCTGGGCCTGTGCCGCAGACGTGAAACCCAAGGTGGCCGCGCAGGCCAGGGCAAGGGTGGCGATGAATTTGTACATGAGCAACTCCTGAACTCGTCGACAAGAAAAAGCCGGCCACGCCGGCAGGGATGGGCCCGGTGTGCCACCGGGCCCGGCAGTATCAGAGCAGTGTATCCGCCCAGATGTTCTGCGCCCAGTTCATGGCGTAGATACCCTCGAGCTCGTTGGGGGCGCTGGACACGCCACCCGAACCCGCCACGGTCTTGAAGGTCTTTTCTTCGGCAACGTACTGATGGACCGAGGCCACGTGCACCACCAGCTTGTCGTTGACGAAGCTGTAGCAGGTGTTGGTCAGCAGCGGCTGCGGGTTCACGTCCATGCCCGAGAGCTGGGCCACCACGGCTGCGGCGACCACCTTGCCGTGCGAGTTGGCCATGTGTCCGGACTTGGGCATCAGCGGGGCGGCGAGCACCGAGTCGCCGATCACGTGCACATCCTTGGCGGCGGTGGACTCGAAGGTCTGGTAGTTCACGTTGCACCAGCGGCCGTTGGCGTTGGCCAGGCCCGATTGCATGGCGATGAGACCGGCGCTCATATTGGGCAGCACGTTGAGCACGTCGGCCTTCACGTCGTCCGAAGTCTCGAACTTGACGGTCTTCGTCTTCGCGTCGACGGCGACGGCCTTGTGGTTGCCGCGGAACTCCAGCATGCCGGCGTAGTTCTCGGCCCAGAACTTCTTGAACAGCGGGCCCTTGGAGGTCACGTCCGGGTTGGCATCCAGGATCAGCACCTTGGATTTGGGCTTGGCCTTCTTGAAGTAGCTGGCCACCTGGCTGGCGCGTTCGTAGGGGCCGGGCGGGCAACGGTAGGGCGCCAACGGGACCGAGATGGCGTAGACGCCGCCGTCGGGCATGGCTTCGAGCTGGCGACGCAGCGCGATGGTCTCGGGACCGGCTTTCCAGGCCTGCAGGATCTGGCCCGAGGCGCTGGCGTCCTTCAGCCCCTCGATGCTGCCCCACATGAAGTCGACGCCGGGCGAGACGATCAGCTTGTCGTAGCCGATGGTGGCGCCGCCGGCCAGGGTGACCGTCTTCTTGCCGCGGTCGATTTCCGTGACGCGGTCGCGCGCGTGGATCACGCCATGCTTGCTCTTGAGGTTGTCATAGGGCGTGGTGATGTCGCCCATGGTCTTGGAGCCGCCGATCACCAGGTTGGAGATCGGGCAGGAGATAAAGCTGTCGTTGGGCTCCACCAGCACCACGTCGATCTGGTAGTTGGAGAGCATGCGCACGTATTTGGCGGCGGTGGCACCACCATAACCGCCGCCGATCACCACCACCTTGGCCTTCGAAGGGATGGTGGCGGTGGTGGCACAACCCACCATGGAAAGGCTGCCGCCCAGGGTGCCGAGCGCGAGGGAGGCCTGTACAAAACTGCGTCGTTTCATGATGCTGGTCTCCTTAGCGCTTGAGGGTCGAGAAATAGGTGGAGACAGTCTCGATCTGCTGGTCGGTCAGTCCCTTGGTCAGCTGGTGCATCACGGTGGCCGGACGCGTGCCTTCGCGGAAGGCCTTCATCTGCGCCACCATGTATTCACGCGGCATGCCGGCCAGCGAAGGGATGGCCGAACCTTCGGTGGTACGGCCCTCGGTGCCGTGGCAATTGGCGCAGGTGGCGGCCAGCGCACGCTGGTGCAGCTTGACGGTGTCCTGCGGCGTCGCGGCAAAGGCGGTGCAGGCAAAGCCGCCAAGTAGCAGCGCTGCCCAATGGGATTTGAAGTGCATGGTGGTCTCCTCGACTCGTTTCAGAAAAGCTACTGCCAATTTACAGAGTGGCCAGCGCGATGGGCGTGGGTATTTACCCTCGCTAATCCCTTCGGGTAGTGCCACGCATTCGAAGGGCAGCTGTCCAGGGTCAGGGTGCCTGCATGTTAGCGGTTGTTCCGGCGACTTGCTGGGCGGCTGTCGGCACGGTTGCCTGACTGTCCATCAGGCGGTCGGTCAGGCCGGCGCCGGCCCACATGCCGATCAGCGCCAGCCAGGCGGTGAGCGCGAACACCGCACCGCCGGTCATGCCGGCGCCCACGGCGCAGCCGCCCGCCAGCATGGAGCCGAAGCCCATGAGCATGGCGCCCGCGATGTAACGACGCATGCTGTAGCCATCCTGGAAGCCTTCGAGTTTGAACTCCTTGCCCACCAGGGCGCCGATGAAGGAACCGGCGAACACCCCGGGCAGCAGGCCGAAGTCGAAACCGATGTGCGGCGCCGGCGAGGACAGCACGCGCATCAGCCATTCGGCCGAGGGCCCGCTGAAGGTCAGTCCCTGCACTTGCACGGCCACCGCGCCAAAGCTGTTGGAAGAGATCAGGTGGGTGTACCACCAGCCGGCTGCCACGGCCAGGCCGGTGCCGATGCCGCCCACCCATTTCCACAAACCCCAGCCGCTGCGGATGGCAAAGTAGAGCGCGGCGGCAAACCACAGCAGGCCAAAGGCCAGGCCGCCCCAGTGGCCGATGCCCGTGATGGCCAGCAGGTCGCGCGTGGGGCCGCCTTCCACCGTCCACCAGCTGCTGATGGTGTTGCGCAGCGGCGCCAGCGAGCCCGAGAGCGCGGCCTGTGCCGTGACGGCGAAGATCAGGCCCGAGAGCAGGGCGCGCAGATTGCCGTTGGCCGAGAGCACCAGCAGGCGGCTGGCGCAGCCGCGCGTCATGATCATGCCGGCGCCGAAGAGCAGGCCGCCGATCAGCGCGCCCGACAGGCTGCCGCGCGCGGCGATCTGGCGTGCCGTGCTGGTGTCCAGCGCCTGCAGCACGATCAGCCCCTGCACCAGCACCACCGCGGTGGAGAAGGCCAGCAGCCAGACCGAGAGCTTTTCGCCGAATTTTTGGTGCCAGAACTCGATGGTGGCGGCGCGCAGGCAGAATTTGGAGCGCTGGGCGAAAAACCCGAACAGCAGGCCGATGACGCCGCCGCCGATGGCGAGCACCAGGCTTTCGCCATGCTGCTCAAGAATGGTTGCCAGGTTCATGGAGCTGCACCATAATTTAGTAATTGCTTATATTGGATGCTAAACATAATTGCATCGTAGCGGCTTGACCCACCTCAAGACAAGGCTGGTCTTGCGGTCCCGGAATGGAGTTGGAATGCGTACGAGTGGAATGGATGCCCGCCCCTGGGGGGCCAGGCTGATGGCGGCCGCTCTGGGCCTGCTGCTGGTGGCCGGGGTTCGGGCCGAAGCGCCCGCCATGGTGGCGCAGCAGGTGGCGCCCTCGGCCTGGTACGTCGAAGGCGTCTCGGCCCTGGGCTCGTCGGCCAACCAGAACTTCATCTCCAACGCCGCCTTCGTGGTGACGCCGGCCGGTGTGGTGGTGATCGACGCCCTGGGCTCGCCGGCGCTGGCCGAGCGCCTGCTGGCCGAGATCCGCAAGGTCACGCCCCGGCCCGTCACGCACGTCATCGTCACGCATTACCACGCCGACCACATCTACGGCCTGCAGACCTTCAAGGCCAAGGGGGCGCGCATCATCGCGCATGGTGCCGCCAAGGCCTACATGAACTCCGAAACCGCGCGCCTGCGCCTGGAGGCCTCGCGCGTGGAACTCGCGCCCTGGGTCGATGAGGACACCCGCCTGGTCGAGGCCGACGAATGGCTCGATGGTGACAGGACGCTCACGATCGGCGGGGTGGATTTCCAGATCCGCATCGTCGGCCCTTCGCACACGCCGGAAGACCTGGTGGTCTACCTGCCCTCGGAGAAGGTGCTGTTCGCCGGCGACCTGGTCTTCCGCAGCCGCATCCCCTACGTGGGCCAGGCCGACAGCCGGCACTGGATCCTGGCGCTGGAAAAGCTGCTGGCCTTCGATGCCACCGTCATCGTGCCCGGGCACGGCCCGCTCTCGTACGAGGCGCGCAAGGACATGCAGCTCACGCGCGACTACCTGGTCTACCTGCGCGCCAGCATGGGCAAGGCCGCGGCCAACCTGGAGCCCTTCGACGAGGCCTACCAGAACACCGACTGGAGCCAGTTCGAACACCTGCCCCTGTTCCGCGTGGCCAACCGCATGAACGCCTACAACACCTACCTGCTGCTCGAACAGGAGGGGGGCAAATGAAGCGCCAGGGCCTTGCGCGGCGCGACCTGCTGCTGGTCGCGGCCACGCTGCCGCTGGCCCTGGCCCTGGGCCCGGCACAGGCGGCCGAACTGCCGGCGGCGCACAACCTCAAGGAAGAGCTGGCCTCTGCGCTGGCCCGGCGTGAACCGCTGGTCGTCATGGTGAGCCTGGAGGGCTGCCCCTTCTGCAAGATCGCGCGCAACAACTACCTGGCGCCCATGCACCAGCAGGATGGCCTGCACGTGGCGCAGGTGGACATGCGCAGCCGCACCCGCGTGCTGGACTTCCAGGGCAAGGCCGTCACGCACGACGACTTGGTCAGACAGTGGAAAATCCGCATCGCACCCACGGTGCTTTTTTTCGGGCGGGGCGGCGCCGAGGTGGCCGAGCGACTGGTGGGCGGCTACATCCCCGATTTCTACGGCGCCTACCTCGACCAGCGCCTGGAGCAGGCGCGCGCCAGCCTGCGCTGAACCCGTCCCTTCGCCGGCACGGCCGCCTGGCAAAAGCGCCGGATATCCCTATACTGGGTGTTTAATATGCCCCCTAGGGTATATTCACCCCTGTTCATCTCATTGTTGGAGTAGACCGAGTGGAAATTTCCAATGCCTGCGAAGCGCCAGGCAGCAAGCCCTACTGGCCGGCCTGGCTGGCCGGTCTCGCGCTGGGCGTGGTGCTGCTGCTGACCTTCATCCTGACCGGCCATGGCCTGGGCGCCACCGGTTTCACCACCCGTCTGACGGCCTGGCTTGGCGACATCGCCGCGCCGCAGTGGACCCTGGCCAATGATTACCTCGGCCCCATGGTCGAAGACGGCGCCGTGCTGTCCTCTTGGATCAGCTGGCAGGTGCTGGGTGTCTTCCTTGGCGCGCTGGTCTCGGCCTGGCTGGCCGGCCGCCTGGCCTGGCGCATCGAAGGCGCGGCGAGTTCCGGCCGTACCGGCCGCCTGCTCAAGGCCCTGGCCGGCGGCATCCTGGCCGGCATCGGCGCGCGCATCGCCGCCGGCTGCACCAGCGGTGTAGGCCTGTCGGGCGCAGCGGTGCTCAGCGTGGCCGGTTTCGTTTTTCTCGGTGCCTTCTTCGCCGCCGGCCTGATCGCCGCGCGCCTGAGCGGTGGAGGTGTCAAATGATCGAGACGTTCATCGCCATCCTGCTGGGTTTCGGTTTCGGATTCGTGCTCGAGCGCGCCGGTTTCGGCAGCGGCTGCAAGCTCACCGCCCAGTTCCGCCTGACCGACTGGTCGGTCTTCAAGGTCATGTTCGGCGCCATCGTCTTCACGGCGGTCGGTCTTTATGTGCTGGAGCTGGCCGGCCTGGTGGAAGCCGCAGGCATCTACGTGCCCATCCCCTATCTGTGGGCCATCGCCGCCGGTGGCGCGCTGATCGGCGCCGGTTTTGCCGTGGGTGGCTATTGCCCCGGTACCTCGGCCGTGGGCCTGATGACCGGCCGCATCGATGCCATCGTGTTTTTTGTCGGCCTGTTCATCGGCACCTTCATTTTTGCCGGCTTCTTCCCGCAGTTCGACGCGCTCACGACCGCCGGCGAGTTCACCAAGGGCGACCGTCTGCCCGAAGCGTTGGGTGTGCCCGAGTGGCTGGTGCTGGTCGCCATGGTGGGCGCAGCCGTGGGCGTGTTCGTGCTCGGCGGCTGGTTCGAGCGCCGCGCGCGTGCGGCCGGCCAGGTCTGAACGAATTTTTTCAGGAGAACTTTCCATGAAGCATCCCCGCAACACCCTGGCCCCGCTGGTCTCGGCCCTGGCCCTCGCCCTGGGCGCCGTGCCTGTCGCCGCCGTGGCGCAGTCTGCTGAAACCCCGGCCCGCGCCGCCAACCCCTGCGCGGGCAACCCCTGCGCCGGCAGCAAACGCCGCAGCCGCGCCGACAACCCCTGCAGTGGCAATCCCTGCGCCGGTTCCAAGCGTCGCAGCCGTGCCGACAACCCGTGTGCGGGCAACCCCTGTGCCGGCAAGAGCCGCCGCCGCAGTGGTGACGACAGCGCTCCCGAGGCCGGCAAGAAGAGCCGCTGAGCGGAGCCATCGTGGCCGCCCTCGCCTCGCATGACGTCACCGGGCGCGCCGCGCATGGTGCGCTCGCGCGGCAGTTGCGCCTGGCCCGCCAGGGGCGCTCCATGCTGTTTCCCTTCATCGGGCGCAGCGCACGCTTCGAGATCTGGGCGCACTACCCGCGCCACGACGCCATCGATACCAGCGGTCGCTGGCAGTTCTATTTCCATGCGCATGACCGCTCTGAGCCGGACAGCGCACGCCATCCGCAGGAGCATGGCCACATCCACCTGTTCCGCCGCAGCCCGCAGGGCAAGCTCACGCACTTCGCCGGCCTGGCGCTGGACGCACGTGGCCTGCCCCTGTGCTGGTTCGCCACCAACCAGTGGGTGACCGGCGAACGCTGGGCGGATGCAAGCTCGCTGGGGCGCGAGCTGCCCGGCTTCGAGTTGCGCCTGCGCGGCCCGCTGAGTGGCGCCGGCCTCTGGCTGGGCGACATGGTGCGTTTTTATGCCGCGCCGCTGCGCCAGATGCTGCTGCAGCGTGACCAGGCTTTGGAGCGGCATTGCACGCGCCATCGTCAGACCCGGGCGCAAGCCTGGGCTGACCGGCGCGTGGCTGTCTGGAGTTCCCACCCCGTGAACTGGCCGCACGACGCCTTGCTGGCAGCCGGTTCCCTGACTCAATGATTCTTAACAGGAGATGCAGATGAAGACACACATCCGTTACCTAAGCGCCGCTGCCCTGCTGGGCCTGGCTACGCTGGTCCCGACCTTGGCCCTGGCCTTGAACGTGCCCGGCCCCGTGGTCGACGGCGCATGGCTGGCCCAGAACCGCGCAGACGTCACCGTGCTCGACGTGCGCGCCAATCCCAAGACTTTCACGCTCACGCCCGAGTTCGAGACCGACAAGAAGACCGGCAAGAAATTCCTGGTCGAACTGGGTGGCCACATCGATGGCGCCGTGCTGGTGGACAACAAGAAGGTGCGCGTGGACCGCACCATCAACGGCCTGACCGTCAAATCCATGATCCCCGAACGCGCCGACTTCGAGAAGCTGGTGCGCAGCTGGGGTGTGTTGGCCGGCCGTCCCATCGTGATCGTCTCGGCCGGCATGGAGCCGATCGACTTCAACGATGCCGCTCGCCTGTACTGGCAGTTCAAGGTCTACGGTGAAGACAACATCGCCGTGCTCAACGGCGGTACCGCCGGCTGGATCGCCCAGGGGCGTGAAGTCAGCAGCGCCGCCGTCAAGGCCGCCGAAGGCAACTGGGCTTCCAAGGCCGACCGCACGGCCGAACTGATGGCCACTTCCGACGACGTGGCCAAGGCCCAGGCCGACAAGTCGGCCCAGCTGGTCGATGCCCGTGACGATGCCCATTACCTGGGCCTGAGCAAGAGCAGCAGCACCAGCGCCGCCGGCCACGTGGCGGGTGCCAGGAACGTCTTCACCGGCCTGATGTCCACCCAGGGCGGCGACGCTGCACGCCTGCTGGGTGCCGACACCTATCGCGATGTCTTCAAGCTCAGCGGCCTCGATGCGCAGGCAGCTTCGATCGCCTACTGCAACACCGGTCACCAGGCTTCGGGCACATGGTTCGTGCTCCACGAGATCGTCGGCAACAAGAACGTCAAGCTCTACGACGGTTCCATGCACCAGTGGACCCTGGAGAAGCGTCCCACCGTCTCGGTGTCGCTCGCCAAATAAGCCGAGGCCCGGGGGGCTGGCGCGCCGCGGTATAAACACCGCATGCTCGCCCTGCTCCAACGTGTCAGACAGGCCCGCGTCGAGGTCGATGGTCACACCATCGGCCAGATCGACGCGGGCTTGCTCGTTCTGGTGTGCGCAGAACGCGGCGACACCGAAGCCATAGCCGACAAGCTGCTGACCAAGATCCTCAAGCTGCGCATCTTTGCCGACGAAGCCGGCAAGATGAACAGGAGCGTGCAGGATGTGGGTGGTGGTCTATTGGTCGTGAGCCAGTTCACTTTGGCTGCTGACACTTCGGGCGGCAACCGCCCCAGCTTCACCAACGCCGCGCCGCCGGACGAGGGGCGGCGGTTGTATGACTACTTCGTGGAACAGGCCCGGGCTTCACACCTCGTGGTGCAAACCGGGCAATTTGCTGCCGACATGCAGGTGCACTTGATCAATGATGGGCCGGTGACCATTCCTATGATGGTGCGGTAACTTTCGCCATACAAAAAGCCATACATTTGTATTGCTATAAGGTGCCAGGCGTGCTAGCCTGAGACTCCATGAGCGGAGCTCGTTTTGAGTGGGATGCCAGCAAGGATGCCGAGAACCAGCGCAAGCATGGCGTGAAGTTTGCGCTGGCGCAGTACGCGTTCGCCGATCCTCGCCGGGTGATCGCGGAAGACCTGACGCACAGCCAGGACGAACCGCGGCACTACTGCTTCGGTGAGGTGGACGGCGGCATCCTGACGGTGCGCTTCACCTGGAGAGACGGCGTAATCCGTATTTTTGGCGCCGGTTACTGGCGCAAAGGCAAGGCTATTTATGAACGCGAAAATCAAATACAGCAATGAGCCACTGGGCGAGGTTCGCGTGGTGCGTGACTTTCTGCCGCCGCCCGAAGAACTGGCCTACCGCGAAGAAGGCGTCAAGGTCACGCTGGCCTTGAGCAAGAGGAGTGTGGATTTTTTCAAGGCTGAGGCCGAGAAACACCACACGCAGTACCAGCGCATGATCCGGCGCCTGGTGGATGCCTATGTGGAGGGGCATGTAGCTGCGAAGAAATCCCGACCGACCAGTCGAGCGAAATCATGAGTCTGTGAGCAAAAAGCATGACCTGGCCCCACTGCCGGGCCGTATTAGGAGTCATATGCGCCAGGAAGAACTCTTTGGACTCAGTTTCTCAAACATCCCGACAATGAATTTAAGGGATGAGTTCAATCAGACGTACGCATTTGTGTTCGGTGAGAACGCTGAGCAAGCACTTAAGCCACCCATAAAAGCGATTGAGACACCCATGTTTATCTGGTTCGGCATGCCAGACGACATGTTCACGCTATTACTTCAAAGAGCAATTTTAGGTGTGGAGGCTTACCTTCCCTTTGCCCTTAAGTTCAAATCAGCTCAACTCGGAGATGCATCAGAAGAGTTGTTTGCCAAGCTGGATGATCCCTTTAGTCTTGGCGGTAAAAAGGCTGTGACAAACATCTACCATCGGATGCCGGCTGAAGTTCATCCGGAACTTAGTCTGCAGTACCGTGACAAAGAGTTGTACGAGCGTACACAAAAGTTTTATTTGAGGATCAGAAATCCACTATTTCACGGATGTGAGCTACACGACACGGACGTGAATGCGCTGAGGCGAGTTTTCGATCATGTGGCGAAGCTCTATGAGTGGATCGACGGCTGGTATGACCCAAATCATGTGATGAAGGGGTTCGGTAGCGTCAGTGGTATTCGAGGACGGCATCCAAAGATTAGTTAGGGCAATCCAGCCTAGCCCCAGGTTGCTCTAAACACTGTGGCTGGTCACTCGTACGGATTCCCGTACCCTATCCCCTCCATTAGCAGTACCTCCAGCGCCTCCATCTCCAGTGCGTCAACCTCGGTCGTCTCGTGTTCGTAGCCCTGCGCATGCAGGGTGCCGTGCATCAGCAGGTGGGCGTAGTGCGCTTCCAGGGCCTTGCCCTGTTTCTTCGCGGTTGAGCTTGTCGCCCTGGCCGCCAGAAAGCCGCCCTGCTGCGATGGCTGCCCTGACCCCTGATGTTCGTCAAGTTCGCGTCGAATAGTTGCTGATCGTCCGGTTTCACGGGGTGACGCAGATGTCCCTGCGGGAGAGAATGAAACGAGACGGCATCAACAGGAGCGAACTTGAAAGAGATCTATTCGAAACTGCCTTTGGTCTATGCGTGTTCCGGCTGCTCCAATGCAGCGCAGTTGGCCAATACGCTGGCGGTTCGTCTCGACCGGGAGCAAAAAGCAGAGATGTCCTGTAGTATCGCCGGGGTGGGTGGTGACGTCCGCGCCCTGCTGAAAACAGCCCGCTCCGGGCGCAAGATTCTGGTGCTGGACGGCTGCCCTCTGCATTGCGCCCGAAGCTGCCTGGCGCGCCATGCCATCGAGCCCAGCGCGCATGTCGACCTGTCGCAATTCGGCGTGAGGAAGAATTTCCACCAGGACGCCGAACCCCAGGTGGTGCAGGAAGTCTGGACCCGGGTTGTCCTTCCGGCGCTTGGCCAGTTGACGGCAGCGGCCTAAGCCGGGCCCGCACCTTGCCGCTTCCATCTCCGGCGCGCCTCGCTGGTGTGAAGAATTCCCTGAAACCGAAACCGCTTTGAATCGCCAGGCCGGCGGAACTCCCCGTTCTTGACCTGGAGCAAATCCGGCTGGGCCCGCCGGACTTAAGGTGGTGGCATGAAAACCTTCCTGCGCGCGCCTGTCCTGCTGTTGATGCTGTGCTTGGCCTTTGGCGTCGCGCATGCGGCCGACGCGCTGGACCGCGCCATCGCCCATGCCGAAACCCTGCAGACCCGGGCCCTGGGCGCTGTCGCCGCGGCGGAGCGGGCGGTGGCGGACGCGCAGGCCGACCTGCGGGTGGCGCGTGGCATTGAAGCCGATGCGCGCCGCGCACGTGACACGGCGGCCATCAGCGTGGCTGGCGAAGCGGTGCAGCAGGCGCAGGCGCTGGAGCGCGAGACCCAGCGCAACCTGGGCCTGGCGCGTTCCCTGCTGGCCACGCGCGGCAAGACCCTGGACGACCTGCGGGGCTGGACCCGTGCCGACCGCCGGCCACGGGCCGTGATGGTGGTGGAAAGCGGTGAGGTGCGGCACCACACGCCGGGCGGTTATATGCCGAAGGATCTGGCCCCCGTGCGGGCTGGCGAACGTATCGAGACCGGCCCGGATGCCCGTGCCCGTCTTTTCGTCTCCGGCGGCGATGCCGAAGTCGCGCTGGGGGGCAATTCGTCCTATACCGTGACGCAGGACGACGCGGCCGGAAATTTCGTGGCGCAGCTGGAGACGGGGCTGATGCGCCTGCGCGGGCTGGTGAAAGCGAAAGTGGGCAAACGTTTTGAAGTGCGCACCCCGGCGGCCGTCACCTCGGTGCGCGGCACCGATTTTTCCATCGCCCGTACGGCGGCGGGTGATGTGGTCCAGGTCTACAGCGGCGTGGTCGCCGCGGCGCCGCCTGCCGGTGGTGCCGAGGTGCTGCTCAAGGCGGGCGAGCAATTGAGCGTGCCGGTGCAGGGGCCCTGGCCGGCGGCACAGCGTTTCAACGCCGACGCGGCCGAACTGCCCTGGGGTGCTGTGCATGCGGCGCCCTGAGCTTGGCGCCGGCCTGGCGCTGCTGCTGGCGATCCTGGCGCTGCCGGCGCAGGCCGAGTACTGCGTCAACTACTCCTCACGCGTGATGTCGCTGGCGCGCCAGGCCGGCTCCATGAATACGCGAGGCTGCGTGGCCACCGAGTCGCAATGCAATTCGGCTCGCATGAGCCGCCCGGGCGACTACTCCGGCATCTGCTACTACGTGCCCGGCATGTACCCGCCCACACCGGGCAAGTCGGGCGGCGGTGCGCCGCCCGGTGATCAGGGGGCCAAGGCCAATGCCGAGGCGCAAAAGAAGATTCGCGCGCAACAGCAGGCGCAAGACCAGGCGGACCAGCGGGCAGCCCAGCAGACGCGCCAGGACCTGCTGGGCGGTCTCAAGGGCGTCGAGCCTTCCTCCACGGGGCTGACCATCAAGTTGCCGGCGGCCCCGGTGGGCGGCACGGCCCGTGCCCAGCTCGATTGCGTGACGCGCGCCTCGGCGTCTTCCTCGCGCGAGGACGCGGCCCGGCTCGGCCCCGGGGTGCCCGTACAAGGCGGCCAGGACGATTTCGAAAATGCCGAGGATTGCCGGCCCGTGGCGACGCCCGGTGTGCCCGAGGCCTCGCCGCCGGTGCCGGTGGCCGAAGAACTGCCACGTGATCCGGCGCTGCTGGCCCGGCTGCTCGCTTCCCTGCTGGCACGCCAGCGCGAGATGCAGCAGCAACTGGCCAGCCAGGACCGCGACATCGCGAGGCGCGAGGCCGAACTGGCGCGCGAGGAGCAGGCGCCCAAGGTGGATCTCAAGACCGCCCCTGCCGAGAGCGATGCCCTGCGCCGCGCGCGCGAGGCCCTGGCCAAGGCGCGGGCGGACCGGCAGAAGACGGCCGCCGAGTACGAGAAATTGCAGCAGCAGGCGCAACAAGCGCGCCAGCAGCAGTCTGCACCGTGAGTCATGAACCAGTACGGAGGACCCCGATGAAGATAGATGCCCTGAAATCCAAGCACCTGGCCGCCTGGGCGGCCCTGGCCCTGCTGGCCGGCTGCGCCTCGGCGCCGGAGCCGCCGCCGCTGCGAAGCGCGTCCGCCGCAGCGCCCCAGGCCGCGGCCGTGGTCCAACCCCAGACGAGCGCACAGCCGCCTGCGCTGGTGTCACCAGCGGCGCCAGCCGCCGCCGACATGCCGGCGCGCGCCCGCGCCACCGGCTCGCCTGAAGACGCGCGGCGCCACATCGTGCGCGGTGCCGCGGCCATCGAGATGGCCAAGAGCGCGGACGACCTGGCCCTGGCGGCCGACGAGTTCCGCATGGCGGCCGAAATCGCGCCCGACATGGCTGTCGCCTGGTACAACCTGGGCGCTGTGCTGGCCAAGACCGGCAAGGTCGACGAGGCCATTGCCGCCTACCGGCGCTACCTGGCCTTGTCGCCCGGCGCGGCTGACGCGCAGAAGGTGGCCGACGAGATCATCAAGCTCGAATTCCGCCAGGAGCGGCTGGCCAAGGAGCAGGCCAGCAGCGGCGTCTGGATCGAGAGTGACGGCACGACCTACCGCCTGCTGGTCAACGGCAACAAGTGGCAGCTGTCCACAACGTTGCGTCCCATCCAGCCCGACGTGGAATACCGCTACGGCCCGGGCATCGGCTCGTTCGGCATGTCGATCCAGGATGTGGAGAAGATCGCCTTCAACCTGGAATTGCGCGGCAACAAGCTGGTGGGCACCTGGCAGCGTGCCGAGACCCAGGTCGACAAGTGCACGCTGCCGGCCGAGACCGGCGATGCGCAAGGCGTGCTGGACGCTGCCAGCGGGACGGTGACGCTGGAGTTCAGCAAGGCGCGCTACCGGACCGTCACGTCCGCGCCGTTCCCGCTGTCTTTCGAGACCAAGGACAAGTGCGTTGAAGTGACCGTGCTGGAGCGCCGGGCCGTGCGCTATGTCTTCCGTGGTCCCCTGCCCGTGGGCGGCATCGGGCTGCAGGTCACCTCAGCGCATGGTGCCATGATGACCCGGACCTGGATCGGTGAGTTGCGCGTGAACGGCACCGCCAAGGATGCACCGGCCGAGCAGGCCGGCCTGTACTCCCAGGACCTGGTGCTCGCCATCGATGGCGTGCCGGTCAACACCCTGTCGGCCGGAGAGGCCATCTTCCGACTGCGCGGCGCGCCGGGCAGCACCGTGCGTCTGACCATCCAGCGGCGCAATGTCAAGGAGCCGGTCGATGTGACCCTGCGGCGCCAGCCCATGCCGGTGCAGGAGGGGCACAACACCGATCTCAACTACTACTGAGTGGTGTCGCGCGGGAACGAAGTAAAGCGGACATCCAGCGACCCGGGGTGAAGGAACTTGTCACGACCACGCTGTGCCGATCGGTGCAGCGTGGGGTCGGACAAAACCTGGGCAGTTGGCGTGTGGTCGCGTATGAGCGCAGCGCTCATTCGTAGGGGTTGCTGTAGCCCATCGCTTCCATCAACAAGACCTCCAGCGCCTCCATCTCCAGCGCATCCACCTCGTTCGTCTCGTGCTCGTAACCCTGTGCATGCAGGGTGCCGTGCACCAGCAGGTGGGCGTAGTGTTCTTCCAGGGTCTTGCCCTGTTCCTTCGCTTCTTTGGCGACGACTGGCGCGCACAGCACCAGGTCGGCCATGACCACGGGCTCGATGGCGTAGTCGAAGGTCAGCACATTGGTGGCGTAGTCCTTGTGGCGGTACTCGCGGTTCAGCTGGCGGCCTTCGGCGGCGCCGACGACACGCACGGTGATCTCCGCGTCGCGTTGCAGGGCCATGCGCATCCAGCGTGTGACACGCGCTTTCGTCAAAAGCTTCTTGTGACTGTCCGGCACGGCCGCACCGAACTGCAGCGACAGGTCGAGTTCTGGCAAGGCGCTCATGCGGCGTCTCCGGGCTTGCGTTTGTCGTAGGCGTCCACGATGCGCGCCACCAGCGGGTGGCGCACCACGTCGGCGCTGGTGAAGCGGCAGATGGCGATGCCCTTGATGCGCTTGAGCACGCGTTCGGCGTCGATCAGGCCGCTGAGCTGGGTCTTGGGCAGGTCGACCTGGCTCACGTCGCCAGTGACCACGGCGCGCGCGCCGAAGCCGATGCGCGTGAGGAACATCTTCATCTGCTCGGGGGTGGTGTTCTGCGCCTCGTCCAGGATGACAAAGGCGTTGTTCAGCGTGCGCCCGCGCATGAAGGCCAGCGGGGCGATCTCCAGCGCGTTGCGCTCGAAGGCTTTCTGCACTTTCTCGTAGCCCATCAGGTCGTAGAGCGCGTCGTAGAGCGGGCGCAGGTAGGGGTCGATCTTTTGCGTCAGGTCGCCGGGCAGGAAACCCAGGCGCTCGCCGGCTTCCACGGCCGGGCGGGTGAGCACGATGCGCTGCACCGCGCTGCGCTCCAGCGCATCCACGGCGCAGGCCACGGCGAGATAGGTCTTGCCCGTGCCGGCCGGGCCGATGCCGAAGGTGATGTCGTTGCCGGCGATGCTCTCCAGGTAATGGGCCTGGTTGGGCGTGCGCGCGCGCAGCTCGTGGCGGCGCGTCTGCAGCGCTTCGCCGTCTTCAGTCAACGGCATGGAACTGTCGCTGGCCAGCAGCAGTTGCACGATGGCGTCGTCGATGGGCTTGGTCGCCATCTCGTAGAGCGCCTGCAGCACTTCCATGCCGCGCTGGGCCTGTTTCTTGGGGCCTTCCACCTTGAACTGCTCGTGGCGGTGGGCGATCTTGACGTTCAGCGCCGTCTCGATGATGCGCAGGTGTTCATCGGCGGGGCCGCACAGGCGGGCCAGGCGCGCGTTGTTGGGCGGGGAGAAGAGGTGGCGCAGAATCAACTGATAATTCCTGTAACGATTCCCCTAATGATAGGCCCCCATGATCGGCAGACTGAGCGGCACCCTCCTCGAAAAAAATCCTCCCCACGTCCTGGTGGACTGCAATGGCGTGGGTTATGAAGTCCAGGTCTCCATGAGCACCTTCTACAACCTGCCCCATCTGGGCGAGAAGGTCGCCCTGCTCACGCATTTCGTGGTGCGCGAGGACGCGCAGCTGCTCTACGGCTTTGGCACGGCCGTCGAGCGCGAGGCCTTTCGTGAACTCATCAAGATCTCGGGCGTGGGCCCGCGCACCGCGCTGGCCGTGCTCTCGGGCATGAGCGTGGGCGAGCTGGCCCAGGCGGTCAGCCTGCAGGAGGCGGGGCGCCTGGTCAAGGTGCCGGGCATCGGCAAGAAGACGGCCGAGCGCCTGCTGCTCGAACTCAAGGGCAAGCTGGGGGCCGACATCGGCCTGCCCGGCGCGCAACCCGCCAGCGACGCGCAGGCCGACATCCTGCAGGCCCTGCTGGCCCTGGGCTACAGCGACAAGGAAGCCGCCGCCGCGCTCAAGGCCTTGCCCAAGGACGTGGGCGTGAGCGAAGGCATCAAGCTCGCGCTCAAGGCGCTGGCCAAATAAAGTAGAGACTCAGGGCCGCCCGCCCGGGGCGATCAGCACCGCGTCGCGCACGGGCCGGTCGTGGCGCGGCTGCATCGGGCGCGCATTGTTGGCATACAGCTGGCCAAACAGGCGCAGCTGCTCGCGGCTGATGCTGACCGGCTGCTTGAGGATGAGCCAGAGCACGCCCTCGGTGCAGGGGGGCGTGGTGAGCGAACCCATGTACTGGTAATAACGCTGGTCGCGCGGCAGGATCTCGCCCACGTGGATCAGGTCCGGCGGCAGGCGCACGCTGTCGTTCACGTCCAGCGGCATATGCGTCCACACCTTCTGGATCAGGGCATTGGGCTCGCCCGGCTCCAGCAGCACGGCCAGCACGGCCAGTTGCCCCACCTCGTTGCGGTGCACGAAGTGCGCCACCATGGGATAACCCTGGCCGTTGATGCGCTCCTCCGCCGGGTGGTGGAAGTGGAACTGCACCAGCTGGTAGGTATTGCCGCGCACGGTCAGGCTGTTCTCGCCATAGACCTTGACCTCGACGGTGTGGCCGTTGTTGACCACCGTGCCCTTGCTGGGCGCGTAGCGGAACTCGATGGCCTCGGCCGGGCCCCGGAGCGTTTCGCTGTCCTCGATATGGATGGGCGACTGGCGCTGGCCGCTGGCGCAGGTGGCGTAGTCGGCCTTGAGCTTGCCCCAGTTCGTCGGGGCGCCTTCGCCTTCGTAGCTCCAGTGGATGTCCTTGTGCGGCGCGGGGGCTGCGGCCGGCGCAGCGGGGCGCTGCTGGCGGATCACCAGGCCCGGTTCGCGCGGGCGCGGGCCGGCCACCGCGGGCGGTTTGTTGTCCACGGGGTTGACGGGCGGGGCGGCGCCGGGCGTGCTGGCCAGGCCAGCGCTGCTGCTCTTGCCGTCGATGATGAGGTTCAGGCGTTTGGTCTTGGGGTCGCCCCGGCTCATGGCGTCGCGCAGCTGGCTTTCGATGTCCGTGCGTGTGCCTTCCACCCGCGCCGGGGCCGAGGCCGCCTGCGCCGGGGGCGCTGCCACCGCCGGCTCGGCCGCCCGGGCATGCGGCAGCAGCATGGCTGCCAGCAGGCCGGCCAGCAAGGAGAGGGGGAGGGTGGTGGGCTTCATGGTGGGCAGTCTCAGGGCTATCGTCTTTCCATCCTATCGGCAATACGGCTTGATTAC
The DNA here is from genome assembly GCF_001432305.1 of Curvibacter sp. PAE-UM. Classification (GTDB taxonomy): domain Bacteria; phylum Pseudomonadota; class Gammaproteobacteria; order Burkholderiales; family Burkholderiaceae_C; genus Hylemonella. Next base: position 1,231,097 of record NZ_KQ483358.1, read on the forward strand.
TTGAGTCGGCTATAGTCGGAATCGCTGTGCCAGACTGGCATAGCGTTGACTTACTTCCCTCAGCTTTCCCCATTCCGGCCGTGAGCATCCAGACCGACGACTTTGAAATGCCCTCCGGCCCGCGCGTGGTCTCGGCCGCGCCGGTCTCGCCCGGTGAAGAGGCCATCGAACGCGCGCTGCGGCCCAAGCTGCTCGACGAGTACGTGGGCCAGGTCAAGGTGCGCGAGCAGCTGGAGATCTTCATCGGCGCGGCGCGCAAGCGCGAAGAGGCGCTGGACCACGTGCTGCTGTTCGGCCCGCCCGGCCTGGGCAAGACCACGCTCTCGCACATCATCGCGCACGAACTCGGCGTCAACCTGCGCCAGACCAGCGGCCCCGTACTGGAAAAGCCCAAGGACCTGGCCGCGCTGCTGACCAATCTCGAGAAGAACGACGTGCTCTTCATCGACGAAATCCACCGCCTCTCGCCCGTGGTCGAGGAAATCCTCTACCCCGCGCTGGAGGACTACCAGATCGACATCATGATTGGCGAAGGCCCGGCCGCGCGCAGCATCAAGCTCGATTTGCAGCCCTTCACCCTGGTGGGCGCCACCACCCGCGCCGGCATGCTGACCAACCCGCTGCGCGACCGTTTCGGCATCGTGGCGCGGCTGGAGTTCTATTCCGCCGAGGAGCTGGGCCGCATCGTCACGCGCAGCGCCGGCCTGCTCAATGCCCCCATGGACCCCGAGGGCGGCTTCGAGATCGCGCGCCGTTCGCGCGGCACACCGCGCATCGCCAACCGCCTGCTGCGCCGCGTGCGCGACTACGCCGAGGTCAAGGGCACCGGCCGCATCACCGTGGAGATGGCGAACAAGGCGCTGGCCATGCTGGATGTGGACCCGCAGGGTTTCGACCTGATGGACCGCAAGCTGCTGGAGGCTGTCATCCACCGCTTCGACGGCGGCCCCGTGGGCCTGGACAACATCGCCGCCAGCATCGGCGAGGAAGCCGGCACCATCGAGGACGTGATCGAGCCCTACCTGATCCAGCAGGGTTTCCTGCAGCGCACGCCGCGCGGGCGCATCGCCACCCTGGCAGCCTACCGCCACCTGGGCGTGGCACCGCCCAAGACCGACGGCAGCCTCTTCGAGGCCTGACATGCTCAAGTTCCTCAAGCTCTCCGGCAAGGCGCGCTGGATCGTGCTGGCCGTCGTGCTCGTGCTGGCGCTGGCCTGGATGGCGGCGTTGGCCTGGCGCGCGCCGCGTGCCGAGGGGCTGCTCATGGCACCCGGCCCCTTGCTGCGCACCCTGCAGTTCTCGGCCCGCGTGGCCACGCTTTCGCGTGTCGAGGTGGGCAGCACCGTCACCGGCCGGGTGGAGCGGGTGCTGGTGCGCGAAGGCGCGCAGGTGAAGCGCGGCGAAGTGCTGGTGCGCCTGGAGACCGACGAACTCAGGGCCGCCGAGGCCCAGGCCGTAGCGGCCGAGCGCCAGGCCGAGGCCACGCTGCAGGCCGCACGCGCCACCCTGGCCCGTGCCGAGCAGCTGGTCAAGCAGAATTTCTACAGCGCCGCGCAGCTCGACGAAGCAAAGCGTGCGGTCGACGTGGCCGTGGCCCAGCAGGGCGCGGCGCGCGCCGCTGTCACCGCGGCGCGCGCGCGCCTGGAGCAGGCCAGCATCGAGGCGCCGGCCGACGCGCGCGTGCTGGCCCGCATGGTGGAGCCGGGCCAGATCGTGCAGCCGGGTAAGGCCCTGCTGAACCTGGCCCTGGCCGGGCCCACGCAACTCGTGGCCCAGGTGGACGAGCGTTTCCTCGACCAGCTGCAGGTGGGGCAGAGCGCCACCGTGGTGGCCGACGCCTTTGCCAGCCAGCGCTTTGCGGCCAAGGTGCTCAGCATTGCGCCGGTGGTCGACGCGCAGCGTGGTGCCATCGAGGTCAAGTTCACCGTGACGCAAGAGCCTCCGGCTTTCCTGCGCGAGGACATGACCTTGTCGGTGGAAGTGGAGACGGCCCGGCGCGAACAGGCCCTGGCCCTGCCGCTGAGCGTGCTGCGCCAGGCCGGAGCCGACAGCGCCAGCGTCTGGGTGGCCGTGGATGGCGTGGTGCAGGAGCGCCAGCTGCGCCTGGGCCTGCGCACGCTGGCTGCGGTGGAAGTGCTGGAGGGCCTGCGTGTCGGTGATGTGGTGCTGACCGGCACCACCTTGAAGTCCGGCCAGCGCGTCACCGTGCTGGTGGTCCCCTGGTTACCGTCTGGATTGTCCGCCGCACGCGGCGCCGATGGGGCGGGTAGCGCCGGTTCGGCATTGACCAACGCCATGGGGCGCTGAGCCCGGGGACGCATGGTGTCCTGGCTCGGCTTCGAACTCCGCGTCGCCTTGCGCTTCCTGCGCGAGGGTCGCATGCAGACCCTGCTCATCATCGTCGGTGTCGCCGCCGGCGTGGCCGTGGTGGCCTATATCTCGGCGCTCATCTCCGGCCTGCAGGGCAGCACCCTGACCAAGACCCTGGGCGCGCAGGCCCACATCACCCTGCGCTCGCTCGATGACGCGGTGACACCGGCCCGCCTGGCCGACGGCACCCCGGCCCTGACCGAAACGCAGCCGCGTGTGCAGCGCCTGCGCTCGGTGGCCAACTGGCAGGCCCTGCTGCCGCTGCTGGAGCAGATGGAGACCATCGCCGCCGTCTCGCCCATGGTCTCGGGCTCGGGCCTAGCGCTGCGCGGCGAGGCCACGCAGGCCATCGCCCTGATGGGCGTGGAGCTCGATCGTTACGACCGCATCGTCAGCCTGCGCAGCAAGGTCGTCAGCGGCACGGCGCGGCTGGACCCGGGTGAGGCCATCCTCGGGCGCGACCTCGCGGCCGACCTGGGTGTACGCGTGGGCGACCGCGTCACGCTGCAGACCACGGTGGGTGGGCGCAACGTGAGCGACGCCCTGCGCGTGACCGCGCTGGTGGACCTGGGCGTGCGCGACCTCAACCGCCGCACCGTTTTCGTGCCGCTGCGCGCGGCGCAAAGCCTCTTGGGCCTGCCCGGCGGCGCCACCGTGCTGGACATGACGCTCAAGGACGTGTGGACCGCCAGTGAACTCGCCGCAAAGCTGCGCGAACGCTACCCCTACAAGGTCGAGAGCTGGCAGGAGAACAATGCGCAGCTGGTCTCGGCGCTCAACGCGCAATCGGTCAGCACTTCGCTGATCCGCGGCGTGGTGATGATCGTGGTGGTACTGGGCATTGCCAGTGTGCTGGTGGTGTCGGTGGTGCAGAAGCGCCGCGAGATCGGCATCCTGCGCGCCATGGGTGCCACGCGCGGCCAGGTGCTGCGCATCTTCCTGCTGCAGGGCGCGGTGGTCGGCGCCATCGGCTCGGCGCTGGGCATCGTGCTGGCCGTGGCGCTGATCTGGCTGTTCACGCATTTCGTGCGCGGCTCGGACGGCCTGCCCCTGTTCTCCATCACCCTGCCGCTGGCCACTGCGCTGAAAGTGGCGGGCATCGCCCCCCTCTGCGGCGTGCTGGCTGCGATCGCCCCGGCGCGGCGCGCCGCGGCAATGGACCCGGCGCAAGCCATCCGGATATGAGCAACGGCGCCGATCTGCTCATCGAGCTGGACAACGTCCGCAAGAGCTACAACGTGGGCCAGCCCAACGAGACCGAGGTGCTGCACGGCCTGGACCTGAACGTGCGACGCGGCGACTTCATGGCGCTGATCGGGCCCTCGGGTTCGGGCAAGAGCACGCTGCTCAACATCATCGGCCTGCTGGAGCGCATGAGCGCCGGGCGCTACGTGCTGCAGGGCGAGGAAGTGCAGGCGCTGGACGACGGCGGCCTCACGCTGCGCCGGCGCAGCACCCTGGGTTTCGTCTTCCAGTTCCACCACCTGCTGCCGGCCTTCAGCGCGGTGGAGAACGTGACGCTGCCCGTGCTCATGGCCGAAGGGCGGATCAGCAGCAAACACGAGCAGCACGCGCGCGAATTGCTGGCCGCCGTGGGCCTGAGCCGCGCCATGGACAAGCGGCCCTCCGAACTCTCGGGCGGCATGCAGCAGCGTGTGGCGATTGCCCGTGCCCTGGTCATGAACCCGGCCCTGGTGCTGGCCGACGAGCCCACCGGCAACCTGGACACGGCCTCCTCCGACGAGGTCTTTGCCCTGCTGCGCAGCATCCACGCCGAACGCGGCACCTCCTTCATCGTGGTCACCCATGATCCGCGCCTGGCCGCGCGCTGCGACCGCATCGTGGAGCTGGTGGACGGGCGCATCGCACGCGACGAGGTGGTGCCGCACGGATGACATCCTCTGACAACTGAACACATGAACAAGCCGATGATTTTTCGCACCTTGCTGGGCCTGCTGCTTGTCCTGCCGGGCCTGTCCGCCCGGGCCGAACTCAAGCCCGAGTGGGAGCTGGGCATGGGCGTGGCCGCGGTCGACTTCCCGCTCTACCGCGGCGCGACCGAGCGACGCAGCTACCTGCTGCCCGCGCCCTATGTGCAGTACCGCGGCAAGTTCCTGCAGGTGGACCGCGAGCGCGTGCGCGGCCTGCTGTTCCGGCGCGACCGGGTGGAGCTGGACATCAGCGTCAACGGCTCGGTGCCGGTCAGCAGCAAGGACTCCTCGGCGCGACGCGACATGCCCGACCTCGATCCCACGCTGGAGCTCGGCCCTGAACTGAACGTGCACCTCTACTACGACGAGCGCCGCCACACCAACCTGGACCTGCGCCTGCCGATACGCGCGGTGTTCGCCGTCAGCACCCAGCGCTTCGAGCGCCAGGGCTGGCTGGCCCAGCCGCAACTCAACCTGGACCTCAAGAGCGTTGCGCGCAGCGGCTGGAACCTGGGCCTGGTGGCCGGCCTGCTCTACGGCGACCAGGGCTACCACGGTTATTTCTACGACGTGGCCCCGCAGTACGCCACGGCCGTGCGCCCGGCCTACAGCGCGCCCGGCGGTTTTGCCGGCAAGCAGTTCATCGCCGCGCTGAGCCGGCGCCGCGGTGATGTCTGGATGGGGGCTTTCCTCAAGTGGGACGATCTCAGCGGCGCCGGCTTCGCCGACAGCCCGCTGGTGCAAAGCCGTCAGGCCTTTTCCGGCGGCTTCATGGTGGCTTGGGTGTTCGCCAAGTCGGACAAGCTGGTCGAGGTCAACGACGACTGATGGCGGTTGCTGCAGCAAGCATGCCGCGCACGATCAGCACCTGCGCGACGTAATAGGTGGACAGCACCCAGAGTTGCGAGAGCGGCAGCGGTGACACGAACTTGTTGAGTGCCAGCAGCGTGTCGCTGAGCATGAAAAAGCCCGCACCCACGGCAACCCAGACGGCCGGCTTGTCACCCAGCACCGTGGCACGGCCGATGGCCTGCGCTGCCATCAACGCGATCACCAGCACATAGGCCGCCACCGGGCCGCGCAGGCCGGCGGGCAGGCCGCCGGTCCACAGCACCATGTACATGACCGCACCGAAACCCAGGGGAATGAACAGCGCCGGCCGGCTCGGGAACCAGGCCTGGCCGCGTTTGAACAGCGCGATATAGGCCAGGTGGGCGCAGAGGAAACTCACCAGGCCGGGGATGAAATAACCCGGCACCATCAGGAAAACATCGCCCGCCAGCGAGCCGACCAGGGCCAGCAGCAGGAGGCTGGCGCCGCGCAGGCCGGTGGGTGAGCGGCGCGTCACATGTGCTACCAAAACAATAGCAAGCAGCATGGTCAAGGGCTTGAAGATGCGGTGCAGTTCCAGCAGGCCAGTGGCCGCGCAGGCAGTGGACAGGGCCGCGGCCTCGATGAACAGCACCTCGGTCATGGTGAGCCGTCCCTGCAGCACGGCGCCGGTGCACCAGAGCACGGTGCTCAAGGCGGCCAGCCAGACCACGGACTCAACCAGCGGCAATGTGTCCGCAAACCAGAGGAACACCAACACGCCGCCCAGCAGGGCCAGGAAGTGCAGGCCGCCGAACCACAACACGGCGCGGCTGGCCGGCGGGTCGTAACGCTTCAGGTTTTCGATCTGGAAAGCGGGTTTGGGAAAACGCTGTGCCACATCGGCCGGGCGCCAGCCCGGCGGCTTGAACCAGACCCGCAGCTTGTCGCTCCAGGAGCGGGCGTGCCAGCTGTCCTTGAGCAGAGCCCAGTAGACCTCGCCATTGGCCCACAGCGGGTCCCAGCTGTCGAGCGGGCTGCGCGTGCCGTAGACGCAATGCTCGTCCTCTTCCTTGAAGCTGCCGAACAGCCGGTCCCAGACGATGAGGATGCCGCCGTAGTTGCGGTCGAGGTAGCGGTCGTTGACGGCGTGGTGCACGCGGTGGTTGGACGGGCTGCAGAACCAGCGGTCGAACCAGCCCAGCTTGCCCACGTGCTCGGTGTGCACCCAGAACTGGTAGAGCAGGTCGATCAGCGCCACGATGCCGAAGACCAGCGGCGGCACGCCGGCCAATGCCATGGGCAGGTAGAAGACCCAGCCCAGCAGCGCGCCGCTGGAGGTCTGGCGCAGCGCGGTGGAAAGGTTGTAGTCCTGGCTCTGGTGGTGCACCACGTGCGCGGCCCAGAACACCGCCACCTCGTGCCCCGCGCGGTGCAGCCAGTAGTAGCAGAAGTCGTAGAACACGAGCGCGAGGACCCAGCCGTACCAGCTCATCCAGAAAGCATCGTTGTGCCAGAGTGCCACCCAGCCGTAGACCGCGGTGTAGATGCCCACCCGCAGCAGGCGGGTGAGCACGGCGCTGATCTGGCTCAGCATGCCCAGGCCGATGCTGTTGACGGCGTCGTTGAGGCGGTAGGTGTTGCGACCCTTGACCACGCCCCAGGCGTATTCAATCGCGATCAGCAGCAGGAAGACTGGGGTGGCGAGGACGATGATCTGGCTGGGGCTCATGCCGCCATTCTGATCAGGTTCTGTCCTGGCCGACCCTCGCAAGAACCCTGATGCCGAGGCTTATTTGGCGCCTGCCGCCAGCAGCATCTTTTCCATGGCGCCATAACCGCGTGCGCGCGCCAGCGCCAACGGCGTCTGTCCCATGCGGTCCTTGAGCTGCAGGTTGGCGCCAGCGTCGATCAAGGCCTTGAGCGTGGCCTGGTGGCGCGCACCGCCGTCCCCCAATACGATGGATTCGATCACGGCCGTCCAGTGCAGGTTGTTCACATGGTCCAGCGGGGCGCCGGCGGCGATCAGCTGGCGCACCACGCCGTCGTGGCCCAGGTGGGCGGCAGCTATCAGGGCCGTGCCGTCGTAGCGGCTGGTGGTCTGGCCGGCCTTGGCGCCGAGCTGCAGCAGCAGTCGTAACGTTTCTTCATCGTCCGCGACGGAGGCGATGGTGACGGCGTCGTAGCGGTCGTTCTCCAGCAGGTTGAGGTCGGCGCCGGCTTGGGCCAGCGCCTGGATGGCACCACGCTGGCGCGCATAGGTAGCCACGTGCAGGGGCGTGCGGCCATAGGGGTCGCGCGCGTTGAGCTTGGCCTTGTCCGCGGCGCTGATGAGCTGCTGCAGTCGCGGCAGGTCACCTGCCCAGGCGGCGGCATGCAGGCCGGTGTAGGCCGCGGCTTCGGCCGGTGAGGGTGGCACCTGGGCCTGCGCCGGCAGGCTGGCGACAGTCGCCAGGCCTGCCAGGGCCAGCAGGGAGATACCGAGTGTGCGACGGATAGTCATAAGAAATCTCCTCTGCTGTGCTTGTTGCTTACTTCAGCTGATCCTGCACCTTGGCGATGGCGGCCACGGCACATTGTTCGTCCAGATGGCCGCCGGGCGCACCGCCCACGCCCACGGCGCCGATGACTTCGTTGCCCACCTTCACGGGCACACCACCGCCGAGCAGCAGGTAACCGGGAATGTGGACCAGGTTGGCCGCGGCCGGGTTCTTCTGCGCGCCTTCCATCATGGCCAGGGTGGTGTTCTTGGCCGAGGCCGAGGTGTAGGCCTTCAGGCGGCTGGCTTCCAGGGTGTGGGGGCCGGCGTTGTCAGCGCGTTGCACGGCGCGCACGGTGCCGGCGCGGTCCACCACGGTGGCGGCGACGTTGTAGCCGGCGGCGGTGCAGGCGGCCACGGTGGCGCTGGCGATCTGGTTGGCCAGTTCCAGGGACATGTTCTTTTCGGTGCGCACGGATTGCGCGCTGGCGAGGCCGGCAACGAGGCTCAGGACGAGGACCGAGGACTTGGTGAGGGTGGACATGTGCAGTGCTCCTGTGAAGGTTTTGGGGTCTGGTCCGGCGCCCGCCGAACCATGGATGCACTGTAGGAAAACAAGGCGCGCGCCGCCATGCGGTCGGCTACGCGCGGGGCTCCGTAGAACTACGGAGAGGCTTCGACCAGGGCCGCGTAGGCGCGGATCAGCTGGGCCAGGGATTCGGCCTGCAGCTTGGCGAAGAGGTGGGCGCGGTGGGTTTCGACCGTGCGCGGTGACAGGTCCAGCGCGCGACCGATCTCCTTGTTGGTCAGGCCCGCGACGATGAGCCCGAGCACCTCGCGTTCACGCTCGGACAGCTGGGCATAACGCTCGCGCGCCAGGCGGTCGGCCTGGTGCCGCTCGCGCGACTTCACATGCTGGCGCACGGCCTGCTGCAGGGCTTCGAGCAGCTGCTCGTCGTTGACCGGTTTTTCCAGGAACTCGGCTGCGCCGGCCTTGAAGGCGCGGCGGCACATCTCCACCGTGCCGTGGCCCGTGAGCATGAGGATGGGTTGGTCCACGCCCTGGGCAATCAGCGTGTCCAGCAGACTCAGGCCGCTGATGCCGGGCATGCGCACGTCCAGCACGATGGCGCCTATGCCCTGGCGGTCGAACTCGGCGAGGAAAGCATTGGGCCGGTCCCAGGTCTGCACACGCAGGCCCACGGTGGAAATCAGCAGGGCCAGGCTGTCACGCACAGCTGCGTCGTCGTCGATCAGGTGGATCAGCGGGGACTGGGGTGCGTTCATGCGTGGGCCAGGGGCAAATGCAGGCAAAAGCGCGTGCCGCGCGGGGGGACTGCGCTCACGCTGAGCCTGCCGGCCATGCCGCTGGCCAGGCTCTCGCACAGGCTGAGCCCCAGGCCCAGGCCGTCCTTGCGTGTGGTGTAGAAGGGCTCGAAGATGTGCGGCAGCACCTCGGGGGCGATGCCCGGCCCGCTGTCGGCTACGGCGAGTTCACCCTGGCCGTCCTGCGGCTGCAGGCTCAGCGTGAGGCGGCGTTCGCCGACCGGAACCTGCTCCAGGGCCTGCAAGGCGTTCATCAGCAGGTTGTGCACGATCTGCTCCAGCGCGACCGGTTCGGCGAGTACCTGTACGTTGGCGTGCGACTGCACTTCGGGTGTGACCCCACGGCGCTGGCATTCGGGCTCCAGCAGGTAAAGCGCGCGGTGCACCGCCTCGTTCAGGCTCAGCGCCTGCACGTGTGCGCCGGGGTCGGGGCGTTCCACGCTGCGGCGCAGCCGGCCCAGCACCTCGGCCGCGCGGCGGGCCTGGGCGCTGGCCTGTTCCATGGCGCCACGGGCCGTGGCCAGTTCGGGCGGGTCTTCGGCCAGCAGGCGTTGCGCGGCCTGCGTGTTGGCCAGCACGGCCGTGAGCGGCTGGTTCAGTTCATGGGCCATGCCGGCGGCGAGTTCACCCAAGGTGTTGAGCCGGGCCACCTGGCCCAGGCGCAGCAGGGCCTGGCTGCGTTGCTGTTCGGCGCGCTGCTGCAGGAACTGGCGCAGCAGGGCCAGCACCGCGGCCACGGCCAGGGTCCACAGCAGCATGCGGGCCCAGGGCAGCTCGGCCCAGCCCACACGCTGCTGCGCCACGACTTCAAAAGGCTGGCTCTCGGCGGCCAGCTGCTTGCGGAATTCGAAGAACCAGCCCGAGGTCTTGTCAATGTTGACACCTGGCTGCAGCACCATCTGCTGCCCGCCATGTTCGAGTGCCACGCGCACGGGGCTGCGTTCACGTTCCATGGGCCAGTCGTTCCAGGGCGCGAGCGCGCGCAGGTCCAGGGTCAGCACAAAGCTGCTGGGCGTGGCGGCCATCAGCAGCTGGTACTGGCCGGTTGCGAAGTCCACCGCGCCGAGCGCCGGACGTTTGAGCCGGCGTGACTCGGCTTCGGTGTTGACGAGCTTCGCATCGGCCCAGGCCTGCCCCGGGTTGCGACGCTGCACCGAGAGGATCTGCGGATACAGCGCCGGCAGGCGCTGCTCCGGCGTACCGGCACGGGGGCCGTCGGCGGGGGGCTGCAGGAGGGCCAGCGTGTCCATGATGGCGTCGTGCTGCACCACGCGCTGGCTCAGCAGGCGGTGCACGATGCGGGCGTTGGTCTCGAAGGCCTCGAACTGGCGGGTCAGCTCCAGACGCGCCAGGACCACGGCGCCGGTGGCAGCGAGCACTGCGCCGCCCAGGAGCCAGAGGAGTCGATGACGCAGGGCGGTGGCGGGCATGGTGAGACCTTGTGCCCGGGGTCAGTCCAGCGCGCCGCGGGCGTCGACCCGGATCAGTTCGGCCACGCTGCCGGCCTGCAGGCCACCCCGCACGCCGATCATCCAGTTGTGCAGATTGACCGTGGGGTCGCAGTGGCCGGGGATCAGCCACAGGGTGCTGCCCAGGGCCGGCAGCGGTGCCGCACCGGTGGCGCGCAGCGTGGTGTGCTCGTCGCTGCAGCCCGTGGCTTCCAGCGCTTCACCGTGCACACGCGGCAGGCCCGATTCGATGGCGTGGCTCTTGTGGCCCGCGTCCACCACCACATGGCCGGCGCTGGCGCTCATGACCTGGCTCTTGACGAAAAGCGCATGCTCGAATTGCGGCTGTGCCAGGTCGGCCTCATTGCGCGCGTAGTCGGCATCCATGAAGAGGTAGGAGCCGGCCTGCAGTTCGCCGAAGACGCCACTGGTGGCTTCCAGGCCGAAGGTGCCGCTGCCGGCGCCCGTGACCAAGGGCAAGCTCAAGCTCAAGCCAGCGGCCTCGACGATGCGGCGTGCTTCCTGCACACGAGCGATCACCTCGTCCAGTGCGGCGCGGCGTTCGGTCACCGTGCGCAGGTGCTGGGCACGGCCGTTGTAGGCCTGCAGGCCGGCCAGGCGCAGGGACGGATGGCCGGCGATGGCTTGTGCGAGCGGCAGCACGTCGGCCGGTTCGGCCACGCCGCAGCGTTTCTGCCCGACATCGAGTTCCACAAATACGTCGATCAGGTTCTCGCCGGGCCCCATGGCCTGCGCCAGCTGCTCGACGCCCAGCAGGCTGTCCACCGCGATCGCCAGGCGGCCGCCGCGCGCCTGCAGGCTGCGGGCCAATGCCGCCACGCGCTGCAGCTTCGGGAAAGCGATGACCTCGTTGCTGATGTAAAGGTTGTGCACGCCTGCCGCGGCCAGGGCCTCGGCTTCGGAGGTCTTCTGCACGCACAGGCCCACGGCACCGGCCTGCATCTGGCGCAGGCTCAGCGCCGCGCTCTTGTGCATCTTGGCGTGCGGGCGCAGCTTCACGCCATGGGCCTGGGCGTAATCGGCCATCTTCTGCAGATTGCGCTCCATGGCGTCGAGGTCCACCACCAGGGCGGGGGTGTCGATCGTTGCCACGCTCTGGCCCAGCAAAGCGGCCAGATGGGGCGGGGCGGTGTCAGGTGCTGATTTCATCGAGCGAGTTGTCTTCCAGATGCGAGGTGTCGGCCCAGCCCACCAGGGACAGGCCCTCGGGCGTCCAGAGCAGGCGGTTGACGGCGGTGTTGCCGAGTTGCCAGGTGCGCGGGGCCTGCAGGTCCTGGCCGGTGGCGGCGCGGTAGAGCTGGTCCATCACGCCGCCGTGGGCTACCAGCACGATTTGCTGGCCTGGGTGGCGCGCTGCCAGTTCGCGCAGGGCGTGCGTGACGCGCTCGCGCACCTGCAGCAGCGATTCGCCGCCAGCGGGTGCCCAGTGCGGTGTGCGTTGGCGCCAGTGTTCGGATTCTTCGGGCCAGGTCTGTTCGATCTCGACGTAGGTCTTGCCTTCGAAGATGCCGAAGCCGCGCTCGCGCAGGCCGGTGTGGGTAGCCAGCGGCGCACCGGTGGCCGTGGCGATGGCGTTGGCGGTCTCGTGGGCGCGCTGCAGGTCGCTGCTGTAGACGGCGTGGATGGTGTCGCGCGCGGCCAGGGCGCGCGCCAGGCGCTGTGCCTGCCAGCGGCCGGTGTCGTTGAGCGGGATGTCCAGGTGACCCTGGATGCGCGTGTCGACGTTCCAGGCGGTTTCGCCGTGGCGGATCGCGAGGATGCGGGTGGTCTTATCCATTCAACGCGGTATTTCCACTTTCACGCGGCGCGAACCGGCCGGCGGGTGGGGGAAATCCTTCAGGGCGGCGGCCAGCACCGCGCGCAGGATGTTGTAGCGGTCGTTCCAGGGGCCCTCGTGCTGGGCGCTGGTCTCGTAGATCACCTGGTTGCTGCCCAGGTCACGCAGCAGCAGGGTGGCTTCGTGGCGGTACTGGCTGGGCGGCGGGAAACGCATGCCCATGCCCACCATATTGCCCATGCCTATGCCGATGTTGCCACTGCCGATCATGATGGAGCCGCCCACGCGCGGCCCGTTGTAGGGACGGCCCCAGTCGTCGACCACATAGGTTTCCATGCGGGTCGTGATCTGCACGCTGTAGCGCGCGGCCGCGTCGTCGCGCACCAGGCCCACTTCGGCCAGCTCGGCTTCGGCGATGGCCTCCACCGAATCGGTCTCGACGGGGTCGGTCTGCGAGGGCAGGCGTTCGAAGCGGTAGCGTGCCCCGGCCTCGATCGGCCGCTCGGTGGTGGCCACCGCCGTCGAGCGCACCTGCGATTCGACCAGGCGCAAACCCGAGCAGCCGCCGAGCAGCAGCGCCAGGGTGAAGAGGGCCAGCAGGCGTTTCATTTTTACAGCGTCACCACCTGCACGCCACCGGGCAGGGCGGGCGCTGCGGGGAGCTCTTCCTCATCGAAGGCCAGGTCGCCGTTCTCGTCTGGCACGCCGGTGGCCTTCAGGTGCTTGAAGTCGTGCAGCTTGGCGTCCATCAGGTGCGATGGCACCACGTTCTGCAGCGCGGTGAACATGGTCTCCAGCCGGCCGGGGAATTTCTTGTCCCACTCGCGCAGCAGGTTGCCGATCTGCTTGCGCTGCAGGTTCTCCTGGCTGCCGCACAGGGTGCAGGGGATGATGGGGAAAGCCTTGTGCTCGGCCCAGCGGATCAGGTCCTTCTCGACCACATAGGCCATGGGGCGGATCACGATGAATTCGCCGTTGTCGCTGGTGAGCTTCGGCGGCATGCCCTTCAACTTGCCGCCGAAGAACATGTTGAGGAAAAAGGTCTGCAGCATGTCGTCGCGGTGGTGGCCCAGGGCGAGTTTGTTGCACTTGAGCTGGCGCGCCACGCTGTAGAGGATGCCGCGGCGCAGCCGGCTGCACAGGCTGCACATGGTCTTGCCCTCGGGGACCTTGTCCTTGACGATGGAGTAGGTGTCCTGGGTCTCGATGTGGAACTCGATGCCCAGGTTTTTCAGGTACTCGGGCAGGATGTGGTCGGGGAAACCGGGCTGTTTCTGGTCCAGGTTGACGGCCACCAGCGTGAAGTCGATCGGCGCACGGGCCTTGAGCTTCATGAGGATGTCGAGCATGCCGTAGCTGTCCTTGCCGCCGGACATGCAGACCATGACACGGTCGCCTTCCTCGATCATGTTGTAGTCCATGATGGCCTGGCCGACGTTGCGGCACAGGCGCTTTTCGAGCTTGTGCGTTTCGCGCTCGATCTTCAGGGCCTTGTCATTGCTGACGGCCGGTTCATTGTCTATCCAGACGGCACTCATCATTCTCTCCATGGGCATGTGCCCGACATGGGGTGGGAACCCCATTTCACCTGTTTGGTTCCGTCACCAGATGCCGGTTTCGGCGCGGATGGCGACTTCGCAGTCGTCGAAAATTTCCAGCTTGACGATCTTCACGCGCACGCCGATCACGCCGGGCAGCTGCAGCAGGCGGTCGGCCAGCTTGCCGATCATGCTTTCCAGCAGGTTCATGTGCTCGGAGCGGCATTCGTCGATGATGATCTGGCGCACCTTGCGGTAGTCCAGCACGTGGTTGATGTCGTCATCGTGCGGCCGCAGGGGTTGCGGCCCGAGGTTGAGTTCGGCATCGACCTGGATGGGCTGCGGTGCGGCCTTCTCGTGGTCGAGGATGCCCAGGTTGGCGTCGAAGCGCAAACCGGTGAGCGTGAGGATCTGGGTGCCTTGGGTCATGACGCGCTGCGCTTACATCATCGAAAAGTCGCGCTGGAAGCGCATGAGGTGCTGGCCGCCGTCCACCAGCAGCGTGGTGCCGGTGATGGACGCGTTTTCCAGCGCGAATTTCACCGCGCCGGCTACGTCTTCGGGGGTGGAGGAGCGACCCAGCGGCGAGAGCTTGTGCAGGGCTTCGAACTTCTCCGGGCTCAGGTACTCGCTGGTCAGCGTGAGGCCGGGCGCCACGCCCACCACCCGCACATCGGGCGCCAGCGCCAGGGCCAGCATGGTGTTGGCCGCTTCCAGCGCGGCCTTGGACAGGGTGTAGCTCAGGAAGTCCGGGTTCTGGTTCCACAGCTTCTGGTCCAGCATGTTGACCACGACCCCCTTGCCCGCACGCTCCCGCACATGGGTGTGCAGGGCCTGCGCCAGCAGGATGGGCGCGCCCGTGTTGGCGCGCAGGTGCTTTTCGAGCGCGGCGTAGCCGAAGGTCGCGGCGCTGTCGTGCTCGAACAGGGCGGCGCTGTTGACCACCGCTTCGACCTGGCCGAAATGTGCGACCACCCGCGGCAGCAGCGCGCGCACGGCGGCCTCATCGGCCAGATCGGCGTCGAAGGCGGCAGCCTTGACGCCGAGTTGTTCACAGTCGGCCACGGTCAACATGGCCTCGTCCACCGAGCCGCGGTAATGCACGGCCACCTGCCAGCCGGCCTGGGCCAGGGTGAGCGCGATTTCGCGGCCCAGGCGTTTGGCCGAGCCGGTCACGAGCACGGTGCGTGCGGGGGAGGACATTGGGGGACAATTGCGGGGAAATGACGACAGCCGACAGTTTAACGACCACCCTGACATCCCGCATGGTGCAAGCCATCCAGGCGGCCGGGGGCTGGATCGGCTTTGACGATTTCATGAGCCGGGCCCTGTACACGCCGGGCCTGGGTTATTACGCCAACGATCTGCGCAAGCTCGGGCTCATGCCGGGTTCGGGCAGCGATTTCGTCACGGCGCCCGAGCTTTCGCCCCTGTTCGGCCGCGCGCTGGCGGTGCAGGTGGGGCAGGCGCTGGCGCACACGCAGACCGACGAGGTCTGGGAGTTTGGTGCCGGCTCCGGCGCGCTGGCCCTGCAATTGCTGGGCGCCCTGGGCGAGCAGGTCCGCCGTTACACCATCGTGGATCTCTCGGGGGCGCTGCGCGCGCGCCAGCAGCAGACGCTGCAGTCCTTCGGCGACCGTGTGCAGTGGGTCAGCGAGCTGCCGGCCACGATGCAGGGCGTGGTGGTAGGCAACGAGGTGCTCGACGCCATGCCCGTGCAGCTGCTCGCGCGCGGGGACGGCGTCTGGTACGAGCGGGGTGTGGCACTGGCTGGTGAACGTTTTGCCTGGGCCGACCGGCCGACGGACTTGCGCCCGCCCGTGGAGATCGAGGGCAACTACGACTACCTGACCGAGATCCACTCGCAGGCCGAGGCTTTCATGCGCACCCTGGCCGAACGGCTGCAGCGCGGCGCGGCCTTCTTTCTCGACTACGGTTTTCCCGAGGCCGAGTATTACCACCCGCAACGCCACATGGGCACGGTGATGTGCCATCGCGGTCACCGGGCCGACGCCGACCCGCTCGTCGAGGTGGGTCTCAAGGACATCACGGCCCACGTCAATTTCACGGGCATCGCGCTGGCGGCGCAGGAGGCCGGCCTGTCCGTGCTGGGGTACAGCTCGCAGGCGCGTTTCCTGCTCAACTGCGGGCTGGCCCAGCTGATGGAGCAGGCCGAGCTGCCGCTGCGCGCCCAGGCGCACAAGCTGGTCATGGAGCACGAGATGGGCGAGCTGTTCAAGGTCATCGGCCTGAGCACCGGCGAGCCCTGGCTGGCTTCGGGCTTTTCCGCCGGCGACCGCACCCACACACTCTGAACCCGACCTACACCATGTTCCGCTGGCTGCTCGCCATTTTCATCATCCTGTTGCTTGTCAACGCTGTCACGCCGTGGTTCAAGAAGATCGGTTTCGGCCGCCTGCCCGGTGACCTGAACTTCACGCTCTTCGGGCGCGAGTTCAATCTGCCTTTCACCACCACCATCATCCTGAGCCTGGTGGCCGTGGGCATTGCAAAACTCATCTGAGCCAGGCTTGAAAGGGGTACCCCCGGCCCTATATGGTCAGGATGAAAGGGCCCACCATGAGCGAAACGCGCCACATCGTCTGTCCACACTGCCACACCACCAACCGCGTCAAGGTCGAAGACCTGGGCAAGGCACCCGACTGCGGTGGCTGCCATCAGCCCCTGTTTGCCGGCCATCCTGTGGTGCTGGACGAAGCCGCCTTCGAGCGGCACATCGGCCGCAGCGAGGTGCCGGTGCTGGTGGATTTCTGGGCGCCCTGGTGCGGCCCCTGCCGCATGATGGCGCCTGCCTTCGAGCAGGCCGCAGCCCAGCTGGAGCCGCAGCTGCGCCTGGCCAAGGTCAACACCGAAGACGAACAGAACCTCGCTGCGCGCTTCAACATCCGCAGCATCCCCACGCTGGCGCTGTTTGTCGGCGGGCGCGAGGTGGCACGCCAGCCCGGCGCCATGACCTCACCGGCGCAGATTGCTGCCTGGGTCAAGTCCCATCTGCGTTAAACGGCCTGTTCAGGCCTCGATGGTCCACGTGCGTGTACAGGCGCGGCAGCGCACCTCGGTCTGGCTGCTGCGCCGGTCTTCGCCGAGCACCTCGAAACGGGCATAGGTGCCGCAGTCCGGGCAGTTGGCCTGGTTGGCCACTTCCTCGGCGTGCATGAGCAGGTAGAGGTAGCGACGCAGCGACCACAGGCCGATGGCGCCGCTGGCGATGAAGAGCAGCACGTCCAGCAGTTTTTCCTCCAGCGTGCCGCCCTTGAAGACTTCCAGCATGCCGATCAGCGCGATGCTGCACAGCAGGGTCAGCAGCAGGTGGGCGTGGCTGGAGAGCAGCTCGCGCTCGTACCACTTGCGAAAACCGAAACGGCGCACACCCTCGGCCAGTGGGGGGTTGAAGGGGTTGCGGGGCGGGGAGGCCATGCACCCATCATGCGGCCAGGATCGCTTGCATGGCGGGCCGTTTGCAGCACCCGAGCGGGCCGCTTGGTTATTCGGCCGGGGGGCTACCCTGTTCTTCGTGCGGCAGACCCAGGTGTTGCGCCACGGCCCCGGCACGGGCCGCATGAATGATCTCGCCCACCTTCTTGCCGCTGTGACCCTGGGCCAGGGCGTGTTCGGCAATGGCCTGCGTGGGCAGGGCCAGCACGGTCTCCAGCACACCCTGCAGGCGTGTCGCCTGCGGATAGGGTTCCTGCTCCAGGCCCAGGCGACCTCGCGCATCGCACTCACAGGCCTGCAGTACCTCGGTAAAACGCTGCGGCTTGCGGATGGCGTCGCAGCGCTCCAGCAGGCGCAGCAGGGCGGTGGCGCCCAGCGTGCCGCTGCGGTGGATGTTGCCGTGCTCGCGTGCCACCACGTCGGCCAGTTCTGCGCAGGCTATGGGCACGCGCAGGCGCTCGCACAGGCCCTTGAGCAGGCGCGCGCTGCGGGCTTCATGGGCGATATGGCGCGGTAATTCCTCTACAGGCGTAGTGCCCTTGCCCAGGTCGTGGCCCAGGCAGGCGAAACGCACCGTCAGCGGCGCGTTCAACCTGGCCGCCATGTCCAGCACCATCATCAGGTGCAGACCGGTATCGATCTCGGGGTGGTGCTGCTCGGGTTGCGGCACGCCCCAGAGGCGGTCCACTTCGGGCAGCAAGCGCTTGAGGGCGC
This sequence comes from Curvibacter sp. PAE-UM, assembly GCF_001432305.1. Classification (GTDB taxonomy): domain Bacteria; phylum Pseudomonadota; class Gammaproteobacteria; order Burkholderiales; family Burkholderiaceae_C; genus Hylemonella. The sequence goes on from NZ_KQ483358.1 coordinate 1,248,967, forward strand.
CGCAGGCACGCAGCACGTCGAACATGCGCGAAGGTTGTTCTTCCATCAGGCCGCGGCTGAGTTCCTGCCAGACGCGCTCGGCCACCAGGTGGTCGACTTCGCCGTCCTCCACCATGTGGCGCATCAGCGCCATCGTTTCGGGCGCCACGGTGAAGTCGGTGAAGCGCGCGGACAGACGCGCCACGCGCAGGATGCGCACCGGGTCTTCGCGGAAGGCTGGCGTCACGTGGCGGAACACCCGCTGTTCGATGTCGCGCTGCCCGTGGTACGGGTCGGTGAGGTGCGTGGTGTCGAAGGAACCATCGGGCCGGCACTGGCTGCTGTGCACGGCGATGGCGTTGACGGTCAGGTCGCGCCGCGCCAGGTCTTCCTCCAGCGTCACGTCGGGCGAGGTGTGGATGGCGAAACCCTTGTAGCCGCGTGCCGTCTTGCGCTCGGTACGCGCCAGCGCGTGCTCTTCCTTCGTCACCGGGTGCAGGAAGACCGGGAAGTCCTTGCCCACGGGCACGAAACCCTGGGCGACCATCTCCTCGGGGGTGGTTCCCACCACCACCCAGTCGTGGTCCTGGACCGGCAAGCCGAGCAGGGCGTCGCGCACCGCGCCACCCACCATGTAGATCTGCATGTCCGGAAGTCTAGCGCTTGAGGCGGTACGGTTCTTCGAAGGCGCGGAAGTCGGCCTCGGCTTTGGCGTCGGCGATCCACGCGGCCACGCCCGGCAGGGCGGCGACACGCTCCACGTAGGCGGCGATGGCCGGCGGTACGGGCAGGCCATAGGTCTTCAGGCGCATGCAGACCGGCGCAAAGTAGGCGTCGGCGATGGAGAAGTGGCCGAAGAGCAGCGGTCCGCCATGGGCCTGGAGCAGTTCGCTCCACATGGCCACCAGGCGCTCCACGTCGGCGCGTACGGCCGGTTGATCGCGCCAGATCAACGTGCCTACCTCGGGCAGGGACGCCTCGATGTTCTGCGGGCAGTGGCTGCGCAGGGCAGAGAAACCTGAGTGCATCTCGGCGCAGACGCTGCGCGCGCGGGCACGGGCCGCCTTATCGGCTGGCCAGAGTCGTTCCTCGGGGAACTGCTCGGCCAGGTATTCGGCGATGGCCAGGGTGTCCCAGATGACAAGTTCGCCATCCGTCAGCACCGGCACCTTGCCTACGGGGTTGAGCCGGGCCAGGGTCTGCTTGAACTGCGAGCCGGCGTCGAAGGAGTCGAAGCGCACCAGCACCTCTTCGAACGGGATGCCGGCCTGGCGCAGCAGCACCCAGGGCCGCATGGACCAGGACGAATAGTTCTTGTTGCCGATGGTGAGCTTGAGCATGGGCCCCTCCTTGTCTGGAGGGCCATGTTAGCGCTAGCGGCGCCGGAAGCGGCTGCGCAGCGCCAGCAGCGGGTCGTCGTTGCCGAGGTAAGCCGGCGCCACAGCAGCCGGCCCGGTGGGCGTGATGCCCAGGGCAGCGAAACCGGGCACACGGCCGGTGAGCACGTTGTCGACTTTCATCGAATCGAGGTTGTCGCGGCTCATCAGCGGCTGGCCCGGGGTCAACTCCATCATCAGCGCCTGCAGCCGGCCGATGGCCATGGGCAGCGCGATCACGGGGCGCGGCACACCGGCGGCGCGGCCGGCCAGCTGCACCAGCGCCTTGAGCGTGTGGACGCCGGGGCCGCCGAGTTCGTAGGTCAGGCCGATGGTGCGCGTGTCCTGCAGGCAATGCACCATGGCCCGGGCCACGTCCTCGACCCAGACCGGCTGGAAACGGGCGCCGGCACCGGCCAGCGGCATCACGGGGAAGACGCGCTGCAGCGCGGCGAAGAGGTTGAGGAAGCGGTCGTCGGCGCCGAAGATCACGCTGGGGCGCAACACGGTGAGTTGCAGGCCCTGGGCCGCGGCTTGCTGCAGCGCGGCTTCGCCGCGTGACTTGCTGCGCAGGTAACGCGAGGGGGCGGTGTCGGTTGCGGCCGGTTCGGCGCCCAGCGCGCTGACATGCACCAGGCGTTTCACGCCGGTGGTCAGGCAGGCGCGTGCCAGCTTCTCCGGCAGTTCGACATGGCTGCGCTGGAAGGCGGCTTCATCGCCGTGCAGGATGGCCACCAGGTTGATGACCGCATCGTGGCCGACGAGCAGCTGGCGCAGCGTGGCCTCGTCGTGCACGTCGGCTTCGAGCACCGTGAGGCGCGGCAGGTGTTGCACCGCGCTGGCGTTGGCGGCGCGGCGCGTGGGCACGGTCATGGACCAGCCCAGGCGCGCCAGATGTTCGCAGATGTGGCGGCCGACGAAACCCGTACCGCCCAGCAGGAGCACACGCTTCATGGCAGTTCTTCGGCGGGTTCGGGCTTGTCCATTCCCAGCGGGCCGACAAAACCCAGGCGGGCCTTGAGCGATTGGGGCTCGCCCGTCAGCACGGCAGCGTAGTTCACCGTGTTGGACAGCACCTTCTTGACGTAGTCGCGTGTTTCGCCGAAGGGGATGTTCTCGGTCCAGATGGCGGCTTCGAGCACCGGATCGCCGGTCTGGCCGCGCCAGACCTTGGAGCGGCTGGGGCCGGCGTTGTAGGCCGCCGCGGCCAGGGGCATGGAGCCGTCGAAGGCATCGAGCACCAGCTTGAGATAACCCGTGCCGATGGCGATGTTGGTGTCGCGTTCGGTGATCTGCTTGGGCTTGAAGTTGTTCATGCCGATGCGCCGGGCCGTCCAGCGTGCCGTGGCGGGCATGACCTGCATCAGGCCGGCCGCGCCCACGCCGGACTTGGCGTCGGGGATGAAGCGGCTTTCCTGACGGATCAGTCCGTAGACAAAGGCCGGCTCCAGGCCTGTGGAGCTGGCGCGTTGCTGCACTTCCTGTTTGAAGGGGGTGGGGAAACGCTGTGAGACGTCGATCACCGTACGGGTGCGCTCGCTGGCGTTGATGCAGCGGTCCCAGACGTGCAGTTCGCAGGCCACGGCGGCGGCGGCCAGCAGTTCGCGGTCGCTCATGCCGCCGCGCTGGTGCAGGTTGGTGCTGTAGTTCCACTCACGCACGCCTTCCGTGCGCAGGCCGATGCCGATGGCGTGCAGCGCGCGCTTGAGGCCTTCGTTGTCACGGGCGGCCTGCAGCTCCTCTTCGCTCAGCGGCGCCGGTGCGGCCGGTGCGCTGATGCGCTGGCCGAGCTCTTCCATGGCCAGCTGCTCGTAGAAACCGCGCGGCGAGGCGATGGACTGCAGCAGGGTGCGCGCGCGCAGTTCGGCGTTGGTGGCCTGCAGCGCGAGCAGGGCGCGGGCGCGCCAGTAGATCCAGGTCGGGTCGCGCATTTGCGATTCGCTTAAAGCGGCGATGCTGTCGTGCACCTGCTGCCAGTCGTTGGCACGCAGGGCGGCACGCACCTTCCACACGAGGTGGTCGCTGTGCATGTGCATGTCCTGCCCGTTGGCGTAGTAGCTCAGGGCCTTGTCCGAGAGCGTGCGTGCGGCCCGCTTGCCGATCACCCCCCAGACCCAGCTGCGCTCCTCCTGCGTGAGCTGGGCGCGCCAGCGCAGCTTGCTCACCTCTTCAGCCGCCGCCTCAGGGTCGCTGGAGGCCAGGCGGATCATGGCCAGGGTCACCCATTCGCGGGTCTTGGGACGGAAGGCGGTGAGCTTTTCGTCCAGGTAGCGCTTGGGGTTGGTGTAGAGGATGTTGAGGCCGTTGGCCCAGTCCGGGTTGAGCAGGCTGATGGCCTGCTGGGCGATGCGCGGTTTGTCGAATTCGAAACCCAGGCGAGCGCGGCGCCAGGCCACCATGGGGTCGAGTTTCTCGTCCTTGATCAGGCGCTCGGCGGCGGCGGCGCAGCCGTCATCCGGGTCGCGCTGGGCCAGCCAGAGCTCCTGCACCTGGGCGGCCACGTCCTCGTTGCTGGTGGCGTAAGCGGCGTGCAGGGCGTGGCAGCGGACTTCCACGTCGTCGCCCATGCGGTAGCGGGGCAGTTCGGCCGTGAAACGGGTCCAGTCGCGGCGCTTGCCCAGTTGCAGCAGCCAGTCGTTGCGCAGGCGGTCTTCCTGGTAGGTGCCGGCATAACGGCTCAGGAAGTTCTCGACTTCGGCCGGCTTGGCGTCTTCCAGGCGGGCGCTGAGCTCCCAGTAGGCGGCCCAGGGCTCCAGCACATGGCCCTGGACCTGGGGCAGCAGGGCGGCCAGGCGCTTGTTGTCGGGCTTCTTGTAGGCTTCGGCCATGTCGGTGATCAGCGCGTCCTGATCGGGCTTGACCCGGGTCTTCGCTTTGGTCGATGCGGCAGCCGCGGGCAGGGCCAGGCCCAGCGCCAAAGCGATAGCTGTCAGAATGACTTGAAACTGCATGTGGAAATTATGGACACATCCGAGGCAAAAAGGGCGCAAGAGAAGAAAAACCTGCGCCAGCGGCTCATTACTGAACGTTTGAACCTGCCCGATCGCCTACAGCGTGCGGCACTTTTGCAACAGGTCATGCGCATCTGGCTGGTGGGGCGCAGCGATCTCGTGATTGGCGCCTACTGGCCCATCAAGGGCGAATTCGATCCCCTGCCGGCCCTGCACCGCTGGAAAGAGGACGGCGAGCTGCTCGACAACCCGCAGCCGCGGCGCATCGGCCTGCCCGTGATCGACAAGGTGCACAAGACCCTGACCTTCCACGCCTGGTACCCCGGTTGCCCGATGGAGGAGGATGCCTACGGCATCCCCAAGCCCAAGGACACGGAGATCATCGTGCCCACCCTGCTCTTCGTGCCCTGCGTGGGCTACGGGCCGGGCGGCTACCGCCTGGGTTACGGCGGCGGTTTCTACGACCGTACCCTGGCCACCCTGCAGCCCAAACCCTACACCGTGGGGCTGGGCTACACCCAGGGTTATCTGGACGATTTCGAGCCCGAGCCACACGACGTGCCGCTGGAGGCCATCCTCAACGACAACGGCGTGGTGTGGCCGGTGGCCGGGATGGCTTGAGCGTCCCGGCGCGGGTTGCGCTATCCGTAATGCGTTACGCCTAAGTAAAATCTGCGTTTTCGCCTCACGGCGTGTCCCCCGGAGTTCCCATGAGCAAAGCCTTTGCCTCGCAAGCCGACCTGACCGACAAGAAAACCACCTTCGAGCAGCTCAGCCCCCACTGCTGGGCCTACACCACCGAGGGCGACCCGAACTCGGGTGTCATCATCGGCGAGCGTTTCATCATGGTCAGCGACGCCACCGCCACCCCGGCCATGGCACGCGACCTGATCGCCAAGATCCGCACCGTCAGCGACCTGCCCATCAAGTACGTGCTGCTCACGCACTACCACGCGGTGCGCGTGCTGGGTGCCTATGCCTATGCGGCCGAGGGCGCCACCGAGATCATTGCCAGCCAGGGCACGCTGGAGCTGATCCGCGAGCGCGGCGCGCAGGACATGAAGAGCGAGATGGAGCGCTTCCCGCGCCTGTTCCGCAACGCCGAGACCGTGCCGGGCCTGACCTGGCCCACCATGGTCATCGGCGGCGGCAACCCCGTGAAAGGCGAGGTGCCGGGCAAGCTGTCCATCAACCTGGGCGGCGTGGTGGTGCAGATCTGGAGCCCCGGCCCCGGCCACACGCGCGGCGACACCATCGCCTGGGTCGAAGAGGAAAAAGTGCTGTATTCGGGCGACCTGGTCGAGTACGAGGCCGGCGTCTACACGGGCGACGCGCAACTGGCCGAATGGCCGACCACGCTGGAGGCCCTGCGCGCGCTCAAGGCGGAGTACATCGTGCCCGGCCGCGGCGAGGCCATGAAGGGCCATGCCAACGTCAACAAGGCGCTGGACTACACCAAGCGCTGGGTCGAGACGCTCTACAAGGCGGGCAAGGAAGCCGTGGCGCAAGGCATGGACCTGAAAGCCGCCATGGCCCACACGCGCAAGAGCATGGATCCGGTGTTCGGCCATGTCTTCATCTACGAGCACTGCCTGCCGTTTGACGTGAGCCGCGCCTATGACGAGGCCAGCGGCATCAAGAACCCGCGCATCTGGACCGCCGAGCGTGACCAGGCCATGTGGGCCGCGCTGCAAAACTGAGAACTTGCGAATAAATCTACTGCGCGGCCCCATCGCCGCGTTGGGCGGTGCTCGCCATCCTCACGTACCTGAAGTACGTTCCGGTGGCTGCGCTCCGTCCGCCTTGCGCTAGGGCCGCTCGCTACGATTTCTTCACAAGTTCTGCGCCGCTTGCTCCTCACTGGCAGGACGCTGCCAGGCCCTTCATCTGCTGCTCGCACTGCGCACGTGAGGACTCGGGCAGGCTGGCGCAGCGGGCCAGCATCCTGGCCGGGTCCATCTGCTTGCACATGGGGCTGTTCTTGTCGAACTGCATCATCGCATCGCCCTTGCAGGCGCCGGCGTGGGTGTAGCGGACCTTGAAGCTGCGCTGCTTGCCGTCCTTGCTGACGGTGCTGTCCATCAGGTAGCTCTTCTCGCTCTCGCGCGTCATGAGCATGCGCGAGCTCCCGCCGTCCTTGCAGCTGACCTCGATCTCGGCCTGGCTGTCGGTGTTGCGCAGGATCTTGGGTGTGCACCGCGGGTCTTCCGCTGGCGTGTTCCTGGACATCTGCCTGGCCACGTCCATGCACAGGCCGGTCTGGCCCATGGCCGCTGCACCGCGGGCCATCTGCGGGTCGTCGCTGGAGATCAGTTCCATGCGCCACAGGCCCTGCCCCATGGGGGTGGACTTGAACAGCTTGAGTTCGGACAGCGGGCCGGCCGCCTGGCCCGTGCCGGCCAGTGTCAGGCCGACCAGCAGGACAACACGCAGAAGGCCAAGGATGAAACGGTGCATGGCGAACCTCCAGTCTGGATGGGTTCGGACCATTCTCGCAGAGCGATCCTGGCGTGGCCAGCGTTTCAGCCCGGTGCGATAAGGGCCTGCAGGTCGGCCTCGTAGCCCCGCAGCCGCTCGACCAGCCGGCGCCGTTGTGCCTCGCTGGCGCTGTTGTGCAGGGCGGCGATGGTCTGGCAGCCCTCCTGCAGCATGCGTTCGAACTGCTCGCGCGCGGCGGGCTCGGGCGGCTCCAGGCTGCGTTGCACCAGGGCCAGCATTTCGGCCTTGATGTGGGCCGGGCGCTCGCCCTGCCGGTGTTCCTGCAGCACGCGCAGCGTGTCCTGCTGGCGGCGCAGGCGCTCGGCCCAGGCCAGGCGCGCGTCGAAGCTGGAGGCCGTGATGCGCTGGCGCAGCAAGGTGGTCTGGGCCTCACTCAGGCTGCCGTAGAAATCCTCGTAGCGGTCCACGGTGCGCTCCAGGCGCCGCGTCAGCAACTCGGCCGGGCTGCCGTCCAGCCATTCCTCGCGCCACTTGCGGTTGTGTTTCTCGAATTGCCGGTCCAGGTGGCGCAACTGCGCGGTCTGCAAGGTGGGCGCCAGCCGGGCCAGGCCTTCGGCGCTTTGTTCCCCCAGGCGCTGCAGGTGCACGCGGACCTGGGCCAGGTGCGTGCAGACCTGTTCGGGGGTGACCGGCCCGGCCGCCTGTTGCTGCATGCGCTGGAGCAGATCGGCATAGGCGGGCAGTTCCTGGCGGCGGTGCCAGGCATGGAGGGTGTCCAGACTGTCGCGTACCGGCCGGGCCTGGGCCTCGTTGAAGTCGATGTAGCCGTCCAGCCACCAGTAGAGCAGGGTGGGGGCGTTGTTGTAGCCGGTTTGCACGGCGCTGCAGCCGGCCAGCACAAGCAGCAGCAGCGCACCGATAATGCGGGGCAGGAAACTCAACATCACGGTGGACAAGCGCATGAAGCAGAACGGACAGGCAGTGGATGTGGCCATCATGGCCGCGGGCAAGGGCACGCGCATGAAAAGCAGGCTGCCCAAAGTGTTGCACCGTTTGGCCGGTCGTGCATTGTTGCAGCATGTGGTGGACACGGCGGCAGGGTTGAATGCCCGGCGTGTGGTGGTGATCACGGGCCATGGCGCCGCCGAGGTCGAGGCCGGCGTGGTGCACCCGGGCGGTGGTTTGCTGCAGTTCGTGCGCCAGGAGCCGCAGCTGGGCACCGGCCATGCGGTGCAGCAGGCGGTGCCGGCGCTGCCGGATGACGGCATCGTGGTGGTGCTGTCGGGCGACGTGCCGCTGACGGAAGGCACCACCCTGCGCGCGCTGATCGACGCCTGCGGCGGCGACAAGCTGGCCCTGCTGACCATTGCCTTCGACGACCCCACGGGTTATGGCCGCATCGTGCGCGCCGCGAATGGCGAAGTACAGGCCATCGTGGAGCACAAGGACGCCAGCGAGGCCCAGCGCGCCATCCAGGAGATCTACAGCGGCATCATGGCCGTGCCGGCCCGGCTGCTCAAGCCCTGGCTGGCGCAACTCGACAACAAGAACGCACAAGGCGAGTACTACCTGACCGACGTGGTGAAGTTCGCGGTGGCACAGGGTGTGCCCGTGGTGGCGCACAAGATCAGCGACGCGCTGCAGGTGGCCGGCATCAACAGCCCGGTGCAGCTGGCCGAACTGGAGCGCGCGCACCAGCAGCGCGTGGCCAGGACATTGATGGAGCAGGGCGTGCGTCTGGCCGACCCGGCACGCCTGGATGTGCGTGGCGAACTGCTGTGCGGACAGGACGTGGAGATCGACATCAACTGCATCTTCGCCGGCCGGGTGGAGCTGGGCGAGGGCGTGAAGGTTGGCGCACACTGCACGATCAGCAATGCGCGCATCGGCGCCGGTGCGGTGATCCACCCCTATACCCACATCGAAGGCGGCTTCGCCGAGAAGGAGCGTGTCGAGGTCGGCGCCGGTGCCCTGGTCGGCCCCTACGCCCGGCTGCGCCCCGGCGCCAAGCTGGGCGACGAGGTGCACATCGGCAACTTCGTCGAGATCAAGGCGGCCACGCTGGCCAAGGGTGCCAAGGCCAACCACCTGGCTTATATCGGCGACACGAAAGTGGGCGAGCGTGTGAACTACGGCGCTGGCAGCATCACGGCCAACTACGACGGCGCCAACAAGCACACCACGGTGATCGAGGCCGACGTGCACATCGGCAGCAACTGCGTGCTGATCGCCCCCGTCACCATCGGCGCGGGCGGCACGGTGGGCGGCGGCTCCACCATCACCAAGGACACGGCGCCCGGCGCGCTGACCGTGGCGCGCGCCAAGCAGGTCAGCCTGAGCAACTGGAAGCGGCCCGAGAAGAAGAAATGACGCTGCGCCCATGAGCGAACCCACGCCCGAGCAGGAGATCGCGCGGCTGCAAGCCGAGCTGCACGACGCGCGCGCCGCACTCGGCGACTTTGCCTACGCGGTCTCGCACGACCTGCGCGCCAGCCTGCGCCACATCATGTCCTATGCGGCTTTGCTGCGCGAGGAGGCCGGGCCCGTGCTGCCGGGTGAAGCGCTGAGCTACCTGGAGACGGTCCACGGCGCGGCCCGCACGCTGGGCCAGCAGATCGACGGCCTGATGAGCTGGTCGCAGCTGGACCGGGTCGAACTGCAGGTGCGCGAGTGGGAGGTCGGCACCCTGTTGGCCGAGGCGCAGGCCCAGCTGGCCGAGTTGTGTGCCGGCCGCCGCATCGAATGGCAGGTGCAGGAGGGTTTGCCGATCGTCATCGGGGACGGTGCGCTGCTGCGCCAGCTCTTTGTGCACCTGCTGTCCAACGCGCTCAAGTTCACGCGTCCGCGCGACACAGCGGTGATCGAGGTCGGTGCCGAGGTGAGACCCGAGGGCTTGGCCACCCTCTGCGTGCGCGACAACGGCGTGGGCTTCGACCCGGTGCGCCAGTTCAAGCTCTTCCATGTCTTCCAGCGTCTGCACAGCGCCAGCCAGTTCGAAGGCCTGGGCCTGGGGCTGGCACTCGCGCGCAAGATCGTCGAACGCCACGGCGGCAGCATCCGTGCCGAAGGCGCCCTCGACGCCGGCTGCACCGTCAGCTTCACGCTGCCGTGTGCCATGGGCGCGCCCGTTTGAGCCGAGCCTGGCGGGTCCGGCCTGGCTAGGATTTCGCCGGCAGCGGCACGCGCGTGCCGAACTTGCTGCGTTTCACGCTGAAAAAGGCTTTCACGTTGCGCACATTGGCGTCGCTGGTGAACAGGCGTTGCGCCAGCGCCAGGTAGTCCGGCATGTCGCGCGCGTGCACCACCAGCACGAAGTCCGGCCCGGGCGAAACGCGGTAGCACTGCTGCACCGCCTCGTCGGCTGCCACACGCAACTCGAAGGCCGTCTGCGCCTCTTCCCCCTGGCGCTCCAGCGTGATCTCCACGATGGCCTGCAGGCCGTGGCCCAACAGGGGCGCGAGCTGGTCCGTGCTGAGGATGGCGACCTGCTTCTCGATCAGGCCGCCATCGACCAGGCGCTTGACGCGCCGCAGGCAGGTGGGCGGCGAGATGTGGGCCAGCGCGGCCAGGGCCTGGTTGCTTAGGCTGGCGTCTTTCTGCAGGGCGTCGAGCAGCAGCAGATCCGTGGCATCTATGGTGATTGATTCCATTTGTTTATTATTTTTGAAATATTTGGTCTTGTCATGTGGTTTATGAAATTTAAGTTCATAAACCACAAAAAATCAATGAGATATTTTTTATTACTGCTTCTACCATCGCCCCATCGAGTTCAGGAGACACCTCTATGTGTGGCATCGTCGGCGCCGTTTCCAATCACAACATCGTCCCCGTGCTGGTCCAGGGCCTGCAGCGCCTGGAGTACCGCGGTTATGACTCCTGCGGTGTGGCCGTGCATGCGGCTGGCGGCCTGCAGCGCGCGCGCAGCACCTCGCGGGTGGCCGAACTGGCCGAGCAGGTGGCCCGCGATAACGTGACCGGCTACACCGGCATTGCCCACACCCGCTGGGCCACGCATGGCGTCCCCGCCGTGCACAACGCTCATCCCCACTTCAGCCAGGGTCCGGGCGCCGACACGGCCCAGCGCGCGGCGCGTGTGGCCCTGGTGCACAACGGCATCATCGAAAACCATGACGAACTGCGCGCCGCCTTGCAGAAGAAGGGTTACGTCTTCGTCAGCCAGACCGACACCGAGGTCATCGCCCACCTGATCGACTCCATCTACGAAGGCGACCTGTTCGAGGCCGTGAAGGCTGCCACCAAGCAGCTGCACGGCGCCTACGCCATCGCCGTCTTCCACAAGGACGAGCCGCACCGTGTGATCGGCGCACGCGCCGGCTCGCCGCTGATCCTGGGCGTGGGCAGCGATGGTTCGCATTACCTGGCCAGTGATGCCATGGCCCTGGCCGGCGTGACCGACCAGATCGTCTACCTGGAAGAAGGCGACGTGGTGGATCTGCAGCTGGGCAAGTTCTGGGTGGTGGGGCGCGACCACAAACCCGCGCAGCGCGTCGTCAAGACCGTGTTGGCCCACAGCGGCGCGGCCGAACTCGGCCCCTACCGCCACTACATGCAGAAGGAAATCTTCGAGCAGCCGCGCGCCATTGCCGACACGCTCGAAGGCGTGGAAGGCATCGTGCCCGAGCTGTTTGGTGACGGCGCTTACCGCGTCTTCAAGGACATCGACAACGTGCTCATCCTGGCCTGCGGCACCAGCTACTACAGCGGCTGCGCCGCCAAGTACTGGCTGGAGAGCATTGCCAAGATTCCCACGCAGGTCGAGGTGGCCAGCGAATACCGCTACCGCGACTCGGTGCCCAACCCGCGCACGCTGGTGGTCACCATCAGCCAGTCGGGTGAGACGGCGGACACCCTGGCCGCCTTGCGCCACGCGCAAAGCCTGGGCATGGCGCAGACGCTGACCATCTGCAATGTGGCGACCAGCGCCATGGTGCGCGAGTGCAAGCTGGCCTACATCACGCGCGCAGGCGTCGAGATCGGCGTGGCTTCCACCAAGGCCTTCACCACGCAGCTGGCAGGCCTCTTCCTGCTGACGCTGGCGCTGGCCCAGGTGCGCGGGCATCTGAGTGACGAAGACGAGGCGCAACACCTCAAGGCCATGCGCCACCTGCCCGTGGCCCTGCAGGCCGTGCTGGCGCTGGAGCCGCAGGTCATGAGCTGGGCCGAGGACTTCGCCCGCATGGAGAACGCGCTCTTCCTGGGCCGTGGCCTGCACTACCCCATCGCGCTCGAAGGCGCGCTCAAGCTCAAGGAAATCAGCTACATCCACGCCGAGGCTTACCCCGCGGGTGAGCTCAAGCACGGCCCCCTGGCCCTGGTGACCAGCGCCATGCCCGTGGTCACGGTGGCGCCCAACGACGCGCTGCTGGAAAAACTCAAGAGCAATCTGCACGAGGTGCGCGCGCGTGGTGGCGTGCTCTACGTGCTGGCCGATGCCGACACCCGTATCGAAAGCGGCGAAGGCCTGCACGTGATCCGCATGCCTGAGCACTACGGGGCGCTGTCACCCCTGCTGCACGTGGTGCCGCTGCAGTTGCTGGCCTATCACACGGCCTGCGCGCGGGGGACAGATGTGGACAAACCGAGAAATCTGGCCAAGAGTGTCACCGTCGAATGACGGGAAAACTCTGGGTGTCGCGTAGCGACAGCGCCGCAGGCGCGCCAGGCTTCTGGGTTTGGATGTCGCTCACTTCGCGCAGCGAAGTTATGCGACAGCACAAGCCGCGTAATCTCGCCAAGAGTGTGACGGTCGAATGACCGCGACGCGTCAGCGCCGCCTCAGATAAACATAACGCCCATGCACCGGACGTTGCTGGTCAAAGCGTATGGCTTCTTCGTGGCTGCTCACCAGGTCGTAGCCATGCCGCTGCGCGAGCTCCTGCAGATAGGCGGGTGAGTGGGCGTAGCGCAGGCTGGGCAGCAACTGCACGGTTTGCCCGGGCGCAGCGTCCTCCACGGTGAAGGCCAGCCAGCTACCCTTACGCATGCGGGTCGCCAGCAGGCCAAAGACCTGTTCCAGCGCGCCGACGTAGATGAAGACGTCGGCGGCCAGCACCAGGTCATACGGTTCCTGCGCGGCGGCCAGGAAGTCGTGGATGTCGCCGACATGCAGCGCGTTGTAGATCGCGCGTTGCCTGGCCTTGTCGACCATGGCAGGCGCCAGGTCGATACCCACCAGGTGATCCACGCGTGAGCGCACATGGGCGCCGCACAGGCCGGTGCCGCAGCCCAGATCCAGTGCCCTGGAGAAGTGCGCGCCGGCCTCGGGCGGCAGGCGGTCGACGAGCAGCTGGTGGCCCTGGTAGCCCAGCTGGCCCACGAGGTGCGCGTCGAATTCCTCGGCGTACTGATCGAAGAGTTGCCTGACGTACTGCTGAGGGGGCGTGGGGACGTCGGCCTGTTGCGTCACGGCAGCCAGAAAATAGGCCACCACCTCAGGATCGGCGCCGTTGTCCAATGCCCGCTGGAAACAGGCTGCCGCCTGTTCGAACTGGCCGGCTTCGCGGTACAGGCTGCCCAGTTCGGTCAGCGCGGCCGTGTGTTTGGCATCGCGCTCCAGGGCCTCCTGGTAGGCGCGTATGGCATCGGGAATGCGGCCCTGCCGTGCCAGGCACTGCGCATACTGGGCACGCAGCGTGGCCGATGCTTCACCCAGGGCAAAGCAGCGCTCGAAGCTGCTGGCGGCTGCCTCGAAATGTGCGAGTTCCAGCTGGGCTTCGGCCAAGGCCAGCCAGGCGCCCAGTTGTTCCGGCTCGGCCGCCAGCGTGTCGCGCAAGAGGGGCTCCGCTTCGGCATAACGCTTGAGCCTGACCCGGGCGATGCCCAGGTTCTGCATCACCGAGACACGCCCCGGGGCGAGTTCCAATGCCCGCTCGAAATGGCCTTCGGCCGCCTGCCAGTCGCCGGCTTCCAGGGTGTGCAGGCCTTGCAGGAAAGAGGCCTTGGCTTGTTCGAGATGGTCTGCGCTCATGCCGGAATTATCTGGTGCCCCGGACGCAGGAGACGCCTGATCGCACCACGGCTATCGTTTCATGCGGGTTTACCCGGGCGCTCATCCATCGCATGATGATATGGAATAGGACGTAATCGGCATTGGACCCAGACCGCTGACGTTTCTAAACTCAGAGCTTGCGACGCAGCCAGCACCCCTCTACACGAACAATGGCCACAGATAGCAAACAGGCATTGCTCCTCCACTGCGAGTTCCCAGGTCCCTGAGGCCTGGGCCAGCGAGTCTATTCATCACCATGCCTGACGTCTCCACCTCCCAGCCCCGCGGTTTTGTGATCGACCGCAAGGACGGCCGCCCGCAATTGCCCGGCAGCCTGCACACCAACCGTCGCCTCTCGCAATGGCTGGGTTTCGATGAGCCCGGCCGGGTGCATGTGTACACCGGCAAGGTTGAACTGGGGCAGGGCATCCTCACCGCGTTGATGCTCATCGTGGCCGAAGAGCTGGACGTGCCGCTGGAGAGCGTGCGCATCCGCAGCGCCAGCACCGCGATAGGCCCCGATGAAGGCGTGACCTCGGGCAGCCTGTCGGTGCAGGACAGCGGTGGCGCCTTGCGCCAGGTCTGTGCCGAGGTGCGTGCCATGGCTCTGCAACATGCGGCGCTGCTGACCGGCCAGAGCGCCGACACGATAGAGGTGCAGGCCGGGCGCTTCTGCACCGCGCAGGGGCAGGATCTGGGTGACTACACGACCCTGCTCAAGGGCGTGGATCTCAACATCGAGTGCGCGGGCGCGGCACGGCCCAAGACGGCCGCGCAGCGCAGCCTGCTGGGGCAGGCGCGCCCCGAGCGCATCGATCTGGCCGACAAGGTGTTTGGCCAGGCCCGTTTCATCCAGGACCTGCGCCTGCCCGGACTGCAACACGGCCGCGTGCTGCGCCCGCCCACACTGGACGCCACGCTGGCCCATTGGCCGGCAGACGAGGCGGCGGCGCTGCCGCCCGGTGTGCGCTGCTGGGCCGACGGACGTTTCATCGCCATCGTTGCGGCCACTGAGCGCGATGCCGAGACGGCAGCCACCCGACTGGCGGGCAAGATCAAGTGGCAGGCCGGTGCACCCCTGCCCGACGTACATGCGCTGGACGCTTTTCTCACGTCGGCCCCGCACGAGACCACGAAAACGGCCGAGCGCGGTGAAACCGCCTGGCCCAGTGACGGCCTGCAGCACCACGCGGTCTACCTCAAACCCTATCTGGCGCATGCCTCCATCGGCACCTCCTGCGCGCTGGCGCTATGGGACGGCAAGCGCCTGGAGGTCTGGACCCACAGCCAGGGCATCCACAACCTGCGCGACGATCTGGTCAAGGCCCTGGCCCGCGAAACCACGCCCGTGGCCAAGGAAGACATCGTCGTTCATCACGTCGAGGGCTCGGGCTGTTACGGCCACAACGGCGCCGACGACGTGGCCTTCGATGCCGTGCTGATGGCCCTGCGCTGCCCAGGCCAACCCGTGCGCGTGTTGTGGTCGCGCGCGGACGAGCTCACACACAGCCCGCTGGGTGCCGCGCACCGCGTAGCGCTGCGTGCCCGGCTCGATGACACCGGTCAACTGAGCCACTGGCAACACGAACTCTGGGCCAACGGCTACAGCTCGCGCCCGGGCCGTGCGCCCGTGCCGGCCCTGCTGGCCGCCAGTGAGCGTGCCGACGCCACGGCCCTGCCCCTGCCCATCAACCCGCCGCTGGCCGCCGGCGGTGGTGCCGAGCGCAATGCGGTGCCGGCGTATGGGGTGCCCAATCTCCAGGTCATCCACAACCGCCTGACCGTGATGCCCCTGCGCACCTCGGCCATGCGCGCGCTGGGCGCCTATGCGAATGTGTTCGCGATCGAGTCCTTCGTCGATGAACTCGCGCTGCAGGCCGGTGAGGCGCCGCTGGCTTTCCGCCAGCGTCACCTGGAAGACCCGCGCGCGCTGGCGGTGCTGCAGGAAGTGGTGCAGCGCTCCACCTGGTGGGGCCGGCGGGCCGAAGAACCCGAGGGCATAGGCCACGGCCTGGCCTGGGCACGCTACAAGAACACGGGGGCCTGGTGCGCGGTGATTGCGCGTGTGCAGGTGGACGAACAGGTGCGTGTGCTCAACCTCGATCTCGCGGTCGATGTGGGCATGGTGGTGGACCTCGATGGCGTCATCAACCAGATCGAAGGCGGCGCCGTCCAGAGCGTGAGCTGGACGACCAAGGAGCAGGTCACCTTTGACCGCGAGGCCATCACCAGCAACGAGTGGCTGAGCTACCCGGTGCTGCGCTTCAGCGAGGTGCCTGAGGTTCGCGTGCACGTGATCGACCGGCCCGACGAACCCCCGCTGGGTGCTGGCGAAGCCGCCCAGGGCCCGGTGGCCGCGGCGCTGGCCAATGCCGTGTTCGACGCCCTCGGTGTGCGTGTGCGCGAACTGCCTTTGACCCCCGACACGCTGCTGCGTGCCGTGCATGCCGCGGAGGCCGCATGAGCGAAAAGAAACAGACCATGTTCCACGTCAACCAGCAGCCTGTCCACTTTGGTGGCGACGAGAAGGCTACCTTGCTCTCGGTGCTGCGTGATGAATTGAACCTGAGCGGTCCCAAGTTCGGCTGCGGCCAGGGCGAATGCGGCGCCTGCATGGTGCTGGTGGACGGCCAGCCGCAGACCTCCTGCAATCTGCCGGTCTGGTCCATCCAGGGCCGGCAGGTAACCACACTCGAAGGCCTGGGCACGCCGGCCCAGCCGCACCCGGTGCAAACCGCTTTCATCGAAGAGCGCGCCGCCCAGTGCGGTTACTGCGTGGCCGGCATCATCACTTCGGCCTGCGCGCTGCTGGCGCGTAACCCTCAGCCCAGCCGCGACGACATCGTGTTGGGCCTGGAAAAACACCTCTGCCGTTGCGGCGCCCAGACGCGCATGGTGCGCGCCATCGAGCGCGCAGCAGCTTCCCCCATTTTCAAAAAATCCTGACCCTTCACCCATGCTCAAGAACTGGCTCTCCCCCAAAACCCACGCCCAAGGCTGCAACGGCTTCTGGTTCTGCAGCTGCGCGGGCCTGCCCATCGTGCCCGGCGGGGGCGGTGGCAGCACCACCGCCACGGGCCGCGCGCCGGTGATCATCCGCGGCAAGCGCGCACGCACGGTGGACGCGCACGCGCACTGCTACTTCCAGGCCGGCCTGGACCTCATGGGCGCCGAGGCCAAGGGCGTACTACCCCCGGTCAAGGGCGTGCCCGAGCACTTTTTGCAGATGGACCAGCAGCTGGCCGCGCGCTTCGAGGCCATGGACGCCATGGGCATCGACCTGCAGGTGCTGAGCATCAACCCCTTCTGGTACAAAAAAGATCGCGAGACCGCCGAGGCGATCTGCCGCGTGCACAACGAGAGCTTTGCCGAGCTGTGCGCGAACCACCCCAAGCGCCTGGCCGCCTTCGCCTCGCTGCCCATGCAGTTCCCCGAGCTTGCCGTGCAGATGCTCGAAGAAGCCGTCAAGAAACACGGCCTCAAGGGTGCAGCCATCGGCGGCAGCGTGGCCGGTGACGACTTCGCCAATCCGCAATACCACCCCGTGCTGGCCAAGGCGCAGGAACTGGGGGTGATGCTTTTCATCCACCCCCAGAGCACGCCCGAGCTGGCGGCCCGCCTCAAGGGCAATGGCTGGCTGTCCAACGTCATCGGCAACCCGCTGGACACCACCATCGCGCTGCAGAAGCTGATCTTCGAAGGCGTGTTCGACAAATACCCCGAGCTCAAGGTGCTGGGTGCCCACGGCGGCGGCTTCCTCGGTTCCTACGCGCCGCGCATGGACCGCAGCTGCTTCGTCTCGCCGCAGAATTGCAACCCCGAGATCGTGCTGAAGAAGAAGCCGACCGAGTACATCCGGCAGATCTACTTCGACTCGCTGGTCTTCACGGGTGAGGCGCTGCGCCACCTTGCAGCCGAGGTGGGCGCGAGCCAGATCATGATCGGCACCGACCACCCCATCCCCTGGGTGGAGGACCCGGTGGGCCACGTGATGGCCACCCCTGAACTCAGCGACGAAGACCGCCTGGCCATCCTCGGCGAGAACGCGATCCGCGTGCTGGGGCTCACGGTCTGAAGGCCGGCGGCCCACCCTCTACATACAACCACGAAGGAGACACCATGAAACAACTTTCCACCTGCACGCGACGCTTCGCGCTCACCTTGGCCGCCGCGGCCGGCCTGACCCTGGCCGCCCCCGTGCTGGCCCAGAGCGGCTATCCCAACAAGCCGATCCGCATGATCGTGCCGCTGGGCGCGGGCAGCGCGGTCGATGTGGCGGCGCGCCTGCTGGCGCAGAAGATGTCGGAGAACATGGGCCAGGCCATCGTGGTCGAGAACATCACGGGTGCTGCGGGCATCATCGGTGCCGACCGGCTGGCCAAGGCCGCGCCGGACGGCTACACCATCGGCGGCTTCAACGACAGCGTGCTGACCATGGTGCCCAACCTGAACAAGAACACGCCGTTCAACCCGGTCACCGACTTCGCCCACATCTCGCAGGTCGCCACCATCGAGTTCAGCGTGGCCGTGCCCGCCGACTCCAAGTACAAGACCGCCGCCGAACTGGTGGCCGCAGCCAAGGCTGCGCCGGGTCAGATCACCTATGCCTCGGGTGGCAACGGCAGCCCGCAGCACCTGGGCGGCGCGCTGTTTGCCGCGCACACCGGCATCGACATCAAGCACGTGCCCTACCGCGACGCCAGCCAGGCGGCCCAGGGTGTGGCCGGCAACCAGGTCGACATGACGGTGCAGGGCATCGCCACGGTGGCCGCCCTGGCCAAGGGCGGCAAACTGCGCCTGGTGGGCGTGATGGCCGATGCGCGCCAGCCCGAGTACCCGGACACCATGACGCTCAAGGAGCAGGGCATCCAGGGTTTCGACTTCAGCACCTGGTTTGCACTGACCTCGCCCAAGGGCACGCCCAAGGAGATCGTCGAGCGCCTGCAGCGTGAAGTGGTCAAGGCGCTGGCCGACCCCATGGTCAAGGAGCGCTACGCCGGCCTGGGCCTCCGGCCCAACGGCACCACCCCGGAGCAGCTGACGGCGCTCGTAGGGAACCAGCTGGCCCGTTACGGCAAGGCCATCCGCGACAACAACATCAAGGCCGAGTAAAACGCCGTCACAGCATGCGCCGTGCAGGCGCATGCTGTGGCCAGGCCTGCGGCAAAGACGGTGTCCGCCCGTCAGGGTTTCTACGCAAGAGCATTTCCCTAGTAAGAATACGGACGCACTGACCTAAGATTCCGGCTTCGTTGGGTTAGTTGATTCATATAAAAATGTTCAGTGCTGCGACCAGATTCCTCTCCACCATGCAGGAGAGGCTCAATCCTTTGCGCGACGACACCGTTGTTGCCGCATTCCATATTGACGACATACGCCAGGCTATGCTCAAGTGCCTGGACGCGGAGTGCGCCGAGCGTTTTCCGCAGGTCGAGCGACGCATCCTCATGGCGTCCAATGTGCCGGCCCTGTGGTTCCTGCGGCCCGAACTGCTGATGGCGGTGGCGACACGCTGCGGCGAGCAGGCTGCGCACCAGGTGGTCGACGAGATCTCGGCCATGTTCGAAGGCCTGCTGCCCAAGAGCCTGAACTCCAGGCCGAGCCGGTTGCAGCGCTGAGGCAGCGGCGCAGCGGCAGGCTGCTTTCGACCTGTGGGCCGGTTGTATTGGACAGACCTTTTTTTCTAGCGGCTGCTTAATGCCAGAGGACCTGTAGTCGATCTCTGAAAGATGCGCGGTGGGCAGTATGCGGCGGCCTGGCTTTTAGGACTGCGTTGCCTGCTCAGAGGCTGGAGCTGCCTAATGGTTGAAACCCGGGCCCGCGCGTGCGGCAGCGAAGCTGACACGCGCATGCACCAGACTGGGCAGGCGTAGCGTCATTCGGCCGGAGAGGGGCTTCTTGCACTCTTACCCGCGTGCCGAGTTGTCCACCGCGTCACAGAAAGCGCTTTCTTCGTCAGAGCCGAGCATGGCGCGGGTGCCGGAATTCGTCCGATGAAGCACTCGTCTCCGTCGCAGTACTCCACCTTGGCGGTGTAGCCCTTGTAGGTATTTGCGTTCGTTGTGTCACTCAGGCCAATGCCACCTTCAACCGCTTGCCCGCCCGGGTGGCGAGGGTAATGAGCATGTCCAGGCTGAACTTATCCCACTTGCCACGCACCAGGTCGCTCACCCGCGACTGCCCAATACCCAACTGCTCAGCCGCTTGCACCTGGCTCCAACCCCGCTCTTCGATCAGCAGCCGCAGCCGCCCCATCAAGTGAGCGCGCAGCGCCAATACCGCCGCCTCGCCAGGCGCAAAGCCCAGGTCGGCAAACACATTGCCGCTCGATGCGGTCACTTGCGCATCAGGATCGATTTTCTTTCGTGCCATGCTGCACTCCAAACAGTTCGTATCGTTTCGCTGACGAGTCAATGTCGGGTTGTGCCGTCTTGGGCGTGGTCTTGTAAAAACAATGCAGCACATACACCGCATCAGCATGCTTGGCGACATAGATCACACGCCACTGGCCTTGCGTCTTCACCCGCATCTCATAGGCACCCGCACCCACTGTGGGCATGGGTTTGAAGTCCGACGGCATCAGACCCAGTTGAACCTGCCACAGCTCAAACCCCGCCTCACGCTTGGCATTCAAAGGGAAGTTTGCCATAGCCGTTTGGCTGTCTCCCACGAACTTAAGCGTTTCATGCCATGCCGACATTTATCCAAATACGATGATATCGAGTCAAGCTCGATATCAGCATGAGGCTCATCATTTACGGAAACGGAAGGCGCAAGCCATGGCAGCTTTCACGCCGCCAGCCGCTGGTCAGACCACCTTGCCGGAAAACTACGCTGCAACCCTGATCCCGGTGATCGCGGCGAACTGGCAATAGGAGTCCTTCGACTCAGGCAGATCCCAAGGGCGCCCGGCCACCAGCCGGGCGCCCTTGTTTTTGGCTGAAATGAGCTAAAAAGTCCAGCAATGACCGGTTGAGCGACATTCCACGGGGTTTCGGAGCGCCCAAGCCCCAAGTTTTTTGAAAATAGGCCTAAATAAGCCCCCATTTCTGCCGTTAACCAATGTACGTAACAGGATAAAAGCCTCCCGCTTCCGGGCTGAGGTGAATAGCCATCATGCAACTACCTAACATTGAGCGAACAGCCATCCGGCCGGCCGGCTCGGAGGTAGTTGCGCCTGCCGCTGCCAGGGTGATCCCGGTGGCGCCGGTGAATCCGCCGGCGCCCGTGCAGGAGTCTGCCGGCGTGGTGAACGACATCAACCCCGTAGTGCAGGCCCAGGCCAACCAGGCGGCCGCCAAGGCCGACCCGCTGCAAGGTGGCAGCCAGGCCGACAACTCGTCCAAGGACTGGACGCAGCGCAAGGAAACCGTGGCCCGGCAGGAAGAGGCGCCGCCCAAGGAACCCCTGTCCAAGATGCTGATCGACCATATGCACGCGGTCTGGAGCGCCAGCGCGCGCGTGGTCGAGATCTGGATGCAGAACAACCCGGCCCAGAATCCGGGTGTGAACCAGCAGATCCAGGCGCAGAGCCAGGCCGCCAGCCGCAATGCGGATCCCATGGCCACACCAGGTGTGATTGCCAAGGAAGTGCTGACTTATTCGCCGAACCGGATCAAGAAGACCGAGAAGCCGGAGTAAGCCGGGCCCAGCAAGGGCCGCACGGTTCCTGCCAAGGGGGCGATACCATAGGCTCATGCTGCACAAGACCGCCCTCGTCCTTTTCTCCGGCGGGCAGGATTCCACCACCTGCCTGGCCCACGCCCTCAAGACTTACGAGCGCGTCGAAACCATCGCCTTTGACTACCGCCAGCGCCACCATGTGGAGCTGGAAGCCCGCGTGCAGGTGCTGGCCGAGATCCGTCGCCAGTTCCCGCACTGGGCGCCCAAGCTGGGCCAGGACCACATGCTGGACCTGGCCGTGCTGGGCGCCGTGAGCGAGACATCTCTCACGCGCGAGACCGCTTTCAAGATGGAGTCCAGCGGCCTGCCCAACACCTTCGTGCCCGGGCGCAACCTGCTGTTCCTCACGCTGGCCGCTGCCGTGGCCTACCGGCGCGACCTGCAGGTCATCGTGACGGGCGTGTGCGAGACCGATTTCTCGGGTTACCCCGATTGCCGCGACGACACCATGAAGGCCATGCAACTGGCGCTGTCACTGGGCATGGACAAGCGCTATCTGATCGAGACGCCGCTGATGTGGATCGACAAGGCCGACACCTGGCGTTTGGCCGAGGCCCTGGGCGGCAAGGCGCTGGTGGACCTGATCGTCGAGCACACCCACACCTGCTACCTGGGCGACCGCGCCCACCGCCACGCCTGGGGCTACGGCTGTGGCACCTGCCCGGCTTGCGAGCTGCGCGCGCGGGGGTGGGAGCGCTACCGGGCAGGTGGCGCGACGACTTAAGCCTGCTTCAACTCGAAGCGCGCCACGGATTCGTCGCTGGACTTTTCCAGTGTCCAGGTGTGGTCGTGGAAAGCGGCCACGGTCTGCCGGTGTGCTATTGAAACAATAGCGCCGTTGCCGGCCTTCACCAGTTCGATCAGCTTGCGGTAGAGGGTCTTCTCGGCTTCCTCGTCCAGCGCGCTGGTGGCTTCGTCGGCAAAGATCCAGGCTGGCTTCTTCAGGAACACGCGCGCCAGCGCCAGGCGCTGCAGTTCGCCCCCCGAGAGTTTCTGGCCCCAGGCGTCGATTACGTCGAGCTGGTCCACCAGTTGCGGCAGCAGGGCCTCGCGCAGGGCCTGTTTCAGCGTTTCCTCGTCATAGTTCCCGGCCGCTTCGGGGTAGGCCAGGGCATCGCGCAGGCTGGCATTGGGGAAGTAGGGGTGCTGCGGGATGAACATGCTGGACGCGGGCAGCGTCACGTGGCCCGAGGCCAGCGGCCAGATGCCGGCGAGTGCGCGAAACAGCGTGGACTTGCCGCTGCCCGAGGGACCGCGCAGCAGGATGCTGTCGCCCGCCCTGACCTGCAGTGCGGTGTGCGCCAGCAGGCGGCTGCCCGTGGGCAGGTCCAGCGAGAGGTTGCTGACCTGCAGGCCGCTGCCGTTGCCGGGCTCGTGGTGCAGCTTGGCGGGGCGGCTGGCGGCCACGATGGCGGCCTCGAAATGCGTCAGGCGGTCGGTGGTGGCGCGCCAGGCCGCGAGGTTGTCGTAGTTGTCGATGAACCAGGAGAGCGAGTCCTGCACACGGCTGAAGGCCGAGGCGATCTGCATCATGGCGCCGAGCTGGATGGCGCCGCTGAAGAAACGTGGCGCCGCCACCAGGAAGGGGAACACCGAAGAGGCCTGGTAGAAGGTGGAGGTGAACATGGTCAGGCGCTTCTTGGCGTCGATCAGCTGCAGATAGTTGCGCAGCACATGGTCGAAGCGCAGCTTGAGCTGCTGGTTCTCCACCGCCTCGCCGCGGTCCAGGGCGATGGCTTCGCTGTACTCGCGCACGCGCACCAGGTGGTGGCGGAAGTCGGCCTCGCGGCGCTGCTGCTCGTAGTTCAGCGGGATCAGTTTGCGGCCCACGTAGTGGGTGAGCACGGTGCCCACGGCGCAGTAGAGGATGGCCACCCAGAGCATGAAGCCGGGGATGGCGAATTCCGTGCCGCCCCAGTTGAAGGTGAACTCACCGCTCAGGGCCCACAGGATGCCCACGAAGCTGATGAAGGTCACCACCGCGTTGAGCAGCTCCATGCTCAGGCTCACGGTGCGGGTGGTGAAGAGGTTCAGGTCTTCCTGCACGCGCTGGTCCGGGTTGTCGGGTGACTGGTCGGGCGCCAGCTGGGCGTAGCGCGTGAGTTCCAGGTGGTAATAGACCTGATGGCCGAGCCAGCGCTTCACGTAGTGGCGCGTCATCCAGGCACGCCAGCGGATTTCCAGCTGCTGGGTCAGGTAGAACTTGTAGACCGCGATGATGATGTAGATGAAGGCCAGCACCGTGTAGCGCAGCAGCTGCTCCAGGAACACGGGGTAGTTCTTTTCCTGCAGCGCGTCGTAGAAAAAGCGGTTCCACTCGTTGAACAGCACCAGCGTGTAGACGAAACCGAGGTTGAGTCCGATGATGGACGCGAGCAGGGCGCGCGCCTTCCATTTCTCCTCGGACTTGAAGTAGGGCAGCGACAGCGCCCAGGTGCGGACGAGGAAGGTCTTGAACTCCGCCGCCTTCTTGAGCAGGGACATGAATGTGCCTCGCGGAAAAATCAGGGGTTGGAGACGCCGCTGGCCACATGTCCCGAGGGCACGTGCTGTGCAGCCGATTCGATGTGGCCGGTCTGGTCGTCGAAGAAGAAATCGGGTTCGAACTCGCGCAGGAACTCGCCCTTGGGCAGGCCGCCCAGGAACATCGCCTCGTCGACCTCGATGTGCCAGTCCATCAGGGTGCGGATGGCGCGTTCATGCGCCGGGGCGCTGCGTGCCGTCACCAGCGCGGTGCGGATGCGCATGCTGGGTGTGCCCTCCTGCTGCAACCGGTGCAGCGCGGCCAGCAGGGGCTTGAAGGGGCCGGCCAGCAGGGGCTGGTGCGCCTTGTCGCGCTCGTGCTGCTGGAAGGCGTTGAGCCCTTCGGCCTGGAACACGCGTTCGGCCTCGTCGCTGAACAGCACAGCGTCGCCGTCGAAGGCGATGCGCACCTCGTGCGGGTGGTTGTCCTGGGCGCGCACCGAATGCGTGGCCACGGTGGCCGCCGGAAAGCCCTGGGCCAGGGCCGCGCGCACGTCCTCGGGGTTGGCCGAGAGGAAGAGGTTGGCGTGCAGGGGCTTGAGGTAGCGCCAGGGCGACTGGCCGCGCGTGAAGCTGCCACGCTCGATGGGCAGGCCGTAGTGCTGGGCCGAGCGGAACACGCGCATGCCCGAGACCGGGTCGTTGCGCGAGAGGATCACCACCTCCACGCGCTGGGCGTTGCTGTCGTTGAAGGCCAGCAGTTTTTTGACCATGGAGAAGGCCACGCCGGGCTTGGCCGGTTCGTCGAGCTTGTCGAGCTGCAGCTTCATGTAGGCGCGGTCCTTGTGCGGGCCGTGGCCGTGCTCGAAGACCTTGTTCTCTTCCTCGAAGTCGAACAGGGCCCGCGAGGAAATGGCGACGACGAGCTTGCCGTCCAGTGATGCACCCATGGTGTCTGCCCTTTGTTATTGCCGGATTTCAGGCGGCCCAGCGTGCCAGCAGTTCCACGTCTTCCGGGAAGAGCTGGCCTTTTTCGGCCTGCAGCAGCCGGCCGTCGCGCCCGCGGATCAGGGTGATGGGCAGGCCCCTGGGTTTGGGCAAGACACGATGGATCGCCGGGGTGACGAAGCCCACGGGGAAGGTATAGCCCTTTTTTTTCAGATAGGCCAGCGCGTCTTCGGGCTTGCGGTCGATGGACAGGGTGAGCAGCTGCAGGCCCTTGCCACCCAGGGCGCGCTGTGAGTCCCAGAGCTTCTGCATCTCCGGGCTTTGCAGCGCGCAGAAGGGGCAGGTGCTGGCCCACCAGTAGATGGCCAGCACCCGGCCTTCGGCCTGGGCCGGGCGGAACACCGTGCCGTCGAGCAGCGGCACGTCGGGCAGGACCAGCGGCGTGCCCACGGAGGGCAGAGGGCCGGCCTTGGCCTCGACCCCGGGCGAGGAGGGCGCGGCTGCGGCAGTCTGCGCTCCTGCGGACCGGCCCAGGGCCAGGCTGCCGGCGAAGAGGGCGCTGCCGGCGACCAAGTGTCTGCGTTGCGGATTCATGCCGATGATCTTAGCGCCTGACCAGGGCGGCGCCATCGGGGTGAGCCCTCAGGCCCGGCGGCGCGCCAGCAGTTGACCACCGCGTACGGCCACGGTTTCGCCCTCGGCCAGCGCCAACCAGGGTTCCTGGCTCAGCGGCACGCTGGCCAGCAGCAGCACCTGCTGGTAACCGCAGCCCACGCAGACGCCATCGGCCAGCAGCGGCTCGCTCTCCTGTGCGCAGCTGCGCTGCAGCCAGTGCAGGCCCGGTGGGGCGATGCGCCCGTCGGCCTGGGTGCGGCGGTGGCTGTGGGCAAACAAGGTCTCGCCATCGGCGTAGAGGAAATTGGCCGGACCGTAGGCCTGCAGTTCGGCCGCAAAGCCGGCGACGGCGTCGAGCCGCTCCTGCAGGCCGGGCGTGCCTGCCTGCCACAGGGGTGCCAGACGCGCCAGCAGGGCGCAAAAAGCATGTTCGGAGTCGGTGTCGCCGACCGGCTCGAAACGTCCGGGTGTGTAGCGTGGGTCAGCGGCCAGGCCGGGCAGATCGCCATTGTGGGCAAAGACATGGCTGCGACCGCCGAGTTCACGCACGAAGGGCTGGGTGTTGGCCAGCGTGCGGGCGCCACGCGTGGCATGGCGGATGTGCGAGATGGCCAGTGTCGTGGGCGGCCCTGCGCTGGCGAGCTGCCTGGCCAGGGGGCTGTCGCTGGCCGGCCCGGCTTCACGGTGCAGCACCACCTGGCGGTCTTCGTACCAGGCCACACCCCAACCGTCGCGCGCGCTGTGGCCGGGCGTGCTGTGTCCGGCCAGCGCCGTGAGCGAGAAGCTCAGGCGGGTGGCCTGCCGGCTGGAGATGGCAAGCAGTTCACACATGCGGTGTCGGGTTCTGGTGGCGATCCAGACAGGATGGGAGGGTCCACTATACACTTGGGGGTATCCTGGGGCGATCCCATCCACGATGCAGCCATGATTCCGATCAAGACCGAATCCGCCTGGCGCGGCACCTCCGATTGCCGCAGCTGCGGCATCCGCGACATGGTGCTGTTCGCCGACCTGAACGAGCAGGATTTCGGCATGATCCATGCGCCGATCGACGATCTCGAATTCGCAGCCGGCGAGGCGCTGTACACCGAGGGATCGCGGGCCCAGGGGATCTACACGCTGCGCCGCGGCATGATCAAGCTGGTGCGGGTCACGGCCGACGGGCGCCAGCGCATCGTGCGCGTACTGCGGCCGGGCGACGTGGCGGGGCTGGAGGCTCTGGGCGGCGGGCATTTCGACTGTGATGCCGTGGCCCTGACCGGGATCGCCGTCTGTCGCATTCCGCTGGAGGTGATCCACACCCTGGGCGCGAGCAGCCCGCGCCTGCACCTGCGGCTGATGCAGAAGTGGCAGGGGGCGCTGAAGGACGCCGACGACTGGCTGGCCGACCTGAACTTTGGCACGGCGCGCCAGCGTGTCTCCAACTTCATTCTCAAGATGCGCAGCCCGACCGACGGCCATACCGTCACCCTGTTCGCGCGCGACGACATGGGCGCCATGCTGGACCTGAAGCTCGAAACCGTGAGCCGCGAGGTCAGCCGCCTGGTGCGGGAAGCGGTGATTGAGCCGCTGGACAAGCAGGGCCGCGTCTACCGCCTGCACGAGCCGCAGCGCCTGCTGCAGGCGGCCTGATCGGGCGCGGGGCGCTCAGGCCCAGGAGTCGATCAGCGGCTCGGCCTGTTCGATCAGGAATTTCTTGAACGATTGCGCCGCGGGCGAGAGCTTTTTCTGGCTCAGGTGGGTGACGTACCACTTGCCGACGATGGGCATGCCGCTGATGTCCAGCAGGGCCAGGTGGCCGGCGGCCAGTTCGTGGCGCACCGTGCGCATGGAGAGGAAGGCCAGGCCCATGCCGGCCATGACGGCCTGCTTGATGGTCTCGTTGCTGGGCATCTCCATGGCCACCTTGATCGGCATCTCGTACTGCTCGAACAGGCGCTCCATGGCCGCGCGCGTGCCGGAACCCTGCTCGCGCACGACAAAGGGGTGGTCCTTGAGGATGTCGAAAGCCATGCGCTTGCGGCGCACCAGCGGGTGGTCCGGCGGCGCCACGATGCCCAGCGGGTTGCTGGCAAAAGGCGTGGCCTCGCAGTCGAGGTTGGCCGGGGCGCGCCCCATGATCACCAGATCCAGCTCGTTGCGCGAGAGCATGCCCAGGATGTTGTCGCGGTTGTCGATGTGCAGCGCGATGTCGATGCCCGGCATCAGCCTGGTGAAGCGCACCAGCAGCATGGGCACGAAGTACTTCGCGGTGCTGACGATGCCCAGTTCGATGCGGCCTTTCTTGGCGCCCACATGCTCGGCCATGCTGGCTTCCAGGTCCTTGAGCTTACCCAGGGCGGCGATGGCGTGGGTCAGGAACTCCAGACCGGCATGCGTGAGCTGGATGTTACGGCCGACCGGTTCTATCAGCGAAAGGCCGAAGGCCTCTTCCAGCTGGCGGATCTGCATGGACACGGCGGGTTGCGTGACAAAAAGGCGTTCGGCTGCCCGGGAGACCGATTTTTCGCGGGCGACTTCAATGAAGGTCTGCAGCTGCTTGAGCGTGTAGTTGCGCATGAACTCGAATCAGTAAATACTGATATTAACTAGAGCAAATATTATATTTTATTGATGGGTTGCTTCAGGCTGGCGGTGCGGCCGGGTCCATGCGGATATGGCGGCCGAACTGCCCGGCCAGGAAGACCTCGCCGCGCTCGAGGATGAAGTAGCGGAAGGCCTCGGCTGGCGGCGACAGCAGCTTGGACAGGGTGTGCACCACGTTCCAGGCGCGCACCACCGGGCTGCCCTCGACTTCCAGGATGGACAGCAGCTGGTTGTCCAGTTCCAGGCCGATGGTGTGCAAGGAGAGGAAGCTCAGGCCCATGCCGGCCATGACGGCCTGCTTGATGGTTTCGTTGCTCGACATTTCCATGTTCACCTTGGGCTCGAAATGGGCCGCCTCGAAGAACTTCTCCATGGCCGCACGCGTGCCCGAGCCCTGCTCGCGCACGATGAAGCTGTAGGGCTGCAGGGCTGGCACCGTCAGGTGGCCGCGCCGCAGCAGGGGGTGGTCCACCGGTGCCACGAAGACGTGCGGGTGGGCAGCAAAGGGCTCGGCGCGCGTGGCCATCTCCTTCGGGGGGCGGCCCATGATGGCAATGTCCACCTCGTTGCCCTGCAGCATCTGGATCAGCCGTTCGCGGTTGCCGACGATCAGCTTGACCTCGATGCCCTCGTGCTCACGCTGGAACTCGGCCAGCAGGCGCGGCAGGAAGTACTTGGCCGTGCTGACCATGCCGATGGTCAGCGTGCCCACTTCCAGCTTCTGCAGGCGCGCGGCGGCGTCCTCGGCGTCCTTGAGCGTGGCGAGGATCTTGCGCGCATAGACCAGCATGTATTCACCCGCCGTGGTCAGCGCCACCTGACGGCCGCTGCGCTCGAACAGCGGCAGGCCGACATGGCCTTCGAGCTCCTTGATCTGCATGGTCACGGCCGGCGGCGACAGGTGCAGCGCCTGCGCAGCCTTGCTGAAGCTGAGCTGGCGCGCGACCTCGTTGAACACCCGGAGTTGGCGAAAGGTGGCGTTCTTCATTAAGCAATCACTTAATCAAAAGCAAATAAAGTTTGAATTTACCTTATTTCCAGATTTTCTTATATTTCATCCCATACCAGCTTTCATCCCCCTCAGGAGCAATTGATGAGCGACTCGACCCAGATCACCGATGCCAAGAAGCGCTACAGCGCAGGCGTCCTGAAATACAAGCAGATGGGCTACTGGATGCCCGACTACGTGCCCAAGGAGACGGACACCATCTGCCTGTTCCGCATCACCCCGCAGGAGGGCGTTGATCCGGAAGAGGCCGCCGCCGCCGTGGCCGGCGAATCCTCCACCGCCACCTGGACGGTGGTATGGACCGACCGCCTGACCGCCTGCGACAGCTACCGCGCCAAGGCCTACAAGGTGCAGCCGGTGCCGAACAACCCGGGCCAGTATTTCGCCTGGGTGGCCTATGACCTGATCCTGTTCGAAGAGGGCTCGATCTCCAACATGACGGCCAGCCTGATCGGCAACGTGTTCTCGTTCAAGCCGCTGAAGGCCGCCCGCCTGGAAGACATCCGCATCCCGGTGGCCTACCTCAAGACCTTCAAGGGCCCGCCGACCGGCCTGGTGGTCGAGCGCGAGCGCCTGGACAAGTTCGGCCGCCCCCTGCTGGGCGCCACCACCAAGCCCAAGCTGGGCCTCTCCGGCCGCAACTACGGCCGTGTGATCTACGAAGGCCTCAAGGGCGGCCTGGACTTCATGAAGGACGACGAGAACATCAACTCGCAGCCTTTCATGCACTGGCGTGACCGTTTCCTGTATGTGATGGACGGCGTCAACAAGGCGCAGGCCGTGACCGGCGAGGTCAAGGGCAGCTACCTGAACGTGACCGGCGCCACGATGGAAGACATCTACGAGCGCGCCGAGTTCGCCAAGGAGCTGGGTTCGGTGGTGATCATGCTCGACCTGGTGATCGGCTGGTCCGCGATCCAGTCCATGGCCAACTGGGCCCGCAAGAACGACATGATCGTGCACATGCACCGTGCCGGTCATGGCACCTACACCCGCCAGAAGAACCATGGCGTGTCCTTCCGCGTGATCGCCAAGTGGCTGCGCATGGCCGGTGTCGACCACCTGCATACCGGTACCGCCGTGGGCAAGCTCGAAGGCGACCCGATGACCGTGCAGGGTTACTACAACGTCTGCCGCGACAGCTACACCAAGACCGACCTGCCGCGCGGCCTGTTCTTCGACCAGGACTGGGCCGACACCAAGAAGGTCATGCCGGTGGCTTCGGGCGGCATCCACGCCGGCCAGATGCACCAGCTGATCGACCTGTTCGGCGACGACGTGATCCTGCAGTTCGGCGGCGGCACCATCGGCCACCCGCAGGGCATCCAGGCGGGTGCCGTGGCCAACCGCGTGGCGCTCGAATGCATGGTCAAGGCCCGCAACGAAGGCAAGGACATCAAGAACGAAGGTCCGGAGATCCTGAAGAAGGCCGCCCAGACCTGTGGTCCGCTCAAGGCCGCGCTGGACACCTGGGGCGACATCAGCTTCAACTACCAGTCCACCGACAGCAGCGACTTCGCCGTCACGCCCGCCGTGGCCTGAAACCACGCATACAGGAGAACCGAATCATGATGAGCAACCCCACCGGCCGCCTGACCCAGGGCCAGTTCAGCTTCCTGCCCGACCTGAGCGACGCCGAGATCACGCTGCAGATCGAATACGGCCTCAAGAAGGGCTACGCCTGGAGCGTGGAATACACCGACGATCCGCACCCGCGCAACACCTACTGGGAAATGTTCGGCATGCCCATGTTCGACCTGCAGGATGCCGCCGGCGTGCTGATGGAAGTGAAGAACTGCCGCAAGGCTTTCCCCAGCCACTACATCCGCCTGATGGCCTTCGACTCCACCCGTGGCGTCGAGTCCATCGTGATGAGCTTCATCGTCAACCGGCCCAAGGACGAGCCCGGCTTCATGCTGGAGCGCCAGGAAATGCAGGGCCGCTCGCTGCGCTATACCACGCGCGGTTACGGTGCCGACAAGCCCGAAGGCAAGCGCTATTAATCAAGTAGCAGATCAGCCCTGGTGTCACAAGCACCAGGGCTGACGCGACAGGACAGCTTCGATCTATGAGTGCCCCCAGCTATTCCATTCCCGGCGTCGTGGCGGCCGCCCCCGCGGGTCAGGCCGACACGGCTGCCGATGCCACCGCCTCCATGGCGATGGTGGACAGCGGCGCGCGCAGCGTGGCGCAGGTGCTGGCGCAATCGCAGGTCGAAGATGTCTTGGCCGAGCTGGAGCGCGATCTGGTCGGCCTGGCGCCGGTCAAGGCGCGCATCCGCGACATCGCCGCGCTGCTGGTGATCGACAAGCTGCGCATCAACCTGGGGCTGACCAGTCAGGCGCCGAGCCTGCACATGAGCTTCACCGGCAACCCGGGCACGGGCAAGACCACGGTGGCCATGCGCATGGCGCAGATCCTGCACCGGCTGGGTTATGTGCGCAAAGGCCATCTCGTTGCCGTCACGCGTGACGACCTGGTGGGCCAGTACATCGGCCACACGGCACCCAAGACCAAGGAAGTGCTCAAGAAGGCGATGGGGGGGGTGCTCTTCATCGATGAGGCTTATTACCTCTACCGCCCCGAGAACGAGCGTGACTACGGGCAGGAGGCCATCGAGATCCTGCTGCAGGTGATGGAGAACCAGCGCGACGATCTGGTGGTGATCCTGGCCGGCTACAAGGACCGGATGGACACATTCTTCCAGTCCAACCCCGGCATGTCCTCGCGCATCGCCCACCATCTGGACTTTCCCGACTACTCGGTGGGCGAGCTGATGCAGATTTCCGGGAAAATGCTGGGGACGCAGAATTACCGCTTCGGCCCCGGTGCGGCCGAGGCCTTCGACCGGTACCTGCAATTGCGCATCAGCCAGCCGCATTTCGCCAACGCACGCAGCGTGCGCAACGCGCTGGACCGGGCCCGTCTGCGCCAGGCCAGCCGCCTGTTTGCCGAGCGCGACCGCGAACTGACCCGGGACGACCTGACGACCATCGAGGCGCAGGACATCCTGGCCAGCCGATTGTTTAAAACCGAGTGAGGTTCACCATGACCCAGCCCACGCTACAAGCCCTGATCTTCGACGTCGACGGCACCATTGCCGATACCGAGAGCCTGCATCTGGAGGCCTTCAACTACGCCTTCAATGAGCTGGACCTGGGCTGGCACTGGGACGCCGCGCTGTACACAGAGCTGCTGGAAGTTTCCGGCGGCAAGGAGCGCGTGCAGCATTACTGGAAGCAGATCAACCCCGACATCAAGGCCATCGATTCCCAGGGCGTCCAGGACACGGTCAATCGCATCCACGAGCTCAAGACCGCCTACTACGAAGGTGCCATCAACGCCGGTGCCGTCGGCCTGCGCCCGGGCATCCTCGAACTGTTCGATGAAGCCGCTGGCGCCGGCGTGCAGCTGGCCATTGCCACCACCACCTCGCCGGTCAACATCGCGGCCCTGCTGCGCCGTGCCATGGGGCCGGGCTGGCGCCACGCCTTCGCGGCCATTGGCGACGGCTCCACGGCACCGCTGAAGAAGCCGCACCCCATGGTCTACGTACAGATCCTGCAGACCCTGCAACTCGATCCGCGGGCCTGCCTGGCCTTCGAGGACTCTGGCAACGGCCTGAAGGCTGCCACCCTGGCCGGCCTGGCCACGGTGATCACGCCCACGCAGTACACGCGCCACCACGATTTCAGCCGCGCGATGCACGTGCTGCCCGACCTGGGCAACGTGCACCTGGCCGATCTGCGGTTATGGCACCAGGCGCACTGGTCCGGCGAACGTCTCCTGACCGTCGATCAATAAAGAGAAACCTCCATCATGCCGCTGTCCAAACGCACCACCCTGACCCAGTTCCTGATCGAGGAGCGCCGTCGTTTCCCGGATGCCCGGGGCGATTTCAATGCGCTGATCCTCGACGTGGCGCTGGCCTGCAAGGCCATCGCGCGCGCCGTGGCCTTCGGCGAACTCGGCGGTGTTCTGGGCAACCAGGCCAGCGAAGCCGGAGGCTCTGTCAATGTGCAGGGCGAGACGCAGAAGAAGCTCGACGTGTTGAGCAACGACCTGTTCACGCACCTCAACGAGTGGGGCGGGCACCTGGCGGGCATGGCATCCGAGGAGATGGACCTGCCCTACCAGATCCCGGCCAAGCAGCCGCGCGGCAAGTACCTGCTGGTGTTCGATCCGCTCGATGGTTCCAGCAACATCGACGTCAACGTCTCGGTGGGCAGCATCTTCTCCATCCTGCGTGCACCGCAGGAGGTGGTGGCCAGCGGCCGCGACGTGACGGAAGCCGACTTCCTGCAGCCCGGCACGCAGCAGGTGGCGGCAGGTTATGCGCTCTACGGCCCCACCACCATGCTGGTGCTGACGGTGGGCAACGGCGTCAACGGCTTCACGCTCGACCCCAACCTGGGCGAGTTCATGCTGACGCACCCGCAACTGCAGATTCCGGCCGATACCCAGGAATTTGCCATCAACGCGTCCAACAGCCGTTTCTGGGAGTCGCCGATCCGGCGTTATGTGGACGAGTGCCTGGCCGGCAAGACGGGTGCGCGCGGCAAGGACTTCAACATGCGCTGGATCGCCTCCATGGTGGCCGAGGCGCACCGCATCCTGATGCGCGGCGGCGTTTTCATGTACCCCAAGGACAGCAAGGAACCGGCCAAGAACGGTCGCCTGCGCCTGCTGTACGAGGCCAACCCCGTGGGCTTCATCATGGAGCAGGCCGGTGGCCGCGCCAGCACCGGTCGCCAGCCCATGCTGGCGGTGCAGCCGAGCTCGCTGCACCAGCGCATCGGCCTGGTGTTCGGCTCGAAGAACGAGGTCGAGCGCATCGAGCGCTACCACGCCGAGCCCATCGCGATCGAGAACGAGAGCCCGCTGTTTCACGAGCGCGGTCTGTTCCGCGTCTGAACCTCGTTGCCGCGCAAAGAATTCTTAGCTCCAGGAGACCTCCGTGTCTGAACGTCATCCCATCATCGCGATCACCGGTTCGTCCGGCGCGGGCACGTCCACCGTGACGCGCACCTTCGCCAACATCTTTCGCCGCGAAGGCGTAAAGGCCGCCATCATCGAAGGCGACAGCTTTCACCGCTTCGACCGCAAGGAGATGAAGCGCAAGGCAGCCGAGGCCGAGAAGGCGGGCAACAAGCACTTCAGCCACTTCGGCTCCGACAACAACCTGTTCGGCGAGCTCGAGAGCCTGTTCGCCACCTATGCCAGATCCGGGACCGGGAAAGCGCGCAAATACCTGCACAGCGACGAAGAAGCCGCGCCCTACAAACAGGATCCGGGCACCTTCACGCCCTGGGAAGACCTGCCGGCCGACACCGACATGCTGTTCTACGAAGGCCTGCACGGCGCCGTGGTCACGCCCGAACACAACATCGCCCAGCACCCGGACCTGCGCATCGGCGTGGTGCCGGTGATCAACCTGGAGTGGATCCAGAAGCTGTGGCGCGACAAGCACCAGCGCGGCTACAGCACGGAAGCGGTGACCGACACCATCCTGCGCCGTATGCCGGACTACGTGAACTACATCGTGCCGCAGTTCGCCCACACGCACGTGAACTTCCAGCGCGTGCCCATGGTGGACACCTCCAACCCCTTCATCTCGCGCGACATCCCCTCGGCCGACGAGAGCATGGTGGTGATCCGCTTTGCCAACCCCAAGGGCATCGACTTTCCCTACCTGCTGAACATGATCGACAACTCCTGGATGAGCCGCGCCAACACCATCTGCGTGCCTGGCGGCAAGATGGAACTGGCCATGCAACTGATCTTCACACCCTTTGTCTGGCGCATGATGGAGCGACGCAAGCGCGCGCTGGGAGCGAACTGAGATGAGCGTTTTGAAGACTCCTCCCACGCCTGAACTCGCCCGCCGCATGGCCAACGCCATCCGCATGCTGGCGGTCGACGCCGTCGAGCAGGCCAAGTCCGGCCACCCCGGTGCGCCCATGGGCATGGCCGACATTGCCGAAGTGCTGTGGAACCGCCACCTGCGCCACAACCCGGTCAACCCGCAATGGGCCGACCGCGACCGTTTCGTGCTCTCCAACGGCCATGGCTCCATGCTGCTGTACGCCTTGCTGCACCTCACCGGTTATGACCTGCCGATGGAGGAGATCAAACGCTTCCGCCAGCTGCACAGCAAGACCGCCGGTCACCCCGAAGTGGGCGTGACGCCCGGCGTGGAAACCACCACCGGCCCCCTGGGCCAGGGCATCGCCAATGCCGTGGGCATGGCGCTGGCCGAGAAGCTGATGGCGCAGGAATTCAACCGCGACGAGCTGACCATCGTGGATCACCACACCTACACCTTCCTCGGTGACGGTTGCATGATGGAGGGTATCAGCCACGAGGCCTGCTCGCTGGCCGGTACGCTGCGCCTGTCCAAGCTCATCGCGCTCTACGACGACAACGGCATCTCCATCGACGGCCATGTCGAAGGCTGGTTTACCGACGACACGCCGGCGCGTTTCCGCGCTTACGGCTGGCATGTGATTCCTGGTGTCGACGGCCACGATCCCGCCGCCATCGACCGCGCCATCACCGAGGCGCGCGCGCAGGCGCAGCGCCCCGATGGCAAGCCCACCCTGATCTGCTGCAAGACCGTGATCGGCCAGGGTTCGCCCAACAAGGCCGGCACCCACGACGTGCACGGCGCCGCACTCGGTGCGGCCGAGGTCGCCGCCACGCGCGAAGCGCTGGGCTGGACCGCTGCGCCTTTCGAGATCCCCGCCGACGTGGCCCAGGCCTGGAATGCCGTGACACGCGGCCAGGCCCTGCAGGAAGAGTGGCGGCAGCGTTTCGAGCGTTACCGCACGCTCTATCCGGAGGATGCGGCCGAGTTCGAGCGCCGCATGCAGGGTGACCTGCTGCCCGCATTCGGCGAGCGCCTGTCGCAGATCTTCGAGACCGTCGCCGCGCGCGCGGACGCCGTGGCCACGCGCAAGGCCAGCCAGAATGCGCTGGACCTGCTTAGCCCCCTGCTGCCCGAGTTCTTCGGCGGCAGCGCCGACCTGACCGGCTCCAACCTGACCAATTTCAAGAACTGCACGCTGGCCGGACGTGATGTCTGGGGTAACCACCTGTCCTACGGCGTGCGCGAGTTCGGCATGGCCGCCATCATGAATGGCATCGGCCTGCACGGGGGCTACATCCCTTTTGGGGGCACCTTCCTGACCTTCAGCGACTACAGCCGCAACGCCATCCGCATGGCCGCGCTGATGAAGCAGCGTGTGGTGCATGTGTTCACGCACGACTCCATCGGCCTGGGCGAAGACGGCCCCACGCACCAGTCGGTCGAACACGTGCCCTCGCTGCGCATCATTCCCAACCTCGACGTCTGGCGCCCGGCCGACAGCCTGGAGACGACGGTGGCCTGGGTCTGCGCCATCGAACGCCGGGACGGCCCCAGCGCGCTGGCCCTGTCGCGGCAGAACCTGCCGCGCCTGGCCGACCGCGCCGAGCTGGCCGCGCGCATCCGTCGCGGTGGCTACATCCTGGCCGAGCAGGTCGAACCCGAGGCCGTGATCATCGCCACCGG
The DNA here is from genome assembly GCF_001432305.1 of Curvibacter sp. PAE-UM. Taxonomy (GTDB): domain Bacteria; phylum Pseudomonadota; class Gammaproteobacteria; order Burkholderiales; family Burkholderiaceae_C; genus Hylemonella. The sequence goes on from NZ_KQ483358.1 coordinate 1,285,577, forward strand.
CTCCGAAACCTCGCTGGCCATGCTGGCGCATGCGCAACTGGCCAAGGAAGGCATCAGGACGCGTGTGGTGTCCATGCCCTGCAGCAATGTGTTCGACCGCCAGCCCCGGATCTACCAGGACACCGTGCTGCCGCTGGACCTGCCCGCCGTAGCCGTGGAGGCCGCGCATCCGGATTTCTGGCGCAAGTACGTCGGACGCCGCGGTCACGTGGTGGGCATCGCCAGCTTCGGCGAGTCGGCGCCGGCCAAGGACCTGTACCCGCACTTTGGCATCACGGTGGAAGCCATCGTGCAGGCCGTGCGGGGGCTGGTGCGTGAAGGTGCCGCAGCGGTCGCCTGATTTTTTGTCAGATTTACTTCCATGAATAAGCAAGTAGACACGCCTTTTGATCTGGTGATGTTCGACCTGGACGGCACGCTGATCGAAACCGCGCCCGAGATCTGCGACGCCGTCAACGACACGCTGCAGCACTTTGGCCTGGCGCAGGTGCAGCAGGACCAGGTGGACCGCTGGATCGGCCACGGCACGCGCGAGCTGCTGGTGCAGGCGCTGGCCCAGGTGCGCCGGCTCACGGTGGATGAGGTTCGCCGTTGTGATGACCTGCCCCTGATCGCTGCAGAATTCGATCGCCATTACCAGCGCCGCTGCGGCACGCGCAGCCACCTCTATCCGCATGTGCGCGAGGTGCTCAAGAGCTTGCGTGCCCAGGGCATCCACCTGGCCGTGGTCACCAACAAGGAGGCGCGTTACACGCGCACCGTGCTGGCCGCCCATGCCCTCGAGCCGCTGTTCGACCGCGTGGTCAGCGGTGACACCTTGCCCACCAAAAAACCCGACCCGGCCGGCATCCGCAGCTGCCTGGCGCAGTTCCAGGTGGATGCCGCGCGCGCGCTTTTCGTCGGCGACTCGTCGATCGACGTGGCCAGCGCGCGCAATGCCGGTGTGCCGGTCTGGGCGCTGCCCTATGGCTACAACATGGGCCAGCCCATCGAGGCCTGTGGGCCCGACCGCGTGATTCCCGACTTCCGCCAGCTATTGAATTGACAACCCATCCGAGGAGAGTTTTGTGACGATCAAGGTAGGCATCAACGGCTTCGGCCGCATCGGACGCAACGTGCTGCGCTCCGCAGTGCAGAACTTCAAGGACATCGAGATCGTTGCCATCAACGACCTGCTCGAACCCGACTACCTGGCCTACATGCTCAAGTACGACAGCGTGCACGGCCGCTTCAAGGGCGAAGTGTCCGTGGAAGGCGGCACCCTCATCGTCAACGGCAAGAAGATCCGCCTGACCCAGGAACGCGACCCCGCCAACCTCAAGTGGGCGGAAGTGGGCGCCGACGTTGTCATCGAATCCACCGGCCTGTTCCTGGACAAGGCCGGTGCCGAGAAACACCTGGCCGCCGGTGCCAAGAAGGTCATCATCTCCGCCCCCTCCAAGGACGACACCCCCATGTTCGTCTTCGGCGTGAACGACAAGAGCTACGCCGGCCAGGCCATCATCAGCAACGCCAGCTGCACCACCAACTGCCTGGCGCCCGTGGCCAAGGTGCTCAACGACAAGTGGGGCATCAAGCGCGGCCTCATGACCACCGTGCACGCGGCCACCGCCACCCAGAAGACCGTGGATGGTCCTTCAAATAAGGACTGGCGCGGCGGGCGCGGCATCCTGGAAAACATCATCCCCAGCTCCACCGGTGCGGCCAAGGCCGTGGGCGTGGTGATTCCCTCCATCAAGGGCAAGCTGACGGGCATGGCTTTCCGCGTCCCCACCAGTGACGTGTCGGTGGTCGACCTGACCGTGGAGCTCAACAAGGAAGCCGACTACAAGGACATCTGTGCCGAGATGAAAGCCCAGAGCCAGGGGGCCCTCAAGGGCGTGCTGGGCTACACCGAAGACAAGGTGGTGGCCACCGACTTCCGCGGTGAAGTCTGCACCTCGGTGTTCGATGCCGAAGCCGGCATCGCCCTGGACAAGACCTTCGTCAAGGTCGTGGCCTGGTACGACAACGAGTGGGGCTACTCCAACAAGTGCCTGGAGATGGCACGCGTGGTTGGCCGCTGATCGGAGCCAAGCATGAACTTCCTCCGATTCCAGACCCTGTGCGAGCAGGGCAAAGCCAAGGGCCAGCGCGTCTTCATCCGCGCCGACCTCAACGTCCCGCAGGACGACCGTGGCGCCATCACCGAAGACACCCGCATCCGCGCCAGCCTGCCCTGCATCCGCATGGCCCTGGACGTCGGTGCTGCCGTTTTGGTCACCTCCCACCTGGGCCGCCCTGTGGAGGGCGAATTCAAACCCGAAGACAGCCTGGCCCCCGTGGCCCGGCGCATGGCCGAACTGCTGGGTCGCGAGGTGCCCCTGGTGGCCAACTGGGTCGACGGCGTCAGCGTGGCCCCCGGCCAGCTCGTGCTGCTGGAGAATTGCCGTTTAAATAAGGGCGAGAAAAAGAACAGCGAAGAACTGAGCAAAAAGATGGCCGCCCTGTGCGACATCTTCGTGCACGACGCCTTTGGCACCGCCCACCGCGCCGAAGCCAGTACTTACGGCATCGCCCAGTACGCCAAGACCGCCTGCGCCGGCCCCCTGTTGGCGGCCGAGATGGACGCCATCGGCAAGGCCCTGAGCGCCCCCAAACGCCCCCTGGTGGCGATTGTTGCCGGCTCCAAGGTCAGCACCAAACTCACCATCCTGAAGTCCCTGGCTGACAAGGTCGACCAGCTCATCGTGGGCGGCGGCATTGCCAACACCTTCATGCTGGCCGCCGGCCTGAAGATCGGCAAGAGCCTGGCCGAGCCCGACCTGCTGGCGGAAGCCCGGGCCGTGATCGAAGCCATGAAAGCCCGGGGCGCCGAAGTGCCGATCCCCGTGGACGTCGTCACGGCCAAGGAATTCAAGGCCGATGCCAAAGCCACCATCAAGAAAGCCACTGAAGTCGAAGCCGATGACCTGATCCTGGACATCGGGCCCGAGACCGCGAAGAAATTGGCCGAACAACTCAAAGCCGCCGGCACCATCGTCTGGAACGGCCCGGTGGGCGTGTTCGAGTTCGCGGCCTTCGAGAACGGCACGAAAGAGATCGCCAAGGCGATTGCCCAGTCCAGCGCCTTCAGCATCGCCGGCGGTGGCGACACCCTGGCGGCGATTGCCAAGTACGGCATCGAGAAGAACGTGGGCTACATCTCCACGGGCGGGGGCGCCTTCCTGGAGGTGCTGGAGGGCAAGACCCTGCCGGCTTTCGAGATCCTGGAGAAACGCGCCCGGGGTTGAATCATTTCCGTTCGGTTCACGACGACCTCCGCGTGAGGCCGCAGGGGACTGTTTTTCAAAATTTCATACACGACAGGACGACACCATGGCATTCGCATCCCTTCGACAGGTTCTCGATCACGCCGCCGAGCACGGTTACGGCGTGCCGGCCTTCAACGTCAACAACCTCGAACAGGTGCTGGCCATCATGGAAGCGGCCCAGGAAACCGACAGCCCGGTCATCCTGCAGGCCTCGGCGGGCGCGCGCAAATACGCGGGTGAGCCCTACCTGCGCCACCTGATGCTGGCGGCCGTTGAGTCGCACCCGGACATCCCGGTGGTGGTGCACCAGGACCACGGCACCTCGGCGGCGGTCTGCCAGCAGTCGATCCGCTCCGGTTTCACCAGCGTGATGATGGACGGCTCGCTGATGACGGACGGCAAGACCCCGGCGAGTTACGACTACAACGTGGACATCACGCGCCGTGTCTGCGAGATGGCGCATCCGGTGGGTGTGTCGGTCGAAGGCGAGCTCGGTTGCCTGGGGTCGCTGGAGACCGGTGAGGCGGGTGAAGAAGACGGTGTGGGCGCCGAGGGCAAGCTCACGCACGACATGATGCTGACCGACCCGGTGCAGGCCAAGGACTTCGTCGCGAAGACCGGTGTCGATGCGCTGGCCATTGCCATCGGCACCAGCCACGGCGCCTACAAGTTCACGCGCAAGCCCACCGGTGACATCCTGGCCATCGACCGCATCGCGGCCATCCACGCGCAGATCCCGAACACGCATCTGGTGATGCATGGTTCGTCCAGCGTGCCGCAGGAGTGGCTGGCCATCATCCGCCAGTACGGCGGCGACATCAAGGAAACCTACGGCGTGCCGGTGGAGGAGATCCAGCGCGGCATCAAGAGCGGTGTGCGCAAGATCAACATCGACACCGACATCCGCCTGGCCATGACCGGCGCCATGCGCGAGATCTTCGCCAGGCAGCCCAGCGAGTTCGATCCGCGCAAGGCGCTGGCCGCTGCCAAGAAGGCTGCGCGCGGTGTGGTCAAGGCGCGTTTCGAGGCCTTCGGCTGCGCCGGCATGGCCTCGAAGATGAAGCCCATCGCTCTGGAAGTCATGGCTGCGCGTTACGCCTGAGAATTTTCAACAACCCACCCGAAGAGACCCCATGAAATTGATCCCCATCGTCCTGGCTGCCACCGTACTGGTGTCGATGCCCGCCTTCGCCAGCAAGGAAATCGCCAGCAAGAACGCCTGTCTGGCGTGTCACGCGGTCGATCGCAAGATGGTCGGCCCGTCCTTCCAGGATGTGGCCAGGAAGTACAAGGACCAGAAGGATGCCGAGGCCATGCTGGCCGGCAGCATCAAGAAGGGTGGGGCCGGCAAGTGGGGCCCGGTGCCCATGCCGGCGCAGGCCGCCCTGGCCGAAGTCGATGCCAAGACCCTGGCGACCTGGGTGCTGGCCGGCGCCAGATAAGTTTCGTACAGAGACGGAAAAGAAGAAGGGGCGGTCCTGCGGGACCGCCCCTTGCATTTCAGCGCTGGCTTAGCCGAATCTTTCCAGCAGGCGGGCCGACTTCTCGACTTCCTGCATGGCGTGTTCCTCGTTCTCGGCGTCGTAGACGGCCTCCATCACGGTGCAGGCCATCATGCGGTAGAAGGCCTTGTCCATGGCCTTGCGGGCGGCCGACATCTGCAGCGCCACGTCTTCGCAACTGCGGCCCTCCTGAATCATCTCCACCAGACCACGCACCTGGCCCTCGATGCGGCGCAGGCGGTTGACCACGTCTTTCTGGTGGTCGGCGCGGTAAATGGCGGACTTGGAGGCTTCTGCTGCGGGGGCGGCGGCTGGCTTTCTCGGCATGGACGGCTCTCAGATACAGGCTGCAAGGCATTCAGTGTGCCAGATTTCAGCGGGTGGGGCACCTGGGTGTGGGGGTTTATACCCTACCCCATAGGGTATAGGGTAGGTCCCTATGGTCGTAACCGTGAACTTGTTGCACGATGATGACAGCCGTACTTACCCTAGGGGGTAGGGCTTCCAGTTTCTGTATATTTTCATGAAGGGTATTCAAGTGAGTTTTATGAACCGAATTCTTCGCCGCCTGCCTCTGCTGGCTCTCGTTGTCCTGACCACCGGCTGCGGCACGATCAGCACGATCGGCAAGCTGGAGGACGGAGCGGGTGCCGAAGCCAGCCGCATGTGGGACCGCTGGGTCGACGCTGAGGGCGACATCGCCGTGGCCACGACCTGGGAGCGCAAGGTCAAGGCGGGTGTGACGATCAACGATCTGGAACAGGCGCTGACCCAGATCGCCGCCGAACGCAATATGAAGGGTGTTGGCGATCTGCCGCTGTCCAAGGAGCTGGAGGCGCGCACCGGCAAGCCGCAGAAGTTCCTCAAGGTCTACTCCTTCTGCACACCCGCCACCGCTCGCATGATGGTGGATTTCAGCCCGCACATGGCAGCCTATCTGCCCTGCCGCATCACCGTGGTGGAGAAGGAAGACGGCCTGTGGATGTACACGCTGAACATGGACATGATGGTCAAGATGGGACGCAAGCTGCCGTCTCCCTTGAAGGAAGAAGCCTGGAAAGTGCGCGAAACCATCTGGGACATGATGGAACGCGGCTCCAAGGGCGAGTTTTGAGCGAAGAGTCAGCTAGACAAATTCATACAAACCAGGAGACAACATGAGCAAAACCAAACTTTTCCGCAACACGGCCATCGCCATGGTCGTGGCCGGCCCGCTGACGACCGCCATGGCCACCAACGGCTATTTCTCGCACGGTTACGGCATGAAGGCCAAGGGCATGGGCGGCGCGGCCGTGGCCATGACCGACAGCGCCTTTGCCGGGGCCAACAACCCGGCGGCCGCCGCTTTTGCCGGTAATCGCCTGGAGCTCGGCCTGGACGTCTTCATGCCCAAGCGTGGCTTCAGCCGGACCGGCAGCGGCGGTTTCGGTGCGGGCAGTATCGACGTGGCGCAGGACAGCGACAGCAATACCTTCTACGTGCCCGAGTTCGGCTACAACCGTGCCGTCAGCGACACGATCGGCGTCGGCCTGGCCGTTTACGGCAACGGTGGCCTGAACACCGAATATTCTGGCGGCAAGGTCAACTGCGGCGCCGGTGCGGGCACTGCCAATGCGCTGTGCGGCTCGGGCAAGCTGGGCGTCGACATGATGCAGCTCGTGGTGGCGCCGACGTTTGCCTACAAGCTCAATCCCAGCCACTCGCTGGGCGTGTCGCCGTTGCTGGTGCATCAGCAGTTCAAGGCTGACGGCCTGCAGGCATTCGACAACGCTGCTGGTTTCCCGGCCATGACGAGCGCCAAGGGCAGCGTGACGAACAATGGCTATGACTCCAGCAACGGCTTCGGTGTGCGTCTGGGTTACCTGGGCAAGTTGAGCAACACGTTGAATGTGGGCGCTTCGTATTCGCCCAAGATCAGCATGTCCAAGTTCGACAAGTACAAGGGCCTGTTTGCCGATGGCGGCAACTTCGACATTCCCGAGAATTATTCGGCTGGCCTCAGTTTCCAGGCGACGCCGGCTGTCCTGGTGGCTTTCGACTACAGCTTCATCAAGTACAGCGGCGTGCCCTCAGTGGGTAATCCGAGCACCAATACTGGTTTGCTGGGCACCGCGAATGGCAAGGGTTTCGGCTGGTCCGACATCAATGTGTACAAGCTGGGTATCGAGTGGCAGCAGTCGGGCAACCTGACGATGCGCGCCGGCGTGAACGTGGGTGACAACCCGGTCAAGAGCCGCGATGTGACCTTCAACATCATCGCCCCGGGTGTCATCACGACCCATTACACCCTGGGTGGCACCTATGCATTGTCCAAGCAATCGGAAGTGACGCTGGCCTACATGTATGCGCCCGAGAACTCTGTTTCCGGCTCTTCGATGTTTAACGGCATCCAGGCTGGATCCGGGGGTACCGAAACCATCAAGATGTCCCAGCAGTCCCTGGGTATCCAGTTCGGCTGGAAGTACTGATCGGGTCTGAGACCCAAGGTCAAAGGGCCGGGCTTGCCCCGGCCCTTTTTTTGCCGTTTGCACGGGTGGTTGCCCGCTGTCCCCGTCTTCGCTAATCTAGTCACCATGCACAAATACCTCGCCATCCCGTTTTTCATGCTTGGCAGTGTGGCCGGGGCCCAGGTTCCCCACGAATTCCGGGGCGCCGATCTGAAGCTGGGCGAGAAGCTGATTGCCGAGAGCAAATGCGTGGCTTGTCACCAGCAGAAGGTGGGGGGCGACGGCAGCGCCATCTACAAGCCGGCCGGACGCATCAACACGGCGGGTTACCTGCGCGGCATGGTCGAGCAGTGCAATACGGAGCTCAATCTGGGCTTTTTCCCGGAAGAGGTCACGGCCGTTGCCGCTGTACTGAACCGGGATCATTACCGTTTCACAAAGTAAAAAATAAACCCCCGGGGGTTTAGTCGGGATACGCGTAAACACCTAGGGACATATTTCGTGGAATCTATATATTCGCGTATGTGAATATTTAGATGTAGCAAATGAGTAACGGGACGGCAGCACAAACAACGATCGCCGGCTACGAGGCAGCCGCCGAGTTGTTCGGCGTGCTGTCCACGCCGATCCGGCTGCGCATCATCGGTGCGCTGTGCGGGGGTGAGAAGAACGTTTCGCAGCTGCTGCAGGAGATCGAGGTGTCGCAGCCCAATATGTCGCAGCAGCTCAATGTGCTGTACCGGGCGGGCGTGGTGGACAAGCGGCGCGACGGCGCGCAGATGTATTACCGCATCGCGGACGAGACGGTGGTGCGGGTCTGCAAGGCGGTGTGTGCGCGAACGGACGATGGAACAGAAGGGCGCGAGGCTCAGGCGAACTGAGTCGAGCGTGGGCAGAGGAATCGCCAGCTGATGGCAACGATAGCAAGGAGAGTGTGATGCAGGACAACTTGAGTTCGGGCAGGATCCGCAAGGCGCCCGAGAATTATCTGGACCGCGACGGGATCCAGACCGTCGTGGCGGAGGCCAAACAGGGTCGCCGCAATTTCATCCGCAACGCGTTTGCTGCGGCTGCCGCGGGTGCCGCCGGCACCGCTGCGCTGGCCCAGGGCAATCCGGTGCCCACCGAAGGCGGGGACCCCAACATCCTGAACCTGCCCGAGCACAGCAAGAGCCTGGGCCAGGGCGTGGCCGCCGATGACGGCTACGGCAAGCCCTCGAAATTCGAATCCAATGTGCAGCGCCGCCAGAGCCCGGGCCTGACCCAGACCACGCAGGCTTCGGTCTCGTTCGCACCTTTGCAGTCGCTGTTCGGCATCGTCACGCCCAGCGGCCTGCACTTCGAGCGTCACCACCAGGGCTGGTGGGACATCGATCCGTCCAAGCATCGTCTGATGGTCAACGGCATGGTCAAGGCCAACAAGGTCTTCACCATGGACGAGATCATGCGCCTGCCGGCCGTCTCGCGCTTCCACTTCATCGAGTGCGGCGCCAACACCGCCGTCGAGTGGGGCAACGTGGCCGTGCCGACCGTGCAGTACACCCACGGCATGATTTCCTGCAGCGAATTCACCGGCGTGCCGCTGATCACCCTGCTGGAGCTGGCCGGGGCCGACCTGAAGAAGGGCAAGTTCGTGCTGGCCGAGGGCGCCGACGGCTCCTCCATGACCCGCACCATCCCGATGGAACTGATCACCTCAGGTGAAGTGATCGTGGCCTATGGCCAGAACGGCGAGATGCTGCGCCCCGAGCAGGGCTACCCGCTGCGCCTCGTGGTGCCGGGCGTGCAGGGTGTGAGCTGGGTCAAGTACCTGCGCCGCATCGAGGTGGGCGACATGCCTTATGCGGCCAAGGACGAGGCCGTGCACTACATGGACCTGCAGCCCAGCGGCCTGCATCGCCAGTACACCAACCTCCAGGAATGCAAGAGCGTGGTGACCACGCCCTCCGGCGGCCAGGTGCTGCTGGACAAGGGTTTCTACAACATCTCCGGTCTGGCCTGGTCGGGTCGCGGCAAGGTGAAGCACGTGGACGTGTCGGCTGACGGTGGCCGCAACTGGCGCCGCGCGCGCCTGGAAAACCCCGTGATGTCCAAGGCGCTGACGCGCTTCAACATCGACTGGGTGTGGGACGGCAAGCCGGCCATCATCCAGAGCCGTGCGACCGACGAGACGGGTTATGTCCAGCCCACGTACAAGCAGTTGCGCGCCGTGCGCGGCACGCGTTCGATCTATCACAACAATGCCATCCAGTCGTGGCTGGTGCAGGAAAGCGGTGAGGTGAAAAATGTCCAGGTTTCGTAATGCCGTTCTGACGGTCGCCCTCCTGGCGGTGGCTGGTGTCGCAGCTGCCCAGTCGACCAAATACCCGGGTGTGGGCCGCAATGCCACGCCCAAGGAAGTGGCAGCCTGGGACATCGACGTGCGCCCCGACTTCAAGGGCCTGCCCGCCGGTTCCGGCAGCGTGGCCAAGGGCCAGGACGTGTGGGAGGGCAAGTGCGCCCACTGCCACGGCATCTTCGGTGAGTCCGGCGAAGTGTTCAGTCCCCTGGTGGGCGGCACCACGGCCGAGGACATCAAGACCGGCCGCGTGGCCAAGCTGACCGACCCTTCTTTCCCGGGTCGTACCACCCTGATGAAGGTGCCCACCGTCTCGACGCTGTGGGACTACATCAACCGCGCCATGCCCTGGAATGCGCCCAAGTCGCTGAGCACCGATGAGGTGTACGCCGTGACGGCCTTCCTGCTGAATCTCGGCGGCATCGTGCCTGACAACTACGTGCTGTCGGACAAGAACATCCGCGACGTGCAGGCCCGCATGCCCAACCGCAACGGCATGACGACCGAGCACAACATGTGGCCCGGCCCGGAGTTCAGCAAGGTCAAGAAGGCCGACACCAGCAATGTGGCCTGCATGAAGGATTGCACGCCGGAGCCCAAGGTGGCCTCCTTCCTGCCGGACTATGCGCGTAATGCCCACGGCAATCTGGCCGAGCAGAACCGCCTGGTCGGCCCGCAGCATGGTGCCGATACCACCAAGCCCGAGCCCAAGGGCGCGGGTGCCGCGGCGGTCGCTGCCCCCGTGGCCGCAGCCGCCCCTGCCAAGGAGCAAGCCAAGCCCGCAGTGGCGGCCAAGCCGGCGGCTGGCGGTGCAGACAACAAGGCGACCCTGGCGCTGCTCTCCAAGTACAGCTGCACGGCCTGCCATGCCATGGACAAGAAACTGGTGGGTCCGAGCTTTGCGGACATCGCCAAGAAGCATGCCGGCAAGGCTGACTACCTGGCCGGCAAGATCAAGAACGGCGGCTCGGGTGTCTGGGGTCCGATCCCGATGCCGGCGCAGTCCTTGAGCGAGGCGGAGGCCAAGACCATCGCCGCCTGGTTGGCTGCAGGCGCGGGAAAATAAGGTATTAAGTACAAATACCGATAGGTCAGGGTAGATTTTTTCATTAGCATGGACTTATTCAAGGAGCATCACATGCAAACTCGTCGCGAGACACTGAAACAAAGCGCCGTGGTGGCGGGCCTGCTGGCCTCTGCCGGCCTGATCCCGCAGCAGGCTGCGGCTTACGAGAAGGTTGCCTTCGACGCCAAGACCGCGGCCGAAGTGGCCAAGGCCCTGGGCGCTGGCGCTCCGGTGGAGAGCAAGGACGTGACCATTGGTGGTCCGGACATTGCCGAGAACGGTGCGGTGGTGCCGCTGACGGCCAGCACCACGCTGGCTGGTGTCAAGCGCATGCTGATCCTGGTGGAGAAGAACCCGGCGGCGATGGTGGCCATGTTCAACGTGAGCGATGCGGTGGAAGCCAACTTTGCCACGCGCGCCAAGATGGGGCAGTCCTCCGATGTGTACGCCGTGGCCATCATGAACGACGGCAAGGCCTTCTTTGCGAAGAAGGAAGTCAAGGTCACGCTGGGCGGCTGCGGCGGTTAAGCGCTGACGGACCCATCCACCCACAGTATTCATACAGATTTAGGAGTATCAAAATGGCAGATCCGATGCGCATTCGCGCGCAAGCCGCTGGCGACAAGGCCACCGTGCGCGTACTCATGAGCCACGAAATGGAATCCGGACAACGCAAGGACTCGGCAGGCAAGGTTGTGCCGGCCTGGTTCATCCAGGACGTCAGCGCGTCTCTCAACGGCAAGGTTGTGATGACCGCCGAGTGGGGCCCGGCCGTGTCCAAGAACCCGTTCATGCAGTTTGTGGTCAAGGGCGCCAAGGCCGGTGACAAGATTGCCGTGACCTGGAAGGACAACAAGGGCGACAGCCGCACCGACGAAGCCACGGTGTCCTGATCCCGGAAAAGGGAATAATGAATGGAGAAGGGTAAGACCCTTCTCCATTTTTTGCTTTCACAACAACCGACGAGGTGACGAACATGAAACGTTGGACCCTGGCGCTTGCCGCCACCCTGATCGGCGGGGCTGCGCTGGCGCAGAAATCCGCCAGTGACGGCATCGCCGAATACCGCGCGATGCTGGCCGACGGCAACCCGGCCGAGTTGTTCGAAGCCAAGGGGGAAGACCTGTGGAAGCAGAAGCGTGGGCCGAAGAACGTCTCGCTGGAAAAATGTGATCTGGGCAAGGGCCCGGGCGTGGTCAAGGGGGCTTTTGTCGAGCTGCCGCGCCACTTTGCTGACACCAACAAGGTGCAGGACCTGGAGTCCCGCCTGGTGAGCTGCATGGAAACCCTGCAGGGCTTCAACGGCGCGGAGATCGCCAAGACGGCCTTCGGGCGCGGCGAGCAGGCCAACGTGACGGCGCTGGCGACCTGGATCGCTGCCGAATCGCGTGGTATGAAGTTCAACCTGCCCAACAGCCACCAGCAGGAAAAGGTCATGTACGAAGTGGGCAAGCGCCTGTTCTTCATGCGCAGCGGCACGCACGACTTCTCCTGCGCCTCCTGCCACGGCGAAGACGGCAAGCGCATCCGCCTGCAGGACCTGCCCAACCTGACCAAGAACCCGGGCGACGGCATCGGTTTTGCTGCCTGGCCGGCCTACCGCGTCTCCAATGGCCAGATGTGGAGCATGCAGCTGCGCCTGAACGACTGCTACCGCCAGCAGCGTTTCCCCTACCCGCTGTTTGGCAGCGACGCCACCGTCGCCCTGGGCGCCTACATGGGTGTCAATGCCAAGGGGGCCGAGAACATTGCCCCGGCCATCAAGCGCTAAGAGGAGACCGATACCATGAAGAAACAGACCCAACTCCTCATCGCTGCCGGCGTGGCTGCTGTCGTGCTGGTGGCTGGCTGCTCCAGCATGCCCAGCAGCGCCGAACTCGACAAGCTGAGCCAGGACATCGCCAAGGCGTCCTTCCGCGACCAGGGCCAGGCCAAGGTCGACCGCCTGGTGCTGGACGACGCCAACCTCGAATGCATGAAGGCCGACGTGGCGGGCCAGCCCATCGAAGAGAAGACGGCCAAGGCCATCGAGGCGGCCAACTTCGCCAGCATCAAGTGGCCCGCGGGCGGCCAGTACATCGGTGACTGGAAAGAGGGCGAGAAGATCGCCCAGAGCGGCCGTGGCATGACCTGGAGTGATGCGGCCGGCAGCGAGAACGGCGGCAACTGCTACAACTGCCACCAGATCAGCAAGGCCGAGATCTCCTTCGGCACGCTGGGCCCGAGCCTGTACAACTACGGCAAGATGCGTGGCGTGAAGGATCTGTATGCGCCCGAGTCGGCGGCCATCATCCAGTACACCTGGGGCAAGATCTGGAACGCACGTGCCTACAACGCCTGCTCGCAGATGCCGCGCGCCGGCCACAAGGGCATCCTCACCGAACAGCAGGTCAGGCACATCATGGCCCTGCTGCTCGACCCCAAGTCGCCCGTCAACCAGTAATTCCTCTACCATCGGCCCGGGGTGCGTCCCCGGGCTCTTTTTTCCTCTAAACATCAGTGGATGCGAAAACATGAATCTTTCAAAACGTGAATTCATGCAGGTGCTCGGCGCGGGCACCATGGCTGGTTTGGGCATGGGCACCTACGCAGAGGCCGACGCGGCCACGGCGGCCCAGGGCCTGTACGACATTCCCAAGTTCGGCAATGTGTCCTTCCTGCACATGACCGACTGCCACGCGCAGCTCAAGCCCATCTACTTCCGTGAGCCCAACGTGAATCTGGGTATCGGCAGCATGAAGGGCAATCTGCCGCACCTGGTGGGCGAGCATCTGCTCAAGGTGGCCAAGGTGCGCCCCGGCACGGCCGAAGCGCATGCCCTGACCTACCTCGACTTCGAGAAGGCCGCCAAGCGCTACGGCAAGGTGGGCGGTTTCGCGCACCTGGCCACCCTGGTCAAACGCATGAAGGCCAGCCGTCCCGGCGCGCTGCTGCTCGACGGCGGCGACACCTGGCAGGGTTCGGCCACCTCGCTGTGGACCAACGCCCAGGACATGGTCGACGCCTGCAAGCTGCTGGGCGTGGACGTGATGACCGGCCACTGGGAGTTCACCTACGGCATGGAGCGCGTCAAGGAGATCGTCGAGAAGGACTTCGCCGGCAAGATCGACTTCGTGGCACAGAACGTCAAGACCAACGACTTCGGCGACCAGGTTTTCAAGCCCTACGTGATCCGCGAGATCAATGGCGTGCCCTGCGCCATCATCGGCCAGGCCTTCCCCTACACCCCCATCGCCAACCCGCGCTACATGGTGGCTGACTGGGCCTTCGGCATCCAGGACGAGAACATGCAGGCCATGGTCAACGAGGCGCGCGGCAAGGGCGCCCAGGTCGTGGTGGTGATCTCGCACAACGGCATGGACGTGGACCTGAAGATGGCCAGCCGGGTCTCCGGCATCGACGCCATCATGGGCGGCCACACCCACGACGGCATGCCCGTGGCCAGCATCGTGAGCAACAAGGGCGGCAAGACCATCGTCACCAACGCCGGCTCCAACAGCAAGTTCCTGGGCGTGCTGGACTTCGAGGTCAAGGACAAGAAGGTCACCGACTTCCGCTACAAGCTGCTGCCGGTTTTCTCCAACATGCTGCCGGCCGACAGGGAAATGGACGCGCTGATCAACAAGATCCGTTCGCCCTATGAAAGCAAGCTCAATGAAGTGCTGGGCGTGACCGAGGGCACGCTGTACCGCCGCGGCAACTTCAACGGCACCGGCGACCAGCTGCTGCTCGACGCATTGCTGGACGTGCAGGGCGCCGACATCGCCTTCTCGCCGGGCTTCCGCTGGGGCACCAGCCTGCTGCCGGGCCAGGCCCTCACGCGCGAGTGGCTGATGGACATGACCGCCACCACCTACTCCTACGCCACCGTCAGCCAGATGAGTGGCGCCACCATCAAGACCGTGCTGGAAGACGTCTGCGACAACCTGTTCAACCCCGATCCCTACTACCAGCAGGGCGGCGACATGGTGCGCGTGGGCGGCTTGAGCTACAGCTGCAATCCGCTGGAAAGCATGGGCAAGCGCATCTACGACATGCGCCTGAACGGCAAGCTGATCGAAGCCGACAAGAGCTACAAGGTGGCCGGCTGGGCCCCGGTGGCCGAGGAGGCCAGGAACGCCGGCAACAAGCAGGTCTGGGACGTGGTCGAGACCTGGCTCAAGGCGCGCGGCGGCAAGATCAGCGCCCGCAAACTCAACATGCCCAAGGTCGATGGCGTGCTGCCCAACCCGGGGTACGCCGCGCTGTAAGGCCTGGTATCCCAATGAAAAACGGGCCCCGTCGGGCCCGTTTTTTTATGCGCAGGACGTCAGCGGATCTGCTCGATCGAAATTTTCTTGTCCAACACGACAGCCGGGATCAGCGCATAACCCTGGTTCTGCCAGTGCATCAGCTCGGTGATGGCCGAGGGCGTGACCTCCACGAAGTCCTGCATGTCGGCGGCGCTGTAGCCGTAGTCCTGCAGGGCCAGGCCGCAGACCTTGAACTTCACGCCCATGTCCGCGTAGTAGCGCATGCGCTGCAGCACTTCCTGGTAACGCTCCTGGTTCTTCCTGGCCAACGTCACGATCTCGGTGCCGTGCATGAGCACGATGATGCTCATGTCTTCGGGGAACATGCTGTAGGGCGCCTCGGTCAGCGGGTTGACCAGGCTGCGTACCCAGTACAGAGCCGCCCCCAGCTTGGCCGGGTCGTCGAGAAAGATGTCGACCAGGGCCTTGGGGTTCTTGTAAGGGGTCTGCACCACCTTGGCCTGGGCCTGGGCCGGGACCGTGTGAAAGACGGTGGCGAGCAAGACCGCGCAACACAACGCGAGCAGGCTGCCGTGGAGTCGGGATGGGGTCATGAGTCGCTCCTGGGCGCAGGTGGCACGCAGCCGAAGGGAACTAGGGTGTGCCAATGCCGTCGTTTTGTGTGCGCCATGTTTGACATTGTGCGCAATATTACGTAACTTGGGCGCATGTCATATCGCATCCGCAGCAGGTCTTCTGGATGCAGCAAGCATTTGATGCTTGCCGGCGTGCTTGCGCTGACGCTGCTGACCAGCGGGTGCGCATCACTGCTACCCGAGTCTCACACCAACACGACGTCGTTTCAGAGTTTCGACGAAGCCCGGGCCGCCGTTGAAGCCCTGGTGCCGATGAAGTCGGACCGGCAGGCGCTGGAGAAAAACGGTTTCAATCCGGCGAAGCATCCGAACACCACCCTCCTGACCCATGCGGACGTGGCGCGCCGTTTCCTGCCCAGCGCATTGCTCAGGCGCGAAGATCTGGATCCCGGCATCTGGATTTGTCTTGAGGCGCGCGACGCCTGCCGCGGGCTGGAGATCGTCGGGGTCAAGATCGACAAGGTCCGCAAGGGAAATTTCTTCTCGGACTTCTTCAACTTCGAGCGCCGCAGCCATACCAGCGGGTGGCGCTTCAACGCGGTGGTCCTGCTGGTCAATGATCTGGTCGTGTACCGCTCATGGGGCGGGCAGCCCGAGATCAACGAACTGGAAAACACACGCAACCCGCTGGGGCCCTTCCAGGATATCGGACCGCCGACCGCGAACAGTGCGGTACCGATCAAGTAGGGATCTGGTGCCCCCGACAGGAATCGAACCTGTATCTGCCCCTTAGGAGGGGGCCGTTCTATCCATTGAACTACGGTGGCCGACCAGAGCGCCATTGTAAATGGCGCTCTGGTCAGCCACCGTACGGTTGCATGTGGGCACCTCCCTCCCGGCCTCCCTCCGCCCGCGGAAGGAGGAGAGGGTTCAACCGCGCGCGGCGCGGCCGGCAACGGAGGCTGTCATTCTGGCGTTAGCCCTCATATGGACAGGTTTAGACTCGCGAAAAACATGCTCTGGGAGGACTCATGAAAGCGATTCACCGGATTGCGTTTGGTTTCGTGATGGTGGGGCTTGCTCTGCGGGTACATGCCGATCCGGAAGCAGGGAGAGCGCCACAGATTCAATCTTTTCGTATCACGAGCAAGGCGGGCAAGCAGAGCATGACCGTGATACGAGACAAGGCGCGCGCGGCCGAGTTGGGCCTGGAGGGATATGGGAAGCCCTGTGTCAACAACGTCGCGAGTCCGCGCTGGACGGCATCCATGGGCAGCGAAATACTGGCCGTCTTTGACTGCCCTGCCGCCAATGATGGTGGGGCGGATTCCATCATCGCGAGGTTTGAGAAAGGGGATGCCGAGGCTCCGACCTGCTTTGGCCGGATCAGCCTGATGCGGGATTCCAGCTCTTACTACTATGGGCAGATTCGCTCGATTCAGGCTAGGTCGCTACCCGATCGCAGTTTCATGCTGGCAATCAGCATGTCTGGTGGCGACGCCGGCGCCAATTGGGAGAGTCACGCTTTCGTTCATATCGATCAATCATGTCGTCCGACGTTGCTAGCCCAGTACCGGGCCGGCATGGCTCACCACGAAACCGAAGATGACGTTTGCAGTGGAACGCACCTCAAGTACCAGTTCATCTCTGATTCGGTGGTGTCGCTGAATCGTTTCAGGGTGACCCGGTGCAAAGGGCTGGATCCGGTGCTCGATGGGCGTGAGTCGACACAGCAGCTGGATTTGCAGGAACTGTTGCGCAACCCTAAATTACGCATCGCCAAGCCCTGAGGCATCGGTGGCCCGAGGAACCTTGGCCGCTATTTCGTCAGCAGCCGCATGGCTTCCTCGATGCCCTTGATGGTCAGCGGGTACATGCGGTTGCTTACCAGCTGCTGCATGATGCTGATGCTCTGGCGGTACTGCCAGACGCCCTGAGGCTCGGGGTTGATCCAGACGAACTTGGGGAAGGCGTGGGTCAGGCGCTGCAGCCATTCGGCGCCGGCTTCCTCGTTGTTGTATTCCACGCTGCCGCCGGGTTGCAGGATCTCGTAGGGGCTCATGGTGGCGTCGCCCACGAAGATCAGCTTGTAGTCCTTGTTGTACTTGCGGATGATGTCCCAGGTCGGGAACTTCTCGCTGTAGCGCCGGCGGTTGTTCTTCCACATGAAGTCGTAGACGCAGTTGTGGAAGTAATAGAACTCCAGGTGCTTGAACTCGGTCTTGGTGGCGCTGAACAGCTCTTCCACGCGCGCGATGTGCTCGTCCATGGTGCCGCCCACGTCCATCAGCAGCAGCACCTTCACGTTGTTGTGCCGCTCGGGCACCATCTTGATGTCCAGGTAACCGGCGTTCTCGGCGGTGGCGCGTATGGTGTCGGGCAGGTCCAGTTCCAGCTCGTGGCCCTCGCGCGCAAAACGGCGCAGGCGGCGCAGCGCGACCTTGATGTTGCGCGTGCCCAGTTCCTGCGTGTCGTCGTAGTCCTTGTAGGCGCGCTGGTCCCAGACTTTCACCGCGCTCTTGTTGCGGCTCTTGTCCTGGCCTATGCGTATGCCCTGGGGGTTGTAGCCATTGGCGCCGAAGGGGCTGGTGCCACCCGTGCCGATCCACTTGCTGCCGCCCTCGTGGCGCTCCTTCTGCTCCTCGAAGCGCTTCTTGAGCGTCTCCATCAGCTCGTCCCAGCCCAGCTTCTCGATCGCGGCCTTTTCCTCGGGGCTGAGGTTGAGCTCCAGGTTCTTGCGCAGCCACTCGAGCGGGACGTCCTTGGTGAAGTCGGTCAGCATCTCCACGCCCTTGAAGTAGGCGGCGAAGGCGCGGTCGAACTTGTCGTAGTGTTTCTCGTCCTTGACCAGCGTGGTGCGGCTCAGGTAGTAGAAGTCGTCCATCGAATAGCCGCTGGTGGCTGCGTCGTCATCGGCCACCGCCTTGGGGCCGACCACGCCCGCCTGAAGCGCCTCCAGCAGGGTCAGGTACTCCTTGACCGAGACCGGCAGCTTGGCGGCGCGCAGGGTGTAGAAGAAGTCGATCAGCATGGGGTTCTCCAGGGCCGGTTCACACCGATTTCACAAGTGCGAACGTGCTTAAAACCGCGCCAATCTAGGCGCGCGACGACGCCCAGGCTGGCCGCCTGGGCGAGGAGTGCAACAACGAGTGGCGCGGTTTTAAGCACGTTCCCTTCGGGTTGCGGCCAAAAAAGCCATGCGGGGTGTTGCGCGGACTTGCCGGAGATTACTCCGGCGGCGTCCACGCGCCTACCGCATGACATTTTTGATCCGCAACGCATCTTGAGAAATCGGTGTGAACAGGCCCTCAGCGCGGCTTGTCCAGCAGGTAGAGCAGCTGGGCCCGGACTTCGGGCCACTCGCCGCTACGCAGGCTGTACATCACGGTGTCGCGGATGGTGCCGTCGCGTCGCAGGGCGTGGCCGCGGATCACGCCGTCTCTTTTTGCGCCCAGGCGCTCGATGGCGGCCTGTGAGGCGAAGTTGAAGTTGTCGGTGCGCCAGCCCACGACGTGGCAGCCCAGGGTCTCGAAGGCGTGCGTGAGCATGAGCAGCTTGCAGGTGGTGTTGACGTGGGTGCGTTGCACGCTTTTCGCGTACCAGGTGTAGCCGATCTCTACGCGTTTCACGGCCGGCAGGATGTCGTGGTAGCTGGTGCAACCCAGCACGCGGCCGCTGAGTTCGTCGAGCACGGCAAAGGCGAAGCGGCTGCCCTCCGCGCGCATAGTCAGCGCGGTCTCGATGTAGCCGCGGGTTTCCTCGGGCCGGGGCACACCGGTCACGCGCAGGTTCCAGAGTTCGCCGTCTGCTGCTGCGGCACGCAGTCCGGCCTCGTGGTCCAGGCCCAGCGGCACCAGCTGCACGCCACGTTGCGCCAGGGTGACGGGCTCGACGAAAGGCATATCAGTCGCCGCCGGGCCGCCCCAAGGCGACGATGGCCCCCTCGGGGGGCAGCGCAGTACACGAAGTGACAAGCGTGGGGGTCATCTCAGGCCTCGCGGTCCTTGCGGCTGCGCAACCAGCGGCGCGCCCCTTGCAGGCCGAGGCCGCCGCCCAGGCCCACCAGCACGATGGCGCCGATGCTGGCGTTGTCGTAACCCTCGGAAAAAATGTTCCAGCCCAGCAGATGGCCGATCCAGTAGCCGGCCAGGGCACCGCCGACGAAACCGATGGCGTCGGACAGGCCTTCAAGGAGTAGCTTGTTCGTCATGGCGGGCCTCAGCGGTTGTTGCGTTGCATGAAGACCAGCTTTTCGAACAGGCTCACGTCCTGCTCGTTCTTGAGCAGGGCGCCCACCAGCGGCGGCACGGCCACCTTCTCGTCCTTGCTCTGCAAGGCCTCGGCCGGAATGTCCTCGGCCAGCAGCAGTTTGAGCCAGTCCAGCAGCTCGCTGGTGGAGGGTTTCTTTTTGAGGCCGGGCAGGTTGCGCACGTCGAAGAAGGTCTTCATCGCCGCGCCCAGCAGCTCCTGCTTGAGGCCGGGGAAGTGCACGGCCACGATCTTGGCCATGGTCTCGGCGTCGGGGAACTTGATGTAGTGGAAGAAGCAGCGGCGCAGGAAGGCGTCGGGCAACTCCTTCTCGTTGTTGGAGGTGATGAAGACCAGGGGCCGGTGCTTGGCCTTGACGAGTTCACGCGTCTCGTAGCAATAGAACTCCATGCGGTCGATTTCGCGCAGCAGGTCGTTGGGGAATTCGATGTCGGCCTTGTCGATCTCGTCGATCAGCAGGGCCACCGGCTGATCCGCCGTGAAAGCCTGCCACAACACGCCCTTGACGATGTAGTTGTGGATGTCCTTGACCTTCTCGTCGCCCAGCTGGCTGTCGCGCAGGCGGCTCACCGCGTCGTACTCGTACAGGCCCTGCTGCGCCTTGGTGGTGGACTTGATGTGCCACTGCAGCAGGGGCAGCTTCAGGGCCGCGGCCACTTCCTCGGCCAGCATGGTCTTGCCGGTGCCAGGCTCGCCCTTGACCAGCAAAGGCCGTTTGAGTGTGATGGCGGCGTTGACCGACAGCATCAGATCCTGGGTGGCGACGTAATTCGAGGTTCCTTGGAATTTCATGGGGCGGCAGGGGCGTTCTGGTGCGGGTAAACCCGGGGAATGGCGGCAGATATAATGTCAGGCTGATTTATATCAACCACAGGCTGATTGTCCTCGCAAAATGAACAAACTGTTGCTGACGCTCTCTTCCATGCTTGTCGCTTCTGCGACGGCGTTTTCCGCCCATGCCCAGGAAGCCAAGGGTGATGCCAAGGCTGGCGAGGGCAAAGTTGCCATGTGCATCGGCTGCCACGGCATCCATGGCTACCAGGCCAGCTTCCCGGAGATCTACCGCGTGCCCATGATCTCGGGCCAGAACGCGAAGTTCATCGCTTCCGCGCTGAACGCCTACAAGAAGGGCGAGCGCAAGCATCCGTCCATGCGCGCCATCGCCGAGAGCCTGAGCGATCAGGACATCGCCGATGTGTCGGCCTACTACGAAGGCCATGGCAAGGGCGCTGCTGCGGCCCCCGCCAAGGCACCCTCTCCCTCGGCCAAGGTGGCGGAGCTGTTGAACAAGGGTGGTTGCGTGGCCTGCCACGGCGACAACTTCAACAAGCCGATCGACCCGAGCTACCCCAAGGTGGGTGGCCAGCCGGCTGATTACCTGTTCGTCGCGCTCAAGTCCTACAAGACCGAAGGCAACGCCACCTGGGGCCGTGCCAATGGCATCATGGGCGGCATTGCCAAGCAGTTCTCCAACGCCGAGTTGAAGGAACTGGCCGGCTACGTCAGCAGCCTGCCGGGCGAACTCAAGACCGTGCCCCAGAGCCGCTTCCGCTAAGCGCTTCACACTCGATAAAAAAGCCGCTCATCGAGCGGCTTTTTTTATGCGGTGTAGCGAACTCAGTCCTTCGTGGCTCGCTGCTGAACGCAATCGATATAGGCCGCCCCATCCGGGGGACGGCCCGCGCGCTGGCTTTCCCAGACCATGCGGCCCAGGCAGTCCATCACCTCGTGATGGGCCGCATGCAGGTCATTGCGCTTGGCCGCCAGCAGTTCCACGGCCTGGCGGATGCCGCGTGGCTGGTCGATGCTGCACTGCTCGCTGATGGACAGGTGCATGGACAGATGCAGGAAGGGGTTGGTGCGCTCGGGCTCCACTTTCGTCATGCTGGCCAGGGCCGCGTCCAGATCGGCCAGTTCGGCATGGAATTCCGGGTGCTCGGCGATCCACTGGCTGGCCAGCAGCTCGATGGCCTCCATCGGCTGGCCGGTGCAGGCCTTGGCATGGACTCCGCAGAAGAAGCGCCGCACATCGGCTTGGGAGGGCTGGAACATCATGGCCCGATTATCGATTACGAGAGTCGCTGCGAGATCGTGCGCGCCGCCTGCAGCAGGGCAGGCAGCAGGGTTTCCTGTGCCACCTTGGCATTGGTGCGGTTGGCCTGGCCGCTGATGTTGAGCGCGGCGATGCAGTGGCCGGCACGGTTCGTGATGGGCGCGGCCAGCGAGATCAAGCCCTCCTCCAGTTCCTGGTTCACCAGGCACCAGCCCTGGCGGCGCACCTGCTGGACCTTGGCCAGCAGGGCATCCAGATCGGTGACCGTATGTTTGGTCAGGGCCTTGGGGCGAGAGGTTTTCAGTCGTTTCACCAGTTCATCGTCGGGCAGGTCGGCCAGCAGCACACGACCCAGCGAGGTGCAGTAGGCCGGCAGGCGCGAACCCACACCCAGGGTGTTGCGCATGATCTTGTGGGTGGGCACGCGCAGCACGTAGACGATGTCCGTGCCTTCGAGCACGGCGGCCGAGCAGGATTCCTTCACTTCCTCCACCAGCGCTTCCATCACCGGCTCGGCCAGGTTCCAGATCGGCATGGAGGAGAGGTAAGCGAAGCCCAGGTCCAGGATGCGCGCGGTGAGCCTGAACAGCCGGCCGTCGCTTTCCACGTAGCCCAGGGTCTGCAGCGTCAGCAGGATGCGGCGGGCGCCGGCGCGCGTGAGGCCGGTGCGGGCCGCCACCTCGCTGAGCGTCTGCTGTGGCGCTTCGGCGCTGAAGGAGCGGATCACCTCCAGCCCGCGCGCGAAGGACTGCACATAGCTGTCGCCGGGCTGGGGCGCTGTCGCGGGTGTGGCAGGGGGCATGAGGCGGCTGTCGAGGGCTTGGATTAGAATTCATTATACGAACAAATGTTCGACATACGAACAGGAGCGAATTTCATGATCAACAAGATCGCGGCCTCGGTGGCCGAGGCATTGGCCGGCGTGAAGGACGGCTCCACCGTCATGATCGGCGGCTTCGGCACGGCGGGCATCCCGCTGGAGCTGATCGATGGCCTGATCGCGCAGGGGGCGAAAGACCTCACGGTGGTCAACAACAACGCCGGCAATGGCGACACGGGCCTGGCCGCGTTGCTGGCCACGGGCCGCGTGCGCAAGATCATCTGCAGCTTCCCGCGCCAGGCCGACAGCTTTGTCTTCGATGGCCTGTACCGCAGCGGCAAGCTGGAACTCGAACTGGTACCCCAGGGCAATCTGTCCGAACGCATCCGCGCCGCGGGTGCCGGCATCGGTGGTTTCTTCACGCCGACGGGCTACGGTACGGACCTGGCCAAGGGCAAGGAAACGCGCGTGATCGACGGCAAGGGGTATGTGCTGGAGTCGCCCATCCACGGCGACGTGGCGCTGATCAAGGCTGAGTGTGGCGACCGCTGGGGCAACCTGACCTACCGCAAGACCGCGCGCAACTTCGGCCCCAGCATGGCGATGGCCTGCAAACAGACCATCGCCAGCGTGCACGAGATCGTCGAGCTCGGCGGGCTGGACCCGGAGGCCGTGGTGACACCGGCCATCTATGTCAGCAAGATCGTGAAGATCGCACGCCAGGCCACGCAGGCCGGCGGTTTCAAGAAGGCGGTATGAGATGAGCTATCAAAAACGTAGCAAAGACCAGTTGGCCGCGCGTGTGGCCCAGGACATCCCAGAGGGGGCGGTGGTCAACCTGGGCATCGGCCAGCCCACGCTGGTGGCCAACCACATCCCGAAAGAGCGCGAGGTGCTGCTGCACAGCGAGAACGGCCTGCTGGGCATGGGCCCGGCGCCGGTCGCGGGGCAGGAGGACTACGACCTCATCAACGCGGGCAAACAACCGGTCACGCTGCTGCCCGGGGGCTCCTACTTCCACCACACCGACAGCTTCGCCATGATGCGCGGCGGCCACCTGGACATCTGCGTGCTGGGCGCCTTCCAGGTCAGTGCCACCGGTGACCTGGCCAACTGGCACACGGGCGAGAAGGATGCGATCCCCGCCGTGGGCGGCGCCATGGACCTGGCAGTCGGCGCCAGGCAGACCTGGGTCATGATGGACCTGCTGACCAAGCAGGGCGAGAGCAAGATCGTGCAGGCCTGCAGCTATCCATTGACCGGCATCGCCTGTGTCAAGCGTGTCTACACCGACGTCTGCACGCTGGACTGCACGCCGCAGGGCTTGAAGCTCGTCGATCTGGTCGACGGCCTGACACACGCCGAACTCGAAAAGATGATCGGCTTGCCGATCGCGAAATGAACCGAATCAAGGAAACGTCATGAATCAAGCCTATATCTGCGACGCCATCCGTACCCCCTTCGGCCGTTACGGCGGCGTGCTGTCCAGCGTGCGCGCCGACGACCTCGGTGCCATCCCGATCGCCGCGCTGATGGCGCGCAACCCGAAAGTGGACTGGGCGGCCTTGACCGACCTGATCTACGGCTGTGTCAACCAGGCCGGCGAGGACAACCGCAACGTGGGTCGCATGGCGGCTCTCCTGGCGGGCCTGCCGCCTGAAGTGTCGGCCTCCACCGTGAACCGCCTCTGTGGTTCGGGGCTGGACGCGCTGGGCAGCGCCGCGCGCGCCATCAAGGCCGGTGAGGCCACGATGATGATCGCCGGCGGTGTGGAGAGCATGAGCCGCGCGCCTTTTGTGATGGGCAAGGCCGAAAGCGCCTTCAGCCGCAGCGCCGAGATCTTCGACACCACCATCGGCTGGCGCTTCGTCAACAAGCTCATGAAGCAGAAGTACGGCACGGACTCCATGCCCGAGACGGCCGAGAACGTGGCCGACGAGTACAAGATCAACCGCGAAGACCAGGACAAGATGGCCCTGGCCTCGCAGCTCAAGGCCGTGGCCGCGCAGAAAGCAGGCTACTTTGACGCCGAGATCACCCCCGTGACCATTGCGCAGAAGAAGGGCGATGCCATCGTCGTGAGCAAGGACGAGCACCCGCGCGAGACCTCGCTGGAGGCCCTGGCCAAGCTCAAGCCCATCGTGCGCGAAGGCGGCACGGTGACGGCGGGCAACGCCTCGGGTGTCAACGACGGCGCCTGTGCCCTGCTGCTGGCGAGTGAGGATGCCGCCAAGAAGCACGGCCTGACACCACGTGCCCGCATCGTGGGCATGGCCACCGCCGGTGTGGCCCCGCGCATCATGGGCATCGGCCCCGCGCCTGCTACGCAGAAAGTGCTGGCACTCACTGGCCTGACGATGGCGCAGATGGACGTGATCGAGTTGAACGAGGCCTTTGCCGCCCAGGGTCTGGCCGTGCTGCGCCAGTTGGGTGTGCGCGACGACGATCCGCGTGTCAACCCGAATGGCGGCGCTATCGCTCTGGGCCATCCGCTGGGCGCTTCGGGTGCGCGTCTGGCCACCACCGCTTTGAACCAATTGCAAAAGACCGGCGGCCGTTATGCCCTGTGCACCATGTGCATCGGCGTGGGGCAGGGCATTGCGGTGATCATCGAGCGCGTCTGAGTCGGGGCTAACCCTGATGCGAGCCGGGCTTTGCCCGGCTTTTTTTCGCCCATCGGAAAACTGATTTTCCTGGGCCGCCTTGTACCCGGGCCGTCTTTGCTCAACACTGCGGGATTCAGGATGCGACGCATCCACTACCCATGAACGAGGAGACACTTTGATGAGCAAGAAGATCGGCTGGATCGGCCTGGGTCGTATGGGCGAGGCGATGGTGACCAAGCTGCTGAAGGCCGGCCACGCCGTCCACGTCTGGAACCGCACCGCCTCCAAGGCCGCCCACCTGGCCGAGTACGGCGCCAAGATCGAAACGAACAAGATCGACCTGGCCAGCTGCGACGTGGTTTTCACCATGGTCTCCACCACCGACGACCTCAAGGAAGTGCTGTTCGGCCCCGGCGGCCTCGTGACGGGCGCCAAGAAACCCCAGGTGGTGGTGGACAGCTCCTCCATCTCGCAGGAGGGTTCGGCCGAGATCCGTGCCCAGCTCGAAGGCATGGGCGTGGGTTATCTCTGCACCCCGGTTTCGGGCAATGCCAAGGTCGCCAAGGCCGGCAAGCTGCTGACGGTGTCGTCCGGCCCCAAGGCGCTGTACGAGCAGGTCGAGCCCTATCTGCAGGCCATGGCGCGCAAGGTCATGTGGGTGGGCGAGGGCGAACTGGCCCGCATCTGGAAGATCGCGCACAACACCATGTTCGGCGTGATCATCCAGAACCTGTGCGAGATCACCGTGCTGGCCGAGAAGGCCGGCATTCCGCGCAATGTCTTCCTCGAAAGCATCAACGATTCGGTGCTGGGCTCCATGTACACGCGTTACAAGACGCCGGTGCTGAGCAACCTGAACTTCGACCAGGTGACCTTTACCCCGAAGCTCCTGCTCAAGGACATGGACCTGGGCATGAGCGCGGCCAAGGCCCATGGCGTGCCCATGCCATCGGCGGCCGCCACGCGCGAGTCGATCGCACGCATGGTGGGCCACGGCCATGACAACGTGGACTTCGCCATCCTGCTGCAGGAGACGGCGAACGACGCCGGTCTGCAGATCAAGCCGCTGAACCTGCAGATCCCCGACGGCCTGTCGTCCTGAGCGTAGAGATGTCTGCTGTGCGCACCCTGATCCGCGGCGCCACCGTCATCACCATGGACGCGCTGGGTGACCTGCCGCGTGGCGACGTGCTGGTGACGGGTGACCGCATCACGGAGATTGCACCCACCCTCCACGCCGACGATGCACAGGTGGTGGACGCCACCGGCTGCATCCTCATCCCCGGCCTGGTCAACGCGCACATGCACACCTGGCAGACCGCACTGCGCGGCCTGGCCGCCAACTGGACGCTGCTGGAGTATTTCAAGAACATGCACGCGGGCCTGGCCACGGTGTTCGAGCCGCAGGACCTGCACATCGCCACCCTGGTGGGCGCGCTGAACCAGCTCAACTGCGGCACCACCACCCTGGGCGACTGGTGCCACAACAACAAGACGCCGGCGCACAACGACGCGGCCATCACCGGTTTGCTGGAGTCCGGCATCCGCGCCGCCTTTTTCCATGGCACACCCAAGCCCGATCCCAAGCCGGGCGAGCGCCCCTTCTGGGAAGTTCCGCACCCGCGTGCCGAGGTCGAGCGCCTGCTGAAAAGCCATCAGGGCAAGGCCCTGCTGAGCGTGCACGCCGCCGTGCTGGGCCCGCACTACTCCACGCTGGACGTGGCCCTGCACGATTTCCGCATGGTCCGGGAGTTGGGCATCATCGGCTCCCTGCACCAGGGCGGTGGCGCAGCGCGCACCCCGGACGGCTGGGAAAAGCTCGAAGCCGAGGGCCTGCTGGGCCCGCAGATCAACATCGTGCACGGCCACGCGCTGAGCGACGAACAACTGAAGCGCTTCTGCGAACTCGGCATGAGCTTCTCGGCCGCGGCCGAGAACGAGATGACGCAGGGCCACGGCCACCCCATCACCGGCCGCCTGCGCGCTTACGGCAAGGCCCCCTCGCTGGGCGTGGACCTGGAAAGCGTGCTCAGCGGCGACATGCTGACGCAGGCGCGCGTGGCCCTGGGCATGCAGCGCAGCCTGGACAACGTGGCCTACCGCGAAGCGCACGGCAGCATTCCCCCCACTTCCACCATCACCACGCGCGAAGCGCTGTCCTGGGTCACGGTGGAAGGCGCCCGCATGCTGGGCCAGCTCGACCGCATCGGCACACTGGCCGCCGGCAAGCAGGCCGACCTGGTGCTGATCCGCGCCGACGACCTGAACATGCAGCCCGTGCACGACCCCGTGAGCACGGTGGTCATGCAGACCACGCTGGCCAATATCGACAGCGTGATGGTGGCCGGGCGCTGGAAGAAGCGCCACGGCAAGCTGGTGGATGTGGACCTGGCCCCGAAGCTTGCAGCGCTGCAGGCTTCAGGCCGCAAGATCACGACGGCGTTGGGCTTGTCGCGATAAGCAGAGAAAAGCTGACTACGCCTGGAGGCCGAGGGCAGCGCAGAGTGTTCGAGTCATAACTATTGAAGGAGACAGACATGAAACGCGTTCTTATTTCTGCAGCCCTGTTGCTGAGTGCCGGCCTGGCGCTCGCGCAGGGGTATCCGAGCAAACCGATCCGCATCGTTGTGCCCTTCACGCCTGGCAGTGCCACGGACATCATGGCGCGCATCGTGGGCGAGAAACTCAGCACGGCCTGGGGCCAGACCGTGATCGTCGAGAACAAGCCCGGGGCAGGCGGCACGGTCGGCTCGGCCTTTGTGGCCAAGAGCGAGCCCGATGGCTACACCCTGCTGGTGGTGTCCACCGGCCACGTGGTCAACCCGGTGCTCTACCCGGGCCTGAGCTACGACACCGTGGGCGACTTTGCTGGCATCACACCGCTGGCCTCGCTGCCCAATGTGCTGGTGGTGGGCGCCAACAGCCCGATCAAAAGTGTCTCGGAACTGATCGCCGCCGCCAAGGCCAATCCCGGCAAGCTCAACTACGCCTCGGCCGGCACCGGCAGCGCCACGCACGTGAACGCCGAGAAATTCCGCGCCGTCACGGGCCTGCAGGCCACCCACATCCCCTTCAAGGGCACACCCGAGACCATCACCGAGACCGTGGCCGGTCGTGTCGACTTCATGTTCACGCCCGTGCTCTCGTCCATCCCGATGATCCGCGACAACCGCATGCGCGCCCTGGCGGTCAGCACGGCGCAGCGTTCCTCGGCCCTGCCGGAGGTGCCCACGGTCGCCGAAGCGGCCGTGCCCGGTTTTGTCTTCGACTTCTGGATCGGCCTGCTGGCGCCGGCCAAGACACCGCGCGACGTGGTCAACAAGCTCAACCAGGAAGTCAACAAGGCCCTGAACCAGCCCGATGTGAAAGAGCGCATGGCCAAGCTCGGTGGCGAGCCCCTGCCGATGACACCCGAGCGCTTCGATGCCTTCATCCGCGAGGAGCATGCGACCCTGAGCGTCATCATGAAGGGCGCCAAGTAAGCCCGATGCAGACCCTGCGCGTCAACATCTTCAACACCTCCAGCAACCTGCCGCTGCTCGCGGCGCAGGAGGCCGGCTGTTTTGCGCGGCGCGGTCTGGCGCTGGAGATCCAGCACACGCCGAACTCCGATGCGCAACGCAGCGGCCTGGTCGCGGGCAGCTTCGACATTGCCCACGCCGCGGTGGACAACGCCGTGGCCATGGTGGAGGCAGGGCAGGACGTGGTCATCGTGCTGGGCGGGGACGCTGGCATGAACGAGTTCATGGTCCGTGAGGAGATCGGCAGCATCGCCGATCTGCGCGGCAAGGTGCTGGCTGTCGATGCGCCCAACACGGCCTATGCCCTGGTGGCCAAGAAGATCCTCAAGAACCATGGCCTGCTGGAGGGGCGCGACTACACCGTGCGCCTGGCCGGCGGCACCGGGCCGCGCGCGGCCGCCATGGTGGCCGACCCGCAGCTGGCCGCCGGCATGATCAACCCGCCTTTTTCCTTCACGGTGCGCCAGCAGGGCCTCAAGAGCCTGGGCAACCAGTACACCCTGCTGGGGCCTTACCAGGCCACCGGTGCTTTTGTCCTGCGCAGCTGGGCGCAGGCCCACGCGGATGTCCTGCAGCAGTACCTGGCCGCTTGCATCGAGGGCCATCGTCTGGTGATGGACCCCAGCCACCGTCCACAGATGATCGAGCTGCTGATGCGCAGCTTCAAGCTTGACAGCGCTGCGGCCAGCGGCACCTACGAGGCGCTGCTCACGCCGGGCGCCGGTCTCGCGCCGGATGCCCGCTTCAACACCGAAGGTTTCCAGACCGTGCTGGCCATCCGTGCCGAGATGGAAGGCATGTGGGGCGGCACCCCGCCGGCGCCGGCCAGGTACATCGACCTGTCGTATGCCGAACGTGCCATCCAGACCATTTCATAAGCAGAGGAGATCCACCATGAAGCGTTTTGTCCTGAGCGTCCTGTCGGTCCTGGCCCTGGGCTCCGCCCTCGCGCAAGGCTACCCGGCCAAGCCCATCAAGTTCATCGTGCCCTTCACCGCAGGCAGCGCCACCGACATCGTGGCGCGCAGCGTGGGCGACGCCATGAGCCGCAGCATGGGCCAGCCCATCGTCATCGAGAACAAGCTCGGTGCCGGCGGCACCATCGCCGCCGCCCAGGTGGCCAAGAGCGAAGCCGACGGCTACACCATCCTCGTGCATTCCTCGGCGCATGCGCTGAACCCGGCGCTTTACAGTAGCCCCGGTTACGACACGCTCAAGGATCTGACGGGCGTCACCGCCCTGGCTGCCATCCCCAATGTGCTGGTCGTGCATCCGGCCAAGGGCTGGAAGACCCAGGCCGAGTTGATCGCCGCCGTCAAGGCCAACCCGGCCAAGTTCAACTACGCCTCGGCCGGCATCGGCAGCGGCACGCACATGAACGCCGAGATCTTCCGCCTGCAGGCCGGCATCGAGGCATTGCACGTCCCCTACAAGGGCACACCCGACGCCATGAACAACGTCATCGGCGGCTCCAACGACTGGTTCTTCGCCCCGCTGGCCGCGGCCCTGCCGCTGATCCGCGACAACCGCCTGCAGGCCCTTTCGGTGAGCACCAAGATGCGCGCCTCCACCCTGCCGGACGTGCCCACCAGCATCGAAGCCGGCCTGCCCGCCTCCGACTACACCCTGTGGGTCGGCATGATCGTTCCTGCGGCTACCCCGGCGGCCGTGATCAGGAAGCTCAACGAGGAAGCGCTCAAGGCCTTGAACAGCCCCGAGCTGAAAGACCGCATGTCCAAGCTCGGCGCCGACCCCTTCCCTCTGTCGCCCGAGGCTTTCAACGCCTACATCAAGAGCGAGATGGATGTGGCCGCGCGCATCGTCAAGGCCGCCAACCTGAAAACGCAATGAAGAGGGAAGGTCCAAGGTGAAGATCCATTTCATAGGCGTCGGCAAGATGGGCCTGCCCATGGCCGGCCACCTGGCGGCTGCCGGGCACACCCTGACGGTCAGCGACCCCTGCGAGGAGCGCTGCGAGCTGGCGCAGGAGCAGGGGCTGGCCGTGGTCAGCGATGCATCGGCGGCCATCGCAGCAGCCGATGCCGTCTTTTCCTCGCTGCCGCACGACGCGGCCCTGCGCGCGGTGGCCGCCCAGGTGGCCGCTGCCGCCCGGCCCGGCACTGTCTACGTCGACACCAGCACCGTCTCCCAGCAGGCCTCGACCGACGCGGCCCAGGCGCTGGAGGGCAAAGGCCTGGCCTATCTGCGCACCACCGTCTCGGGCAACAACAAGATGGCCGAGGCCGCGCAGCTTACCGTGCTGGTTTCCGGCCCGCGGGTCGCCTACGACCAGATGCTGCCGCTGCTCAAGGCCCTGGGGCCGAACCACTTCTATCTCGGCGAGGCCGAGCAGGCGCGCCTGATGAAGCTGGTGGTCAACCTCATGATCGCGCAGACGAGCGCCATGCTGGCCGAGGCCCTGACCCTGGGGCGCAAGGGCGGCCTGGACTGGCAGGCCATGTGGGAGGTGCTGACCGCCAGCGCCGTGGCCTCGCCCATCGTCAAGGCCAAGTCCGCGCAGCTGAGCCGGCGTGACTTCACGCCCACCTTCACGGTGGAGCAGATGATCAAGGACCTGGACCTGATCCTGGCCGCCGGCGCCGCCAGCAACGTGCCCCTGATGCAGACCGCCATGACACAGAAGCTCATGCACGCCGCCGTGGTGCAGGGCAATGGGCTGGACGACTACGCGGCCATCATCAAGGTGCTGGAGCGCGGCGCCGGGCTCAACCCCAAGCTGTAATCTGACGCTGTTGATTTCCCTGGAGAGTTTCGTGACCCCATTCGTCTACACCGCCCAGCCCGCGCGCGTCGTCTTCGGCGCGGGGTCTCTCTCGCAGTTGGCCCGGGAGATCGATGCCCTGGGCTGCAAGCGCGCGCTGGTGCTGTCCACGCCCGAGCAGCGTGCTTCGGCCGAGATGGTGGTGGGCTTGCTGGGCGTGCGTGCCGCCGGCGTGTTCGACCGCGCCGTCATGCACGTGCCCATCGAGACCGCGCGTGAGGCGCGTGAAGTGGCGAAGCAGCTGGGCGCGGATTGCGCCGTGGCCATCGGCGGCGGCTCCACCACCGGCCTGGGCAAGGCCATCGCACTGGACTCGGGCCTGCCCATCCTGGCCATTCCCACCACCTATGCCGGCTCGGAGATGACGCCGATCTACGGCATCACCGAAGCGGGGCTCAAGAAAACCGGGCGCGATATCCGCGTATTGCCGCGCACCGTGATCTACGACCCCGAGTTGACGCTGAGCCTGCCCGTACCTTTAAGCGTGACCAGCGGCATCAACGCCATCGCCCACGCGGCCGAAGGCCTGTATGCGGTGGACAGCAACCCCATCATGGACCTGATGGCCGAGGAGGGCATCACGGCCCTGGGCCGTGCCTTGCCAGCCATCGTGAAGAATGCGCGCGACATGGATGCCCGTGCCGATGCGCTGTACGGTGCCTGGCTCTGCGGCACCGTGCTGGGCCACGTGGGCATGGCGCTGCACCACAAGCTCTGCCACACCCTGGGCGGCAGTTTCAACCTGCCCCACGCTGAGACACACACCATCGTGTTGCCGCACGCGCTGGCCTACAACAGCCAGCACGCGCCGCAGGCCATGGCGCGCATCCGGCGTGCGCTCGGTGGCGCCAGTGCGGCGCAGGCGGTGTATGACCTGGCGAAGAAAAACGGCGCGCCGGTGGCGCTGAAAGACATCGGCATGAAGGCCGGCGATCTCGACAAGGCCTGCGACATCGCCCTGCAGAACCAGTACCCCAACCCGCGCCCCCTGGAGCGCACGGCCATCCGCCAGCTCTTCCAGGCCGCCTTTGACGGCGTGCGCCCCGTGGCCTGATCCCGGCCCGGGCTGATCTTCCCCGTAACCCTGCCCCGTCAGGGGGCATCCGGCAAGTAGATTGCACACAATTTAATTGTGATCAATAATTCAGCCCATGCCAAAACAGAAACTCTCTCCAGACCAGGCCCTGCAGCTGGACCAGCAGCTCTGCTTTGCGCTGTACTCCGCCTCGCACGCCATGTCCAAGGCCTACAAGCCGCATCTGGACGCGCTGGGCCTGACCTACCCGCAGTACGTGGCCATGCTGGTGCTGTGGGAGCGTGACGGGCTGACCGTCTCCGAGATCGGCGAGCGCCTCTTTCTCGACTCCGGCACGCTCACGCCCCTGCTCAAGCGGCTGGAGAGCGCGGGCTATATCAGCCGCCTGCGCGATGCCGACGACGAGCGGCGTGTGTTGATCCAGCTCACCGCCGCCGGCCGCAAGCTCAAGGCCAAAGCCGCACCCATTCCCGGCTGCATGCTCGAAGCCGCGCAGTGCTCATTGAACGAACTCACGGCCCTGACCCGCCAGGTCCAGCAGCTGCGCGACCGCCTGCAAGCCTGACTTTTTTACAAACCAACAGGATCTCACCATGACCACCGTCCTCAACAAGGTTCTCTACACCGCCAAGGCCCACACCACGGGTGGCCGTGACGGCCGCTCCGTTACCGACGACGGCCTGCTGGACGTCAGGCTGGCACCGCCAAAGGCCCTGGGTGGCGCCGGTGGCGCGACCAACCCCGAGCAGCTTTTTGCCGCGGGCTACTCGGCCTGTTACCTGAGCGCGCTCAAGCACGTGGCGGGCATGAAGAAGGTGAGCATCCCGGCCGACGCTGCGGTGGACGCCGAAGTGGACATCGGTCCCGTCGCCCAGGGTTTCGGCCTGGCCGTGCGCCTGGCCATCAGCCTGCCGGGCCTGGAGCGCGCCGTGGCGCAGGACCTGATGGAAACCGCCCACCAGGTCTGCCCCTATTCCAACGCCACGCGCGGCAACATCGCCGTGGACCTGCGCCTGATCTGATGTCATGAAAAAAGCCGCCGGGCTCTAGGGAGCCCGGCGGCTTTTTTGCGGGTCCGGTTCCTGATCAGCCCGGTTTGATTCCGGCCTTGATCACCACGTCTTTCCAGCGGGCCTGTTCCTTGGCGACGAAATCACCGTATTCCTTGGGCGTGCCGCCGCCTGGCGTGGCGCTTTCGGCTTCGTGCTTGGTCATGACGTCAGGTGCTTTCATGGCCTTGGCGCATTCCTGCTGCAGCCGTGTGATGATCGCCTGCGGGGTGCCGGCGCGGGCGTGGATGCCATACCACTGCTCGGTTTCGAAACCCGGATAGAACTCGCTGACGGAGGGGACATCCGGCAGCACGGAGATGCGCTTGGGCGAGCCCACGCCGATGCAGCGGATCGCGCCGCTCTTGATGTGCGGCAGCAGCGCGGGCGTACCCGCCGAGAAGAAATCAACCCGGCCGGCCAGAAAGTCCGTCAGTGCCGGGCCGGTGCCGCGGTAAGGGATGTGGGTCATGAAGATCCCGGTTTTCAGCTTCAGTGCCTCGACAGCCAGGTGACCTGCACTGGCGTTGCCGGCCGACGCGTAGTTGAGCTGGCCCGGCTTGGATTTGGCGTAGGCCACAAAGGACTTCAGGTCGGTGACCGGCACGTCCTTGTGCACGCAGAACAGGCTGGGGATGCGGTTGAGCAGGGTGACCGGCACGAAGTCCTTGTTCACGTCGTAGCCGGCATCAGGGTAGATCAGCGGGTTGACCGCCATCAGGCCGATATGGCTCATGACGATGGTGTAGCCATCGGCCGGGGCGCGCATGAGTTCCTGCATGGCCGGCACACCGCCGCCGCCGCCCTTGTTGTCGATGACGAAGTTGGCGCCCATCTGCTTGGTGAGTTCCGCAGCGATGCTGCGCGCCACGATGCTGGAGGTGCCGCCGGGTGCGAAGGGCACGATCCAGCGGATGGGCTTGCTGGGCCAGGCGCTCTGGGCATGTGTTGTCACGCCGGTGGCGGCCAGTCCGGTCGCACCCATCAGCTTCAGGTAGTCGCGTCGGCTCAGGCCTGTATCTCGGTTCATGGGTCTCTCTCTTTGATTCGGAAACCTGTTTTATGTCGCAAATCCGCTTGCAGCGCAATCTGTATTAGTACCAATACGCCCGGCGCATGAGGCTTGCAACGAGCCCCCGGAGCCATTCCCCGCGGCACCTGCTGTTTTGACTGATGCCGGTATCACGGACAATGAGAGCTGTGCCCGGCATGCCTGCCGGGCCGGAATGAAGCTGAAAGGGGATGATCATGGCCAAAATTTCGTGGTGTGCGGGCGCGATCTCGCTGCTGTTGCTGACCGGTTGTACGGTGGACTGGCAGAACCGGCACGCCGCACAGGAGGTTGCCCAGCTGTCCGCTGCGCCCGGCTCGGTCTACCTGGGCTGGCGCGTGTTCCAGGACAAATGCGCCGCCTGCCATGGGGCGGCTGCCACCGGCACGGCCAACGCCCCCGATCTCTTGCCCCGCGTACGCGCCATGGGCGAGCGCCAGTTCGTGAGCCTGGTGCTGCAGCGTTATGACCTGAACCAGCCGGCCACGCAGGTCCGCAGCGGGACGGCAGCGGGCGAGGCACAGGTCGAAGTCGTCATGCAGCGCAAGGACGCACCCCTCAGCATGCCGGCCTGGCAGAGCGAGCCGCGTGTGAACGCGCACATCCTGGACCTGCACGCCTACCTGTCGGCACGCGCCCAGGGGCGTCAGGGGGCGGAGCGCCCCACGCCCTGAGTCAGGCCTGTGCCGCCAGGTGCGCGCCCAGCAGCGCGGCGCAATCCTGCGGGTGTGTGCTGATCAGGAAGTGGCTGGCGCCGGCTACCACGGCGGGCTGGACCTGGGGCAACTGCGCCGCCAGCACCTCCGTGGCCGCCACCATGGCCGGGTTGGCGTATTCGCCACGCACCAGCAGCACGGGCAGGTCCAGTCGGGCCAGGTCAGCGCCATGCACGTCGTAGCCGAAGGCCGTGTGCCAGTCCAGCACATTGGCGGGGGCCGTCTGGCGGCAGTAGTCCTGCACCGGTGCGGGCATGGCGGCGAAGGAGCCGGCGCCACCCCAGAAGTCGATGATGCGCGCGGGCGCATCATGCTCGCCCCCGGCCACGGCCTGCTCGAAGGCCTCACTCATGCGACGTGTGGCCTGGTGCAGGTCGACGTGCCCATGGTGGTGCAGCAGGGCCAGGGGATTGGCTTCGAACAGGGCCAGGCTGGCCAACTGGACCCTGCCGCTCAGCGCCGTCGCCAGCGCCACCATGCCGCCGAAAGAGTGGCCGACCAGGTGAATGGGCCCCGGCACGCGCTGTGCCACCGCCTCCAGCACGCGCAGTTCGTGCGCCATGTCCGCATCACCCGCGCGGCGCGTCTCCGCCGTCTGGCCATAACCGCACAGGCTGGTGGCCACGAAGCGCCACTGCGGCGGCAGCAGCCGCTGGATGGGTTTCCACGCGGCCGGCGTGCTGTAGGAGCCGGGCACGAAGAGCACGGTGGGGCCGTGGCCAGATTCGCTGTAGTCGATGCCCGGGGCCGGTGTGCTGCTTGAGGTCATGGCGGCGCTTCCAGAAGGTGACGCAGCCATTGTGCGGGGGCGGGGCCTGGGTGCCAAGTCCTGTGTGGGCTTGTGGGTTCAAGGGGGTTGCTTGCGGCCCTCAGCAGCCAATCGAGCCCGCGCCATGAACGGCCGGAATGCAGCGAATGCGGAAGTTCACGAACGGCCGCTTTGCGGCTCCATCTCTTCAAGGTACAGCTCGCGCCGAGCGAGCTTCTTCATCAACGCGTACTTGGTGCTGGCAAAGCTGCATTGGCCGTGTTGGACCTCGATGCCGCCGCTCTTCTTCAATTATTGTCTATGGTTGCGTGCGGTGTTGCCATCCCGACCCCCGTCACCATCCGTGCCGCACCGCAGTGGTGAACGCACGGCAGCGTTAAGACGAACTGCGGGAGGTTAAGTGGGCATCCAACTCCGGGGGCGGTGCCAAGTCTTGTGCATAGTGCGATCTGCAGATCCAAGTCAAGCCGAAAATCGCTGTCAGACTTGGGCAGGGCATACCAATAAGACAGGGAGAACGTCAGCATGATCAAGACAGAGATGAGGTCGACACTTGGCGAAGGCGCCGTGCGGCCTTCGGACGAGGTGAATCGGCTGACGCGCCAGCGGATCCAGCGCTATCTAGACTCGCGCGACGACCCAAGCCTCTACCAGAGCACGCGCAACATGTCGCAGATCGTCGCGGACGACTATGGCAACCGTTTCCTGGTCGAACTTATCCAGAATGCCCACGACGCGCACGATGCCTCGCGTACGGATGGTGAGATTTCGATCGTGCTGGATGCCAGCGACGGGCTTGGCTGCCTGTATGTCGCCAACCGCGGGGCCGGCTTCATTGGCGAGAACCTCAAGGCGATCACCAGCGTCGCGCTCAGCAGCAAGCCGGTGAACGCCGGCGCCGGCAACAAAGGCCTGGGTTTCAGGAGCGTCCTGCAGATTTGCCACTGGCCAGAGATTTACTCGGTACAGGGCACAGGGAACGGCACGTTCGACGGCTACTGCTTTCGGTTCGCTCAGCTCGACGACCTGCGCGCCGCGCTGCCGGACGAGTCCCCCGAGTTCGTCGAGGAGATGGCGCACAACCTGCCGTTCTGGCACTTGCCGATCCCCGTAGAGCCCAGCGCGCGGGTTCAGGCGTTCGCCGAGCAGGGCTTCGCGACGGTCATCCGGCTGCCCCTCAAGTCGGCCGATGCCCTGGAGGCCGTGCGGACGCAGTTCCAGGCGTTGCGCGACCTTCGCGTGCCGCTGCAGCTGTTCCTGGACCGGGTCGGGTCCATAACCCTGGACGACGGGGTGGCTGAGTGGGTCATCTTGGACCGCGCCGTGCAGGACACCTGGTCGCTGCAGCCGCAAGGGCCCCAGGTCGACGCCCCGATCACGGTCACTAGGCTGCGCCTGGGGACCGAGGAATTCGTGGTCGGCCACTGGGACGTGGACGAGTCGCCGTTCAGGGCCGCGCTGAAAGCCAGCCTCGACAAGAGCGAGGTGCCGGAGAGCTGGGGGGCGTGGCACGGCGCTGCGCGGATCAGCGTGGCGGTGCCGCTGAGTGCACCGCTGGAAGCCGGGCGGCTGTACTGCTTTCTGCCCCTCGGGTCGGACGGCAAGGCGCCGGTCGGCGCCTACATCAACGCCAACTTCTATACCAAGATGGATCGGCGCACAGTCGACGCGTCGATCCGGCTCAACGACTTCTTCATGCGCCGCTCGGTCTGGCTGAGCTGCCAGTTGATCCACTTCCTCGTCGGCAGCGGCTGGCCGCAGGCGCCTGCGGCGGTGGTGAGCCTGCTGTGCTGGGGTGACGGCTATCTAGACACGCTGAAGCAGGCGATGCTCGAAGGGGGCAAGTCGGTCCTGGAGGGCAGCTTCCTGCCGGTGCGAGGACCGGCCGAAACGGTCGGCTGGGCATCGCCGCAGCACACCTACAGTTGGACCGCGTCCGCTGAGGCATGCCTGTCGCCCAAGGCCATTGCCGACGTGGCGGGCGGGCAAGTCCTGGTCGACTCCCTGGCGGCGCATCAGCGCCTGTCGCTGGATGTGCTGTATCAGCGGCTGCGCTTTCGTGATTTCGCGCCGCCGCCCGCAGTGATCGCCGGCTGGGTGGAAAAGGTCGCTGAGCAGCTTCACGCAGTCAGCGCGCCGCCGGAACGGTGGGCGGCGTTCTACGACGAGGTCGCCGCGGCCCTGGCGCGCCATCCGGACACGCTGTTTGGGAAGAAGTTCCTGCTCAGCGTCGGGGGCGAGCTCATCGTCAGCGAGTTGCCCCTGCCCAGCGGCACCAGCGGCCGCGCCCGGCGTGCGGCGGATGTGTACTTCGCACCGGTGCTGGCGGTGGATGCCGAGGTCGATGACGACGACAGCAGGAGGGCGCTGCCGCTGGAGCAGATGCCGGCCGACCTGGCCAAGGGCTTCGCCTTGCTCAGCCGCGACGTGCCCTGGCTCAAAGATGACGGCGGCCACCGGCCGGGGCGCTCGTTCTTGCTCGCCGGCAAGTTGGCGCGGGAATACGACACACGCGACGTGCTGCGAACGCTTGCCGGGGTGACGCGGTCGGCTCAGAACCTGGCGGTGCGCGTGCAGGCCCTGGAGTGGGCGTTTCGGCTGTGGAGCAGCGGTCGATCGCTGTCGCCCAACGAGACCCGCCTGGCCGCGTTTCACGTGCCCACCACCGTCGGGTGGATGGGTGCCGACGCCGCGATGTTCGGTGCGGGTTGGGACACGCCGAACGCTAAGAAGCTGCACGCGCTGCTGCGGACGGGGTCGACAACCTCTGACGACCTGCGGCGTTCGCTGTCGCACTTGTTGCCTGACTTCGCCGAATGGCCGGTGGCCAATGGCATCCAGGCCGACTGGATTGAATTCCTGACCGCGGCCGGTGTGGTGGACTGCTTGCGGCCCCTCATTGACGACGCCCCAGCGGTCGCCAGCGGCTTCAGGGCGGGCATGCCCGCGGCTGTCGCGCAGCTGGTGCCTAAGTTCTCCGAGGGCATGCGCGCGCACTGGCGGGCGTTGCTGACGCAGGACTGCGAGCGCATGTACGTCAGCTATGCCTACCGCGCTGATCTGAAGGCTTGGCGGCTGCCAGGTCAGTTCGATCACGAGCAGTTTCCGGTCGACTTCCGCCGGGACTACGCCGTGCAGGTGGCTTTGGCGATGCGGGCATTGACGGAAGAGCAACTGACGTTCCGCGCTGCGCGCAGCGATGCGCCCGGCAGCACGGATCGGCATGGCCTGTCGACGCCGCTGCTGGCCTTTCTGACCGGAGCGCCGTGGCTGCCCGTCTCAAGACAGCAATCAGTCATGCGGTTCGTGAAGCCTTCCGAGGCGTGGTACTTCCGGCATGAAGAAGAGCGCCCCCCGCGATTCGCGGACTTCCTGATACTGCCAGTGGTCGAGGCGCTGGACCCCACGTCGATCGAGCGGCTGCGGGCGCGTGGCGACCTGGGGCTTTTCAACGATAAGCGCCATGCCGGTCGTGCCCTTGCGTATCTCTGCGAGGCGGCCACATCCGGGCTTTCGGAGATTCGCGACACCCGCAGGTTCTATGACCTGTTTTCGCGCCTTTGGCAGGTCGCGCGGGCGGAAAACACCCTGGTCACGGGATCGGTGGTGCCGGTGATCTCGGGCGGCGTGATCGCCACATTGTCCAGCAAGGATGAGGGTGACGACGAGGGCTTGGGCACTGCTTACTTCGACGACGAGCCAGACGGGCTGAAGAAGCAGCTGCTGAAGGAGGTAGGCAAGCAGGTCTTCGACTTTGTGCGCGGCGACGCGGATGCAGCCTGGGACTGGGTCAACGCCACCGCGCCCGGCCGGTTCAGTCGAATCTCTGACGAGCCGGCCGATGTCTATGTCGACGGCATCCAGTTCGATGACCAGACGCCCAAGCAGTTGTTGACCGAGGCCATTGGTCCGTGGATCGTCGATTTCCTGGTGTGCGTCGCGGAACACAAGGGTGGCGCGTTTTTTCTGACCACGCAGAACACACTGAACGCGGTGCGCCGCGCCGCGAGCACGTTGTCGGTCGTCATCGGCAGGGAGATCCGGATCGCGCACAGTGAGCATCGGATGCCGCTGCCCGCGTCGTTGCAAGGCGCGCTGGTGCTGATGCGGCGCGAGGGGGCGGTACTGATCGTCGAGGCCACAGAGTCGCTCACGCTGGACCTGCTGGCCAAGGGCGCAGGCCAGCTCGCGCTGGCCCTTGGGTCCCGCCCACTGGCCAGCGGCCTGGACGCCGCGCTGCTGCGCCTGGCCGCGACGCTGCGCGCGGGCGATCTACAGACGCCCGACGATGACATCGTGGCTTCGGCGCTGGGCGTGGAGCCAGCGGCCATCGGGCACACCCGGCGGCTGGTCAGTGGCGACCTGATGGGCATGCTCAAGTTCGCAATCCCCTTGTCGGCTTGTTGCGCCTCGGTTGAGACGACAGCGAGCCTGCGGGAGCTGAACTCGGAGGACGAGCCTGCGGATGCTGAACTTCGAGCGGCGCTAGAGGCGCTGGCCACGCGCCTGAATCTCTCCCTGATTCAGCTGGAGGACCAACTGCTCACGGTGCTGGACCTGCCGGACTTGAAAGAAAAGTTTCGCCTGCCAATCCAGCAGCTGAACACTGCGATCGCTGATCTGGGGGAGCCGTACCTGCCGGTGAGCAACGAGTTCAAGCACAGGGCCGCGTGGACACGTTACGTGAACCGGCAACAGCCGGCGATCCTGGCGCGCTTGCGCGCCCGTGCCGTGAGTGTGTTCGACCAGCAGCAGCCGCTGAGCCAATACGTCCAGGCGCGCGACGAGGTGCTGGCGGTCCCGCCGGACGTGGCTTGGTTCACCACGTACGACGAACTGCCCGAGAGCGTGATGGACGCGCAGATCGCGGGTTGGCTTGACGCCTGCATGGCAGACGCGACCAGCGATCTGCCACTGTCGTCGACCTTGGCCGAAACCCGGACGATGAACGGCGAGCGGCTGCGCCTGTTCTGGGACGCATTCTCGCCGCTGATGTCGTCGTGGAGCACGGCGCCAGGCACAGCGACCACGCAGGAAGTGCGTCAATGCTGGATGCGGACGGACGGGGCGCGCGAAGCGCTGCTTGCGCGAGCGCGCAAGGGTGGGTGGCTGGACTTCCGTGCCCTGGACGACGACAGCATCTCGGCTTGGCTAGGCTTGGAAGGGGTCTGGCCGGCCGGGCGGCCCGTGAACCGGGATCCTGCCGCCTGGGGGCTGACCACCACCCACATGACCAGCAACGAGGAGCGAGCCAGGGCAGAGCGCGCGGCGCAGTTGGTTCGTCGCACCCAGGTCGATTTCGCGGGCACAACCATGTCGGCGTTGTCCAATGGGTACGCCGCGATAGCCGCGGCGGTGGCAGGACAGTCCGCTGCCGCGCCAGGACTGGCCAACGCGGCGGCGCATGAGGCGGCGCTGCAGATCGTGGATCCGTCCCGGTCGGGCGGAGGGTCCGGCAGCGGAGGCGGCGGGTTCAACCGCTCCAGCGAGGCGAGCATGTCCGACGAGCAGAAGATGGCCGTGGGGCTCATCGGCGAGCTCTGGGCGCGGGAGTGGCTGCGCCGGCGGCACAAGCTGACCGTCGCGGATGAGAACGTCTGGTTCTCTGGCTACCGTGACACCGTGCTGAACACCGTCGGCGGTTCGGACATCCTGGGCTATGACTTCAAGGTCGAGACCCCAAGCGTCACGTATTACTACGAGGTCAAGGCCAGCCTCGGGGACCCTCGGCGCTTCGAGATGGGCCCGACCGAAATCTTCGCGGCCCAGCGCTACCGCGCCGATGGGGACAACCGCTACCGGATCCTGTACATCGCGCATGCCGGCGATCCGGCCCGCATGACCGCGACGCTGCTGCACAACCCGTATTCCAACAAAGGTTCGGCGAGGTTCCAAACCGTGGGCAGGGGAAGTGTCACTTACGAGTTCAACGTGTCCTGAGATCGTCGGCATGAGCTGCGAAGCCTCCGCCTAATCCGTCGGTGCACGCCGACTCGCGGGCTGTGCTCGCCTCCACGAGCGGGTGAACTCCAACGTTGACGACCGGTTTCTGTCGTCGAGTTCAGCAAAGCGAAGGACCGCAACCAGCCTGAAGCGGAAATCCGGCTAGAAACGCCTAACGGCAACTCCTGGCCGTAAGGAACCGTTCGTTGCGCTATCCCCCCGAAGACGGCGCAGGGGTAGCGTACGAAGTGGCTTTATTCGAGCTGGATGCCCGCGCTCTTGACCACCATGCCCAGGCGCTCGATTTCCGAGGCGATGAACCTGTCGAACTCGGCCGGCGTGGTGGGGGCCGGTGTCACGCCCTGGGCGCCGAGATTCTTGACCACTTCGGGGGAACGCAGGATGCGGCCGACTTCGGCGGAGATCTGCTCCACGACAGGGGTGGGCGTCTTGCCGGGCGCCACCAGGCCGTACCAGTGGTCGTAGACCACGCCGGGCACGAAGTCGGCGATCACCGGCACCTCGGGCATGAGCGGCGCACGTTGTGCCGTGCTCACGGCCAGGGGAACGAGCTTGCCGTCCTTGATGAAGGGCAGGGTCAGGCCCAGCGGTGACCAGTAGTAGGCCGAGCGGCCGGCCGTGGTGTCCACCAGCGCGTCGGTGGTGCCCTTGTAGGGCACGTGCACGATGTCCAGTTTGGCCATGGCCTTGAACATCTCGCCGTTGAAGTGCGTGCCGCTGCCCACACCGGCCGAGGCGAAGTTGAGCTGGCCGGGTTTGGCGCGGACCATGGCCAGCAGCTCGGGCGCGGTCTTCACGCCCAGCGATGGGGCCACCACCAGCACATTGGGCACGCTGGTGCCGAAGCTCACGCCACGGAAATCCTTCAGCGTGTCGTAGGGCAGCTTCTTGTACAGCGTGGGGTTGATGGCGTGCGAGGCCGAGGTGAAGAGCAGGGTGTGGCCGTCAGCGTCGGCCTGGGTGACCAGGCGGCTGCCGATGGTGCCACCCGCGCCCGGGCGGTTGTCGATGATCACGGGCTGGCCCCAGGCCGCCTGCAGGCCGCGGCCGATCTCGCGCGCGACGATGTCCACCTGGCTGCCGCCCACGAAGGGCACGACGATGCGGATGGGTTTGCCGGGGAACTTGTCCTGGGCCTGCGCGGGCAGGCCGGCGGCCAGCAGGGCGAGGGTCAACACTTGCACGATTCGTAGCAGCATCTGAGTCTCCTTGGTATGGTTTTTATCGAGGGGGGAAATGGGTTCAGGGTTCAGGCCAGCGCGGCCAAACCGGCGCGCGCCACCTGGGCGTCCTGACTGGAGAGCACACCCGAGACACCGATGCCGCCGACGATCTGCCCGCCCAGCACCAGGGGGAAGCCGCCTTCGAGCGGGGTGATGCCGGGCACGGCCAGAAAACGCAGGCCTTCGCCGCCGGCGGCGATGCCGTCCTGGAACATCTTGGTGGGGCGGCGGAAGTTCACCGCGGTCAGCGCCTTGCCGGTGGCGATGGACAGGCTGGAGTGCTGGGTCTGGTCGCGCTTGAGCGCGAGCACCACGTCACCACTCGAATCGGCGATGACGATGGCCACGGGCCAGTGGTTGCGTTCCGCCTCGGCTTCGGCGGCCTGCAGGATGGCCTTGGCCTGCTTCAGCGTGAGCGGCGGGCCGTAGGGCAGGGGGGCGTCCAGTGCGGGCTGATCAGCCGGGCTCTGCGGGCCCGTTCCTTGGCTCATGCGGGGTCTCCTTCTTGAGGTGAAGGGCCATGATAGGAACGATGCGCTCTATCGGGTAATACCGATTTGCGAGAGCCGCTATAAGCCT
Organism: Curvibacter sp. PAE-UM; assembly: GCF_001432305.1. Classification (GTDB taxonomy): domain Bacteria; phylum Pseudomonadota; class Gammaproteobacteria; order Burkholderiales; family Burkholderiaceae_C; genus Hylemonella. Next base: position 1,329,489 of record NZ_KQ483358.1, read on the forward strand.
GGCTTATGGGCTGGGCAAGCCATCGCGGCCGTACAGGGCGGCGCTAGAGCCCTCAGCGCTGCGCAGTGGCCTGTGCCAGCACGGCTGCCGCCTGGCTGGTTTCGTGCCCGCGCCAGGCCACGATCTGGTCCGGACGGATCAGCGCCAGCGGTGCTTCATACAGGGCGGCCAGTTCTGCGGCGGCATGTGGCACCACCCGCAGGTCCAGGCCCAGGGTCAACGCGGCCTGCTCGAAGGCGCGGGTGTCCGGCGCATCCTCGCCCAGCACCAGCAGCGTCCATTCGAAGTGGAAGGTGTCGTAGAGCGAGCGCCCGTCCGTCAGCCAGGCATGCGGCGGCCGCCCGCCCGGGCAGGCGCTGGGCACGTAGGTGTTCGGTGCATCGGGTGGCGCAGACGTGCCGTCCGCCACGATGATGGGGCTGCCGTCGTAACGACCGCCGAAGGTCACGCCCGGGATGTTGAACTCGCGGCGCACGTGGCCGTTCAGGTAGTCCGAGGCGGCCGATCGTGCCAACGCGCCTTCGGGACTGGCGTCTTCCAGCTCGGGGGCCGCGTCGAACAGGCCGATCGAGTCGGCGAACTGGCGCGCGTAGCCGGTGTTGCGCACGGCCAGGGGCCGGCGTTCCAGTTCGTAGCTGTCCAGCAAGGCTGCGGGGGCCTGCCGCTTGAGGACGGCGGCCAGTTTCCAGCCCAGGTTGACGGCGTCTTCGACCGCGGTGTTGTAGCCCAGGCCGCCGGTGGGCGTGAACAGGTGCACCGCATCGCCGCCGAGGAAAATGCGGCCACGCTGGAAGGACTCGGCCACCAGGGCATGGCCGGCCAGCCAGGTGGCCATGGACAAAATCTCGATTTCGATGTCCTGCCCGTAGGCCAGCGAGAACAGGCGCCGCGCGTCGGCTTCGGTCAGCGCCTCGGTGGCGGCGTCATCGGCCATCTGGATGTGGAAGGCGAATTCGCTCACACCATCCACCGACATGATGAAGGCGCGCAGCTGCGGGTTGACCACCACGTACATCCAGGCCCGGTCGTTGGCGTTGCGGGCGTAGAAGTCGGGCGCCTTCAGGTACACCGCGAGCATCTTGCCGCCCATGAACTTGCGCTTGAAGCCGGTGTCCCCGCCCCAGGCGATGCCGAGCTGCTTGCGCACGAAGCTGCGCGCGCCGTCGGCGCCCACGAGGTACGTCGCCTGCACGGCGACCGGCTCGCCGTCATCGACGGCCTGCACCACGGCCTCGACGTGAGGTCCGGTGTCGGCGAACGACTTCAGCAAGCAGCCGTAGCGCACGTCCACCGAGGGCAGCCGCTGCACCTGCTCACGCAGCTTCACTTCCACGAATTTCTGCGAGACGCGGTGCGGCAGCTCGGCGGCGCTCCACGAACCGGACATGGCCTTGATGGCCTGCGGCGCAGCCGCTGCGGTGGGCAGCCGCAGGCGGGCCAGCTCGGTGCCGGCAAAACGGGTGAGGTAGGCGATGTCGGTGGGGTGGTCCGGCGGCAGGCCCATGCTGCGGATTTCCTGCGCAAAACCCAGGCGCCGGAAATGTTCCATGGTGCGGGCCTGCGTGGCATTGGCCTGCGGGTTGAAGGCAGTGCCGGGTTTGGGGTCGACCAGCAGGCAGCGGATGTTGCGCCGCCCCAGCTCGTTGGCCAGCATCAGGCCGCAGGGGCCGCCGCCGGCGATGAGCACGTCGGTTTGCAACACGCTGGTCATGCGTTCAATTGACGCCGAAGCGCCCGGTCCATTTCTGCTCGTAGCTCATCTTGATGAAATGCTCGGCCATGAAGTCGATGAAGGTGCGGACCTTGGCCGAGAGGTGCTTGCGGCTGGGATAGGCCAGGTTCACGGTCAGGCGCGGCAGGTCCCACTCGTCCAGCACGGGCACCAGGCGGCCGGCCACCATGTCGTCGTAGACGATGTAGGTGGGCTGCACCAGGATGCCCATGCCGTCGAGCGCGGCGGCGCGCAGGATCTGGCCGTCGTTCGATTCGAGCAGGCCCTTGACGTGCAAGGCCGTGGTCTGGCCATCGCGCGTGAAGCGCAGTTCGCCGGGGTTGTTGGCGTAGGTGTAGATCAGCAGCTTGTGCTGCGCCAGCTCTTCCAGCGTCCTGGGCCGGCCGTGGCGGGCCAGGTAGCGCGGGGCGGCAACCAGGATGCGGCGCGTCTGCGCCAGGCGGCGCACGGTGATGTTGGAGTCGGGTTCGAACTCGCGCGTGCGGATGGCCACGTCGATGTTGTTGTCGATGATGTCCAGGTAGCGGTTGGCGGCCTCCACGTGCACGGTGACGTTGGGGTAGCGCTCGGTGTAGGCGCGCAGCAGCGGCGCGATGTGCTGCATGGAGAAGGACAGCGAGGCGCTGATGCGCAGCATGCCCGTGGGGTTGAGCGTGTGCGCGTTCACCACGTCCTCGGCATCCTTCAGGTCCGCCAGCAGGGTCTTGGCGCGGCTGAAGAACTCCTGGCCGGTATCGGTCAGGAAAAGACGGCGGGTGTTGCGTTCCACCAGGCGCGCGCCCAGCCGGTCTTCCAGCGCCTGCAGGTGGCGGCTGGCGGCGGCGTTCGAGAGGCCCAGCGCCTCGGCGGCACGGCTCAGGCTGCCGGTTTCGGCCACCTGGACGAACAGCTCTATTTCGGCAAAACGGTCCAAACCGGTCTCCAGTTTTTTCGCTGCGCGGAAAAGTCATTTGCGGCAGCGCTCTTTCCCAAATTGTCGCGGACTTTTACATTTGCTCAGCTAGCAAGAACCCGCAGGAGACATCCGGTATGCGCAACCTCAACGAGGACACCATCACCCAGGCCGTGATCGAACGTTTTTCCAGGACGCCCGATCCGCGACTCAAGGAGATCATGACCAGTCTGGTGCAGCACTTGCACGCCTTCGCGCGCGAGGTGCGGCTGACCGAGGAGGAATGGTTCAAGGGCATCCAGTACCTGACCGATACCGGGCACATGTGCAGCGCCACGCGCCAGGAGTTCATCCTCCTGTCCGACACCCTGGGCCTGTCCATGCTGACCGTGGCCATGAACAACGACAAGCCGGCCGGCTGCACCGAGCCCACGGTCTTCGGCCCCTTCTTCCTGGAGCAGGCCCCCGAGTACCAGCTGGGCGATGACGTGGCCAACGGCGCCAAGGGCGAGCCCTGCCTGGTGAGCGGCACGGTCAAGGGCCTGGGCGGCGAGCCGATTCCGAACGCGCTGATCAACGTCTGGCAGGCCGACGCCGACGGCAACTACGACGTGCAGTACGAACACCTGGCGCATCCGCAGGCGCGCGGCATCCTGCATGCCGATGCGCAGGGGCGTTTCCATTTCAAGACCATCCTGGCCGAGGCCTACCCGATTCCCAGCGACGGGCCGGTCGGCGCCATGCTCAAGGCCACCAAGAATCATCCCTGGCGGCCGGCGCACCTGCATTTCATGATCGAGGCGCCGGGCTACGAGCGCCTGATCACCCACGTGTTTCGCGACCATGACCAGTACCTCGACTCCGACGTCGTGTTCGGTGTGCGCTCCACGCTGATCGCGGACTGGGTCAAGGAAGCCGACGGCACCTACAGCCTGAAATACGACTTCGTGCTGAATCCGGAAAAATGAGTTCTGCGAGAGAGAGAAGAACCCGAGAGTGTGAAACCACCCAACCCGAAGGAGACAAGCATGAAGAAGCGATTGATGATCCACGGCGCCTTGTGTGCCACCCTGGCTGCCGCAGTGATGCTGCCGGCCCAGGCCGACCAGACGTTCAAGCTGACGATTGCGTCCAGCCATCCGACGACCCTGCCCTGGGTCGGCTTGATGAGCACATTGTTCGTGCCCGAGGTCAACAAGCGCGTGGCGGCGCTGGGCAAGGGCTACAAGATCGAGTGGCGCGAGGCCTATGGCGGCCAGCTCTACAAGATGAACGCCACGCTCACCAGCGTCGAGCAGGGCGTGGCCGACATCGGCTGGGTTTTCCACAGCCTGGAAGCGGCCAAGATGCCGCTGAGCCAGTTCGGCTCCGTCACACCATTCACTACCGACGATGTCCGCATCATCCTGAATGTGGCCAACGAGATGAACGAAAAAGTCCCGGCGCTGCAGAAGGAGTGGGACAAGAACAACCTGGTGTTCCTTGGCGCCAGCGCGGTCGATACCTACCATCTGTTCACGAAGCACCCGATTGCCACCTATGCCGACCTCAAGGGCAGAAAAATATCAGCCCCCGGTTCCGTGGGCCTGTGGCTCAAGGGGTCGGGCGCGGTGGCCGTGGACGGCTCGCTGACGAGTTACTACACCGACATCCAGAGTGGCGTGAGCGAGGGGACCATTTCGATTTCGACCGGCATCCTGCCCAACAAGATCTACGAGGTGGCGCCCTATATCACCACGGTCAACATCGGTGCCCTGTACAACGGGGGCATGGCGATGAACAAGGACAGCTATGGCAAGCTGCCGCCCGAAGTCCAGAAGATCGTCAAGGAGGTCGGCAAGGAGTATTCCAAGGCCTTGGGTGAGACGCTGATGCAGCGCTACGAAGGGGCGCTCAAGACCATGGTGGAGCGCGGTGCCACACAGAATCCGCCGGTGCGCGTGACCGGTCTGAACGCCGGTGAGCGCGAGAAATGGGTCAAGACCATGCCCAATCTGGCAGCCGAATGGGCCAAGGCCAATGCGTCCAAGGGGCCGGCAGGGGACGTGGTCAAGGCCTATATGGAAGCCTTGCGTAAACAAGGTGTCAAGCCGGTCCGCGACTGGGACAAGGAACTCTGAGCCCTGCCCTTTCTGCCGCTTGTCATATCCGCCACCGCCCGAACCGGGTGGTGGCGTGAAGGAACCATCCCATGAGTTATGAAGCCAACACGGACCTGGAGTCCGGGTCGTCGGCTGGCGCGCCTCACAGCTGGTTCGGCCGGCTGATCGACAGCCTCAATGCCGCCGGCTCGGTGGTGATTGCGGTCGTCATGCTGCTGATGTGCGCCGACGTCCTGCTGCGCAACCTGCTCAATCGACCGCTGGATGGCGTGGCCGAGCTGGTGGCCACCAGCATCATCGTCATCGTGTTCCTGCAATTGCCCTCGACCCTGCGGCACGGCCGCATGTCGCGGGCTGACCTGTTCATCGATCCCTTTGTCCAGACGCGCCCCAGGGCCGGCAAGCGGCTGCGGGCCCTGTTTTCTCTGGCAGGCGTTTTTGCCTGTGCCGTGATCGCGTATGCCAGCTGGCCCATGCTGGCTCGCGCATGGCGTGACAACGAGTTCCTGGGGATTGAAGGCATGTTTTCCTTTCCGATCTGGCCCATGCGGCTGGTGGTCTGCATCGGCGCAGCGCTGGCCGCGATCCAGTACGCGCTGCTGATGTGGCAGGACTTTTCGGAATCGCGGCTTGAGCCGCCGGGCCGCCCCCAGGGCGAACGCCTCGAAGCACAAGGCGGAGGCCCGCATGACTGACCTGCATATCGGCGCGCTGGCCATCGTGCTGATGCTGGCCGGCATCTACTTTGGCATGCACATCGGCGTGGCACTGATCGTCACGTCCTTCCTGAGCGTCTGGCTCGTCAAGAGCCCGGAAGTCGCGGCACGTTTTGTGGCGGCTGCGGCCAACGACGCCATCCGCGACTACCTGTTCGGCGTCATTCCGCTCTTCGTGCTCATGGGCATGCTGGTGAGTGTGAGCGGGGTGGGGCGCGACACCTTCGACGTGTTCCAGTGGCTGACACGGCGCATCCGCGGCGGTTTGGGCCTGGCCACGGTGGGCGCCAATGCGGTGTTCGCCGCCATCACCGGCATTTCCATCGCCTCGGCCTCGGTCTTCACCAAGGTGGCCGTGCCCGAGATGATCCGCCACGGCTACACGCCGCGCTTTGCCGTGGGTGTGGTGGCGGGGTCCTCGGTGCTGGGCATGCTGATCCCGCCCTCGCTGCTGATGATCATCTACGGCGTGCTGGCCGAGGAATCGGTGGGCCGCATGTTCATCGCCGGTGTGATCCCCGGCATCGTGTTGGCCACGGGTTTTGCCATTCTGATCGTCGGCATGGCCTATCTGCGCCCGGCCATGATCCTGGTACCGGGCCAGACCGCGGCCCAGGTGGACGAGCCGCAGGAAACGCCGGGGAGCGCGGCCATCAAGTTCATCCCCATCCTGCTCCTCATCACTCTGGTGCTGGGCGGCCTGTACGGCGGGCTGTTCACCCCCACCGAGGCCGGGGCCATGGGGGCTGCCGGGGCACTGGTGATCGCCCTGGTGCGCCGCCGCCTGGATTGGCCCAAGCTGTGGAAGGTCCTGACCGAGACGGGTTACGTCTCGGTCTCGGTGCTGTTCCTCATCATCGCCGCTTCGCTCTACAGCCGCATGCTGGCGCTGACCGGCATGCCGGCGGCCGTGACCGAGGGCATCACGCACCTGGGGCTGGGGTCCTGGGGCTTTCTGGCGGCCTATGTGGCCATCGTCATCGCGCTGGGCTGCATCATCGACTCGGTCTCCATCATGCTCATCATGCTGCCCATCGTGCTGCCGATCGCGCGCGCCTTCGGCATGGACATCGTCTGGTTCGGTGTGGTCACCGTGGTGGCGGTGGAGATCGGCCTGCTGACGCCGCCCTTCGGCGTCTCGGTCTACACCGTGAAGTCGGCGCTCAACGACTCACGCATCACGATACGCGACATCTTCGCCGGAGCCTTCCCTTTCGTGCTGATGATGGTTGCCGTGCTGGTGCTGCTGGTGGTGTTCCCCAAGCTGTCCACCTGGCTGGCCTATTTGTAAGGAGAGTCTGAAATGCTGTTTGCCTTCATCCTGATCGACAAGCCCGACCACGGCGACATGCGCCAGCGCGTGCGCCCCGTGCACAAGGACTACCTGGCCGCCGTGGCCGACCGTATGGCCTTTGCCGGACCCTTCACGCACGACGACGGCAAGACCATGCTGGGCAGCCTGCTGGTGATCGATTTCCCCAGCCGCGATGCGGCGCACGCCTGGCTGGCCGAGGAGCCTTTCACGAAAGCCGGGCTCTACGCCAGCACCACCATCCACGCCTTCTTGAACCTGTGGCCGCAGAAGGCCGGTTTCCCGCCCGCCGCATGATCGGAGCCGGTTTGTGATCAAGCACATCGTGATGTGGAACGTGCGCGGCGACACGCCGGCCGAGAAGGCGCAAGGCATCGCCCGCCTGCAGCGCAGCTTCGAGAGCCTGCGCGGCCGCATTCCGGGCCTGCTGCACCTGGAGATCGGCGTGGACAGCAGCCGCATCGACTACGCCTGCGACGTGGTGCTGTACTCGGAGTTCGAGAGCCAGGCCGCGCTCGACGCCTATGGCTCACACCCCGAGCATTTGCGTGTGAAGAACGAGGTGGCCGACTTGCGTATCGCGCGCCACCAGGTGGACTACGTCGCGCCCTGAATTTTTTCTTTTTGATTCCCGAGGAACGACCATGAGCAACTCTTTCAACGATGAACTGCTGATCCGCCAGATGGTGGAGCGCTGGGCCGTGTGGCGCGATGCCGGCGACTGGGAGCGCTTCGCCACCGTCTGGCACCCCGAAGGCGTGATGATGGCCACCTGGTTCCAGGGGCCGTTTGCCGAGTTCATCCGCGTCACGAAGGAGGGCTGGGCCAAGGGTGTGAGCATCCTGCACTTCCTGGGCGGTTCGGCCGTCGAGGTCGCAGGGGACCGTGCCATCGCCCAGACCAAGATGACGATCTCGCAGCGCGGCATGGTCGAGGGCGAGAGCGGTCCCGTCCTCTGCGATGTGGTCTGCACCGGCCGCTTCTACGACTTCGTGACGAAGCACAACGGTGCATGGAAGCTGATCCACCGCCAGCCCATCTACGAGAAGGACCGCATCGACCCGGTGGACTCCACGGCCGTGCTCAAGCTGGACCAGCAGGCCCTGGCCGGTTTCCCCGAAGGCTACCGGCACCTGGCCTACATCCAGACCCGCATCGGCTACACCGTCAAGATGGACATGCCCATGCTCAAGGGGCCGGTGGTCGAGGAGCTTTACAAGCGTGGCGCGCGATGGCTGGCGGGCGGCCCCCTCGAACGTTGAACGATTTTCGATCCGTATCACCCCCAACGAGGAGACAGACATGAGCGAGATCCAGCCCCCCATCCACCTGAAGCGCCGCGATATCGTGCGTGCCCTGCCGGCGGCGGCCCTGCTGGGCCTCACGCCCCTGGCCTGGGCGCAGGGCGCCTACCCGAACCGCGCCTTGCGCGTGATCGTGCCGCAGCCGCCGGGCGGCGGTTTCGACTTCGTGGCGCGCCAGCTGGCCGAACGTCTGTCCAAACAGATCGGGCAGGGCGTCGTGGTGGAGAACAAGACGGGCTCGGGTACGCTGGTGGGCACCGAAGCCGCGGCCCAGGCCGCGCCCGACGGCTACACCCTGCTGATGGGTTCGGTCTCCAACATCGCGCTCAATATGGGCCTGTACGAGAAGCTGTCCTACGACAGCCTGCGCGACTTCGAGCCTGTGGGCCTGGCCGTGAGCTACAGCTACACGCTCACCGCACGCCAGGATCTGCCCCTGAATACGCTCAAGGACGTGGTGGCCTATGCCAAGGCCAACCCGGGCAAGCTCACCTATGCCTCGGCCGGCAACGGCTCGGGCCAGCACGTGCTGGCCGCCGCACTCTGGCACCTGGCCGGCGTGAACGTGGTGCACGTCCCTTACCGCGGCGCCCAGGCGGCCTATATGGACATGCTGGGTGGTCGCGTGGACCTGTTCTTTGACCTGTCGTCCACCGCACGCGCGCAGATCGAGGGCGGCAAGATCAAGCCGCTGGCGCTGTCCGGGGCGGAGCGCAACCCCATGCACCCGGACGTGCCCACCATCACCGAGAGCGGCGTGGCCCAGCTCGACCTGGAGTCCTGGTTCGGTTACTTCGTGCCAAGCAAGACACCCGCCGACGTGCAGGAGCGCCTGCGCAGCGAACTCGCCAAGGTGATCGCGCAGCCCGAACTGCAGGAGACCTTCCGCAAGGCCGGTGGCAAGCCGCTGGCCCTGAACACCGAGCAGACGCGTGCGCTGGTGAAGCGCGACGTGGAGCGCTGGACCAGGCTGGTGCGCGAGATCGGCATCAAGGCTGGTTAGGTTTGCACTTGAAAAATGAGTGCAAGCAGGCTCTAAACCCCCAACCCGGCGTCGTTTGCAGCGACGCCGGATAATTCTTTTTTCCGACTGAAACACCCTCACCATGAAAATCGACCAAGCCGCCCTCGACCAGCTCTTCTTCAATGCCCGCACGGCCAACGGCTTTCTCGACAAGCCGGTGCCGCTGGCCCTGCTGCAGGAAGCCTATGACATCGCCAGGATGGCGCCGACCTCCATGAACACCCAGCCCACGCGTTATGTGTTCCTGAACTCGCCCGAAGCCCGCGCACGCCTCAAGCCGGCGCTGAGCCCCGGCAACCTGGACAAGACCATGGCCGCCCCGGTGACCGTGATCGTGGCCACCGACACCAGGTTCTACGAGCACATGCCGCAGGTCTGGCACGGTGCCGGTGCCAAGGAGAACTTCGAGGGCAATGCCACCCTGGCCACCAACACGGCTACCCGCAACGGCACGCTGGGGGGCGCCTACTTCATCATCGCCGCGCGCGCCGTGGGCCTGGACTGCGGTCCCATGAGCGGCTTCGACATCGCCAAGGTGAACGCCGAGTTCTTCCCCGATGGTCGCTACGCCACCAACTTCCTGATCAACCTGGGTTTTGCCGACCACAGCAAGGAATTCAAGCGCAATCCGCGTCTGTCCTTCGAGCAAGCTTGTACCGTGCTCTGAGCACGGTACAAGCCTTAGGGCTGCACTGACGCTCACCCCTCCCCTTCCAGGGGAGGGGGCGGCTACACTTGGGACATGCTGTTTGACCCTCCCTGCCAGGGAGGGTTTTCATTTCTGCTGGCCGCACCGTGAACTTCCTGCCCATCACCGATCCCTACTTCTATCTTGTGTCGGTGCCGGCCGTGCTGCTGCTGGGCGTCAGCAAGAGCGGTTTTGGTGCGGGCTTCGGTTCGCTGGCGGTGCCGCTGATGGCACTGACCGTCACGGTGCCCCAGGCCGCGGCCATCCTGATGCCGGTGCTGCTGCTCATCGATCTCTTCGGGATCACCGCCCTGCGCAAGGACTTCGACAAGGCCCTGCTCAAGTTCATGATTCCCTTCGGCCTGCTGGGCACGCTGATCGGCGCCTTGCTCTTCAAGCTGTTGGCGGCCCCGGTCGTGGCCGGCGTTGTGGGCGTGCTCACGCTGCTATTCCTGGCCCAGCGCCTGCTGTTTCCGCCGCACGCCGACAGCGTGCCGCCGCCGCGCTGGTTGGGTGGCGTGCTGGTCACCGCGGGTGGTTTCACGAGTTTTGTGGCCCATGCGGGCGGCCCGCCCATCACCGCCTACGTGCTGCCGCTCAAACTGAGCCCGCTGGTCTTTGCGGCCACGCTGTCCTGGTTCTTCTTTTTCATCAACCTGGCCAAATGGGCGCCGTATGCCTGGCTGGGCCTGCTGGACTGGCGCAACCTGGCCACCTCCATCATGTTGCTGCCGCTGGCGCCGGTGGGGGTATGGATCGGCGTGCGCATGGCGCGGCGCATCGATCCCAAGCTGTTCTACCGGCTGATCTATCTGGGGCTGCTGCTGACCGGCACCAAGCTGGTCTGGGACGCCTTCCACTGAAGGTCAAGGATTTTTCGCCTCGGCCTGGCTGCGCTCGCGTTCGGCGCGCTCCTGCGCCATCTGCTCTTCCAGCTGCTGCCGCCCCTGCTTCACCACGGCGATCAGCTGCTGGCGGTCCTTGTAATGCGGGTGCATCTTCTCGAACAGCTCCAGGTTGTGCTGGCGGAAGCGCCAGGCGAAGGCGCGCGCCTGCTCGTGGGTATGGCCCAGCAGTTCCAGCACGCTGCGTGCGCTGCGCAGGCTGGACTCGAAGAGTTCGCGCTGCACGAGCTGCACGCCGCGTTCGCGCAGTTCGTGCCAGTGCGTCACGTCGCGCGCACGCGCCACGATCTGCAGGCCGGGGAAATGCTCTCGCACCAGGTCCACGATCTTGAGCGACTGCTCCTTGTCGTCCACCGCCACCACCAGCACCCGGGCGCTGGCGGCGCCGGCGATGCGCAGCAGGTCCAGGCGCGTGGCGTCGCCGTAGTGCACACGGTAGCCGAAGCTGCGCGCTGCCTCGATCATGTCGGCGTCGTGGTCCAGCACCGTGCTGGGGATGCCCTGGGCCAGCATGACACGCGCCACGATCTGGCCGTAACGGCCGAAACCGGCGATCAGCACCGGCGCCTCCTGCGGTTCCGAGATTTCGTCCGGCTTGGCGCCACCGGCCGCGGCCAGGCGCGGCGCCAGCAGCTTGTCCACGGCCACCAGCAAGAGGGGGCTGAGCAGCATGGACAGGGCCACCGCGCCGATCAGCAGCGAGGTCGTCTGCGCGCTCATCACGCCCGCGCCAAAGGCCGTCTGGAACACCACGAAGGCAAACTCGCCACCCTGCGCCAGCAGCAGCGTGATGACCGGGCGCTCCTGCAGCGGCACCTGCATGAAACGCAGCATGGCCAGGATCAGCACGAGCTTGATGACCATGAAACCGGCCAGCAGCGCCAGCATCAGCCCGGGTGAGGCGCGCAGCACCGAGAGGTCGATGCTCATGCCCACGGCGATGAAAAACAGGCCCAGCAGCAGGCCCTTGAAGGGTTCGATGTCGGTTTCCAGCTCGCGCCGGTATTCGCTCTCGGCCAGCAGCACACCGGCCAGGAAGGCGCCCAGGCCCATGGACAGGCCCACCTGCTGCATCAGCCCGGCGATACCCACCACCAGCAGCAGGGCGGCGGCCGTGAAGATCTCGGGCGTGCGGCTGCGCGCGATCCAGCGCAGCAGGGGGCGCAGCAGCAGGCGGCCGCCGAGCACGATGGCCCCGATGACGCCCACGATCTTCAGCAACTCGCCCCAGCGGAAGTCGCCATTGGACTGGCCCGGCTCGGCGCCCAGCAGGGGCAGCAGCGCCAGGATGGGGATGGCCGCCACGTCCTGGAACAGCAGGATGGAAAAACCGGCCTGGCCGCCCGGCGTGGGCAGCAGATTGCGCTCGCCCATGACCTGCAGGGCGATGGCGGTGGAGGACAGTGCCAGGCCCAGGGCGGCCACCAGCGGCGTCTTCCAGCCGCCCAGCTGGGTGGGGAAGAACAGGCCCAGCGCATAGAGCCCCAGGAAGAGGGCGGCGGCGCAGGCCAGCACCTGGGCGCTGCCCCAGCCGAAGATGGGCCGGCGCAGGCTCCAGAGCCGGCGCGGCTCCAGCTCCAGCCCGATCAGGAAGAGCATGAGCACCACGCCGAACTCGGCGAAATGCAGCACGTCCTGCACCTCGCTGACCAGGCCCAGGCCCCAGGGGCCGATGATCAGGCCGGCCCCGAGGTAGCCGATGATGGCGCCCAGACCCAGGTATTTGCTCAAGGGCACAGCGATCACGGCCGCACAGAGGTAGATGAAGGTGTGGCTGAGCCAGCTGGGGGCGTGTTCCATGGTGTGCCTTGGGCCGAAGGAAACAGGGTGGGCAGGCCTTACGCTAGCACAGGGGCAGACGTGTCATCGATTAGCATCAAGAAACCCCAGAGGAGGCAGACATGCGCAACATCAACAAGGACAACATCACCGCATCGGTGACGCAGACTTTCGAGAAAATCGACGATGCGCGCCTGCGTTATCTGATCGAGCGGCTGGTGAGTCATGTGCACGGTTATGCCAGGGAAACCGGGCTGAGCCATGCCGAATGGCAGGCAGCGCTGGCTTTCCTGCTGCGTTCGGGCGAGATCAGCAGCCCCTCGCGCAGCGAGTTCACGCTGCTGTCGGACGTGCTGGGCCTGTCCTCCCTGGTCGACCTGCTGGCCTCCAGGCCCGGGGCGACCGAAGGCAGCGTGCTCGGCCCCTTCCATACCCGTGGTTCACCCTGGATGGAGAGTGGCGCCAACCTGGTCAAGGACAATCCGGGCCGGCCGGTGCTGCTGCGCGGCCGCGTGACCGACACGCAGGGCCAGCCGATTGCCAGTGCGACGGTGGACTTCTGGCAGAACGCCGACAACGGCCTGTACTGGCAGATCGACACCACGCAGCCGCAGGACAACCTGCGCTGCCAGATCAAGGTGCTGGCCGATGGCAGCTTCGAGCTGCTCACCATCCAACCCACGCCCTATAAGGTGCCGACCGATGGACCGGTCGGGGATCTGCTGCGCGTGGCGCATCGCGATGCCTGGCGTCCGGCGCATTTCCATGTCATCGTGGAAGCACCAGGCTACCGCACGCTGGTGACCGAGCTGTTCAACCAGGCCGATCCCTACGTGAGCCAGGATGCCGTGTTCGGCGTGCGCGAGTCGCTGGTGATGGACTTCAAGCCCGAGAGCGACCCCGCCGTGTTGGCGAAGTACCAGCTCTCCGGCAGCTACCAGGTGGTGGACTTCCCGGTGACGCTGGCCGCCACGGCTTAGCGGCCTTCACCCGGGCTCACTCGTCGGCGATCGGGTTCGACAGGATGCCGATGCCCTCGATCTCGATCTCGCAGATATCACCCGGCGCCATCCAGACCGGCGGCGTGCGCGCATAACCCACGCCGGCCGGGGTGCCGGTGATGATCACGTCGCCCGGCTCCAGGGTCATGCACTCGGTGATGATGCACAGCGATTCGACCACGTCCCAGAGGAAATCTTTTGTGTTGGCATCCTGCATGACCTTGCCGTTCAGGCGCGACTGGATGCGCAGGCCGGCGGCGCCGGGCGGCAGCTCATCCGGTGTCACCAGCCAGGGGCCGAAGGGGCCGCTGCCGTCGAAGTTCTTGCCGATGGTCCACTGGTTGGTCTTGCGCTGGTAGTCACGGATGCTGCCGTCGTTGAAGCAGGAATAACCCGCCACACATTCCAGGGCGTTCGCCTTGGTGAGGTGACGTGCCTTCTTGCCGACGACGACGGCGAGTTCGGCTTCGTAGTCCAGCTTGGTGGAAGCCCTGGGCCGGATGATGGGCTCCTGGTGGCCGGTCATGGAGGTGGCTCCGCGCATGAAGAAGCTCGGGTACTCGGGGCGGGCATGCCCGCCTTCCTTGGCGTGGTCGGCGTAGTTGAGCCCGAGGCAGACGATCTTGCCGGGGCGCGGCACCACGGGCAGGAAACGCACGCCGGCCATGGGCCTGACGGCGGCAGCGGGCGCCTGGGCTGCGGCCTGGCGGGCGGCTTCCAGGCCGCCGGGCTGGGCGATCAGGGCGCCCATGTCAGTCGGCAGGCCGGGTGCGGCCACGGACAGGTCGATGAATTCCTGGGCACCGGCGCTTTTGAGCACGCCGATGCGGGCCTGGCCTTGCGCCGCGAAACTGAACAATCTCATGGGGGTCTTCCTCTGGGGATGGAATGAAAATTTCCTGCTGCCGACTTTATTCCACCTTGGCTCCCGTGCTCTTGACCACACCCGCCCATTTGTCGACTTCAGCACGCAGGAAGCTGCCGAACTCGGTCGAGCTGTTGCGGGTCGACTCCATGCCCAGGCTGACGAATTTTTCCTTCGACTCCGGCAGTTCCATGGCCTTGTTGATCTCGGCATTGATGCGGTCCACCAGGGCCTGCGGCGTACCAGCCGGCAGGAAGAAACCGACCCAGGTGTAGTCGTCGAAGTCGGCATAACCGAATTCGGTGACCGAGGGCACATCAGGCAGCAGGGCCGAGCGTTTGGCGCTGGTGACGGCAATGGCGCGCACCTTGCCGGCCTTGATCTGCGGCACGGCCGGCGGCATGGAGGTGGACGACATGGGGGCGTGGCCGGCCACCACGGCGGCGATGGCCTGGGCCGGCTGGTAGGGCACGTGGGTGATGTCCACCTTGGCAGCGGTCTTGAGTCGCTCGATCGAGAGATGGGTGGTGGTGCCGATGCCGGAGGAGGCGTAGCTCAGCTTTTCCCTGCGCGCCAGCTCGATCAACTCCTTCAGGTCCTTCGCCGGCGTGGCGGGGTGGACGGTGATGATGTTGGGCGTGCGCGGGCCGAGCGCCAGCGGCACGAAGTCCTTCAGGGCGTCGTAGCCGGCGTTGGGGTAGAGCGAGGGATTGACGGCATAGGCCACGCTGTGCACCAGGATCGTGTAGCCGTCGGGGGCCGCGCGCTTGACCTGGCCGGTGGCGATGTTGCCGCCAGCCCCGGGCTTGTTTTCCACGGTGAAAGTCCCGCCCGTGGTCTCGCCGAGTTTTTGCGCCACCACGCGCGCAATGACATCGGTGAAGGCGCCAGGCCCGAAGCCGACGGTGATGGTCACGGGCCTGGCCTTGGGCCAGTCGGCCTGGGCGGATGCGGGGCCTGCAGCCAGCAGGCAGAAACTGCCCAGCAGCAAGCCCATGCCTTGCAGCGCATACCTGTACCTGAGTGCCATGGTTTGTCTCCGGTGGGTGGGCGGTCGCCGTGACCTGAATTTCACGCGGACCATCTTATCGGTCGGAGTGGCCCAGCGGATGGATGCCTAGGGTTAGTCCTGAGAGGCAGAGCCTGCCGCAGGCGCCGGCTTCGGGCCCGCTTGCATGGGCTAATATGGCACCGGGTCAGACTACAAGGAGCGCGTGATGCCGGTCGTCGTGGTTGCCAATCCCAAGGGGGGGGTCGGAAAGTCCACCCTCTCCACCAATATTGCGGGTTATTACGCCAGCAAGGGCCACAGCGTGATGCTGGGCGACGCCGATCGCCAGCAGTCCTCGCGGCTGTGGCTGGGCCTGAGGCCGGCCACGGCGCGACCGATCGTGAGCTGGGACGTGGGCGAGGACAAGCTGGCCAAGCTGCCCAAGGGAACCACCCATGTGGTGCTCGATACCCCGGCCGGGCTGGAGGGCGGGCGCATGAAGGACGTGCTGCGCCATGCCGACAAGGTCATCGTGCCGTTGCAGCCCAGCGTGTTCGACATCTTCGCCACCCGTGCCTTCCTGGACCAGATCAAGGCCAACTACCATGCAGGCATGCAGGTCGGCATCGTCGGCATGCGGGTGGACGGGCGCACCATTTCGGCCGACAAGCTGCGCGCCTTCGTTGACGCGCTGGGCGTGCCGGTGCTGGCCTATCTGCGCGACACGCAGAACTACATCCACCTCGCGGCCCATGGCCTGACCCTGTTCGACGTGGCGCCCAGCCGCGTGGAGAAGGACCTGGATCAGTGGCAGGGCCTGTGCCGCTGGCTGGACGCCTGAAATCTCCGGATGGGTCGCCGGCTTGACAGCCGGTCGGCCCGGCAGGCCGCTACATTCGGTGGCATGAAAACCTTCCAGTCCCTCAAGGAGTTTCCCGCGCTGGTGGGCCAGGAGGTCGCAGTCAGCGACTGGCTCACCATCACGCAGGAGCAGGTCAACCAGTTCGCCCAGGCCACGGGCGATCACCAGTGGATCCACGTCGATGTCGAAAAGGCCAAGGCCGGGCCCTTCGGCGGGCCGATCGCGCACGGTTTCCTCACGCTGTCCCTGCTACCGAGGTTCTTCGAAAGCACCATGGAGATCGTCGAGTCGCGCATGGGGGTGAACTACGGCCTCAACCGCGTGCGTTTCATGGCGCCGGTACCCGTGGGCAGCCGCCTGCGCGCGCGCATGAAACTGCTGGCCTGCGAGCCGATCGACAACAACGGCCTGCAGATGAACTGGGAAGTGACCATCGAGCGTGAAGGCGCGGCCAAGCCGGTCTGCGTGGCCGAGTCGATTGCGCGGCGTTATCCCTGAGACGGCTTACTCCGCCGCAAATCCGTTCTGCCGCCAGGCCTCGAAGACGGTTACCGCCACCGCGTTGGAGAGGTTGAGGCTGCGCTGACCCGCCCGCATGGGCAGCCTGAGCTGCTGTGCCGGCGCGAAGGCGGCACGCACACCGTCGGGCAGGCCGCTGGTTTCCGAACCGAAGACCAACCAGTCCCCGGGCTGGAAGGTCACGTCGTGGACAAAGCGCGTGCCACGCGTGGTGAGTGCAAACATCCGATCTGGCCGCGGCTGCTCGTCGGCCAGGAAGGCGTCCCAGCTCGCATGGCGGTGCAGTTCGGCGTATTCGTGATAGTCCAGGCCGGCGCGGCGCATCAGCCGGTCTTCCATGGAAAAGCCCAAGGGCTCGATCAGGTGCAGGGTGCAGCCCGTGTTGGCGCTCAGGCGGATGACGTTGCCTGTGTTGGGCGGGATCTCGGGGTGGACCAGGACGATGTGGAACATCCCTCCATTCTCCCTTGCGTTGGACTGGTAAATCGCTGATGTCTTCCTAGAATGAAGTGTCATCCCACTGGAGACGAGCCATGAAATCCCTGGAACAGCTGCACAAAGACTTCGGCGCTTTTTTTCCGACGGGCCATATGGTGGTGGCGTTTCAGCAGCCGCAGGACGCGCATCAGGTCGTGCACGAGCTGGAAGCGTTGGGCCGGGTGGAGGCCCTGGAGCTGTCGCCGCAGGAGATGGCGGATTTCGCCGAGAAGAATCTGCATGAGGCGGGCTTCATCGCGAACCTGGGGAGCAGCCTGACGACCGTGCAGTCCTTTCTGGATGCCGCCCGGGCCGGGGCGACGTTCCTGATCCTGCCGACGCCGGACAGCCAGACGGCCGAACATGTGTCCCAGGCCATTCACCACGTGCCGTTTGTCCTGGCCGAGCGCTACCACCGCCTGGTCATCGAAACCGTGCACTAGGGCCTGCTCACTCGGTTCTGGCCAGCACGAGGCCCGTGATGTGCGCCGCTCCGGCGGCCCGCAGGGCCTGTGCGGCCGTATGGAGCGAGGCTCCGCTGGTCATCACGTCGTCGATCAGCAGGATGCGTCGTTCCCGCAGCCGCGCTGCCTGACCGGCGGCCACCCCGAAAGCACCCTGCACATTGCGCAGACGGGCGGCGCGCGGCAGGGTGCTTTGCGCCGGTGTGTCATGCAACCGCAGCAGTACATCGGTTCGGGTCTTGTCTGGCGCCAGATGGCGGGCCAGTTCCAGCGCCTGGTTGAAACCTCGCTGGCGCAGCCGTTCGGACGACAGCGGCATGGGCAGCACCAGATCCGCGGCGTCCAACGCCGGTTCGGCCCAGGGTGTGCTGCGCATCAGCAGGGCCAGTGCCTGCGACCAGCCCGGGCTGGCGCCGAACTTGTAGCGGGCGATCAGGCCGCTCCAGGGGTATTCATAAGCCACAGCGGCCAAACAGAGGTCCAGGGGCGGGGTTTGCTTGATGCATGCGCCGCAGCGTTCCACGCCGTGCGGCACCGGCAGGGCGCAGCTGCGGCAGCGCGGACGGGGCTGGGCAAAGCGCGCCACGCAGGCTTCGCACAGGGCTTGTGCCGGCCAGGCGTGGCAGACCGCGCACTGGCTGGGCAGGGCGGTGGTCAGCCGGTCGAGCAGGGCGTGGAACAGGGGCACTTGCGGGCGGGGCCAATGCAGGCGAGGGGAATCAATATACTCGCCAGCTTCGCTCATGACCGACCACCGTCCCCCCACCATCGATCCGGCCGCCGCCGCACGCTGGGCACAGCGGCCGCAAACCGCTTCCGCCTGGCTGCACGAGGAGGTGGCGCGTCGCATGGAGCAGCGGCTGGACTGGATCGTGCGCCAGCCGCAGCGCTGGCTGCACTGGGAGCCGGTGCGCGGCGGCTTGCAGGCGCAGGCCCTGTTGGCGCGTCGTTATACCGGCGCACAGGCGCTGGTCAGCGCAGCCCTTGCGCAGGAAAAATCGTTGGCCCTGCGCGTGGCGGCCCGGCCCTGGTGGCACCCGGCGCGCTGGCGTGAGGCGCTTGGCCCGGCGCCCGCAGCGGCGCCGGCCGAACTGCTCTGGGCCAATATGTCGCTGCACATGGCGGCCGATCCGCAGGCCCTGATCCAGCACTGGCACGAGGCGCTGGCGGTCGATGGCTTCCTGATGTTTTCCTGCTTCGGCCCCGACACCCTGCGCGAGTTGCGCACGCTGTACCAGTCGCTGGGCTGGCCGGCGCCGGCGCATGAGTTCACCGACATGCATGACTGGGGCGACATGCTGGTGGCGGCGGGTTTTGCCGAGCCGGTGATGGACATGGAGCGTATCGAACTGACCTTCGAGACGCCGCAGCGCCTGCTGCAGGAGTTGCGCGAGCTCGGCCGCAACCTTCACCCGGCACGGCCGGCTGGCTTGCGCGGGCGTGCCTGGCGTGATCAATTGCATGCGGCCTTGCGCCAGCTGGCCGATCCAGTGCACGAGGGGCGGCTCAAGCTGACGTTCGAGATCATCTATGGCCACGCCTTCAGGCCGCAGCGGCGTCTGGCGGTGGCCGCCGAGACCACGCTCAGCCTGGACGAGATGCGCGCCACGCTGCGTCGCCAACGCCCTTGAGAGTGGCGTCAATCCTAGGGTCAACCCGTATATCAGCCGGGCAGAGGCCCAAAAGTGCTGGGCTACAATAAGCGCTTGCTGAATTTCGAAATTCAACGGCGGCTTGCTGCCTGCCACCCTGAGCGGGGCTGGCGCATCGGTCACAAGCCGCATGTGGGCGAGTCTGGGCAGTCCTAGATTAATTTAAGACATTGAAGAAGTGAACATGATGAAGAGCATTTCTAATAAATTGGCTTCACTGCTGCTCATGGCTGGCGCTTGGGCCGGTTCGGTGGCCTTCACCGCAGCCCGGGCTGTCAATGACCTGCCCGGTGGCCCGGCGGTCAACCAGCTCAACCTGCATCCCCCCGTGACCCAGATTGCCCGGGACGTGCACTGGCTGCACTGGTTCATGCTGATCCTCTGCGTGGTCATCTTCGTGGCGGTGTTCGGCGTGATGTTCTATTCGATCTTCAAGCACCGCAAGTCGGTCGGGCACAAACCCGCCGCCTTCCATGAGTCGGTGGCCGTGGAAATCGCCTGGACCGTGGTCCCCTTCATCATCGTGATCCTGATGGCCCTGCCGGCCACCAAGACCGTGGTGGCCATGAAGGACACCAGCAATGCCGAACTGACCATCAAGGCCACCGGCTACCAGTGGAAGTGGGGCTACGACTACCTCAAGGGCGAAGGCGAGGGCATCGGCTTCCTCTCCACCCTGGACAGTTCGCACCGCGCCATGTCCGAGTCCGGCAAGCCGACGCCCACCGATGACTATCTGCTCAAGGTCGACAATCCCCTGGTCGTGCCGGTGGACAAGAAGGTCCGCATCATCACCACGGCCAACGACGTGATCCATGCCTGGATGGTGCCGGCTTTCGGCGTCAAGCAGGACGCCATCCCCGGCTTCGTGCGTGACACCTGGTTCCGCGCCGAGAAGATCGGTGACTACTACGGCCAGTGCGCCGAGCTGTGCGGCAAGGAGCACGCCTACATGCCGATCCACGTGAAGGTGGTGTCCGCCGAGGACTACACCAAGTGGGTCGAAGGCCAGAAGAAGGCCATGGCCGCCAAGGCCGATGATCCGGCCAAGGTCTGGGCGCTGGGTGAACTGGTCCAGCGCGGCGAGAAGGTCTATGCCGCCAACTGCGCCGTGTGCCACCAGGCCAATGGCAAGGGCGCCGGCCCGTTCAAGCCGCTGGATGGCGCCGCCGTTGTGCTGGACGCCGACAAGGGCAAGCAGATTTCCGTGCTGCTGAACGGCCAGAACAAGGGTGCCATGCCGGCCTGGAAACAGCTGAGCGACACCGAAATCGCCGCCGTCATCACCTACACCAAGAACAGCTGGTCCAACAAGACCGGCCAACTGGTGCAGCCGGCTGATATCAAGACGGCCCGCAAATAAACAGTCGTCAAACGCATAGAAGTATTGAGAAGGAAATCAGGATGAGTGCCGTTCTAGACCATCACGATCACGCCCATGACGACCACCACGCCCCCTCCGGCTGGCGGCGCTGGGTCTTTGCGACCAACCACAAGGACATCGGTACCCTGTACCTGCTGTTCGCGTTCACGATGCTGATGCTCGGCGGCGTGCTCGCCCTGCTGATCCGCGCTGAACTCTTCCAGCCCGGCCTGCAACTGGTGAATCCCGAGCTGTTCAACCAGCTGACCACCATGCACGGTGTGATCATGGTCTTCGGTGCCATCATGCCGGCCTTCGTGGGTTTCGCGAACTGGATGATCCCGCTGCAGATCGGCGCGGCCGACATGGCCTTTGCCCGCATGAACAACTTCAGCTTCTGGCTGCTGATCCCCGCGGGCCTGCTGGTGGTGATGTCCTTCTTCATGCCCGGTGGCGCCCCCGCTGCCGGCTGGACCTTCTATGCCCCGCTGACGCTGCAGATGGGTCCCTCGATGGACGCCGGCATTTTTGCCCTGCACATGATGGGCGCCTCGTCCATCATGGGCTCGATCAACATCATCGTGACCATCCTGAACATGCGCGCTCCCGGCATGACGCTGATGAAGATGCCCATGTTCTCCTGGACCTGGCTGATCACGGCCTATCTGCTGATCGCCGTCATGCCCGTGCTGGCCGGCGCCATCACCATGACGCTGACCGACCGTCACTTCGGCACGTCCTTCTTCAACCCCGCCGGCGGCGGTGACCCGGTGATGTTCCAGCACATCTTCTGGTTCTTCGGCCACCCCGAGGTGTACATCATGATCTTGCCGGCCTTCGGCATCATCAGCCAGGTCGTGCCGGCCTTTGCCCGCAAGAAGCTGTTCGGCTACGCCTCCATGGTGTACGCCACGGCCTCCATCGCCATCCTGTCCTTCATCGTTTGGGCGCACCACATGTTCACCACCGGCATGCCGGTGACGGGCCAGCTGTACTTCATGTACGCCACCATGCTGATCGCCGTGCCCACCGCCGTGAAGATCTTCAACTGGATCGCCACCATGTGGCGCGGTGCGATGACCTTCGAGACCCCCATGCTGTGGTCCATCGGCTTCATCTTCGTGTTCACCATGGGCGGCTTCACCGGCCTGATCCCGGCCGTGGCACCCATCGACATCCAGATCCAGGACACCTATTACATCGTGGCCCACTTCCACTACGTGCTGGTGGCGGGTTCGCTGTTCGCCATGTTCGCGGGCCTGTACTACTGGCTGCCCAAGTGGACCGGTGTGATGTACAGCGAAACCCGTGGCAAGCTGCACTTCTGGTGGTCGATGATTGCGTTCAACATCACCTTCTTCCCGATGCACTTCCTGGGTCTGGCCGGCATGCCGCGTCGCTACGCCGACTACCCCATGCAGTTCGCGGACTTCAATGCGATTGCCTCCGTGGGCGCCTTCGCCTTCGGTCTGGCCCAGGTCTACTTCTTCTTCGCTGTCGTGCTGCCCGCCATGCGCGGCCAGGGCGAGAAGGCGCCGCAGAAACCCTGGGATGGCGCGGAAGGCCTGGAGTGG
Source organism: Curvibacter sp. PAE-UM (assembly GCF_001432305.1). Taxonomy (GTDB): domain Bacteria; phylum Pseudomonadota; class Gammaproteobacteria; order Burkholderiales; family Burkholderiaceae_C; genus Hylemonella. The sequence continues at coordinate 1,351,711 of NZ_KQ483358.1, forward strand.
GAACTGGCCTCGCCGGTCCCCTACCATTCCTTCGCACATCCCCCGAAGCTGGACGCCACGGCGACCAAGATCATCGGCTGAGCAACGCCCGGAAAGCCTGAGCCATGACGACACCCGAGCAAAAGAAAGCCAACTTCCGCATGGGGCTGGTCCTGGCCACCATCGCGCTGGTTTTCTTCTTCGGCGTGATTGCCAAGTACTTCCTGTTGGGCAAGTAACGAAGCGACCATGAATCTGCGACGCGAAAACGTCAAGATGGTGAGCAAGCTGGCGATCGTGGTCGTCGGCATGTTCGGCTTCGGCTATGCCCTGGTGCCCATCTACAAGCACATCTGCGAAGCCCTGGGCATCAACATCCTGGCGGTGGGCGAGCAGCGCGACGGCCGTTTCGGCAGCGCGCCGGGCAACACGCAGGTGGACATGAGCCGCACCATCACGGTGGAGTTCGATGCCAACGTGCGCGGTCCCTGGAGCTTCCGGCCGGCGGCGCGTTCGCTGCAGGTGCATCCGGGCGAGATGGCCACCGTCATGTACGAATTCGAGAACGTGCAGGACCGTCGCATGGCGGCGCAGGCCATCCCGAGTTATGCCCCGCGCCAGGCGGCAGCGCACTTCAACAAGCTGGAGTGCTTCTGCTTCAACGAGTACACGCTGGAGCCGGGCGAGAAGAAGCAATGGCCGGTGGTGTTCGTGATCGATCCCAAGCTGTCGAAGGACGTCACGACCATCACGCTGTCCTACACCTTCTTCGAGGTGGGCAGCAAGACGCCGCCGGCACCGACGGCCCGTCTCGCAGCCCCGGCAGGAGCAGGCGCATGAACGCACCCCTCGACACCAGGCCGGCCAAAGCGTCGATCGGGCAGACCATCAAGGCGGTGGCCTGGTCGTTTCTGGGCATCCGTCGGAGCAGTGAATTTCAGGCCGATGTCGGCCGGCTCAACCCCCTGCACATCATCCTGGTGGGTGTTGTTGGCGCTGTCATATTTATTTTGAGTTTGATCGCACTGGTGAACTGGGTGGTCGCCAAATAAGGCGAGCCCCGGCACACTGAAAAAATTGAAGAGAACCGGAAGGAATGGAGCAAACATGAGTTCGACTACACACGGCGGCACCCCGTACTACTTCGTGCCCGGACCGTCCCGCCATCCCGTGATGGCAGCAATCGGCCTGTTCTTGGTCTTCTTTGGCGCTGCCGAGTGGATGAACGGCGCCGGCTGGGGCAAGTACAGCCTGATCGCCGGCTTGGTCTGGTGGCTGTTTGTGCTGTCCCAGTGGTTCCGTGACGCCATCGCCGAAAGCGAAGGCGGCCAGTACGGCCACAAGATCGACATCTCCTACCGCTGGAGCATGACCTGGTTCATCTTCTCTGAAGTGATGTTCTTCGGCGCCTTCTTCACAGCCCTGTGGTGGGCCCGCGCCCACTCGGTGCCGGCGCTGGGCAGCTTGGACAACGCGCTGCTGTGGCCTGACTTCAAGGCCGTGTGGCCCAGCGTCGTGGCTGGTGCCACCGCCTCGCCGGCCGGCATTGTCGAGCCCTTCCAGACCATGGGCCCGTTCTGGCTGCCCACGATCAACACCGCCCTGCTGCTGAGCTCCGGCGTCACGCTGACCATTGCCCACCACGCCCTGCGTGACGGCAACCGCGGCAAGACCATCGCTTTCATGTGGATCACCGTGCTGCTGGGCCTGACCTTCCTGTTCGTACAGGGTTACGAATATGCCCACGCCTACAGCGACCTGAACCTCAAGCTCACGTCCGGCGTCTATGGCTCCACCTTCTTCATGCTGACCGGCTTCCACGGCTTCCACGTGTTCGTCGGCATGCTGATGCTGCTCTTCATCACCCTGCGCCTGCAGAAGGGCCACTTCACGGCCGAGCGTCACTTTGGTTTCGAAGGCGCCGCCTGGTACTGGCACTTCGTGGACGTGGTGTGGCTGGGTCTCTACATCCTCGTCTACTGGATGTAATCGGGGCGGCTACTGCGCGGGCTTGATCCGTCGTTGCGCGGGGCCCGTCGGAAGATCCTCACGTACCTCAAGGTACGCTCCGGTCTTCCGCCACCCGCGCCTAGGCTGAAGCCCGCTCGCTACGCCGCCAGGCGTGGGCGAGCCGATAAAAACAAAAGCCGCTCGCAGCGGCTTTTGTTTTTGTTAGAGGTGAACTCTTTTTACTTGCCGGCCTGGATGCCGGTGGGCTGGATGTAGCCCAGCTTCCAGGCGATCAGGATGCAGACGAAGACCAGGATGGAGAAGCCCACGCGCAAGGCGAGGGCGCGTGCCATGTTGCTGGTCTTGGGCTTGCCGTTGCGGCCGTCGTTCATCATGAAGAACAGGGCCGAGCCGAGGCTGGCGAGGATGGCGAGGAAGGCAAGGGCGACAAGGTATTTCATGAACGGGATTATCGCGTGAGTGCAGGTTTCCGCTTCTGGCTGGTGACGCTGGCCGCGCTGCTGGCGCTGGTCGCCACGGCCGCGCTGGGGCGCTGGCAGCTCGGGCGTGCCGCGCAGAAAGAGGCGCTACAGGCAGCGATCGAGGCGCGTGGCAGCCTGCCGGCGATCGACGCCATGAGCCTGGCGGCAGCCGTGGACACCGAAACCCTGCTGCACCGGCGCATCGAAGCCGTGGGCCACTGGGTGGGCGAGCGCACGGTGTTCCTGGACAACCGGCCGCTGAACGGGCGGGCCGGTTTCTACGTCGTCACGCCGCTGCGCCTGCAGGGCAGCGATACCGTGCTGCTGGTGCAGCGCGGCTGGGTGCCGCGCAACTTCGAGGATCGCGCGCGGGTGCCGACGATCGCCACGCCGGCGGGTCTGGTGCAGGTGCACGGGCGCATAGCCCCTGCGCCCTCCAAGCTCTATGAGATGGGGGCTCCGGAGACGGGGCCGATCCGGCAAAATCTCGACTTGACGCAGTTTCGTGCCGAGACGGGACTGGCCCTGGCGCCGGTATCACTCCAGCAGACCGCTGGCGCTGGCGATGGACTCGCGCGCGACTGGCCGAAGATCGGCAGCGGCGTCGAGAAGCACTATGGCTACGCCTTTCAATGGTTCGGGCTCAGCGCCCTGATAACAGTTCTTTATGTCTGGTTCCAAATTGTCAGAAGATTCAAACGCCCGTCGCGCTGAAGGCGCGACCGATCATGCCCTGGGGCTGACGGTGCACAGCCTGCCCGAACCGGGCCAGGCCCTGGCCGAAGACGCGCGGCGCACCCGCGCCGGCCGCTGGAAGCTGCTGGCGCTGTTCCTCGTCACTGCCGCGCCGGTGGTCGCCTCCTATTTCACCTATTACGTCATCCGCCCCGAAGGGCGGCGCAACTTCGGCGAGCTCGTCGAGCCCCAGCGTCCGCTGCCCGAGGTGCTGGGCCTGGACCTCGATGGCAGGACCCACAAGCTCCCGGAGCTCAAGGGACAGTGGCTGCTGGTCAGCGTGGGTAGCGGCCATTGCGGCGAGGCCTGCGTGCAGCAGCTCTACTTCCAGCGCCAGCTGCGCGAAAGCCTGGGCAAGGAAAAGGAGCGTCTGGACCGCGTCTGGCTGATCAGCGACACGCTGCCCGTGGCTGCGCCACTGCTGCCCGGCCTGCAGGAGGCGACGGTGCTGCGTGTGCCGGCGGACGAACTGGCACGCTGGCTGGCACCGGCCAGTGGCCATGACATCGGCGAGCACCTGTACCTGGTGGATCCTCTGGGCAACTGGATGATGCGCTTCCCGGCCAACATGGACATCGCGGGAGCGGCCAAGGCCAAGCGCGACCTGGAGCGCCTGCTGCGTGCATCCAGTTCCTGGGACAAGGCGGGGCGCTAAAGCCATGGATGCCCCCGCACTCTACGATCTCGCGCCCGCCCTGCGCCTCATGCTCATGGGCCTGGTGCTGGCCGGCGGACCTCTGGCCTGGATCTGGCTGCGCCAGCGCCAGGCTTCGACCATGCGCCGGCTGCAGGCCCTGACCGTGCTCACGCTCTTCCTCACCTTCGACCTGGTGCTGTTCGGCTCCTTCACCCGCCTCACCGACTCGGGGCTGGGTTGCCCGGACTGGCCCGGCTGCTACGGCAATGCCAGCCCGGTCGGTGCGCATGTTGAAATCTCTGCCGCGCAGCAGGCCATGCCCACCGGTCCGGTCACGCATGGCAAGGCCTGGGTCGAGATGATCCACCGTTACCTCGCCACCGGCGTCGGCGTGCTCATCCTGGTGCTGGCCGCCGTCAGCTGGCGCGAGCATGTGCGCCGCCAGCGTGGCGCTGCCGATGCACTGAGCCCCTGGTGGGCCACGCTCACCCTGGTCTGGGTCTGCGTGCAGGGGGCCTTCGGTGCACTGACCGTCACCATGAAACTGTTTCCGGCCATCGTCACGCTGCACCTGCTGGGCGGTCTGCTGCTGCTGGCCCTGCTGTGCCTGCAGGCCGTGCGCTACGCGCAGATGCATGACACCGCCGCTACCCTTGCGTTGCCGTCGGGGCTGCGCGCCCTGCTGTGGTGGGGCCTGGGCCTGCTGACGCTGCAGATCGCGCTGGGCGGCTGGGTCAGTACCAACTACGCCGTGCTGGCCTGTACCGAGTTCCCGGCTTGCCAGGGCAGCTGGTGGCCCGGGATGGATTTCGTCCAGGGCTTCGAGCTCTGGCGCGAACTGGGTCTGACGGGCGACGGCCAGCACATCAGCTTTGCCGCGCTCACCGCCATCCATTACGTGCATCGCCTGGCCGCGTATGTGGTGATGGCCGCGCTCGCCCTGCTGGCCTGGCGCCTGCGTGGCCTGCCGCAGTGGCGTAGTCCGGCACGCTGGCTGGCGGCACTGCTGGTCCTGCAATTCCTCACCGGCCTGAGCAACGTCGTGCTCGACTGGCCGCTGCTGGCGGCTGTGCTGCACACAGGAGGCGCCGCCGGCCTGGTCGTGCTGCTGACCTGGAGCCTGGCCAGCAGCCGGCGCAGGGACCCGCAGTCCGGCACCTCTTCTGTTCCCGTTTCGAGTCCTGCCGCATGAGTGCCCCCACCCTCGTTTCCACGCTCTCCGTGTTCAGCCAGTTCTATGCGCTGACCAAGCCGCGTGTCGTCCAGCTCATCGTCTTCTGCGCCCTCATCGGCATGGTGCTGGCCGTGCCCGGCCTGCCGCGCTGGCCGGAATTGCGCCTGATGCTCATCGCCTGCATCGGCATCTGGCTGGTGGCGGGTGCGGCTGCGGCCTTCAACTGCATCGTCGAGAAGGGCATCGACGCCAAGATGAAACGCACGGCCTGGCGTCCTACGGCCAAGGGCGAACTCAGTGATGTGCAGACCCTGCTGTTCTCGGCCGTGCTCTGCGCTGCTGGCTCTGTGCTGCTGTACGTCTGGGTCAACCCGCTGACCATGTGGCTGACCTTCGCCACCTTCGTCGGGTATGCCGTGGTCTACACCGTCATCCTCAAGCCGCTGACGCCACAGAACATCGTGATCGGCGGCGCCTCTGGCGCCATGCCGCCGGTGCTGGGCTGGGCGGCCATGACCAACGACGTCGGCCCCGAGGCCCTGATCCTCTTCCTCATCATCTTCCTGTGGACACCGCCGCACTTCTGGGCGCTGGCGCTGTACCGCGTGGAGGACTACCGCAAGTCCGGCCTGCCCATGCTGCCGGTCACGCACGGCAACGAGTTCACGCGCCTGCAGATCCTGCTCTACACCCTGGTCCTGTTCGCAGCCTGCCTGATGCCCGTGGTCTACGGCATGAGTTCCTGGCTCTACCTGGCGGTGGCCGTGGTCCTGAGCATCGGCTTCTTCCTTTATGCCTTCAAGCTCTGGCGCAACTACTCGGACGAGCTGGCGCGCAAGACCTTTCGTTTCTCGCTGATCCACCTCAGCGTGCTCTTCGCAGCCCTGCTGCTCGACCATTACCTGCTGTGAGCCCTTCATGAAGACACGCAACGCACTCCATTCCATCGCGGCCGGCCTTCTCGCCGCTGCGGCCCTGCTGCTCGGCGGCTGTTCCGACAACAGCAAACCCGGCTTCAGCGCGATCGACTTGACCGGAGCTGATTACGCCAAGGATTTCGCGCTGACCGACCACAACGGACGGGCGCGCACGCTCAAGGATTTCCAGGGCAAGATCGTGGTGGTGTTCTTCGGCTACACGCAGTGCCCCGATGTCTGCCCCACTTCCCTGACCGAACTGGTCGCGGTGAAGAAGCTGCTGGGGGCGGATGGCGACAAGCTCCAGGGCCTGTTCGTCACCATTGATCCCGCGCGCGATACCCCGGAGGTGATGAAGAGCTATATGGCCAACTTCGACCCGACCTTCCTCGCCCTGTACGCCGATTCCGCCGAGAAGCTGGCCGCGCTGGCCAAGGACTACAAGGTCTATTACAAGAAGGTCGATGGCAAGACCCCTACCAGCTACACCATGGACCACTCGGCTGGCATGTACATCTACGACACGCAGGGCCGGCTGCGTTTGTATTCGCGCTACGGCAGCGGAGCCGGGGCGCTGGCTGCGGACGTCAAGCTGCTGCTGTCCAGATAAGACGCGCCGATCGCGTGGAGAGCCCGCCGCGTGCGGGCTTTTTTCATGGCCCGTACGCCAGGCATGCTGCTGGCTCAGGGCAGAGCCAGCAGACTCGCCACCAGCAGGGCGGCGAGCAGGTTGTGCGCCAGGGCCGCAGCCAAGGGCAGGCCAGCCACCACCAGCAGGACACCGAGCCCCAGCTGCAGGGCGATCAGGACCAGCAGAACGATGCCGGTGCGTCGCTGGCGGCTGTCGAGCAGCCGCCAGGCCGTGACCGTGACCAGTACCACGGTGATCAGGCCCATCAACCGGTGCAGCAGGTGCACGAGAGCGCCTTGCGGGTTGACGGGCCAGGCCGACGGGTCGGCGAGGGGGACATGCCAGGGATTCAGGGCGTTCCAGGAGAAGGGCGTGGGAAGAGCGCAGGCGAACAGGTCCGGGCAGCTGAGTCCGGCCAGCCCGCTGCTGACCAGGCCGCCCAGCACCACCTGGACCACGACGGCGGCGCTGGCCGCATGGCGCCAGCGACGGCCCCCGGCCGGCGGGCTGCCGGTGCCTTGACGAACGCCGGAAAAAGCCATGCGCGCGCACAAGGCGAAAAGCAGGAACCCGCCCATCAGATTGCCCAGCGCAATGGCCGGGATCTTGGCGCCGGCCGTCCAGCGCCCCAGGACCGCGAGAAACAGGGTCACGACCAGGGCACAGACCGCTGTCCAGCGCTGCTCCCAGGGGTCGGGCTTGCGTGTGAAACCACCCATGAGCAAGAGCAGCAGCAAAGGCAGGAGCGCAACGGCCAGCAGGCGATGCAGCAGGCGCAGGACGTCGATGGTTGCCGATGGCGTGGCCGGCAGAGCCTGTCCGTAGCACTGGGGCCAGGGCGCGCAGCCGAGCCCGGCCGCCGACAGGCGGATGTAGGCACTGATGCCGACGATGGAAAAAACGAGCAGGGCACAGATCAATGCTGTGCGCTGCAGCAAAACAGTCCGGGGGTGGTCTGGGTTCATGGTGCGATCGATGGAGTGTTGTATATAAGATATATATAAGATACAGATTAATAAATCTTTCCAGTCAAATTGTCTCTGGGATGGCTTAAAAGATGTATTTGATTTGCGGTATATCAAGAAAAAATTGAGGACTCAACAACATACTGAAATTGTCGGACATCAAGTCTGGCTTGCCTACACCGTGAGTCACTCAGTGAAAGGGTTTGCGATGAACGAGACACACGACGAGAACGAACGCGTTCCCCTGATGCAGCAGCTGCTGGACAACCCGTTCCTGCTGCTGTTCCTTGGCGTCATGGTTCCGATGGTGGTCTACACCTTGTGGGGTGTGATTGACATTCTGACCGTGCCGCTTGCCAAGTAAGGCCGAAGCAAAACAAGAAAACTGGCCCCCCGGGGCCCAACCTGAAAAGGAGCTCAACATGAGCGCTATCCTGCCCCCGGCAGAGCGACTGTGGTGGAAGCATCCACTCGATCGCGTTGAAGGAACCTGGATTGTCATTGCACTGATCTGGTGTCTCATCATGTTTGCCATGATGGTGGGATGGCACATCTGGGGCAAACAGAACCTGTCCACTGAGACCTACAAAACCACGCCGGATCTGTTCATGCAGAAAACCCAGGCGGTGGTCGACAAGTACACGGTTCGCACGGAGACTGCAGACAAGATCCCGGTCGTTGCACCGCCTCCCGGCAGCGACGTCTACCTGATCGCCCGGCTCTGGAGCTTCTGGCCCATCATTGAGCTCGAGAAGGACAAGACCTACCGTCTGCACCTGACCTCGCTGGACTACAACCACGGCTTTTCACTGCAACCGGCCAACATCAACATCCAGGTGGTGCCCGGTTATGAGCACGTCGTGACCGTGACGCCCAACCAGTCCGGGACCTACTCCGTCGTCTGCAATGAGTACTGCGGCATCGGCCATCACCAGATGGTCGGGCGCATCTATGTGAAATAGAGGAGCCATAACATGTCCAACGCAACGACGTATCGCACCTGCCCGCGCTCCGGTCTGCAGTTCGAGGCGCAAGCCGAAAAACTGATGATTGCCAATGCCTTTATCGCCGTCGTCTTCCTGCTGATCGGCGGCATCTTGGCCATTGGCGTGGTGCTCACCCGCTGGCCGGCCGTGCACTGGCTGGAGGCCGACACCTTCTACCAGGTCCTCACCGCCCACGGCATCGACATGCTGATCTTCTGGATCATCTTCTTCGAAGTGGCGGTCCTGTATTTCTGCTCATCCACGCTCTTGCGCTGTCGGATCGCTACACCCCGATGGGCCTGGGCGGCGTTTGTGCTCATGCTGGTGGGTGCGATCATGAACAACGTGGCCGTGTTCCAGGGCGGCTCCAGCGTCATGATGACGTCCTATGTACCGATGATGGCGGCCCCGTCCTTCTACCTGGGCCTGATCCTGTTCGCGGTGGGCGCCCTGATTGCCTGCTTCGTGTTCCTGGGCACCCTGGTGATCGCCAAGCGCGAGAAGACCTACCAGGGCTCGGTGCCTCTGGTCACCTTCGGCGCCATCACGGCCTGCATCATCGCTGTGTTCACCATCACCTCCGGTGCCATCATCCTGATCCCGACCTTCCTGATGTCGGTGGGGCTGATCAGCAACGTCGATCCCCTGGTCTACCGGACCATCTGGTGGGCCTTCGGCCACTCCTCGCAGCAGATCAACGTGGCGGCACACATCTCCATCTGGTATGCGGTGGCGGCCATTGCCTTCGGCGCCAAGCCCATGTCGGAGCGGGTGAGCCGCGGTGCCTTCCTGCTTTACATCCTTTTCCTCCAGCTGGCCAGTGCGCACCACCTGTTGGCCGACCCCGGCGTCAGCACGGCCTGGAAAGTGGTCAACACCAGCTACTTCATGTACTTCGCGGTGCTGGCCTCCATGATCCACGGCCTGACGATCCCCGGTGCCATCGAGGTCGCGCAGCGCGAGAAGGGTTACAACAAGGGCCTGTTCGAGTGGTTGCGCAAGGCACCCTGGGGCAATCCGGTGTTCTCGGGGGTGTTCATCTCCTTGATCGGCTTCGGCTTCCTCGGTGGCATCTCGGGCGTGATGATGGGCACCGAGCAGCTCAACATGATCATCCACAACACCATCTACGTGCCGGGACACTTCCACGCCACGGTGGTGGTGGGTACGACGCTGTCCTTCATGGCCCTGACCTATTTCCTGATCCCCGTGCTGTTCAGGCGCGAGATGATCAACCCGGGCCTGGCCAAACTGCAGCCCTATCTGTTCGGCCTGTCCATGTACTTCTTCTGCCTGGTGATGATGGGCGCGGGTACCCTGGGCGTGTCGCGCCGTCACTGGGACATGGCCTTCCAGGGCGCCGCACTGGCCTATGAGTGGCCGGGGGCTGCCTACCTGATGATGGGCCTGGTCGGCATTGCCGGTGTGGCTGCCATCGTCGGCGGGGCTCTCTACATCTACATCACGGTGGGTTCCCTGCTGTGGGGCAAGCGGCTGGATTCGGGACGGCAAAGCGCCCAGACCACGCCCGTGCCTCCCACGCCGGTGGGCAAGGTGGTGCAGACCTACGGCTCGGCCGGCTTCGCCGCACCCGGCACCTTCGTGCTGGCCATGGTGTTCCTGGTGGCCTTCGTGCTGTACTACTTCATCAACTGGAAGTACCTCTCGCAGGTCTGGGGTTTGAGCTGAGGAGCTTGCCATGGGCACCGCTGCTGCAACGATCCATCCCTCAGCTTCCAGCCGCGTGCGGCTGGTGCTGGGTGTCTTCAAGCTGCGTATCGGAGTGATGATCATGATCACCGCGCTGGCGGGCCTGGCCGTCACGCCGGGTCCGTCGCTCAGCGCCGTCCAGTGGCTGGTGCTGGCGTTCTCCGTGCTGCTGTCCTCGGCCAGTGCCGGCGCCTTCAACCAGTACTACGAGTACGAAAGCGACCGGCGCATGGCGCGCACGCGCAACCGCGCCTTCGCCACCGGCGCCTTGCAGCCCACGCCGGCCTGGCTGGGGGTGATCGGCGCCTTGCTGGCCGGCTCGGTCGTGGCGACGTGGACCGTGGTCAACGGCGTCTCGGCGCTGTTCGTGTTCCTGGGTGCCTTCTTCTATGCCGTGGTCTACACGGTCTGGCTCAAGCGGCGCAGCTGGCTCAACATCGTGATCGGCGGCCTGGCCGGCAGCTTTGCCGTGCTTGCGGGGGCCGCCGCGGTGGACCCGTCCATCGGGCCGCTGGGCCTGCTGCTGGCGCTGGTGCTCTTCCTGTGGACGCCGCCGCACTTCTGGAGCCTGGCCATCGCCAATCAGAAGGACTATGCGGACGCCGGCGTGCCGATGCTGCCGGTCGTGGTCGGGCCCGAGCGCGCGGCCCGTGTGGTGTTTGCCAGCACGGTGCTCCTGGTGGTGGCCTCGCTGCTGCCGGCCTGGTTTGGTGCGGGTCCGGTCTACCTGGCCGGGGCCGTGGTCGGCGGCGCTTTTTTCATCGTCAAGGCCCGGCGCTTGGCCAGCCATCCGAGCCGCGCCACGGCCATGGGCTCGTTCTTCGGTTCGCTGGTCCAGCTGGGTTTGCTGCTCCTGGCAGCGGGGATCGATGGTCTGATCAGGTAGGGGGCGAGCATGCGGGTGCTGTCTACCGTGCGCGCGGGTCTGCTGCTGACGTTCATAGTCGGCACGCTGGGGATGCCCGCGGCGGCGGCGTCCACGCCGGCCGAAAGCGTGCTGGACCGCGCCGAGGCCATCCGCATCAGCCAGGCCGTCATCGGCCAGCAGCCGGCCAACTTCACCTTGCTGGACCGGCGCGGCAAGCCGGTGCGCCTGAGCGACTACCGGGGCAAGCCCCTGCTGGTGAGCTTCATCTATACCGGCTGCTTCCAGGTCTGTCCCACCACGACCCGCATGCTGCACGAGGCGGTCCAGGACCTGGGCCGGCTGGTCGGTTTTGACAAGTTCAATGTTGTGAGCATCGGCTTCAACCAGCCCTTCGATGCACCCGAGGCCATGCGCGCTTTTGCGACGCAGAACGGCATCGCTGCCTCGAACTGGGAGTTTCTCAGCCCGCACCGTTCCATCGTCGAGCCGCTGACGCGCGACTTCGGCTTCAGCTACGTGGCCAATGCGGCCGGCTTCGACCATGTTCTCTCGGTCACGCTGCTCGACGGGGAAGGGCGGATCTACAGCCAGATCTACGGCGACAGCCTGACGCCCAACCAGCTGGGCGAACCCATGCGCGAGCTCATGCGCGGCGCGCCCCTGCCGCCCACGCTGAACCTGGACGACCTGATCGAGCGGGTCAAGATCCTGTGCACCGTCTACGACCCCAAGACCGGCCAGTACCGCTACGACTATGGCCTGTTCATGGAACTCGCCGGCGGAACGATGTTCTTCCTCTTCATGTTCGGGTACCTGGGGCGTGAATGGCTGCAGCAGCGGCGCAGCAGGCGACTATGACTGCCGCAGTCGTCTCCGATGGCTACGGCCGTCGCACGTTTCAGCGCCTGGAGCACTGGTTCGACCGCCCCCTGGGCGCCGATCTCAATCCCTTGCGTCACCTGGGCTCGCTGGGCTTCCTGTTCTTCTGGCTGATCGCCGCCAGCGGCATCTACCTCTATGCCGTGCTGGACACCTCGGCCACCGGGGCCTACCCGTCCATCGACCAGCTCTCGCGCGAGCAGTGGTACCTGGGCGGGGTGCTGCGCAGCCTGCACCGATATGCCTGCGACGGCTTCATCCTCGTGATGGTGGCGCACCTGTTGCGCGAGTGGATGTTCGGTCGCTACGGCGGCTTCCGGCGCTACTCCTGGCTGACGGGTGTGCCACTGCTGCCTTTTGTCTTTGCCTGCGCCATCGGTGGCTTCTGGCTGAACTGGGATGCGCTGGGGCAGTTCTCGGCCCAGGCCACGGCCGAATGGCTGGACGGCCTGCCGGTCTTCGCCTCGCCGCTGACGCGCAACTTCCTCAGCGCCGCCACGGTGAGCGACCGCCTGTTCTCGCTTTTCGTCTTCATCCACCTGGGCCTGCCCCTGCTGCTGCTATTTGCGCTCTGGTTCCACATCCAGCGCATCAGCCTGGCCGAAGTGTTCCCGCCGCGCGCGCTGGCCTGGGGCACGGTCGCCACCCTGCTGGTGCTGTCGCTACTCAAGCCGGTGCTCAGCCATGCGCCGGCCGACCTTGCGATGGCACCGACGCAGCTCGCGCTGGACTGGATCGTGCTCTTCGTGCATCCGCTGATGTACCTCACCTCGGCCGGCTTCGTCTGGGGTCTGGTCGCCGCGCTGCTGCTGCTGCTGACGCTGCTGCCCTGGCTGTTACGCCAGGCGCGTGCACCCGTGGCCGTTGTCGCGCCGGATTACTGCAACGGCTGCCGACGCTGCCTGGCCGACTGCCCCTATGCCGCCATCACCATGGCGCCGCACCCCCTGCGCCATCAGGCCGGGCGTGAGATCGCGGTGGTCGACGCCGACCTGTGCGCCGCCTGCGGCATCTGCGTCGGTTCCTGCCCTTCCTCCACCCCGTTTCGCAGCATCGCGGAATTGACGACCGGCATCGACCTGCCCCAGTCGCCCATCAGCGAGCTGCGCCGACAACTCCACAGCGGCCTGGCGGCTCTGCAGACACCGCACAAACTCGTGGTGTTCGGCTGCGACCACGGGGCCGACGTCCAGGCGCTGCGGGCCCCCGGCGTGCTGGCCTTCAGCATGGTCTGCACCGGCGTGCTGCCGCCTTCTTTCGTGGAGTACGCACTGCGCGATGGCGCCACGGGGGTGCTGGTGACGGGCTGCCACGCCGGCAGCTGCGAATTCAGGCTAGGGCAGTTATGGACCGCAGAGCGACTCCAGGGTTTGCGTGAACCGCATCTGCGCGCTTCCGTGCCACGGGAGTGCATCGCCACCACCTGGGCCGACCGGGGCGAAGAAGTCCTGCTGGCGCAGGCCCTGGACACACTGCGACAACAACCCACCCGGCCCGATGAGCCCGCACCACTACGCTGAGCCGATCCACATGGACACCGACAAGACAACGCTGAACCTCGGTCGACTGCTGGTACAAGCCATCTTCTTCGGGCTGTTCGGCCTGGTGATCGGGGTCTTTTCCCATTGGCCCGTCTACCAGGTCCTGGCGCCCGGGCGCGCCGTCGTCAAGTTGAGCTTCACCCACCATGGCAAACCGGTGTCCGAGTGCCGGCAGGTCAGCGTGGCCGAGCTGGCCAAGCTGCCGCCCAATATGCGGGCGCCGGTGCAGTGCCCGCGCGAGCGTTCACCCGTCAGGGTGGAGGTCGATGTGGACGGGCAGACGGTGTACCAGCACGTGGCCAGACCTTCGGGTCTGTCCAAGGACGGCGCCTCGTCGGTGTACCAGCGCATCGAACTGGCCGCCGGCCCGCATGAGATCGCCGTGCGCATGAACGACGACGCACGCCAGACGGGCTACACCCACACGCGTACCGGTTCCGTCGCACTCAGGCCGGCGCAGATACTGGTCATCGATTTTGATCCCGAGGCCGGGGGAGTCACCTTCAAATGAACACGACCACACAAGACAGCGTGCATCGCAAGCCGGCCATCGCCACGCCGGCAACGGTCAGGGGTTTCGATTACGTCCTGCCGGTCCCCACCGATGAACGCCAGCGCCTGGCCCGGGGCTGGCTGTGGCTGGGCCTGCTGGCCCTGATCGGCTCGGGGGTGTTCTCCATCCTGCTGGTCCTGGCGCGCACCCCCGGCGTGAACCGCCTGCTGCCGGGCGTCGATTTCTTCCGCATCGCGCTGGTCGTGCACGTCGATCTCTCGGTCCTCGTCTGGTTCGTGGCAGTGGCCGGCCTGCTGTGGAGCATCAATGGCGCACGCGCGGGCCTGCGCTGGGGCTGGGGCGCCCTGGCGCTGGCCGGTGCCGGCACCACCTTGATGAGCCTGGCGGCCTTCATCGCGCCGGGTGTAGCCATCATGGCCAACTACATCCCCATGCTCGACAGCCCGCTGTTCATCACCGGCACGCTGGTGCTGGGCTCGGGCGTGCTGCTGCTGGTGCTGCGCGCCATGCTGGGCGCGCCCAAGGTCGGGCTGCAGATCGACGGCGCCGGCGCCTTGCACTTCGGCATCAACGCCGCCGCGGTCGCCACCGCCGTGGCCCTGATGGCCTTCGTGTGGTCTTACGTCGTGCTGCCGCAGGACCTGGTGGGCAAGGCGTATTACGAGATCCTGTTCTGGGGCGGCGGCCACGCCCTGCAGTTCACCTGGACCTTGCTGATGCTGGTCGGCTGGCTGTGGCTCGCCAGCATCTGCGGCGCCCGTCTGCCCATCTCGCCCCGGCTCACGGTGCTGATGTTCGTGCTGGCACTGGCCAGCGTCTTCGTCACGCCCTACGCCTACCTGGCCCATGACGTGGCCACCGTCGAGCATCGCAACCTGCACACCTGGGCCATGCGCCTGGGCGGCGGCATCGCCATCGCACCGATCGCGCTGGCCGTCATCACGGGTCTGTGGTCCGCCCGCGGGGGCGACGCCAGCACCCGGCCGTTGCGGGCTGCGCTCGTCAGTTCAATGGCGCTGTTCGCCGCCGGCGGCTTGATCGGCGCCATGATCAACGGCAGCAACGTCAAGATTCCGGCGCACTACCACGGCTGCATCGTCGGCGTGACGCTGGCCTTCATGGGCCTGGTCTACCACCTGCTGCCGCGGCTGGGCTACGGCGCGGTGCGCGGCCGGATGGCGACGCTGCAGCCTTATCTCTACGGCGCCGGGCAATTGCTGCACATCATCGGCCTGGTCTGGTCCGGTGGGTATGGCGTGCAGCGCAAGGTGGCCGGCAGCGAGCAGGTGCTGCGCAGCACGGCCGAGGTCTTCGGCATGGGGCTCATGGGGCTGGGGGGGCTGGTGGCCATCATCGGCGGCCTGCTGTTCGTGCTCGTGGTCATCCGGGCCATGCGGCAGCCGGCCGGGGCCACCGGTAGCGGGACGGTCACGCCATGATCCGTCTGCTCCAGGCTGCGCTGCAATGGCTGTTTCTGCGGCTGGAGGCGCTGTTCAATGCGGCCTTCGGCGTGGCGCTCAATCCGCTCTACCACCTCGGGGCCATCAGCTTCTTCCTGTTCTGGGTCATCGCCGCCACCGGCCTCTACCTCTACGCCTTCTTCGAGACCGGCGTGGCCGGTGCCTACGCCTCGGTCGAGTCCATCACGCACGGGCAGTGGTACCTTGGAGGCATCCTGCGCAGCACGCACCGTTACGCTTCCGACGCCTTCGTGGTGACTATGCTGCTGCACATGGTGCGCTACTTCGCGTTCAACCGTTACCGCAGCTTTCGCTGGTTCTCCTGGGTGACCGGGGTGGCGCTGATCTGGCTGGTCTATGTCTCGGGCATCAATGGTTACATGCTGCCCTGGGACAAGCTGGCGCAGTTTGTCATCGTGGCCACCTTCGAGTGGCTGGACTGGCTGCCCAGCTTCGGCGGCACCCTGATGCGCAACTTCATCTACCCCAGCAGCGTCAACGACCGCTTCTTCTCGCTGCTGGCCTTCATGCACATCGGCATACCGCTGCTGGTGCTGCTGCTGATGTGGATCCACGTGCAGCGCGTGCCCAAGGCCGCCACGACGCCGCCGCGACCCATGGTCATCGGCATCCTGCTGACCCTGCTGGTGATGTCACTGATCGTCCCGGTGCTCAGCCAGGGCGGTGCGACGGATCTGAGTGTTGCCGTGACGACGCTGAAGCTGGACTGGTTCTACCTGCCGCTGTTTCCCCTGCTGAACGAGCAGAACCTGGGCTGGATCTGGGGCGGGGTGCTGGGCTTCACGGGCTTGATCACGGTGCTGCCCTGGCTGCCACCGTGGCGCCAGCGCAAGGCGGTGGGCGAATTCCACCTGACGATTGCCGGCGAGCCCAAGGTGGTCAATGTGCGCGCCGGCGAAACCCTGCTGGACGCCGGCCTGCGCGACGGCCTGTCACTGCCCTATGAGTGCCGCAACGGCGGCTGTGGCGTGTGCCTGTGCACGGTGGTGCACGGCAGTGTCGACCACGGCCTGTACCAGCGCGCGGCGCTGAGCGACGAGATGCGCGACCAGGGCAAGACCCTGATGTGCTGCGCCACGCCCTTGTCCGATCTGGAAATTGAAGTGGAGCAGATCGCGGCCCGTTCGGTGAGCGAAGCGCGTGAGTACCTGGGACGCGTGGAAACGATCGAGCGGCTCAGCCCGCAGGTGATCCTGCTGCGCCTGTCCTTGCCCGCGGGCGAGTCCATCGCCTTCACGGCGGGCCAGTACATCAACTTCGTGCTGGACGACGGCCAGCGCCGCGCGTTCTCGTTTGCCAATCCGCCGCAGACGCAGGCCTTGATCGAGCTGCATGTGCGGCTGATTCCCGGTGGCCGTTTCACGAGCCATGTGTTTCATGCGCTCAAGGTCGGCGACAGCCTGCGCTTCGAAGGACCCCACGGCCACTTCGTGCTGCAACCCGGCACCGCACCCATCATTTTCGTGGCGGGGGCCACGGGTTTCGCGCCCATCAAGAGCATCGTCGAGGATGCGTTCCTGCGCGGCATTGAGCGCCCGATGTGGCTGTACTGGGGCGTGCGCGAGCCGGCGGATCTGTACATGAAGGAACTGGCCGAGGCCTGGCAGCGCGCGCATCCGGACTTCCATTTCGTGCCGGTGCTGTCCGAGGCCTCACCGGGGGATGCCTGGTCCGGCCGGCGCGGCCTGGTGCACGAGGCCATCCTGCAGGATTTCCCCGATCTGGCCGGCCATGAGGTCTATGTCTGCGGCTCGGCCAGGATGGTCGAATCAGCGATCCCGGCTTTCCTCGCCCAGGGGCTGAGCGACGACGCCTGTTTCTCGGACGCCTTCCTGCCCGCGCGCTGAATCAGGCCCCATCTACTTCTGCAGTGCGTCCGGCGCGGGCCCGTCCAGTGCAAACACGACCTCGACCTGCGCCAGCGCCACACGCCGCAGTTCACGCAGCGTGCGGGTGTCCAGCAGGCGGATTTCTGTTTGCGTGGCCAGCACCGCCTGCCGCCCGCCCGCCGCGAAGCTGACCGGCAGCCAGCGCCGGTCGGGCTCGCGCAGCGTCGCGATGACCCGCCAGTCGTCCTTGTCCACCAGCACCAGCGTATCCGACGGCGTGGCCTCGGTGGCGTGCAACCAGAGCTGTGGGGTGGCCGGGTGGCTGCGCACGGCGTCAACCCCGCGCAGCGCCACCAGGGTTTCGGGGTGCAGCGTCCAGCCCCTGGTCTCGATCAGCACGACCCGGCCTTCGGGACCGGTGGGCAAGGCCAGCCAGGGCCGGGTGCCCGAGGTGAAGACCACGCCGGCCCCGGCCATTGGATATCCCGTCAGCGTGCGGGTGGTGATGCGCCGGCGTATGTCCAGGTTGATGATCTCCAGCTCCGTGCCGGAACGCGCATCCTGTCCTGGCGGACCCGGCGCCGCGATGGCCAGCAGGTGGCGCAGGGGGGCATCGGTCAGTACCACGCGCAAAGGCTGTGACAGTGGGGTACGACGCACACCTAGAAAGCCTGCCGTGGCGATGGCCTCGCCCATGCGGTAGTCATGCACCAGCCCGTCATGGATCGGCTCGGCCGCAGGGTCGTAGGACAGTTCCCACAGTTCGGGCAGCGTGTCGAAAGCCACCACGAAGCTCCTGCGCGCCTGTGCAAGCCAGACGCCCGAGACCGCGGAATCGGCGCCGCCCGTGAGGGCCGAGGTCCGGTAGCTGCGCACGACGTTCAGCTGGGCGTCCAGCAACACCAGGCTGTGGGGCTGCGCGTGGCCGGCCAGCAGCCAGCGCCCGTCGGCCGACAGGACCAGGCCGCTCAAGGCCAGGCCGGTGCGTGTACCGAGCGCCTGGCCGAAATGTTGCAGGTCCAGCCGCAGCACCCAGCCGCCGGCTGCGGCGGCATAGACGTAACGCCCCTGCGGGGACCGCACCGGCGTGCCTTCCAGCGCGTGCGGCAGCTGGCAGCGCCCCAGGACGGCAAGTGTGCTGCCATCCAGCAGCAGCAACTCGCGTCCGGCGTCTCGCACGGCCAGGACCAGGTCGGTCGTGGCCAGGCCGGTTGTGCGGTTGTCGCTGGCCGTACAAGCCGGTACCTCCAGGCGCGGGGGTTGCTTATCGGTTTCGCGCCCTGCGTCCTGGGCGCTGGTGCCCCAAGGCGACAACAGCAGGACGAAAAACAAAAATGGGGCCCACCGCAGGGGGCCCCATCGTCGTTCTGCAAGGTGGCGGCAGTCCGCCGGATCGGTCACGACTTCAGGATGAACGCGATCGCTGCCGTCAGGTCAGCGTCGTTGATCTTGTCGGGGCCATTCGGTGCCATGGGGATGGGGCCAAAGTTTCCGGAGCCGCCCTTGCGGACCTTCTCCATCAGCTTGGTCGTGACGTCCTGGCCCTTGTACTTGGCGGCGATGTCCTTGAAGGACGGGCCGATCATTTTCTTGTCCTTGGCATGGCAGGCCATGCAGCCCGCCTTGTTCATGGCTTCTTCGGGGGGAGCCGCCTGCGCGCTGAAAGCAAGCGCGAGAGCCGGCAGGATAAAGAGGCATTTCATGTGCGTGACTCCTGAAACAGTGGTCTTCGACGCGTGCAGATGCCGCCCGCTGCGGGCGGCATCTGCCGGGTGCCGTCAATAGATGTCGTGCTGGGTGTTGTACACGTTGAAGTGACCCGTGGGCGTGATCAGGCGGGGGTCCTTGATCACGGCCTTGAGCTTCAGCGTCTTGTCGTCCACCACGACCAGGGCGCTTTGCTTGTTCTTGGCCGACCAGACCGCGAACCAGACTTCATCACCCGCCTTGTTGTACTCGGGCTGCACGACGCGCTTGGCTCCGTCATCCTTCAGGTCGGCCCACTCGGCGATCGGCAGCACCTTGTAGCCCTTGTCGAGGTTGTTGATGTCGTACACCACGATCGATTGCGAGACCTTGGGGTCCGGGTTCAGCGGCGCATCCGACCAGAGGTTCTTGGACCTCGGGTGGCTCTTGATGAAGAGCGCACCGCCACCGGGACCGGTCAGCTTGGCCACTTCCTTGAAGGCGTACTGCTTGTGCTTCACCGGGTCGGTGCCGATCAGGGAGATGGTTTCATCACCCAGGTGACCGGTCGCCCAGACGGGGCCGAATTTCGGATGCACGAAGTTTGCGCCACGACCGGGGTGGGGGATCTTGCCCACGTCGATCAGTGCCTGCAGCTTGCCCTCTTTCATGTCCACCGCGGCAATCTTGTTGCTCTGGTTGGCGGCCACCATGAAGTAGCGCTTGGAAGCATCAAAACCACCGTCGTGCAGGAAGCGTGCCGCACCGATCTCGGTGATTTTGAGCGCATCGATGTTGCGGTAATCCACCAGCAGGATCTTGCCGGTCTCCTTGACGTTTACCACGAACTCGGGCTTGAAGTGCGAGGCCACGATGGCGGCCACGCGCGGCTCGGGGTGGTACTCCTGCTTGTCCACGGTCATGCCGCGGGTGCTCACGATCTTCAGCGGCTCCAGCGTGTCGCCCTTCATGATGGTGAACTGGGGCGGCCAGTAGGAACCGGCGATCGCCAGCTTGTCCTCGAAGCCCTTGTACTTGGACGTGTCCACCGAGCGTGCTTCCAGGCCGACGCGGATTTCGGCCACGTTGTCGGGTTTCTCCATCCACAGGTCGATCATGTTGATCTTGGCGTCACGACCGATCACGAACAGATAACGGCCCGAAGCCGACAGGCGCGAAATATGCACCGCATAACCGGTCTTGATGACGTTGATGATCTGCTTGGTGTCGCCGTCGATCAGCGCCACTTCGCCGGTGTCACGCAAGGTGGTGGAGAAGATGTTGTCGATGTTGTACTTGTTCATCTTCTTCGTCGGGCGCTGGGCCGGCGGGATGATGACCTTCCAGCTCTGCTTCATCTGCTCCATGCCCCATTCCGGGGGCTGCGGCGGTTCGTGCTGAATGTAGCGGGCCATCATGTCCACTTCTTTTTCAGTCATTTCGCCGGAAGTCTGCCAGTTGGGCATGCCTGCGGGGGAGCCGTAGGCGATGAAGATCTTGAGGTAGTCCGTGCCCTTGGAAACGGTCACGTCAGGGGTCAGGGGCTTGCCCGTGGCGCCCTTGCGCAGCACGCCGTGGCAGCCCGCGCAACGCTCGAAGTAGACCTTGCGCGCCACGTCGAACTCCGCCTGCGTCATCGGCGGCGCCTTGGGATTGGTGCTTTGCACCATGGGCTCGTTCACCAGTGGCGAGGTGCCCGCCTGGTAATTCATCTCGGGCGCGGTGACGCCCTTCTTGTCTTGTGCGAACGCAGAAACCGCCAGCGCGGCCAAGGCCAGCGCCGCCACCTGCGTGTACTTCTTGATTTTCATGGATGTACTCCTAGTCTTCTGCGGCGTCGATGGTCCGGGGTCCTTGCTCATGGCCCCCGCCCGCCACATGCCACAGAACTGCTCATGCAACGGGTAGACAGGGGCATCGTGCGCCAAGCCGATGGGGGCGACTTTGACTTATGACAAAGATGCACGACAAAGTAATCTTCATGATGCGTGGGGCCCGATGTCTTGATGTTGGTCAAACCCGGGCCGCAACTGCCCCCATAGACTGCCCAGCATCCCCCGTGGGACCTGCCTGCAACTTTGTAGTGATATCCCTTTCATATCAGCCCGATGCCCCATGAAAAGAGCCTTCATGCCCGCTGTCTTCACGTCTGATGCCGGAGGATTCATCTGCAAGGGGGTGCTCGCGACCATGGGGATGGTGGTGATGGTGCCAGCACAGGCACAACAGGACGGCGTCGTAGCCACCCTGAAGGAGATTGTGGTGAGCGGCTCGCGTGGTGAGCAGGCGCGTGAGGAGTTGGCGCTGGTCACGGACGTGGTTGACGCGCCGGCCCTTGAAGCGAGGCAGATCAACGACATCAAGGACCTCGCGGCCGACATGCCCAATGTCTCGGTCCGCCATGCGCCGGCCCGCTTTTCCGTGACCGGTGCGGGCAATCCGATCGGGCGTGATGGAAACGTGGGCTTCACCATCCGCGGCCTGGGCGGCAACCGGGTGCTCATGCTGGTCGACGGCATCCGTCTGCCCCGCAGCTACGTCAATGGCAGCAATGCTTTCGGTCGCGACGCGCTGGCGCTGGACCTGATCAAGCGGGTGGAACTGGTGCGGGGACCGAGTTCGGTGCTGTACGGATCGGACGGCCTGGCCGGCCTGGTCAACTTCATCACCCACGAACCCTCGGATTTTCTGCTCGCCGCGAATGGCGAACCCAGGAACCTGGGGGGGCGCGTGGCGCTGGGCTGGAGTGGCGACGACGACACCTACAAGGCCACGGCGACGCTGGCCGGCCGGGCCAGCGACACCTTGCAGTGGATGTTCACCGGCACCAGCTACACGGGCGAGGGCTTGAACAATATGGGTAGCAATGATGCGGCCAGCACCGACCGCACGCGTCCCAACCCGCAGAACACCAGCGGGGACTCCGTATTGATGAAGCTGGTGGCCAGGCCTGACGGGCGCCAGAAGCACGTCCTCACGGCCGAGCACGTGGGCAAGCAGTCCGATGTCGAGCTGCTGTCCAGCCGGGCCAAGCCGCCCCTGGTGGCGTCTTCGGTCGTGGGTGAGAATGCGCGCCAGAATTTTTCGCGTGACCGCTTCACCTGGGACGCGCGCTACAACCTGAGCGAGGCCTGGGCCGATCTGCTGCAGACGGTGCTGAGCTTCCAGAATGCCGACGCACAGGACAACGGGCGCACCGTGCGCAACGACGGCGGTGTGCGCCGGCGTGACACGCGCTACAGCGAGCGCACCTGGCAGCTGGGTGTGCAGGCCGGCAAGACCACGCCCGTGTCGTCCGATTGGACGCAGCGGCTCACCTATGGCGTGGACTACGTCAGCAGCGACGTGACCAGCTGGTTCGGCGGTTATGACCCGGCGCCCCTGACCGCCTACGTGCCGAAGAAGTATTTTCCCGACACACGCGACACCAGCGTCGGTGTGTATGCGCAGAGTGAACTCGCCAGCGAGCGCTGGCGTGTCACACCCGGTCTGCGCTTTGAAAGTTTTGCGCTGGACGTGATTAGCCAGGCTGGTTATGCCCCGCCGGCCAGTGCGCCGGGCATCTCCCTCTCGGGAACGCATACCTCGCCCAAGCTCGGGGCCTTGTACCGCGTCGACGGCCAATGGTCGGTCTTTGGCAACTACGCCACCGGCTTCAAGGCGCCCAATGCCTGGCAGCTCAACGGCTATTTCGATCCGCAGCCCGGCATCAATGCGCGTTTGCTGCCCAACCCCAACCTCAAGCCCGAGACCAGCCAGCACTACGAGCTGGGCGTGCGCACGAGTTCCGAGCGCCTGACCACGGAGTTCGCCGTCTTCACCGGCAATTACAACCAGCTCATCGTGGACAAGAAGCTGCTCTCAGGCAGCGGCACCGCACTCGATCCCTATGTCTACCAGACGGTCAACATCGACAACGCCATCATCTGGGGCTTCGAGTTCCGCGGGCGCATGGACTGGGGACGGGTGGGGCCAGGGCGCGTGTCGACGCCCTTTGCGCTGGCCCATGCACGCGGGCAGGACACCGGTACCGGACGTCCGCTGAACTCCATCGACCCTGCCATGTTCACCGCGGGCATGCACTACGACACGGCCCCGTGGACCGTTCGGCTGGACATGCAATACCGCTCCGCCAAGACGGCCGGCGACATCGATCCCACGGCGGGGGTCCGGGTCGGCGGCACCCAGGTCACCGACGTGCCCGCGGTCGCCACCTTTGATCTTTCCGGTCAGTGGCGTATCCGCAAGGACCTGCGTCTCAATGCCGGCATCTACAACCTGACCGATCGCAAATACTGGCTCTGGTCCGATCTGCAGGGCCTCACCACCACCAGCGCCACCACGCAGCTCGATGCCTACACCCAGCCCGGCCGCTACGCCAAGCTGTCGGTGGTGATGGACTTCTAGGCCGGCGCCTTGCGCCCGGCCGTCATGAAGCCGAAACACGCGGCGTGCACACTCGCCGCATGCTTTCCTTTGCGACCAGTCTTCTCTCCACGCTTCAGGGCGCTTTTTCCGCCGACACCGTCACCAGCGATGTCGATGACCGGCTCGAGGCCATCCGGCAGGCCATGCTCGACAGCCTGGCGGGTACCGGCATGCCGTCCGCCCAGGTGACGCGTCGCATTCTGTTCGCCTGCGACGCCGAGTCGCTGTGGTACCTGCGGCCCGAGCTGCTGCGTGAGATCGCCGTCCTGCACGGAGAGACGAGCGCCAGGCGTTGCATCGACCATGTCTCGGCCATGTTCGCCGGCCTTCTGCCCCGGGCCATGCAGGCCGGCCGGCCGGCACTTGCCGGCTAGGGCTACGCCGGGCCCTGGCGGCCCGGCACCCTTGCTTACTCCGCCTTGATCGCCCGATCCGCAATGATCTTGCCCAGCACCGCCGTATCGGACTTGATGCGCAGCGCCAGCGCTTCCGAGGAGCCGCCTGCCACCTGCCAGCCCTGCTGGAACAGGCGTTGCCGCACCTCGGGGCTGCGCGCGATCTCGCTGAAGAGTGCCGAGAGTCTGGCGACGACGGGCTTGGGCATGGAAGCCGGGCCGGCCACAGCGTTCCAGATCTCGAGCTGGAAGTTCTTCACGCCGGCTTCGGCCAGGCTGGGAATTTCCGGTGTCAGCGTGCTGCGGCCGGCCGACGTGACGCCCAGCACGCGGACCTTGCCCGCACGTGCCTGTGCCAGGGCCAGGCCCGGCGGCAGCATGGAGAGCTGGATCTGTCCGCCCAGCATGGCCGTCACCACCTGCGGGTAGCCGGGGTAGGGCACGTGCACGGGGTTCATGTCCACGCGCGCCTTGAGCAGTTCCATGCCGATATGGCCCACGGTGCCCACGCCGGGCGAGCCATAGCTCCACTTGTCGCCGCTGCTGCGTGCCGCGGCCAGGAATTCGGCGGTGGTCTTGCCGGGGGCGTCGACCGGTGCGGCCAGCACCAGCGGTGCGGTGCCGATCAGGCTGATGGGGGCCAGGTCCCTGGCCGGGTCATAGGGCGTCTTCGCGTTCAGCAACTTGGCGATGGTCAGGTTGCCATTGATCATCACACCAATGGTGTGGCCGTCGGTGGCCTTGGCCACCATGTCGGCCGCGATATTGCCGCCCGCACCCGGCTTGTTCTCCACGATGACCGGCTGGCCCAGCGCCTTGCTCAGCGGTTCGGCCAGCGTGCGTGCCACCAGGTCGGGCGAGGTGCCGGCCGGAAAACCGACCATGATTTTCAGCGGTTTGGTTGGCCAGGCCGCAGCCTGCTGGGCCTGGGCACCGACGGTCAAGGTCAGGAGGCCGAGCGCCAGCAGGGCGCGCCGCAGCGGGGAGGGTGTCAATCGCATTCTTGTCTCCAAAGAAAAAGCCCCGGACTCATGGCAAGTCAGGGGCCTGTTGAGGCGTGCGCCAGGATCAGGCGTATTCTGCCAGTGCCGTCTTCATCTTCTTCATGGCGGCCACTTCGATCTGGCGGATGCGCTCAGCGCTCACGCCATACTCGGCCGCCAGTTCGTGCAGCGTCATGCCGCCCGAGCTGTCGTCGTTGACCTTGAGCCAGCGCTCTTCCACGATGCGCCGGCTGCGCGCATCCAGCACGTCCAGCGCCGCGGCGATGCCGTCGCTGGCCAGCACGTCGCGCTGGTGCGCCTCGATCATGGCGGTGGGCTCGTGGTTGGCATCGGCCAGGTAGGCAATGGGGCCGAAGCTGTCTTCGCCATCGTCGCCCGGGCCCGGGTCCAGCATGACGTCACCGCCCGACAGGCGGGTTTCCATCTCGATGACCTCTTCGCGCTTGACGTTGAGCTCCTTGGCCATCAGGTCGATTTCCTGCTCGCTCAGCGTCTCGCGGTGGGTGGCGGCGTCCGCGGCGGCGGCGTCGGCCTTGTAACCCTGCTTCTTGGAGCGCAGGTTGAAGAACAGCTTGCGCTGGGCCTTGGTTGTGGCAACCTTGACCATGCGCCAGTTCTTCAGGATGTATTCGTGGATCTCGGCCTTGATCCAGTGCAGGGCATAGCTGACCAGGCGCACGCCCTGGTCCGGGTCGAAGCGCTTGACGGCCTTCATCAGGCCCACATTGCCTTCCTGGATCAGGTCGCCGTGGGGCAGGCCGTAGCCCAGGTACTGGCGGGAAACGGACACCACCAGACGAAGGTGAGAGAGCACCAACTTACCGGCGGCCTCAAGATCGTTCGAGTCGCGGAATTTGCGCGCGAACTCCTGCTCTTGCTCCAGCGTGAGCATGGGCAGGCGGTTGGCGGCAGAAATATAGGCGTCGAGATTACCCAGCGGGGGCACGAGCGCCCAGGGATTGGCGACGGTCAGCGCAGAAGCGGAAACTCCAGTGACAGCGGTCATGGCAGAACTCCTTTCGAGGTCATGTTTCTATATTAGCACTCTCTATGATTGAGTGCTAAACCCAAAGTTCCTGGGGTTTTACACAGTTCCGTGGAGGGATATCCGCGTGGCGGGCAGGGGCGGCCGAAAACGTTTGGAAATTGTATTGCGAACCATTATCATTCGCATGACTAGCCGATCTACCCCCACCCGCCATGATTGTTTGCGTCTGCCATCGCGTTTCCGACAAGACCATCGAGCGTGCCGCCCGTGCCGGCGCCGACTTCGACGAGATCCAGCTCGAACTCGGCGTGGCCACCCAGTGCGGCAAGTGCGAGGGCTGCGCTCGCGCCCTCTGGTCCGAATGCCGGCCCAGCCACAAGATGGCGCACCTGGGCCAGGAACTCGGCCTGGGTCGTTCCATCCAGCTCGTGGCCGCCTGAATCTCTGCTGTCACCCCATGAAAAAGGGCTACGCACTGCGTAGCCCTTTTTGTTGGCGCAGGGACCGGCTCAGGAGAGCTCGCCCATCTGGCTCTGCAGGTAGTTCTGCAGGCCCACCTTCTCCAGCAGTTCGATCTGGGTTTCCAGGAAGTCGATGTGCTCCTCGGTGTCGTCCAGGATCTCCTGCAGCAGGTCGCGCGAGACGTAGTCGCGCACCTTCTCGCAGTGGGCGATGCCGTCCTTGATGGTGGCCTGCGCCCCCGTCTCCAGCGCCAGATCGCTGCGCAGGATCTCGGGCACGTCCTCACCGATGTTGAGCTTGCCCAGGTCCTGCAGATTGGGCAGGCCGTCCAGCATGAAGATGCGGTCCATGAGCTTGTCGGCGTGTTTCATCTCGCCGATCGACTCCTCGTATTCCTTCTTGGCCAGCTTGTCCAGGCCCCAGTGCTTGAGCATGCGGTAGTGCACGAAGTACTGGTTGATGGCCGTCAACTCGTTCTTGAGCTGGGCCTGCAGGTGGGAGATGGCTTGTGGGTCGCCTTTCATGGGCCTTCCTGTTCGGTGGTGTGGGAGACAGCTTGCATTGTCATCCAAAGCACGTTGCTTGCAAGCCCATGGTCTTGAGGAATGGTGCTGAGAACCATGCCCAGTAGGGCTTGCAGCTGTATACTGTAAATATGAACAGTATTACATCGGGGGTGCCGGTACCTGTCGCTGAGGCCTCGGTGCACGCGCTGCAGCGGCTCGATAACCGCGTGGCCGCAGGTTTCCCGTCCCCGGCCGAAGACCTGGGTGGACAGCGTGTGGACCTCACGCGTGAACTGGTCACGCATCCGCAGGCCACCTTCCTGTTGCGTGCGCGGGGCCACTCCATGGTGGGCGCGGGCATCCTGGATGACGACATCCTGGTGGTGAATCGCGCGCTCGTGCCGCGGCACCAGAGCGTGGTGGTGGCCGTGGTCGACGGCGAGTTCACCGTCAAGACGCTGTGGCAGCGCGCGGGTCGCGTCAAGCTCCAGCCTGCCAACCCGGCCTATCCCGAGATCGTTCCCACGGACGGCCAGACGCTGGAGATCTGGGGTGTGGTCACGGCCGCTATCCACCAGTATGTGCGCTGAGCGGAGGGCCCGGTGTACGCCCTGATCGACGGCAACAATTTCTATGTGAGCTGCGAACGCGTATTCCAGCCGCGGCTCGAAGGCCGGCCCGTGATCGTGCTCTCCAACAACGACGGCTGCGCCATCTCGCGCAGCAACGAGGCCAAGGACATCGGCATTCGCATGGGCGCGCCCTGGCACGAGATCCGGCACATGGAGCGCAGCCACGGCCTGGTGGCCCTCTCGGCCAACTTTGCGCTCTACGGCGATATGTCCGACCGCATGATGGAGGTGCTTGCGGACTTCGGCGCGCGCCAGGAGATCTATTCCATCGACGAGTGTTTCGTGGACCTCTCGGGCGTGCCGGGCGACCTGGCGGACAGCGGCCAAGCCATGCGCCAACGTGTGCTGCAGTGGCTGGGCCTGCCTTGCAGCATCGGCATCGGCCCGACCAAGACCCTGGCCAAGTTCGCCAACCACATCGCCAAGACCGCTGAGCGCAAACCCGAGCCGTATCCGGCGCGGCACGCGCGCGTCTGCAACCTGGCTGCGCTGGACCGCGCTGAGATCGACGCCCTGCTGGCCGCCACCGATGCCGGCGGGGTCTGGGGTGTGGGCTGGCGTCTGCGAGACCAGCTGCGCGATGCCGGCGTGCACACGGCGCTGGACCTGGCGTGCCTGGACCCGGTGCAGGTGCAACGTCGCTGGTCCGTGGTGCTCGAGCGCACCGTGCGTGAGTTGCAGGGCCGGCCCTGCGTGGGTCTGGAGGACGGCCCGCAGGACAGGCGCCACATCGCCGTCACACGTTCCTTCGGCCACAAGACCGGTGCGTTGGCTGATCTGCGCGAGGCCGTCACCGTCTTCGCCACGCGCGCGGCCGAGAAGCTGCGCCGCCAGCGTGGCGTGGCGGGGCAGGTTTATGTCTACATCCGCACCGGGCACTACGAACAGGCACGCCCCCGCTCCAAGGGGCATTCCGTCGAGTTGCCGCAACCCACGAACGACACATCGCGTATCGTGCACGCGGCCCTCGCGGTGCTGGAAGGCATTTACAAGCAAGGCTACCCCTATGCCAAGGCCGGGGTCATCCTCATGCACCTGCAACGCGAAGGCCTGCGCCAGGGAGAGTTAGATCTGGGAGACGCCCCCGCGCCGCGTCCACGGCTGGTGCAGGTGCTGGACCAGCTTAACCAGCGTTACGGGCAGGACACGGTCTTTCTGGCCAGCGCCGGCCTGGGCGGCCGCGCGCGCCGCTGGAGCATGAAGCAGGAACACCGTACGCCGCGCTACACGACCAGCGTCGGGGAACTGCTGGAAGTGCAGGCTTGAGACGGTTCAGGCGAGGCGGGGGTTCACGTGGGCATCCAGCGTCCGCCGCTGCAACGTTCGATGCCGGCAAGATCCTGGCGTGACTGCACCTCGGTGTAGCCGGCCTGTGCGAGCAGTGCGCGCACGGCCTGCGCCTGATCCCAGCCATGCTCCAGCAGGAGCCAGCCGCCGCGCTGCAGTCGGTCCGGCGCCTGGGCGACGATGGTGCGGATGGCATCCAGGCCGTCGTGTCCTGAACTCAGGGCCATCTGCGGTTCATGTCCCAGCTGGTCCAGATGCGGATCACCCTCGGCGATGTAGGGCGGGTTGGAGACGATCAGGTCGAACTTCTGCTGCAGGCCTTGGAGCCAGTTGCCGGCGTGGAAAGCCACATCGAGCGTGAGGCGCTGCGCATTGGCCTGGGCCACGGCCAGGGCCTCAGGGCTGGTGTCCACGGCCTCGACGCGTGCTTGCGGCCTTTGGCTCTTGAGGGCGAGGGCGATGGCGCCGCTGCCCGTGCCCAGGTCCACCACCGATCCCTGGGGCGCCAGGTGTTCAAGCGCCCAGTCGACCAGGGTCTCGGTGTCGGGGCGCGGGTCGAGCACACGCGCATCGACCTGCAGCGTCAGGCCGTAGAACTCGCGCTGGCCGGTCAGGTAGGCCAGGGGCGTGCCGGCAGCGCGGCGGCGCGTGAGATTGATGTAGCGCATCTCCGCATCCGGGGCGAGCGGGTCGCTGTCGTGGGCGACCAGCCAGGCGCGGTCATTCTGCGGGCGGCCCAGGGCGTGCAGCAGCAGCAACTGTGCATCCAACCGCTCCAGCCCGAGGGCGGAGCAGGCCGCGGCGAGGGCTTGCTGGATCTGCATGGTGCTACGGAAAATGTAGCTGCATTCTAGGACGGGAAGCCGATTTCGGGCGGTTTTCCAGGATCAGTTGTTGCCTACTTCCAACTCCGCCAGCTGCTCGGCCTCACGCGCGTGGCGCAGGGCGCTCACCACGTCGTCCAGCTCGCCCTCCACGATGCGGTCGAGCTTGTAGAGCGTGAGATTGATGCGGTGGTCGGTCAGGCGGCCCTGCGGGAAGTTGTAGGTGCGGATGCGGTCGCTGCGGTCGCCGCTGCCGATCAGGCCCTTGCGCATGGCGGCGTCCTTGGCGGCGCGTTCGCTGCGGTCCTTTTCCTGGATGCGGGCCGAGAGCACCTGCAGGGCCTTGGCCTTGTTGCGGTGCTGGCTGCGGTCGTCCTGGCATTCGGCCACGATGCCGGTGGGGATGTGGGTGATGCGCACGGCCGAGTCGGTCTTGTTGATGTGCTGGCCGCCGGCGCCGCTGGCGCGGTAGGTGTCGATGCGCAGGTCGGCCGGGTTGATCTGCACGGCCTGGGTTTCGTCCGGCTCGGGCAGCACGGCCACGGTGCAGGCACTGGTGTGGATGCGGCCCTGGGTTTCGGTGGCCGGCACGCGCTGCACGCGGTGGCCGCCGGATTCGAAACGCAGGTCGCCATAGACGTGGTCACCGGCGATGCGCAGCACCACTTCCTTGTAGCCGCCGAGTTCGCTGGGCGACTCGCTGATGAGTTCGGTCTTCCAGCCGCGGCGCTCGCAGTACCGTGTGTACATGCGCAGCAGGTCGCCGGCGAACAGCGCCGATTCGTCGCCGCCGGTGCCGGCCCGGATTTCCATGAAGGCGTTGCGCGTGTCGTCCGGGTCCTTGGGCAGCAGCAGGCGCTGCAGCTCTTCTTCCAGCTGGGTCAGCTCGGCCGTGGCCGCGGTGATTTCTTCCTGCGCCATCTCAGCCATGTCCGGGTCGGCCAGCATGCCCTGGGCACCGGCGAGGTCCGCCTCGCGCTGCTGGTAACGGGCGTAGCGGCCGGCCATCTGCGTGACCTCGTTGTGCTCGCGCGAGAGCGCGAGGAACTGGCCCATGTCGGCCATGATGTCCTCGCGCGAGAGCAGGAAGTTGAGTTCTTCCAGGCGCTGGGCGTAGCGTTCGAGTTGCTGGCGCAGAAAGGGTTTCATGGAGATCGAAGGGGAATTCTGTTCGGGTTCCCTCGCCCCTTTGGGGAGAGGGTGGGTGTGAGGGGCTGGGGCCATCGATGCCCTTACCCTGACCCTCTCCCAGCGGGAGAGGGAATACGAGGGCCGCCGCTAACGCTCTTTGCGCAGGAAGAAGTGCTGGATGGCGGCGCTGGCGCGTTCGCGCGCGGCGGCGTCGCCGGCATGCAGCTCGGCCAGGGCGCCGTGCAGCATCTTCTGCGTCAGGCCCCGGGACAGGGTCTGGAGTACCGCGTCCACGTCCTCGCCCCGGGCCAGGGCCTTGCGCGCGCGCGCGATCTCGGCGGCGCGCCACTCGTCGGCCTGGGCGTTGAGCTGCTGGATCAGCGGCACGCTGCTGCGCTGGTCCATCCAGTGCATGAAACTCTGCACGCCGGCGTCGATGATGACTTCGGCCTGGGCCACGGCGGCCTGACGGTTGGCCTGGCCGGTCTGCACCACGACGGCCAGGTCGTCGACGGTGTAGAGGTAGACGTCGGACAGGCCCTTGACTTCGGGTTCGATGTCGCGCGGCACGGCCAGGTCCACCATGAACATGGGGCGGTGTTTGCGCAGTTTCAGCGCACGCTCCACCGCACCCAGGCCGATCAGCGGCAGGGTGCTGGCGGTGCAGCTGATGACGGCGTCGAATTCGTGCAGGCGCTCGGGCAGTTCGGCCAGGCGCATGGTTTCGGCGCCAAAACGACTGGCCAGTTTTTCGCCACGGTCCAGCGTGCGGTTGGCGATGACCATGGCCTTGGGATTGCGGGCCGCGAAGTGGGTGGCCGCCAGTTCGATCATCTCGCCGGCCCCGACAAAGAGGATGCGCACCTGTTGCAGGTCTTCGAACAGGTTGCCGGCCAGGCGCACGGCAGCGGCCGCCATGCTGATGGAGTGCGCGCCGATCTCGGTGGAAGTGCGCACTTCCTTGGCCACGGCAAAGGAACGTTGGAACAGCTGGTTGAGCGTGGTGCCCAGGGCGCCGGCTTCTTCGGCCACGCGCACGGCGTCTTTCATCTGGCCCAGGATCTGCGGCTCGCCCCGCACCATGGAATCGAGCCCGCTGGCCACGCGGAAGGCGTGGCGCGCGGCTTCATTGCCCTGCAGGGTGTAGGTGTGCGAACGCAGCTCTTCGGCCGAGACCCCGCCGCTTTTGGCCAGCCAGTCCAGCGTGGGGGCCAGCTCCAGCTGCTCGCTGGCGCAGTAGATCTCGGTGCGGTTGCAGGTGGAGAGGATGGCGGCCTCGGGCGGGCGCGGGAGCGCACCGCGCAGGCCGTGTAAGGTGGGGGGTAGCTGGTCGAGCGCAAAGGCAAACCGGCCGCGCAAATCGAGCGGCGCGGTCGTGTGATTGATGCCCAAAGCCCAGACTGCCATGGCGTGATTATAAAATTTATAGATACATCAATGGTTTGCGCCATTTTTTACCGGCGCCGGCCTGTTCCATGAACCTCCAAGACATCCTCTTACACCTGCTCAACTTCGTCGCCCCGGCCTTCGCGCTGGCCGTGCTGGTGCCCCTGCTGGCCTGGCCCCTGTTCAGGAAGCGGACCGCCATGCCCTGGTGGGGGCAGGTGCTGGTGAACTTCGCGGTGGGGGTGAGCGTCCTGCTGGCCAGCCTGTGGTGGCTGGGGCGCGACGGCAAGATGACGGCCTATGCGATGCTGGTGCTGGCCGTGGCCAGCTCGCAGTGGCTGCTGGCTCGGGGCTGGCGGCGCTAGCCGCTGACATGCAAAAGCCGGGCAGGGCCCGGCTTTTTTGCGGGGGCAACGCTCAGAAGTCGTAGGTGACACCGACGGACAGGCGTGTCATGTCGGCGCGACTGCTGGTGGACGGCACCTTGGTGCGACCCAGGCTTTCGTATTGCACGCGCATGCTGAACTCCCTGTCGAACCGGATCTGCGCGCCAAAGCCGTAGATCAGGTCGTCGGGCAGGCCGTTCACCCCGCCGTCGTGCAGGCCCACGCCGGCTTTGCCGAACAGATGGATCTGGCTGTTGAGCGGCACCCTGCCCACGGCCACGGCGCTCAGGATGTTCTGGTTGATGCTCACGCGCCCCGTGCCGGGCACGTTGGCTGTGGCGCTGCCGATCAGCGTCAGGCCTGCTTCCAGGTCGAGGTTGGGGAGGTAGTGGTAGCCGCCGGAAAGTGTGAGTGCCCCGGGGCTGGAATAGGAGCCGGGGCCACTGAAGCTGACGATGCCGTAGTCGGCGGCGCCGTAATAGCGGGAGCTCTGGGCCAGTGCGGGGGTGAGGGCGGCGCTGCAGAGCAAGGCCGTGGCGAGGATTTTTTTCATGGCGTGAACCTGTCGTTGCAATGGAGGACCCGCCGGGTGGCGGGGACGCGGTCGGAATTATGGGAAAGCCGCGGCCACGCCTTGTAACGAGGTGTTATGCCCCTCTTCGCCCTGGGCGTAAAAAAGCCGGGCAGTGCCCGGCTTGCTGGAGCGGTTCGGGAGAACTCAGAAATTCAGCACGCCGCCAATGGAAACGCGGCTGATGTCGGCACCCGGATCGGTCGGGCTGCTCTTGGACTTGCCCAGGGCTTCGTACTGCAGACGCAGGCCGAACCGGGAGTTGATGTTGAATTGGCCGCCGAAACCGATGATGGCATTGGTGGTGGTTTCCTTGCTGTAGGTACCGGCATAGGCGCCGGTACCCGTGATCTTTGCGGTGTGGAAGCCGATGCCGGCCTTGCCGAAGAGGTCGAAGCTCTGCGACAGCGGCAGGATGCCGACCGCCAGGAAGCGGGCATCACCCTGTGCGGCGGTGGTGGTGCCGTTGTTGTAGACCAGGGTGGAGTCGCCGTAGCCGGTCAGGCCGCCTTCGAGCGCAAAGTTGCGGTTGAAGCGATAACCGCCCGAGACGGTGAGGGAGCCCGGGTTGGCGTAATTGGTGTTCTGCATCTTCAGCGTACCGGCATCCAGCGCGAGATACCAGTGATTTTCCTTTTGCGCCAAGGCGGGCGTGGCGACGGCTGCGCAAAGCAGGGCGGCGGCGATGATCTTTTTCATGGGACTCCCGGAAAAGTTGAGACAAAAAAACGGTGCGTTCCCGCAAGGGAGCACGGGGTGATTCTAGGTGCCTCTTTTAACGTCAGGGGCTGCGTGCGGGTTGACGGCCACGCTGTCGGCTTGTGAGGGATCGAAGAAATCCACGCGGTCGGTGATCAGGCCGTCGAGGCCCAGCGCCAGCAGGTCTTGCGCAGCGCTGGCGTCGTTCACCGTGTAGCACAGGCAGCGCAGTCCGGCCGCGCGCGTGCGCGCCACCAGGGCGGCATCCCATAACGTGTACTTGCAGACCACGGCGACGCAGTCCAATTTGTGCGCGGTGTCCAGCCAGCCCTCCCACAAGCTGTCCAGCAGCAGGGCGCGCGGCAGTGCCGGGGCCGTAGCCTGCGCGCCCGCCAGGGATTCGGGCTGGAAAGAACTGAGCAAGGGCGGCACCGCTGCTCCTTGCCACAGCTGCGCTGCGGCTTGTGCCACGACCTCGCCGGTCTGGCGCTCGGTGCCGGGGGTGGGCTTGATTTCGATATTGAGCAGGCTGTCGTGGTCCAGGCAGAAACGTGCAATGGTCTGCAGCGTCGGGATGGGCTCGCCGGCATAAGCGGGTGCCAGCCAGCTGCCCGCGTCCAGCCGGGCCAGCTCGGCCCATGGCCACTGGCCCGCCGTGCCCTGGCCCTTGGTGGTGCGTTCCAGGGTGGCGTCGTGCAAGAGAAAAGGCACGCCGTCGGCGCTGAGCTTCACATCGCATTCGAACATGCGCCAGCCGTGCGCGTGCCCAAGCCTGAAGGCGGCCAGGGTGTTCTCGGGGGCCAGCTTGCCGGCGCCGCGGTGTGCGACCCAGCGCGGGTAGGGCCAAGGCTGGGCGCCGGAGGCCGGGCTCACAGGCGTTTCCCCGTGGCCTCGTCGAAGCGGTGCAGGCGTTCAGCTTGCGGGAGCAGGTGCAGGGTGCTGTCGATGGCGGGGACCGTGCCCTGGCCTTCGTTGACGCGCACGATGATCTGCTCGCTGTCCATGCGCGTGTAGAGCAGGCGCTCGGCGCCCAGCATCTCGATGGCCTCGACCCGCACGCTCCAACCCTGAGCTGCTGGCTGCGGCACGATGTCCAGGTGCTCGGGGCGGATGCCCAGGATGGTGCCCGGCGCCACATGCGGCGCGCTGCTCAGCAGGTTCATGGGCGGCGCGCCGATGAAGCTGGCCACGAAGGTGGACGCCGGGCGGTGGTAGACCTCTTCCGGCGTGCCGAACTGTTCCATCACGCCGGCGTTCATCACGATCATGCGCTGCGCCAATGTCATGGCCTCGACCTGGTCGTGCGTGACGAAAAGCGAGGTGATGCCCAGTTCGCGGTGCAGTTTCTGGATCTCGATCCGGGTCTGGGCGCGCAATTTGGCGTCCAGGTTGGACAGCGGCTCATCGAAGAGGAAGACCTGGGGCTGGCGCACGATGGCACGGCCCATGGCCACGCGCTGGCGCTGGCCACCGGAGAGCTCACGCGGCTTGCGCTCCAGGAAGGGTTCCAGCTCCAGGATGCGCGCGGCCTTGTCCACGCGTGCGCGGATCTCGTCCTTGGGCACCTTGGCGATCTTCAGGCCGTAGGCCATGTTGTCGTACACGCTCATGTGCGGGTAGAGCGCGTAGTTCTGGAACACCATGGCGATGTCGCGCTCGGCGGGTTCCAGGTCGTTGACCACGCGCGGGCCGATGCGGATCTCGCCGCCGCTGATCTCTTCCAGCCCGGCCACCATGCGCAGCAGGGTGGATTTGCCGCAGCCCGAGGGGCCGACGATGACGATGAACTCGCCGTCGGCGACCTCGGCGTTGACGCCATGGATGACCTGGTTGGCCTTCGGGCCATGGCCGTAGCGCTTGATGACGTTGGAGAGGGTCAGGGATGCCATAACTTGGGTCTCTTATTTTTCCGTGTCCACCAGGCCCTTGACGAACCACTTCTGCATGAGCATGACCACCAGCGCCGGCGGGATCATGGCCAGGATGGCGGTGGCCATCACGATGTTCCAGTCGTTGGCGGCGTCGCCGCCCGAGATCATGCGCTTGATGCCCATCACCACCGGGTACATGTCCTCGCTGCTGGTCACCAGCAGCGGCCACAGGTACTGGTTCCAGCCGTAGATGAACTGGATCACGAAGAGCGCGGCGATGCTGGTGGTGGACAGGGGCAGCAGCACGTCCTTGAAGAAACGCAGCGGCCCGGCCCCGTCCACCCGGGCTGCTTCCACCAGTTCGTCCGGGACGGTCAGGAAGAACTGGCGGAACAGGAAGGTGGCCGTGGCCGAGGCGATCAGCGGCACGGTGAGGCCGGCGTAGCTGTTGAGCATGCCCAGATCACTGACGACCTGGTAGGTGGGGCCGATGCGCACCTCCACCGGCAGCATCAGCGTGACGAAGATGGCCCAGAAGAAGAACTGGCGACCGGGGAAGCGGAAGTAGACGATGGCAAAGGCCGACAGCAGCGAGATCGCGATCTTGCCCAGCGCGATGACCAGTGCCATCACGAGGCTGACGGTCATCATGCGCCCGACCGGGGCCGTGGAGGCCGCGCTGCCGCTGGTGCCGAAGATGGCGGCCTTGTAGTTCTCCACCAGGTGGGGGCCCGGCAGCATGGGCATGGGCACCTGCACGATGTCCTGTGCCGTATGGGTGGAGGCGACGAAGGTGATGTAGAGCGGGAACGCGACGATGATCACCCCCAGGATCAGCACCAGGTGGGAGATGGCGGTGGCAAGCGGGCGGCGTTCAACCATGGTGCGCGATCAGTAGTTGACTTTCTTTTCCACGAAACGGAACTGCACCACCGTCAGGGCGATGACGATGACCATCAGCACCACCGACTGCGCGGCGGAACCTCCCAGGTCCAGCGCCTTGAAGCCGTCGTAATACACCTTGTAGACCAGGATGGCGGTGTCCTTGCCCGGGCCGCCTTCGGTCGCCGCGTCGATGATGGCGAAGGTGTCGAAGAAGGCGTAGACCACGTTGATGACCAGCAGGAAGAAGGTGGTGGGCGAGAGCAGGGGGAAGATGATGGACCAGAAGCGCCGCCAGGGCCCGGCGCCGTCGATGGCGGCGGCTTCGATCAGGCTCTTCGGGATGGACTGCAGGCCGGCCAGGAAAAACAGGAAGTTGTAGGAGATCTGCTTCCACACGGCGGCAAAAACGATCAGCGTCATGGCCTGGTTGCTGTTGAGCAGGTGATTCCACTCGATGCCCATGCTGCGCAGCGCGTAGCTCACCACGCCGATGGAGGGCGCGAACATGAAGAGCCACAGCACGCCGGCTACGGCCGGCGCGACCGCATAGGGCCAGATCAGCAGGGTCTTGTACAGGGACGCACCACGCAGCACCCGGTCGGCGAAGACGGCCAGGGCCAGAGCCAGCGTCAGGCCCAGTACGGCGACCAGCAGCGAGAAAACGGCCGTGGTCTTGAAGGAGGCCAGGTAACTCTCGTCATTCCACAGCCGCTGGAAGTTCTCCAGCCCGACCCATTCGATCGAGGTGCCGAAGGCGTCCTGCTGCTGCAGGGATTGCACCAGCGCCTGGGCTGCCGGCCAGAAAAAGAACACGGCGATGACCAGCACCTGGGGTGCCAGCAGAACCCAGGGCAGCCACCAGCTCTTGAAACGGACCCGTTTTTCCATGGTGTGTGATTCTGCACTTCCCAAAGACACCCTCCCCGCCGGGCGGGGAGGGACGGGGAGGGGTGCCGACTTTCAGCGCCAGCTAACAAGTCCCTCAGGACTTGTTAGCTTTCTCGAAACGCTCCAGCTGTTCGTTGCCGCGTTTGACGGCGGTGTCCAGTGCCTCCTGGGCAGACTTCTTGCCGGCCCAGACCTGCTCCAGTTCCTCTTCCATGATGGCGCGGATCTGCACGAAGTTGCCCAGGCGGATGCCGCGCGACTTGTCGGTGGTCTTGCGGATCATCTGGTTGACGGCGGTGTCCGTGCCCGGGTTCTCCTTGTAGAAACCGGACTTCTCGGTCATCTGGAAGGATGCCAGTGTGATCGGCAGGTAGCCGGTGCGCTGGTGGCTCTTGGCCTGGATCTCGGCGCTGGTCAGGTGGTTGAAGAAGGCGGCCACGCCCTTGTATTCAGCCGCTTTCTTGCCCGACATCACCCACAGCGAGGCGCCACCAATCACGGTGTTTTGCGGCGTGCCAGCCACATCCGGGTAGTAGGGCAGGGGCGCAATGCCGAAATCGAACTTGGCGTTCTTTTTGATGGTGGCATAGGTGGACGAGCTGGCCGTGGCCATGGCGCACTCACCCGAATAGAAAGGCGCATCGCCCTTGTTGCCGCGGCCGCGGTAGTGGAACAGGCCCTGCTTGGACATGTTGGCCAGGTTCTCGATGTGGCGCACGTGCAGCGGGCTGTTGAAGGCCAGGCGGGCCGACGTGCCGCCGAAGCCATTGTTCTGGGTGGCGAACAGGGTGTTGTGCCAGGTGGAGAAGCTCTCCAGCTGTGTCCAGGTCTGCCAGCTGGTGGTGAAGGGGCAACTCACGCCCGAGGCCTTGAGTTTGGCGGCGGCCAGCACCAGTTCCGGCCAGGTCTGCGGCGGCTTGTTGGGGTCCAGGCCGGCTTTGCGGAACATGTCCTTGTTGTAGTTCAGCACGGTGGTCGAGCTGTTGAGCGGGTAGCTCAGCATCTGGCCGTTGGGCGCCGTGTAAAAGCCCACCACGGCGGGGATGTAGGCCTTGGCGTCGAATTTGTAGCCGGCGTCGCTCAGCACCTTGCCGACGGGCACGATGGCGCCCTTGGCCGCCATCATGGTGGCCGTGCCCACCTCGAACACCTGCAGGATGTGCGGGGCATTGCCGGCGCGGAAGGCGGCGATGGACGCGGTCATCGATTCGTCATACGTGCCCTTGTAGGTGGGGATCACCTTGAATTCCTTCTGGCTGGCGTTGAAGTCGTTGGCCAGGTCGATGACCCAGTCGTTCAGGCCGGCGGTCATCGAGTGCCACCACTGGATCTCGGTCTGGGCCTGAACGGGGGCGAGCAGCAGGGCCGAGAGGGCGGCGACGCTCAGTTTCGTGGAAAGTTTCATGGGGGGCTCCTTGTGGACAAGCTCGCCAGCCTAGGCGGGGAATGTGACAGACACATTAAGCCCCGGTTACGCTCATCTCCGGATTCGGGGTTTCCATGATGCGGACATGGCCCCCATGCACTGGCCGGGGGTTCTTTGTTGCACTGCGGTAACATCTCGCCTCAGCCGGTGGCTCCGTTCTGGCTGAAATTCCGGATCTCCCATGAACGCACCGACTCCGCTAGATCAATTCGTGGATGCAGCCGGCCATGCGCCGCACGGCCACGAGCGCATCCGCGAAATTCCCTACAACTACACCTCCTTCTCCGACCGCGAGATCGTCATCCGCCTGCTCGGCGCCCGTGCCTGGGAGGTGCTCAACCAGCTGCGCGAGGAGCGCCGCACCGGCCGTTCGGCCCGCATGCTCTACGAGGTGCTGGGCGACATCTGGGTGGTGCAGCGCAATCCCTACCTGCAGGACGACCTGCTGGACAACCCCAAACGCCGGGTGCTGCTGGTCGAGGCCCTGCACCATCGCCTGGGCGAGGTGCAGAAGCGCCGCACGCCGCAGGCCGACCCGCAGCGCGACGCGCTGGTGGGCGAATTGCTGGAAGCGGCCAGCCGCGCCGTCGAGGCCTTTGATGCCTCTTTCCAGAAAATTGCCGCCCTGCGCCGCAAGGCCCAGCGCACGCTCAGCCGATTGACGGCCAAGGACAACGTCAAGTTCGACGGCCTGTCGCGGGTTTCGCATGTGACCGACGCGACCGACTGGCGCGTCGAATACCCCTTTGTGGTGCTGACGCCTGACAGCGAAGCCGAGATGGCGCGACTGGTCAAGGGTTGTATCGAGCTGGGCCTGACCATCATCCCGCGCGGGGGTGGCACGGGCTACACGGGCGGCGCCATTCCGCTGAGCTGGAAGAGTGCGGTGATCAACACCGAGAAGCTCGAGGCCATGACCGAGGTGGAGATGCTGCAGCTGCCCGGCCTGGACCGGGCCGTGCCCACCATCTGGACCGAGGCCGGTGTGGTGACGCAGCGCGTGGCCGATGCGGCCGAGCGCGCGGGCTTTGTGTTTGCGGTCGATCCGACCTCGGCCGAGGCTTCCTGCGTGGGCGGCAACATCGCCATGAATGCCGGTGGCAAGAAGGCCGTGCTCTGGGGTACGGCGCTGGACAACCTGGCGAGCTGGCGCATGGTCACGCCCGACGCGGGCTGGCTGGAAGTCACACGTGTGGGCCACAACCTGGGCAAGATCCACGACGCCGACGTCGCCAGCTTCGAACTCAAGTATTTCGAGGCCGACGGCAAGAAGCTGGTGAAGACCGAGCGCCTGGACATCCCGGGCCCGAGTTTCCGCAAGGAAGGCCTGGGCAAGGACGTGACCGACAAGTTCCTCTCCGGCCTGCCCGGCGTGCAGAAGGAGGGCTGTGACGGCCTGATCACCAGCGCGCGCTGGGTGGTGCACCGCATGCCGGCGCACACCCGCACGGTCTGCCTGGAGTTCTTCGGCCACGCGCGTGACGCGGTGCCCAGCATCGTCGAGATCAAGGACTTCATGTTTGCCGAGCAGAAGCGCAGTGGCGTGCTGCTCGCGGGCCTGGAGCACCTGGACGACCGCTACCTCAAGGCCGTGGGTTACGCCACCAAGAGCAAACGCGGCGGCCTGCCCAAGATGGTGCTGATCGGCGACATCGTGGGTGACGACACCGACGCCGTGGCCCGCGCCACCAGCGAGGTGGTACGCATCGCCAATTCGCGCAGCGGCGAGGGCTTTGTTGCCATCAGCGCCGAAGCGCGCAAGAAATTCTGGCTGGACCGCAAGCGCACGGCCGCCATCAGCAAGCACACCAACGCCTTCAAGATCAACGAGGACGTGGTGATCCCGCTGCCGCGCATGGCCGAGTACACCGACGGCATCGAGCGCATCAACATCGAGCTCTCGCTGCGCAACAAGATCAAGCTGGCCGACGAGCTGGAGGTTTTCTTCGGCGAGGGCAGCCTCACCCATTTGCTGACGATCGGCAAGCCGGATGACGCCAACGAGGCGCCGTCGGCCGAGCTCATGGAAGAACGTGTGGCGCAGGCTCGCGAGCTGGTGCGTACGGTACGCGCCCAGTGGCAGGACTGGCTGGACCGGGTGGATGAGTTGTTCCCCCAGCTGCAGGACCATTCCTTGCGCGCGAGCTGGAAGACCCAGATCCGCACGCCGCTGCAGGACATCTTCACCGGCCGCGCCTTCGAGCCCATGCTGGCCGAATGCAATGCCATCCAGCAGCGTGTGCTCAAGGGCCGGGTCTGGGTGGCGCTGCACATGCACGCGGGTGACGGCAATGTGCACACCAACATTCCCGTCAACAGCGATGACTACGAGATGCTGCAGGCCGCGCACGGCGCGGTCAAGCGCATCATGGCGCTGGCGCGCTCACTCGACGGCGTGATTTCGGGCGAACACGGCATCGGCATCACCAAGCTCGAATTCCTGAGCGACGCCGAGCTCCAGCCTTTTGCGGATTACAAACAACGCATCGACCCCGAGGGGCGCTTCAACCGCGGCAAGCTGCTGCGCGAGAGCGCCCATCCCGCCGACCTGACCAACGCCTACACGCCCAGCTTCGGCCTGATGGGGCATGAGTCGCTGATCATGCAGCAGAGCGACATCGGCGCCATTGCCGACAGCGTCAAGGACTGCCTGCGCTGCGGCAAGTGCAAACCCGTGTGCTCCACCCACGTGCCGCGCGCCAACCTGCTGTACAGCCCGCGCAACAAGATCCTGGCGACCTCGCTGCTGGTGGAGGCCTTCCTCTACGAGGAGCAGACTCGCCGCGGCATCTCGATCCGCCACTGGCAGGAGTTCGAGGACGTGGCCGACCACTGCACGGTCTGCCACAAGTGCCTCTCGCCCTGCCCGGTGAAGATCGACTTTGGCGACGTCTCGATGAACATGCGCAACCTGCTGCGCAAGATGGGGCAGAAGACCTGGCGCCCGGGCAATGCGGCGGCCATGTTCTTCCTCAACGCGACCAACCCCGAGACCATCAAGCTGATGCGTACGGCCATGGTCGGCGTGGGCTTCAAGGCCCAGCGTCTGGCCAACCAGCTGTTGCGTGTGGTGGCGAAGAAGCAGACCGCCCGGCCGCCGGCCACGGTGGGCCCCGCGGCCATCAAGGAACAGGTGATCCACTTCATCAACAAGAAGATGCCCGGTGGCCTGCCCAAGAAGACGGCGCGTGCCCTGCTGGACATCGAGGATGCCGACTACGTCCCCATCATCCGCGACCCGCAGGCCACCACGGCCGAGACCGAGGCGGTGTTCTATTTCCCGGGTTGCGGTTCGGAGCGTCTGTTCAGCCAGGTCGGCCTGGCCACCCAGGCCATGCTCTGGCACGCAGGCGTGCAGACCGTGCTGCCGCCGGGTTATCTGTGTTGTGGTTATCCGCAGCGCGGCAGCGGCCAGTTCGACAAGGCGGAGAAGATGATCACGGACAACCGGGTGCTTTTCCACCGCGTGGCCAACACGCTGAACTACCTGGACATCAAGACCGTGGTGGTGAGTTGCGGTACCTGTTACGACCAGCTGCAGGGTTACAAGTTCGAGGAGATCTTCCCGGGCTGCCGCATCATCGACATCCACGAGTTCCTGCTCGAAAAAGGCATCAAGCTCAGCGGCGCCCAGGGGGGCTATCTTTACCACGAGCCCTGCCACAACCCCATGAAGCTGGGCGACTCGATGAAGACGGTGCGCACGCTGCTGGCCGGGGACTCGAAGGACAACGTGCTCAAGAGCGACCGTTGCTGCGGCGAATCCGGCACCCTGGGCGTGACCCGGCCCGATGTGTCCACCCAGGTGCGCTTCCGCAAGGAAGAGGAAATCCGCAAGGGTGAAACCGAACTGCGCGAGGCCGGACTGGTGGGCGCGAAGGACAACGTCAAGATCCTGACCAGCTGCCCCAGCTGCCTGCAGGGCCTGACCCGCTACGGCAACGACCTGCAGAACGGCCTGCTGGAGGCCGACTACATCGTGGTCGAGATGGCTCGCCAGATCCTGGGCGAGGGCTGGATGCCGCAGTACGTTGCCTTGGCCAACGCCGGCGGTATCGAGCGTGTCCTGGTATGACCCTGCTGGCGGCTTGGCCGCCAGTCTGGGGATAATCCGCTTTCAACAGACGAGGTGACTCTCATGGCAGGTTTGCAGTCCGGCGCACCGACGCCGCAGGATCTCACGGTGCACAGCAAGTCGCGGGTGCTGGAAATAGCCTTTTCCGATGGCAAGACCTTCCGCATCCCTTTCGAGCTGATGCGCGTGTATTCGCCCTCGGCCGAGGTGCAGGGCCACGGTCCGGGCCAGGAGGTGCTGCAGACCGGCAAACGCGAGGTGGAACTGGCGGGGCTGGAGCCGGTGGGCAATTACGCTGTCCAGCCGACCTTCTCCGACGGCCACGACAGCGGCATCTTTTCCTGGGATTACCTCTATTTCCTGGGCTCGCAGCAGGACCAGCTCTGGGCCGACTATGAATCCCGCCTTAAAGCAGCCGGCGTGGACCGCGACGCGCCCATGCCCGAAAAAGCCGGCCACGCCTGCGGCAGTCATTGATCATGAGCAGCACCCATTTCGGATTCGAGACGGTCGACGAGGCCGAGAAGGCCCGCCGCGTGCGTGGTGTGTTCGATTCGGTGGCGTCGAAATACGATGTCATGAACGACCTCATGTCCGCCGGCCTGCATCGTGTCTGGAAGGCCTGTACCGTTACCGTCGCCAACCTGAAGGAGGGCGACCGCGCGCTGGACATCGCCGGCGGCACCGGTGACCTGGCCCTGGCTTTTTCCAAAAAGGTCGGCAAGACCGGCCAGGTGGTGCACACCGACATCAACGAAGCCATGCTGCGCGTGGGGCGTGATCGCCTGATCGACGCCGGCGTGGTCCTGCCCACCGTGGTCTGCGACGCCGAGAAGCTGCCTTTCCCGGATCGCCATTTCGACCTGGTCAGCGTGGCCTTCGGCCTGCGCAACATGACCCACAAGGACCAGGCCCTGGCCGAAATGTGCCGGGTGCTCAAGCCCGGCGGCAAACTGCTGGTGCTGGAATTCTCGAAAGTGGCGCCGCCGCTGGCCAAGGCCTACGACTGGTATTCCTTCAAGATCCTGCCC
Source organism: Curvibacter sp. PAE-UM (assembly GCF_001432305.1). GTDB lineage: Bacteria > Pseudomonadota > Gammaproteobacteria > Burkholderiales > Burkholderiaceae_C > Hylemonella. Next base: position 1,395,550 of record NZ_KQ483358.1, read on the forward strand.
CAGCTGGGCAAGCTGGTGGCCGGCGACGCCGACAGCTATCGCTACCTGGCGGAGTCCATCCGCATGCACCCGGGCCAGGAGGAACTCAAGGCCATGATGAAAAAAGCCGGATTCGGTCATGTGGATTTTCACAACATGGCTGGCGGTGTGGTGGCACTTCATGTTGGAATCAAGTGCTGACGTACCGGATTTGAGTTAAGTTCGGCATACACAGGCATGTACGGTATTTTTGGAGCAAGCATGAAACTCTGGTCTTTGGCACTCTCTCTGATCCTGGCGCTGGGCGCCGTGGACGTCGAGGCCAAGCGCCTTGGCGGCGGCAAATCGGTTGGCAAGCAGTCGAGCAATGTGACGCAGCGTGAGGCTGCGCCTGCCGCCCCTGGGGCCCCGGCACAGAATGCGGCGGCGGCCAAACCCGCTGCGCCGGCGGCGGCACCTGCAGCCGCACCGAAGAAGCCCTGGGGCGCCATGCTGGGTGGCCTGGCCGCCGGTCTGGGTCTGGCATGGCTGGCCAGCTCGCTGGGCCTGGGCGAGGCCTTCGGCCAGTTCATCCTGATTGCCCTGGTGGTGCTGCTGGCCATGATGGCTTTCGGCTGGTTCATGCGCAGCCGACGCGCTGGCGCCGCGGACCGCAGCCCCTACGCTTTCCAGGGGGCCGGTGCCGGTGAGGTCCCCACAGCCAAGCCCGCCTATCGCCCGGAGAACGTTGGCAACGACGCCTCGGCCCGTCCCTGGGAGCGCAGCCAGACGGCTTTTGACGGCTCCGGCGGCACCTCCGGCATCGTGATCGGCTCTGGCCTGGCCAGCAGCTGGAGCGTTCCCGCCGGTTTTGACGCCGACGGCTTCCTCAAGGCCGCCAAGAGCAATTTCATCCTGCTGCAGGCCGCCTGGGACCAGGCTGACATGGGCACCCTGCGCTCCATGATGACGGACGACATGCTGACCGAGATCAGCGCCCAGCTGGCCGAGCGCGAGGCCCACACGGGCGGCGCCGTGAACCTGACCGAGGTGCAGATGCTGCAGGCCCAGTTGCTGGGCATCGAGGAACTGGGCGACGGTTATATGGCCAGCGTCGAGTTCTCCGGCATGATCCGCGAGACGCCGCAGGCCGGCCCCAGCCCCTTCCGCGAGGTCTGGAACATGGTCAAACCCAGGGACGGCAGCCGCGGCTGGCTCGTGGCCGGAGTGCAGGCCCTGCAATAAATCAGCCTGCTTCTAATCAATAATCGGGGACTATGGCAACACAGTCCCCTTTTTCATTGCTGGAAGACGTTTTCCAGAAGCTCGGCACGACCCTGCAGCCACCCGAGTGGGCCGTGCAGGAAACGCAGCGGCGTATCGTGCTGCTGCTCAACCATGTGCTGATGCAGGAGCCCGAGGCCATGAACCGGATGGCGCGGCAAAAGGGGCGGGTGGTGCTGTTCCATTGGCGCGAGTTCCAGTTCAAGCTGCAGCTCACGCCGGCCGGTCTGCTGGACCTGGCGGCCGCCGATACCCCGTCCGACCTGACGCTCTCCGTGACCGAGGCTTCCCCGGTGGCCCTGATGCAGGCGGCGCTGGCGGGTGACAAGCCGGCGGTGCGCATCGAGGGCGACGTTCAGCTGGCGGCCGAGATCAACTGGCTGGTCGACCATGTGCGCTGGGACATCGAGGAAGACCTGGCGCGCATCATCGGCGATGCACCGGCCCATGGCCTGGCCCAGGCCGCGCGGCGAGCCCTGGACACTTTGCGCCAGTGGCTGACGCCCAAGCGCGGAGGCCAGGCATGACCCGTCTGCTACGCGGCACCTACATCGTCTGGATCGTGCTGCGATATGGTCTGGATGGGCTGGTCCTGACCAGTTTCCAGAAGCCCTGGCTGCGTGTGATTGCACGCATCGTCTCGATCGGCCGCAATCTGGACGCGCCGCGTGGCCAGCGCCTGCGTGAGGCGCTCGAACGCCTGGGCCCGATCTTCGTCAAGTTCGGCCAGGTGCTCTCGACCCGGCGTGACCTGCTGCCGGCCGACATGGCCGACGAGCTGGCCAAGCTGCAGGACCGCGTGCCGCCTTTCCCCTCCGAGGTGGCGGTGGCCACGATCGAGCGGGCCTTTCGCAAGCCGGTGGACCAGATCTTCAGCGAATTCGAGCGTGAGCCGGTCGCCAGCGCCTCCATTGCGCAGGTGCATTTCGCCAAGCTCAGGGACCGTGATGGCCATGAGCGCGAGGTGGCCGTCAAGGTGCTGCGCCCCGGCATGCTGCCGGCCATCGAGAAGGACCTGAGCCTGATGCGCCTGATGGCCGGCTGGATCGAGGGCTTGTCGTCCGATGGCAAGCGCCTCAAGCCGCGAGAGGTGGTGGCCGAGTTCGACAAATACCTGCACGACGAACTCGACCTGGTGCGCGAGGCCGCCAGTGCCGCCCAGTTGCGCCGCAACATGGAAGGCCTGGACCTGGTGCTGATCCCCGAGATGTTCTGGGACTACTGCCAGAGCGAGGTGATCGTGATGGAGCGCATGAAGGGTATCCCCATCAGCCAGACCGCACGCCTGCGCGAGGCGGGCGTGGACATGAAGAAGCTGGCCCGCGACGGCGTCACCATCTTCTTCACCCAGGTGTTCCGCGACGGCTTCTTCCACGCCGACATGCACCCGGGCAACATCTTCATCAGCACCGACCCGGCCACCTTCGGGCGCTACATCTCGCTGGACTTCGGCATCGTGGGCACGCTGACCGAGTACGACAAGGAATACCTGGCGCAGAACTTCACGGCCTTCTTCCGGCGCGACTACAAGCGTGTGGCCGAGCTGCACATCGAGTCCGGCTGGGTGCCGCCGCGCACCCGCGTGGACGAGCTGGAATCCGCCATCCGCGCCGTGTGCGAACCGTATTTCGACCGCCCGCTCAAGGAAATCTCGCTGGGCATGGTGCTGATGCGCCTGTTCCAGACCTCGCGCCGTTTCCAGGTCGAGATCCAGCCGCAGCTGGTGCTGCTGCAGAAGACCCTGCTCAACATCGAAGGCCTGGGCCGCGAGCTCGACCCCGATCTGGACCTCTGGAGCACGGCCAAGCCCTTCCTGGAGAAGTGGATGGCCGACCAGATCGGCCCGCGCAGGCTGCTGGAGGAGCTGAAGAACCAGGCGCCGCGCTACGCCAAGATGCTGCCGGACCTGCCGCGCCTGCTGCACGACTACCTGAAACACAACGCCGTCGGGAACCGCCGCGAGCTGGAAGAACTGCTGGCCGAGCAGCGCCGCACCAATCGCCTGCTGCAGGCGCTGATCTACGCAGGCATCGGTTTTGCTTTGGGATTGATCGTCGTCCAGATGGTGATCCGCTTCCAGTTGTTTTAGGGAATAGGTTCTGGGGATAATCCGGGCCCAATGAATCAAGGAGATACACGGTGCTGCTGACCCTCGTCATTGTTTACCTGCTGGTGACCATTGCCATCGGCCTGTACGCTGCCAAACGCGTCAAGAACTCGGCGGACTTCGCCATCGCCGGGCGCCGGTTGCCGCTGGTCATGATCGTCACCACCACTTTCGCCACCTGGTTCGGCTCGGAGGTGGTGCTGGGCATTCCGGCCAAGTTCGTCGGCGGTGGCCTGGGTAGCGTGGTCGAAGACCCCTTCGGGGCCGGTACCTGCCTGATCCTGGTCGGCATCTTCTTCGCCGCCAAGCTCTACCGCATGACCCTGCTGACCATCAGCGACTTCTTCCGCGAGCGTTATGGTCGCAGCGTCGAAGTCGTCTGCTCGCTCATCATCATGCTGAGCTATCTGGGCTGGGTGTCGGCCCAGGTCACGGCCCTGGGCCTGGTGTTCAACCTGCTGTCAGGCGGCGCCATCAGCATCCCCGTGGGCATGGTGATTGGCGTGGTATCCGTTCTGGCCTACACGCTGTTCGGGGGCATGTGGTCGGTGGCGCTGACCGACTTCATCCAGATGATCATCCTGGTAGCCGGCCTGAGCATCCTGGCCGTGTTTGCCGGCCATATGGCCGGCGGCGCCGACAAGGTCGTGGCGCTGGCGGTCAGCCGCGACATGTTCAACTTCCTGCCCGAGCCCAGCTTCAAGGACGTGGTGTTTTTCATCGCCGCGGCTATCACCATGATGCTGGGGTCCATCCCGCAACAGGACGTGTTTCAGCGCGTGATGTCGGCCGACAGTGCCAAGTCGGCCTCCCGGGGGGCCGTGATTGGCGGGATGCTTTACATCCTGTTCGCCTTCGTGCCGATGTTCCTGGTCGTCAGCGCCCTGATCATCATGCCCGAGCGCGCCAATGCCCTGTTGCAGGAAGACCCGCAGAAAGTGCTGCCCACCCTGGTGATGGAACAGATGCCCTTCATCATGCAGGTGCTGTTTTTCGGCGCGCTGCTCTCAGCCATCAAGTCCTGCGCCTCGGCCACCTTGCTGGCGCCCAGCGTGACCTTCGTGGAGAACATCTGGCGCCAGTTCAACCCGCACATGAGCGACAAGCAGGAGTTGAAGACCATGCGCATCACCGTGCTGCTCTTCAGCGCCCTGGTGCTGCTGTATGCGATCAAGATGCAGGGCACCTCGATCTATGAAATGGTGTCCGGCGCCTACCAGGTGACCCTGGTGGGGGCCTTCATTCCGCTGGTCTTCGGTCTGTACTGGCAGCGTGCCACCACGCAGGGCGCACTTTTCTCCATCGTGCTGGGTCTGCTGACCTGGGGGCTTTTCCTGGCCACCCCGGCAGGCGAGGAGTTCCCGGCCCAGCTGGCCGGCGTGCTGGCTGCGCTGGCGGGCATGTTGCTGGGTTCGCTCGGGCCCCAGACCATCGTCAACCGGCATGCCGGCCACCACAAGCTGGCGGGCGTGGAGTAAGACGCCCCGGCCCCGGGGTGGGCATCGGCCTTGATTCCGGGGTGGCCGCCTATAATTGAGGGTTTCCTGCCGGTTCCCCTGTCACAGGACGGGGTGCGTGCAGGGCTTTCGTCTGATTTGACCCCTTCCACCTCCTTCGAGCCATGCCAATTTACGCCTACAAATGTGAATCCTGCGGTGCTGCCAAGGATGTGCTGCAGAAGATCTCCGACCCGACCCTGAGCGACTGCCCGGCCTGCGGCAAACCCACTTTCCGCAAGCAGGTGACGGCCGCCGGCTTCCAGCTCAAGGGCAGCGGCTGGTACGCCACCGATTTCCGCGGGGGTGCCACCCCTGCCGCCGCTACCACTGCCACGGCCGCTACAGCCGCGACCAGCGAGGCGCCGGCTGCCGCTGCGCCGGCCAGCCACAGTTGCGGCACAGGCTGCGGTTGCGCTTGAAACCCATGGCCAAATTCCGCAAATGGCTGTTCGCGGGCCTGCTGGTGCTGGCCCCGCTGGGCATAACCGTCTGGGTGCTGGAATGGGTGGTGTCCACGCTGGACCAGACCCTGCGCATCCTGCCCGAGGCCTGGCAACCGGACCGCTGGCTGGGTCTGCACATCCCCGGCCTGGGCGTGGTGTTCGCCCTGGCTGTGGTGCTGGCCATCGGCGCCCTGGCCTCCAACATCATCGGTAACCAGCTGGTCGGCTGGTGGCACGCGCTGCTGCACCGCATCCCGGTGGTGCGCTCCATCTATTCAGGCGTCAAGCAGGTCTCGGACACTCTGTTTTCCGAGAAGGGCAACGCCTTTCGCCAGGCCGTGCTGGTGCAGTGGCCGCGTGAGGGCATGTGGACCATCGGTTTCGTGACCGGCACGCCCGGTGGCGACCTGGTCAACCATCTGCCAGGTGAGTACCTGAGCGTCTATGTGCCGACCACGCCCAATCCGACCGGTGGCTATTTCGTGATGATCAAGACGAGCGACTGCATCGTCCTCGACATGAACGTCGACGAGGCACTGACCTATGTGATTTCCATGGGGGTGATCGTTCCTGGCGCTGCCAAGCACTCCCCGCTGCAGCCGGCCGAACCCGGCCAGCAACCCCATCCCTGAGTTTCTGAAAGAGTAAGCCAAATGGCCATGCGTTCCCACTACTGCGGTCTCGTGACCGAGGCCCTGCTGGGTCAAACCGTCACCCTGTGCGGCTGGGTCAACCGTCGGCGCGACCACGGTGGCGTGATCTTCGTCGACCTGCGCGACCGCGAAGGTTATGTGCAGGTGGTCTGCGACCCGGACCGTGCGGAGATGTTCAAGACCGCCGAAGGCCTGCGCAACGAGTTCTGCATCCAGGTCAAGGGCCTGGTGCGCTCGCGCCCCGAAGGCACCACCAACGACAGCCTCAAGAGCGGCAAGATCGAGGTGCTGTGCCATGAGCTGAACGTGCTCAACCCCTCCGTCACGCCGCCCTTCCAGCTTGACGAGGACAACCTGTCCGAGACCACGCGCCTGACGCACCGCGTGCTGGACCTGCGCCGCCCCTACATGCAGAACAACCTGATGCTGCGTTACAAGGTGGCCATGGAGGTGCGCAAGTTCCTCGACGCCAATGGCTTCGTGGACATCGAGACGCCCATGCTGACCAAGAGCACGCCCGAGGGCGCGCGCGACTACCTGGTGCCCAGCCGCGTGCACGACGGCCAGTTCTTCGCGTTGCCGCAGTCGCCCCAGCTCTTCAAGCAGTTGCTGATGGTGGCCGGCTTCGACCGTTATTACCAGATCACCAAGTGTTTCCGCGACGAAGACCTGCGCGCCGACCGCCAGCCCGAGTTCACGCAGATCGATATCGAGACCAGCTTCCTGAGCGAGCAGGACATCCGCGACATGTTCCAGGGCATGATCACCACGGTGTTCAAGAACACCATCGGGGTGGACCTGGGCGAATTCCCGGTCATGACCTACCAGGATGCCATGTACCTGTACGGCTCGGACAAGCCCGATTTGCGCGTGAAGCTGCAGTTCACCGAAGTGACCGAGCTCATGAAGGACGTGGACTTCAAGGTGTTCTCGGGTGCCGCCAATATGGTGGGTGGCCGTGTCGTGGCGCTGCGCGTGCCTGGTGGTTCGGTCGAAGGCGGCGGCATCAGCCGTGGCGAGATCGACGCCTATACCGAGTTCGTCAAGATCTACGGCGCCAAGGGCCTGGCCTATATCCGCGTCAACGAAGTAGCGAAGGGTCGCGATGGCCTGCAGTCACCCATCGTCAAGAACATCCATGACGCCGCGCTGACTGAAGTGCTCAAGCGCACGGGTGCGCAAGACGGCGACCTGATCTTCTTCGGTGCCGACAAGGCCAAGATCGTCAATGACGCCATCGGTGCGCTGCGCATCAAGATCGGCCACAGCGAATTCGGCAAGAAGAACGGCCTGTTCGAGGCCCGCTGGGCGCCGATGTGGGTGGTGGACTTCCCCATGTTCGAGTTCGACGAGGAAAACCAGCGCTACACCGCCGTGCACCACCCCTTCACCGCGCCCAAGGCCGGCCATGAAGACTGGATGGTCACCGCGCCCGAGAAGTGCATCTCCCAGGGCTACGACATGGTGCTCAACGGCTGGGAAATGGGGGGCGGCTCGGTCCGTATCCACCGCGCCGACGTGCAGCAGAAGGTGTTCGACGCCCTGAAGATCACACCTGAAGAGGCCCAGATGAAATTCGGTTTCCTGCTGGATGCGCTGCAGTATGGCGCGCCGCCGCACGGCGGCCTGGCCTTCGGCCTGGACCGCATCGTGACGCTGATGACCGGTGCCGAGTCCATCCGCGATGTGATCGCCTTCCCCAAGACCCAGCGCGCCCAGTGCCTGCTGACCCAGGCCCCGAGCCCGGTGGACGAGAAGCAATTGCGCGAGCTGCACATCCGCCTGCGCAACCCGGACGGCGTCAAGGCGGCCTGAGGGGTCTTGGTGCAGAATCAAAGGGCGCTCTGGTAGCGCCCTTTTTGCGCTCCCGGACCGCCCTTTTTCCATTCATGGACCCGATCTACAAAATCCCTCAGTCCGTGCTGGTGGTGATCCATACGCCCGACCTCGAGGTGCTGCTCATCAAGCGCGCCGACGCCGAGGACTACTGGCAGTCGGTCACCGGCGCCAAGGACCACCTCGACGAATCCTTCGAGACCACGGCCATGCGCGAGGTCGCCGAGGAGACCGGCATCGATGCCCGCGCCCGTGGCCATGCGCTGCTGGACTGGGGGCTGGAAAACGTCTACGAGATCTATCCGCGCTGGCGTCACCGTTACGCGCCGGGAGTGATACGCAACACCGAGCATCTGTTCGGCCTGCTGGTGCCGGCGACCACGGCCGTGACCTTGAGTCCGCGCGAGCACACCGACTATCAATGGCTGCCCTGGCGCGATGCGGCCGAGGCCTGTGCCTCGCCCAGCAATGCCGAGGCCTGCCTGATGTTGCCGCGTTTTGCCAGGACGTCGTCCGTCCTGCCAGAATGATGACCATGAAGACCCTGCGCGTCGCCACCTACAACATCCACAAGGGCGTGCAAGGCCTGGGCCCGCGCCGGCGCCTGGAGATCCACAACCTGGGGCTGGCCGTGGAGCAGCTCGACGCCGACATCGTCTGCCTGCAGGAGGTGCGCAAGGTGCACCGGCGCGAGGAGCAGTACTTCAGCCGTTGGCCCGAGATGCCGCAGGCCGATTTCCTGGCGCCTGAGGGTTACGAGGCGGTCTACCGCACCAATGCCTATACCCGGCACGGCGAGCATGGCAACGCCATGCTGTCACGCTGGCCGGTGGTGTCGCACCAGCATGAGGACATCTCGGACCATCGGTTCGAGCAGCGCGGCTTGCTGCACAGCGAGGTCATGGTGAACGAGCGACCGGTGCATGTGGTGGTGGTGCATCTGGGCCTGATCCGTGCCAGCCGCGTGCGCCAGGTGGATCAGCTGAGCCGTTATATCGAGCGCGAGGTGCCGGCCGGTGCCCCGCTGATCGTGGCAGGCGACTTCAACGACTGGGGTGACCGCGTGCGTCTCATGCTCGAAGGCATGCAGATGCAGACCTGGCACCCGGGTCGCAACCCCACCTTTCCGGCCCGTCTGCCCCTGGTGCAGCTGGACTACGTCTATGCGCGCGGCCTGCAGCCGCTGCATGTGGACGTGCCGCGCGGGCGCGCCTGGTGGCGCATGTCCGACCATCTGCCGCTGATTGCGGAATTCAGTCTGCCAGCATGACGGACCGTCACCTCCCCACCTTGCGTGCTGCGCATCACGTGCAACTGCTGCAGGGCGGGCAGGAACTGTTCCCCGCCATGGTGCGGGCGATCGACCGGGCGCTGCACGAAGTGCGCATCGAGACCTACATCTTCCATCCGGACGCCGCTGGCGAGCAGGTGGCTGCGGCCTTGGTGCGGGCGGCGCAGCGCGGGGTGGAGGTGTACCTGGTGATGGATGGCGTGGGCACGCCCACGCTGCCGGCAGAATGGTCCGGTCGCTTCGACGCGGCCGGCGTGCAGTGGCGGATCTTTCTCCCCCTGGGGCGGCTTGGGCTGCTGATCCCCAGCCGCTGGCGCCGGCTGCATCGCAAGCTGTGCGTGGTCGATGGCCGGGTGGCTTTCTGCGGTGGCATCAATGTCCTGGATGACAGGAACGATCCCAACCATGGCCCTCTTGAGGCGCCGCGCCTCGATTTTGCGGTGCGTGTCACAGGACCTCTGGTGCGTGCCGTGCACGAGGTGACGGTCCAGTTCTGGTGGCGAGTACAGGCGGGTAGCAAGGTCCGGGAAGTCGATCTGCCGGCGGCTTGGCATCACTTGGAAGAAGCGGTCAGACAGGCGCTGCAGGAGGGCGCAGCCGACAGCGCCGAGTTGGACACTGTGCTTCGTGGCGGCGCGGGGACGCGCGCGGCCCTGCTGCTGCGCGACAATTTGCGGCACCGCAGCCGCATCGAGCGCGCCTATCGCAAAGCGATCGCCGAAGCGCGCGAAGAGATCATCATTGCCAACGCCTATTTCGCACCGGGACGCAAATTGAGACAGTCGCTGATGCACGCCAGGCAGCGCGGTGTGCGGGTGCGCCTGCTGCTGCAGGGGCGCTACGAGTATTTCATGCAATTTCACGCCGTCCGTATGGTGTACGGCGTCCTGTTGGGGGCCGGCATGGAAATCCATGAGTACTCGCCCAGCTTCCTGCATGCCAAGGTGGCGGTGATCGATGGCCACTGGGCCACCGTCGGATCCTCCAACCTCGATCCCCTGAGCCTCCTGCTGGCGCGGGAGGCCAATGTGGTGGTGGACGATGCCGGTTTTGCGCGGGATCTGCGCGCCCGCCTGGTCCATGCCATGGAGCATGAAGGGCGTCGTGTGGACCCGACCCGTTATGCCAACCGGCCCTGGCATCAGCGCCTGCTGGATCGCATGGCCTTCAGCCTGATGCGGGTGGGCGTGTTCCTGACCGGCAATCGCTACTGAATTGATAGCTTCATCTGTTGCTGTCAAAGGTTGTTTCGCCGATAACCCTGATGGTGAATCGCTGTTACCATAACGGCATGCTGAAGAAAAGCCAGAGTCCCATGAACCCGACAGACGCTGCCAACGAGGGCACCCCGGTGTCCGTGAAGATTCGCGAACGCCTGCTGGCGGCGCGCAAGCGCTTCTACGCGAACGACAACATCGCCCCCTACATTGAGCCTGGCGAGCTGGAGCAGTTGCTCGACGAGGTCGAGCACAAGATGCAGCACGTGCTCGACAGCCTGGTGATCGATACCGAGAACGACCACAACACCGACAACACGGCGCGGCGCGTGGCCAAGATGTACGTCAACGAGGTGTTTCGCGGGCGTTATGTGCAGGCGCCGACCATCACGGAATTCCCCAATGCCGAGCACCTCAACGAGCTGATGATCGTCGGTCCGATTACGGTGCGCAGTGCCTGTTCGCACCATTTCTGCCCGGTCATCGGCAAGATCTGGATCGGTGTCATGCCCAACGAGCACACCAATGTCATCGGCCTGTCCAAGTACGCGCGTCTGGCCGAGTGGATCATGGGCCGGCCGCAGATCCAGGAAGAGGCCGTCGTGCAGCTGGCCGACCTGATCCAGGAAAAGACCCAGCCCGATGGCCTGGCCATCGTCATGGAAGCCAGCCACTACTGCATGGCCTGGCGCGGGGTGAAGGACATGGACAGCAAGATGATCAACTCGGTCATGCGCGGCGTGTTCCTGAAGGATCCCAACCTGCGCCGCGAATTCCTGTCACTGATTCCCCGGAGGAGCTGAACATGCTGGTCCGCCTGCTTTACGCCAGCCGCGCCATTGATACGAGCCCGGAAGCCATCGAGAACATCCTCGCGCACTCGCGCCAGTACAACCCGAGCTGTGGCGTCACCGGCATCCTGTGTTACGGCGGCGGCATCTTCCTGCAAGCCATCGAGGGTGGACGCAATGCGGTCAGCGACCTTTATGGCCACATCCAGCGCGATGTGCGCCACAAGGACGTGGTGCTGTTGCACTACGAGGAAATCACCGAACGGCGCTTTGGCGGCTGGACCATGGGGCAGGTCAACCTCTCGCGCATCAACACCTCGATCCTGCTGAAGTATTCCGAGAAGCCGGAGCTGGATCCTTACTCGGTGTCAGGCCGCGTTTCGCTGGCCCTGCTCGAAGAGCTGATGGCGACGGCGTCCATCATCGGCCGCAGCTAAAAACTGGCGAATAAATCTACTGCGCTTGCCCGTCGCGGCGTTGGGCGGTGTTGGCTTCGGCCGCTGCGCTTAACTTTCGCTTTGCGAAAGTAAGCCTGCGCCGCAACTTCGTTGTCGAAATCCTCACGTACTTGAAGTACGTTCCGGTTCCTGCGCTCCGTCCGCCTTGCGCTCGGGCTGCTCGCTACGATTTCTTCGCCAGTTTGGGCGTAGCAAGGCGTGAGCCTCAGCTGTTCTTGGGGATGACCGTGTCTTCGATCTTGCCTGCCAGCTGGACCAGGGCCAGTCCGGCCGGGCAGCCCGGTGTGACCTGCATGAGCAACTGGCGGCGCATGATGGCCTGACGCACAGAGGGGTCGACCGGGATGTCGCCCAGGTGCACCAGCTTGACCGGTTTGCCCGGCTCGCCAGGAACGAAGCGGTCCACCACCTGCTGCAACTGGACCGTGATGGCCCGGCCGTCACCCGGACGGGCGGTCTGGTTGACGATCATGCGGATGGTCTGGCGCTTCTGCTGGCCGACCAGCACCTTGATGGTGGCGTAGGCATCGGTCAGCGAGGTCGGCTCAGGCGTGACCACCAGCAGCACCTCGGAGGCCAGGGAGACGGCGAACAGGACCACGTCGGAGATGCCGGCGCCGGTGTCGAGCAGCACCACATCAAAACGCGGCACCAGGCTCTCCATCACGCGCAGGAATTCGTCACGCACTTCGGGGGTCAGGCGTGAGTATTCGACCATGCCGGAGCCAGCCAGCAGCACCGAAAAACCGCCCGGTGCCTTGATGATGGCCTCATCCAGCTTGGCCTTGCCGGTGAAGACGTCGTGCAGCGTGGTCTTGGGATAGAGATTGAGCACCACGTCCAGGTTGGCCAGGCCGAGGTCGGCATCCAGCACCAGCACACGCAGGCCGCGCCGCGCCAGCGCGGCGGCCAGGTTGGCCGAGACGAAGGTCTTGCCCACGCCGCCCTTGCCGCTGGTGATGGCCAGCACCTTGCCCAGGGGTTTGAGGGGCACGGGTGGCGCCGGCTTGTCCTTGTCGGTATTCACTTCATCACTCATCAGCTGAACCTCTGCGTGCTGCTGTCGGTCAGGTCACCCCAGGCGGAGTCGGCCAGGGCCAGGTTGCCGAACAGCAGGCTTTTCTCTTCCGGACTGACGGAAATGACTTGTTGGTGATCGATGCACACCCGGTTGCGCCCCTGGGCCTTGGCCAGGTAGAGCTGGGTGTCGGCACGCTCGATCCACAGATCGGCGGTGGAGCGCACCCAGACCGGGGCGAAGGCGCCGCCCACGCTGGTAGTGATCTCCAGGTTGATCACTGGACTGGCCGGTATGGACAATGCGGCGACCGACTGGCGCACGCGCTCGGCGACGGTCTCGCCATAGGCTGCCTGGCAGTCGGGCATGACGATGGCAAATTCCTCGCCACCGTAGCGGGCCACGGTATCCTGCGGGCGCACGCAGCTGGCGATGCAGCGCGCCACGGCCTGCAAGACCTTGTCACCGGCCAGGTGGCCATGGGTGTCGTTGATTTTCTTGAAGTGGTCGATGTCCAGCATCAGCAGCAGGGCCGAGTTGCCGGAGCGGGCCACGATTTCTATCTCACGCGAGAGTACCGCCCTGAAATGGCGTCGGTTGGCCAGACCCGTCAGCGGGTCGCGCAGGGAGAGTTCGCACAGCCCGTCGATGATGCGCTGCAGGTAGGCGGTGGGCCCGTCAGCCGGCGCCGGCAGCTCGGTGCCGTCGTGCTCGAGCAGCGCGCGCGCGTCGTCCAGACGCAGCGCATGCACGTCAACCGGGGGAGTGGCAGCTGAACTCACAGAGGATGTCCATCATTTACCATCAAAGTCTAACAGGAGCCCTGCGGGGCAAGGAGCCAAATTTGACCGGCTTCTTCCTTTAAATCACGGCTTCGAGCGACTGGGCATGGAAACAGGGAATGAGAAAGTGCGGGATATGAAGTGGGCCTGCGGGTTGCTGTTGCTGCTGAGTCTGTTGGCCCCAGCGGCTGCGCGGACGTCGATTTCGAGCTGGGCGGGCACTGTGACCCATGTCAGCGATGGCGACACGCTGTGGGTGCGGCCGCAGCGCGGTGGTGCGCCCCGTCCGGTACGCATCGACGGTATCGATGCGCCCGAACTCTGCCAGATCCATGGTGAGACGGCGCGGGCCGCCCTGGTGGGCCGGGTGCTGGGTCAGGCGGTGCAGGTCCGCGTGCGCCGGCATGACGATTACGGCCGGGCCCTGGCGCGGGTCAGTCTGCGCGGGCAGGACCTGGGGGCCTGGCTGGTCAGCCAGGGCCACGCCTGGTCCTACCGCTACCGCGGGCAAAGCGGGCCGTATGCGCAGCAGGAAGGCCAGGCACGGGCGCGCCAGCTGGGACTGTTCCGCCAGGGACGCGCTGAGTTACCGCGTGAGTTTCGCCGCCGCCACGGTCCCTGCCACTGAGGCGGGCTTGTTTCAGTGGGCAGCCTGGCCGCACACCGGGCAGGCCGGGTTGCGCGGTATCTGGATCTCGCTGAAGGCCATGTGCCGGCCGTCCAGCATGAGCAGGCGGCCAGCCAGCGGCGTGCCAGCACCGCTGAGCAGCTTGAGGGCCTCGGCCGCCTGCAGGGTGCCGATGATGCCCACCAGTGGCGCGAACACGCCCAGGGTGGCACAGCGGGTTTCCTCGAAATCGTCCTGCGGGGGAAAGACGCAGGCGTAGCAGGGGGAGTCGGCCGTGCGCGGGTCATAGACCGCGAGCTGACCGTCAAAACGGATGGCCGCGCCTGAGACCAGGGGTTTGCGCAGGCGTACGCAGGCCGCGTTGACGGCCTGGCGGGTGGCGAAGTTGTCACTGCAGTCCAGCACCACATCGGCACGGGCCACCAACTCATCGAGCAGGGCGGCATCCGCACGTTGCGCGACGGTGTGGACCTGCACGTCGGGATTCAGGGCGGCCACGGCCTGGCGGATGGATTCGACCTTCGGCGCGCCCACACGCGCCATGCTGTGGGCGATCTGGCGCTGCAGGTTGGTGACATCGACCGTGTCGTGGTCGACCACGGTGAGCTGGCCGACACCGGCCGAGCCGAGGTAGAGCGCGACCGGTGATCCCAGGCCGCCGGCACCGATGATCAGGGCGTGGCTGTCGAGGAGGCGCTGCTGGCCTTCGATGCCGATTTCCTCGAGCAGGATATGGCGCGAATAACGCAGCAGCTGATCGTCGGTCATCGTCTGCTCAGAGAGGGCTGGCGTCTCGACGGACGCCGCCGCCCAACTCAGTTTTCCTTGGGTTCTTCCTTGCGCTCGGTCTGGGTCTTGCTGACCAGAACCGGCAGGCCCTTGAGCTGGTTGAGCGCCTGCATCAACTGGAAATCCTTGTCGGTGCCGAATTCAGGCAGCTTGCGTTCGGCCGCCGGCTTCTTGGCCTCGTCTTCCAGCTTCTTGAGGGCTGCATCACGAGCCTTCTCGCGAGCCTCGTCCTTCTTCTCGGCGCCCTGGCCGTTGCTCAGGTGCTTGTCGAGGTCCGCTTCGCGCGTGCGCAGCACCGAGAAGACATTGCCTTCGGCGGTCTCGTCCACCATGACATCGGGCAGGATGCCCTTGGCCTGGATGGAACGGCCCGACGGCGTGTAGTAGCGTGCCGTGGTGATCTTCAGGCCGGTGTCGGGGCCCAGCGGGCGCACGGTTTGCACCGAGCCCTTGCCGAAGGTCTGGCTGCCCATGATGGTGGCGCGCTTGTGGTCCTGCAGGGCGCCGGCCACGATCTCGCTGGCCGAGGCCGAGCCTTCGTTGACCAGGACCACGAGGGGAACCTTCTTGAGGCTGGCGGGCAGGCGCTTGAGCGGGTCGCTGTTGCCGCGGCGCTGGTAGAACTCGGGCGAAGCCTTGAAGGTGAACTTGCTTTCGGCGAGCTGGCCGTTGGTCGAGACCACGGTCACGTTCTCCGGCAGGAAAGCGGCCGAGATGGCCACGGCGGCATCGAGCAGACCGCCCGGGTCGTTGCGCAGGTCCAGCACCAGGCCCTTGAGTCCGGACTCCTGCTTGTAGATCTCTTCGATCTTGCGGGCGAAGTCGTCCACCGTGCGTTCCTGGAACTGGCTCAGGCGGACCCAGGCGTAACCGGGCTCGATCACCTTGGCCTTGACCGACTGGGTCTTGATTTCCTCGCGCGTGATGGTGACGGGGAAGGAGCGGTTCTCGTCCTTGCGGAAGATGGTCAGCATGACCTTGGTGTTGGGCTCGCCGCGCATGCGCTTGACGGCTTCATTGAGCGTCAGGCCCTTGACGGCGGTGTCGTCGATGCGGGTGATCAGGTCATTGGTCTTGAGACCGGCGCGGTGGGCGGGCGAGCCCTCGATGGGCGAGACGACCTTGACCAAGCCGTCCTCCTGCGTGATCTCGATGCCCACGCCGACGAAACGCCCGGCCGTGCCTTCGCGGAATTCCTTGTAGGACTTCTTGTCGAAGTACTGCGAGTGCGGGTCCAGGCTGGAGACCATGCCGGAGATGGCATCGGTGATGAGCTTCTTCTCGTCGACCGGCTCGACATAGTCGGTCTTGATCATGCCGAAGACGGCGGCGAGCTGCTGCAACTCCTCCAGCGGCAGCGGCGCTACGGCATTGCGTGCCACGGTTTGCAGGGAAACGGTGGTGAGCGCGCCGGCAAGCACGCCCAGCGAAACCCAGCCGGCGATTTTCAGTTTCTGACCCATGGATAGACCCTCGTCGCTTCAATATACACGTTTGGAAGCGAAAACACCGCCGGGGTTCCGGCGGTCGGTGACAAATTGTTTGCCGGGCATGACCGGTCCTTCCCACTTGGGGACGAACCGGCCTGGTGCAAGGCTCGGTTTCAGGCCTTGCCTTGCGTGGCGACCGCTGCCGCCGCCCGGGCGGCCGCCTCGGCGTCGCCCAGGTAGTAGTGGCGGATGGGCTTGAGGCTGGCGTCGAGTTCGTAGACCAGCGGGATGCCGTTGGGGATGTTCAGGCCCACGATATCCTGGTCGGAGATGCCGTCCAGGTACTTGACCAGGGCGCGGATCGAGTTGCCATGGGCGGAAACCACCACCCGCTGGCCGGACCGGATGGCCGGGGCCAGGGATTCGTTCCAGAAGGGCAGCACGCGTGCCACGGTGTCCTTCAGGCATTCGGTCAGCGGCACCTGATCGGCAGGCAGGCCGGCATAACGGCGGTCGCCCCGTTCGCTGCGCGGGTCGGTCGGCTCCAGGGCCGGTGGCGGGGTGTCGTAGCTGCGGCGCCAGACCAGCACCTGCTGCTCACCGTATTGTTTGGCCATGTCGGCCTTGTTCAGGCCTTGCAGGGCGCCATAGTGGCGCTCGTTCAGGCGCCAGTCCTTGACCACCGGCAGCCAGCTGCGGTCCATCTCGTCCAGGCAATACCACAGGGTGTGGATGGCGCGCTTGAGCACGCTGGTGTAGGCCACGTCGAAATCGTAGCCCTCGGCCTTGAGCAGCTTGCCGGCCGACATGGCCTGGGAGACGCCAGTGGGGGTGAGATCGACGTCGGTCCAGCCGGTGAAGCGGTTTTCCAGGTTCCAGGTCGATTCGCCGTGGCGGATGAGCACGAGTTTGTACATGGTGGTGGGGCGGTTACGGAACGGTTACGGGGGCAGGGCAGGGGCAAACCGCCCGGTTTCTGCAGCAATCAAGCCGTCATTTTAAAATCAGCCTTTTGCACTTACCGTCTCCAACAAGGAATATTGTGAAATTCATCCTCGACAACTGGTCGCTGATCCTGGTTTGCCTGACCTCCGGCCTGCTGCTGGCCTGGCCGGCCATCAAGGGCGCCGCCGGCGGATCCCTGACGCCGGTCGCCGCCGTGCAGCTGATCAACCGTGAAAAAGCCGTGGTGATCGACGTTTGCGAGGCCAGCGAATATGCCGCCGGCCACGTCAGCGGCGCCAAGCACATCCCCCTGTCCCAGCTGGCCAAGCAGCTGCCGGCCGTGGTGAAGAACAAGGAATTGCCCGTGATCTTCGTCTGCCAGAGCGGGGCGCGCTCCAGCAGCGCCGCCCGCATCGCCAAGGGCCTGGGCTACACCCAGCCCCTGTCCCTGGGCGGCGGCCTGTCCAGCTGGCGCGCCGCCAGCATGCCGGTCGAGAAAGGTTGAACCCATGCAAGCAGTGAAGATGTACACCACGGCCGTTTGCCCCTATTGCACGCGTGCCAAGCAGTTGCTCAAGTCCAAGGGCGTCGAGCAGATCGAGGAAGTCCGCATTGACACCGATCCCCAGGCGCGCGAGCACATGATGACCATCACCGGCCGGCGCACCGTGCCGCAGATCTTCATCGGCAGTACCCATGTGGGCGGCTGCGACGACCTGATGGCGCTGGATGCCCAGGGGGGGCTGGTTTCCCTGCTTCAGGCGGCCTGAGATAATCGGCGCCAATCCGATCGTGAGCCCGCTCGGTATCTGCCGGGCGGGCTTTCATTTTTTGACACCTGTCCATCTCACAAGGCAAGTCCATGGCCGACCAGCAAGAACCCGTTTTCCAGATCCAGCGCGTCTACCTCAAGGAGGCTTCGCTGGAGCAGCCCAATTCGCCCGGCATCCTGCTGCAGGGCGAGCAGCCTTCGGTCGACATCCAGATCGGCGTCGAGGCCCAGCCGGTGGCTGAGGGGGTCTACGAGGTGTGCGTGACGGCCACCGTGCACACCCAGATCGCCGACAAGACCGTGTTCCTGGTCGAGGCCAAGCAGGCCGGTATTTTCGAGATCCGCAACCTGGCGGAAGACCAGATGGGCCCCATCGTCGGCGTGGTCTGCCCGCAGATCGTCTTTCCCTACCTGCGTGGCAACGTGGCCGACATCGTGCAGCGCGCCGGCTTCCCGCCCGTGCACCTGGCAGAGATCAATTTCCAGGCCACGTACGAGCAGCAGCAACAGGGTAACGGGCTCAAGGTCCAGTAAGGCCGGGCCCGTTTCCCCTTACCGCTGTCTTCCCAGACCATGAAAATCCTCGTGCTTGGCGCCGGTGCCTGGGGTACGGCGCTGGCCATGAGCGCCAGCCAGAACCCGCAGACACGCCACGACGTCACCTTGTGGGCGCGGGACGGGGTGCAGGCGGGGGCCATGCGGGCCGAGCGTGTCAACGCGCGTTATCTGCCCGGGCTGGCTTTGCCCGAATCCCTGCGGGTGATCGACGGGCCGGCCGATGGGCTGGCCGGTCTGGTGCTGGGCCAGGACCTGGTGGTGATCGGCACCCCGATGTCCGGTTTGCGCGGCGTGCTACGGCAGATCCAGGCTTGCGACCAGCCCGTGGCCTGGCTGTGCAAGGGCTTCGAGCCGGCCGAACCGGGCTCCCAGGGGCTGCTGGCGCACGAAATCCAGGCCGAGGTGGCGCCCGGCCTGCAGGCCGGCGTGCTCAGCGGCCCGAGTTTTGCGCTGGAGGTGGCACGTGGCCAGCCCACGGCGCTGGTGGCCGCCAGCCGCCACGCGGTGGTGCGCGAGCGTCTGGTCGCCGCCTTCCACAGCCCGACGCTGCGCATCTATGACAACGAGGACATCGTGGGTGTCGAGGTGGGCGGGGCCGTCAAGAACGTGCTGGCTATCGCCACCGGCCTGTGCGACGGCCTGAACCTGGGCCTGAATGCCCGTGCCGCGCTGATCACCCGTGGCCTGGCCGAGATGACGCGCCTGGGGCTGGCCCTGGGCGCGCGGGCCGAGACCTTCATGGGTCTGTCGGGGCTGGGCGACCTGGTGCTGACTGCCACCGGCGATCTCAGTCGCAACCGCAAGGTGGGCCTGCTGCTGGCCCAGGGGCAGACGCTGGCGCAGGCCGTGGCTTCGCTGGGCCATGTGGCCGAGGGCGTCTACTGTGCCCGCACTGTGGTGCAGCGGGCGCAAAGCCTGGGCGTGGACATGCCCATCGCCCAGTGTGTGGTGGCCCTGCTGGATGGCCGCATGCAGCCGGCCCAGGCCGTGGCGGCCCTGATGGGCCGCACGCCCGGTTCCGAAGCGAAATAAGACCGGGCCCGGACCGGCCTGCCGTCAGGCGCCGTCGCGGGCGATGCGCGCGCTGATGTGGGCAATGGCTTCTTCCACCTGGTCCACCAGGATCAGGCACAGGTCTCCCTCGCCCAGGCGGTCCATGGCCGTGTCGATGGCCAGGAACTCGCCGCGGATCTCGTTCACGTCACGCGCGCGCTTGGCCTCGGCCAGGCCTGAGCGCAGCAGGGCCAGCACCTCGCCGTCAGCGCGGCCGCGCTGGCAGGCGTCCTCAAACAGCACGATCTGGTCGAAGGCATCGCCCAGGATGCGGGTCTGTTCGCGGATGTCCTCGTCGCGCCGGTCGCCGGCGCCGCTGATGACCACCGAGCGGCGCTGGGCCGGCATGGCCCCCACGGCCTGCACCAGGGCCAGCATGGCGTCCGGGTTGTGGCCGTAGTCGGCGATCACCGTGGCACCCCGGTAGCGGAACAGGTTGAAGCGGCCCTGCGCGTTGTTGGCGTCGTTGTCGAACGTGGCCAGACCCTGGCGGATCAGCGCCCAGTCCAGGCCCAGCGCCCAGGCGGCCCCCACGGAGGCCATGACGTTCTCGACCTGGAAGCCGATGGCGCCGCCCAGGGTGAGCGGCACACCAGCCAGCGGCAGCCGGTGCTGGACCTTGCCTTCGGCCGCCACGAGATGACCGTCCTCCACATAGACCGCGCGTTTGCCCTGGGCCAGGTGCGTGGCCATGACCGGGTTGTGGCGGTCGGCGGCGAAGTAGGTGACCAGGCCGCTGCGGCATTGGCTGGCCATGGCCGCGACGATGGGGTCGGTCGCGTTCAGCACGGCGGTGCCCTTGTCGGAGATGTTCTGCACGATCACGCGCTTGAGCACGGCCAGGTCTTCCACCGTGGTGATGAAGTTCAGGCCCAGGTGGTCGCCGGCCCCGACGTTGGTGACCACCGCCACGTCGCAGCGGTCGAAGGCCAGGCCTTCGCGCAGCATGCCGCCGCGTGCGGTTTCCAGCACGGCGGCGTCCACGTCGGGGTGCTGCAGCACATTGCGCGCGCTCTTGGGGCCGCTGCAGTCGCCGGTGTCGATGCGCTCGCCGGCAATAAAAACGCCATCGGTGCTGGTCATGCCCACGCGCAGATTGTTCTGCGTGAGCAGGTGGGCGATCAGGCGCACGGTGGTGGTCTTGCCGTTGGTGCCGGTCACGGCCACCAGCGGGATGCGGCCATTCTCATGTTCCGCGAACATGGTGGAGATGATGGCCTCGCCCACCGCACGGCCCTTGCCATAGGAGGGTGAGAGGTGCATGCGCAGGCCGGGTGCGGCGTTCACTTCGACGACGCCGCCACCGGTTTCCTCCAGCGGCTGCAGGATGTTGTCGCAAACCATGTCCACGCCACAGATGTCCAGCCCGACCATCTTGGCGGCAATGATGGCGCGGTGCGCCACCTCGGGGTGCACGTCGTCGGTGACGTCGGTGGCGCTGCCGCCGGTCGAAAGATTGGCGTTGTGGCGCAGCGAGACGCGCCGGCCGCGCGCCGGCACCGAATCGGCGTTCAGGCCCTGGCCGGCCAGGCAGGCCAGCGCGATGTCGTCGAAGCGGATCTTGGTCAGCGAGGTCGAATGGCCGCTGCCGCGGCGCGGGTCCAGGTTGACCTGGTCGACCAGCTGGCGCACGCTGTGCTCGCCGTCGCCCACCACCGTGGGCGGGTCGCGGCGGGCTGCGGCGACGAGCTTGTTGCCCACCACCAGCAGGCGGAAATCGTTGCCGGGCAGGAAACGCTCGACCAGGATCTCGTTGTCGAACTCGGAGGCGGCCGCATAGGCCTTGAGCAATTGCTCGCGTGTGGTGATGTTGACGGTGACGCCCTTGCCCTGGTTGCCGTTCTTGGGCTTGATCACCACGGGCAGACCGATCTCGCCGGCAGCGGCCCAGGCCTCTTCGGCTGACGTGATCTCACGTCCCAGCGGCACCGGCACGCCGGCGCTGGCCAGCAGCTTCTTGGTCAGTTCCTTGTCCTGGGCGATCGATTCGGAGATCGCGCTGGTCACGTCCATCTCGGCGGCCTGGATGCGGCGCTGCTTGCTGCCCCAGCCGAACTGGATCATGCTGCCCGAGGTCATGCGGCGATAGGGGATGCCACGGGCCGTGGCCGCGTCGGCGATGCAGCCGGTGCTCGGGCCCAGGCGCACGTCCTCGTCGAGTTCGCGCAGCTGGCCCAGCGCGGCGGCCAGGTCAAACGGTGTGTCTTCCAGGGCGGCGCGGCACAGGTTCTGGGCCATTTCCAGGGCCATGCGGCCGACAGCCTCTTCGGAATATTCGACCACCACCTGGTAGACGCCGGGTTCGACCGTGGGCGTGGTGCGGCTGAAGGTCACCGGGCAACCGGCTTGCGCCTGCAGGCCCAGCGTGGCCAGTTCCAGCACATGGGCCAGGGGCACGGTGTCGTCATGACCGGTCGGGTTCAGCGGCAGGATCTGCGGGAAGCGCGTGCGCAGGCGCAGACCGAAGTTCTGGCGCGCGCTGAGCTCGCATTCCGCTGGCGTGCAGTGGACGACAGCCTCGATGGCAGTGTGGTGGCTCCACAGATTGGGGCCGCGCAGGGCGCGTATGCGTTTGACTTCCATATCAGTGGTCGTTGGTGAGGTTGGCCTTGAAGGTGCGCAGGCCGGCGCCGATCAGTTCGGGTTTGACGTCCAGCGCCCAGGCGGTGGCCACGGCGGCCATCACCATGTCGGGCTTGGCGGCCTTGGTCGGGTTGAGCGAGTCCAGCGGCACTTCGCTGACCTCGTCCATCCCCAGGGCCAGCACGATGTGGCGGTCGCGCAGGAACACGGTGCGCTCGCCCTGCTGGCGATGCTGTGCGATGGCCGGCAGCTGGGCGTCGGAGCCGTAGAAGATGACCTTGCCGTCGCACAGCGCGGCCATCTCGACCACGCGCGGATCGGCGGCGTTGAGCACCGCCGTGCCGCTGGGCAGGATCACGTCGACCTGGGTGCGCACCACGTTGTAGAGCTTGTCGGCGTCGTCGATGTAGAACTCGGCCAGGTCCTCCAGGCCGTCCAGATCGGTCACCACGCCGACTGTGCAGCGGTCATAGGCCAGGCCCTCGGACAGGATGGCGCGATGGGTGTGCTCGAACACGGCCGCTTCCAGCGAGCGGTTGATCAGCAGGCGCTGGCCGGTTTCCCAGTCTGAACCGTCACGGGATTCGACCTGGCGGGGGCCCAGGAAGAAGCCGTCTCGGCAGGCCAGGCCGACCTGGGTGCCGTTGATGTGCAGCAGCCAGTTCACCATGCGCGCGATGCGGGTGGTGTTGCGCGTGCCGGTGATGCCGACGATGGGGATGCGGCCCTGGTCTTCGCCGGGGAAGAGGTGGGCCACGATGGCCTGGCCGACGTTGCGCGGCTGGCCTTCGGCGGGCTTGAGATGCATGAGCAGGCCGGGGCCGGCGTTGACCTCGATGATGGCGCCGCCCTGCTCGGCCAGCGGGCGCGAGATGTCGGGTGTGACCAGGTCGATGCCGGCGATGTCCAGTCCGACCACCCGCGCGGCCAGCGCGGCGGCGGCGGCGACCTGGGGGTGCACCTGGTCGGTCACGTCGTAGGCCAGGTCGCCGTGGCGACGGATCAGCACCACCTGGCCGGGCGGCGGAACGGAGGCGCCGTTGTAGCCCTGGCGCGAGAGTTCGAGCTGGGCGATCGGCTCCTTGTCCAGGACCAGCGGCTCCAGGGGGAATTCCTCCTCCTCGCCGCAGCGCGGGTCGCTGTTGATCTGGCTGTCGATCAGCTGCAGGATGGTGGAGCGGCCGTCGCCGGTGACGACCTGCTTCTTGCCGCGCGTGGCGGCCACCACCTGCCGGCCCACGACCAGCAGGCGATGGGCCTCGCCCTCGATGTACTTTTCCACCAGCACGCCGCTGCCTTCGGCATCGGCGGCATGCCAGGCTTTCTCGACGTCCTCGCGCGTGTGCAGGTCGGTGAACACGCCGCGGCCGTGATTGGCGTCGGTCGGTTTGACGGTGATCGGCACGCCGATGTCCTGTGCCACGCTCCAGGCCTGTTCGGGGCTGTCGACCTCTTCGCCTTCGGGGACCGGCACGCCGCAGGACTGCAGCAGCTCCTTGGTGAGTTGCTTGTCGCTGGCGATGCTCTCGGCGATGGCGCTGGTCTGGTCGGTCTCGGCGGTCCAGATGCGGTGCTGGCGTGCGCCATAGCCCAGCTGTACCAGATTGCCGTCGTTCAGGCGGATGTGCGGAATGCGGCGGTCGGTGGCGGCTTCGACGATGTGCGCCGTGCTCGGGCCCAGGAAGAGCCGGTCGCACAGCTCGCGCAGGCGGGCGACGGTGGTGGACACGTCATAGGGCCGGTCCTCGATGGCAGCCAGCAGCAGTTCGCGCCCGGCTTCCAGCGCCGCTCGGCCGACTTCTTCCTGCCGGGTACGGAAGGCCATCTTGTAGACACCATGTTTGGAGGTCATGCGTGTCTTGCCAAAGCCGGTCTGCATGCCGGCCTGGGTTTGCAACTCCAGCACCACGTGCTCCAGGATGTGGCCGGCCCAGGTGCCGTCACGCAGCCGCTCCAGGAAGCCGCCGGGCTCGCCCACCCCGCAACGGTGCTGGGCCAGGCCGGGGAGCATGCCGGTCAAACGCTCGTAAAATCCGGGGATGACATTGGAAGGCCGGTCTTCCAGTTCCCCCAGGTCCAGCCAGGTCTCGATGACCGGGCGATAGGTCCAGATGTTGGGACCGCGCAGATGGCTGACCCGCAGAATTTGAAGGTTTTTCTTAGTCATGAAGCTGGGCAGGGTGAACTAGCGGTCCCTGCGGTGGTCTTGCTCGCTGGCAGGGCCAGAGCGGGCGATGGCTGCGGTATGTCTCCAAGGTGCCGTGCATAAAACGGGGACAATCGACATCAGCAAATCCTTACCCAGGTTCCGGACTCCATGACTCGCTCTACCCCGTCAGCAGCTCTATTATCTTTCAGCGACGTTCCGGCGGAATGGCTGGCTGAAATACGCACACAACTGCACCCTGATGAGAACGTCCAGGCGGTGCTGGAGGTTGACCTCGACACCCGCCTGCAGTTCGGCCGCGGCCTGCTGGTGGCCACCGAACGACGCCTGCTGGCCCGGGCGCCAGGCCAGTCTGCCTGGCAGGCCTGGGCGTACCACCCCACCCTGAAACTGAATCAGCACGACCACGCCGGTGTCGGCCATCTGGAGCTGCTGGACGGCCAGGGCCGGCTGGCGCACTGGTGTTACACCTTGGGACAAAATCTGCAGGCCGTGCGTCTGGCCGAGCAGGTGGGTCACCAGTTGAACAGCCTGAGCACCGGCCAGCCGGTGCCCGTCCCGGTCGGCCATGAATGCCCGATCTGCAAGGCGTCCCTGGATCCCGGCCAGGACGAGTGCCCGATCTGCGCCAAGGTCATCCACACCCCGCCGTCGACCTGGACCCTGCTGCGCCTGTGGCGCTTCGCCAAACCCTACAAAGGCCAGCTGCTGCTGGGTTTCGTGCTCACCTTGCTGGGCACGGCCGCCAGCCTGGTGCCGCCCTACCTGACCATGCCGCTGATGGACGAGGTGCTGGTGCCGCTGGAGGCGGGCAAGCAGGTGGACCCCATGCTGGTCGTGCTCTACCTCAGTGGCCTGCTGGGGGCGGCTGTGGTGGCCTGGGGCCTGACCTGGGCCAAGACCTATATCCTGGCCCTGGTGTCCGAACGCATCGGCGCCGACCTGCGAACCACCACCTACGACCACCTGATGCGCCTCTCGCTCGAATACTTCGGCGGCAAGCGCACCGGTGACCTGATGGCACGCATCGGCAGCGAGACCGACCGCATCTGCGTCTTCCTCTCGCTGCACCTGCTGGACTTCTTCACCGACCTCATCATGCTGCTGATGACGGCGGCCATCCTGTTCTCCATCAATCCCTGGCTGGCCCTGGCCACGCTGATCCCGCTGCCCATCATCATGTGGATGATCCACGCGGTGCGGCATCGCCTCAAGACCGGCTTCGAGAAGATCGATCGCGTCTGGTCCGAGGTGACCAGCGTGCTGGCCGACACCATCCCCGGCATCCGCGTGGTCAAGGCCTTTGCCCAGGAAAATCGCGAGTCGGCCCGTTTCCACGAGGCCAACCGCCAGAACCTGCAGGTCAACGACCGCATCAACAAGATCTGGGCGCTGTTTGCGCCCAGCATCTCCTTCCTGACCGAGGTTGGCCTGCTGGTGGTCTGGGGCGTGGGCGTCTGGCTGATCGCAAAAGGCGAGACCTCGGTGGGCGTGCTGACGGCCTTCATCGCCTATATCAGCCGCTTCTATGGGCGCCTGGACTCCATGAGCCGTATCGTCTCCTGGACCGAGCACTCGGCCTCGGCGACCAAACGCATCTTCGACATCCTGGATCACGTGTCCAGCGTGCCGGAACCGGCGCAGCCGGTGCATCTGAAGCAGGTGCAGGGCCGCATCGAGGTGCGCGACGTGGGTTTCCGTTATGGCAACCGCGAGGTCAACCGCGGCATCAACGTCACCATCGAGCCGGGCCAGATGGTGGGTCTGGTGGGCCACAGCGGCTCGGGCAAGAGCACCCTGGTCAACCTGATCTGCCGCTTTTACGACGTGACCGAGGGTTCGATCCGCATCGACGGCGTCGACATCCGCTCCCTGCCCGTGGCCGAGTACCGCCGCAACATCGGCCTGGTGCTGCAGGAACCCTTCCTCTTCTTCGGCACCATTGCCGAAAACATTGCCTACGGCAAACCCGACGCCACGCGCGAGCAGATCGTGGCGGCCGCCCGTGCCGCCCACGCGCACGAGTTCATCCTGCGCCTGCCGCAGGGTTATGACTCCATCGTGGGCGAACGCGGCCAGGGCCTGTCGGGTGGCGAGCGCCAGCGCATCTCGATCGCGCGCGCGCTGCTGATCGACCCGCGCATCCTGATCCTGGACGAGGCCACGGCCTCGGTGGACTCCGAGACCGAGAAGGAGATCCAGAAGGCGCTGGACAACCTGGTGCAGGGCCGCACGACCATCGCGATTGCCCACCGCCTGTCCACCCTGCAACGCGCCGACCGCCTGATCGTGCTGGACCGCGGCCAGGTGGTGGAGGAGGGCACGCACGACGAGCTCATGGCACGCCAGGGCGCCTACTACAACCTTTACCAGGCGCAAGCGCGCAACGTGGATACCGACATGGATGACGCCGAGGCGGAAGTGAATCCCGAACGCAAGGACGACGCCAAATGAACTCGCGCCCCATCCTGAACCAGATGCAGGTTGCCGCGGCCCTGTCGCGCAATGCCTACGACAAGCTGGCGCTGACCCTGGCCGATGGCCAGATACGTACCGGCGTGGTGCCGGTCCGCGCCTTTCCCATCCAGGCGCCTGAGCGCGACATCTCCCTGCTCGATGCCGACGGCCACGAGGTGGCCTGGATCGAGGAGCTGGCGCGCGTGCCCGAGCCGGCCCAGGGCCTGATCCGTGCCGCGCTGTCCGAGCGTGAGTTCATGCCCGAGATCCGCGCCATCCGGGGCGTGAGCAGCTTTTCCACGCCCAGCACCTGGCAGGTCCGCACCGACCGCGGCGACACGGCCTTCGTGCTCAAGGGCGACGAGGACATCCGCCGGCTGGCGGGCAACACCCTGCTGGTGACCGACTCGCATGGCATCCAGTTCCTGATCCGCGACATGACGGCGCTCGACCGCGAGAGTCGCCGCCTGCTCGACCGCTTCAAGTGAACCCGGCTTCGCCGGGCTGATTCGCACATGAACTCTGTTTCCGACTATTCCGAGACCTTCCTGCAGCAGCTGGCGCAGGCCGATGTGGCCCGGGCCCTGCGGGAAGACGTGGGCAGCGGCGACCTGACCGCCGGCCTGATCGATCCGGCGCGCCGGGCGCATGCGCGTATCCTGGCCCGCGAGAGCGCCGTGATCTGCGGTGCGGCCTGGGTGCAGGCCACCTTGCAGCAGGTGGTGCCTCAGGCCAGCGTCACATGGCACGTGCGTGACGGCCAGCGCTGCGAGGCCGACCAGGTGGTGCTGGAAATGACCGGGCCGGCGCGCGGCCTGCTGACGGCCGAACGCACCATGCTCAACTTCCTGCAACTGCTCAGCGCCGTGGCCACGCACACTGCCACCTATGTGCAGGCGGTGCAGGGTGTGCCGGGCAACCGCGCACGCATCGTCGACACGCGCAAGACCCTGCCCGGCCTGCGCCTGGCGCAGAAGTACGCGGTGCACTGCGGCGGTGGGACCAACCACCGCATCGGCCTGTACGACGCCGTGCTGATCAAGGAAAACCACATCGCTGCCGCTGGCGGCGTGACGGCCGTTCTGCAACGCGCCGCAACCGTGGCGCCCACGGCCGAGTTCGTCGAAATCGAGGTCGAGACCCTGGCCCAGCTCCAAGAGGCCCTACTGGCCGGTGCCCGCATGGTGCTGCTGGACAATATGAGCCTTGAAACGCTGCGCGAGGCCGTGCGCCTGAACGCCGGGCGCGCCATCCTGGAGGTCTCGGGTGGGGTGAACATGGGCACGGTACGCGAGATCGCCGCCACCGGCGTCGACCGCATCTCGATCGGCGCCCTGACCAAGGATGTGAAGGCCGTTGATTTCTCCATGCGGTTTACGGAGCTCTGATGAATACCGGAACCCACGTCATCGACGTTGAATACGAGCAGCCCGAGACAGCGCAGGGTGAGGGCGCGGCCTGTTCCACGCATCACGCCTGGGCGCGCGTGCCGGTGGAGCCCGGCCCGGCCGAGCGTGCTGCGCTCAAGGACAAGATCCGTCGCCTGCTCAAGGAAAAGAACGCGGTGATGGTCTCGCACTACTACGTGCACCCGGACCTGCAGGACCTGGCCGAGGAAACCGGCGGCATCGTCAGCGATTCGCTCGAGATGGCACGCTTCGGTCGCGACCACGCGGCCCAGACCCTGGTGGTCTCGGGTGTGCGCTTCATGGGCGAAACCTCCAAGATCCTCTCGCCGCACAAGCGCGTGCTCATGCCCGACCTGGACGCGACCTGCTCGCTGGACCTGGGCTGTCCCATCGACGAGTTCTCGGCCTTCTGCGATGCCCATCCTGATCGCACCGTGGTGGTCTATGCCAACACCAGCGCCGCCGTGAAGGCGCGCGCCGACTGGCTGGTCACCTCCAGCTGCGCGCTGGACATCGTGCGCGCCCTGAAAGAGCAGGGCCACAAGATCCTGTGGGCGCCGGACCGCCACCTGGGTGGCTACATCCAGCGCGAGACCGGGGCCGACATGCTCATGTGGAACGGCTCCTGCATCGTGCACGACGAGTTCAAGAGCTTCGAACTGGAAGAACTCAAGAAGGAGCACCCAAAGGCCAAGGTGCTGGTGCACCCGGAGTCGCCCGCCGCCGTGGTGGCCTTGGCAGACGCGGTGGGCTCCACCTCGGGCATCCTCAAGGCCGCGCAGGAAATGGACGCGCCGGAGTTCATCGTGGCCACCGACAAGGGCATGATGCACAAGCTGCGCACCCTCAACCCCGGCAAGACCTTCATCGAGGCGCCCACCGCCGGCAACAGCGCCACCTGCAAGAGCTGCGCGCACTGCCCCTGGATGGCCATGAACGGGCTGGCCGGGGTGGCCCAGGTGCTGGAGAGCGGGGGCAACGAGATCCACGTGGACCCGGCGCTTATTCCGCGTGCGCGGGTGCCGATTGACCGCATGCTGGCCTTCACGGCAGCGCTCAAGGCCGGCCAGCCGGTCTCCGGCCTGGTGCCCCATATCGGGGCGGCATAATCGCGCGAACAAGGAGTTGATCCATGTCCCGCAAAGTGCTCGCCGTCTATCCCGGAACCTTTGATCCCATGACCCTGGGCCATTCCGACGTCATACGCCGGGCGGCCCAGCTGTTTGATCAGGTCATTGTGGGCGTCGCGGCAGCTCATCACAAGAAGACCATGTTCACCCTCGATGAGCGTATCGGCATGGTGCGCGAGGTCATGCACGACCAGCCCAATGTGGTGGTCGAGAGTTTCTCGGGCCTGCTGCGTGACTTTGTCGTGGGGCGCGGTGCCAAGGTCGTCATCCGCGGCCTGCGCGCGGTGACCGATTTCGATTACGAGTTCCAGCTGGCCGGCATGAACCGCAGCCTCATGCCCGAGGTCGAGACGGTTTTTCTCACGCCCAGCACGAGTTACCAGTTCATCTCCAGCACCCTGGTGCGCGAGATCGCCACCTTGGGCGGCGAGGCCGAGAAGTTTGTCGACCCCTTGGTGGCGCAGCGTCTGGCCGAAAAGGTGCGCAGCCTGGGGCGTGCGTAGCGCCTCGCCTCCCATGTCCGGGGGCAAGCCGCCCGCGCCGGCCCGGGGTCGTGTTTCAAGGTGAAACCGCCACATCGTGTGCCACACACGCGTCGCATAATTGACGCATGACCGAACTCATCCTGATCCGTCACGGCGAGACCGACTGGAACCGCGAACTGCGTTTCCAGGGTCAGCTCGATGTGCCGCTCAACGCCACCGGCCTGGAGCAGGCCCAGCGGGTGGCCGCTCGCCTGGCCCAGGAATCCATGCAGCAGTTGGTCAGCAGCGATCTGCAGCGCGCCCTGCAAACCGCCCAGGCCGTGGCCGGGCGTTGTGCGCAGCCGCTGGATCCAGTCCTGGACGCTGCGCTGCGCGAGCAGCATTTCGGAGTGGTGGAGGGCTTGCGTGTGCCTGACATCCAGCAGCAGCACCCGCAGGCCTGGGATCAGTGGGTGCGTTTCGAGGCCGACTTTGCCTTCGAGGGCGGTGAGAGCACGCGTGCCTTCCATGCCCGCGTGCTGGCGGCCCTGCGCGCCCTGGCACGACGCCATCCGGAGCAGACCCTGGCGGTGGTGACGCATGGCGGGGTGCTGGACATGGTCTACCGCAGTGCCCTGGGCCTGGCGCTCTCCGGTCCACGGGTCAGCGACATTCCCAATGCCGGCATCAACCGCGTGCGCCTGCTGGGCGAAGCGGTCGAGATCATCGACTGGGCCGACACGCGGCACCTGGCCGACTTGCCCCCGCAGCCGGTCTACGACCAGCAGCGCCTGGCACGTGAGCGCGCTGAGGCCGCGCGGGTCGTGGCCCCGGAGGCTGATCCGGCCTGATCGCATCGGGGTTATGGGGCTGCTGAGATAATCGGGTCACCATGGCCCTGCTGATCACCGACGAATGCATCAATTGCGATGTCTGCGAGCCCGAGTGTCCGAACCAGGCGATCTATCTCGGGCCGGAGATCTATGAAATCGACCCGACCCGCTGTACCGAGTGTGTGGGCCATTTCGACCAGCCTCAGTGTGTTCAGGTCTGCCCGGTGGCCTGCATCCCGGTGAACCCGGATCACGTGGAAGACAGCGAAACCTTGTGGCAGAAATACCGGCGCCTGCAGGCCGAGCCCACAGCGGCTGTCGCCAGCAAGCCGCCTTCCGCCTGAGCCCCCGGGCTTACTTGGGCGTGGCAGGCACGCGGTAGGCCGGCAGTTTTTCCTTGGTACTGCTCTTCCTGGCGGCTGCCTTCTGTGCTGCCTTGTCGGCATCACGCTGGGCCTTGCCGGCCTTTTCAGCAGCACGTTGTGCGGCCGCCTCTTCCTTCAGTCGGGTCTTCTCCAGCGTGTCGCCGGCACGTTTTTCATGTTTCACGCTGGCTTCGTGCGCTTTGCGTTGCTCGGGTGTTCGGCTATCGGCTGCGTCGATGGTATTGCCGCCGGGGCAGGGCGTCTGGCTGTAGCTGCTGCCACAGCGGTAGACGGTCTGTGCCGACAGTCCGGTGCACAGCGGCATGGCAGCGATCGCGAGTATGAGTGACACGGTCTTCATGCGGGCTCTCCTTCCTTGGGGGGCAGATCGGCTGGGCGCGGCGGCTTGGGCCGGGGCGGCTTGCTGGTGTGGATCAGCATGGTGGCCTTTTCCATCTCGCCGGCCAGAAGATCGGGCAGGGCCTTGACGGAGCGTGCAATGCAGTCCTCGATGGCGATCCGGTGTTCGGGTGAGGGTTTCTTGAGCACCCAGTTCACCACTTCGGCCTTCACGCCCGGATGGCCGACGCCGATGCGCAGGCGCCAGTAGTCGTCGGTGCCCAGCCTGGCATGGATGTCGCGCAGGCCATTGTGGCCGGCGTGGCTGCCGCCGAACTTGAGCTTGACCTGGCCTGGCACGATATCGAGTTCGTCGTGCGCGACGAGGATTTCCTCTGGCTGGATCTTGAAGAAGCGCGCCAGCGCCGCCACCGATTTGCCCGATTCATTCATCCAGGTCTGCGGCTCCAGCAGCCAGATCGTCTGGCCCCGGGCGGTGGTGCGTGCCACGAGGCCGTGGTAGCTCCTGTCCATGACCGGGTTGACCTTGAGCTCACGCGCCACGGCGTCGATCCACCAGAAGCCGGCGTTGTGCCGGGTGGCCTCGTATTCGGGGCCGGGGTTGCCCAGGCCGACAAACAGTTTGATCATGCGCGGATTATCAGTGCATCGTGGGGGGAGCCCGGCGGGTCGGGTCCCAAAAAAAACGGCCCACCGAAGTGGGCCGTTGACGCAAAGCCAGAAGGCTTATTTCTTGGCGGCGGGCGCCTTGGCAGCCGGAGTCTTGGCAGCCGGAGCGGCGGCCTTGCCGGCAGCCGGGGCCGCAGCGGGAGCAGCACCTTCGGCGGCGGGAGCTGCTTCGGCGGTGTCCGCGCCGGCAACCATCACCACGGACACCACGACCGGGTTGGCCTTGCCGTGGGTCACGGCAGTCACGCCCTTGGGCAGCTTGATGTCGGACAGGTGCAGCGAGGCACCCTTCTTCAGGCCGCTCAGGTCCACGGCGATGAACTCGGGCAGATCGGCCGGCAGGCAGAGCACTTCGATTTCGGTCAGCACGTGGTTGGCGATGCAGCCGTCGGCCTTGACCGCGGGCGAATTCTCGTCACCGCTGAAGTGGAAAGGCACCTTCATGTGCAGCTTGGTGTTGGCGTCCACGCGCTGGAAGTCGATGTGCAGCACCAGGGGCTTGAAGGGGTGCATCTGCACGTCGCGCAGCAGCACCTTGTTGCTCTTGCCGTTCACTTCCATCTCGAGGATGGACGAGTGGAAGGCTTCCTTCTTCAGGGCATGCCACAGCGCGTTGTGGTCGAGCTCGACCAGCTGCGGCTCAACCGTGCCACCGTAGACGATACCGGGCGTGCGGCCCGTGTTGCGGAGACGGCGGCTCGCACCCGTGCCCTGCTTGGCGCGCTCAAAAGCGACGAATTTCATAGTTCACTCCAGAAAGAGCCCACCGCGACCAGTGAGACTCCGTTTCAACAAAGGCCTGCGGCGGTATGCGTGCAGGCCGGCTTTTTGCCCGGATCAGAACAGATCGTCCTGGTCCGAGAACAAACTCATGACCGACTCGCCCTTGGCGATGCGGTGGATGGTTTCCGCAATCAGCGGCGCCACGTTCACCTGCCGGATCTTGGCGCAGCCGGTGGCGGCGGGACTCAGCGGGATGGTGTTGGTCACCACCACCTCGTCCAGGGCCGTGCCCTTGGACAGGCGCTCGATCGCCGGACCCGAGAAGATCGGGTGCGTGCAATAGGCGTAGACCTTCTTGGCGCCGCGCTCCTTGAGCACCTCGGCCGCTTTCACCAGCGTGCCGGCGGTGTCGATCATGTCGTCCATGATCACGCAGTTGCGGCCTTCGATCTCGCCGATCACGTGCATCACTTCGCTCACGTTGGCACGCGGGCGGCGCTTGTCGATGATGGCCAGGTCGCAGCCGAGCTGCTTGGCCAGCGCGCGGGCGCGCACCACGCCGCCCACGTCGGGCGAGACCACGATCAGGTCTTCGTACTTCTTCAGGCGCAGGTCACCCAGCAGCACCGGCGAAGCGTAGATGTTGTCCACCGGGATGTCGAAGAACCCCTGGATCTGGTCGGCATGCAGGTCCATGGTCAGCACGCGAGCCACGCCCACGGTCTGCAGCATGTTGGCCACCACCTTGGCCGTGATCGGCACGCGCGTCGAGCGCGGGCGGCGGTCCTGGCGGGCATAGCCGAAATAGGGGATCACGGCGCTGATGCGCTCGGCCGAGGCGCGCTTGAGCGCGTCGACCATGATGAGCAGTTCCATCAGCGAATCGTTGGTCGGCGCGCAGGTCGACTGCACGACGAAGACGTCGCGGGCGCGCACGTTCTGATTGATCTCGACGGTCACCTCGCCGTCGGAAAAACGGCCGACCGTGGCGGCACCCAGCGAGATGCCGAGGTGCTTGGCAATGTCGGCGGCCAATGCCGGATTGGCATTGCCCGTGAAGAGCATGAAATCGGGGGGCGGAGCGACCTGCATGAACGATCCAGCGATGAGTGACTATTGACCCAGAAAAATTTGGCAGGGGAGAAAGGATTCGAACCTTTGCATGCTGGAATCAAAATCCAGTGCCTTAACCAACTTGGCGACTCCCCTACACAGGTCAACAGCTGAGTACAGCTGCCCACCGACTAACTCTTTTCGCTGGCCGCCCAACCGCTAAGCGGGTGCGCCTCCAGGCTGCAACACAACCGGGCCTGCAATGTATCCGGCGCCTTCGGAACACGCAGGTCGGGCGGTGCCCACGCAAACACGGCACTTCCTGAGCCTGTCATTCGTCCCGCAAGACCCAGGGTGGCGAGCCATTCCAGAGCTTGCGTGACACCCGGGCAGAGCCGCTGGGCGACAGGCTGCAGGTCGTTGCGAGCTTCCATCAGAAAAGCTTGCGGGTCTGCAGCAAAGCCTGAAATTGTAGCAGGAATACTGTCGCGCTTCAAAGCCGGGTCTGAAAAAATCGCACGCGTCTCCAGCCCGGCCTGTGGCTTGACCACCAGCACGTGGCGGCGCGGCAGTTCGACCGGGGTGATGGATTCGCCGATGCCCTCGACCCAGGCGTTGTGTCCGCGCAGGAAGAAGGGCACATCCGCGCCCAGCTGCAGACCGATGACGCACAGCTGCTCCAGGCTGAGCCCGAGCTGCCAGAGGCGGTTGAGTGCCAACAGCGTCGAGGCGGCATCCGAGGAGCCGCCGCCCAAACCGGCCTGGGCCGGCAGGCGTTTCTCGACGGCGATGTGCGCGCCGTGGGGCGTGCCGGTGGCGGCCTGCAAGGCCCGTGCGGCCTGCAGGATCAGGTCATCTGCCGGCAGCGGTGCCAACAGGTCCTCACGGCTGAGACGGCCCTGGTCGCGTCGCTCGACATGCAGGGTGTCGGCCCAGTCGATCAGCATGAAGACCGACTGCAGCAGGTGGTAGCCGTCAGTGCGCCGGCCCGTGATGTGCAGGAAAAGGTTGAGCTTGGCCGGGGCCGGGATGTCGTGGAGCGACTGCATGCCCGGGATTATCGACTCAGGGCTCGATGATGAGCCGCAGTTCGGCGGCTGGCGCGGGCTGGCTGCGCCGGGCCACCAGGCGGCCGGCTTGCAGTTGCGTCAGGTCGGCCAACCAGCCATCGGCGGCGGCCGGGCGGCCTTGCAGCCACTCGAACAGGGCCGCGATCGGGATGGCGGTGCCGGTGGCTTCGGTGGCCAGGGCGTCCAGCGAATCGAAGGCGCGGGTCTGGCCATTGTTGCGCAGCAGGGCCTGTTGCGGGCTCCAGCGCAGCTGGGCCAACGTGGTGCCCAGAGGTGTGGACAGCATCAGTTCGCCGGCGCGAGGCTGGCCGCTGAGTTCGAAACTGGCGAAAAAGGACGTCGGCTCCGGGCTGTTGTCCACCTTGAGTGCCAGGCGGCCACGCCAGTAGGCCTGCGCCTGGCCATCGGGGGGCGGGGGGCGTACCTCAGGCTGGGCACAGCCGGACAGCACGGCGGCCAGGGCGCAGAGCAGACCGGCCGCGAGGATGTGCAGCGGGGATTTCACGGCTTGACGCGCAGGCGCTTGAGCGTCTCGACCAGCGTTTCGTTCTCTGCGTTGAGTTGCAGACCCTCGCGCCAGACGCTCAGGGCCTGTTCGCGCTGGCCCATGCTCCAGAGCACCTCGCCCAGGTGGGCGGCGATCTCGGCGTCGGGGCGCGCACGGTAGGCCTTCTGCAGAACGCGCAAGGCCTCGGCCTTGTTGCCTTCGCGAAACTCGACCCAGCCCAGGCTGTCGCTGATGAAGGGATCGTCGGGTGCGAATTCGAGCGCCTTGAGAATGAGCTGGCGCGCCTCGCCCAGGCGTACGCTGCGATCGGCGAAGGAATACCCCAGCGCGTTGTAGGCGTGGTGGTATTGCGGCTTTTCGGCAATGATCCGGCGCAGCAGGCGTTCCATCTCCTCGGGCCGTCCCAGCTTCTCGGCCAGCGTGGCCTGGTCATAGACCAGGTCGTAGTCTTTCGGATCGCGTTGTGTGGCCTCGGCCAGCAGTTCGTAGGCCTGCGCATAGAGCCTGTTGTCGCGCAGCAGCTGGATCTCGCTGGAGAGCTTGACGCGCGCGTCGGCTGGTGAGCGTTCGGGCAGGTTGCGGATCAGTTCGCGCGCTTCGTCGATCTTGCCCTGGCGCGCCAGGATGCCGGCGCGCCGACTCTGGGATCGCACCAGGTCTTCCGGGCTGCTGATCCTGGCCAGCCAGGCCTCGGCTTGTTTGTAGTCCTTGCGCTGTTCGGCGATCTGGGCCAGCGACAGGTAGGCCTGGGCCAGCGCGCGGCTGGGCTCATCCACACCGTTGCCGCGACGCGTCTGCATCAACTCCAGGAACTGCTTGAGCGAGCGCTCGGCGGGGTCGAGCCGGTTGTCCTGCAACTCCAGTGTGCCGCGGATCAGCCACGCTTCAGCGTAGTCTGGCTTTTCAGTGGTGACGATCTGGACCTGGCTGCCTGCTTCGGCATAACGCTGGGCATCCAGCAGCGCGCGCGCATAAGCCAGGCGCACCTCCACGAGGGGCCGGCCCTCCAGGTATTTGCGCACGATGGCTTCGGCCCCGGGTTGCTGGGGCGACATCAGTGCCAGGGCGAGCAGCACGGGCCCTTCGGCGCGCGCATCCTGTGACTGGCCGCGCCGTGCGGCCTCCAGCGCACCCGCGTTGTCTCCGCTCTCCATGCGCATGCGGCCCACGGCACTCCAGGCGGCCGCGCCTGTGCTGCCGTTGCCCAGGTACTCGGCCAGGGCCTGCTCCAGCATCTCGGTGGCGAGCTTCTTGTCGCTGCTGCGTGCGAAGTAACGCGGCAGGGTGAGGATGGTGAGGGCGCGTTCCTTGGCCTCGGCCAGGGCGATTTCGCGCTTGAGCGGCTCCACCGTTTCGTTCAGACGGTTCAGTCCGATCAGGATCTGCAGCACGTAGCGGTTGGCATCGCGCGAGTTGGGCTGGGCCTGCTTCCAGGCGCGTGCGGCCTGCAGCGCGGAATCGCCGGCGCGCGCCTGCAGCGAGATGTCGATGGCGCGCTGGTACAGCCGGGCGTCGTTGGTCTTGCGCGCGGCATCAAGGATCAGGGAGTAGCCGACACCGGCTTCGCCGCGTTGCGTGCTGAACTCGCCCACCAGCAACTGGTAGAAGAGCTCACCATCAAGTGCCGAACTGGCAGGCGGGTTGGTGGGGACCGGGCCCGGCTGTTGCGCATGGACCGCCAGGGCGGCCATCAACAGCAGGGGGAGTAGACGTAGGCGTGGGAACATCGAACCATAATAATCCAAGCCAGCTATTCCCCTGCCTGCCCACTGCCATGCCTGAATTGCCCGAAGTCGAAGCCACGCGCCTGAGTTTTGCCGACCGCATCACCGGGGCCGGCATCGTCGCGGCCTGGTGCGGCAAGCCCCTGCGCTGGCCGCTCGGATTGCCCGTGGCCCGGCTCGCCGGGCGCACCGTACGGGGGGTGCGCCGGCGCGGCAAGTATTTGCTGGTCGATCTGGACACCGGCCTGCTGCTCCTGCACCTGGGCATGTCGGGCAGCCTGAGTTTTGGCGCCGGCCTGCCGCCACGCGGTGCACACGACCACTTCGAGCTCACCACCACCCATGGCACCCTGCGCCTGAACGACCCGCGCCGCTTTGGCGCGGTGGTCTGGGTGCCGGACGAGGACGCGCCCTTGGCGCGCAAGCTGCTGGGAGGATTGGGCGTGGAGCCGCTGTCGGAGGATTTTGATGCGGCGGGTTTCCACGCCGCCCTCAAGACGCGCAAGGCCGCGATCAAGCAGGTGCTGCTGGCCGGTGACGTGGTGGTGGGTGTGGGCAATATCTATGCTTCGGAGGCGCTGTTCCTGGCCGGCATCCGTCCCACCCTGAGTGCGATGCGCCTGAGCCGGCCGCGTGCGGAGCGCCTGCGCGCGGCCATCCGCGACGTGCTGAGCCGTGCTCTGGCGGCGGGGGGCACCACGCTGAGGAACTACTCCAACGCCGTCGGCGAGCGAGGCAACTTCCAGTTTGAAGCCAAGGTCTATGGACGGGACGGCCAGCCCTGCCGGGTTTGCGGCGCGGCGATCAAGGCCATCCGGCAGGGCCAGCGGGCGACGTTTTTCTGCCCCAACTGTCAGAAAACATGAGGCTAATCAATGAGATAGATGCTATATTGACCGTTTTGCAGAATGACCTGAAGTGCGTCTAGGGGGCAGATTTGGCTACATCTTTCAACGATCAGTTTGATCAGCACGGCACGTGGCGGCGTGAGTTCGCCCTGCGCCTGAAGCTGCTGGGCGAATGGATGAAAGACCATGACCTGCTCGACGCCGCCGTCGAGGAGCGTCTGCACCGGCTGGAAATGCAGGTCCGTGCGGACAAGGTCATGGTGGCCTTCGTCGCCGAGTTTTCGCGCGGCAAGTCCGAGCTGATCAACGCCATCTTCTTCGCCGGCTATGGCCGGCGCATCATGCCGGCCAGCGCCGGGCGCACCACCATGTGCCCGACCGAGATGGGCTACGACGCCGAAGTGCCGCCCTGCCTGCGCCTGCTGCCCATCGAGACCCGCCTGCAGCCCCAGTCCCTGATGGAATGGCGCATGGTCCCCGAGAAATGGACCCGCGTCGACCTCGATGTCAACGACCCGCAGCAGCTGGCCATGGCGCTGGAGAAGGTTTCCGAGACCCGCCGCGTGACGCTGGAAGAAGCGCGCGCCCTGGGGTTCTGGAGCAGCCAGTCCCCGAACGACAGCCCGCTCATGGACGCTCAGGGCAAGGTCGAGGTGCCCAAGTGGCGCCACGCCCTCATCAACATCGCCCACCCCCTGCTCAAGCAGGGTCTGGTCATCCTGGACACCCCGGGCCTCAACGCCATCGGTGCCGAACCCGAGTTGACGGTCAGTCTGGTGCCGCAGGCGCATGCCGTGGTCTTCATCCTGGGTG
The DNA here is from genome assembly GCF_001432305.1 of Curvibacter sp. PAE-UM. Lineage (GTDB taxonomy): Bacteria > Pseudomonadota > Gammaproteobacteria > Burkholderiales > Burkholderiaceae_C > Hylemonella. The sequence goes on from NZ_KQ483358.1 coordinate 1,434,238, forward strand.
CCGACACCGGTGTCACCAAGTCCGACCTCGAGATCTGGCGTGAACACCTCATCACCGAATCCGCGGCCGGGACCGACACCCGCCTGGTCGTGCTCAACAAGATCGACTCGCTCTGGGACGCGCTGAGTTCGCCGGCCCAGATCCAGATGCAGATCGACCGCCAGCGCGCCACCACGGCCGAAATCCTCGGCCTGTCGCGCGAGCAGGTGCTGCCCGTCTCGGCCCAGAAGGGCCTGGTCGCCAAGGTCACCGACGACGCCAAGCTGTTGCAGGCCAGCTGCCTGCCCGCGCTGGAAGAGGCGCTGGCACAGCGCATCATGGGCCAGCGTCAGCGCATCCTGGGCGCGGCCGTGGCGGTCGGTATCTCCGATCTGCAGCTCGAAGTGGGGCGGGTGCTCAACATCCGCCGTCGCGACCTCAACGAGCAGATGCTGGAGCTCAAGGGCCTGCAGGGCAAGAACGCCGCCGTCATCAAGCACATGCGCCTGCGCATCTCGCAGGAGCAGGCCGAGTTCGACCGCGCCGGCGCCAAGATCCATGCCGTGCGCTCGGTGCATCTCAAGCTGCTGCGCGACGTGTTTGCGCTGCTGAGCACCAAGAGCCTGCGCGCCGAGATGAACCAGCTGATGCAGTCGCTGCTGCAGACCGGCCTCAAGCTCGGCGTCAAGAAATCCTACGGCGACACCTTCGATCGCCTGCGCGAAAACCTGCGCCGTGTGCAGTCGCTGATGGGCGAGATCCAGATCATGCTGGCCACCTCCTTCAAGCAGCTCAATGCCGAGCAGGGCTTCTCGCTGCAGCCGCCGGCCGAGCCCTCGCTGCAAGCCTATATCGACAACCTCGACCAGGTCGAGCGTGGCCATCTGCAGTACCTGGGCCTGGGCAATGCCTTCCGCCTGGCCCAGCCCGAGTTTGCCGACCGTCTGGTGCGCGCCCTGGCCACGCGCCTGCGCAGCGTCTACCAGTCAGCCCTCGGTGACGTGGAGTTGTGGAGCAAGTCGGCCGCGGCCCAGCTCGACGCCCAGCTGCGCGAGCGCCGTCGCAACTTCAGCCGTCGGCTCGAGGCCATCGACCGCATCCAGCAGGCGGCGGGCGGTCTCGACGAGCGCATCGCAGAAATCAACGAGCAGTTCCGCGCGCTGGCCCAGCTCGATTCCAAGCTGCTTGAGCTCACGGCCTACCTGATCCGGGCGCAGGACGTCACCAAGCCCAAGGACACGGTGGCGGCCGAACTGCTGGCTTCGTGAGCCGGCCTCCGCGCCTACCCGCTCCCCCTCCCTCGGGCATGCCAGCCGACTGGGCCAGCCGCGTGCTGCGCTGGCAGGCTGTGCACGGCCGCAAGGACCTGCCCTGGCAGGGCACGCAGGATCCCTACCGGGTCTGGCTCTCCGAGATCATGCTCCAGCAGACCCAGGTGGTCACGGTGCGCGACTACTACGCGCGTTTCCTTCAGCGTTTCCCCGATGTGCGTGCCCTGGCGGGCGCCACCCTCGACGACGTGCTGGCCCTGTGGAGTGGTCTGGGGTATTACAGCCGAGCGCGTAACCTGCATGCCTGTGCTGCTCAGGTGGTGCAGGTCCATGGCGGCGCCTTTCCCCGAACGGCGGCCTTGCTCCAGACCTTGCCAGGCATCGGCCCGTCCACGGCCGCGGCGATCGCTTCCATCTGCTTCGGTGAACGTGTGGCCATCCTGGATGGCAACGTGAAGCGCGTGCTCACGCGCGCCCTGGGCTTTGGTGCCGACCTGGCCGCGGGCGCCAACGAACGCGCCCTCTGGGCCCTGGCCACAGAACTGCTGCCGCAGCGTGACCTGGCGCATGCCATGCCGCGCTACACCCAGGCCGTGATGGACCTGGGCGCTACCGTCTGCCTGGCGCGTAAACCGTTGTGTGCTGCCTGCCCGTTGGCGGAGGTCTGCGTGGCGCGGCGCGAAGGCCGGCCCGAAAGCTACCCGGTCAAGACGCGCAAGCTCAAGCGCAGCGCGCAGTCGCTCTGGCTCCTGTGGGCGCAGACGCGCGATGAGGCGGTCTGGCTGCGCCAGCGGCCCACGCCCGGCGTCTGGGCTGGTCTGTATTGCATGGAACTGTTCGACAGTTTTGCGGACCTGCAGGCGGCGGTGCCACTGGCTTACCGGGACCGGTTACAGGAATTGGACATGTTCACCCATGTGCTCACGCACAAGGACCTGCACCTGCATCCGGTGTGCGTGCAGTTGCCGGCCCGCACGAAGCTGTCGCCAGAGGGCGGTTGGCAGGCGGCGGATGTCTGGCCCAGGCTGGGGCTGCCGGCACCGGTGCGCAAACTGCTACAGGGCTGAGGCCGGGGTTCAGCCGCCGATTTCGCGGTGGCGGCGCAGCGTGGCCCAGCGCGTGGCAAAACGGCGCGCCAGTTCTTCCACCAGATAGACCGAGCGGTGCTGGCCGCCCGTGCAGCCGATGGCCACCGTGACGTAGCTGCGGTGGTTCTGCGACATGGCGTCGAGCCAGTGCGTGAGAAAAGCCTCGATGTGTTCCAGCATGCGGCCGGCCTCGGGCTGGGCGCGCAGGAAAGTCGCCACCGGCTCGTCGCGGCCGGTCAGCGGGCGCAACTCGGGTTCGTAGTGCGGGTTGGGCAACATGCGCACGTCGAACACATAGTCGGCGTCGACCGGGATGCCGCGCTTGTAGGCGAAAGACTCGAACACCAGCGTGAGCTGGCTACCGGGCAGCTGGATCACTTCCTTGATGTAACCCTGCAACTGCGAAGGACGGATCAGGCTGGTGTCGATCACGTGGGCCTGTTCGCGCAGGGCCCCCATCAACTCGCGTTCAAGCTCGATGGCCTCCACCAGCACGCGATTCAGGTCGACGCCTTCGCGCATGGCCTGGGAGAGCGGGTGTTTGCGCCGGGTCTCGGAGTAACGACGCACCAGGGTGTCGGTGGAGGCGTCAAGGAACAGCGGCTTGATCGCGATGCCCTGCTGGCGCAGTGTGGCCAGCAGCGCCGGCACCTGCGGCAGCGAGGTGGCGCTGCGTACATCCATGGCAATGGCGACACGGCTGGCCTGGTGCTGCTGCTCCAGCGTCACGAAAGGCAGCAGCAGCTCGGGCGGCAGGTTGTCCACGCAGTAATAACCGGCATCTTCCAGCGCGTTGAGCGCCACCGACTTGCCCGAGCCGGACATGCCGGTGATGAGGACGATTTCCATGGCCATGGTCTTGCGTCTGTCCGGCTCAGCTGCCGGACTGCAGCATTTCCTTGGCGTGGGCCAGCGTGGTGCTGGACAGGCGCTCGCCGCCCAGCATGCGAGCGATCTCGGCCACGCGGGCCTCGCCCTGCACCGGTGTCACCGTGCTCAGCGTGACCTGGCCCTGGCGCTGCTTGGCCACCACCAGATGGTGGTCGGCGCAGGCCGCCACCTGCGGCAGGTGCGTGACGGCCATGACTTGGCGGTCTCGGCCCAGCTGTTTCATCAGCCGGCCCACGGTCTCGGCCACGGCGCCGCCCACGCCGGCATCCACCTCGTCGAAAATCAGGGTCTGGGCCGTGCCCAGCTGGCTGGTGGTGACGGCAATAGCCAGGGCGATGCGCGAGAGCTCTCCCCCCGAAGCCACCTTGCCCACCGGGCGCGGCGTGCTGCCGGCGTGCCCGGCCACCAGGAAGTTCACCTCTTCCAGGCCGCTTTGCATGGGGTGTTCGGCCTTCTGCAGCGTCACCTCGAAGCGCCCGCCCTGCATGCCCAGGCCTTGCATGGCCTGGGTGATGGCCTGAGCCAGCTTGGGTGCGGCCACGGCGCGGGCCTTGGAGACAGCCTGCGCCTGCTTCATATAGGCGGCCTGGGCCTGCTGCTCGGCGCTTTCCAGTGCGGCCAGATCGGCGGCGGCGTCGAGCTTGGCGAGTTCTTCCTTCCAGCCGGCGAGGGTGGCGGCCAGTTCCTCCGGGGGGCGCTTGTAACGACGCGCCAGCGACATCCAGGAGGTCATCCGGGTGTCCAGCTCGGCCAGGCGCTCCGGGTCCAGGTCGGTGCGGCGCAGGTAGGCGCGCAGGGTGTGCACGCTGTCTTCCACCTGCGCCAGGCTGGAGTTCAATACCTCCGCCAACGACTTGAATTCAGGCTCCAGGTGCTCCTGATTTTGTAGCGTCTGGCGGGCGCTGCCCAAGGTGTGTGCGGCACCGCCGTCCTCGCCCTCGAGCGCGTCCAGCGCGCCCTGGGCGGCGTCGAGCAGGGCCTGGGCATGGGCCAGGCGGCTGTGATCGGTGTTGAGCGTCTCCCATTCGCCGGCCTGGGGTGCGAGCTTCTCGATCTCGCCGATCTGCCAGCCCAGGCGCTCACGTTCGCGCTGCAGGCTGTCCTGGGCCTTGCGGGCTTCGTCCAGCGTGGTCTGGGCCTCGCGCCATAGCCCCCAGCTGTGGCTCAGGGCGCTGGTATCGAGCTGGGCATAGGCATCGAGCAGGCCGCGCACGGCTTCGGCGCGTGTCAGGCTCTGCCAGGCATGCTGGCCGTGGATGTCGAAAAGGCGCTCGCCCAGTTCACGCAACTGGGTCGCGGTGGCCGGGCTGCCGTTGATCCAGGCGCGGCTTTTGCCTTGCGTATCCACGGTGCGGCGCAGCAGCAGGGTGAAGCCGGGGTCGAACCCCGGGTCGAAGCCGGCTTCCTGCAACCAGCCCAGCAGGGCGGTGCATTCGCCGAACTCGGCGCTCACGTCGGTGCGGCTGGCGCCTTCGCGGATCAGGCCGGTATCGGAGCGGGCCCCGGTGACGAGCTGCAGGGCGTCGATCAGGATGGACTTGCCGGCACCGGTCTCGCCGGTCAGCACGCTGAAACCGCTTTCGAGATCGAGCTCGAGTTCGCTGATGATGACGAAATCCCGCAGGACGATGCGCTTGAGGCTCATGAGCTCGTGATCCCTTCGTTCCAGTGCAGCTTCTGCCGCAGGGTGTCGAAATAGCTCCAGCCGCGCGGGTGCAGGAATCGCACGCTGTGCTCCGACCGCCGCACGATGATGCGGTCGCCGTGGTGCAGCGCGGACAGCGACTGCATGTCGAAGTTGGCGATGGCTTCGCGGTCCGATGCGATCTCGATGGCCACCTCGGACTGGCTGGACAGCACGATGGGGCGGTTGGACAGGGTATGCGGCGCGATCGGCGCCAGCACCCAGCCGGCGATGGCCGGGTGCAGGATGGGGCCGCCGGCCGACAGCGAGTAGGCCGTGGAGCCCGTCGGGGTGGCGATGATCAGGCCGTCGGCGCGCTGGTTGGCCACGAAGTGGCCGTCCACCTCGACGCGCAGTTCCACCATGCCCGCGGAGTTGCCGCGGTGCACCACTACGTCGTTCATGGCCAGGGTGTCGAACACGCAGTTGCCCTGACGCAGCACGCGGGCGTGCATGAGCTGGCGCTTTTCCTCTTCGTATTCGCCGTGCAGCATGGGTGGCAGCACGGTCTCGAAGCTGCCGAAGGGGATATCCGTCATGAAACCCAGGCGGCCGTGGTTGATGCCGATCAGCGGCACGCCGGAACTGGCCAGCTTGCGGCCGATGCCCAGCATGGTGCCATCGCCGCCCACCACCAGGCCCAGGTCGCATTGCTGGCCTATGGCGGCCAGATCCAGCACCGGGTAGCCGTCCAGGCCGGCATTGGTCGCAGTCTGCTCCTCCACCACCACGGCACAACCCTGCGATTGCAGGAAGGCGGCGATGTCGGCCAGCGCCGGGCGCGCGCGGCTGCCCTGGCTGCCGCCGGCGACGGTCTGGTACTTGCCGATCAGGGCCACCTGGCGGAATCTGGAGTTCATTCGCAAATTACATCATTAAAATGATCCTATGCTCGATGACCGCGCCAAGTTGTTGTTGAAAACGCTGGTGGAACGCTACATTGCCGAAGGGCAACCCGTTGGCTCGCGTACGCTCTCGCGTGCTTCCGGCCTGGAGCTGTCACCGGCCACCATCCGCAACGTGATGTCCGACCTGGAGGAGCTGGGCCTGATTGCCAGCCCGCACACCTCGGCCGGGCGCGTGCCCACGGCGCGCGGTTATCGCCTGTTCGTCGATACCATGCTCACCGCCCAGCGCGAGCAGATCACCGCGCCCAGCCTGGCGCCGGACCAGCCGCAGAAGGTCATCTCCAGCGCCGCCAACCTGCTGTCTTCGCTGTCGCAGTTCGTCGGGGTGGTCATGTCGCCGCGCCGCTCCTCGGTGTTTCGCCACATCGAATTCCTGCGCCTGGGCGAGCGTCGCATCCTGGTCATCCTGGTCTCGCCCGAGGGCGACGTGCAGAACCGCGTCATCTTTACCGAGACCGACTATTCGCCGTCGCAGCTGGTCGAGGCCTCCAACTACCTCAACGCCCACTACATGGGCCTGACGCTGGAGCAGGTGCGTGAACGCCTGCAGGGCGAGGTGGACACGCTGCGCGGGGAGATCGCCAAGCTGATGCAGGCCGCGGTGACGGTGGGCACCGAGGCCATGACGCAACCGCAGGATGAGGTGGTGATCTCCGGCGAGCGCAACCTGCTGGCTGTTTCCGATTTTTCCAGTGACATGAGCCACCTGCGTCGGGCCTTCGACCTGTTCGAGCAGAAGGCCCAACTCATGCGCCTGATGGATATTGCCGGCCAGGCCGAGGGCGTGCGCATCTTCATCGGTGGCGAAAGCCAGGTGGTGCCCTTCGAGGAACTCTCCGTGGTCAGTGCCCCCTACGAGGTGGATGGCCAGGTGGTGGGCACGCTGGGCGTGATCGGCCCCACGCGCATGCCCTACGAGCGCATGATCCAGATCGTGGACATCACGTCCAAGCTGCTGGGCAACGCCCTGAGTCACCAGAAGTAGGCCCGTACAATCGTCCCTTCGGTCGGGGCGTTAGCTCAGCTGGTTAGAGCAGGGGACTCATAATCCCTTGGTCGGGGGTTCAAGTCCCTCACGCCCTACCATTTCATCCAGGTGCCAGGAGTGCCTGGGAAAAGTCATGCTATAATTTCGGTCTTCGCGGCTGTAGCTCAGTTGGATAGAGTACTTGGCTACGAACCAAGGGGTCGTGGGTTCAATTCCTGCCAGCCGCACCAAACTGGATAAGGGTCAGCACGTTAGCGCGTGCTGACCCTTTACCTTTTCTGCGTGAGCCATTGCGTGAGTTCGCATCTGGCTCACCCATTCACCACCCGCAGCAACGTGGTCCTGTCCACTGTGTGCTGCACGCTGTTCGCTGCCTCTACCAGGCGCGCGACCGTCGCCGTCGCATAGTGCTGCGGCATGCCCTCGATGGCATGGCCTAGCAGCAGCGCCCGGTCTTCCTCACTGACACCAGCATCGCGAAGCCGCTGGCCAAAGGTGTGCCGAAGATCGTGTACCCGCACCTTCGACAGACCGACCAGCTCGCGTGCACGCTGCCAGGCGGTGTTGTTCATCGTCTCGATCCGCCTGTATTCCATGGCCGGCGCCAGGTCCAGGTTCTTGGTCCGCTCACGGCGGTACACGAACACGAACTGGCGATGCTGGCCACGACAGGCTTCCACGATGCTCCAGGCCACATCGTTCAGAACCAGCACATGGTTGCGCTTGCCCTTGAACTCCGCCGCAGGGATGACGAACACACTCCTCTCCAGCTCGGGGACGGGCACTTCCCATTCCCATCGCAGGCCGCACACGTTGTCATCGCGCGCACCAGTGTTCAGCGCGAAGAGGGCGGGCCGCTGCAGATGGTGGGGAAGCGCTGTTACCAGGCGCGACTGCTCTGCCCATGAAACAGGGTAAGGCGGCCGGCGCTGCTCAGCTTCGTCCAGCATCTCGATCAGCGGCGCGCTGGCCAGCCAGGGCTTGCCATCGTCGCGCCATACACGGGCGGCTCGATTCAGCACGGTACGAGCGACCTCCAGGCTCCGATTGATGGTGGCGTTCTTGGCGCCATCCTCCAGCCGTTCATCCTTGAAGGCCTCCAGCGACTCGCTGCACACGTCGCCGATGGGCGAGGTCCCGATGTAGGGCAGCAGCAGCTTGACGTGGTACGCGATCTGTTCCAGCGTGCGCACCTGGCGCTGCTGGCATTCGATCAGGTACTTTGCCGCGCCATCTGCGAACAAGCGCTCAGCGCCTCTTCGAAGTTGCTGCTCGAGCTCCGCATCGATGCTCGCCTGTCGGGTTCGAAGCCACGCCTCAGCTTCGTCCTGAGGGACTTGGCCGAGGCGGGCGAAGACTCGCTGGCCGCGATACTGCTTATCGACAATCCGCTCGACACCTTCGAGGCGGATGCCTTTTGTCCGGGTTCGCATAGTTCCATTCCTTTCGCTTTGCGGCCCGGACGCCCACGAGCGGCAATATACGCGTCTGCCCAGGCATCCAGCTCCAGCCGGTCAAAGCCCACCCCTCGGGTGCCGATGGGGACCTCGACCAAGTGCGGCCGCACCTCTGCATCGAACCGGTTCCGATCCATGGCCAGGTAAGCCGGCGCATCGCGGTGCCGGATCAGACGAGGCAGGATCTGAGCTGGCATGCCTAGGCTCAGCAGCTGACCAGGGCGGCGCGCGCGCGGCTGCGATTTTTCATGCCGAACTTGCGGATCACCGGGTCGCCGGCCATGCGCCGCTCGAGCGCTCTCACATGCCGCTTGAGGCGGGCGATCTGTGTTTCGAAGGGAATGCCGCGCAGCAGGCGGAAGTCGCCTACGCGCGCTTTTTGACGCGGTTTGAACTTGAGCATGGTTTTCTCCGTAGTGACGTGATGACGATGGGCACCTCGTGCTTAGCAGGCAGAGGCGGGACTGGGTAACCTGGTGTGGCCATGACGGCCGACGCTCCCGGCACCGGGTCGTTCGCCGAGCCGAAGTCGGCTATCCGCCCAACGGTCGCCAGCTGCGCGCGCAGTGCCTCGACCTCTGAGCGCAGGCGGATCGCTTCGGTGCCGGCCGCCACGGCATCGTTGTGCGCCTTGGCATCGATCTCGGAGCTTCCCCACCTGGTCAGCCAGAACAGGGCAAGCTGCACCGGTAAGGGCGCCTGGTCTTCCTGCATCCAGCGGCGGGCCGTTGTCGCGGTCACGCCGAAGGCGCCGCCCAGGGCCTCGGGAGACGGTGAGCCAATGTCGGCCAGCATCACGGAGAGTGCAGGGGTGGCCTTCGGGAGGCGCCGCAGCATGGTTGCGCTGACATTCAGGCGTGCGCGTCGTTTGGCGATACGCTGCTCGAGCTCCTGCAGAACCATCTCCGAAGACCTGCGCGGCGGCTGCAGCTTCTTGCTGTCGAGTCGCTTGGGCTCGGCCCGGCCGAAATCACCGAGGCCGAGGTGGTTGCTGGCGAGGTCAACAGCCGTTGTGTTGGCCAGCTCGATCATGCGCCCGCTGTCCTTGGCCGACGCCACCAGGTCATCGAACGTGCCGTCGATCTTGGCCTGGATGATCTTGTTCAGAACACCATAGGTCTGCGCGTAGTGGAAGGCGCGTTTGCTCGCAGGGTCCAGGCCCACCACGGCGAGCATCCAGGCGTACACATCCTGCCGGGTCACCTGCACTTCGCCGAACAGGTCCAGGCCCAACCTCACGGCCTGTGCTTTCGTCACACGGCGCTTCATGCCTCGACCTCCTCGGGTTTGAAGAAGTAGCGGTTGCCGTGCTCCGGCACGATGAGACGATCCACCAGGATGTTCCCTCGCCTTCGTACACCTCCACCGCAGGCGGCGATCCAGTCGTCGATCAGCTGCTGCGCGTTGTCGAGGTGGCCATGCTCGGCGACGAACGCGAGGAAGCGCCCGTACATGCCCCAGGTCACCAGCTGGGTCAGCTGGTCCTGGCCGATTTCGCCGACTTGATGCTCATCCTGCAGGCCCAGCTCTTGTTCGGCTGCGGCGTCTTCGTCGCTCAGTTCGTCTATGCCGAAATGGTCTTTGAGGCCAGGCGACCAGGTCAGCATCCGCTTTCCATCGAACGCCTTGACGAACTCCCGGAAGGCGCAGGTGGCGTGCCCATCACCATCAATCGAGAGGTGCAGCAGCTGGAACGGGGTGTAGTGGTCCTTCGTGCCCCAGGTGTCGCGGCGGCCGGTCTTCGCGTGGCTGCTGGTCAGCTCGCTGGACAGGCCCCAGCGTTCTTCGTGGCCCCACTTCGCGATGTATTCGGCGGCGCCTTTGCCGCCGCGCACGTCGAGTGCGTAGTCGAACGCCCATTGCCGGTTGCTGCCGTCCACCAGGCCGGCTTTCTCCAGGTGGCGTACCCATTCGCCGCGGAAGTAGTCGATGGCGGCGCTTGAGAGCCGTCCGTACTCATCGGCCTCGCCTTCTTCGAAAGCACCGGCCTTGCAGAACACCAGCATGTGCAGGTGGGGGTGCCAGCCGTTCGCCCCGCCATAGGTCACCTCTGCTGAGGTGACGCTACCGACGCGGCCGGCGGCCCCTGCCTCGATCTCCTTTGCGGGGTTGGCGACCTGCATCAGCTTCTTCCAGCCCTTGGACCCTTGGAAACGGTTGCGTGCCTGGTCGAACTTCGGCAGCAGATCCTCCAGGGTCTGGCCCATGTAGTGCGGGAAGGTGAAGGTCAGCAGGTAGGCGTGGCCACCGGCCTTCACGTGCTCCTGCATCGCATGGGTCAGCTCCCGGCGGCGGACCTCGGCAACCTTGGCCGCGCAGACAGGGCACGCCCACACGCTGCCGCAGGTCTTCACCTGGCCCAGCCGGGCCTTGCCACCATCCAGGCGGCGGAACACTGGGACCGGGCCCTCGGTCAGCACATGCCGGCCACACCAGACGGTCCGGTGCTGCTGGTTGTGCTGCTTGCCTTTGACGTGCAGGACGGTCTGCGCCTGGCGCCGTAGGCCATCGCGGCGCACCATGGCCGCGCGGCTCGCCTCCACCCCGGGTATATCGATTTCGCGTGTATACCGAGACATAGTCAGGGGCCTCCAACGGCAGGTCCGGGCCGGCCTCGGTGGATCATCGCCAGGCGCGGTGCTGCTGCAGCGTCAGATGCGCCGGAGGTGCGTAAGAACAGGGGAGAGGGGACGTGCTGCGCGCGTGCTGTCACGCGTTCGAATGCCGGTTCTGACGGCGTTTGAACCATAGCCAGCACGGCCGGCAGCAGGTCCGCGATGGGCCTGAGACCGGAGACGTGGACCACGGGACGTGTGACGCCCCGGAAACCCGCGTCAGAACTGGGTTTCGACGGTTTGCGGCGCATGCCGGATTACCGTTTGATGGAGCGATTCGGGTCGGTCGGATCGCGCCTGGACGCGATCACCAGGACGACCAGAAGGCCGATAACGGTGGCGACCAGGGCACCTCCCGCACCGCGGGAGGAGACCATGGAGACGGGGACGGAAAAGCCGTTCATGCGCCTTCTCCATCGGCCATGGCGGGCGCCTTGGCTGGCAGCAGCTCGGGCACCGGGCCAGCGAGCGGCGATTCGCCCAGGGACCGGGAAAACCATTCGCCGATCGTCTTGGGCTCCTGGTCCTCGGGGATGGGCTTCACGAAGATGCGCGCATGCCCTTGCAGGTAGAGGATGGCCAGGTAGTTCAGCGCCAAGAGGGCGAAGACCTGCCGGATCGCGTCATCGGTGGCCTGCGAGAACTCACCTCCGAACATTCCACCGGGCTCGAAGTCCGTGCTCAGCAGTTCGACGACCTTGGCGCGGTTGGCGTCCATCAGCGCGGTGAGCTGGTCCACCGTGGCTTTGGGGATACCTTCGGCCAGCATGATGGCCGGCCTGTTGATGCGCTGGATGATCAACCCGACGCCCTGGGCGAGCCTTTGTTCCTCAGCCCCCTCGCCATCCTGGTTCTCGGGGAAGTCGATGCCCGCCGCCTCGCACTGCTCCTCGAGGTAGTTGCGCAGCTGCGTCTGCTGCTGTGCGGAGAGGTTGCGCGACCCCTGGCGGAATTCGCTGATGTAGGCCTTCGAAAGGCTGGCCCCGTCAGCGACCGCTGCGACGGTCAGATTCAGCTCTTTGCAGAGATCCCGGAGCTGTTCGGGAGTTACGCCGCGTTTCTGTCCAGTTGCCACTTTGATTCTCCTTTGATGAAATCATGCGATGCACAATGCATCGATAAATTGCATGAAACGGAGAATAGCGGAAAAAATCTTAAATTGCAAGATGAAATGAAAAACTTCATCAAACGGCGTGATTGGGCGAGGATGCTGCCTTCGATGGGCTTACTGTTTCACGGAGCTAGGGGGCGGGCAGGGGCAATCCGCATGAGCGCTCACGCTTTGGGCACCCAAAGGAGCGAGTCAGGAATTAGGACTGTTTGCGGCGGCTCGAAGCAGCCGCGTCTTTGGACGGTTCAACCTTGGCCGCCGGCGGAGGTACATCATCCAAAACCTCCACTGGGAATTTGCCACCGAAGGTTTGAGGGCCCCTCTCGAACTCAGTCCGAAGGTCGTTCGCGAGCTGGAGCAGTGTCTTGCTCGCCTCATAGTCGAGACGTTCCACCTGGGCCTGGGTCGGACGCAAGAACTCGATGACGAGTTCATAGATGGAAAGCTGTACGTTAGTGGGGAGTTGAGTGAATAGATGCAACCAGCGAGCGAAATACAACGGGTGACTGTGGTTGCTGTTTAAGATTTGCCACTGGTCAATTTCGAACGGAGTCGCACTGCCGTACAGCAATTCTGACGGCGTGACTCGGAGTGTGTCGCACAAGATGCGCAATTCGCGTGTGCTCGGCCGGTTCTTGCCCCGCTCGTACATTGAAATAACTGCACGGGAAATGCCTGCGCCTGTGGTGTCGTGCAGCTTGGTCGCCTGGCTAAGTTGCTCCTGGCTCCATCCCATTCTTTCCCGCAGCTTGGCGAGCCGTGTGCCAAGCTCCAACTCTGGCTCATCAGACGGCTTTGAGCGCGGATTCTCCATGTGCTTGACGTCGAGCATCAGCGCATTGAGTCCGTGGTTTTCTTTCGCTTTACGAGTGGCCATCCCGCAATGATACGTTGCTAGTCCCTCGGAATTGCGTGGTGCCAGTCGCAATGAGCCAACTCATCTTGTAAGGCGCGGGGAGGGGCAGGCTCCGCTGCAGTGTTTCCGCGAATGAGGGGCGAGCTAGGCCAGATGGGAAATCGGTACACATGGTCCGATCCGTTGGCGGGGTGGGCGTAGTTCGTCGGGTACCCCTCCGAACGCCTGGCATCAGGGGACGAGCCCCTGATCTAGACGCGTGTAACCCATTGGGTTACAATGCGCACATGATCAAGTCGTTCTCGCACAAGGGACTGGAGCTGTTTTTCAGGACAGGCAAGAAGACCGGCATCCAGGCCGCCCACGCCAGACGCTTGCAAATCATGCTGACCATGCTCAATGCTGCCAAAACCCCGCAGGACATGGGTGCCCCCGGATTTGGCTTGCATGCCCTCAAGGGCGATCTCAAAGGGCATTGGGCGGTCACTGTGAATGGGAACTGGAGGATGACTTACCGGTTCGAAGATGGCGATGCAATCCTGGTCGACTATCAGGATTACCACTAGGAGAAGACCATGACCAATATGTTCAACCCGGCCCACCCCGGCGAAGTGCTGAAGGAGGCTTACCTTGACCCTCTGCACATGAGCGTCACGGAGTTCGCGCGTCGTATCGATATCTCGCGCAAGACTGCCAGCGAGTTCGTGAACAAGCGCGGAGGCGTGAGTGTGGAGATGGCGCACCGCCTGGCCAAGGCGACTAATACGACCGCTGAGTTCTGGCTCACGATGCAGGTCCAGTACTCGCTGTGGGAGGCGAAGAAGGCCAAGATGGCCGAGCACATTCATGTGCAGCGGCTCGATATGGCGCTTGCGTGACTTCTGCGTGAGTCGTCGGGGCGCCCCCGGGCGCTTCAATGCTTGCGTGACAGTGTGGGCGTCCGTAAGCCGTTGATATACTTCAAAACAAGGTTGCGGCTGCAGGCTACGAACCAAGGGGTCGTGGGTTCAATTCCTGCCAGCCGCACCAAAACGGAAAAGCCTGCAACTGCAAAGTTGCAGGCTTTTTTCTTTAGCCAGACAATTTCCGGTCCACAGGACGATGCCATGAGCAAAGCCTTTACCCGCGAATCCGACAGCGACGAGGACGACGAGGCGCAATTGCCCGCCCTACCGGCCGGCGGCAAGAACTACATCACGCCCGCCGGTTATGCACGCCTGCGCGCCGAGTGGATGGAACTGATCGACAGCGAACGGCCCAAGGTGGTGGAGATCGTGCATTGGGCGGCCAGCAACGGCGACCGTTCGGAAAATGGCGATTACCTCTACGGCAAGAAGCGCCTGCGCGAGATCGACCGGCGCATCCGTTTCCTGACCAAGCGGCTGGAGATCGCCGAGGTCACCGATCCCAGCGTGCACCATGGCAGCGACCAGGTCTTTTTCGGCGCCACCGTCACCTATGCCGATGGGGCCGGCCTGGAGCGCACCATCACCATCCTGGGCATCGACGAGGCCGACAGCCTGCAAGGCCAGGTCAGCTGGGTGGCGCCGGTGGCGCGCACCCTGCTGAAGTCGCGCGTGGGCGATGTCCTCAAGCTGGTGACGCCGGTCGGGGTGGAAGAGATCGAGGTGCTGGCAGTGCAGTACCCGGCGCCGGTCGCGGCGGGCTGATCAGGCGCCTGCCGCTGTGCTGCGTCGGGCCTGCAGCACCGAGGAGGTACGCTGCAGGTTGCGCAAGGCGGTTGCCAGGTGCTGGCGGTCGCGCACGGCGATGACAAAACGCAGGTCGGTGGTTTCCTGGGCCGCTTCCTGGCCCATGTCGATGTGGATGATGTCCGCTTCCGAGGCCGCCAGGGCCGACGCCACACGGGCCAGCACGCCCTTGCCGTTGTTGACCGTCACCACGATGCCGGTTTCGAAGGCGCGCGCCGGCTCATCCGACCACTCCACGCCGATGAAACGTTCACTGTCCTTGTTGTGCAGCTTGCGCGCCACGGCGCAGTCTTCGGCGTGCACCACCAGGCCCTCGCCACGGCCAAGGTAGCCGACGATGACATCGCCCGGGATGGGGCGGCAGCAACTGGCGTACTGGACCGATGCGTTCTCGCTGCCGTCCACGATCACCGTGCTGTGACCCGATGATTCGGCATTGAAGCGTTCGCGGGTCATCAGTACGGCATTGGGCTTCTCGCCGCTTTCACTCAGCAGGGTGGCCATGCGCTTGGCGACGATGCCGGCAATGCGCTTGCCCAGGCCGATGTCGACCAGCAGTTCGGAGCGGTTGCGGTTGCCCGTGAAGCGCAGCAGCTTGTCCCAGATGCCGGCGCTCGTACTGTCGTCGGTGGGGAAGCGTTCGATGCCCTCGGCGCGCAGCGCCTGCAGCAACAATTTTTCGCCCAGCCCTTCGGACTCGGTCTGCGCCAGGGTCTTGAGGTGGTGGCGGATCTTGGAGCGGGCGCGACCGGTGCGCACGAAACTCAGCCAGGCCGGGTTGGGCGCCGACACCGACGCGGTGACCACCTCGACCACGTCACCGTTCTTGAGCTCGGTGCGCAGCGGCACCTGCTCACCGTTGACCCGTGCGGCCATCGTGCGGTCGCCGATGTCGCTGTGGATGGCGTAGGCGAAGTCGACCACGGTGGCGCCGCGCGGCAGGGCCATGATCCGGCTCTTGGGCGTGAAGACGTACACGGCATCGGGGAACAGGTCCACCTTGACGTGGTCCCAGAATTCGGCGGCGTCGCGGGTTTCGTTCTGGATGTCCAGCAGGGACTGCAACCACTGCGCACCCAGGCGTGCGGTCATGGGGCTGTCGGGTTCGTTGGCCTTGTAGAGCCAGTGTGCAGCCACGCCCGATTCGGCCACCACGTGCATGGCCTCGGTGCGGATCTGGAACTCGATGTTCACCCCCGAAGGGCCGACCAGGGTGGTGTGCAGCGACTGGTAGCCGTTGAGCTTGGGGATCGCGATGTGGTCCTTGAACTTCCCCGGCACCGGTTTATAGAGTTGGTGCAGGGTGCCTATGGCGGTGTAGCAGTCGGACTGGTTGGGCACGAGCAGGCGGAAACCGTACATGTCGGTGATCTGCGCGAAGCTCAGGTGCTTTTCGTCCATCTTGCGGTAGATGGAATACAGCGTTTTCTCGCGCCCGCCGATGCGCACCGACATGTTGGCACTTTCGAAGGCGGTTTCGACCTCCTTGCGCACTTTCTGGATCAGGTCGCGGCGGCGGTTGCGGGCCCGCTCCAGCGCCTTCTCCAGCACGGCGTGGCGCCAGGGGTGCAGGTGGCGGAAGGACAGGTCCTGCAGTTCGCGGTAGGTCTGGTTCAGGCCCAGGCGGTAGGCGATGGGGGCGTAGATCTCCTGGGTCTCCGAGGCGATGCGCGCCCACTTGGCGCGCGGCACGTCCGCCAGGGTGCGCATGTTGTGGCTGCGGTCGGCCAGCTTGATGAGGATGACACGCACGTCGCGCGCCATCGCCAGCAGCATCTTGCGGAAGGATTCGGCCTGGCTTTCCTCGCGCGTGTTGAACTGCAGCTTGTCCAGCTTGGTCAGGCCGTCCACCAGTTCGGCCACCGGCGAACCGAAGCGCTCGATCAGTTCGGCCTTGCTGACGCCGCAGTCTTCCAGGGCGTCATGCAGCAGGGCGGCCATCAGGGCCTGGGCGTCGAGTTTCCACTCGGCGCACTGGGCGGCCACGGCGATCGGGTGGGTGATATACGGTTCGCCGCTGTTGCGCAGCTGGCCCAGGTGGGCCTCGTCGGCAAAACGGTAGGCTTGGCGGACCTGCTCCAGGTCCGGGGGCGAAAGGTAGTCCAGGCGGGCCGTGAGGCTGGCGAAGCTTGCCGCCGCCGCATTGGCCGCAGCCGGGCCGGCCGGGCCAGGAGGACTCGGGCTGTTGGGGCTGGCGGCTGGGGCCTGGAGGATGGCGCTCACCCCTCGAATATATAGCGACGCGTACTATCCAGGGGCCGGGCAATAAAAAAGCACCGCTGACGGTGCTTTTTTCGGGGGAGGCGGCAAAGGCCTCAGATCGGGACCTTCTTGAGCATTTCCAGGCCGATCTTGCCTTCGGCGATTTCGCGCAGGGCGGTCACGCCCGGCTTGTTCTTGCTCTCGATCTTGGGCGCGTGGCCCTGGCTGAGCATGCGGGCGCGGTAAGTCGCGGCCAGCACGAGCTGGAAGCGGTTGGGGATCTGCTGCAGGCAGTCTTCGACGGTGATACGGGCCATGTGTTTACTCCAGTGGACCGGGAGAATCCGGCATCAGGGCAGGCGCAGTGCCTGGAAGGTGTCGGGCCGGGCCCGGCGCTGGGCCGGATACCGGAGCCGCTGGGCATGGACCACCAATTGGAGGTCGGCCAGCGCGCGCTCGAACAAGTCGTTGATTATAACGAAATCGAAGTTCGGGGCCTGGGCCATCTCGGTGGTGGCATTCTCCAGCCGCAGGGCGATCACCTGGGCGGCGTCCTCGCCGCGCTTGACCAGCCGGGCGCGCAGTTCTTCCCAGCTCGGTGGCAGGATGAAGATGGTGACGGCGTCCGGAAACAGCTTCTTGATCTGCATGGCGCCCTGGTAGTCGATTTCCAGCACGATGTCGGCGCCGGCCCGGATCTGGTCCTCGATGGCCTGGCGCGAGGTGCCGTAGCGGTGGCTGTGCACATGGGCCCATTCGACGAAGGCGTCGGCCTGGACCATGGCATCGAAGGCGGCCGGGGAGACGAAGTAGTACTCGCGCCCGTTCTGCTCCTGCCCGCGCGGCGAGCGCGTGGTGTGCGAGACCGACAGCTGCAGCCGGGTGTCCTGCGCCAGCAGGGCCTTGACCAGGGTGGACTTGCCGGCCCCGCTGGGGGCGGCGATGACGTAGAGGTTGCCGGGGTGTTCCATGGGGGCATCTTAATGCGGCAGGTTTCGCCGCCGGGCCGCCCCAAGGCGAAACGCGCCCCCTCGGGGGGCAGCGACCCGCGTAGCGGCGGAGCGTGGGGGCCTCATTTCATTCTAGGTTCTGGACCTGCTCGCGCATCTGCTCGATCAGCACCTTCATGTCCACCGAAATGCGGGTCAGGTCCAGCGCGGCCGACTTGGAGCCCAGGGTGTTGGCCTCGCGGTGCAGTTCCTGGATCAGGAAGTCCAGGCGTTTGCCGACTTCGCCCCCCTTTTTTATCAGGCGCTCGATTTCGTCCAGGTGCGAGGCCAGGCGCGTGAGCTCCTCGGCCACGTCGATGCGGATGGCGTAGGCGGTGGCTTCGGTCAGTGCCCGCTCCTGGGCGGCTTGCGGCGGGGGGGGGCCCTCGGGCAGGGG
>NZ_KQ483358.1:1452395-1482419 GCF_001432305.1 Curvibacter sp. PAE-UM
CGCCATCGGTCAGGGCCATGGCCTCCTGCCAGCGCTCCAGGAAACGCTGGCGCTGCTGTTCCACCAGCTGCGGCAGCATGGGGCCGGCCTGGGTGGCCAGCTGGCGCAGCTGGGCGATGTGGCCCAGCAGCATGGTGGCCAGGCGTGCGCCTTCGCGCGCCCGGGCCTGCACTAGGGCGTCCAGCGCTTCGGTCGCCAGGGCCTGCAGGGCCGGGCCCCAGTCCTGGCCGGCACCCTGTTCGCCGGAGGCCAGCTTGAGGATGTCGGCCACGCTCAGTCCCCGGGCCTCGGGCAGCCAGGACTTCACGCTGTCCTGCAGCGTGTTGAGGCGCTGCAAGAGGCGCGGGCTGGGCTCGGCCACGTTGCCGGCCACGGTGGATTCGACAAAAGCGCGCAGTTCGACCTTGCCGCGTTTGAGCCGTCCCTGCACCAGTTCGCGCAGGGCGGGCTCGTGCGTGCGCAGCTCCTCGGACAGGCGCAGGCTGAAATCGAGGAAGCGGCCGTTGACGGAACGGATTTCCAGGCCGAGGCGGACGGGGGCGGAGGGGCTGTCGGTGCCGGTGGCGGCGCCCTGCTGGGCACTGGCGTAGCCGGTCATGCTGTAAACTGGCATGGCGTATTCTTGATCTGTATAACGACCCCGAGAATAACCGGATTGGGCCCGGTCATCGGGGCAGCCCCACCAGAATGATGTCCAAGGTCAAACCAGCACCCCTGTCCCCGGAAACCCAGATTGGCGGTTACCGCGTTGTCCGCAAGGTGGCGGCCGGAGGCTTTGGCGTGGTGTACCTGGCCATCGACCCGGAGGGCCAGCAGGTTGCCATCAAGGAATACCTGCCCGCTTCCCTCGTGGCCCGAGGGCCCGGCGAACTGCTGCCCCAGGTCACGACCGAAAAGCTGTCCCTTTATCGTCTCGGCCTCAAGAGCTTCTTCGAGGAAGGCCGCTCGCTGGCGCAGATTTCGCACCCCTCGGTGGTCAGCGTGCTGAACTTCTTCCGCGAGAACGAGACCGTCTACATGGTGATGAACTACCTGGAGGGCGCCTCCCTGCAGGATTTCATCATCACCGCGCGCGACCAGAAGCAGCAGAAGGTGTTTCGCGAATCCACCATCCGCTCGCTGTTCGACGAGATCCTGCGCGGCCTGCGCATCGTGCACCAGCACAAGATGCTGCACCTGGACATCAAGCCGGCCAACATCTTCATTACCGACGACAACCGCTCGGTGCTGATCGACTTCGGCGCAGCGCGCGAGGTGCTGAGCAAGGAAGGCAACTTCATCCGCCCCATGTACACGCCTGGCTTCGCCGCGCCCGAGATGTACCGGCGCGACGCCGCCATGGGCCCGTGGACCGACATCTACGCCATTGGCGCCTGCATCTACGCCTGCATGCAGGGCTACCCGCCCAACGAGGCGCCGCAGCGCCTGGAGAAAGACCGCCTGACCACCGCGCTGGCACGCCTGCGCGGCGTCTACTCCGACAACCTGATCGAGGTGGTGGAATGGACGATGGCGCTGGACCCCTTGTCGCGCCCGCAATCGGTGTTCGCCTTGCAGAAAGAACTCAGCCGCGAGGGTGAGCGTCGTTACACCAAGCTCAGCATGGCCGAGAAGATGCGCCTGCAGTTCGACACGATGGTGGCCGACACCAAGAAGAGCGTCAAAAGCGTGACGGGCGGCGTTGCCGTCAAGCCGAAATGAAATTTTCCGTTTTCCAGATCAGCCGCAAGGGCGGGCGTGGCACCAACGAAGACCGCATGGGTTACTGCTACACGCGTGATGCCGCGCTGTTCCTGCTGGCCGACGGCATGGGCGGTCACCCGGAAGGCGAGGTGGCGGCCCAGCTGGCGCTGCAGGTGGTCTCGGCTGCCTTCCAGCAGGAGACCAAGACCGGCATCAAGGACCCGCGGGCCTTCCTGGCCTCGTCGATCCTGCTGGCGCACCGCCAGATCCTCACCTATGCCGCCAGCAAGAACATGCTGGACACCCCGCGCACCACTTTCGTGGCCGCCCTGATCCAGGGTGACAGCGTGTGCTGGGTGCACTGCGGCGATTCACGCCTGTACATGGTGCGCGACGGCGAGATGCTGGCGCGCACACGCGACCATTCCTATATGGAGCAGCGCCAGGACGAAGTGCCGCCCGGCGCCAAGAACGGTGACAAGACCAATCGCAACGTGCTCTTCACCTGCCTCGGTTCGCCGGCCAATCCGGTGTTCGATGTCATGGGGCCGATCAATCTGCAGCAGAGCGACCGCATTTTGCTGTGTTCCGATGGCTTGTGGAGCGCGCTGTCCGACGTCGAGATCGTCTACGACCTCGGCCTCAAGCAGGTGGCGCGCGCCGTGCCCGATCTGGTGGACAAGGCACTTGAGAAGGCGGGCGCCAGCAGCGACAACGTGACCGTGATCGCCATGGAGTGGGAGACGCCCGACGGCTTCGAGGAGACCCGCGGCAGTGTCACCACCGACAGCATCAACGACGGCGTCTTTGCCTCCACGGTGCAGGCGGGCGGTGTGGAAGGCCTGGTCGAGGACCTGGACGACGAGGCCATCGAACGCTCGATCGCCGAGATCAACGAAGCCATCCGCCGCACGGCAGCCCGACGCAACAGCTGAGCGGCCCGGTGCCGACGGCTGCGTCTATTTTTTCCGGATCCGAAACATGAGTGCTTATTCCCGTAGCGGCGGTCGCGCTGCCGACCAGTTGCGCCCGGTGCGCATCACGCGCAGCTACACCATCCACGCCGAAGGCTCGGTGCTGATCGAGTTCGGCAACACGCGTGTGCTCTGCACCGCTTCGGTGGAAGAGCGCGTACCGCCGCACAAGAAGGGCAGCGGCGAGGGCTGGGTGACGGCCGAATACGGCATGCTGCCGCGCGCCACCCACACCCGCAGCGACCGCGAGGCCGCGCGCGGCAAGCAGACCGGCCGCACGCAGGAGATCCAGCGCCTGATCGGTCGTTCCCTGCGTGCCGTCTTCGATCTGAAGAAACTGGGCGAGCGCACCATCACGCTGGACTGCGACGTGCTGCAGGCCGACGGCGGCACCCGTACCGCGGCCATCACAGGCGCTTTTGTCGCCGCGCAGGATGCGGTCAACACCCTGCTGGCCGCCGGCAAGCTCACCGCCTCGCCCATCAGCGGTCATGTAGCCGCCATCTCGGTGGGCATCGTGCAGGGCACACCCCTGCTGGACCTGGAGTACACCGAGGACTCGGCCTGCGACACCGACATGAACGTGGTGATGACCGGCGCCGGCCACTACATCGAGGTGCAGGGCACGGCCGAGGGCGCGGCCTTCAGCCGCCAGGAGATGGACCGCCTGCTGGCCCTGGCTGAGTTGGGTGTCAAAGAACTGGTGCGCCTGCAGGACGAGGCGCTGAAGTCGTGAAAAAAATCGTTCTCGCCTCCAACAACTCGGGCAAGCTGCGCGAGTTGCAGGAGATGCTGGCGCCGCTCGGCCTGGAGCTGGTGCGCCAGGGTGAGCTGAACATCCCCGAGGCCGAGGAGCCGTTTCGTACCTTCCTGGAAAACGCGCTGGCCAAGGCACGCCATGCCGCGAAACTCAGCGGCTTGCCTGCCATCGCGGACGACGCGGGCCTGTGCGTGGACGCCTTCGGCGGCCTGCCGGGTGTCGACACGGCCTACTACGCCACGCAGTTCGGTTACGCCAAGGGTGACGACAACAACGTCACGGCCCTGCTGGAGCAGATGAAGGATGTGAGCAACCGCCGCGCCGCCATGGTCAGCACCCTGGTGGCCCTGCGCTCGGCCGACGATCCCGAGCCGCTGGTGGCCGTGGGTCGTGTGAGTGGCGAGATCGCGCGTGAGCGCCTGGGCACGAACGGTTTCGGTTTCGACCCCGTGATGTTCATCCCCGAGTTCGGGCAAACCTTCGCGCAGTTGCCGATCGAGGTCAAGAACGCCAACAGCCACCGCGGCCGCGCTGCCCGGGCCATGGTCGAGCTGATCCGCGAGCGTTGGCTTTAGCCATGCCCCACGACATCCAGCACTACCTGCGCCCCGGCACGCTGCAGCTGGCCAGCCTGCCGCCGCTCTCTCTCTACGTGCACCTGCCCTGGTGCCTGAAGAAGTGCCCGTATTGCGATTTCAACTCGCATGAGATGCGTGCCGCCGACATGCCCGAGCAGCGTTACCTCGACGCGCTCGTGGCCGATCTGGAAAGCGCGCTGCCGCTGATCTGGGGCCGCAGCGTGCACAGCATCTTCCTGGGCGGTGGCACGCCCAGCCTGTTCGCACCCGAGTCCATCGCCCGCCTGCTGTCCGACATCCGCGCGCGGCTCAAGCTCTCGGCCGACTGCGAGATCACCCTGGAAGCCAACCCCGGCACCTTCGAGAAGGAGCGCTTCCGCGCCTTCCGCGACGCCGGTGTTACCCGCCTGTCGGTGGGCGTGCAGAGCTTCAAGGACGCGCACCTGCAGCGCATCGGCCGGGTGCACGACAGCGCCCAGGCCATCGCCGCGCTGGAGGAGGCCGCGCGCAGTTTCGACACCTGGAACCTCGACCTCATGTACGCGCTGCCGGGCCAGAGCCTGGAAGACCTGCGCCAGGAAATCGACCAGGCCCTGGCCTTCGCGCCGCCCCATCTCTCGATCTACCACCTGACCATCGAGCCCAACACCTACTTCGCCAAGCACCCGCCGCAGGTCCCCGAGGACGACACCGCCTACGCCATGCTGGACATCATCACCGAGCGCACCGGCCTGGCCGGCCTGCAGCGCTACGAGGTCTCGGCCTATGCGCGTACCGGCCACCATTGCCGTCACAACCTGAACTACTGGCAGTACGGTGATTACCTGGGCATCGGCGCCGGCGCCCACGGCAAGATCAGTTTTGCGCACCGCATCGTGCGCCAGGTGCGCACGCGCGAGCCGCGCCTGTACATGGAGCGTGCGCTGGCCGGCAACGCCGTCGCGCAGGAAGAAGAGATCAAGCGCGCCGACCTGCCTTTCGAGTTCATGCTCAACGCCCTGCGTCTGCGCCAGGGTTTCGCGCTGGGCGAGTTCAGCGAGCGTACCGGCCTGGCCATCACGGCCATCGCGCGCCAGCTCGAAGAAGCCGAACGCAAGGGCTGGATCACGCGCGACCTGCAGCGTGTGCAGCCGACCGCGCTGGGCTTCGACTTCCTCAGCGACCTGCAAAGCCTGTTCCTGCCCGATCCCGCCTGACGCCGGCTATAGTCGGTGCAGGCAGCGCAGGAGGGCCGGCATGTTCTCGATCTACGGTGAAAGCGGGCGCATCTTCAAGGGCGCCATGGAAGACCTGTGGCGCATCGAGGCCCTGCGCGCGGTCACGCGTACACGCCGGCTTGAAGCCCAGCAGACCACCCCGGCCGTCAGCGCCGTGACCGGCCACGAGGCCCCGCCGCCCCGAACCCTGGCGGGCGCCGCCCTGTCGGCGTATGCCCAGGCCAGCGGCGGCCCGCCGCCACGGCACCCGCTGACCCGTGTGGCCGATGTCATGAGCCGGGGCGCCACCACCGTCACGCAGGAACTCACCGTGCTGCAGGCCTGGCAGATGCTGGGCAGTGCCGGTCTGGGCCAGGCGCCCGTCATCAATGCGCAGGGCGAGCTGGTGGGTCTGCTGACCCGCGCCGAACTGCTGAACCTGGAACGCCTGCCCCAGCCCGATGCGCCCAGCCTGGTCTGGCGCGCCCTGCTGATGCAGCCGGTCTCGGCCGTCATGCTCAGCCCGGTGCCGGCGGTGTCCGAGGACATCGACCTGCGCCGTGTTGCGCGTGTGCTGCTCGATACCCGGCTGCCGGGCCTGCCGGTGGTGGCCGAAGAGGGGCAGGTCACCGGTTTCATCTCGCGCAGCGACATCCTGCGTGCGGTAGTGCACGATCCACCGCTGGATCTGTGGAGCTGAGTCTGGAAAGCCGCTGCGCCATCGATTACCATCCAGCGATCAACAGGCCCTGCCTGTCGTGTCCAGATGGAACGTCGCAAGATGACCGCACTCGAACCATGACGGGGAGACACATTCGGTGCTCGCAAACCTGAAGACCTATTGGCGCTGCGATGCCTGGTATTTTCTGCCGGCCGTGCTGGTGTTCATGGTGGCCATGGCCTTGCCGCCCTTCCCCTTGTTCGAAGACCGGGCTTCCGGCATGCTGCAGCTGCACCTGTTGCTGGAGTTGTTTGCCGTCATCGTCGCCATCCTGATCGTGGTGGTCTCCTGGCATGACATCAAGCACCAGAGCAGGCCCGAGTCGGGCATCCTGCTGGCCGGCTTCACCGTGGTGGCCTTCGTGGACCTGGTGCATGCCCTGACCTATGACGGCATGCCCAGGCTGGTCACCGAAAGCTCCACGCCCCGCGCCATCTTCTTCTGGCTGGCCGGCCGCACCCTCGTGCTGCTGACGCTGCTGCTGGTGGCGTTGCGCCTGCGCCTGCAGCTCTCGCGCTACCTCTGGCTGGGCATCGCCATCGTGTCGAGCGCCGCCCTGTTCTGGCTGGGAACCTGGGGGATGGACTGGGTGCCGACCACTTTCGTCACCGGCAGCGGTGTCACGACCTTCAAGCGCAACTATGAGTACGGCCTGTTCATCGGTTATGTGGTGCTGGCCCTCCTTTTTGTCTACCGCGCGGGAGCGGACAACCGCCAGCGCTCCTTTGCCTTTGCCTCGTCCTGCCTGGTCATGGCCATGGGCGAGATCGTGTTTTCCAACTACAAGGCGCCTTCGGATTTCCTGAACATCTTCGGCCACGTTTTCAAGATCGTGTCCTATGCCTTCCTCTACCAGAACGTCTTCGTGCTGGCGATCCGCCAGCCTTACGAAGCCCTGCGCAAGAGCGAAGGTCGGTTCCGGGCGCTGACCGAGCTGTCGGTCGATGGCTACTGGGAGCAGGATCGCAACTTCCGTTTCACCCAGGTGTCCCAGTCGTTCAATGGCATGGAGATGCAAGCCATGCTCGGCCGTGCCCGCTGGGAATTGCCCGTGCTGGGAGTGAGCCCCGAGCAGTGGCAGGCGCACCGTGCACAGCTGGAGCGGCACGAACCTTTCCGGGATTTTGTCTACCAGGTCGAGGTGGCACCCGGCAAGGTCCGCACCCTGGCGGCCAATGGCAGCCCCCTCTTCGGCGAGGACGGCGAGTTCCTCGGCTACCAGGGCGTGGGACGCGATATCACCGAACAGCTGGCGGCCGAGAAGCGTATCGAGTTCCTGGCCTATCACGACACGCTGACCGGCCTGCCCAACCACCGCCTGCTGCAGGAGCAGTTTACGCAGTTGACCGCCCAGTCCCTGTACCCCGAGGCGCGGGCCGCCCTGCTGCTGCTGGACCTGGACAACTTCAAGGGCATCAACGACATCCTCGGGCATGACAGCGGCGATGCCCTGTTGCGCGAGGTGGCCCGGCGCCTGCGGGCCAAGGCGCGCGACGTGGATGTGGTGAGCCGCCAGGGCGGTGACGAGTTTTATGTGCTGATGCCC
Organism: Curvibacter sp. PAE-UM; assembly: GCF_001432305.1. Classification (GTDB taxonomy): domain Bacteria; phylum Pseudomonadota; class Gammaproteobacteria; order Burkholderiales; family Burkholderiaceae_C; genus Hylemonella. The sequence goes on from NZ_KQ483358.1 coordinate 1,459,854, forward strand.
GGCTTGCGGCACACCGATGACGTGGCCCTGCTGGCCTCCGCCCTGATGGAGAGTCTGCAGGAGCCGGTGATGCTGGGGGGGCAGGAAATCGTCACCTCGGCCTCCATGGGCGTGGCGATCTACCCCGACGACGGCGGCGATCTGGAGACCCTGCGCAAGAAGGCCGATGTGGCCATGTACCAGGCCAAACAGGCCGGCCGCAACACCTACCGTTTCTTCGATGCGGCCATGAACGTGGAGGCCTTCGAACACCTCAGCCTGCGCAACGGCCTGCACCGTGCGCTGGAGCGCAGCGAACTCGCCCTGCACTACCAGCCGCAGTTCGATCTCTCCAGCGGCGTTGTCATCGGTGTGGAGGCACTGCTGCGCTGGCGCCACCCCGAGCGCGGCCTGATTCCGCCGGCCCGTTTCATCCCGGTGGCCGAGGAGAGCGGCCTGATCGTGCCCATCGGTGTCTGGGTGCTGGGTGAAGCCTGTCGCCAGGCCATGGCCTGGCAGCGCGAGGGCCTGCCGGGGCTGACCATGGCCGTCAACCTCTCGGCCGTGCAGTTCAAGCGCGGTGATGTCGAGCAGTCGGTGCTGCGCGCGCTGGAGGAATCCGGCTTGTCACCCCAACTGCTGGAGCTGGAGTTGACCGAGTCCATCCTGATCCAGAACGCCGAGGGCGTGCTGGCCAGCCTCAAGCGGCTCAAGCAGATCGGGGTGAAGCTCTCCATCGACGACTTCGGCACCGGCTACTCCAGCCTGTCTTACCTCAAGCGTTTCGACATCGACAAGCTCAAGATCGACCAGAGTTTCGTGCGCGACCTGGGCAAGGACGAGGAGGATGCAGCCATCGTACGCGCCGTCATCCAGATGGCGCACAGCCTCAGCCTCAAGACCATTGCCGAAGGCGTGGAAACCGAAGAGATGGTGGCCAGCCTGTGCCGCTACGGCTGCGACGAGGCGCAAGGCTATCACTTTGCCCGGCCCATGCCGGCATCGGAGGTGACGGAGTTCTTGCGCCGTGCGGTGGCGGAGCCGGTCTGTACGCCCTTGAATCAGCCCGCCTGAGCGGGTGAGCGCTGGTCTGGCGGAAGCGGTGGCTTTCGAACAACAGCCATCAAGCTTGGCTATGCTCACAGCGTTTGTTCTTGCTGACCCTCACGAGTTCTGCCAGATGCGGCTTCCGTCAACGAAACCTTAATCCCCATGATTTCAAGCAAAATTTCATGGGCACGCTCTTCAAATTTTGTCTTGTCTGTCCAGAATCCTATAAATTTCTGAGCGCGATCAGCTATGTATTTTTCTCGAATAGACTCCAGCTGCTTTAAATATTCTTCAGCTTTGTCGTAGTCCTTCTTCAAATGCGCTTTTTTGCTCCCGAAATGATGCGGACTCAGCAGCTGACCGTATTCAAGGATGAAAATATATAAGGCGCGAGTGGAGGAAATGAGTGCGTTCCCTTCAGTCTTCATTTCGGGGAAGTACAGCCTCAGAAGGACTTGCAATTTTTCGACTGGTGACGGTCCAATTTCCACCTCTTTAAACATGATGCTGTTGTCGTGAGCGGAATCAAGCCACTCTTCAATAGCCAGCGAGCATAGAACGAGCTCTTCAAGCTTGGCGCGCCGTAGAGATTTCCACTCTCTGAGTGTCCAGTCATGATGCAGAACCTCGGCTCTGACATCCTCAACTACTTTTGTGTTGCTTTTCAATTGCCGTTGCACTTCGTCAAATTTGTCAGCAATGGCGGAGAGTTCGCCTCTCTTTTTGGCGAGGCCACTCGCATAGGAGCCACAGTAGGCGGCAACAATTGATAGCGCGAAAAATAGTATGTAGTACCACCATTGAAGATGCAGTTGCTGCTTGACAATCTGTTCGGCGATTCTGTGAATTAATTCTTCAGACATGGCTCCCCCTTGTTGAGTTCAACTTGCACTGCGCTGCTCACTTTAAGCTGCTGTGTCCAGGTTTGTAAACCCTGTAGATGGCCCGCTTCACACTTGATGGGTGAATGTTGAAGATCTTGGCCAGGGTGTCCATCGTGTAGATGCCCTGCTTCCAGAGTCGCACCAGGTCGGCTTCGTCTTCCGGGGTTAGCGTCCTCGCCCGGTCGCAGTGCACGCCGCGCTCGAACTCTGCGAAGGAGCCGAGCATCTGCATCATCATGTGGCCGGCCAGCGTCTTTGTGTCGATGGGCTCGGTCGAGTCGTGTGAGGTAACGCTGGCTTGCTCGATGTGGTCGAGAATCTGCAGCAAGTCGATCAAGCGTTGTTCAAGGTGCGTCAATAAAAAAGCGCAGCATGTGCTGCGCTTTTTATGACTGGCGGAGGCGGTGAGATTCGAACTCACGAACGGTTGCCCGTTGCCGGTTTTCAAGACCGGTGCAATCGACCACTCTGCCACACCTCCGGAACACCGATTCTAGCGTCTGGGCCTGTCAGCTGGCGGTCTCGTCCCCGGTATCGCTTTCTGCTTCGCGTACAGCGGCAGCCGCAAACAGGGCGGCCGGCGAGCCGTCGGCCTTGCGTGCGGTGCGCAGGCTCAAGCCCCCGGCGGGCCGGCCCTGCTCGCCCAGTGCGGCGCGCAGGTTGGGGTTGCCGTTCCTGGTGCGCCACTGCTGTACGGCGGCTTGCAGCTCGGCCGCGTCGCTGATCTTGGCGCCGTAGCGTTGCAGCACCAGGTGGGCCGTCTCGATCAGCTTGGCGTTGAGTGTCTCGTTGCCATGGATCAGCAGGTTGCGCACGGCGCCGGCCGGGTCGCCGCCCAGGCTCAGGGCCATGGCGGCCTCGGCCAGCTTGAGCGCGTGCGCGCTGGCCGTGCGCAGGCGTTCGGCATAGGCCGGGTGCACGCCGGCGGCGCCGGCCAGCAGCTCGCTCATGGAGCGGCCGGTGGAAAAGCGCAAGCCCAGGGCGTCGACGGCGGGTTCAACGTCGTCGAGCTGGATGGCCTTGTTGGCCAGCTGGGCCATCAGGGCCAGCAGGTTGGTGGCCGACTCGAAGTCGAAGGCCGGGTCCTTGACCTTGCCCGCCTGCGCGCGCACGGCCTCCACCGCCCGCGCGAACTGGCGGTCCATGATGAGGATGAGCGCGTCGACGATGGCGGCCTGGCGCTGCAGGCGCGGGTTTTTCTCGTCGCGGTCGATCAGCTTGACGAAATCGTCGCGACAGTGCTGCAGGCCCTTGCGGTCGCCGCACTCCAGCCGCGCGAAGGCCAGCAGCACCAGGGTCTGGCAGTCGAACATCTTGGAGTCCAGGCCCAGGCGCGCGCACTGGCCCAGGATCTTCTCGGCCTCCACGCGGTCGCCGCTGTAGTACATCATCAGGCCCAGGTTCTGCAGGCGCGAGATGGAGAAGGGGGTGACCGCGCAGGCCATGCGGTAGGCGGCCAGGGTCTGCTCATGGTTGCCCAGCTCGAACTGGGCGCGGCCCAGCACGTCGTAGGCGTCGGCGTAGCGCGGGTCGTCGCTGATGAGGTTTTCCAGCGTGCTGATGGCGCGTGTGGGCTCGCCGTTGTCCAGCAGTGCGCGCGCCACACCCAGTTTGGCCCAGGGCATGGTCTTGGCGGCAATCACCGCTTCGTACAGCTTCTGGGCCTGGGCATAGTCCTCGATGCGCATCAGCAGCTCGGCACCGATGCGCGCGGCATAGAGCCAGAAGGGACCGCGGGCCTCGAAACGCTGCAGGCACAGCCGCGCGCCTTTTTCGAACTCTTCGGCCTCGATGGCGGCAAAGATGTCGGCCAGCGCGGCCTTGCGCTGGCGCGCCTGGTACAGGCGCTCGGCCAGGCGGGTGGCGGTGTGCGGCTTGATCAGGTAGCCGTCCAGGGCCGATTCGGCGGCCTCGGCCACCTTGGCATAGGTGGCCTCGCCGGTGACCATGATGAAGACCGTGGCAAAGGGCAGCAGCTGGTTGCGCCGCAGGTCGTCCAGCAGGTCCTGGCCGGTGGGGGTGCCGGGCTGGAAATACTGTTCGCACAGCACGATGTCGAAGGTCTTGAGTTCCAGCACCTTGCGCGCATCGATGGAGCGGGTGGCCTGCTCCACGGCGCCGACACCGAACTCGCGCAGCTGGTTGACCAGGATGGCGCGCGAGGTCGGGTTGCCGTCAACGACCAGCGCCCGGGTGTTGGAAAGATCGTCGTCGTACAGCGCCATGCGCGGACCGGTCTCAGGTAAGGAATGCGGGGATGATAGCCCCGATGTCACCAAGCAACCAGCCCCGGTCCGCTGACGCGAACCGGGGCTGTTGTGTCTGTGGCGATGCAGGGCGTGTGCCCTGCATCAGGTCAGGCGTCGGGCGCGACCTTGTGGTTGGCCAGGGCTTCGATGGCTTTCACCAGGGCCGAGTGATCGGCCTGGTCGTGGCCCAGCGCGGCGCAGGCCTGCATCAGCTGCGCGGCGTTGGCGGTTTGCGGCAGCGCCATCTTGAGCGACTTGGCGCCTTGCAGGGCCAGGTTCAGGTCCTTCTGGTGCAGCGCGATGCGGAAGCCCGGGTTGAAGGTGCGCTTGACCATGCGCTCGCCGTGCACTTCGAGAATGCGTGAGGCGGCGAAGCCGCCCATCAGGGCCAGTCTTACCTTGGCCGGATCGGCGCCGGCCTTGGAGGCAAACACCAGCGCTTCGCTGACGGCAGCGATGTTGAGCGCGACGATGATCTGGTTGGCCACCTTGCAGGTCTGGCCGGCGCCGTTGCCGCCGATCAGCGTGATGTTCTTGCCCATCAGTTCGAACAGGGGCTTGACCTTGTCGAACACGGCCTCGTCGGCGCCGACCATGATGGTCAGCGAGGCGGCCTTGGCGCCGACTTCACCGCCGGAGACCGGCGCGTCCACGTAGTCGCAGCCCAGGGCATTGATCTTCTTGGCGAATTCCTTGGTGGCGATCGGATCGATGGAGCTCATGTCCACCACGACCTTGCCTTTGGACAGGCCCTTGGCGATGCCGTTCTCGCCGAACAGCACCTTCTCCACGTCGGGGGTGTCGGGCACCATGGTGAAGATGATGTCGGCGCGCTCGGCCACGCCGGCGGGCGTGGTGCACACCGTGGCGCCGGCGTCCACCAGCTCCTGCGGCACCTTGCTGCGGGTGTTGACGAACAGCACGTGGCCGCCCTTGATGAGGTTCATCACCATGGGGGTGCCCATGATGCCCAGGCCCACGAAGCCCAATTTCAGTCCGGATTTGGTCATGTCGATTCTCTCGTCTCTTATTTCGTCAAAGTCTTGATCCAGCCCAGGCCCTCGACCGTCTTGGTGCGGGGCTTGTACTCGCAGCCGATCCAGCCGGTGTAGCCGATGGCGTCGAGGTGGCGGAACAGGAAAGGATAGTTGATTTCGCCGGTGCCCGGCTCATTGCGGCCCGGGTTGTCGGCCAGCTGGATGTGGCCGATGCGCGGCAGGTAGGCCTGCGCGGTGGCGGCCAGTTCACCTTCCATGCGCTGGGCATGGTAGATGTCGTACTGGATGTACAGGTTGTCGCTGCCCACCGCGTCCAGCACCGCCGCGGCCTGCGCCGTGGTGTTCAGGAAGAAGCCGGGGATGTCGTAGCTGTTGATGGGCTCGATCAGCAGGCGCAGGCCGGCGGCCTTGAGCTTGTCAGCGGCGAACTTCAGGTTGGCCACGAAGGTGGTCTGCGCCTGCTCGCGGCTCACGCCGGCGGGCAGCTTGCCGGCCAGGCAGTTCACCTGCGGGCAACCCAGGGCCTGGGCGTACTCGATCGCCTTCTCCACGCCCTCGCGGAATTCCACGATGCGGTCCGGGTGGCAGGCAATGCCGCGCTCGCCGCCGTCCCAGTTGCCGGCCGGCAGGTTGTGCAGGACCTGCTTGAGGCCATGGGTCTTGAGCAGGCTGGCCAGTTCGTTCTTGTCAAAGGCGTAGGGGAACAGGTATTCCACTGCCTCGAAGCCGGCCGCCTTGGCTGCCGCGAAGCGCTCCAGGAAGGGCACTTCGTTGAACAGCATGGTCAGGTTGGCTGCAAATTTGGGCATCTTTTTACTCCATCCATATCAAAGAGGGCCGGCATTGCCGGCCCCGGGTTCTCAGGCTCTCAGGTTCAGGCCGGCGCGCCGACGCGACGGTTTTCCGTTTCCTCGAACTCGATGATATTGTCAATCTCGGTGCCCATGGCGATGTTGGTCACGCGCTCCAGGATGACCTCGATCACCACCGGCACGCTGAACTGCTCCATCAGCGCCTCGGCCTGTGCAATGGCCGGGGCCAGTTCGGCCGGGCTGTGCACGCGGATGGCCTTGCAACCCAGGCCCTCGACCACCTTGACGTGGTCCACGCCGTAGCCCTGGGCCACCGGGTCGCCCTGGGTGTTGATGTTCTCGAAGGCCAGCTGCACGCAGTAGTCCATCTCGAAACCGCGCTGTGCCTGGCGGATCAGGCCGAGGTAGGAGTTGTTCACCACGACGTGGATGTAGGGCAGCTTGAACTGCGCGCCCACGGCCAGTTCCTCGATCATGAACTGGAAGTCGTAGTCACCCGACAGGGCCACGATCTTGCGGCTCGGGTCGGCGGCACGCACGCCCAGGGCGGCGGGCACGGTCCAGCCCAGCGGGCCGGCCTGGCCGCAGTTGATCCAGTGGCGCGGCTTGTAGACGTGCAGCATCTGCGCGCCGGCGATCTGCGACAGGCCGATGGTGCTGACGTAGCAGACGTCCTTGCCGAAGGCCTCCACCATGCCCTGGTAGACACGCTGGGGCTTCATGGGCACGTTGTCGAAGTCGGTCTTGCGGTGCAGGGTGGCCTTGCGCTCCAGGCACTCGGCGGCCCAGCTCTTGCGGTCGGCCAGCTTGCCGGCGGCCTTCCACTCCTTGGCGACCTGCACGAACAGTTCCAGCGCGGCCTTGGCATCCGACACGATGCCGTAGTCGGGCGAGAACACGCGGCCGATCTGGGTGGGCTCGATGTCCACGTGCACGAACTTGCGGCCCTTGGTATAGACCTCGACCGAGCCGGTGTGGCGGTTCGCCCAGCGGTTGCCGATGCCCAGCACGAAGTCGGACGCCAGCATCGTGGCATTGCCGTAGCGGTGGCTGGTCTGCAGGCCGCACATGCCGGCCATCAGGGGGTGGTCGTCAGGGATGGTGCCCCAGCCCATCAGGGTGGGGATGACCGGCACGCCGGTGAGTTCGGCGAACTCCACCAGCAGGTCGGAGGCATCGGCGTTGATGATGCCGCCGCCGGAAACGAGCAGCGGCTTGGCCGATTCGTTCAGCATGGTCAGCGCCTTCTCCACCTGGGCGCGCGTGGCGGCCGGCTTGTAGGCGGGCAGGGAGGAATAGGTCTCGGGATCGAACTCGATCTCGGCCATCTGCACGTCGAAGGGCAGATCGATCAGCACCGGGCCCGGGCGGCCCGAGCGCATCAGGTGGAAGGCCTGCTGGAAGGCGCGCGGCACCTGGGCCGGCTCACGCACGGTGACCGACCACTTGGTCACGGGCTTGGAGATGGACTCGATGTCCACCGCCTGGAAGTCTTCCTTGTACAGGCGGGCACGCGGGGCCTGGCCGGTGATGCACAGGATCGGGATCGAATCGGCCTGGGCCGAGTACAGGCCGGTGATCATGTCGGTGCCGGCCGGGCCGGAGGTGCCGATGCACACGCCGATGTTGCCGGCATTGGCGCGGGTGTAACCCTCGGCCATGTGCGAGGCGCCTTCCACGTGGCGCGCCAGGATGTGGCTGATGGTGCCCTGCTTGCGCATGGCGGCGTACAGCGGGTTGATGGCAGCGCCGGGGACGCCGAAGGCTTGCGTGACGCCTTCTTTTTCCATCACCCAGACGGCGGCTTCGATCGCTTTCATTTTGGCCATGGGGAGTTTTCCTTGAATATCAAAATCGATGCCGGACTGTAAAAATTCCCGGGCACTTGCGGAAGATGGCTGGAGTCCATAACATCTATTCCATATCGGAATAAATAGGGTGAGCGCGATGGATCGATTGCATGCGATGGAGGTGTATGTGCGGGTGGTGGAGACGGGCAGCTTCTCGAAGGCGGCCAAGGAGTTCGCCATCACCCAGCCCACCGTGACCAAACTGGTCGCGGCCATCGAGGAGCGGCTCAAGGTGCGCCTGCTCAACCGCAACACGCGGGGTGTCAGCGTCACCGAGTCGGGCGCGCTGTATTACGAGAAGTGCAAGGTCATCGTGCGGGAGTCGGACGAGGCCGACAACATCGTTCGCCTGCGCCAGACCCAGGCCCAGGGCCTGCTGCGCATTGGCACCTCGGTGGCCTTCGGGCGGCGCGTGGTCACGCCGCTGGCGCTGGATTTCATGGCCAAGCACCCGCAGGTGCAGATCGACCTGAGCTTCGAGGACCGTTACATCGACCTGGTCGCCAACGGCATCGACCTGGCCATCCGCATGGGCAAGCTGGCCGACTCCACGCTGGGCGCGCGTTTCCTGGGCGTGAACCCCTGGCTGATGGTGGCCTCACCCAAATACCTGCGCAAGCAGGGTGTGCCCAAACAGGCCAACGACCTGAGCCGGCATCCGGCCCTGATCTACAGCAGCGTGCTGGGTGACGACGTCTGGCGCATGACCACGCCCAAGGGCGAGACTCTCACCGTGCCCGTGGCCGGGCGGCTGCGTTCCAACAACCTGTCGGCGGTGCTGGCGGCGGCGCGCAACGGCTTCGGCATCGCAGCCATGCCGCACTACGTGGCCAGCGACTCGCTGAAGTCAGGTCATGTGGTGGAGGTACTGCGTGGGCACACGCTGCCGGAGCAGGAGATCCACGCGGTGTTCCCAAGCCCGAAGCTGGTGCCGGGCAAGGTGCTGGCCTTCATCGCCTACCTGCAGTCGCGCCTGGGCGAGAGGTGGTGGGACGATTTACCGAAGGCGTGAGAATTTACTGGCTGCCTGCAGCCGCCGGGCCGGAGACCAGCCGCACGGTATTCGGGTTCGGCGGCATGGTACGGCGCGGCTGGTTCCTGGGGCCCTGGCCTTCGCTCAGGGTGTGCAGCTGGAAGTTGCCGCTGGCATCCCACAGCCAGGTCTCGATGTAGCTGGCGCTACCGAGGCGCACCGGCGCCGGGAAGGGGGCGGCCTGGCGCACCGTGCGCTCGATCTCGGCCATGACCTCGGGGGCGTGCTCGGGCGCGCGCATCCAGTTCAGCGCCAGCAGGTTGCCGCGGCTGTCCACCTGCAGTTCCAGCACGCCGATGGCGTAGAGGAAGTGCGGCATCACGCCCTTGAAGATGCGGTTGTTGTTCTTGTCGTAGAGGTGGTAGGCCGCGTCCAGGCGGTAGTCGATGACGGTGTCGGCGCTGGATACCGGGCCCATGGGCGGCAGGGCTTGCGGCAGGGCGATCACCGGGGCGGACGGTGCGACGCTGGCACTGGGGGCGGGCGCGGTGGCACAGCCGGCCACCAGGGCCGTCAGCAGCAGGGCACAGGCGATGGACAGGAATTGGCGAAAGCGACGGATCTGGCTCATGGGATAGGGGTCGGCCGGACCCGTTTTCCCAACGGGGTGCGGCCTGCAGGCAGTGATGCGCCTACTGTGCCACAAATGTCAGCAACTGTTACAAAGTCGGGGCCCCGGGTGCCGGTTTTCCGGCCCTTGCCCCCCGGATGTGTGCCCGGGGTGCAACAGCGTGGCGGCTGATCTCAGTCGGCCGTGATGCCGGCCTCGCGGATGGTCTTGGCCCAGAAGGTGGTTTCGCGCTTGACCAGGGCGTCCAGCGCCTCGGGCGGCAGGTAGCGGATCTCGATGCCGGCGGCATTGGCGCGGGTTTTGGTTTCGGGCTGCTCCATGGCCTGCTTGATGCTGCTGCTGAGCTTGGCCACCACCTCGGGTGGCGTGCCGGCCGGTGCGAAGATGCCAACCCAGGCTTCGAGCTCGAAACCCTTGAGGCCGGCTTCGTCGGTGGTGGGCACGTTGGGAATGCCGGGGTGGCGCGCCTTGCCGGCCACCGCCAGACCCCTGAGCTTGCCGGCCTGGATATGGCCCATGACCGAGGGTGGCGTGGTGATGAAGACCTGCACCTGGCCGGCCAGCACGTCCTGCACCGCCGGGCCGGAGCCGCGGTAGGGAATGTGGACCATGCTGGTGCGCGTCTGGCCCTTGAACATCTCGGTGCCGATGTGCGAGAGCGAGCCGTTGCCCTGCGAGGCGTAGCTCAGCTTGCCCGGGTTGGCCTTGAGGTAGGCGATGAATTCGGAGAGCGTGTTGGCCGGCACCGAGGGGTGCACGGCAATCACGTTGGTGGCCACCGTGACCAATGCCACCGGGGCCAGGTCCTTTTGCGCCCAGGGCAGCTTGGGGCTGAGGGCGGGGTTGCCCACGTGGTAGGCCGAGTAGGAGGTGAGCAGGGTGTAGCCGTCGGGGTTGGCGCGCGCCACCAGGCCATAGGCCACGTTGCCGCTGCCGCCGCCCTTGTTGTCCACCACGATCGACTGGCCCAGCACCCGCGAAAGCGGCTCGCTCAGCAGGCGGGCCGAGGCATCGACGAAGCCGCCGGGCGGGTTGGGCACCACCAGGGTGACGGGCTTGGCGGGGTAGACCTGGGCGGCGGCCAGGCCGCCCAGCAGCGTGGTGGTGGCCAGCAGGGAGCGAAGGATATGGCGGCGTGGGCTCATGTGCTTGTCTCTTTTGATGAAATGGATGTTGTTCTGAGCCGCCAGTTTAGTACGCAGGCACCTGGCCCGCGCGGTTCACCAGTCGCTCACCAGTCCGGCCGCGCGGGTGGACGACTTCTCGAAGTGCCGGGCCAGGAAGTCCACGAAGGCCCGCACCCGTGCCGACAGCTGGTGGCGCTGGGGATAGACCACATGGATGTCGGCGGGCGGCGTCTGCCAGTGTTCCAGCACCTGGCGCAGCCGGCCGCTGCGCAGGTATTTGGCGATGTCCCATTCGGCGCGCATCACGATGCCGTGGCCATCCAGCGCCCAGTTCACCGCGATTTCCCCGTCACTGGTGCTGAGGTTGCCGCGCACCTTGACGGATTCGGTCTGCTTGCCCGCGCTCAGGCGCCAGATGCCGTAGCCATCGTTGCCCTGGCGGATGCCGATGCAGTTGTGGCGCGTCAGGTCATGCGGCACCCGGGGTGTTCCGTGCTGCGCCAGGTAGGCGGGGGCGGCGCACAGCAGCCGGCGGTTGGGGGCGAGCTGGCGTGCGATCACGCGGGCATCCGGGGGTTCGCCGAAACGGATGCAGACGTCGAAGGCGTCCTCGCTCAGCGGCGGCGGGTTGACGGTGAGCTGCAGCTCGATCTGGACCTCGGGGTGCTGCTTGGTGAAGCGCGAAATCAGCGGGGAGATGTGGCTGCGGCCAAAACCCTGCGTGGCGTTGACCCGCAGCAGGCCCTTGGGCGTGGCGATGGCGTTGCCGACCAGGCGCTCCATGTCCTCGATGTCCACCAGGATGCGGCGCGCATGCTGCAGGTAGATCTCGCCCTCCTGCGTCAGGCTCACGCGCCGGGTCGTGCGGTTGAGCAGTTGCACGCCCAGGCGCGCCTCCATCTGGGCCAGCCGCTTGCTCACGGCGGGGGGGGGGACATCCATTTCACGTGCCGCACCGGAGAAGCTGCCGCAGCGGGCCAGCAGGCTGAAGAAGGCCATTTCGGAAGGGGAGGAGGTGGTGGCCGTCATTGTTAACTCAAAGTAAACAGTGACATAACTTTATCCTGATTCATGGCGTTTGGATATCTCTACAGTGCCCATCGTGGCTCAGGCGCGCGCAGGGCGTGCCGGACCCGATGAAACAGGAAAACGGATGAAGACCTACAAGATTGCATGCATACCCGGTGACGGCATCGGCAAGGAAGTGATCCCGGCCGGCCAGACCGTGCTGGCGGCCCTGGCCCAGAAGCTCGGCTCCTTCAAGTTCGAGTTCACTTCTTTCGACTGGGGCGGCGATTACTACCGCCAGCACGGCGTGATGATGCCGGCCGACGGCCTGAACGATCTGCGCAACAAGGACGCCCTGCTGTTCGGTTCCGCCGGCGATCCCCACATCCCTGACCACATCACGCTGTGGGGCCTGCGCCTGAAGATCTGCCAGGGTTTTGACCAGTACGCCAACGTGCGCCCCACCCGCATCCTGCCTGGCATCGACGCGCCGCTCAAGCGCTGCCGGCCCGAGGATCTGAACTGGGTCATCGTGCGCGAGAACTCCGAGGGCGAGTACGCCGGCGTGGGCGGCCGTGCCCACCAGGGCCACCCGATCGAGGTGGCGACCGATGTCTCCATCCTCACGCGCGCCGGTGTCGAGCGCATCATGCGTTTCGCCTTCAAGCTGGCGCAGTCGCGCCCGCGCAAGTTCCTGACCGTGGTGACCAAGTCCAACGCGCAGCGCCACGCCATGGTGATGTGGGACGAGATCGCGCTGCAGATCAGCAAGGAGTTTCCGGACGTCAAGTGGGACAAGGAGCTGGTCGACGCCATGACCGCGCGCATGGTGAACAAGCCGGCCTCCATCGACACGGTGGTGGCGACCAATCTGCACGCCGACGTGCTGAGTGACCTGGCCGCCGCGCTGGCCGGCAGCCTGGGCATCGCCCCCACCGGCAACATCGACCCGGAGCGCCGTTACCCTTCGATGTTCGAGCCCATCCACGGCTCGGCCTTCGACATCATGGGCAAGGGCCTGGCCAATCCCGTGGGCACTTTCTGGTCCTGCGTGATGCTGCTGGAGCACCTGGGCGAGCCCGCCGCCGCCGCCCTGCTGATGCGGGTGATCGAGTCGGTCACGGCCGACCCATCGCTGCACACGGGCGACCTGGGCGGCAGCGCCCGGACCGAACAGGTGACCGCGGCCACCTGCGCGCGCATCGCCGCGGCGGCCTGAGCGGCGTCTGGCGGACAGAGTTTGTGACAACACCAAGAGGAGACCTACCATGAAGAAACTGCTTTGTGCTTTCGGCTTGAGCCTGCTGTCCTCCCTGACATGGGCACAGGCCTGTCCGGACAAGAACCTGCTGTACTGGCAGGCCTTTCCGCCGGGTGGCGAGTCCGACCTGTCGGCGCGCCACCAGCAGGTCACGCTGAAGAAACGCTGCCCGGCGATCGACACCATCATCCAGTACAAGGCCGGCGCCGGCGGCGGCCTGATGTGGGGCCAGATGAACCAGCTGCCCGGCGACGGCGTCAACGTGGTGGGCGTGAACCTGCCGCACATCGTGTTCCAGCCCCTCGAGGGCCAGGTGCAGTACAAGACCCAGGACATCACGCCGGTGTTCTGGTTCCACTACACCCCCGACATCCTGGTGGTGCCCGAGACCAGCGCGATCAAGAGCTTTGCCGATTTCCTCAAGATGGCCAAGTCCGATCCGGGCAAGCTCAACCTGGGCGGCTCCGGCCTGAACTCGGCCAACCACGCCGCGCATGAGCGGCTGAACGCGGCCTTCGGCGTCAAGACCAACTACATCCCCTACAAGGGTACGGGGGACATGGCCACGGCGGTGCTGGGCTCGCAGATCGACGGCGCCATGACCTACACGCCCTTCGCCATCGCCAACAAGAGCCGCCTGCGCGCGCTGGCCGTGGCCATGGAGAAGCGCCATCCGCTGATGCCCGACGTGCCGACCTTCAAGGAGCTGGGCGTGAACTGGGTCGATGGCGCCTACCGCGGCATCGGGGTCCCGAAATCCACCCCGCCGGAGGCACGCAAGCGCATCTCCGACCTGTGGACCGCGCTCAACAACGACCCGGAGATGAAGGAGCTGGCCGCCCGTGCCGGCTTCGAGCTGATCAACGTCGGGGTCGACCAGATGGACGCCTTCATGAAGGAGAAGGTCAGCCTGTACACCGAGGGCGCGCAGCAGCTGGGCCTGGGCAAGAAATAAGCCGGACGGGGGGCGGGGCGGTCCGGGCCCGTGCGATTACAGGCGGGTTACGACGTCACAATAGAAGGCAGGAGACTTCACATGACTGCCCCCGACCCGATCGCCCAGCCCCGCCAGTTCCTCGAACACCTCTACCACGCCGCCGTGCGGCGCGCCCTGCCGCTGCACAACACGGCGGCCCATCTGCCCCAGCCGCCCAAGGGCCGCACCGTCGTCATCGGCGCCGGCAAGGCCGGTGGCGCCATGGCGCAGGCGGTGGAGGCCCTGTGGCCGGCCGGAGCCCCGCTGTCGGGCCTGGTGGTCACGCGTTACCACCACACGCCGCCGCGCCCGGCCGGGCTGGCGCAGCGCATCGAGGTCATCGAGGCCTCGCACCCCGTGCCCGATGCCGCCGGCCTGGCGGCTTCGCAGCGCATCCTGCAACTGGTGCAGGGCCTGACGAAGGATGACCTGGTGCTGTGCCTGATCTCGGGCGGCGGTTCGGCCCTGCTCACGCTGCCGGCCGAAGGCCTGACGCTGGAAGACAAACAACGCATCAACAAGGCCCTGCTGGCCAGCGGCGCCAACATCGGCGAGATGAACTGCGTGCGCAAGCACCTCTCGCGCATCAAGGGCGGGCGCCTGGCCGCGGCCTGCGCCCCCGCCCAGGTGGTGACGCTGACCATCAGCGACGTGCCGGGGGACGACCCTTCCGTCATTGCCAGCGGCCCCACCGTACCGGATGCCACCACCTGTGCCGATGCGCTATCAATTTTGAAGCGCTACCGGATCGAGGTGCCGGCCCCGGTACAGGCTGCGCTCGAACAAGGCGCACTGGAAACGCCCAAGCCAGGCAGCCCCATCTTCCAGGGGCATCAGGTCAACATGATCGCCACGCCCCAGCAGTCGCTGGAAGCGGCAGCCGAGGCGGCGCGCGCCGCTGGCCTGAACGCCTACATCCTCAGCGACGAGATGGAGGGTGAGTCGCGCGAGGTGGGCAAGGTGCATGCTGCCCTGGCGCGCGCGGTGGCACAGCATGGCCAGCCCTTTGCCAAACCCTGCGTCATCCTCAGCGGCGGCGAGACCACGGTCACGGTGCGCCCGGTGCCCGCGGGCGAGCAGCGCGGCAAGGGTGGCCGCGCCGGCGAGTTCTGCCTGGGGCTGGCGCTGGCCCTGCAGGGGCAGGCGGGTGTCTGGGCCCTGGCGGCCGACACCGACGGCATCGACGGCATGGAAGAGAACGCCGGCGCCTGGGTCGAACCCGGCACGCTGGCCCGGGCCCAGGCGCAGGGTATGAAGGTCGAGCGTTACCTGGACCGCAACGATGCCTATGGCTACTTCCAGCTCCTGGGTGATCTGGTGGTCACCGGCCCGACCCATACCAATGTGAACGATTTCCGGGCCTTGCTGGTTTTGTAGGTCTTGCCGGCCGGCTTTCGTGCTCGGTCTTTGACTTGGCTCAAGGTCGGCGGGGCGGCGGGGCGGCACAGTGGCTTCCATGTTGCCACCCGAATTCATGGACTCCAGTGCCGAACGCCGCAAGGCGGCGGCGGGCGCCGTGCTGCTCAAGCGTGGCAGCACGCCCACCGCGGTGATGTATGTGGAGTCCGGTCGCGTGGCGCTGGGTGTGATGGAAGGCGAAGTCCTGGCGCATCAGCTCGGCGAGATCCAGGGGCCGTTCTGGCTGGAGGCCACCGCCGCCGTGCTGGGCCTGCCCAGCGTCGTGGACGCGGTGGCCGAAACCGAGGTGGTGCTGCGGCGTATTCCGCTGGCGCGTTTTCGCCAGTCGCTGGGAGCCATGCCGGTGGCGGCGCGGACTGTCTTGCAGGACGTGGCCACGGCGCATCGGCGCCAGACCGAACTGGCCGTGAGCCGGCTGGCCAAGGACGCCGAGGCGCGCTGCGCCGAATGGCTGCTGCGCCATGCCCAACCCGGCGAGAAGGGGGCCCTGGCCGTGCCGCTGGAGCAGCGCAAGCGCCTGATCGCAGCCCAGCTGGGCATTGCGCCCGAGACGCTGTCGCGTGTGCTGCGCCATCTGCGTGAGCGCAGCCTGATCAGCGGCACCGGCCGCGTGCTCAATCTGCTGGATCCTGGGGGCCTGCGCCTGCTGGCCGGGGTCTGACAGAAAAAAGCCGCCCGGTCCGGCGGCTTTTGCATTCACGAACACAAAGACTTGATGTCGGCCGGTATCGGCACGGCACGGATGCCCTTGCCGTCCTGGCGGTGCGCGGCAAAGATGCGCACCTCGTCGCATTCCATGATCAGGTCCACCGAGCCATCCTGGTTTTCGCGCTTGATCTGGTAACGCTGCACGAAGCTCTTCTCGCGCCATTCCGCTACGTGGGTGTGGATCTGCAGCGTGTCGCCATAACTCGCGGTCTTGACGAAACGCGCGTGCGTGTCCACCAGCGGCGTACCGATCATGCCGGTGGCCTTCTCGGTCTCGTGCCAGGGCGGCACGCCGCACTGGATGAAGAAGTGGCGCGAAGCGGCGTCGATCCAGCGGAAGAAATTGGGGAACCAGACGATGCGGGCCGGGTCGCAGTCGCCGAACTCGACGCGCTGGGTGTAGACGACGGTGCGGGGTTGGGGGGAGGAGATGTCGGTCATGGCAGGAAATTAAAAAGCCCCCCGCGAGGAGGGGCCGGATGCGGCTGGGAGCTCAGTCGCCCTTGATGCCGCGTTCGCGGATGAGGGCGCCAAAACGCCTGGAGTCGTCCGTCGCCTTCGCGGCGAAAGCTTGCGGGCTCATCGCTGCGGCTTCACCACCGAGGGCGGCAATGCGGTCCTTGGCGGACTGGCTGCCCAGGATCTTGTTGATCTCGGTGTTCAGGCGCGTGATCACGGCGGGCGGCGTGCCGGCCGGGGCGTAGAAGCCGAAGTAGCTGTCAGCGTCGAAGCCCTTGAGGCCGGTGGCTTCGTCCACGGTGGGCACGTCGGGGAACAGCGGCGAGCGCTTGGGGCTGCCGATGGCCAGCAGCTTGAGCCGGTTGGCGCGCACATGCGGCAGGGCGATGCCCGGATCGAAGGCAAAGTCGATCTGGCCGGCCAGCAGGTCGTTGAGCGCCGGGGCCGCGCCGCGGTAGGGCACGTGCACGGCGAAGGTGCTGGTCATGCTCTTGAGCATCTCGGTGGCCAGGTGCGGCGAGCTGCCGTTGCCCGGCGTGCCGTAGGACAGCTTGCCCGGGTTGGCCTTCAGGTAGGAGACGAACTCACGGGCGTTGGCCACCGGCAGCGCGGGCTTGACGACCAGGAACACCGCTACGCGCGCGACCGAGGCCACCGGGGTCAGGTTCTTGGTGGGGTCGAAGGGCATCTTGTCGTAGATGTGCGGGTTCACCGACACCAGGCCGCCCGAGCTCATCAGCAGGGTGTAGCCGTCAGCGGGCGATTTGGCGACCACGTCACCGCCGATGTTGCCGCCGGAACCGGCCCGGTTTTCCACCACCACGGGCTGGCCCAGCGCGTCCTGCAGCGGAGCGGCCACCATGCGCGCCAGCACGTCGGCCACACCTCCCGGCGGGAAGGTGACGATGACCTTGAGCGGCTTGTTGGGATAGCCTTGTGCCTGTGCCACGGGCAGCGCGCCAGCGGTGGCCAGCAATGCGGCGAGCAGGGTGCGTCGGCTCAGGCGGGAGAGTGTCGGGATGCCAGGCATGGTGGTGTGCTCCTTGAGGGATTCGGTGAGGACGGGGAAGTATCGAATGAAACGGGGTGGCTTCAGCCCATGCGGCCGGGCAGCCACAGGGCGATGGCCGGGAAGGCGATCAGGATGACGAGGCGGATGAGGTCGGTGCCGATGAAGGGCAGCACGCCGCGGAAGATCTGGGTGAAAGTCACGTCCTGCACCACGCTCTTGATCACGAAGACGTTCATGCCCACGGGTGGATGGATCAGGCCCAGCTCCACCGTCATCACGATGATGACGCCGAACCAGATCGGGTCGAAGCCAAGCTGCAGGATCAGCGGGTAGATGATGGGCACGGTCAGGATGATCATGGCCATGGCGTCCATCAGGCAGCCCAGCACCAGGTACATGCCCATGATGATGGCCAGCAGGGCGTAGCGGCTCAGGCCCAGGCCGGTGAGGAGTTCGGTGACCTTCTGCGGCGTCTGTGTGATGGTCAGGAAGTAGCCGAACAGCAGCGCGCCGATCAGCACCGTGAAGACAGCGGCCGAGGTGCGCGTGGCTTCCAGCAGGGCCTCGCGGATCTGTGCCAGGTTCAGGCGGCGGCGCACCACGCCCAGGATGAAGGCGCCGGCCGCGCCCATGCCGCCGGCTTCCGAAGGCGTGAACAGGCCGCCGTAGAGGCCGCCGATCACGAAGATGAACAGGGCCAGCGGTGCCCACACGTCCTTCAGGCTGGCCAGGCGTTCGCTCCAGGGCTTGCGCTCGCCGGCCGGCAGAAAACCGGGCCGGGCCATCACGATCAGCGCGATGGTCAGGATGTACATGGCGATGGCCAGCAGGCCGGGCAGCACGCCGGCCATGAAGAGCTTGCCGATGTCCTGCTGCGTCAGGATGGCGTAGACCGCCAGCACGGTGGACGGCGGGATCATGATGCCCAGGGTGCCGCCGGCGGCGATCACGCCGGTGGCGAAGGACTTGGGGTAGTTGTAGTGGCGCATCTCCGGGTAGGCCACCTTGGAGAAGGTGGCCGCCGTGGCGACTGAGGAGCCGCAGATGGCAGCAAAGCCGCCGCAGGCCAGCACCGTGGCCACGCCCAGGCCGCCGCGCAGGTGGCCCATGAAGGCGTTGGCGGCGCGGAACAGCTCGCGGCTCACACCCGAGATGGAGACGAAGGCGCCCATGAGCATGAACATGGGGATGACGGCGAAGTTCTGGTCGGTCACCGTGCGCATGGTGGTCTGGCCCACCATCTTGAGCGCGGGGTCCATGCCCACGATGTAACCGTAACCGGTGACGCCCACCAGGCCCATGGCCATGCCCACGGGCACGCGCAACAGCATGAGAACGAAGAGGACGACAAAGCCGATGCCGGCCACGAGATCGGTATTCAAGACGGGAGCCTCATTCGCTGGTGTGTTGTTCGGGATGGTCTTCGATCAGCTCGGGCTGGAAGATCAGGCGCCAGGTGCGGATGGCGATCAGGAGCACCGCTGCGACATCACCCAGCCAGGCCACGGCAAAAAAGGGCCAGGTCGGCAGGTGCAGATCGTAGGTGAGCACGTTGTCGCGCCAGGTGACCAGCACCTTGTCGAACAGGGTGTAGGTCTGCACGACCACCACGAAGAGCAACACCAGGGTGGCGAAGATGTCGATCCAGCGTTTCGTGCGCTTGCTGCCGGCGGTCCACAGCAGGTCCACCGTGATGTGCGTGCCGCGGTAGCTGGTGGCGGCGATGCCCCAGAAGATCAGGATGCCCAGCAGCAGCGAACCGAAGTCGTAGGCGTCCGGGATGGAGGTGTCGAAGAACTTGCGCAGGATGACCGCGACGAAGATGTTGAGGGCGACGATGCCGACGAAGATCGCAGCCAGCCACTCGATCGTGTCGATGACACGATCCATAGAATTGCGCTTCACGCAGTGCTCCAGAGACAGGGAATGCCGGCAGCGGGCGATGCCGGCTGGCATCACCCGCCTGCTTGCTGATTACATCGCAGCCTTGTACTTCACGAGTTGCTGCTTCAGGCCGTCGAGCGCGGCCTTGGGATTCTGACCGGTTTTGTCCTTCAGGTCCTTGGCCCACTCTGCTTCCACCGGGGCCACGGCCTTGCGCCAGGCGTCGAGCTGGTCCGGGGTCAGCTTGTAGACCTCGTGGTCGGGCATGGCGCCCAGCTTGGCGTGGCCGGCGTATTCGAAGTCGGCCCACTGGCTGGCCACCTTCTCGGCCCACTCGGTGGTGCAGTGGTCGTCCACGACCTTCTTCTGCGCGGTCGACAGGGCGTTGTACTTGGACTGGTTCATGACCCAGACGAAGGGCGTCACGTACAGGGGCACGTCCATGTGGTACTTGACCACCTTGTCGATGCCGAACAGCGGGATCGAGCCCCAGGGGAAGGTCACCGCGTCAGCCACACCGCGCTCGATGATCTCGCGCACTTCGGGTGCCGAGGACTGCACGTTGGTGCCGCCCAGCAGCGTGACCATGCGGCCGACGCCTTCGTGCGCCGGGCGGATCTTCATGCCCTTGATGTCGGTGGGCAGGACGATCTTCTTGCGCGAGTGGAAGGTGCCGGGGTCATGCACGAAGGCGAAGCAGAACTTCACGTCCTTCATCTCCTTGGCCGCGTAATTGCGGTACCAGGCGTCGACGGCGGCCGAGCCGCCCTTGCCGTTGGCGATCAGGAAGGGCAGGGACGAGGCGGCGAAGACCGGGAAGCGGCCCGGCTGGTAGCCCGGGTTCACATAGGCGAAGTCGGCGATGCCGTCGCGCGCCATGTCGTAGTGGTCGAAAGCCTTGCCCAGCTGCTGGGCCGGAAACATGGTGGCGCTGAGCGTGCCGCCCGAGGCCTTCTTCATGCTTTCACCCCAGGCGATCAGCGATGGGTTCAGCGGGTGCTGGGCCGGCACCCAACTGGAGAAACGGAACATCACCGGCTTGTCCTGGGCCTGGACCGGGGCTGCCGCCAGCAGCAGGGCAGTGGCGCAGGCTGTCGCCAGACGGGTCAGTGCTTGGGTGGGCTGTTGCATACGCGGGGTCTCCTCTTTGTGGTGGTTGGAATCATTCAGACCGGACCAATGTACAGTCCGCCCGGTCCCTTGTATATGAGCGTAATCACTGCCTGTGGCGGCCTCCTCAGGCCTGGCGCCGCCGCATCCAGCGGATCGGCTGCTCTTTCACGGGGCGGGCCGGTGCACCGTGCTGCTGCAGGGCGCGGTCCAGCGCCTTGCCGGCGTCGTCGGCCAGGGCCGCCTGGCGTGCCGCGGCGATGGCGGAGGCGCGCGCTGCATCGTGTTCGAAGTGGCCGGTCGTGGCCAGGTGTTGCACCACGTGCAGCAGGTTGTCCTTGCCGCGCTCGTTGGTGCTGCCGTAACCCTTGATCAGGCGGCCGCACAAGGCCAGCTCGTGGCCCGTGGCCCAGTGGCGTTGTGTGCTACTCACCACCGCGCCCAGCCACAACTCGATCAGCGTCTGCTCGGTGACAAAGCGGCTGCCCAGGGGGCGCAGCGCGCGCAGCGTGGCCAGGCCGCGCAGGGCGAGCATGCCGAAGACCGAATGCGTGCCGATCTTCAGGGGCAGGGCCCAGGGGTTCTTGCCGGCCAGCACGCGACGGCGGTCCCAGGCCAGCACGCGTTGCGCCAGGCCCGTGGGCAGCAGGGCGGCGAACTCGGGCGCGCCGGGTTTGAAGTGGTCGTAGAGCTTGAGCAGGTCGGCCTCGCCGGCCTTGACCTCGCCCAACACACGCGACCAGCGGCTGGCGCGGCTCTTGAGGTCGGCCACGCGGATGATGTCGTCGAACGCCATCCACAGCGCCAGCCAGCGCGCCATCTCGCGCGTCACGGCCCAGCCGCGCGTGCCCTGCGGGTCGCTGGTTCGCTCTGCTGCCAGCACCTGCTGCAGGCGCTCGACGTAACGCTGGGCATAGGCCGCGTTCTGGTACTCCACCAGGCGCGCATGGCCCAGGGCGATGATCTCGTGCAATACGCCGGGGAAGAGCGCGGCCACGGTGGCGGGCAGGGCCGGCACTTTGGCGGCCGGTGCCACAGCTTTCGGTGTGAGTACCTGCTCGATGAATTGCGCCTGGGTGCGCTGCGCGTGCACGGCGTCGAAGCCCAGGGCGAAACCGCGCAGGCTGGCTTGGGCGCTGCCGCCACTGTCCTTCAGGATGGCTTCGTACTCGGCGCGGCCCATGGGCAGCAGGCCGCTGGCGGCGATGCAGCCCAGCATCACGGCGCTGACAATGGTGCCGGCCTGGCGCGTGAGCTCGGCCATGTCCAGCACATGGTGGGCACGGCTGTGGGTGGTGATGAGGTTCAGCAGCCCCTGCGCATCGCGCCGGCCGTCGCCCATCTGCATCTTCTCCATCGTGGTCAGCGCGCGCGCCGTGGAGCTCAGCACCAGGGTGCGGTCGCTGCTGGCATGGCCCAGGCTGATCTGTCGCACGGTTTCCAGCAACTCGCTGGAGACCAGGGCATCGAGCCGCCCCGGCATGGGGTACAGGCCCAGCACCGGGCGTTGGCCGCCGAGTTCGGCCACCGGCACGGGGAAGACCTCAAGGTAGTAGGTGGTGGCGCCGGTGCGCTGCGCCACGCCGGGGATGGAAGTGGCTTGCACGGGGTAGCCGGCATGGCGGGCGGTCTCGACCAGCCATTCGGTCAGGACGCCGCCGCCTTCGCCGCCTAGGGCGCAGAGGAGGAGGGAGATGGGTTGTTGGTTCATGTCTTTTGTTTCTTGTTCTGTTTTTGGTGGAGCTCGGCTTTGTTTGTCTGCGACAGCTGGTCTGCCCCCCACACTCCCCCCCGCCCCTCTCTACCCCCGCCGGGGTAGAGGGGAGCCTGGATTTGGGTTCTGGTTTCTGGACAGGCTTCTATGGAGCGAAGCGTCGCCACCGTGGTTTGGGCGCCAGCATTTCACGCCTGTGGTCGTAGTAAATGGTTGGGCTGGTGCGTGCCAACGACAGCGGCCGCTGCGCGGCCCGCTGTACACGAGACAGGGGGAACAGCTTGTGTTGCTTGTCTCGTTGCTGGCTGGCGCAGCCGCCAGCCTTGGCGTGCAGATCGGTGCGAGTTCTCTACGACCGTGGGCTCGCGATTCGGGGAGAGAAGAAGCTGTGGCGGCGCCACGTGCCGTAGAAGCGTAGCCGGCACGACGAAACCAAATCCAGGCCCCCCCCCCCCCCCCCCC
>NZ_KQ483358.1:1482429-1700846 GCF_001432305.1 Curvibacter sp. PAE-UM
AGCGACAAAACACAAACCACCTCACCCTCAAGCAGGTTGCAGCACGCGAACAACGCTACGGCGAATCGAGGCAAGCAAACGCTCATGCCAGCGAGGGTTCTGAACAACTTCAGCCCGATAGAACGAAGGACACAAAGTCGCTGCATGCGCATTGGCCCCGCACAACCCACACCCCACACAGCCATCAATGACAGTAGCCACAGGATCCACCTTCAAAGGATCCGGGTTGTCCTTGAGAGTGAGCGTCGGGCAACCTGAGAGCCGGATGCAGGCATGGTCGCCGTTGCAGACGTCCTCGTCCACCCCGTACTTCACCCGCTCCACGCGCTTGCCCTTTTTCAGCAGGCCAGCCAGCCAGGGCTTGATGCGCCGCTGCCGTTCCAGCTGGCATTCACCCTCGGCGATGATGACCTTGAGGCCGTTGAAGTCGGAGGTGAAGGCGTCGATCAGCGTGCGGCGCACGTTCTCGACCTCGTAGGTGGTGACGGTGCGCAGCCACTGCACGCCCAGGCCCTTGAGCGTGGTCTCGATGGTCTGGTTGGTGTGCACCACGCTGTCGCGCTTGTCGACGGCGCCATCCTTGGCAGCGTCGCCGGGCGTGGAGATGATGTCCTGCGTGCCGGTGGCCGAGGTGTAGCCGTTCTTGAAGATCAGCAGCACAGCGTCGTCGCCGTTGAATAGCGCGCTCTGCACCCCGGTCAGCAGGCCGTTGTGCCAAAAGCCGCCGTCGCCCATGACGGAAAGCACGCGCCGGTTCATCATGGGCGAGACGCCGGCGCGGCTGGCCAGGCTCATGCCGTAACCCAGGATGGAGTGGCCGAAGGAGAAGGGCTCGAAGGTGGCCAGGGCGTGGCAGCCGATGTCGCCCGCGATGTGCACCTGTCCCACCTGCTCCTGCGCGAGCTTGAGTGCCGAGAACACCGGGCGTTCCGGGCAACCTATGCACATGCCCGGCGGACGGGCCGGCAGGGGCTGGCCGCTGTTCTTCGTGATCTCGGTGGCGATGGCGGCGCGGCGGTCGCGGTTGCCCTGCAGCCACTGCGGCACGGTGGCGGGCAGCAGTTCGGAGCGGTAGCGGCGCAGGAATTTCTCCAGGCCACCGGCCATGACCTCGGCCGAGTACTCGCCGGCCAGGGCCAGCATGTCCTTGCCGTGCAGCGGGGTCTGGATATCGGCGCGGCGCAGCATCGTGGCGAGTTCCTGCTCGATGTACTCGGGCTGGCCCTCTTCCACCATCAGCACGGCGCGTTTGCCGATGCAGAACTCGCTCAGTTCCTCGGGCACCAGTGGGTAGGTCACGTTGAGCACCAGCAGCGGGATGTCGGTCTGGCCAAAGGCATCGGCCAGGCCGAACTGCTGCAGGGTGCGGATGAGCGTGTTGTACAGGCCGCCCTGCACCACGATGCCCAGATCGCTGTGTTTGCCAGCGAACAGTTCATTGAGCTGGTGTTCGCGGATGTACTGGCGCGCGGCCGGCACGCGTTGTTCGCTCTTGAGCTTCTCGTGGCGGAAGGTCACGGGCGGATGGGCCAGGCGCTCGTAGTTGAAGGTCGCCGGTTCTTCCATCAGGTCGCGCGTGGACACCTTGGAGATGCGGTTGTCCTTGGCCTGGAAGCTGCCGCGCACATGGCAGGCGCGGATGCGCAGCTCCAGGATGGCCGGCATGTTGGAGGCCTCGGACAGGGCGAAGCCGTGCTCCACCATGTCGACCATACGGCCCAGCTCGGGCCGCGGGTCGAGCAGCACCATGCCGGACTTGAGCGCGTAGGCATGGGTGCGCTCCTGGATCACGCTGGCGCCTTCGCCGTAGTCCTCGCCCACGACGATGAGCACACCGCCCGTGACGCCCGGCGAAGCCAGGTTGGAAAGCGCATCGGCTGCGACGTTGGTGCCGACGATGGACTTCCAGGTCACGGCGCCACGCAGGGGGTAATGGATGGAGGCGCCCAGCATGGCGGCAGCGGAGGCTTCGTTGGAGCAGGCCTCGACGTGCACGCCGAGCTGGTCCATATAGGGCTTGGCCTGCACCATCACGTCCAGCAGGTGCGAGACCGGTGCCCCCTGGTAACCGCCCACATAGGCCACGCCTGACTGCAGCAGGCCCTTGGTGATGGCCAGAATGCCCTCGCCATGAAAGGTCTGGCCCTGGCCCAGCGCCAGGGACTTGATCTCCTGGCTGAATGAAACTTCCACGTGTCTTCCTCGGTGTTTTTTGGGGTCAGCGCGTGAGTGTGGCGCCTGGACGGTCATTCATCAATAAAATAACGTGACTATCGTTTATTAGATATATGCATATCAAGGACCTGGACCTGAACCTGCTGCGCGTGTTCGACGCGGTCTACCGCGCGCGCAAGGTGGGCCGGGCCGCCGAGATGCTGGACCTGACCCAGCCCGCCGTGAGCCAGGGCCTGACGCGCCTGCGCCTGCTGCTGAACGACCCGCTCTTCATGCGCGCAGCGGGCGGCGTGTTGCCCACGCCACGCGCCGAGCGCCTGGCGCCGGCCGTGCGCAGCGCCCTGGGCCTGCTGGAGCAGGCCCTGGGCGAGGCGGCGCAGTTCGATCCGCTGCTCTCGAACAAGACCTTCCGCATCCACATGAGCGACATCGGCGAGGGCCGTTTCCTGCCCGACCTCATGGTGGCGCTGCGTGAACGCGCGCCGGGCGTACGCATCGAGACCCTGCCGCTGCCGGCGGCCGGCATCGCCGACGCGCTGGACAGCGGGCAGATCGACTTTGCCTTCGGTTTTCTGCCCACCGTCAAGGACACGCAGCGTGTGCAGCTGCTCAAGGACCGCTACATCGTCATGCTGCGCGCCGGCCATCCCTTTGCGGTGGCGACGCGCCGGCGCAAGGGGGCGGGCCTGCTGGCCGCCCTGCACGAGCTGGAGTTCGTGGCCGGTCGCACCCATTCGGACACCCTGCGCATCCTGCAACTGCTCAAGCTGGAAGACCGGGTGCGCTTGACGGCCGAGCACTTCATGGTGCT
This sequence comes from Curvibacter sp. PAE-UM, assembly GCF_001432305.1. GTDB lineage: Bacteria > Pseudomonadota > Gammaproteobacteria > Burkholderiales > Burkholderiaceae_C > Hylemonella. The sequence continues at coordinate 1,485,416 of NZ_KQ483358.1, forward strand.
GCCGGCCATCGTGGGGGCCACCGATCTGGCGGTGGTGATGCCGCGCAACATCGCCCAGGGTTTTGCGGCCAGCGGCGCCTATACCCTGATCGAGCCGCCCTTTCCCCTGCGCGACTTCACGGTCTCGCTGCACTGGAGCCGCCGTTTCGAGACCGATCCGGCCAACCGCTGGCTGCGCGAGACCCTCGTCGAGCTCTTTTCAGTGACCTAAGGCGACTGCCTACAATTCCGCATTCCCAGGAAAAACCACCATGAGCATCAAGAGCGACAAATGGATCCGCCGCATGGCCGAGCAGCACGGCATGATCGAGCCCTTCGAGCCGGGCCAGATCCGGCAGGACGCCGCCGGCAACAAGATCGTGAGCTACGGCACCAGCAGCTACGGCTATGACATCCGCTGCGCGCCCGAGTTCAAGGTCTTCACCAACATCTACAGCACGGTGGTGGACCCGAAGAACTTCGACGAAAAGAGCTTCGTGGACATCGAGAGCGACGTCTGCGTCATTCCGCCCAACAGCTTCGCGCTGGCGCGCACCATGGAGTACTTCCGCATCCCGCGCAATGTGCTGACCATCTGCCTGGGCAAAAGCACCTACGCGCGCTGCGGCATCATCGTCAACGTCACGCCCTTCGAGCCCGAGTGGGAAGGGTATGTCACGCTGGAGTTCTCCAACACCACACCGCTGCCGGCCAAGATCTACGCGGGCGAGGGCTGTGCCCAGGTGCTGTTCTTCGAGAGCGACAAGGACGATGTCTGCGAGACCAGCTACAAAGATCGTGGCGGCAAGTACCAGGGGCAGCGGGGCGTGACGCTGCCGAAGACCTAAGAGCTTTTATGCGGGCAGCGCCAGCCGCGCCGCCGCCAGATCCCAGCCGGCCCAGCCGCAGCTTTTGAACAGAACCGGCCCTGGCGGCCGGTTTTTCTTTGCCTGCAGCACATCTTGCAGGCTGGCAAAGCGGCTCACGTCCAGCCGGGCCTGCAGCAGATCGCCGGCCTCGTGGTCGGCGTCGCGGGTGTCCACCACCACCGTTCCGAGTTCCGCCAGGTGGCGACAAAGCTCCGGCGCCAGTTCCACCATGCGCGGCGTGAAGGCGCCGACGGCGGCGATGAAGGCGTCGGGCCGCGGTTCAGTCCGCAGCACCACGCCGCTGGCCGGGGTGCAGGTGACGACCAGCGGGGCTTCAGCCAGCGCGGCGTTGGGGTTGGCGATCACTTCGGCCTGCAGGCCCAGTGTGCGGGCATGGGCGGCCAGGGCTTCGGCGCTGGCCGTGCTGCGCGAGGCGATGAAGACCTCCTTCACACCCAGCCCGGCCGTAAAGGCTTCCAGATGCGCTTTCCCTTGCACGCCGGCCCCGACGATGAGCAGCGGTCCGTCTGGATTCGGCGCCAGGGTCTGGGCCGCCAGCAGGGAAACCGCGGCCGTGCGCCGGGCCGTGACTGTGGGGCCGTCCAGCACCAGGCGGCGTTCGCCGGTGGCGATGTCGAACACCACCACGTCGCCCTGGATGGCCGGGCGCCCCGTGCCGGCATTGGCGGGCGTGAAAGTGATGAGTTTGGTGATGGCCAGGCGGCCGTCCAGGGCCGGCATCACGAACAGGCTGCCGCCCCCGGGCAGGGCTTGGACCAGGCGGGCGGGAACCTGGACGGCCGGATCTTCCAGCAGGGCAGCGATTTCGGCCGCCAGGGCCGGGTAGGGCAGGCGCTCGGCCGTCCGGGCCGGGCTGAGCAGGGTCTCGGTCATAGAGAAGCACTGTAGCCGGGGCGGATGGCCCAGGAACGGGATATCGGGGATAATCGGGGTTTGCCCTTGGATGCAGGGGTGGCCCGCTATCGGTTAGATAGCACTATTTGGCTATGCCAGACCGATTTGAATACTGAACTGACCACCGCTCCCGTGACTTCGAACGAACTCACTGCCGACACCCCCATCATGGCCTTTGCCCAGCTGCAACTGGCCGCTCCGCTGGCCCGCGCTGTGTCGGAGATGGGTTACGAGTCCATGACCCCCATCCAGGCCCAGGCCATCCCCGTGGTGCTGCAGGGGCGTGACGTCATGGGCGCCGCCCAGACCGGCACCGGCAAGACCGCCGCCTTCGCTCTGCCGCTGCTGCAGCGCTTGATGAAACACGAGAACAGCTCTACCTCCCCGGCCCGCCACCCCGTGCGCGCCCTGGTGCTGCTGCCCACGCGTGAACTGGCCGACCAGGTGGCCCAGCAGGTCAAGCTCTACGCCAAGTACACCAATATGCGCAGCACCGTGGTGTTCGGTGGCATGGACATGAAACCCCAGACCCTGGAGCTGAAAAAAGGCGTCGAGGTGCTGGTGGCCACGCCCGGCCGCCTGCTGGACCACATCGAAGCCAAGAACGCCGTGCTCAACCAGGTCGAGTACGTGGTGCTGGACGAGGCCGACCGCATGCTGGACATCGGTTTCCTGCCGGACCTGCAGCGCATCCTGTCCTACCTGCCCAAACAGCGCACCACGCTGCTGTTTTCCGCCACCTTCTCGCCCGAGATCAAGCGCCTGGCCAACAGCTACCTGCAGGACCCGGTGACCATCGAGGTCGCGCGTTCCAACGCCACGGCCTCCACCGTGGAACAGCACTTCTACAGCGTGGGCGACGACGACAAGCGCCACGCCCTGCACCAGATCCTGCGCCAGCGCGGCATGAAACAGGCTTTTGTGTTCGTGAACAGCAAGCTGGGCTGCGCCCGCCTGGCGCGTTCGCTGGAGCGCGAGGGTCTCAAGACCACGGCGCTGCACGGCGACAAGAGCCAGGACGAGCGCCTCAAGGCGCTGGACGCCTTCAAGAAGGGCGAAGTCGACCTGCTGGTCTGCACCGATGTGGCCGCGCGCGGCCTGGACATCAAGGACGTGCCGGCGGTGTTCAACTTCGACGTGCCCTTCAACGCCGAAGACTACGTGCACCGCATCGGCCGCACCGGCCGTGCCGGCGCCTCGGGCCTGGCGGTGAGCTTCGTCTCGCCCAAGGACGCTCGCCTGGTGGCCGATATCGAGAAGCTGATCAAGACCAAGATCGAGCTGGAGCCTGTCGAGTACGACGAGGACAAACCCGACATCCGCCGCCAGGGCCGTTTCAACGAAGGCCGGCGCCTGTACGAGCAGACCGAAGAACGCAGCGAGCCGCGCGGTGAACGCCGCACGGCCCCGCGCGAGAGCCGCCGTCCGTCGGCACCGCCGCAGGACCCCTTCTTCAACCAGCCCTACGAAAGCACGGAGGCGGCGGCCGAACCGGCGCCGTGGGAAGCGGTGGCCAAGCCGGCCGGCCGTGTGGTGTCGGCCAATATCCGGCCCAAGCGCAAGGTGGCGGCGCTGTTCAACAAGAGCGAAGAAACGTCGAGCTGATCGGGGTCAGTTGCCGCGGCCTGCGGGCGTTTGCGCGGCTTCGCACTTCACCTGGACCAGTTCGTGTGCGCGGGCTGGCCCCAGGCGCAGCGCACTGAGGCAACCGCCCCAGACACAGCCCGTGTCCAGCGCCAGCACATCGGGCCGGTCCAGCCAGCCCAGCGTAGACCAGTGGCCGAAGGCCACGGTGATCCCGGCCGTACGGCGCGCTGGCACCTCGAACCAGGGCTGGTAACCCGCCGGCGCACCCTGCGCCCCCTCCTTGCTGGCGAACTCCATCTTCCCTTCAGCGGTGCAGAAACGCAGCCGTGTCAGCGCATTGACGATCACGCGCAGCCGTGCGTCGCCCTGCAAGCTGTCGTCCCAGCGCGCCGGTTCGTTGCCGTACATGCGACGCAGGAAATCCGGCAGGTCGGGACCGCGCAAGACGCTTTCCAGTTCATGTGCCAAAGCTATTGTTTTTGTAGCATCCCAGGAGGGCAGAACACCGGCGTGCACCATCAGGATCTCTTCGCCCTCGAAGGTCTCCCGCAGCGCCAGGTGCTGGTGGCGCAGCCAGTCCAGCAGGGCGGGGCGGTCGGGGGCCTGCAGCACGTCGGCGATCGTGTCGCTGCGGTGCGGCGGCCGTACGCCGTGGGCAATGGCCAGCAGGTGCAGGTCATGGTTGCCCAGCAGGCAGCGCGCAGCCTCGCCATAGCCCATGAGGCGGCGCAGCACGCCGGCCGAATCCGGCCCGCGGTTGACCAGATCTCCCAGCAGCCAGAGCGTGTCGCGGCTGGGCGAGAAGGTGATCTCCTCCAGCAGGCGCTGCAGGACGGTGTCGCAGCCTTGCACGTCGCCGATCAGGTAATGGGCCATGGGGTATTTCTGTGGAGTTACAGGAATTTTCGCATTCCGTGTGCTGCCCCTGTTCCGGGCCCGGCGGCTGCATTAGACTGGACCGCTCGTGGGTCGATGCGGGCGTACCGCCGGGGGCATCCGTGCATCCGCCGGGCCGCTTATACGAAGACAACAACACAGAGGGCGACATGAAAAACGCGTCGTTTTGGCGTAAGGACTGGCTGGTCGGCCTGCTGGTCTCCCTGGTGTTTTTCCTGGCCGCCGGCTCGGACCTGATGCAGAGCCTGGAGCGCAAGGCCTACGACCTCGGTGTGCTGGCCAGCACGCGGGTGCCCAGCGACAGGATCGCCATCATCGCCATCGACGACCAGAGCATCGCCAACCTGGGGCGCTGGCCCTGGCCGCGCGAGATCCATGCGCGTTTGATCGACCTGCTGGCCGAAGGGCAGGCCAAGGTGGTGGGCCATACCGTGCTGTTCACCGAGCCCCAGGTCGAGGCCGGTCTGGGCTATGTCGGCCAGGTCAGCCGCTGGCTCGATGCGTCTTCGATCCGCAACTCCGGCAACCCGGCACACCGCGCCGACCTGGCACGCCTGGAGGCGCTGCTGGAAGACGCTGCGCGCAAGCTCGACAACGACCGCAAGCTCGGCGAAAGTCTGGGCCGCAACGGCAGGGTGGAGCTGGCCATGTACTTCGAGCCCGGCGAACCGCAGGGCAAGCCCGACAAGCCCCTGCCTGACTTTGTGCAACGCAACCGGCTGACCCAGGTTCAGGCCGCGGCCTCGGGCGCACAGCCGGATCCTTCGCAGGGCGTCTTGCTGCCCATCCCCGTGCTGGGCAGCCAGGCGCAGGCCATCGGTCACCTGAACGTCTCGCGTGACGTGGACGGCGCCGTGCGCAGCGAGCCGCTGGTCATGGGCCACTACGGCGACTACTACCCGGCGCTCTCGCTGATGCTGGCGGCGCGCAGCCTGAACCTCAAGACCGAAGACATCCGGGTGCAGCTGGGCAGCGGCGTGCAGCTGGGCCAGCGTTTCATCAGCACCGACCCGACCCTGCGCATGCAGACCTTCTTCTACAGGGACGCCGGCGGCCGGCCGGCCTTCCCCGTGGATTCCTTCTACGACGTGCTCAGCGGCAAGATCCCGGCGGCCAAGTACCGCGACAAGATCGTGCTCATCGGCGCCTCGGCCGCGGGCGTGGGCACGCTGCAGGTCACACCCATCGCATCCAGCATGCCCTCGGTGGTGACATTGGCGCACACGGTCTCCAGCATCCTCAACGGCGACTATTTCCTCACGCCGACCTGGGGCACGCTGGCGCAGCTGGGCATCTTCCTGGCCGTGGCGCTTTACCTCATCCTGTTGTTGCCGCGCCTGAGCGCTGCCACCGGCGCGCTGGTGACGGGAGGCATCTTTGCGGCCCTGCTGCTCGCGCACTTCGGATTGATGACGATGTACGCCACCTGGCTGCCGCTGATGCTGCCAGTCGTGCTGCTGCTGGTGGGCCACCTGCTGCTGACCTCCAAGCACTTCCTGCTGGCCGAGGCGGGCAAGCAGAAGTCCGATGCCGAGTCTGCCGAGAGCAATCGCATGCTGGGCCTGGCTTTCCAGGGGCAGGGCCAGCTGGACATGGCTTTCGAGAAGTTCAGCAAGGTGCCGATGGATGACGGCCTGATGGAACTGCTCTACAACCTGGCGCTGGACTTCGAGCGCAAGCGCCAGTTCAACAAGGCCGAGGCGGTGTTCCGGCGCATGGCCGAATACAAGCCGAAGTTCCGCGACCTGCAAGCACGGCTGGCCCAGTCCAAGGCCATGGCCGAGACCGTGATCCTGGGGGGCGCCACTCGTGGCAACGACAGCACCCTGGTGCTGGACCGTCCCGGCGTGGCCAAGCCCATGCTGGGTCGCTACGAGATCGAGAAGGAGCTGGGCAAGGGCGCCATGGGCGTGGTCTACCTGGGCCGGGACCCGAAGATCGGCCGACTGGTGGCCATCAAGACCCTGGCCCTGGCGCAGGAGTTCGATGCGGACGTGTTGCAGGAGGTCAAGCAGCGTTTCTTCAGCGAGGCGGAATCGGCCGGGCGCCTGAGCCACCCGAACATCGTCACCATGTTTGATGCCGGCGAGGAACACGATCTGGCCTACATCGCCATGGAGTACCTCAAGGGCCAGGATCTGACGCCGCACATCAAGCCCGGGGCCCTGCTGCCGCTGCCGGTGGTGATGGGCATCGTGGCGCGCGTGGCCGAGGCGCTGGACTATGCGCACAAGCAGAACGTGGTGCACCGCGACATCAAACCCGGCAACATCATGTACGACCCCGCGACCGACACCGTCAAGGTGGCCGACTTCGGGATTGCGCGCATCACCGACTCCAGCAAGACCCGCACCGGCATGGTGATGGGCACGCCGTCCTATATGTCGCCCGAGCAGCTGGCCGGGCACAAGGTGAGTGGCGCCTCCGATCTTTTTTCGCTGGGGGTCATGCTCTACCAGCTGGCCTGCGGACGCCTGCCTTTCGATGGCGACTCCATGGCGCAACTGATGTACCGCATTGCCAACGAGGCGCCGGTGGACATCCTGACCGTGCGCGCCGATCTGCCGCCCTGTCTGGTGGCCATTCTGGACAAGGCCCTGGCCAAGCAAGCCGAGGCGCGTTATGCCAGTGGTGCCGCACTGGCCGAGGCGCTGCGCCAGTGCGCAGCCACATTGCCCAAGCCGGCCTGGGAGGCAACGGTGCCGGCGACCCCGGGCACGGGACCGGCCTGGTCCGACACGGTGCCTGGGGGGCCGGAGTAGGGGGAAGGTACAGTCCGGTGATCTCCACTTTGTTACGGGATCCATGGAATTCCTGCTGATCGCCTTGCTGATCGTCCTCAACGGCCTGTTCGCCATGTCCGAGCTGGCGCTGGCCGCCAGCCGCAAGGCCCGCCTGCTGGCCATGGCCGAGGCCGGGGACGGCGGTGCCCAGAAAGCCCTGGAACTGCTGGACAACCCCAACCAGTTTCTTTCCACCGTGCAGGTGGGCATCACCTCGATCGGCGTGCTCAACGGCATCGTCGGCGAGGCCGCCTTCAGCATCGACCTGGCGGTCTGGCTGGAGGAGCTGGGCGCGACCGAACGCGCGGCCGGCATCACCGCCACGGCCCTGGTGGTGGCCATCATCACCTTCCTCACCATCATCTTCGGCGAGCTGGTGCCCAAGCGCATCGGCCAGCTCTATCCCGAGACGGTGGCGCGCTGGATGTCGCGTCCCATGCACTGGCTGGCCATTGCGGCCAAGCCCTTCGTCAAGCTGCTGGCGGCTTGCACCCAGGGGGTGCTCAAGCTGCTGCGCATCCCTACCGACGTCAACCGCAGCATGACGGAAGAGGAAATCCGCCACAGCCTGGAGGAGGGCGTGGACGCCGGCGTGATCGAACAGCAGGAGCACCAGATGGTGCGCAACGTCTTCCGCCTGGACGACCGCCCGCTGACTTCGCTGATGGTGCCGCGTGCCGACATCGACTGGCTGGACGCTTCGCAAAGCGTGGCGCAGAGCCTGCAGCACGTGGGCCAGGCCGGCCAGAGCGGCGCGCATTCCTGGTACCCGGTGTGCCGCTGGTCGCTCGAAGACGTGGTGGGCGTGATCAGCGTGGGCAAGCTGCTGGCGCTGGGGCCGGCGACCGAGGGCACGATCGAGGCGCATGCGCAGCCCGCCGTCTTCGTGCCCGAGACGCTCTCGGGCATGGAACTGCTGGAGCAGTTCCGGCAACGCTCCGGGCGCATGGTCTTCGTGGTCGACGAGTATGGTGTGGTGCAGGGCCTGCTGACGCCGGGCGACCTGTTGGAGGCCATCACCGGCGAATTGCAGCCGGTGGCGCAGGTCGACGCCTGGGCCACCGAGCGTGATGACGGTACCTGGCTGCTCGACGGCATGATCCCGGTGGACGAACTCAAGAGCCGCCTGGAGATCCGGGACCTGCCGGACGAAGAGCGCGGGCGTTACAACACGGTGGCCGGCCTGCTGCTGTCCGTCAGCGGCCACCTGCCGCACACGGGCGAGCGCATCGTCTGTGCCGGCTGGGAGTTCGAGGTGGTGGACCTGGACGGCCGGCGCATCGACAAGGTGCTGGCCCGGCCCGTTACTGCCAGCTGACGATGCGATTGCGCCCGGCGCGCTTGGCGGAATAGAGCGCCTCGTCGGCCTGCTTGATCAGCGCCTGCACGTCGTCCGTTTCGTGCAGCTGGGTCACACCCACGGAGAGGGTGGCCGAGCACCAGGTCTCATTGAAGGGATGCTTGATCTGGCCGAAGTCGTGGCGGATGCGGTCCAGCACTTCCACGGCCCGCGGCGCGTCCGCCGCCGGCAGCACCACCAGGAACTCCTCGCCGCCGTAGCGGCCGATGATGTCGGTCTTGCGCAGGCGCTGGCTGAGGAACCAGGACAGGCTGCGGATCACCTGGTCGCCCATGGGGTGGCCGTAGCTGTCGTTGATCTTCTTGAAATGATCGATGTCGATCATCGCCACCGCCAGGGGGTGTTGCGCGCTGCGCGCCTGCTGGATGGCCGTGGCCAGTTTGTCCTTGGATGTGCGATGGTTGTACAGGCCCGTGAGGCTGTCGCGCTCCATGGCCCGGCGCAGGGCCCGGTAACGTTCGATCTTGCTCTGCACGATGGCGTTGAGCACCACCGGGTTGTAGGGCTTGGTGAGGAAGTGGTCGCCCCCGAGCCGCAGTGCCTCGATCTGCAGCGGCACGTTCGTGTCGCCGGACAGGTAGACGATGGGGATGGAGAGGAACTCCGGGTGCTGGCGTATCACCCGGGCCGCCTCGACGCCGGTGCAGCCCGGCATGAACATGTCCATCAGGATCAGGTCGGGCTGGAACTGGGCCAGGCAGTCCAGCACCTCATGGGGATGGGCGATGGCATGGGTCTCGATGTCGCACATGGCCAGGGTGCGCTGGATCGATTTGCTGGCAGTGATGGAGTCTTCCACCACCAGTGCCCGATAAGGGGCTTCCTGCTTGCCGCTGCACAGTTCGATGAGCTTGGCCAGGATCAGCGGCTGGGCGGTTCCGGCCGGAAAACAGAAGTCGCTGCCGGCCGACAAGGCCAGGCGCAGGCTGTCGAAGTCGCCCGCGAGCTCGTGCACCAGCAGGGTGCTGGCGGCAAAGCGCCCACGCAGTTGCTGGAGCTGATCGACCGTTTGCTGGGTGCTCTGGCCGTGGGCGTTGAGCAGGACGATGGCCGGTTCGTCGCCCAGGCCGGGCAGGTTGCGGACCTGATGAAATTCGGCGTCGATGTTGAAGTAGCCCAGTTGCAGTGCCAGTTCCTGCCACGTGGCACCACTGCTGCCGAACAGCCAGATGCGGTGGCGTGGGGCGACGTCCAGCAGCGGGGTCGTGACGGTCTGGGTACGGCGCTCCATCACCGGCCGGCGCTGACCGTCGATGAAGTCTGCCACCCGTGCCCCGAGTTCCTGCACGCGCTGGTCCAGGTCGGCCAGGGTGGCCGGCGCGATGGTGGCATCGGGGCCGATGTCGAGCAGGGCGAGCGCCTGTTGCTCCAGGCTGCGTGAGATCTGGTTCAGTCCCGACAGTCCCTTGCCATGCAGGAACTCGGTGAAGCTGGAGAGGGAAACGGCAAACTCAAGCAGCGGGTCAGTGCCGGGCGCGGCCAGGAAGGCCTGCCAGCCGGCCGCCAGGGCCGTGCTGCGTTTCAGGAGTTCTTCGGGGGAGCAGGACATGGCCGCGGTGGCGTTCAGCGACCCCGCCGGGCGGATGTCGTCGTCGTGCAGTTGGCCATCTCGGCGCAGGCGGGACCGGCAAACCGGCGGCGTGGGGCTGGAGACGGCTGCATGGACAAAGTATAGGGCGTGTCCGGGGCCACGCGCAGGCGCCGGCCCGGTGGCTCAGTCGGTGCCGGAGGGCTTGCGCAGGCTGTCGAGCAGCGGCTCCAGGTGTTGATAAAGGGACAGCACGAGCCAGATCGCCGCTGCCAGCGTACCCAGGATGAAGAGCCAGTCGTAGATCTTGCGCAACTCGGCGCCGAGCAGGCCGCCGAGCAGCAGCAGCAGCACGGGATGCGCCGCCGGCACGATGATGACGGTGGCCAGCGGCAGCACGAAGCGGCCGGCCTGCAAGTGCCAGCCCCCTTGTTTGTCCAGTTCCAGCGCGGCGCGTTGGCTCAGCAGCCAGAGCAGCATCAGGGCGCTGCCATATCCGAGAAAGCGCACCAGATTGGCGGCCGTGAGCTTGAGCGCGGTGATGCTGGTTTTCTGGAAGAAGGCCAGCTCACCGAGGGCGGCACCCAGGACCAGGGTGACCACGATGACCAGCAGGTAGCGGATCCACCAGGCGGCGTTGTTGTTCATTTCATTGCTCCGAGACGTTTGCACCGGCGCGATTGTAGGGACCAGATGTAGCAGATTTGTATCAGGCGCGACCGGTGAGTCGGTAGACCCACAGGCCCAGGTATTCGTGCAGGGCGGTGTGCCAGCGGGCGGCCCCGTCGGCCAGCCCGTACTGTGTCCAGGGGGTGGCCTGGCCGGTGCGGTAGTCGGCCGGCCAGGGCGTGACGTTCCAGCCGGCCTTCTCGAAGGTGGCCATGGAGCGCGGCATGTGCCAGGCCGAGGTGAGCAGCAGCCAGGGGCGGGTCTTGTCCACCCCCGGTACGGCAGCACTGAGCACGGCGTTCTCGTAGGTGGTGCGTGAGGCCGACTCCAGGATCAGCCGCTGCGCTGGCACACCCATGCTGTCGTAGAAGCGGCGGGCCCGCTCGGCTTCGGTCAGGCCCTTGAAGATCAGTTCACCTTCGCCACCGGTATAGAGCAGCTTGAGTTGCGGCGCCCGCTGCAGCAGGGGCAGGGCGGCAGTCAGGCGCTCGGCCGCGTCATTGAGCGCGGGTTGCGTGTGGCCTTGCCAGACATAGGACGACTCCGTGGCGCCGCCCAGCACGATGACGCCGGCATAACGGCTCAGGTCGATGTCGACGGGTGCCGGGTACTGCACTTCTAGGCGGCGCAGCAGCGCATCCGGCAGCGGCGCCCAGCCCTGCAGCAGCAGCACGGCCAGCGCGCTCCACAGCAGGGTCGTGCCCGTGCGGCGCCAGCGCTGCTGCAGGAGCAGGCCCAGCGCGAGCAGGGCGACAACCCAGGCCAGGGGCTGGGTGAGGAAGGCGAGCAGTTTGGCGAGAACGAACATGAGACGGGTTAGTTGGTGGCTATGATCGGTGCGATGAGCAAGACAGCAGTCGAGGATAGCGCCCCGTCGCCCGTGAGTTTCTGGCAGGCCCTGCGCTTCTGGTTCAAGCTGGGGTTCATCAGCTTCGGCGGGCCGGCCGGGCAGATCGCCATCATGCACGAGGAGCTGGTGGAACGGCGGCGCTGGATTTCCGAGCGGCGTTTCCTGCATGCGCTGAATTACTGCATGGTGTTGCCCGGCCCCGAAGCACAGCAGTTGGCCACCTACCTGGGCTGGCTGATGCACCGGACCTGGGGCGGCATCGTGGCCGGCGTGCTCTTCGTGCTGCCCTCGCTTTTCATCCTCATTGCGCTGTCCTGGATCTACATCGCTTTCGGGCAGACGCCGCTGGTGGCCGGCCTGTTCTACGGCATCAAGCCGGCGGTCACGGCCATCGTGCTGCAGGCGGCCTGGCGCATCGGCTCGCGCGCGCTGAAGAACGGTGCGCTGTGGGCCATCGCCGCGGCCTCTTTCGTAGCGATCTTTGCGCTGAACGTGCCCTTTCCGGCCATCGTGGCTGCCGCGGCCTTGATCGGTTACCTCGGCGGGCGTTTCGCGCCGGCGCGCTTCCGCACCGGAGGCGGACACAGCGGCCAGCAGAAGTCCTACGGCCCGGCGCTGATCGACGACGACACGCCTACCCCGGCGCACGCGCGCTTTCACTGGCCGCACACCCTGCGCGTGCTGCTGGTTGCTGGCCTGCTGTGGGTCGTGCCCATGGCCTTGTTGGCGGCAGTCTGGGGCTGGGGCCATGGCTACACCCAGATGGGCTGGTTCTTCACCAAGGCGGCCTTGCTGACCTTTGGCGGTGCCTACGCGGTATTGCCCTATGTGTACCAGGGGGCGGTGGGCCACTACGGCTGGCTCACGCCCGAGCAGATGATCGACGGCCTGGCCCTGGGCGAGACCACGCCCGGGCCGCTGATCATGGTGGTGGCCTTCGTCGGTTTCGTCGGCGGCTACGGCCAGGCCCTGCTGGGGCCGGATGCGCTCTTCCTGGCCGGGGCGCTGGCGGCCGTGCTGGTGACCTGGTTCACCTTCCTGCCCTCCTTCCTTTTTATCCTGGCCGGCGGGCCGCTGGTGGAGTCCACCCACGGTGACCTCAAGTTCACCGCGCCGCTGACCGCCATCACGGCGGCCGTGGTGGGCGTGGTGCTGAACCTGGCGCTGTTCTTCGGCTACCACGTGCTCTGGCCGCAGGGCCTGGGCGGGCGTTTCGACTTCGTGTCGGCTGCGATTGCCCTGGCGGCGGCCGTGGCACTGCTGCGCTACCAGCGCAATGTCATGCACGTCATCGGCGTGTGCGCCTTGCTGGGCCTGCTGCTCAAGAGTGCGGGCGCCTGAGCCTGCGCTCACTTTCTACCCCCCCGATCTCCCCAGCCCTCCCCCGGACCGCCCCTTTTGGTGCGGCGCAATAAAACTTTCCTATCGTTAGTATTGTTAAATCAACAATAAATTTCGATAGATAAAGACTACAATGTTGTCATCGGTTCAAAAAACCGGTCGATTTAATAAATCCCCTTTATCAATCAACAGGAGTTAATTCATGTCCCTGATCAACACCCAAGTCCAGCCCTTCAAGGCCGAAGCCTTCCACAACGGCCGTTTCGTGCAGGTCAGCAACGAGACGCTCAAGGGCGAGTGGTCCGTGCTGATCTTCATGCCGGCTGCCTTCACCTTCAACTGCCCGACCGAAGTGGAAGACGCCGCTGACAACTACGCCGAGTTCCAGAAGGCCGGCGCCGAGGTCTACATCGTCACCACCGACACCCACTTCGCCCACAAGGTGTGGCACGAGACCTCGCCGGCTGTCGGCAAGGCCAAGTTCCCGCTGATCGGCGACCCGACCCACCAGCTGACCCGCGCTTTCGGCGTGCACATCGAAGAAGAAGGCCTGGCCCTGCGCGGCACCTTCATCATCAACCCCGAAGGCCAGATCAAGACCGCCGAAGTGCATGACAACGCCATCGCCCGCGACGTCAAGGAAACCCTGCGCAAGCTCAAGGCCGCCCAGTACGTGGCCAAGAACCCCGGCCAGGTCTGCCCCGCCAAGTGGAACGAAGGCGCCAAGACCCTGACCCCGTCCCTGGACCTGGTCGGCAAGATCTGATCGTTCAGCTGACAGTACCGCAGCCCGATGGGCCGCGGTCCCACGAGGACCCCGGCCCATCCCACAGCGGCATTGAATGCCCAACCCCAACCAGGAGAACCCCATGCTCGACGACACCATGAAGCAACAGCTGCAGGCCTACCTGGGCAAGCTGCAGCGTCCGATCCGCCTGATCGCCTCGCTGGACGATGGTGCCAGTTCGGCCGAACTGCGCGCCCTGCTGCAGGACATCGCCAGCCTGTCGGACCAGGTGACGTTCGACGAGAGCGGCAGCGATGCGCGCAAGCCCTCCTTCCTGATCGCCCGCGAAGGCGAGACCCGCGGTGTGCGTTTTGCCGGCATTCCCCTGGGCCACGAGTTCACCTCCCTGGTGCTGGCCCTGCTGTGGACCGGCGGCCACCCGCCGAAGGTCGAGGCCGACGTCATCGAACAGATCAAGGGTCTGGACGGCGACTTCAAGTTCGAGGTCTACATGTCCCTGAGCTGCCACAACTGCCCGGACGTGGTGCAGGCGGCCAGCCTGATGGCCATCCTGAACCCGCGCGTGCAGACCACGGTGATCGATGGCGCCCTGTTCCAGGCCGAAGTGGACGAGCGCCAGATCATGGCTGTGCCCATGACCTACCTGAACGGCCAGGTCTTCGCCTCGGGCCGCATGACGGTGGAAGAAATCGTCGCCAAGCTCGACGTGAAGTCCGAAGCGCGCGAGGCGGCCAAGCTGTCCGCCAAGGATCCGTTTGACGTGCTGATCGTCGGCGGCGGCCCGGCCGGTGCCGCGGCGGCCGTGTACGCGGCGCGCAAGGGCATCCGCGTGGGCGTGGCGGCCGAGCGTTTCGGCGGCCAGGTCAACGACACCATGGCCATCGAGAACTACATCTCGGTACTGGAGACCGACGGCCCCAAGTTCGCCGCGGCGCTGGAAGCCCAGGTGCGCCATTACGAGGTGGACATCATGAACCTGCAGCGCGCCGACAAGCTGATCCCGGCCAGCGAGCCCGGCGGTCTGGTCGAGCTGCAGATGGCCAATGGCGGCAGCCTCAAGGCGCGCAGTGTCATCCTCTCCACCGGCGCGCGCTGGCGCAACGTCAACGTGCCGGGCGAGCAGGAGTACAAGAACCGCGGCGTGGCCTACTGCCCGCACTGCGACGGCCCGCTCTTCAAGGGCAAGCGCGTGGCGGTGATCGGCGGCGGCAACTCGGGTGTGGAAGCGGCCATCGACCTGGCCGGCATCGTGCAGCACGTGACACTGATCGAGTTTGCCGACGCGCTCAAGGCCGACGCCGTGCTGGTCAGCAAGCTCAAGAGCCTGCCCAATGTGAGCATCCACCTCAATGCGCAGACGACCGAGATCACCGGTGACGGCGCACGAGTCAACGGCCTGGGCTACAAGGACCGCGTCAGCGGCGAAGTGAAACACGTGGAACTCGAAGGCGTGTTCGTACAGATCGGCCTGGTGCCCAACACCGAGTGGCTCAAGGGCACGCTGGAGCTCAGCCGCTACGGCGAGATCGTGGTCGACGCCAAGGGCCACACCAATGTGGCGGGCGTGTTCGCGGCCGGCGACTGCACCACCGTGCCCTACAAGCAGATCGTGATCGCCGCGGGTGACGGCGCCAAGGCCGCACTCAGCGCCTTTGACCACCTGATCCGCACGCCGGTGGCTGAGGCCGTGACCGCCTGACCTGGCCGTCGCCAAAAAGGGACAGTGCCGTGAGGCCTGTCCCTTTTTTCATGGGTGCGCCTCGCCGTGCCGGGGAAGCTACTCGTATGATGGCCTGCCAACAAAAGTGGAGGGCAGTTCATGTCTATCGGTTCCGCGATCTTCTGGGGTGTGGTCGTCATCGTCGGCGTCTACGTCGTCATGCTCTACAACGGCCTGGTGCAGCTCAAGCACAACGTGGCCAAGGCCTGGGCCAATATCGACGTGTCGCTCAAGCAGCGTCATGACGAGCTGCCCAAGCTGGTCGAGGTCTGCAGGCAGTACAAGCAGTTCGAGCAGGCCACCTTGCAGTCGGTCATCGAAGCGCGCAGCCGCGTGCAGAGCGCGCGCGAGGCGCACGACGTGCCGGCGCTCAGCCGGGCCGAAGGCGCGCTGCGCACCGGCCTGGGCCAGATCTTCGCCGTGGCCGAGGCCTACCCCGAACTCAAGGCCAACGAGCACTTCATGCAACTGCAGCAGCGCATCAGCTCGCTGGAGAGCCTGATCTCCGATCGCCGCGAGCTCTACAACGAATCGGTCAACCTGAACAATGTGCGGGTCGACTCCTTCCCCGACGCGCTGGTCGCGCATCTCTTCCGTTTCCCGCACCACCCGCTGCTCGAATTCGCCGACCACGAGAAAGCCGACGTCGACGTGCGCCAGCTCTTCAACAGCTGAGACGCTGAGCGCCGTCGGCTGCCATGCGCTGGCCTATGTCCTTTGGGCGCTTCGGCGGTTCGCTGCATGCCGGCCTGGCCTTCGGGCAGTTCGTGCTGCTGGCCGTGGGCTTCAAGGCCGGGCGGCGCGAAGTCTGGCTCGGGGTGCTGGCCGGCATGGCCCTGCTGGCCCTCCTGGGCTGGGTGGGCGCCCTGCGGCGGCGCCATGCCATCACGGGCATGCCGACGTCGCGCATCGCCAGCGCGGCCCAGGGGTATGTGGAACTGCACGGCCAGGGCCGGCCGCTGGACCTCAACCCCCTGCATTCACCGCTGAGCGGCGCGGCCTGCCTCTGGTACCGCTACCAGGTCGAGCACAAGACCAACGAGGACAAATGGGAGACGGTGGAGCAGGCCGAGAGCCAGACCAGCTTCGTGCTCGACGACGGCAGCGGCCAGTGCCTGGTCGATCCCGAGGGCGCCGAGATCGTGACGCGGCATTGCCGGCGCTGGAACGAGGGGGACTACCGTTATGTGGAGTGGACGCTGCAGCAGCGGGACCGCATCTACGTGCTCGGCAATTTCCTGACGCGCCACCCCAGCCAGGGCCTCGATGCCGGCGCCGACGTGCGCGAACTGCTGGCGGAGTGGAAGGCCGACCAGACAGGCCTGCTGCGTCGATTCGATCTCGATCGCGACGGGCAACTGGACGAGCGCGAGTGGAATCTGGCAAGACGCCTGGCACGCGGCGAGGTCGAGAAACGTCACCGCGAACTGCGACGCCAGCCCGAGCTGCATCTGGTCGAGGGCGCGCCTTCCAGCCTCTACCTGATCAGCAACCACGAACCCGACAAGCTGGCGCGGCGCTTCCTCTGGATGGCCGCGGGCCAGCTGCTGGTGTTTTTCGCTGCCCTGGGCTGGCTGGCCTGGTGGTGGCAACGACCGCCCGCGCTGTGAGCACGGATCAGGCGTTCAACTCGCGTTTCAGCGCCCTTTGCTGGGCCTGGCGTTCGCTCTTGTGCGATTTGCGGTGTGAGCCCGCCTTGCGCTGCAGGGCCGGCGCCACCAGGGGGTTGCGCGGCTTGTGCTGCTTCAGCTTGAGTTTGGTCTTGCGGGCGGAGTTCATGGGCAGGGCTCTGGGGCCAGGGCTCTGGGGCCAGGGCCTTGCCATTATCGCGTCCGCCCCCCTGGCCGCCTACAATGGCCCACCTGTGCATCACCCCCTGCCGAGTGGGGCGCGCGTCCCGTACCTCCTGATCCACCATGCAAGTTTCCGCCTCGATCTTCAAGGCCTATGACATCCGCGGCATCGTGCCGTCCACCCTCGATGAAAACCTGGCCCTGGCCCTGGGCCGCGCCTTCGGCAGCGCCGCGCGCCAGGCCGGCGAAACGCGCGTGGCCGTGGGGCGCGACGGCCGCCTGAGTGGCCCGGCCCTGAGTGCCGCGCTGATCCGCGGCTTGATGGAAGCTGGCATCGAGGTCATCGATGTCGGCATGGTCACCACACCCATGCTGTATTTCGCCGCCAGCACGGTGTGCAGCAGCGGCATCCAGGTCACGGGCAGCCACAACCCGGCGGACTACAACGGCTTCAAGATGGTGCTGGCTGGCCGCGCCATTTACGGCGAAGAAATCCAGGGCCTGCGCCGTTGCATGGAAGACGAGTCCTGGACCTTGCAGGCCGGCGGCTCTGTGCGCAATCTCAACGTCTACGCGCCCTACCGCGACCGCATCGTGGGTGACATCAAGCTGGCGCGCCCCATGAAGATCGTGGTGGACTCGGGCAACGGCGTGGCCGGTGCCTCGGCGCCGGCCATCCTGCGCGCCATCGGCTGCGAGGTGACCGAACTGCACAGCGCGGTCGACGGCACTTTCCCGAATCACCACCCGGACCCGAGCAAGCCCGAGAACCTGCGCGACGTGATCGCCGCGCTCAAGAGCGGCGATGCCGAGCTGGGCCTGGCCTTCGATGGCGACGGCGACCGCCTGGGCATCGTGACCAAGGACGGCAGCAATATCTACCCCGACCGCCAGATGATGCTGTTCGCACAGGACGTGCTCTCGCGCGTGCCCGGCGGCACCATCGTCTATGACGTCAAGTGCTCGCAGCGCCTGGCGCCGGCGATTGAAGCCGCAGGCGGCCAGCCCCTGATGTTCAAGACCGGCCACTCGCTGATCAAGGCCCGGATGAAGGAGATCGATTCTCCGCTGGGCGGCGAGATGAGCGGCCACATCTTCTTCAAGGAACGCTGGTTCGGTTTCGACGACGGCACTTACGCCGCCTGCCGCCTGCTGGAGATCCTGAGCCGCTCACCTGATGCCAGCGTGGTGCTCCATGCGTTGCCGACCAGCCACTCCACCCCCGAGCTCAATGTCAAATGTGCTGAGGGCGAGCCGCATCGCCTGGTGGCCGAGCTGGTGGCCAAGGCGTCGTTCAAGGCGCCGGCCACGGTCAACACCATCGACGGCGTGCGCGTGGACTGGCCCGACGGTTTCGGCCTGATCCGCGCCTCCAACACCACGCCGGTGCTGGTGCTGCGTTTCGAAGGCCATACCCCTGAGGCGCTGCAGCGCATCGAAGGCGAGATGCTGACCCTGCTGCGCAGCGTCAAGCCGGATGCTTCCTTCGCTGAGGCGGCACACTGAGCGGGACAGGGTTCACCTCTTGAACATCCTGATCGTCAAGCTGTCTTCCCTGGGGGATGTCGTGCACAGCATGCCTGCCGTGCAGGACATCCGGCGCGCCTTGCCGCAGGCGCAGATCGACTGGGTGGTCGAGAAAAGCTTTGCACCGCTGGTGCAGCGTTGTGCCGGTGTGCGGCGTGTGATCCCCTGTGAACTGCGGCGCTGGCGCAAGGCGCCTTTTGCGATGACCACGCGTGCCGAATGGGCCGCGTTCAAGAGCGAGCTGCAGCGCGAGGCCTACGATGCCGTGATCGACCTGCAGGGTTTGACCAAGTCGGCCCTGGTCGCCTGGCTCGCGCGCCTGGCACCGGGCGGCCAGCGTTATGCCCTGGCCAATCGCACCGAGGGATCGGGTTACGAGGCGCCGACGCGCTGGGTGGCCGATGTGGCCATCCGCATCGAACCCCATGTGCATGCGGTCCGGCGCTCGCGCGAGCTGTGCGCCCGGGCCCTGGGCTATACCGTGCCGGCCGAGGAAATCTTTGGCCTGCAACCGCACCTGGGGCAAGGTGAAATTGCTCCTGAAAAGATAGCAATTGGCATGCTGTCGGTTCGTCCCTGCGTGGCCCTGGTGCACGGCAGTTCGCGCGCCGACAAGCAGTGGCCGGCTTCGCATTGGCTGGCACTCGCAGACAAGCTCGATGCCGCCGGTTTTGACGTGGCCCTGCTGCACGGGACCGACGAGGAGCAGCGTCGCAGCGAGACCCTGGCCCGTGAGATGCCGCATGCCGTGGTCTGGCCACGCCTGGCGCTGGACGCGCTGACCGATGCCCTGGCCAGCTGCGCCGGCGTGATCGGTGTGGACAGCGGGCTGAGCCACATCGCCGTGGCGCTGGACCTGCCCCACGTGCAGATCTACAACTTCGATACCGCCTGGCGCACCGGGCCCCAGGGCCGCGCCCGCCAGCGTTGCGTTTATGGGCAGCCCGTACCCACGGTGGGGGCTGTCTGGCTGGCCTGGGCCCAGGTGCAGCCAGCGGGTGGGACCGCCTGATGGCGCGCTTGCTCTATTCCCTGCTGGCCTGGCTGGTGCAGCCCCTGTTGCGGCGCAAGTTGATGCGCCGCGGCCGCCAGGAGCCGGGTTATCTGGTCGCGGTGGAGGAGCGGTTCGGGCAGTACGCCATGCCGGCCTTGCCGGACGATGGCCGCACGCTCTGGGTGCATGCGGTCTCGCTGGGCGAGACGCGTGCTGCGGCCGTGCTGCTGGCCACGCTGCGCGAGCAGTGGCCGGCGTATCGCCTGCTGCTCACGCACGGGACGGCTACCGGCCGTGCCGAGGGCGTGGGTCTGTTGCGTGAAGGGGATGTGCAGGTCTGGTTGCCCTGGGACACGCCTGCGGCCGTGCAGTCCTTTCTCGATCATTTCCATCCGCGCCTGGGCATCCTGCTGGAGACCGAGGTCTGGCCCAATCTGGCGGCTGGCTGTGAACGCGCCGGTGTGCCGCTGGTGCTGGCCAATGCGCGCCTGAGCGAGAAATCGCTGCGCAAGGCTCAGCGACTGGCCTGGCTGTCCGTGCCGGTCTACCGCAGCCTCGCCGCGGTGTGGGCGCAGACGCAGGACGACGCGACGCGCCTGGCTGCCATCGGTGCGCCGGTACAGGGCGTGTTCGGCAACCTGAAGTTCGATGCCACACCCGATGCCGGGCAGGTGGCGCGCGGCCAGGCCTGGCGCACGGCGCTGGGCCGCCCGGTCATCATGTTCGCCAGTTCGCGCGAGGGCGAGGAGGCTGAGTTATTGCAGTGTCTTCGGCAGGCCGGTGAGGCCGCGCGCGCGATCCAGTGGCTGATCGTGCCGCGCCATCCGCAGCGCTTCGACGAGGTGGCCGAACTGGTGACCCGCCAGGGCTTCAGCCTGGCGCGGCGCAGCCAGTGGGACAGCGCACCGGGTCTGGTCGAGATGTCGACCGACGTCTGGCTGGGCGATACGCTGGGCGAGATGGCGCTGTACTACGGCCTGAGCGACGCGGCCCTGCTGGGGGGCAGCTTCGCACCGCTGGGCGGGCAGAACCTGATCGAGGCCGCCGCCTGTGCCTGTCCGGTCTTCATGGGGCCGCACACCTTCAATTTCGACGAGGCGGCCAGCCTGGCACAGGAAGCCGGCGCGGCCCAGCGCTGCAGCGACCTGGCCAGCGCCGTGGCGGCGGCGCAGCGCCTGGTGCAGCAGCCCGGGCGTCAGCAGGCCATGGCACGCGAGGCCTGCCGATTCGCCAAGGCGCACCGTGGCGCTGCCCTGCGCACACGAGAGGCGCTGGCGGTTTACCTGGGTTGAGTGCTTGCGGGGGCCGCCGGCGCCGGTGCCGTGATGGCGGGTGCCGCTGGTGCGAGCAGGGCGTTTACCCCCTGCAGATCCTCGCTCTTGAGCGTACCGCTGGCCTGGCGCAGCTTGAGCCCCCCCACCAGCACGTCGTAGCGGGCCTTGGCCAGCTTGGCCTTGGTGTCGAACAACTGGCTCTGCGAGTTCAGCACATCGATGTTGATGCGCACGCCGACCTGGTAGCCCAGCTTGTTGGCGTCCAGCGCGCTCTGGCTGGAGGCCTCGGCCGCTTCCAGCGCCTTGACCTGGCCCAGACCCGAGACCACACCAAAATAGGAGGCGCGCGTGCCCTGTGCCACGTTGCGCTGGGCGGCGTCCAGGTCGGCGCGGGCCTTGTCTTCCAGGGCCAGCGTTTCCTTGAGGCGGTTCTGCGTGGCGAAACCGGCAAACAGCGGCAGGACGAATTGAACGCCCACGGTCGTGTTGTAGGTGCGCGAGTCGGTGGTCGAGATGGCCGAGCCGCCGACGTTGCGGTTCAAGGTGTGGCTGGCCGTGAGGTCCAGCGTGGGCTTGTGGCCGGCCTTGGCCTTGTCGGTTTCCAGGGTGGCCACTTCCAGGCCGATACGCGCCTGGCGGATCGCCGGATGCTGGTCCTGACTCTGCTGCACCCATGTGTTCACGTCATCGGGCGCCAGCGCGGGCAGCGTCGTGGCCGGGGCCAGAGGGTAAGGCGCCGTGTCGACCTTGCCCACCAGCTGGTTCAGGGCCAGCTTCTTCACGCGCAGGTCGTTGTCGGCGGCGATTTCCTGGGCCGTCACCAGGTCGAAGCGGGCCTGCGCCTCGCGCGTGTCGGTGATGGTCGCGGTGCCCACCTCGAAGTTGCGGCGTGCCGATGCCAGCTGCTCGGCCACGGCGGTCTTCTGGGCCTGCACGAAGGTCAGGCTGTCCTGTGAGGCCAGCACGTCGAAGTAGGCCTGGCTGACGCGCACGATCAGGTCCTGCTCGGCGGTGAGCAGCTGGGCTTCGGCCAGATCGGTCTGGAGCGTGCCCTGCTGGTAACTGGCGAAGTTGGCCGCGCGGTACAGCGGCTGGGTGGCATTGACGCCGACGTTCTGGTTCTCGAAGCTGCGGTCGCTCGTGTTGCCGCCGCTTTCGGTGCGCAGCTGCGTGCTGGAGGCGCCGGCCGTCAGGTTGACCGTGGGCAGCAGGGCGGCCTTGGCCTGGTCGGCCTTGGACAGGTTGGCTTCGTACTGCGACTTGGCCGCCTGGTAGGCCGCATCATGGCCGCGTGCCGCGTCGTAGAGCTCCAGCAGGCTCTGGGCGCGCACAGGGAGGGCCAGCGCGGCGCCGATGGCCAGGGTCAGGGGCAGCAGTCGGTAGGTTTTCATGGTGGCGGGTACTCCGGGGGTGTAGGCGGGAAATGCGGGTTATCTCAATAGCGCGGCACGGTCGGGTCTACCTGCAGGGACCAGGCATTGATGCCACCGCTGATGTTGGCCACGTGTTTGAAACCCTGATACTCCAGAAACTGGGCCACGCGCATGCTGCGCCCGCCGTGGTGGCACATGCAGGCCACCGGGCGCGTGGGGTCGAGTTCATTGAGCCGCGGGGGGATCACCCCCATGGGGATGGCCACCAGATCGTAGGCGGCATCCGGCTTGATGCTGGCGTGCTGCAGCTCGGACGGTTCACGCACATCCAGCACGAGCGGGCGGCCGTGCGCCTGGGCTTTCGCTGCCCAGTCCTTGATATCTCCGGGGTGGATGTGTTCGATCATGGTGCTTGTCGCCAGAGGGCGACTCAGAAGTTGAAGCGGGAATGTTCGGGGAAGCTCAGCAGGCGCGGCGCCAGCGTGTCCCAGCCCTGGCTGGTCAGGTATTCGACGGCGCTGGTGCGGGTGATCAGGGTGGCGCGCATGACGGGTGCGTCGCCCACGATGGCCATCAGGCGCCCGCCGGTCTTGAGCAGCTCCAGCAGCTTGTGCGGCACTTCGGCGACCGAGCCGCTGAGCACGATGACGTCGAAGGGCGCCTCGACCGGCAGGCCCTTGGCGCCGTCGGCCTGGCGCACTTCCACATTGGAGACGCCGGCTTTCTGCAGATTGGTGCGCGCCAGGGTGGCGAGCCCGGGATCGATCTCCAGCGAGATCACGCGCTGGGCACGCTGCGCCAGCAGGGCGGCCATGTAGCCGGAGCCGGTGCCGATCTCCAGCACCTTTTCATGTTTCTGCACGGCCAGGTCCTGCAGCATGCGGGCCTCGACCTTGGGCGCCAGCATGCACTGGCCCGGCTCGCCGCCGGTGCGCAGGGGCAGTTCCATGTCGGCGAAAGCCAGGGCCTTGTGGGCAGCCGGGACGAAGTCCTCGCGGTGCACGACGGAGAGGATGTCCAGCACGGCGGCATCGAGCACGTTCCAGGGGCGGATCTGCTGCTCGATCATGTTGAAACGGGCTTGTTCGAAGTTCATTTCTTATACTCCATGGGGTATTGTAGAGGATCCTGGAAAATTTTACTTGGCAGGCGATTTTTCACCGCGCCAGCGCCGTCCCAGCCACTGGCTGAAGTCGTCCATATAACAGTAGACCACAGGCACCACCACCAGCGTCAGCAGGGAAGAGGTGATGACGCCGCCGATCACGGCCTGGCCCATGGGGGCGCGCTGCTCGGAGCCCTCGGTCAGGGCAAAGGCCAGCGGCACCATGCCGAAGATCATGGCCAGGGTGGTCATCAGGATGGGGCGCAGCCGCACCCGCGCCGCCATCAGCAGGGCTTCGGCGCGCTCCATGCCTTCTTCGCGGGCCCGGATGGCAAAGTCCACCAGCAGGATGGCGTTCTTGGTCACCAGGCCCATGAGCATGACCACGCCGATGATGGAGAACATGGACAGGGTGGAGCGGAACATGAGCAGGGCCAGCACCACGCCGATCAGCGTGAGCGGCAGCGAGGTCATGAGCGCCAGCGGCTGGAAGAAGCTCTTGAACTGGCTGGCCAGGATCATGTAGATGAAGATGACGGCCATGGCCAGCGCGGAGATCGCGTAACCGAAGGACTCCTGCATGTTCTTGGTCGAGCCGCCGAACTGGTAGCGGTAGCCCGGCGGGAAGGCGATGCTGTCCAGCGCCTTGCGGATGTCGGCCGAGATCTCGCCGGCCGAGCGGTTGTAGACGTTGGCGTTGATGGCCACCTCGCGCATCAGGTCGCGCCGGTTGATCTGGTTGGAGCCGGTGTCCTCGACCAGCGCGGCGACCTGGTTCAGGCGGATCACGCGCGAACTGCCGTCGCTGTTGGCCCCCAGCGCGAAGGGCAGGCGCTCCAGGTCGCCCATGCTGTTGCGCGACTCGGGTGCCAGGCGCACATTGACGTCGTAGGTCTGGTCGTCACTGGCGCGCCAGTTGCCCACGGTCTGCCCGGCCACCAGCGTGCGCAGCGAGGTGGCGATCTGGTTCACGTTCAGGCCCAGGTCGGCGGCCGCCTCGCGCCCGACCTGCACGGCGATGGTCGGTTTGCCCGGCTTGACGCTGGAATCGAGGTCGACCAGGCCGGGAACGTCGCGCACCTTCTCCATCACCAGCAGGCTCAGGCGTTCGAGTTCCTGCAGGTCATTGCCCTGCAGCGAGAACTCGATCTGCTTCTGCCCGCCCACCGGGTCGAGCAGGCCCACGTGCGTGACGGTCATACCCGGCACCTGGCGCAGGCGCTCGCGCAGCACAGCGGACATCTGGTCCACGTTGCGTTGCCGGTCCTTGCGGTCGACCAGGCGCACGTAGACGCTTGCATAGTTCTTGCCCAGCGCGTTGCCGGTGTTGAGCGTGGCCAGCGAGTAGCGCACCTCGGGGAAGGTGCGCAGGATGTCCTGCACCTGGCGCGCCTTGGTCTCGGTGGCCTCGATGGAGGAGCCCACCGGCGTGTAGAAGCTGACCGTGGTTTCCGAGAAGTCGGCCTTAGGCACGAACTCGGTGCCCAGCAGCGGCACCATCACGATGCTGAGTACGAAGATGGCAAAGGCGATCCCCAGCGTCGTCAGCTTGTGCTTCAACGACCAGCGCAGGATGGACTGGTAGCTCTCGGCCAGGCTGTCGGTGGCATGGTCGAACCAGCCGGTCACGCGGCCGATGGTCTTGTCATAGAGGTTGCGGGGCTCGGTCTTCTGGCCGTGCGCATGGATGCTGGGGTCGTGCCACAGGCTGGAGAGCATGGGGTCGAGCGTGAAGCTCACGAACATCGAGATCAGCACCGCCGCCACGATGGTGATGCCGAACTCGTGGAAGAACTTGCCGATGATGCCGCCCATGAAACCGATGGGCAAAAACACCGCCACGATGGAGAAGGTGGTGGCCAGCACGGCCAGGCCGATCTCCTGCGTGCCGTCCAGCGAGGCCTGGTAGGCGGGCTTGCCCATCTGGACGTGGCGCACGATGTTCTCGCGCACCACGATGGCATCGTCGATCAGCAGGCCCACGCACAGGGAGAGCGCCATCAGCGTGATCATGTTGATGGTGAAGCCGAACCAGTACATGAACAGGAAGGTGCCGATCAGCGCGATGGGGAGCGTCAGGCCGGTGATGACGGTGGAACGCCAGGAGTTCAGGAAGAGAAAGACGATGAGCACGGTCAGCAGGGCGCCCTCGATGAGGGTGCGGCGCACGTTGTCCACCGCCACGCGGATCGGGCGCGAGCCGTCGAAGATGGGCTCCAGCCGCACGCCCGCCGGCAGCTGGGTCTTGAGTTCGGCCACGGTGCGCGCAAGTCCGTCGATGACGGCGATGGTGTTCTCGTCCTGCGCCTTCTGCACCGACATCAGCAGCGTGCGCTGGCCGTTGTGCAGGGCGAGGGTCTCGACCTCCTGCGGGCCGTCCTGCACGGTGGCGACCTGGGCCAGGCGGATCGGCGTGTTGCCCTTGCGAGTGACGATGATGCGGCCGAAGTCCTCGGGGCGCTGCATGCGCGCGTCGATCTGCACCACCAGCTCCTGCGCGCTGGAGCGCACCGCACCCACCGGCAGTTCCTGGTTCTCGCTCTTGACGGCGGCCACCACCTGTTCGGGCGTGATGCCGTAGGCCTCCAGCGCTTCGGGGCGCAGGTAGAGGTTGATCTCGCGCTTGGTCGCGCCCACCAGGGTCACGGCGCCGACGCCGCGCACATTTTCCAGGCGCTTCTTGAGCACCTGGTCGGCCCAGCTGGTGAGTTCCACCGCACTGAGCGCTTTGCCCGCCTGGTCATCGGGCAGCACAGCCAGTGACCAGATCGCGCGGCTGGCGGGGTCGAAGCGCAGCACGCGCGGCTCCTTGACCTCGGTGCGCAGGCTGGGGCGGATGGCGGCCACCTTCTCGCGCACGTCCTCGGCGGCCTTGCGGCCGTCGATGTGCAGCTGGAATTCGATGATGACCAGCGACTGGTTTTCGTAGCTGCGCGAGGTCAGGGCATTGATGCCGGCGATGGAGTTGACGCCTTCCTCGACCTTCTTGGTGACCTCGCTCTCCACGATTTCGGGCGAGGCGCCGGGGTACTCGGTGCTGATCACCACCACCGGAAAGTCGACGTTGGGGAATTGGTCGACCTGCAGGCGCTGGTAGGAGAACAGGCCCAGCACCACGAAGGCCAGCATGACCATGGTGGCGAAGACCGGGTTCTTGAGACTGACTTGGGTGAACCACATGGCTCAGCGTCCCTGGCTGCTGGCAGCGGCCGGTGCTGCCGCCGTGGTGCGCACGGCCGTGCCTTCACGCAAGGGGCCGACCACACCGGCCAGCACCCGGCTGCCTTCGGCCAGGCCGGTGATCGCCACCATGTCCAGGCCACCGGCCTGGCCACGCGCGCCCAGCGTGACGCTGACGTGGCGCACCTGCTGGTTCTCGACCACCTGCACATAGGGCTGGGGTTTGTCGCTGCGCACGGCCTGCAGCGGCACGGCCAGCGTCTTGAGCTTCTCGGTCCCCAGCGAGCCCTGCACGAACAGGCCCTGGCGCAGGCCGGGCGCCGGCTTGAGCTGCAGATAGACCAGCACGCTGCGGCTGCCGGCCTGGGTGCTGGGGTTGATGCGTGCCACGCGTGCCGGCACCGGCTGGGCGTGGCCTTCGACCTGCAGCAGGGCCTGCTGGCCCACGCGCACGCCCACCGAATCGGCGGCGCTCAGCGCGGCCTCGATCTCCATGCGTGAGAGGTCGACGATCTCGACGATGCGCGTGTCCACCGCCACGCGCTCACCCGGCTGGGCCAGGCGCTGCGCGATGAACCCGGCCATGGGGGCCTTGAGCACGGTGTCGGCCATGCTCTTGCGCGCCACATCGGCGGCCGCCCCGGCGGCCTCGAAGCTGGCGCGGGCGCCGTTCAGGTTGGCCAGGGAGGTGTCCAGCGCGGTTTTGGAGATGAAACCCCGGTCGACCAGGGCCTTGTTGTTGTCGTACTGGCGCTGCGCGATGTCGATCTGCGCCTTGGCCGCGTCGGCCTGCAGCTGGGCCTGGCGCAGCCGGGCCTCGTACTCGGCCGGGTCGATGCGTGCAATGACCTGACCGGCTTTCACGGCATCACCCTCGCGCACGCTCAGGCCCTGCAGTTCGCCCGGTACACGGGCCTTCACAAAGGCCGTGTTGGCCGCCTTGAGCGTGCCCGAGACCGGCAGGCCCCGTTGCAGCTCCTGCATCTGCAGCGGCAGCAGGTCGCCCGCTGCGAGTTCGATCACGGTCTGCGTTCCGCGCGCGGTCTGTTCGGCCAGTGCCGCCTGCTGGGCCTTGCGTGCGCCCAGGGCGCGCAGCACGGCGATGGCCAGCAGGGCCACGACCAGGGCCACCAGGCCCCATTTGATCCAGCGTTTCATCGTCTTCTACTTTCCATTCACAAGAGGGTTGGCGGCAGCGCCGGTCGGGCACAGGCCGTACAGCAGGGTCTGTACCTGCAGTTCGAGGTATTTCTCCGGGTCCAGGATGGCCGAAGGGCTGGCGCAGGCGCCGAAGGAGTGCTTCCAGGACATCAGGAAGATCATCGGGGCCAGCACCACATAGATGGCGTGTTCCATGTCGACGGGGCGGAACTCGCCGCGGTCCACGCCGCGCTGCAGGATGCGCCGGACCAGCTCGTGGCCGGGCTCGATGACTTCCTGCTGGTAGAAGGCCGCGAGTTCGGGGAAGTTGCTGGCCTCGCTCATCATCAGCTTGGTGATGCCCGCCGCCGGGGTGTTGCCCACGCGCTGCCACCACATCATCAGGGCGTAGCGCAGCATCTCCGGTGTGCTGCCGGGGAAGGTGTCGAACTCGGCGTTCCACTCGGCAAAGCGGCCGGCCAGGTTCTCGCGCACCACGGCCTTGAACAGTTCTTCCTTGCTGGCGAAGTAGAGAAAGAGCGTGCCCTTGGAGACGCCGGCGCGCCGTGCCACTTCCTCGGAGCGCGTCGCGGCATAACCCTTCTCGACGAAGAGCTCCAGCGCGGCGGCCAGCAATTCGCCCGGACGGGCTTCCTTGCGCCGTTCGCGTTTGGCCTGCACCTTGGCGCAGGTCTCGGAAAGCAGCTTGGTGATCATGAACAGGCGTTAATGACTGACGGGTTATTAATGTAATCCCGCAGCCCCGGGTCCGTCAAGCCGCATCCTGCCCTTGCTGTGTGAGGCGGGGCCCCGGAATGGGTAAAGCCGGAGTAAAGGGCAGGACGGGATGGCCTGATTAAGATGCGGGGTCATCCTGGCGAAAAGCTTCATGTCCAACGATCCTCCCATTCTTGTCCTAGGCGGCGGCTGTTTCTGGTGCACCGAGGCGGTGTTCGACCGGGTGCGTGGTGTGCTCGACGTCGAGAGCGGCTACAGCAACGGCCACGTCCAGCAGCCCAGCTACGAACAGGTTTGCAGCGGCCACACCGGGCACAACGAGGTGGTGCGCCTGGTCTACGATCCGGCGCAGGTGAGCGTGCGCCAACTGCTGGGCATCTTCTTTGCCACGCACGACCCCACCACGCCCAACCGCCAGGGCAATGACGTGGGCACCCAGTACCGCAGCGCCATCTACACCACCCGCCCCGAGCAGGAGCAGGCAGCGCGCGAACTGATCGCGGAGCTGGAGCAGGCGAAATTGTTCGGTGCGCCCATCGTCACCGAGGTGCTGCCGCTGGCCAACTACTGGCCGGCCGAGGCCTACCACCAGGACTATTACCAGCAGCACCCCGACCAGGGTTACTGCGCCTACGTGGTCGGCCCCAAGGTGGCCAAGTTCCGCAAGCAGTTCAGCGAACTGCTCAAGCCGGAGGTCGGCGCGTGATCGTCACGCGGGGCCTGGCCTGCCAGTACCCCGGCGGCGCGGCCTTGCGCTTCCCCGATGTGTCCGTGCCCCAGGGCGGCACCCTGCTGCTGCGCGGGCGCTCGGGCAGCGGCAAGTCGAGCTGGCTGGCGCTGGCCGCCGGCCTGATGGCGCCCAGCGCCGGCGAGATCGCGGTGGCCGGCCAGGCGCTGCGCGCGCTCAGCCCGGTGCAGCGCGATGCCTGGCGCGCGCGCCACCTCGGTTTCCTTCCGCAGAAACTGCACCTGAGCGCGGCGCTCACCGTCGCGGGCAATCTGGAACTGGTCTACTTTGCCGCCGGCCTGCCGGTGGACCGCGCTGCCATCGCCGCCGCCTTGCTGGCCCTGGGCGTGGCCGAACTGGCCGAACGCCGGCCCCGGCAGCTGTCGGGCGGGCAGGCCCAGCGCGTGGCGCTGGCGCGCGCTATCCTGCTGAACCCCCAGGTCATCCTGGCCGACGAGCCCACGGCCAGCCTGGACGATGCAGCCGCGCGCGAGGCGCTGGCCCTGCTGCTGGGCACGGCGCAAGGCTGTGGCGCCACGCTGGTGATCGCTACGCACGATGCGCGCGTGGTGGTGGCCTTGCCCCAGGCGCAGGTGCTGGACCTGGACCGGCTGCCGGAGACCGCGGTATGAAATTGCTGCAACTCTCCTGGCGCTACCTGTGGGCGCGCCCGCTGGCCACGGTGCTCAACCTGCTGCTGCTCACGCTGGGCCTGGCCGCCATCACCCTGGTGTTGCTGACGCGTGCGCAGCTGGACCGCGCCTTCGAGCGTGACCTGGCCGGCATCGACGCCGTGGTCGGGGCCAAAGGCAGCCCGCTGCAGCTCATCCTCTCGGGTGTGTTCCACCTGGACGTGCCCCCGGGCAACATCCTGTTGCGCGATGCCCAGGCCCTGGCCAGGGACGCGCGCGTGGCCCAGCTCATCCCCCTGAGCCTGGGCGACAGCTACCGCGGCTTTCGCATCGTCGGCACCACACACGACTACCCCGCGCACTACGGCGCGCAGCTGGCACAGGGTCGGCTCTGGCAGCAGCCCATGGAAGTGGTGCTGGGTCACCAGGCGGCGCAGGCCACCGGCTTGCAGCCGGGCCAGCCCTTTGCCGGGTCGCACGGCCTGGCCGATGGAGGCGCTGCCGGCACGCATGCCGCGCACCCCTATGTGGTCAGCGGCGTGCTGGCGCCGTGCGCCTGCGTGCTGGACCGGCTGCTGCTGACGGCCACCGAATCGGTCTGGGAAGTGCACGAGGTAGCCCACGGCAAGGACGACGACCATGACGCGGCGCACGAAGACGAGAAGCGCGAAATCACGCTGGCCCTGGTGCGCTACCGCAGCCCGCTGGCCGCGGCCACTTTCCCGCGCCATGTGAACACCACGACCAATATGCAGGCGGCAGCACCCGCGCTGGAGATCACGCGCCTGCTGCGCATGGTGGGCGTGGGTGCCGACGTGCTGCGCGGTTTTGCGCTGGTCCTGCTGCTGTCGGCGGGCCTGAGTGTCTTCATCGCCTTGTGGAGCGCGGTGCGCGAGCGGCGTGAGGACCTGGCCCTGCTGCGCATGCTGGGGGCGCCACCGCGCCGCCTGGCCGCGCTGCTGCTGTGCGAGGCGTTCTGGCTGGCCGCGCTGGCCACCGGGCTGGGCCTGCTGGGCGGACACCTCTTGACAGGCCTGCTAGGCTATCTCCTGGCGGCCGAGCAATCCCTGCCCATGACGGGCTGGCTCTGGCTGGGCGTGGAACTCTGGGTGCCCGCCCTGGCTCTGACCGTGGCGGTGCTGGCGGCCTTGCTGCCGGCACTGGGTGCCTACCGCATGGAAGCGGGACAACTCTTGAATTCGAGATAAATCATGCGCAAGCTTCTCCTGGTCCTTGTTCTTTCGCTCACTTCTGTGGCACAGGCCCAGCTGGATGCCCCCATCGCTGGCGGCATCCCCAGCGGCAGCGGTGCCGGCGTGCACAGCCCGCAAAGCCCCATTGCGCCCCTGAAGGAGCGCGCCGACGTGCTGCCCTGGTCCTTCCTGACCAACGTCAAGACCAAGGTCGAGAAGAACCGTGTGCTGCCGGTGTTCCCGCCCGAGATCCTGGTGCTGGACGGGAAACAGCAGCGCGTGCAGGGTTTCATGATGCCGCTGGAGCCGGGCGAGAAGCAGACGCACTTCCTGCTCAGTTCGGTGCCGCTGTCCTGCTCGTTCTGCCTGCCCGGCGGGCCCGAGAGCATGATCGAGGTGAAAACGAAAACGCCGATCCGCTACGGCATGGAGCCGCTGGTGGTGCAGGGGCGCCTGGCCGTCTTGCATGACGACCAGTACGGCCTGTACTACCGCATCACCGATGCCGTGCCGGTGAAATAATCACCGCCTAAGCTATCCGTCTCATGTCGTACGCGCGTCCTTTGCATCAGCACACGCTCCGGTCCCTGCCGGGCGTGATGCTGCTCGTGATGGCGCTGCTGTGGGCCCAGCTGCTGGGTCTGGCGCACGGTGTCTTGCACGCCCATGTGGCGCACAACAGCCCGGCTGTCGGGGCGCAGGCCCAGCCGGCGCAGGATCTGCTGGCCCACCTGCTGGCGCCTGCCAGTGACGAAAACGAGTGCCGCCTGTACGACCAGCTGGGTCAGGGCGGCCCGCTGCTGCCGGTGCTGGCAGCGCCGGCCCTGGCCCTGCCGCTGGTGCCGGCCTGGGTCGTGCTGCAGTCGCTGCAGCAGCGCCCCTGCGCCGCCTTCGCGGCGCGCGCACCCCCAACGTCCCGCTGAACCTCCTTAGCTGATCCGCCGCGTCGTCCTTTAGGCCGCGCGGTGTTTTCTGTTGGATTCAACGAGACGACGATGAAACACGAACACAAGACCCCTGATTTTTTCCGCCGCAGCACGCTGGCGACGCTGACCCTGCTGGCCTGCAGCGCCTGGTCCCAGGAAAATGCCACGCTGGCGCCCGTGGTGGTGACTGGCAACCCGCTGGGCGCCACCGAGCTGATCGCCCCGACCGAACAGCTCTCGGGCACCGAGCTGCTGCTGCGCAGCCAGCCCACCCTGGGTGAAACGCTCAACGGCCTGCCCGGCGTGAGCAGTACCTACTTCGGCCCCAACGCGAGCCGGCCCGTGATCCGTGGCCTGGACGGCGACCGCATCCGCATCCTCAACAACGGCGGGGCCAGCGAAGACCTGTCCAGCCTGAGCTATGACCACGCGGTGACGCTGGACCCGCTGCTGATCGAACGCGTCGAGGTGCTGCGCGGCCCGGGCGTGCTGCAGTACGGCGGCAGCGCCGTGGGCGGTGTGGTCAATGTGATCGACGGGCGCATCCAGCGCGAGCCTCTGTTCGGCCCGCAAGGCGGTGTGGCCGGCAAGCTCGACGCCGGTCTGGCCACCGGCAACCAGGAGCGGGGCGGCACCGTGCTGCTGGACGGCGGGAACGATCGCTACTCCCTGCACATCGACGCCATGTCGCGCAAGACCGAGGACGTGGCCGTGCCCGTCGACCTGTCCTGCACGCGCGGCGGTGTCACGAGCACGGCGCGCCGCATCTGCAACTCGGCCAGCGAGAGCATGGGCGGGGCGCTGGGGGGCACGCTGTTTTTCGATCGCGGCTACCTGGGTGCTTCGCTCTCCACCTACGACACCCACTACGGTTCGGTGGCCGAGGACGAGGTGGACATCCGCATGCGCTCCAGCCGCCTGGCGCTGGAAGGCGAGCTGCGCGAACTGGGCGGGTGGCTGCAAAGCCTCAAGGCCCAGTTCAGCCGCAACGACTACCAGCACACCGAGTTCAATGCCGGCGTGCCCGGCACCCTGTTCAAGACCCAGGGCAACGACCTGCGCCTGCAGGCCCGTCACGCCCGCCTGGGCGCGCTCGACGGTGTGATCGGCCTGCAGTTCGATGACAGCGAGTTCTCGGCCGACGGCACCGAAGCCTACGCACCCTACAGCCGCACGCGCAGCAGCGCGGCCTTCGCGCACGAGGAGCTGGCCACGGCCTGGGGCAAGCTCAGCGCCGGGGCGCGGCTGGAGGCTGTGCAGGTCGAGTCCTTCGGTACGCCCGGCGTGGCGCGTTTCACGCCGGCAACGCGCAGCTTCAACCCGGGCAGTTATGCCCTGGGCGCGCTGTGGAACGTGGCGTCCGAGTGGCAGCTCACGTCCAACCTGTCGTGGAACGAGCGTGCGCCCAAGCATTACGAGCTCTACGCCAACGGCGAGCACGTGGCGACCAAGGCCGAGGAGATCGGCAACCCGGAGCTGGGCAAGGAGCGCTCGACCAACTTCGACCTGGGTGCCGCCTGGAAACGCGGGGCCCACCGGGCGCAGCTGCAGCTGTTCCAGCACCAGTTCAGCAACTACATCTCGCTCGAAGGGACCGACCTCACGACCTCGCCGCCGCAGTACACCTACACCCAGGTGCAGGCGCGTTTCATCGGTGCCGAGGCCAGCGGCAATGTGCGTCTGCTGGACGCACAGCACAAGCTGGACCTGACCCTGCGCGCCGACACCGTACGTGCCGAGAACACCAGCACCGGCCAGCCCCTGCCGCGCATTGCGCCGCAACGCGTGGGCGCCACGCTGGTGTGGAGCCGCGCGGCCTGGGGTGCGCGCCTGGGGGTGGACCGGTATGCGGGGCAGGACCGTGTGCCCGAGGGGCAACTGGCCACCGGGGGCTATACCTTGTGGAATGCGGCGCTGAGTTTGCGTGACAAGGTGAGTGGGTTGCCGGCGCTTTGGTATGCGTGGGTGGACAACATCGGCAACACGCTGGCTTATTCGTCTTCGTCGATCCTGACGCAGACGGCGCCGGGGAGGGTGCCCTTGCCGGGGCGGAGTTTGAAGGTGGGGTTGCAGTTGAGCTTCTGAGCTTTTCTTCTTTGTTGCCTGTCCTGGGCTTTCGTTGCAGGCCGGGTCTCGCCCCGGCGGGCGAGGTACTTTTCTTTGCTTCGCCAAAGCAGAGTACCCAAAAGAAAGGCGAGCCGAAGTCAGGGCCGCTACGCGGTTCCTTGCGCTGCTCGCACCGGGCGGGGTCGGGCTAAACTCGCTACGCTCAAACAACGCCCGCCCTGATCCGCCCGCTGCTGCGCTGCTCAGCCCTGCCACACGGCGAGGGGACCCAACAGCCGGACCCCACAAGGACGCGCCATGGCGCGTCCTTGTTGTCTTTGGTACCCGGTCTCCGGCTCCCCCGCCGTCATGAGGAGGCGAGTAGCGCAGGGCTGAGCGGAAAAAGGGGCGCGCATGTTTGAGCGCAGCGAGTTTGCGCGCACCCCGCTCAGGCCGAGCAACGCAGCGTGCCCGCGCAGCGGGTCGACGAATCCGGCTCGCCTTTCTTTGCTTACTTTCTTTGGCGAAGCAAAGAAAGTGAGTGCGCTGTCGGGCGCATCACCCGACACCAAACCCGCCGTCGGAGCGAGACCCGTCACACCACACCGGGTCGTGCAGTCCATGAACTAGCATAGGCACCATGAACCATCCAGTTTTCTCCGCCCTGATCCCCGTCGTGCTGCTGGTGGCCCTGGGTTATGTCGCTGGCCGCCTGCGCTGGATGCGCGCCGATTCGGTCAAGGACCTTTCCAACCTCGTCTTTCTGGTCCTGACACCCGCCCTGATGTTCCGCACCATGGGCAAGGTGGATGTGAAGCAGCTGGAATTGCTGCCGCTGGCAACCTACTTTGTGGCCGTGTTCATACTCTTCGGTGTGAACCTGCTGTGGCAGGGGCTCAACCGGCGTGCCGCCGTGCTGGCCCTGGCCTCCACCTTCAGCAACACGGTGATGATCGGCATCGCCTTCATCGGCCTGGCCTATGGCGAGGCCGGTCTGGTGGTGCTGCTGGCCCTGCTGTCTTTGCATGCCGTGGTGTTGCTGACGGCCGGCACGGTGATCCTGGAGCTGGCCGTGGCGCGTGAGGCCGCGGTGGCCGAGCCCCGCGCCATGTGGCGCACGGTGCTCAGCGCGGTGCGCAACGCCGTGATCCATCCGGTGCCCCTGCCCATCATCGCCGGCCTGCTGTTCGCCCAGACCGGCTGGGCCATCCCCGAAGTGGTGGACCGGCCCCTGCAGTGGCTGGGCAACGCCTTCGGTCCGCTGGCCCTGCTGCTGGTGGGCGTGACCCTGGCCGGCACCACCGTGGGGCCGCATCTGCGCGGCGCGCTGAGCCTCACCCTGGTCAAGAACCTGTTGATGCCGGCCCTGGTGGCGGGCCTGGGCCTGCTCATGGGCCTGTCGGGCTTGCCGCTGGTGGTCATGATCGTGACGGCGGCCCTGCCCATGGGGGCCAACGTCTTCCTGTTCTCGCAGCGTTATGCGGTGGCGGAGGAGTTGGTGACGGCCAGTGTCATCGTCTCCAATGCGGTGGCGCTGCTGACCTTGCCGCTGGTGATGTGGCTGGTCGGTCTGCTGTGAGCTGAGGCCTCAGGGCGCGAGGCGCTCGCGCGTCCACCCGCCCTTTGCGTCGGGCAGATAACGCAGCCGGTCGTGCAGGCGGCTGGGCCGGCCCTGCCAGAACTCCCAGCGCTCGGGCGCCAGGCGGTAGCCACCCCAGTGCGGCGGGCGCGGCGGTTGCAGCAGGAACTGCGCGGCATAACGCGCGGCGTTGGCCACCAGCACACCCCGTCCGCTGATGACCTGGCTTTGCGGGCTGGCCCAGGCGCCGATGCGTGAATCGAGCGGACGGCTCTGGAAGTACTCGTCGCTTTCCTCGGCACTCACCCGCTCCACCCGGCCTTCGATGCGCACCACGCGCTCCAGCTCCACCCAGTGGAACTGCAGCGCGGCAAACGGGTTGCCGGCCAGTTCGCGGCCCTTGCGGCTCTCGTAGTTGCTGTACCAGACGATGCCGCGCGTGTCATAACCCTTGATCAGCACCACGCGCGTGGAGGGCCGCAGGTCGCTGGCCACGGTGGCCACGGTCATGGCGTTGGGCTCGGGAATTTCGGTCTTGATCGCTTCGTGCAGCCACTGGTCGAACTGCTGCAGCGGGTCGGCGTGCGAGGCGTCCTCGCTGAGTTCGGCGCGTTCGTAGCTTTTGCGGAGATTGGCAATCGAGGACATAGGTACAAGAGTATAGGCAGGACCCCGATCGGGGCTGGCCGGTCACGGGCCCTGTCGCAAATTGCAACTATCCCGCGCCGGCCTAGGGCTAACCCGCATGGTGGCGCAGAGGCATGTGACTACGCTGAAACGCTGTCATTCCAACACGGTCGGCATGTTTCATGTCCGGCTTATATAGAGGAGCCTCGCGATGAGTACCACGATGAACGTCAACGGCAAGGCGGTCACCGCCCGGTCCGAGCCCGATACCCCCCTGCTGTGGGTGATCCGCGATGAACTGGGCCTGAGCGGCACCAAGTTCGGCTGCGGCGCGGCCCTGTGCGGCGCCTGCACCGTGCACGTCAATGGCCAGCCGGTGCGTTCCTGCCAGACGCCGGTGGCATCGGTGGCCGGCAAGCGGGTGGCCACGGTGGAAAGCCTCTCGAAGAACAACAGCCATCCGCTGCAGAAGGCCTGGATCAAGCACGATGTGCCGCAGTGCGGCTACTGCCAGTCCGGCCAGCTTATGAGCGCGGCCGCCCTGCTGACCAAGAACAAGAACCCCAGCGATGCGGACATCGATGCCGCCATGAGCGGCAACATCTGCCGCTGCGGCGCCTACCCCCGCATCAAGGCCGCCATCAAGGATGCGGCTGCCACCATGCGCAAGACCGTCTGAGGAGACACACCATGACCACGAACCAGACTTCCCGTCGTGATTTCCTGAAGACCTCTTCGCTGGCCGCTGGCGGCCTGCTGATGGGTTTTGCCCTGCCGGGCGCCAAGGTCGAGGCCCAGGCCGCCGGCACCGTCTACACGCCCAATGCCTGGGTGCACATTGCCGACGACAACACCATCACGCTGATCTCGGCGCGTTCCGAAATGGGCCAGGGGGTCTACACCTCCATGCCCATGCTGATTGCCGAAGAGCTCAACGTCGACATCCACCAGATCAAGGTTGACATCGCGCCGCCGGCCGCCGTCTACGTCAACGCCTTGCTGGGTGCGCAGATCACCGGCGGCTCGACCTCGGTGCGTGACGGCTGGGAGAAGCTGCGCGTGGGCGGTGCCCAGGTGCGCGAGATGCTGATCTCCGCTGCGGCCGACGAGTGGAAGGTGGACCGGAGCAAGCTCAGGGCCGAGCGCGGCATGGTGCTGGGCCCCAAGGGCAAGAAGGCCAGTTATGGCTCGCTCGCCGCGGCGGCCGCCAGGCTGCCGGTGCCCGAGAAGGTGGCGCTCAAGGACCCGAAGGACTTCAAGATCGTGGGCAAGCGTGTCAAGCGCCTGGACACACCGTCCAAGGTCAACGGCACGGCCGAGTTCGGCATCGACGTCAAGCTGCCGGGCATGGTCTACGCCAGCCTGGAGCAGTGCCCGGTGATCGGCGGCACGGTCAGGAGCTTCGATGCCTCCAAAGCCAAGGGCATGCCGGGTGTGATCGACGTGGTGCAGATCAGCGACGGCGTGGCCGTGGTGGCCGACAGCTACTGGCATGCGGTCAAGGCGCGCCAGGCCCTGAGCGTTCAGTGGGACGAAGGGGCCGGGGCCGCGCTGGACCACAACAAGGTGCTGGCCAGCACACGCGCCGCGGCCGACAGCGGCAAGGTGCTGCCCATAGGCAAGCCCATGGGCAATGTGGCCGATGCCATGAAGGGTGCGGCCAGGGTGCTCAAGGCCGAGTACATCACGCCCATGCAGGCCCATGCGCCGCTGGAGCCCATGAACTTCACGGCCAGCTTCGAGAACGGCAAGATCCTGCTGATCGGCCCGACCCAGTTCCAGCAGGGCGCGCATGGCGCCGTGGCCGGTGCGCTGGGGCTGAAGCCCGAAGACGTCACGCTCAAGACCACCTTCCTCGGCGGGGGCTTCGGCCGCCGCCTGGAGCTGGACTTCGTGATCCAGGCCGCGCAGATCTCCAAGGCCGTGGGCAAGCCCGTCAAGCTGCTGTGGACGCGCGAAGACGACATGACACACGACTACTACCGTCCCCTGGGCCTGAACCAGTTGCAGGCCGGCCTGGACGCCAAGGGCATGCCGGTGGCCCTGTCGCACAAGGTCACCTCGCAGTCCATCACGCAGCGCGCCTTCGGCCTGCCCAAGGAGACGCTGGACCCTTTCATGGCCGAGGCCGCCGTGGGACCCTATGCCATCGCCAACACGCAGCACGACCTGGTCATCCACGACAGCGGCATGCGCGTGGGTTACTGGCGCGCGGTGAGTCACAACATGAACGCCTTCGCCAACGAGAGCTTCATGGACGAGCTGGCCGCCTCCGCCGGCAAGGACCCTTACCGGTACCGCATGGCGCTGCTGAAAGACAAGCCGCGTTTTGCCCGCGTGCTCAAGCTGGCGGCCGAGAAGTCCGGCTGGGGCAAGCCGCTGCCCAAGGGGCGTGCGCGCGGCATCGCCCTGATGGAGGGCTACGACACCTATATGGCGCAGGTGGCCGAGGTCTCGGTCAAGAACGGCGAAGTCAAGGTGCACCGCGTCACCGTGGCGGCCGACCTGGGCCGCATGGTGAACCCGGATACGGTGGAGGCGCAGATCCAGTCCAGCATCGTGTTCGGCATGTCGGCCGCGCTGATGCAGGAGATCACCCTGGCCCAGGGCCGCGTGCAGCAGACCAACTACAACAACTATCCGGTGGTGCGCATGCACGAGTCGCCGAAGATTGATATCGTGCTGGTTCCGAGCAAGGAAAAGCCCGGAGGCATCGGTGAACCGGCCACCGCCCTGGTGGTGCCGGCCATTGCGAACGCCGTGGCGGCCGCGACCGGCAAGCGCGTGCGCAAGCTGCCTTTGAGCCCAGAGGCGATCCGCGCGGCCTGAGGGCGTGGAAACCGAGGAGGAGCAAGAAGATGGAAAGTCTTGATCTGCGTGTGCTGGCCGATGCACTGGCCTGGAAGCGTTCCGGCCGCGCCGTCTCGCTGGTCACGGTGGTGCAGACCTGGGGCAGCGCGCCGCGCCCGCCCGGGGCGCTGCTGGCCGTGCGCGAGGACGGCGTGGTCAGCGGCTCGGTTTCGGGTGGTTGTGTCGAGGACGACCTGATCGCGCGCGCCAAGGCGGCCCTGGCCGAAGGCCGGCAGGATCCGGCGGCGGCCAGACCCGCGCTCATCGTCTACGGCGTCAACAAGGAAGAGGCGGCGCGTTTCGGTCTGCCCTGTGGCGGCACCCTGCGCCTGGTGCAGGAGCCCTTGCAGGATGCGGGCTGGGTCGAGCAGCTGCTGGCGCGCACGGCCGAACACCGTCTGGTGGCGCGCACGCTGGACCTGGCCACGGGCCAGGTGACGCTGGCCGATGCGGTGCGGGGCCAGTCCATGAGCTTCGACGACCAGCGTCTGACCACGGTTTTCGGCCCCAAGTGGCGCCTGCTGCTGATCGGCGCCGGCCAGCTCTCGCAGGCGGTGGCCAGCATGGCCAGCCTGCTCGATTTCGAGGTGCTGGTCTGCGACCCGCGTGAGGAATACGCGGCCACGCTGGGCCTGGCTGGCGTGCAGCGGGTGCCGGGCATGCCCGATGACGTGGTGCGCGAGATGCTGCCCGATGCGCACACCGCCATCGTGGCGCTCACGCACGATCCCAAGCTCGACGACATGGCGCTGCTGGAGGCGCTGAAGTCCGCCGCCTTTTATGTGGGTGCGCTGGGTTCGCGCCGCAACCAGGACGCGCGCAAGCAGCGCCTGGCCGAGCACTTCGACCTCAGCGCCGAAGAGCTGGCCCGCCTGCACGGCCCGGTGGGCCTGGACATCGGCGCGCGCACGCCAGCCGAGATCGCCGTCTCCGTGCTGGCGGAGATCGTGCAGGTCAAGAACGCGGCCAGCCGGCGCGTGGCCAACGCGCCGGGCTGCATCACGGCCTGAGAGTCTTGCCCAGGGCTCAGCGGCCCAGGCGGGCGGGGGCGTGCGCCAGCAGTTGTTCCAGCGCCCGGTCGTGGATGCCGTGGGCCTGCAGGCTCACATAGGTCTGGTGCGCATAGTCATGCGTGCTGCCGTAACGACCGCAGGCCTGCGCGAAGATCTGGCGGTACTGCTCCGGGCTCAGTGCCCCGGTGTAGTTGGGGCTGCGGCGTGACAGCGTGAAAGCCAGGGCCGAGACCGGGCCGTGTGGCGTTTCGCAGCGCAGCCAGCGCGGGTCGTAGACGCCGGTGGGCATCTCGCGTTCCCACAGGGTGGCCAGCACGGCCGGGGCCTGCTGCCGGTGCACCCGGAACACCACACCATGACAACTGCCGCCCGTGAGCAGGCCGAAGACCAGGCCGGGCTGCTCCGGCGTGCCGCGGTTCACCCGGCTCCACATCTTCAGCGCACGGTGCCAGCCGCGCACATGGGCCGGCCGCCGTTCCTCGAAATCGAAGTCGGGCCGCCAGATGAGCGAGGCGTAGCCGAAGATCCAGAGATCGCCGTGGCCGCCCCATTGCGTCAGCGTCGCGGCCAGCATGGGGGCCGGATCACGCAGTGGCGGGGGGAGCTTGAAGGTCGGGTTCACAAGGGGCCGAAGAGGCTCGAACTGCGATGGGTGACACGCAGCCACGCGTCCAGGGGTTGCGGATGCGAGTAGAGAAAACCTTGCATGGCGTGGCAGCCGTGGGCTGCCAGGAAGTCGGCCTGCGCGCGCGTCTCCACACCCTCGGCCACCACCTTGAGGCCCAGGTGTTGGGCCATGGAGAGGATCATCGCAACGATGGCGGTATCGCCCGGGTCATGCGGCGTGTCCTGGATGAAGCTGCGGTCGATCTTGAGTTCGTGCAGCGGCAGGCGCTTGAGGTAGGCGAGGCTGGAATAGCCGGTGCCGAAGTCGTCGATCGAGAAGCGGATGCCGCGCGCGGCCAGCGCGTTCATGCGCGGGATGGTGTGCTCCAGATTCTCCAGCAGCAGGCCTTCGGTGACCTCGAAGACCAGCAGGTCGGCCCGGGCGCCGCTGCGATCGAGCACGGCCAGGACCTGTTCGACAAAATCAGCCTGGTGGAACTGGCGCGGGCTGACGTTGAGCGAGACCGGGATGGCGTGTCCTGCGGCCAGCAACTGTCGCTGGGTGTGGCAGGCCTGTTCCAGCACCCAGTTGCCCAGGCGCAGGATCAGGCTACTCTCTTCGGCGATGGGGATGAAACGCGATGGCGCTACCGCGCCGTGCAGCGGGTGCGTCCAGCGCAGCAGCACCTCCACCCCGACCACCGTGCCGGTCGCGTTCACCTGGGACTGCAGGTGCAGCGCCAGCTGCTCCTGGTCGATCGAGCGCGCCAGCTCGCTCTCCAGTGCCAGCTGCTCTTCGACTTCCTTCTGCATGGCCGCTTCGAAGAAGGCGATGCGGTTGCGGCCCGCGGCCTTGGCGCGGTACATGGCGGTGTCGGCGTTGCGCAGCAGGTCCTCGGTGCCCTGTGTGGCAGGCCCCAGCACGACCACGCCGATGCTGGCGCTGGCGCTGTAGGGCTGGCCGTCGAGGATGAAGGGCTGCTCGAAGGCTTCGCGCACCTTGCTCGCCACGACCCTGGCGGCGCGCGCATCGCTGTCGTGTTCCTGCGCCGGGCGGGTCGAGAGGATCACGAACTCGTCGCCGCCCAGGCGCGCCACGGTGTCCTCTTCGCGCATCAGGCCGCCCAGGCGCTGCGCCACGGCCAGCAGCAGGGCATCGCCGGCGGCGTGACCGCGCGCATCGTTGATGTTCTTGAAACGGTCCAGGTCCAGGTAGAGCAGGATGCCGCTCATCGGGCTGCGCCGGGCGATGGCCAGGGCCTGGCCCAGGCGGTCCATCAGCATGCGGCGGTTGGGCAGGCCGGTGAGTTCGTCGAAATAGGCCAGGCGGTTGAGTGCGGAGGCGGTGCGCTGCAACTCCTCGTTGACGCGCTTCAGGTCCTCCTGGCCTTGTGCCAGCGAGCGCGAGATGACCAGCTGGTGCTCGAGCGAGCGTTCGAGCTGCTGCAGCAGCACGGCGCAGGAAATGGTGATGATGGCGTTGATGAAGATGAAGTTGATCGTGATCACGATCCATTCGACGAAGGGCCTGGCCTCGAAGCCGGGTACGTGCAGATCGGTGTTGGCCAGGTAACCCACGGTCATCAGCGTGAGGGCGTTGATCCCGAGCGCCAGCAGGGCCGGACGCAGGCCCAGCAACAGTGCGGCCATGACGGGGAAGGCCATCAGGTAGATCTGGCTGACCGGTCCGATGTGCACCAGGAACCAGACACCCATCAGGTAGATCAGGGCCAGCAGGTTCGAGGCGCGGAAGCGGTAGGGCAGGCTCTTGCGGCGCCACAGGACCAGTACCCAGGCCAGGGCCGCGATGTCGATCCAGGCAATGGCCCACAGCTCGTGGCGCAAGGCCAGCCAGACGCTGGGCACGGCCGTCAGGGCTCCCAGCACGGCGATGAACATCAGGATGGTCGAGAGGATGCGGGCTCGCCAGTCGTGCAGAACTTCAGGCTCCGCCGACGTGGAGGAGAGCATGCCTCGCAGCTTCGCAAACATTCTCAAGGTGCGGGACCTCGTTGGGGATGGTTCACGTCGATGCGGACCGACCGGCCCGCATGACTGCATCCTAGCGTGTGTCGGTACTGGCGGGCTGACGCCAGGCCGGATGTTTCGTGACTTGTCCCGGAAAAGTCACGCCTTGCGCACCCGGCAGCGCCAGCCTCAGGCGTCGCGCTGGATCAACTCGATCTTGTAGCCGTCGGGA
Organism: Curvibacter sp. PAE-UM; assembly: GCF_001432305.1. Classification (GTDB taxonomy): domain Bacteria; phylum Pseudomonadota; class Gammaproteobacteria; order Burkholderiales; family Burkholderiaceae_C; genus Hylemonella. The sequence continues at coordinate 1,528,185 of NZ_KQ483358.1, forward strand.
TCGGTGATGAAGGCGATCAGCGTGTTGCCGCCCTGGACCGGGCCAGGTTCGCGCGTGATGTTGCCGCCCTTGGCACGGATATGCTCGCAGGTGGCGTAGATATCCTCCACGCCCAAAGCGACGTGGCCGTAGGCCCCGCCCATGTCGTAGGTGTCGACGCCGTAGTTGTAGGTCAGCTCGAGCTCGGCCTGATCGGGGTTGCTGGCGTAGCCGACGAAGGCCAGTGTGTACTTCTGCTCGGGACGGTCGGTGGTGCGCAGCAGTTGCATGCCCATGACACGGGTGTAGAAGTCGATGGAGCGCTGCATGTCGCCAACGCGCAGCATGGTGTGCAGGAATCTCATGGCAGTGGTGTAGCGGGGTTGAAACGGCTTTGAGCATACCGCTTCCCCGATCCAGCTGTGCCGCTGGGGAATAATCAGCGGCTGGACACCTCAGCGGGAATCTTCATGGCCACTTTCACCCAAGTCATCCTCTATACCGACACCGACGGCCGCGCCCGTTTCCGCGAGGAGCAGCTGCCACTGGCACAAGGCACGCCGCAATCCATGCTGTCCGAGGTGTTTGCCTCGGGCGGTTATCAGCTGCGCCACAGCCCGGTGGGTTTCCGCAGCAGCTTTCACTGCACCGGGGCGCCGCAGTGGTGTTTCATCCTGCAGGGACAGATGGAAATCGGTTTGCAGGGCGGGGTGTCGCGTGTGTTCGGCCCGGGGCAGCACTTCTACTCGGCCGATCTGCTGCCCGAAGGCGCCCTCTTCGATCCGGCCGTGCACGGCCACTGGAGCCGCCAGGTCGGCCCGGACCCGCTGATCACCCTGTTCGTGCGCGGCTGAGGCCCAAGAAAAAAGGCCTGCACGAGGCAGGCCTTTGTCAGGGACGGGACACGCCTGCTCAATGGCTGATGCGGCCGTAGTTGGTGCGCAGCGGATCGACGCCACCGGGGACCCTGTCGCCACCACCACCGCCCTGGCCACCGCCAGAACGGCCGCGTCCACCACCACCGCCGCCGCCACCACCACGGCGGCGACCGCCCTGGCTCAGGGCATCGGTACCGGTGCGCAGCGGATCGGGCTGGCCGCCGTTGCCGCCGCCCTGGCCCTGACCCCGAGGGCCGTTGTTGCCACGGCGCGGCTCGTTGTTGCGGCCCTGACCGCCTTGACCTTGGCCCTGACCCTGGGCACGTTGGCCCTGGGGTTTGGCCTGGCCGCGCGGCTGACTCTGACCACCACCGGCGCGCTGGCCCTGACCCTGGCCGCCGCTCCTGCTGCGGTCCCCCTGGCCGGCCTTGTTGTCACGCACGCGCTGCAGCATTTCCGTACGCGCAGCCTTGGCCGCAGCGGCCATGACTTCGCGGCTCGGCGGCTTGCCGGCGCCGCCCCAGATGGTCTGGCGGCCCATGGCGATGGGTTCGGCGCGCTCGCCCGGCTCGGGGGCAAAACCCTCGACGACCCGCACTTCAATCTTCTGCTTGGTGAAGCGCTCGATGTCGGCCATGAAGCCTTCTTCGTCCAGACAGACCAGGTTGATGGCGGCGCCATCAGAGCCGGCACGGCCGGTACGGCCGATGCGGTGCACATAGTCTTCGCTGACGTTGGGGATCTCGTAGTTCACCACGTGCGGCAGCTCGTCGATGTCGATGCCGCGCGCGGCGATGTCGGTGGCCACCAGGGCGCGGACGTCGCCGCTCTTGAAGCCGGCCAGCGCCTGGGTGCGGGCACCCTGGCTCTTGTTGCCGTGCAGGGCCATGGCGGTGATGCCGTTCTTTTCCAGGTATTCGGCCACGTTGTTGGCGCCGAACTTGGTGCGCACGAACACCAGCACCTGGCTCCAGTTGTGCTCCTGGATGATGTGGGCCAGCAGGGCTTTCTTCTTGCCGCGGCCCACCGGGTGGATGACCTGGGTGATGCGCTGCACCGTGGTGTTGCGCGGCGTGACCTGCACGCTCTGCGGGTTCTTGAGCAGGCCGTTGGCCAGCTCGCGGATCTCGTCGCTGAAGGTGGCCGAGAACAGCAGGCTCTGCTTGTCCTTGGGCACCAGGGCCAGCACCTTCTTCACGTCGTGGATGAAGCCCATGTCCAGCATGCGGTCGGCTTCGTCCAGCACCAGGGTCTGCACGGTGGACAGGTCCAGGAAACCCTGCTGCTGCAGGTCGAGCAGGCGGCCCGGGGTGGCCACCAGGATGTCGACGCCCTTTTTCAGGCGGCTGATCTGCGGGTTCATGCCGACACCGCCGAAGACGACGGTGGAGGTCAGTTGCAGGTACTTGCCGTAGGTCTGGACCGATTCCTCGACCTGGGCGGCCAGCTCGCGCGTGGGGGTGAGCACCAGGGCGCGGATGCCGGTGCCGCCCCATTTGTTCTGCGCGCTGCGGCTCATGGTGAGGCGGTGCAGCAGGGGCAGGGTGAAGGCGGCGGTCTTGCCGGTGCCGGTCTGGGCGCCGCCAAGCAGGTCGTGGCCCTCGAGCACCAGCGGAATCGCCTGGGCCTGGATGGCCGTGGGGGTCTCATAGCCCTGCTCGCGCACAGCCTTCAGGATGGCCGGAGCCAATTTCAGATCTTCAAAGTTCATGTAGATGGCGCCCATCCGGGCGCTGGGATATCGGCCAGTACAGGTACCTGGGGTACCTGGCCAGTCAAAGGCAGATAGGGTTCAAGGGTGGGACCGTCGGTCCGCGGGACGCGGTGACAAAGCCCCCAGCAGTGTGCTGATGTTGCGCGCAACTGAACGGCAACGGACATCATTGTCGCATGCTTCGGCGGATGGCGCTTGCCAAGCGACGTTATTTGACGGAAATTGTTCCTTCTCGCCATTTTTGTCATACCCGTAACAAAATGTTGTCAGGGCGTGGGCGCTGTCATGTCCTCGGTGGAAAATGTAACAAGCACCGGACCCGAGCCCGGGCAATGATCAATTGAATCCATGAAAAAGTTTCGCATGCGGCGCCTGGGCGTGTCGGATGATCCGACCCTCGAGAAGCCGTCCCTGCACGATTGCATCGAGGCGGTGCTGGAGCAGTCCGGCCCGCTGATCGACGACGTGATCAAGGGCCTGGACCTGGCCATGCAGCAGGTGGGCGGCAAGGTCTCCAAGGTCAACGAGCGCGGCCTGAGCCTGCCCATCGTCGAGGAATTGCGCCGCCAGGCCGAGGCCGTGCGCGCCACCTTCGGCGTGCAGCTGCGCCTGGCGATCTACCGCAGCGGCAGCCATGCCAGCGACCCGGAGGCGCTGGTGCGCTTCGAGGACATCCAGCTGCTCGACGAGGGCCAGCTCGACGCCAACATCGAGTTCGCCATGGCGCAGCAGGAGATCCAGATGGCGGTGGACGAGGTGATGCCGCCGCTCAATGCCCTGATCAGCAGCCTGATGGGCTGGATGTCGGTGCAGGCCCACCTCAACCCCCTGCGCCCCGAGACCTTTGCGCGTGCCCTGCGCGAGACCCTGCTGCAGCACGTGCCCAGCGAGCAGGCGCGCACCGCGCTGATCACCCCGGCCGCCGGCATCCTGGGCCACAGCCTGCGCACGCTCTACAAGGAACTGGGCGACTGGCTGCGTTCGCAAGGGATCGAGCCGGTGGTGCCGCTGCTGACCTCCGCCGCGCCGGCGCCGGGCGGCACGCCGGTCGAGCACCCGGTCACCCGCACCATGCTGACGCTGGACAAGCTGCGTCGCCTGTTGACTGCAGAGATCGATCTCAGCGGCGGGGCCAACCGGAGAACGGATTTCCTGCACACGGTGCCGGCCTCCATGGTGGCGCTGGAAGACCTGCGCATGGTCGAGCCCATGATCAAGCGCCTGAGTGAACGCGCCCTCACGGAGGCCAAGGCCGCGGCCAAGGGACCTGGCAAGAACATGAATCGTGAGCTGGGCCAGCAACTGGGCGAGGAGGTGGTGCGTCTCATGCTGGAGAACCTGGGCAAGGATCAGCGCCTGTTGCCACCGGTGCGGGCCCAGGTCAAGGAGCTGGAGCCTCTGCTGTTGCGCCTGGCCCAGGCTGACCCGCGCTTTTTTAGCGAGCGCAAGCACCCGGCGCGCCAGTTCCTGGACCGCATCACGCACCAGAGCCTGGGTTACAAGACCGAGAACGACGAGCGTTTCCAGCGCTTTCTCAAGATGGTGTCATCGTCGGTGCTCGAACTGCTGGGCAGCGACGGTGAACCCGAGTCCTTTGCCCGGGCGCTGACCATGCTGGATGCCCAGTGGTCGCGAGTGGACCTGGCGCTGCGGGCCAAACAGGAAGATGCGGCGCGTGCCCTGATGCACGCCGAGCAGCGCAACATGCTGGCCCAGCGGCTTTCGGCAGACTTTCAGGAACGCCTGCGCGAGAAGAAGGTCCCGGATTTCGTGGCGGCCTTCCTGTGCGGCCCCTGGGCCCAGGTGGTGGCCGAATCGCAGCTGCGCAACGCCGACGGCACGACCGACGCCCAGGGCTACCTGGACCTGGTGGATGACCTGATCTGGAGCGTGCAGGTCAAGCTGGCGCGACGCAACCGGGACCGCCTGGTGCAGCTGGTGCCCAATCTGCTGGTCAAGCTGCGCCATGGCTTGCTGCTCATCGAATACCCGCCGGAGCGCATCCCGCGTTTCCTGGACCAGCTGATCGCCCTGCACGAGAAAGCCTTCGAGCCGCCCAAGGTCCTGCCGGCCCCGACGCCCACGCCGGCCCAAGCGGCCCGGCCCATGGTGCTGCCCGAGGAGCTGGGCGGTCCGGTCGAAGGCCTGGAAGTGACCGAGCTGGACGGATTTCCCGACGAGCTGCCCCAGGAGTTTTCCCAGGAGACCGGGGAGGAAAGTACCGGTTTCGGCGTGATCGAGGCGGCCGATGCCGACCAGATCTGGATGGCTGGCCACGAGGCCGACGAGGCCGGTTACCTGCCCGAGGGCGATGTCATGCCGGATGCGGCGCCGGCCGGCGCACCGGTGTCCGGCGCCTGGAACGCAGCCGATCTGGCCATCGGCTGCTGGGTCGAGTTGCAGCTCAAGGGCGAGTGGGTGCGCGCCCAGCTGACCTGGGCCAGCCCGCACGGCACCCTCTTCATGTTCATCTCGGGCAAGGGGCTGGCCCACTCCATGTCGCGTCGCACCATGGAGCAGCTGCGCACGCGCGGCCTGATGCGCATCGTGTCCGAGCGCCACATGGTGGACAACGCGCTGGACGCCGTGGCCCAGACGGCCCTGCTCAACGCCCGCAACCAGTCCAAAACCTGAAGGAGCCCGGCAGGCGGGGATAATGCGGGTTTTACCCCCGCAGAATCCACCGTCCATGGCCCAATACGTCTTTTCCATGAACCGCCTCGGCAAGATCGTGCCGCCGAAGCGTTACATCCTCAAGGACATCTCCCTGTCCTTCTTCCCCGGTGCCAAGATCGGCGTGCTCGGTCTCAACGGCTCGGGCAAGTCCACGCTGCTCAAGATCATGGCCGGCGTCGACAAGGAGTTCGAGGGCGAAGCCATCCCCATGGCTGGCCTGAAGATCGGTTACCTGCCGCAGGAACCGCAGCTCGACCCCAATGAAACCGTGCGCCAGGCCGTCGAAGGCGGCATGGGCGAATCCAAGGCCGCGCAGGCGCGCCTGGAAGAGGTGTACGCGGCCTATGCCGACGAGAACGCCGATTTCGACGCCCTGGCGGCCGAGCAGGCCAAGCTCGAAGCCATCATCGCCACCGCCGGCGATGGCGGTGAGCACCAGTTGGAGATTGCCGCCGACGCACTGCGCCTGCCGCCCTGGGACGCCGTCATCGGCCAGCTCTCCGGTGGCGAAAAGCGCCGTGTGGCCCTGTGCCGCCTGCTGCTCTCCAAGCCCGACATGCTGCTGCTGGACGAACCCACCAACCACCTGGACGCCGAATCGGTGGACTGGCTGGAGCAGTTCCTGCAGCGTTACTCCGGCACCGTGGTGGCCATCACCCACGACCGCTACTTCCTGGACAACGCGGCCGAATGGATCCTGGAAATGGACCGGGGCTCGGGCATCCCCTACAAGGGCAACTACAGCGAATGGCTGCAGCAGAAGCAGGCCCGCCTGGAGCAGGAGCAGAAGGGCGAAGAGTCCCGCGCCAAGGCGCTGAAGAAAGAGCTGGAATGGTCGCGCCAGAACCCGAAGGCGCGCCAGGCCAAGAGCAAGGCCCGTCTGGCCCGCTTCGAGGAGCTGTCCGATTTTGAATACCAGAAGCGCAACGAGACCAATGAAATCTTCATCCCGGTGGCCGATCGCCTGGGCAATGAAGTCATCGAGTTCGTCAACGTGACCAAGTCCTTTGGCGATCGCGTGCTGATCGACAACCTCAGCTTCAAGGTGCCGGCCGGCGCCATTGTCGGCATCATCGGCCCCAACGGTGCCGGTAAGTCGACCTTGTTCAAGCTGATTGCCGGCAAGGAAAAGCCGGACAGCGGTGAGGTCAAAATTGGCTCGACCGTGAAGATGGCTTTTGTCGACCAGCACCGGGACGAACTGTCCAACGAAAAAACCGTGTGGGAAGACGTCTCGGGTGGCCTGGACATCCTGAACGTGGGCAAGTTCCAGATGGCCAGCCGCGCCTATTGCGGACGCTTCAACTTCAACGGCGGCGACCAGCAGAAACGCGTGGGCACGCTGTCGGGTGGCGAGCGCGGGCGCCTGCACCTGGCCAAGACCCTGATCGCCGGTGGCAACGTGCTGATGCTGGACGAACCCTCCAACGACCTGGACGTGGAAACCCTGCGCGCGCTGGAAGACGCGCTGCTGGAATTCGCCGGCTCGATCCTGGTCATCAGCCACGACCGCTGGTTCCTGGACCGCATCGCCACCCACATCCTGGCGGCCGAAGGCGACAGCCAGTGGACCTTCTTCGACGGCAACTACCAGGAGTACGAAGCCGACAAGAAGAAACGTCTGGGTGAAGAAGGCGCCAAACCGCATCGCGTGCGCTTCAAGGCCCTCAAATAGGGTACAAAGCGGGCATCGTCCATCTGGCAGGAACCGCACACATGAGCACACGCCCACAACCGGTCGCCCGCAGTGCCCAGCTCGATGGTCTGATACACGAGGCGTCGCGCCGGGGCCTGGACATCATGGACGGCGTGTTGCGCCAGACACGCGAGACCCTGCAACAGCAGATCGACCAGACGCGCGACCTGCTGGCGCGCGATGCCCGCTCCCGCGTGGTCTCGGTCCTGGTGCAGTCCGCGCCGGAGATGCGCGCGCGTTTCCCCGAGACCCTGCAACGCGCCTTCGAGCGTGAACTGGGCGACAACCCCGTGACCACCACCCTGGACGCGGGCCCGTCCAGCATCAAGTTCGAGCAGCTGGAACTCATGGACGAGCAGGACGTGCAGGTGCGCATCAGTGCGGCACGTGGCCTGCAGCAGGCGCTGCAGGACGCCGAGCAGGAGCTGACCGAGCTCAACACCCTGGTCAGTTCCATCCTGGGCTTCGACCAGGTGCGCCCGGAACGCAATCCCTTCCGGCCCGAGATCTACGTCGAGGCCCTGCAGGGCCTGATCAGCGAGATGCAGGGCGACAGCGCGGCGCAGACCCAGTGCCGTCAGATCATGGTGCCTCTGCTGGGCAAGAGCCTGCGCCCGGTCTATCAGGAGCTGCTGGCCTATCTGAAGATGCAGAAAGTCCAGCCGGTGCGTTATGCCATCCAGCGTGGGGCCTTCTCCGGCGCGCCCGTCGTGGGGCATGAGCCTGGCCAGGTCTCGCCCATCCAGACCGCCATGGCGAACGGGCCGGCACCTGTGCCGCCGCCGCAGGGCGGACTCGCGCAGCAGGTCTATGCCGGCCAGCTGACCGTGCAGCAGCTGCACGGCCTCGTCTCGGGTGCGACGCCGGACGCCGACCAGCTGGTGCAGGAAGTGGTCAAGCTCATACTCGCCAGCATCACCGGCGATGAGCGCATCCTGCCGCCGGTGCGCGAGCTCATTGCCGGGCTCAAGCCGGCCCTGCTGCAACTGGCCCGCAGCGACCTGCATTTCTTCAGCGACAAGCAGCATCCGGCACGCCAGCTGCTTGAGGAACTGGCTCAGCACAGCTTTGCGTACGACCGGGCCGAGGCCGAGGGTTTCGCCGAATTCCTGTCGGAGATGCGACAGGCGCTGGCGCACCTGACCCCGGCAGCCGGTGGTGCGCCCGAGACCTTCGAGCGCGTGCTCGTGCGCCTGCGTCAGCGCTGGTCACAGGCCGACAAGCGCCGCCTGGCGCAGCAGCAGGCGGCCGTGCAGGCCCTGCAACAGGCCGAGAAGCGCAACCAGCTGGCGCGCCAGATTGCCGAGCACATCCGCAAGCAACCGGGCACCGTGCTGGTGCCCGACCTCATGGTGGACTTCGCCTGTGGTCCCTGGGCCCAGGTCATGGCGCAGGCCCAGATCGACGGCAAGGTCGAGCAGCCGGGCGCGCCCGACTACGTGGCCCTGCTCGAAGACCTGTTCTGGAGCGTGCGCCCTGACCAGGCGCGCCAGCAGCCGGGGCAACTGGTCAAGATCATTCCGCAACTGGTGAAGGGCCTGCGCCAGGGGCTGGAGAGCATCCACTACCCACCCGAGCAGCTGCAGAATTTTCTCGATCAGCTGTTCGCCCTGCACCAGGGCGGCCTGGACAGCGGGTCCGCCGCACGCAGTCTGAAGCCGGCCGCCCCACCCGTGGCCAGGACCTGGCTGGCGCCCGAGGAAGCGCGCGATTCCGGCTTCATGGACGACCTGGGGGCGGAAGAAACTCCCGACTTTGCCTCCACGGTGCCGGCAGAGTTCCCGGCCGAATTCCCGGCGACCGAGCCCATGGGCCTGGTGGAAGGGGAAAACGACGACGGCCAGGTGCTCCCCGACGAGGGGCCGGCAACGGCGGTGCCGGCGCTCTCACTGGACCAGCTGCAGCCGGGGAGCTGGGTCGAATTGCTGGTCAGCGGGCATTGGATGCGCCTGCAACTGGCCTGGCTGAGCGACAACGCGAGCCTGTGTCTTTTTTCCAGCGCGGGTGGTTCCAACCACTCCATGACACGGCGCATGTTCGACCGCCTGGTCGTTCGGGAGCATCTGCGCCTGGTGACGCAGGGGCCCGTGGTCGAGCGCGCCTTCGATGCCGTGGCCGAACTGGCCATGCGCAACAGCGTCTACATGGATATCCAGGCCGATCCGCCGGCCTGAGAACTTACGAATAAATCTACTGCGCGACCCGATCGCGGCGTTGGGCGGTGCTCGGAATCCTCACGTACATTGAGTACGTTCCGGTTCCTGCGCTCCGTCCGCCTTGCGCTAGGGTCGCTCGCTACGATTTCTTCGCAAGTTCTGAGTGGCGATGTTCAGCTTAGCCGCTTGCGTACCATCTCGATGTAGTTGCGCAGCGCGTAGAGCTCGTCGGTATACGACAGTGGCACCTTCACCCTGGCCGCGCGCCCTTCGAGCTGGTTCAGCGCCTGAAGCAGTTCCTCGCGGCTGCCGTTGCCGGACTGCATGCGTTCCTCGATCTGGCGCAGCTGCCCGTACCAGCGGAACACGCGGGAGCGGATGCGGAATTCGTACAGCGGCGGCACGATGCGGCTCAGCGGCAGCAGGATCGCGATGATGATGCCCAGCGCCAGCCACATGCGTTCCAGCAGATTGGCCAGCGTGAAGGACAGGTAACGCTGCAGCAGTGGTACGCCGTTCTTGAGCGCGCGCTCGGCTTCCTGGGCCAGTGGGAACTCGGTCTGCCCGGCGTTCGGAAATTCGCGGGCCCGGTTGAACCAGCCGGCCGGTCCGTGCAGCTTGAGTGCGGCCTGCGAGAACAGCTGCAGCAGCGCCGGGTGCACGTCGGGCCTGGCCAGCAGGGTGGTGGTGGTGGCGATCAGGTGCACATCCTGGGCCGGAATGTCCCGCGCCAGGTCCACCACGCCGCGTGGCAGCGTGACCGGTGTGAGAAAGGGAAAGCGGCGCGCATAGGCCTCACTCTGGCTGAAGTCCATCAGCCGCACGTCCGGGGTCTGCAGCAGCATCTGCACCATCAGGGATTCGGGCGCCGAGGCCAGCACCAGCGCGTCGATCTCGCCGGCCAGCAGCGCCATCACCGCCGGGGTCTGGTCCAGGCGCGAGAGCCGCATGCTGGCGGGGGCTATGCGGTTGGCCTCGAACAGCCGGTCCATCAGGCGTGGTACGCCACTGCCCTCGGCACCGACGTTCAGGCGCAGGCCCTTGAGCTCGCCCAGCGCGGTCAGCTTGCCCTGGCGGTTCACCTTGCGCGCGGCGTCGGCGCGGTAGAACAGCCAGACCGGTTCGACGAACAGGCTGCCCAGCGATTCGAGTTCATCGTCTTCCGTCGGCGTGGCCGTGCCCCCCTGCACGAAGCCGATGTCCACCTCGCCCGCGCGCAGCAGGGCCAGGTTGTCCGCCGCGCCCTGGCTGGGCCGCAGCGTCACCTGGATGCCGTAGCCCGCCAGCGACTGGGCATAACGCTTGCCCAGCTCGTCATAGGCACTTTGGGCCGGCCCGGTGGCCAGCGTGATGCGCCGCGGCGGCATCGGGTCCAGCCACCAGTAGGCCAGCGTCAGCAGCAGCAGGGCCAGCAGCACAAAGGGCGCGGCCGAGGCCCAGAGGTCGCGCAGCGAGAGCAGGGTGTGGCGCAGGACAGCCGGCATGCGTATGTATGCTTCAGCTCGCTGCAAGTTCGGCCGCGCTGGGCCAGTGCTGCTCGCTAACCGTCAGGCCCTGCGCTGCGTGCACCGCATTGACCACGGCGCGTGCCGTCGCTTCGGCGGCCAGCGTGGCCAGCAGCAACATGTCGGCCTCCTTGCCGCTGGTGCCGGTGCCCAGGGCGAACAAGGTGTCGCCGTCGAGCATGGTGTGCACGGGGTTGATGCTGCGGGCCAGCCCGTCGTGGGCCACCTGGGCCAGGCGCTGGGCCTGGGTCTTGCTCAGTACGGCATCGGTGGCGATCACGCCGATGGTGGTGTTGTTGCCGGCCAGCAGGTGCTGCGGCATGTGCCCGTCCAGCAGTGCGTCACGGGTGTTCTGCAGGGCGTGGCCATCGACCGTGCGGGCGCCGGCGATCACCTGTCCGGTGGCCGGGTCCAGCACGTCGCCCACGGCATTGCAGACCACCAGCGCGCCCACGGTGAAACCGCTGGCACGGACCGAGGCCGTGCCCACGCCGCCTTTCATGGCGCGCGCCATGCCCAGCAGCTTGCCCACCAGCGCCCCGCTGCCTGCGCCCACATTGCCCTGGGCCGGCGTGCTGCGGCTGGCGGCCACGCAAGCGCGGTGGCCGGATGAGGCGTCGGGGCGGATGCGTCCGTCGCCCACGCCCAGGTCGAACACCACGGCCGCCGGCACGATGGGCACCAGGCCGTGGCCGGTGTCCAGGCCGATGTCGTTCTCTTCCAGCCAGCGCATCACGCCGCCGGCTGCGTCCAGGCCCCAGGCGCTGCCGCCGGCCAGCAGCACGGCGTGGACATGGGGCACCAGGTTGCCGGGGTGCAGCAGATCGGTTTCGCGTGTGCCGGGAGCCGCACCACGCACGTCGACGCCACCGATGGCACCATCGCGTGCGATCACGACGCTGCAGCCGGTGGGACGACGTGGATCGGAGTCATGACCGACTTCGATGCCGGCCACGTCGGTGATGGCGCCCGGGTAGGGCAGGTGTAGTGAAGTCATGCGCCAATTATGCGCAGCACAGACACGTGGGTCTAATCGACGACCTGGATGCGCACCGGCGCCACGCCGGCGTTGATGCTGGCGATGGTCTTGAAGGCCGAACTGGAGAGATCAATGATGCGGCCCTTCACGAAAGGCCCACGGTCGTTCACGCGCACCTGCACGCTCTTGCCGTTCTGCGTGTTGGTGACCTTGAGCCGCGTGCCGAAGGGCAGGGTGCGGTGCGCCGCCGTCAGCTTGGCCTGGTCAAAGCGCTCGCCGTTGGCCGTCTTGCGGCCGTGGAACTCATTGCCGTAATAGGAAGCCTGGCCCGTTTCGCTGTGGCCGCTGGCTGCGGATGCGCCACCCCCGCTGCCGGACTTGGGCGTGCTGCTGCAGCCGGCCAGAGCCAGCAGGACGACGGCGCAGAGCCAGCCGGCCAGCAGGCGCAGCGGCGGTGAGGGGGGGACGGTGGCAAGGGTCTGGGACATGGGGTGCTCCGTGGTCGCGATTCACTATACCGAGCCATGCACCTGGGTGGCCCTGCGCAGGCCCCCGGCGCGACGGATTGCCGCATGGACGCGACAGACGGCGTTGCTCTGTGGCGCGGGCCCGATACCGGCTCAGGCGAACCGTGGCCAGAGATGGGGGCCGAAGACCAGCAGCCCGATGACCAGGGCCCCGATGGCGGCGATCAGCACGGCGGCCGCGGCCACGTCCTTGGCCTGCAGGATCAGGGGGTGGAATTCCTGCGTGACGGCATCGGCCAGGAACTCCAGCGCGGTGTTGAGGGCCTCGGCCATCCAGACCAGCGTCATGGCCAGCACCAGCCAGCACCATTCGGCCAGGCTCAGCCCGAAGTACAGGCCGGCGCCGGTCACCAGCACCGTGGCAGCGGCATGGAGCCACGCGTTGTGCTGGGTCAGCAGCAGGGTGCGCAGGCCGGCCAGCGCATAACGAAAGCTGTGCAGGCGCGCGGTGAAGCTGAAGGGCTGGTGCATGGGGTGGGATCGTTCTATACTGTATTTATGTACAGTTATGTTTCAGGGCATGTTCTGACGCTACGGTCCGTCACTCTAACGAGCCGGTGGACGGGCCCGCTCGGGACTTACCCGCGCGGGCGCGGGCCGCAGGGCAGGCCGGACCATGGGTGACTTCAAGATCCCCCTGCAGACCCTCAAGGGGCGGGGTGCGGCCACGCGCAACGCGCATCGCTTCGAGACGGATGCCCGCGCAGCGTTTGACGATGGCTGGTCGACCTGGGACGAGGCCTTGTCGGGGGAGGCGCCGAAACTGCAGACGGAAGTCCGCTGGGAGGATGCGCGCAGCGCGCTGGTCAGCAACGACTCGCCCGACATCGCCTTCGACCAGTCCATCAACCCCTACCGCGGTTGCGAGCATGGCTGCAGCTACTGTTACGCCCGGCCCACGCACAGTTACCTGGGCCTGTCGCCGGGGCTGGATTTCGAGCGCGTGATCATCGCCAAGCGCGGTCTGGCCGAACTGTTGCGGCAGGAACTTTCGGCCAGGGCCTACCAGCCCAGCATGATCGTCATCGGTTCGGTCACCGATGCCTACCAGCCGGTGGAGCGCGAGTTGAAGATCACGCGCTCGCTCATCGAGGTGCTGCGCGACACGCGCCACCCCTTCTCGCTGGTCACCAAGTCCAGCGGCGTGGAGCGTGATCTGGACCTGATCGCGCCCATGGCGCAAGAGCATCTGGCGGCGGTGTACGTGACCATCACCACGCTGGACGGCGAACTCGCACGCCAGCTGGAGCCGCGCGCCGCCTCGCCGCAGCGCCGCCTGCGCACCATTCGCGCCCTGGCCGAGGCCGGCGTGCCGGTGGGTGTGAGCGTGGCGCCGCAGATCCCCTTCATCAACGAAGACATGGAGCAGGTGCTGGAGGCGGCTGCAGCGGCGGGCGCCCAAAGCGCCTTCTACACCGTGCTGCGCCTGCCCTGGGAACTCAACGAGGTGTTCCAGCAGTGGCTCAGCCTTCACTACCCGCAGCGCGCGGCGCGCGTGATGGCGCGCATCCAGGAGATGCGCGGCGGCAAGGACTACGACAGCAACTACGCCACGCGCATGAAAGGCAGCGGCCTGTGGGCCGACCTGATACGCCAGCGTTTCCACAAGGCCTGCGCCCGCCACGGCCTGAACCGCGGGCGCGTGGAACTCGACCTCTCCTTGTTCCGCCCGGGGCTGGCGCGCGGGCAGGGCAGCCTGTTCTAGGCGCCTGCCTTACGCCTTACTTCTGCACCGGCTCGATGGTCAGCACCGTGTAGGCGCCCTTGATCTGGTCGGCGGTGAAGCGCACGGTGTCGCCGGCCTTGACCTTGTCCAGCAAGGCGGGGTCCTGGACCTGGAACACCATGGTCATCGGTCCCATGTCGAGGTTGGGGATCTCGCCGTGCCTGAGGGTGATCTTCTTCGCCGACTTGTCCACCGTGCGCACGACGGCTTCGACCTGGGGCCGTGCGGCCGCAGCCGCCTGGGCGACCTGGACCGGGGCGGCATGGCTGTCATGGCTGGCGCCATGGTTGTGGGCCAGGGCGGAGCCAGCCAGCGTCAGCAGGGTGGCGAGCAGGGCAGTGGTTTTTTTCATGGTGTGCTCAAGGTTGGGTTGACATGAATTATCGATAAGTCTGGAAAACACGGGCCGTGCCGCCGCGCTGCACCAGCAGCACGTCGTAAGCATCCTTCAGGCCGCCATACTCGGGGCCGTCCATGCCAGGCGAACCCACGGGCATGCCGGGCACGGCCAGGCCCACGGCGATGGGCTTGTCTTTCAGCAGACGCTGGATCTCGCGCGCCGGCACATGGCCTTCGATCACATAACCGTTCACCAGGGCGGTGTGGCAGGAGCCGAACTTCTCGGCCAGGCCCAGGCGCTGGCGGATCTCGTTCTTGCGGTCGTTGCTGACGTCATGCGTCTTCACTTCGAAGCCGCTGGCCTGCAGGTGCTTGATCCAGTCCTTGCAGCAGCCGCAGCTGGCGGTTTTCCAGACCTCGACCATGGGGCGCGGGGGCTGGGCGGCCAGCCCCAGGCCGGCCAGCGCTCCGGCCGCGAGGGCGACCGAGGTGTGCAAAAGCTTGCGTCGATTCATGACATGCTCCTTTCAGCGTGGTCGGACGGTGATGCTGCCCTTCATGCCGGCCTGGAAGTGGCCGGCGATCAGGCAGGCGAAATCGAACTGGCCGGCGCGGTTGAAGGTCCAGATGATCTCGCCGCGCTGGGCGGGCGGCACGTGCGCCATATACGGCTCATCGTGTTCCATGGCCGGATGCTTGAGCATCTGCTCGGCGTGGGCGGCGAGCTCCTTGGGTGTACCGAGCACCAGCTCGTGCATGATTTTTCCGTCATTACGCAGGCGCAGGCGCACGGTCTCGCCCTGCTTCACCTCGATGCGGTCGGGTGTGAAACGCATGTCGTCGGTCATGCGCAGCGTGATGGTGCGCTTGACGTCCTTCGCGTCGCCCGCGATGCCCCAGTCCTTCTGCTCCTTGATCACGGCTTGCGGGGTCGCGTGGGGCTTCTCGCCATGGGCCCAGGCCGGGCTGACGGCCAGCAGGGCCGCGCTGATGATGAATGCTGCTTGTTTCATGGTGTCCTCAGTGATGTGCATCGTGTGAATTCGGTTTGACGGCCTTGAGCTCGACCGCTGGCTGGCCGCTGTCCGGTGCGTCAGCGCGGGGTGCCGCGGGCGATTCGCCGGTCCACTCGTAGGCCTGTGTGCCGGCGGGCTGCTGGAACCAGCCCGGATCGCTGTAGTCGCCGGCTTTCTGGGTGCGGCGTACCTTCAGCATCGAGAACATACCGCCCATCTCCACCGGTCCATAGGGGCCGGTGCCCGTCATCATGGGCAGGGTGTTCTCGGGCAGGGGCATTTCCATCTCGCCCATGTCGGCCATGCCGCGTTCGCCCATGACCATGTAATCGGGCACCAGCTTCTGCATCTTCTGCACCAGGCCGCGATGGTCCACGCCGATCATGGTGGGCACGGCGTGGCCCATGGGGTTCATGGTGTGGTGGCTCTTGTGGCAGTGGAAGGCCCAGTCGCCTTCCTCGTCGGCGACGAACTCCACCTGCCGCATCTGGCCCACGGCCACATCGGTGGTCACCTCCGGTGCGCGCGCCGCCAGCGGCCAGGGGCCGCCATCGCTGCCCGTCACCACGAACTCGTGGCCGTGCAGGTGGATGGGGTGGTTGGTCATGGTCAGGTTGCCCACGCGGATGCGCACCTTGTCGCCCAGGCGCACGTTGAGCGTGTCGATGCCAGGGAAGGCGCGGCTGTTCCAGGTCCAGAGGTTGAAGTCCAGCATGGTGTTGATCTTCGGCGTGGCGCTGCCGGGTTCGATGTCAAAGGCATTGAGCAGGAAGCAGAAGTCGCGTTGCACCTCGCTGATGAGCGGATGCTTCGCCTTCGGGTGCGTGACCCAGAAGCCCATCATGCCCATGGCCATCTGCGTCATCTCGTCGGCATGCGGGTGGTACATGAAGGTGCCGGGCCGCCGTGCCACGAACTCGTAGACAAAGGTCTTGCCCACCGGGATCTGCGGCTGGTTCAGCCCGCCCACGCCGTCCATGCCATTGGGCAGGCGCTGGCCATGCCAGTGGATGGTGGTGTGCTCGGGCAGCCGGTTGGTGACGAAGATGCGCACGCGGTCGCCCTCCACCACCTCGATGGTCGGCCCCGGGCTCTGGCCGTTGTAGCCCCACAGGTGTGCCTTCATGCCCGGCGCGATCTCGCGCACCACGGGCTCGGCCACCAGGTGGAATTCCTTGACGCCCTGGTTCATGCGCCAGGGCAGGGTCCAGCCGTTGAGCGTGACCACCGGGTTGTAGGGGCGGCCAGTCTGCGGGACCAGCGGCGGCGCGGTGTCGGCTTTGTCCATCAGCACCGGTTCGGGCAGCGCGGCCATGGCTACCTTGCTGACCGAGGCCGCGGCCACGGCGGTGAGGGCGGCGCCGCTGAAAAAATTGCGTCGGTTCATTTTCAATGTCCTCCTGCGGCCGGGGCCGCAGCGCTGGTGCTTCCACGCAGCTGGGTGAGCGCCCCAGGCGAGGTGGCGGTCAGGGTGAGTTGCAGGTCGGCGTCGGCCAGCCAGAAGTCGCGCTGGGCTTCCAGCGCCTGGTTCACGCTCAGGCTTTGCTGGCGGATCTCGCCCAGCAGGTCCCAGACGCTGGAGAGCATGCCGTTGTAGCGCAGCAGCATTTCATCACCGATGAAACGCCGCAGTGGCACCACTTCCTCGCGGTAATGACGTGCCAGGTCGTATGCCGTACGCCAGCCGAAGTAGGCTTCGCGGGCCTCGCTGCGCGCCAGCACGGCCACGTTGCGCACGCGCACAGCCGACTGCAGGTAGAGCGCCTCGGCCCGGGCGTTGCGTGCGCTGCCCCCGTCGAAGATCGGCAGCGGCAGCTCCAGCTCCCAGCCATGCTTCTGTTCGCGCTCGCCGGCGCCGTCCACGGTGCTGCTGTGCTTGTAGGCCAGCGTCATGCCGTCCAGGTACCCCGTGGCCTTCACCAGGCCCAGGGAGTCGGCGACCCAGCCGGTCTCGGTGACGGCCAGGCGCACGTCCAGGCGCTCGCGCAACGCACGGGCTTCCACGTCGTTCTGCGCGGGGGGCCTGGCGGGCATGTCGGGCAGGCGGGGGCTGAGGGTGAACTGAGCCTGCACCCCCCACAGCCCCAGCAGGCGTGTGAGCTTCTCGCGCTCGCCGTGGGCGCGCTGCTGCGCGCGCGCCACCTGGGCCGCAGCGTCGGCCACCAACACCTGCTCGCGCGCCTGTTGCAGTTTGCTGAAGTTGCCCACGCGGGTCATGCGCCGGGCCAGCTCGGCGCCGGCTTCGGCAGCGTCCTGGACGTCGCGCAGATAACGCAGGCTCTGCTCGGCCGCCACGGCGTTGATCCAGGCCTTGCGTACCTCGGTGGCCAGGCGGGCGATGTCCTGGGCCGCCTGCAGCTTGGCCAGTTCGTGCTGGCGGCTCTGCCACTCGCTCTTCCAGGGCAGGAAGAGCAGGCCCACCAGATCGAAGCGCAGGGCGCGTTCGATCTCGCGCTTGTCGCCTTCGGCCAGCTCGGCGATGGAGAAATGCGGGTTGGGCAGCCGGCCGGCCTGTACGCGCAGCGCGTCGCTGAGGTCCAGCGTGACCAGCGCCTGCTGCACGGCCGGGCTGCCCAGCAGCGCGATGCGCACGGCGTTTTCGGCGCTGAGCGGCTGCCTGAGCAGTTCGGCGACCACGGCTTCGTGGTCCTTGCCGGGGCGTTGCAGCTCCACCGCCACACCGGCCGTGCGGCCCTCGGTGAGTTGCTGCACATCGGCCAGGTTCTTTTCGGGCGCCAGCGTGGCGCAGCCGGACAGCAGCAAGGCGGCCAGGGCCAGGCTGCTGTGGTGCAAGGGGCGGCGTTTCATCGCGGTGCCTCCGGTGGCGGCTTGGCTGCGGCAGGGGCCGGTGGCTGTGCCTTTTCCCACTTGACGATGTCCCTGTGACCGCGCGGGTACTGGCCGACCGCCGCATTGGCGGCCTTCCAGTCCTGCACCTCCTGGACCAGCGCGCTGGCACCCACGGGCGCCATGGGCTGGTAGCGCAGGGGGGATGCGCTGGCCTGCGGCCTGGCAGCCGCAGCCGCCTGCTGCGGCACGGTCTGCGCCGCACCCAGCAAGGGAGCGGACAGCGCCAGCAGCGCAAAAAAATGTTTCATGAAAGTCTCCTGCACAGCCTGAAAAACAGGTCACGCGCACACAGCCACCGGCTTGCAGCCTGCTGCGGACGCACCTAGGGTGTCAGGGTCAGGAAATAGGCGGCTTGAAACCGGGCGCGCGTTCGGCGCTGGCGTGCAGGACCGCATGTGTGTGCGGTGCGACCGTGGGCAGTGCGGCTGCCGTGACCAAGGGGAGAAGACTGGTCAATGCCACCGAGTGGCAGATCTGGCAGACCGTGCAACTGGCGCAGTCGCCACCGGCATGGCTGCTGTCGTCTACGCCAGTCGGGGCGGCGTGGGCGTCACCCGCATGTTCGTGACAAGGCTGCGCTTCATGCTGGCCTTGGTGCATGGATTCAGCGGCATGCACGCTGCTCAGCGCTCCCGAAACCTTCTCCATCGCCATGACATCACCCACCCAGCCACGCAGGGGCAGCAGGGCGATCATGAGGGCGAGCAGCAGCATGCGCATGGTCCGGATGATACGGCCTGGGGCTGGAAAGTTCCTGCCAGCGGCCCGCCAAGACCACAAATTGAACCTTGATTTGCATCAAGTATTCATGTTCAAGCCAGCCTGGGTGTGGATTAGTTCATTGACGCCCCGGTGAATGGGCCTTACGCTGTCTTCATTGAGTCGACGCGGTTTCACCGTGCATGTGAGTGCGATCAGGGAGTGGTCTGCCAGCTGGAGTTTCCATTTCCCATGAACCATACAGAATCAAGCTCGTTTGCGAATTCGTCAGGCAGTTCGGCGCAAGCCCTGCTGGGCGACAAGATCATGTTGGCCGCCATCGGCCTGAGCGCCCTGGCCGCCGTGGTGCTGGGCGCGAGCTTCGTCGAATCAGGCATGGCCTGGATTTCCTCAGTCGTCCTGGTGGCGGCCGCCCTGGGCGTGTACGCCACAGCCAAGGGCACGCTGACCTCGAGTCTGGCGCTGGCGGTCATCCAGTCGCTCTTCGTCGCGCTGCACATCGACCTGGCACGCGGCATGACCGAGCTGCACTTCGGTGTGTTCGTCACGCTGGCGCTGCTGCTGGTCTATCTGGACTGGCGCCCCATCGTGGTGTCGGCGCTGACCTTTGCCGTGCACCACGTCCTCTTCGACCGCCTGCAGGCGGCCGGTTTCGGCCTGTACTGCCTGACCGAACCCAATTTCGGGCTGGTGGTGATCCACGCCGTGTACGTGGTGATCCAGACGGCGCTGGAAGTGGTGCTGGCCGTCATGATGGGTCGCACGGCGCGCGAAGGTATCGAGCTGGGCCAGCTGGTGTCGGCGGTGGATCGTCCGGATGGCATTGCGCTGGACATCGTGGATCAGGTGCCAGTGACGACGCCGGCCGCCCAGACGCTCAAGTCCACGCTCCAGCGCATGCAAACCGCGGTATCAGCGGTGCGTTCCTCGGCCAGCAGCATGGACGTGGCCTGCGCCGAGATCGCTTCCGGCAACCACGACCTCTCGGCTCGTACGGAGAGCCAGGCCAGCGCGCTGCAGCAGACGGCGGCTTCCATGGAGCAACTGGGCGCCACCGTCAAACAGAACGCTGACAACGCCAAACAGGCCAATCAGCTGGCGCAGAGCGCGAGCACGGTGGCCGTGAAGGGCGGCGAAGTGGTGACCCAGGTGGTGGACACCATGAAAGGCATCAATGATTCGAGCAGGAAGATTGCCGACATCATCAGCGTGATCGACGGCATCGCCTTCCAGACCAACATCCTGGCGCTCAACGCGGCCGTGGAAGCCGCGCGCGCGGGTGAGCAGGGCCGCGGTTTTGCCGTGGTGGCCTCAGAGGTGCGCTCGCTGGCCGGCCGCAGTGCCGAGGCCGCCAAGGAGATCAAGACCCTGATCAACGACAGCGTGGGCCGCGTCGCGCAGGGCACGGCGCTGGTGGACCAGGCCGGCGCCACCATGACCGAAGTGGTGGCCAGCATCCGCCGCGTGACCGACATCATGGGCGAGATCAGCGCTGCCAGCTCCGAGCAGACCACCGGCGTGGCGCAAGTGGGCGAGGCCGTGACGCAGATCGACCAGGCCACGCAGCAGAACGCCGCGCTGGTCGAGGAGATGGCGGCCGCGGCCAGCAGCCTGAAAAGCCAGGCCCAGGACCTGGTGCAGGCGGTCAGCGTCTTCAAGATGTCGCAGGGCCAGTCCTCCGGTGGCGCCCCGGCCCCGGCCCCGGCGCCGCGCTACAGCCCGCCTGCACCCCGTGCGGCTGCTGTGGCCCCGCGCCGTGTGGCCGCGACACCTGCACCGGCCGCACGGCCTGCGCTGGCCCCGGCCAGCAAGGCGGGTGGTGGTGACGACTGGGAGAGTTTCTAGGCCACTGCCCTGAGCAGGCGCTCGATGTCCTGGGCAGGAACCGGCCGCGAGTACAGGTAACCCTGGGCGGCATCGCAGCCAAAGGTCTGCAGGCGGCGGCGAATGTCGTCGGTTTCCACACCTTCGGCGATGGTCTTGAGGTTCAGGCTGCGTGCCATCTGGATGATGGCGCGCACGATGGCCTCGTCGTCCGGATCGGTGGCCAGGTCGCGCACGAAACTCTGGTCGATCTTGAGCTTGTCGATGTCCAGGCGCTTGAGGTAGGACAGGCTGGAGTAGCCGGTACCGAAATCGTCGATGGCCAGCTTCACGCCCATCTGCTTGAGCTGGCGCACGCTGGTGAGCACGCTCTCCACGTTCTGGAGCAGGATGGATTCGGTCAGCTCCAGCTCCAGCAGCTGCGGCGCCAGGCCGGATTCGGCCAGCGCGCGTGACACGGACTGTTCCACATTGCCGCGCTTGAACTGGATGGCCGAGAGATTGACCGCCATGGTCAGCGCTGGCAGGCCTGCCCGTTGCCATGCCATGGCCTGCGCGCAGGCCTGGCGCAGCACCCAGTCGCCCATGGGAACGATCAGGCCGCTTTCCTCGGCCACGCCGATGAAGCGCCCCGGCGCCACCAGGCCAAGCTCGGGGTGCATCCAGCGGATCAAGGCTTCCACCCCGGTCAGCGCGCCGCTGGTCAGCTCGTACTGGGGCTGGTAATGCAGCACGAACTCCTGACGTTCCAGGGCGTGGCGCAGACCGTTGCGCATGAGCAGGTGCTCGCCGGCCTCGGCATCCATGGTGGGGTCGAAGAAATGGTAGGTGTTGCGGCCGGACTCCTTGGAGCGGTACATCGCGAGATCGGCCTTCTTGCGCAGGGTCTCGAAGTCGCGTCCGTCGTCCGGCGCGATGGCCACGCCCAGGGAAGCGGATGAGGCCAGATCCTGCGTGTCGATCCGCAGGGGTTCCTGCAGCCGCTCCATGATCTTCATGACGATGGCCTGGACGACCTCGCTGTCGGGCAGGTCGCGCAGGACCAGCAGGAATTCGTCACCGCCCTGGCGGCTGATGGTGTCACTGTCGCGCACGCAGCTGCGCAGGCGGCGTGCCACTTCCTTGAGGAATTCGTCGCCCGCCGCGTGGCCCAGGGTGTCGTTGATGGACTTGAAGTTGTCCAGGTCCAGGTAGACCAGTGCTACCTTGGTGTTGCTGCGTTCGGCCTGGGCCATGGCCTGCTCGAAGCGGTCCTGCACCAGGAGGCGGTTGGGCAGACCGGTCAGGGTGTCGTGGTAGGCCAGGTACTCGATGCGCTGCTCTGCACTTTTGCGGTCGGTGATGTCCGAGCCGATACCGCGGTAGCCGGTGAAGATGCCCTGTTCGTCGAACATGGGGACACCACTGATGGAGAAGGTCCGCAGTTCACCCTCCATGGTGCGGACCTGGTAGACGAAGTTGCGGAAGGGCTCGTGGCGGTCGAGCATGGCGCGATGCTCTGCCCATTGCTCATCACTGACGCCGACGATGGGCATTTCCCAGCGCGTCCAGCCCAGGTAGGTGTCCACTCCGGTCTTGTCCAGTCCCCGTGACATGAGGGTGAAACGGTAGCGGGTGTCCTGCTCCCAATACCAGTCGGTCGACATCTCGGCCAGGCTGCGAAAGCGCGTTTCGCTGTCCTGCAGGTGCTGGCGCTGCTCGTCCTGCGCTTGCACCATCCTGTTGAAGGTCTGGACCAGGGCGCCGATTTCGCCGCTGGCGGGCAGCCGGAGCTGACGGGCCTCGCCTTGCTTGTGCTGCAGTTCACGCACATGCTGCGTCAGCGCCCCCAGGGGTGCCAGCGCCTTGCGCATGACCAGCCAGATCAGCAGCACGACCACCGCCGTGCCCGCAGCAATGGCCAGCAACAGGAAGCTGCGAGCCTGCTGCAGCGGTTCGGTGGCCTCGCTGACGGGCAGGTTCATGCTGAGGATCCAGGGCACGGTGCTCAGGTGCTTGAAGCTGGTGATGACCTCGACATCGCGCGAATTGGTGACGGTGTCGCTGCCTTCGAAGCCCTCGATCGCACGGTCCACCAGCGGGTTGAGTCCTGGCAGGACGATGGGCTGGAGGATGCGCGTGGGATTGCGGTTGGAGATGAAGATCCGGTCCTTGGTGAACAGCGAAACGTAGCCGGTCTGGCCGAGCTTGAAGTCATTGAGGTCGGAGAGGAAGTTGCGACCCAGCAGTTCGATGCTGCCATGCAGGCGGCCGACCATGGCGCCCTGGGCATTGAACAGCGGGATGGCCATGGTGATGACCGGCCGTCCCATGGCCCGGACCGAGGTGAAGGGCTTGGAGATATAGGGCTGGCGGGTTTCGGTCACTACCTTGAAGACCTCCAGGCCGGAAACATCCCGTCCGCGCCGACCGGGAATGTAGGGCGATTCGGCCACGACGCGCCCCTGCGCATCGATGAGCAGGATGCCATTGGTGAAGAACGCCTTCAGGCTGGTTTTCTGGTCCAGGAACTCCTGCGCCAGCTGCGGCTTGTGCAGTGCCTGCAGGGGCACTTGTGTGGCCACCTGGGCCAGCACGGCCTGGCTCTGGCGCAGCTTGTCGTCGATGGTGTCGGCCAGGGTGCTGGCCAGGACGAACTGCTCGTGGTACAGGTTCTGGCGAAAGCTCTGGTCGAAATGGCGCAGGACCAGCCAGGTCAACAGGCTGGCAAAGCCGATGAAGAGCAGGGCGACGGCAAGCACCACCCGGGTCTTGAGGCTGGACTGTCGAAACCAGGTCAGACGCATGGCCTATATATACCGCGATTCCGGCGTCCAGCACTCAGGGTCTGACGCCGGGGGCCTCCAGGGGCAGGCCGCGGGCGCGAACTCCGAGGAAAAGTTCCAGTTCCACCAGTTCTCTTGCGCCCAGCGGCCAGGCTTGGGCGCGCACCCCGCTCAGGCAGTTGCGCAGGCGGCGCTGCAGCGAGCCCAGGCCCTGCCATTCGAGCCGGTACTGCGGGTAGCTGGTGGGATGGCCCTGCGGGATGGTGGTGCCGCCCAGGCGCTGGCCCCAGCGCTGGTCATGGCATTGTGCGCAGGAGAGGTCCAGCTGCCCCAGGCGTTGCGCATACAGCTGGCGGCCGCGTTCGAGGTGCGACTGCAGGCGCACATCCGCGGGCGGGGTGATGGGCAGGCCGCGCGACTGCAGCGCCACCAGGCTTTCCAGGGCCAGCAGTTCCTCGCTCTCCAGTTTCCAGGGGGCGGCCCGCTGCTGCGACTGCCGGCAGCGGTTGATGCGCTGCGCCAGGTTGACGGGGCCCTGCGTGGGCGTGTCGAAGGCTGGGTAACGCGTCGCTACACCGCGCAGGCTGCTCACGTCGCCATGGCAGCTGGCGCAGGATTTGCCGCTGGCCCCCGCGGCTTGCTGCCACAGCTGCGCGCCCTGCTGGACCCACAGCATGGCCGGGTTGCGTGCATCGTCGCGTTGCATGGCCTGCACGGCGGGCCCCATGAACTCGAAGTCGGAACGACGCTGGGCCTCGGGGATCTGCGCGTGCAGTGACGGCGCCAGCAGCACCAGCAGGAAACGGCAACGCCACCTCATGCGACGCTGATCGCCACGCTCTCGCTGTGACGGAAACCCTGATCGCCTTCCCAGGTGAAGCGTAGCGTGCCGCTGGCCGTGGCCACGGTGTGAAAGGCGACCAGCGGGTTGGCGGCAATGGCAGCCGACAGCTCTGCGCTGAAGACCAGTTCCTCGTTGTAGTGACAGCTGAAGCGCTGGATGATGTTGCGCGCCAGCCGCTGGCCGTCGGCGCCGGGCCGAAAGCCCGACTCCATCGGGTGGCCGATGATGGTGCTGATCTCGATCACCTCGCCGCGGCGCGCGGTCTTGGGAACCTTGATGAGGGTGCGCACCGTCATTCGATCTCCTCCAGGCAAGCCGCCAGCGTGACGATCACCTCGATCGTGTGCTGCCAGTAGCTGCCGTCGCTCAAACGCGCCACCGCACTGAGTTTTTGCGTGGTGGCCAGGCGCATGCGCGTGGCGACGCTGGCGCGGCCGGCGCGCGGACCCAGCGTGAAACGCACCACATCGGGCTGCGGGTTGCGCTGGTTGAAGACGGCGATGGCCACCACATGGTCGGCTGCCGTCATGGGGCTGTCCACCTGCACGGCCAGCGGCACGGTGTTGCCGTTGTCCACCAGCGGGGCGATGTCGAGTTTCACCCGCCCGGTCTGCACCGCAGCGCCGCCGGTCCAGGCACGAATGGCCTCGTCCAGCTGGTCGGCGGCGTGGGCCGGGCGCAGCAGCAGCCAGCCGCCCAGGCCGGCGCCGGAATGCAGCAACTGGCGACGTGTGGTGGCAGGGTTCATTTCAATCCTTCAGCGTGGTGAGATAGGCCACCACGTCCTCGACCTGCTGGGCATTCAGGATGGGCCGGCCTTCCCAGGCGCGGCCCACGCGCGTGAGCCCTTCGGTCCGGTAGTAGGCCGGCATGATGCTGTCCGGGTTGAGGCGGCGCGGGTCGACCAGGCGCAGGCGCAGCTGCGCTGCGGTCCAGCGTTGGCCGGCGCCGGCCAGATCGGGCGCCAGATTGCCCTGGAAGCGTTCCTCGGGAATCGGACCTGCATGGCACAGCAGGCACAGGCCGGCCTGGCGGCTGGCGACGATGGTGCGCCCGCGCGCTGCATCGCCTGCCAGGCCTTCCAAAGCGGCTGGAATGCCGTCACCCACCACGGTCACGGCACCCGCCCCCAGGGGCAGGGCCAGGGCCGTGGCGGCCGCAAGCCGGCGCAGCATCATGCCCGCCGCAGGTCCTGGCTCTTGATCGGCAGCTCGCGGATGCGTTTGCCGGTCGCGGCAAAGATGGCGTTGAGCACGGCCGGTGCGGCCACCGCGATGGTGGGCTCGCCCACGCCGCCCCAGAAGCCGCCCGAGGGCAGCACGATGGTTTCCACCGGCGGCATCTCGGCCAGGCGCATCACGGGGTAGCTGTCGAAGTTCTTCTGCTCGACGGCACCGTCCTTGACGGTGATCTCGCCATACAGGGCGGCCGACAGGCCGTAGACGAAAGAGCCCTCCACCTGCGCCTCGATCTGCTGCGGGTTGACGGCGTGGCCCGGGTCGGTGGCCGCCACGATGCGGTGCACCTTGAGCTTGCCCTCGGCGCTGACCGAAACCTCGGCGCAGGCCGCCACGTAGCTGCCAAAGCCCATGGTCTGCGCCAGGCCGCGGAACACACCGGCCGGGGCCGGCTGGTCCCAGCCCACGCGCTGGGCCACGGCGTTGAGCACGGCCAGGTGCTTGGGGTGCTTGTCCATGAGCTTGCGGCGCAGGGCCAGCGGGTCCTGGCTGGTGGCATGCGCAATCTCGTCGAGGAAACACTCGAGGTAGATCGTGTTCTGGTTCAGGTTCACGCCGCGCCAGAAGCCGGCCGGCACATGCGGGTTGCGCATGGCGTGGTCGATCAGCAGGTTGGGGAAGCTGTAGCCGATGGAGGCCTCGGGGCCGGAGGGGTTGAGGCCCTGGTAGACCACCATGTCCTTGCCGTCGCGCATGGCTTGCGGCGCCACCGTGGCCAGGATGGACTGGCCCGAGATGCGCATGTGCAGTCCGCTGATGTTGCCCTGTGCATCCAGGCCGGCCGTCAGCCTGGCGCTGGTGATCGGGTGGTAGAAGCAGTGCTGCATGTCCTCCTCGCGCGACCAGATCAGCTTGATCGGCGTGCCCGGCATGGCCTTGGCCAGCTGCACCGCCTGCGTGACGAAGTCGCTGCGCCCGCGCCGCCCGAAGCCGCCGCCGAGGTAGAGCTTGTAGACCTCGCATTGCGCCGGCGGCAGGCCCGATGCCTCGGCCGCGGCGGCCAGGGCCGCCTCGCCGTTCTGCGTGGGCACCCAGACGTCGCAGTGCTCGGGCGTCCAGCGCGCCGTGGCGTTCATGGGCTCCATGGTCGCGTGGTTCTGGTAGGGATAGCTGTAGACGGCCTCGATCTTGCGCGGGGCACCCGCGATGGCTGCGGCGGCGTCCCCGTTGCTGTTGCCCACCGAGGTCGCAGCGACGGAGGGGTCGAGACCGGCCTTGAGCGTGGCGGCGATGTCGGCCTGCGAGATGGCCGCGTTGGGGCCGTAGTCCCATTCGATCGTCAGTGCGTCCAGCGCGGTCTTGGCGCGCCACCAGGTGTCGGCCACCACGGCCACGGCGCTGGGGCCGACCTGCACCACCTTCTTCACGCCGGCGCGCCGCATGATGGGCGCGGCGTTGAAGCTCTTCACCTTGCCACCGAAGACCGGGCAGTCCCGGATGGCGGCGTTGAGCATGCCCGGCAGGCGCAGGTCGATGCCGTAGTCCTGCGCCCCCGTGGTCTTCTTGAAGGTATCGAGCCGCGCCATGCGCTGGCCGGCGATCTTCCAGTCCTTCGGGTCCTTGAGCGGCACGCTGGCCGGATCGGGCGGCGTGAGCTGCCCGGCGGCGGCGGCCACGCGGCCGTAGATGGTCTTGCGGCCCGTGGGCGTGTGCGTGATCACGCCGGCGGCGGCGCTGCATTCGGCGGCTGGCACGCCCCAGGCGTTGGCCGCGGCCTGCACCAGCATCACGCGCGCGATGGCGCCGCCCTTGCGCACGTAGTCATGCGACTCGCGGATGCCGCGGCTGCCGCCGGTGGCGAAGTTGCCCCAGATGCGTTTGCGCGCCAGGTTCTGGCCCGGCGTGGGGTACTCGGTGGTCACGCGCGCCCAGCTGCATTCCAGTTCCTCGGCCACCAGCTGGGCCAGGCCGGTCAGCGTGCCCTGGCCCATCTCGGAACGTGCGATGCGGATGACCACGGTGTCGTCGGGCTTGACTACTACCCAGGCGTTGATCTCGGGCGCGTCGGCACGCACCGCACTGGTCTGGGCCTGCGCCAGCGGTACATGGAAGCTCACCATCAGGCCGCCGGCGGCGCCGGCCGTGCCGGCCAGGAAACCACGGCGCGAGAGTTCGGGGTTCGGCAAAGAGGTGCTCATGTTGCGCTCCCTTCGGGGTGCTGGATGGCCAGCTCGGCCTTGCGGGTGCCGCCCCCGCGTGCTGCGGTGTGGATGGCGGCGCGCACGCGGTTGTAGGTGCCGCAGCGGCAGATGTTGGTGACGGCCGCGTCGATGTCGGCATCGCTGGGCTTCGGGTTGGTCTTGAGCAGGGCGGAGACCGCCATGATCATGCCGCTCTGGCAGAAGCCGCACTGCGGCACGTCCAGTGCCTGCCAGGCGCGCTGCACCGGGTGCGTGCCGTTGCGCGACAGGCCCTCGATGGTCACCACGGTCTGGCTGGCCTTGACGGCGCGCAGCGGCATCGCGCAGCTGCGTACCGCGTTGCCGTCGATGTGCACGGTGCAGGCGCCACACTGCGCGATGCCGCAACCGTATTTGGTGCCCGTGAGGTTGAGCTGCTCGCGCAGCACCCACAGCAGGGGGGTATCGGGTGCCGCGTCGAATTCGCGGTCCTTGCCGTTGACGTTGAGTTTCGCCATCGTATGTCTCCTCGAAGGTGTGGCGTGCTGGGCCGGATGATGCCGGCCCATGCTGTTTTATATGCCATTTCGCGCCGCCGTGCAGCGCGGCGAGGGAGACAGGACGGGATTCAGACGGCCTTGATGGCCAGCGTGCGGCGGCGGGACTTGCTGGCTACGGGTTTACCCGGGATCAGATCGGCCAGGGTGTGACCATCCAGATGCGCCATGAAATCCTGGAGTGCGCCGCGGATCACCGCAGCGAGCCGACACCCGCGTGTGATGGTGCAGTCGTTGCCGGGACCGAAGCACTCGACCAGCTGGAAGTCGCTTTCCATGCTGCGCACCACCTTGCCCAGGTTGATGGCCTCGGGCGGTGCGCCCAGACGCATGCCGCCGCCCTTGCCGCGCACGGTCTCGATCCAGCCGGCCAGGGCCAGCTGGTGCGTGATCTTCATCAGATGCGCTTCGGAGATGCCGTGTACCGTGGCGATCTCGGCGATGGTGCACAGGCGGTCAGGCTGCTGCGCCAGGTACATCAGCAGGCGCAGCGCGTAATCGGTCATGCTGGTCAGGCGCATGGAACTCAGTCTTTCCGGTTGTCGGCACGTTCGTCGAACGGGTTCATTCTATGGCCTGTGCCGTTCACCGACATCGGGCGGATGCAGGCTTCGGCAGCGACGCGGCTCACGTCCGCTGGCCCAGCGTGACGGTGGCCACTTGCGGCTTGTGGTCCGGCCGCGGGCGAATCATCCAGGGAAAGAAGCGCCAGAGATAGAGCGCGAGTGCGGCGATCCAGCACAGAGCCGCGCCCTGCAGGAGCAGCAGGACGGGGCCCGACGGGAACAGGCCGGCCAGGCGCAGCGCCACAGCGATGACCATCAGCCAGTAGCTGGCCACCATGCTGCGGTCCACCACCAGCGGTCGGCCCAGGTGGCCCAGCGCCGTGCGCGTGACCATGCCGATGATCATCAGCGTGAAGCCGCCCATGGCGATCATGTGTACATGCACGGCATTGCGCAGCGGCGCACCGGCGGCCTGGGCCGCAGCCACGAGCAGGCCGGCGCCCAGTCCCGCATAGCCGGCGTACAGGATCCACAGCAGCGGCCGGCTGCGCACCGCCAGCGGTTTCCAGCCCAGCAGCTGCCACAGCGGAATGCTGCCGCACACCAGCAAGGCCAGCGCCAGCGGCCACTGCCACTGCAGCAGCACGAAGAGTACGGCCAGCGCACCTGCAGCGAGCTGCACCAGGCCGCTGCGCTCGTGCATGGGGATGGTCAGCCCCGGCACCGCACGCATGGCGAAAAAGGGGATGACGCGCCGCCCCACCAGCAGGGCGATGACGGCCATGCACAGCAGGCCGGCGTTGAAGCGCTGCATCAGCAGGGTGTGATCGCCGCCCAGCGCGGCCAGCAGGTAGAGCACGTCGGTGGTGCCCAGGGCCAGCAGCAGCAGCGGCACGGCGTAGTTGCGCCGGTTGCGCGTGCCGTAGACCGCGCGTGCCATGGCCGCTGCCGACAGCAGGAAGAACGCCGCCTCGGCGCCGAAACCCAGCCAGAAGAGTGCAGGGCTGGGCAACAGCAGGCCGATGCGTGCCAGCAGCCACAAGGCGCAGGCGGCCAGCAGCACGCCGGGCGGCGTGGGGTTCACACCGGTCCAGTTGGCACCGGCCGTCATCAGGAAACCCACCGCGATGGTGGCGACGAAGCCCCACATCATCTCGTGCGCGTGCCAGGCCACCCCGCCCAGCGGCCCCTGCAGCCACTGGGGCGCAAAGATCCACAGCGCCACCGCCACCAGGGCCCAGCCGGTCCCGGCCAGGTAGAGCGGGCGAAAGCCCATTTCCAGGAAGGCCCGCAGCGTGGGCCGGGGCCGGGCCGATGCGGCCGGTTCGTCGATCTGCAGCAGCGTGCTCATGGGGTCAGCTCCTGCAGCCCCGTGCTGGTCTCGGTGGCCGGGTTGGCCAGCTGGTAGCCGTACCACAGGCTGCCGGCGATGCGGTGCGCCAGATGGCTCACCCGCTCCCGCAGGGCCGTGTTGGGCAGGGTGGCGGCCGTTTCATCGAAGAGCTGCAGCCAGTGGCTGAACAGCACGGCCGTCAGCCCGGGCAGGGCCGCGTGCAAGGGCATGGGCGTGCCGTGAAAGCGCCGAGTGCCGCGCAGCGCCGACGACCAGAAGTCGCACAGCTTGGCTTCGTGGGCGGGCCAGTCATGGATGCGGGCGTTGAAGATGGGGCCCAGCTGCTCGTCGCGGCGCACACGCGCATAGAAGCGCTGCACCAGCGTGGCGATCTCTTCTTCGCTGCACAGTTGCGGGTCGGGCATGGCGGTCTCATTAAGATATAAAACTTATATATCTTAACGAAAAAATCCTTCCCCGTCGAACCCTGTCGGGCGCACGGCGTGGTTCATCGCTTGTAGCGGACCATGGTCCGGTTCAGGCCGGTGCGCGCGCATTCGTACTGTCCGGCTTCGCAGGGCGCACGGTAGTTCAGGCGGCCGGCGTGCAGCAGCCAGTGGGTGCCGAGCGTGCAGGCCAGCCCCAGCAGGGCCACGGCCAGCGCCTCCCCGGGGCGGCGCGTGAACAGGGCATAGGGCGCGCACAGGGCCAGGCTGAGGACGGCGGCGGCGATGAGCAGGGAACCCATGTCCGGGTTGCTGAAGTGTTTCCACTCGGCGAACAGCAGGTAGGCAGCATCCGCCGCCGCGACCGGCACGATCAGGATGGCCAGGACGGTCTGCCAGATGGCGCCCGGCGCAGCTGTCCGGCTCTGGGTGTCACCCTTTTTCTTGTCTTTGCTCAAGCTTGTCCTCGGCAGGGGTTCGTCGGGTAATGCGGGTCGGTCGCTGCAGGCGGAAGTCTTCAGTCCAGCCTGGCGCCGGATTTCTGCACGGCGGCAGCCCAGCGCGGCAGCTCGGCGCCCAGGAACTTCGCGAAGTCGTCAGCGCCCAGGAAGGCCGGGTCGGCGCCCTGGCTGATCATGCGGCTGCGCAACTCGGGCTGGGTCATCACCTGGCGGAAGGCCTCGCTGAGTTTGGCCACCACGTCCCTGGGTGTGCCGGCGGGCGCCAGAAAACCGTAGAAGCCCACCACCTCGAAGCCCTTGAGGCCGCTTTCGATGACGGTCGGGATGTCGGGCAGGGCAGGGTTGCGCTCGCGGCTGGTCACGGCCAGCGCGCGCACCTTGCCCTGCTTGTGGTACGCCGCGGCCTGCGGAATGCTCTCGGCCATGAACTGCACCTGGCCGGCCATCAGGTCGGTGAAGGCCGGCGCGCTGCCGCGGTAGGGGATGTGCACCATGAAGAGCCCGGTGGCGGTCTTGAACATCTCGGGCACCAGGTGGCTGATGCCGCCGTTGCCGGCCGAGCCGTAGTTGACCTGGCCGGGCCGCGAACGCGCGTAGTCCATGAACTCCTTGAGCGTGGTCACCGGCACCTTGGGGTTGACCAGCAGGGCCAGGGGCTGCATGGCGGTGCGGGCGATGGGGATGAAGTCCTTCAGCGTGCCGTAGGGCAGCTTGCTGTAGAGCGCGGGGTTGATGACCATGGTGCCGGTGTTGGCCAGCAGCAGGGTGTGGCCGTCAGGGGCGGACTTCATGACCTCCTGCGCGCCCACCGTACCGCCGGCACCGGATTTGTAGTCGATCAGCACGGGCTGGCCCAGCACGGCCTGCAGCCGCTCGCTGAGCAGACGTGCGTGCTGGTCCAGCGGGCCGCCGGCCGGAAAGCCGATCACGATGCGCACGGGCTTGCTGGGAAAGGTCTGGGCCGCGGCCGTCAGTGAAAGCAGCAGGCCTGAGAGCAGGAGGCCGAGGGTCTTGCGCATGGTGAACTCCGTCAGTGATGAATGGCCCGGGCGGGCAGGGGCGAGGCCCGCACCGTGGTGCATGGCCCTATCGTAACGACCCGATCCGGGCAGCGACATCCGGGTAAGTCTTGAGGGCGTGGGGTCGCGTGCGCGACCGGGTATCGGGTGCGACCCGGATGCCGGATCGATGTGCCCGCGTTAGGCTGCCAGCCTGGAGGTAGAGATTCCCATGCGTTCCCACTACAAATTCTGGCCCCACCGTCTGCCGCATGCGATCACACCGCCGGCCACCTCGCTGTGGGACAACCTGGCCGTGAGCGCATGGCGCTACCCGGACAAGCCTGCCCTTGTCTTCTTCGGTCGCGCCTGGTCCTACGCCGAGGTGCTGCAACAGGCCGAACGCCTGGCGGCCTTCCTGCATGGGCTGGGCGTCGGCAAGGGCGACCGTGTGGTGCTGAACCTGCAGAACTGCCCGCAGCTGGTCATTGCGCACTTCGCCATCCTGCGTGCCAATGCCGTGGTGGTGCCGGTCAACCCCATGAACCGCAGCGAGGAACTCAAGCACTACATCACCGATCCGCAGGCGAAAGTCGCCATCACCAGCGCGGACCTGGCCGCCGGCCTGGCGCGTGCCAGCGACGAGCTGCCGCCGGGCCAGGGCCTGGCGCACCTGGTGGTGACGCAGTTCACCGAGGCCTTCGATCCGCAGCAGGCCGGCAAGGAGGCGCCCCCCGAGACCTGGCGCGACTGGCTGCTCACGCAGCACGCGCTGCCCGCGCTCCAGGGTGGGCAGGTGCATGCCTGGGCGCAGGCCCTGGCGTCGCCTGCGCCGCTGCCGGCTCTGCAGGTGGGACCGGGGGACCTGGCCCTGCTGCCCTACACCAGCGGCACCACGGGCCTGCCCAAGGGCTGCATGCACACGCACGCCAGCATCATGCACAACGCCGTGGCCAGCGGCATCTGGGGCAATGGCACGGCCGAAAACGTGACGCTGGCCGTGGTGCCCATGTTCCACATCACCGGCATGGTCAGCGTGATGCACGCGAGCCTCTACATCGGGGCCACGCTGGTCGTGATGCCGCGCTGGGACCGCGACCTCGCGGGGCGGCTGATCTCGGTCCGTCGGGTGACGCACTGGACCAACATCCCGACCATGGTGATCGACCTGCTGGCCAGCCCGAACTTCGCGCAGTACGACCTCTCCAGCCTGGTCAACATCGGCGGCGGCGGCGCGGCCATGCCGCAGGCGGTGGCGCAGCGCCTGTACGAGCAGTTCGGCCTGCGTTACGTGGAAGGCTATGGCCTGACCGAAACCGCGGCGCCCTCGCACACCAACCCGCCGGACGCTCCCAAGCAGCAGTGCCTGGGCATTCCTTTCATGAGCACCGATGCGCGCGTGATCGACCCCCTGACTCTGCAGGAGATGCCTCAGGGCGAGCAGGGCGAGATCATCATCCACGGCCCCGAGGTCTTCCAGGGCTACTGGCGCCAGCCCGAGGCCACGGCGCGGGCCTTCATCGAACTGGACGGCAAGCGCTTCTTCCGCAGCGGCGACATGGGCCGCATCGACGAGGACGGCTACTTCTTCATGACCGACCGACTCAAGCGCATGATCAATGCCTCGGGTTTCAAGGTCTGGCCGGCCGAGGTGGAGGCGCTGATGTTCAGGCACCCGGCCATCCAGGAGGCCTGCATCATCGCCACGAAGGACAGCTACCGCGGCGAATCGGTCAAGGCCGTGGTGGTGCTGCGCGCCAGTCACCAGGGTCAGGTCAGCGGGCAGGACATCATCGACTGGTGCCGCGAGCACATGGCCGTCTACAAGGTGCCGCGTGTGGTGCAGTTCGTCGACGCCCTGCCCAAGAGCGGCACCGGCAAGGTCATGTGGCGCGCGCTGCAGGAGGCCGAACAGGCACAATCGCCCCCATCTTCCTGAGCCGGCCCGACATCCATGAGCACTGACACCCCTGCTGCCAGCAGCACGCATGAAAACGACGCAGGGCGTCCCCAGACCGGCTGGCGCCTCAGTCTTTACACCGTCATCTTCGAGTCCGACACCCGGGCCGGGCGCCTGTTCGACATCTGGCTCATCGCCCTCATCCTGGCCAGCGTGCTGGTGGTGATGCTCGACAGCCTGCCCGGTCTGCCGCCCGTCTCGCAGCTGCTGTTCGACCGCCTGGAATGGGTCTTCACCTTGCTCTTCACCGTGGAGTACCTTGCGCGCCTGGCCTGCGTGCGTCACCCGCTGCGTTATGCGCTGAGCTTCTACGGCATCATCGACCTGCTGGCCCTGCTGCCCACCTGGCTGGCCCTGCTGGTGCCCGAGGTGCACGCGCTGGTCGACGTGCGCGTGCTGCGCCTGCTGCGTGTGTTTCGCATCTTCAAGCTCACCGCCTACCTGGCCGAGTTCCAGGCCCTGGGCGCCGCGCTGCGCGCCAGCCGGCGAAAGGTACTGGTCTTCATCTCGGCCGTGCTGATGATCGTGGTGGTGATGGGCACGCTGATGTACGTGGTCGAGGGGCCGGCCAACGGTTTCACCAGCATCCCCACCGCCGTCTACTGGGCCATCACCACCATGACCACGGTGGGTTTCGGCGACATCACGCCCAAGACCGATCTGGGCCGTTTCATCGCCTCCTTCATGATGCTGCTGGGCTGGGGCACGCTGGCCGTGCCCACCGGCATCGTCACCGCCGAGATGACGGCGCGCCGCATCGGCAGCCAGCCAGTCTCGCGCACCTGCCCCGAGTGCCTGAAAGAGGGGCATGCCCCCGAGGCGCACTACTGCCTGCTGTGCGGCACGGCCCTGCCGCAGCTCGTGCGGGACGGGGAGGGTGTCAAATAAGTCACGCCAGAGGCTGCTTTTTTGCTATCAAATTTGCACTAACCAGCCTGGCTGGGGCACAATCCGGTCATCTTTCCCAGGAACACGGAGTCCCCATGAAAAAGCTGCAAAAAGGTTTCACGCTGATCGAACTGGTCATCGTCATCACCATCATCGGCATCCTCGCTGCCATCGCACTGCCGCGTTACATCGCGGCACAGCAGGATGCCCGTTTTGCCAAGATGCAGGCTTTGTACGGTTCGATCCGTTCTGCGGCCGCTTTGGCCCGTGCGCGTTGCGAGCTGGATATTGCGGCCGGTATCACAACAACTTGCGCTACGGTGGCGATGGATGGCTTGACGATTACCATGACTAACCGTTATCCGGCCGCTAACGTGAACGGCCCGGCGACACTCCCTACGGGCATCTTGGGTGCAGCTGGCATTACCCCTGGTGCCGCTGCTGGGGATGGCATTACTGCAGCCCTCGCCGGTACGACGCTGACGCTCACGGCTACGGGTGCCTCAGTACCTGCCAGCTGCATCATTAGCTACACCAGTGCTCTGGCAAATGCGGCGCCTGTCATCTCGCTGACGGCCTCCGCCGCCAACTGCTGATCCGGCACGTCCCGGCTCCTCCAGGGGGCTGGTCACGGCAGGCACAATGCCTGTCATGACCAGCCCCTTGTTTTTGCCCCCCGTCATTTCGCCCGGCGCACTGGACGCCACCCTGCAGCGCCAGGGCCATGCCGTGCTCGACGCGGCCGGCGTCTGCGCCCTGAGCGCTTGCCGGCTGGAGGACTTGCTGGCCCTGCGCAGCCATTGGGATGACCTGCCCCCGGACAACTACCTGAAGGACGGCGGGCGTTACCGCCGCCGCCGCCATTCCTGCTTCGTGCTCGACGGTGAGCAGCTCACGCAGGTGCCGCACCGCGCCCACTGGCAGCCGCTGGAATACAACGCCCTG
Source organism: Curvibacter sp. PAE-UM (assembly GCF_001432305.1). GTDB lineage: Bacteria > Pseudomonadota > Gammaproteobacteria > Burkholderiales > Burkholderiaceae_C > Hylemonella. Next base: position 1,563,831 of record NZ_KQ483358.1, read on the forward strand.
CACGGCGGCATGCAGCGCCTGTTCGAGCCCATGGCGCCGGCCATGCTGCAACAGCCGGCCTGGGCGCAGCTGCTGCGCTGGCTGGGGCGCGTGGCCTCGGCGCTCAAGGGGCAACGGCCCTGGTACATCGAGGCGCACCCTTTTCGCATCGACACCACCGACGGCATCGGCCGGCCCACGCCCGAAGGCGCGCACCGCGACGGCGTGGACCTGGTGGCGGTGTTCCTGGTGGAGCGGCGCGGCGTGAAGGGCGGCGAGACCCGCGTGTTCGAGGCCGTTGGCCCCAACGGCCAGCGCTTCACGCTGAGCGAGCCCTGGTCCCTGCTGCTGCTGGACGACGCGCGGGTGGTCCACGAGACCACGCCCATCCAGCCGGTGGCGCAGCCGGCCTACCGTGATACGCTGGTCATCACGCTGCGCGCCGGCGCCTTCCAGGGCGAAGACACGGCCAGCTGATACACCACAAGGAGTCGCCATGTTCAAGCACATCCTGGTTCCCGTCGACGGTTCGCCGACGGCACAGAAAGCGGTCGAGAAGGCCGCGGGCCTGGCCAAGGCCTTCGGCAGCCGGGTCACGGCCATCTACGTGATCGATCCCTATCCCTTCACCGGCCTGGGCAGCGACTTCGCCTACGGCCAGGCCGAGTACCTGAGCGCGGCCACCGTCGAGGCCAAGGAGGCCACCGAGGCGGCGCAGGCCACCCTGGTCCAGGCCGGGGTGCCGGTCACCACGCAGGTGATCGAGGCGCATGCGCCCTGGCGCGGCATCCTGGACACGGCCAAGGCCGTGGGTGCCGACCTCATCGTCATGGGCTCGCACGGGCGGCGCGGGCTGGAAAAGGTGGTGCTGGGCAGCGTGGCCCAGCGTGTGCTTTCGCACGCGCAGCTCTCGGTGTTCATCGTGCGCGACTGAGAACTTGTGAATAAATCTACTGCGCTTGCCCGTCGCCACGTTGGGCGGTGTTGGCTCCGGCCGCTGCGCTTAACTTTCGCAAGCGAAAGTTAGCCTGCGCCGCAACTGCGTTGTCGTCATCCTCACGTACCTGAAGTACGTTCCGGTGGCTGTGCTCCGTCCGCCTTGCGCTTGGGCCGCTCGCTACGATTTCTTCACAAGTTCGGAGCCGCCTTCAGGCGCGCCGTCGCGCCTGCATCTCGGCGCCCATGGCGGCCTGCACGTCCGCGCTCATGGCAGCGCGGGCCGCGGGAAACACCAGGCCTTCCTCGGCTTCGATGTGGCCTGCGTAGATACCGCGAAAGCGGGCGATGGCCTGCAGGGTGTCGGCGGCGACGGTTTCCTGGCAAGCCGGTTCGCGCCAGCGCAGCAGCGCCTCGCGCACCCCGGCCCACAAGGCATCCATCTGCCGGTGGTCCGCCTGCAGGCGCTGCACCGTGGCGCGCAGCGCAACATCGTCTTGCGCCAGCAGCAGCGGGAAGACGTGTTGCTCTTCGTCCTGGTGGTGCAGCGGTGCGGCGAGGTCGAAATAACGCAGCACATCGGCCGCGGCCGAGCGCGTCTGGGCGTCATGGCCCTGGTCCCCGATGTAGTCGACCAGCCGGCCCAGCAGGTCCAGGCTGCGCTGCACCCGCTCGTGGCAGGCTTCCAGCATCTCGTAGGGCGCTTCGAAGCCCACGGCCGGGCTCTCGAAGCCGGGCAGGGCGGTGGCCACGGACTCAGGCCGAAGGCTTGGGCGCCGTCAGGTCGGCCAACTGCTTGCGCAGGGCCTTTTCGTCGTTGAAGCGCTTGGTGGCGTCGCGTGCCACGGCCATGGAACCCAGCATCTTGCCGGCTTCGTCGCGCACCATCTCGAAGCTCATGTCCACGTAGATGAACTCCTCGCTCTTGTGCAGCGAGCGCGTGATCATGGAGGTGCGCCCGGGCTTGACGCCGCCGCGCTCCAGCGCCTGGTTGAAACCGTCCCAGTGCGCCTTGCGCATGCGCTCGGGGATGATGAGATCCAGGCTCTGGCCCACGGCCTCGGCCGCGCTCCAGCCGAAAACCTTTTCGGCACCGCCGTTCCAGACACGGATGACGCCTTCGAGGTCGCAGAAGATCAGCGCCTCCGGCATGTTGCGCAGGATGTGGGCGGCGGTGGATTCAAGGGTGAGGGTTGAGGTCATGGCTGTACTAAAGAAATATCTGAGGAATATCTTAAAGACAGCCATAGCGTAGCCCAAGCCGCGCCAACAGCCAATACTTCGGGAGAACTATGCTCCCGGCCAAGGCTATTGGCGCCGGCTGTCCCGGTCGCGGCCGGCTTCAGCGGCAGGCGTAGCTGCTGGCTTCCCGGGCGGGACCCGTGCCGTTCCAGCTGATCTTCTTCGGGTACACGCAGGCCGGGTAGCTGGTGCTCTTGTCGCGCGATTGAATCACGATGCTCTCCGGGGCGCTGCCGCGCTCCACCCAATCCACCAGCGCGCTGAACAGGGTGTCCTGCTCGCGGGTGGGGTTCTGGTTGCTGTTGCCCGGCAGCTGGGGCATGGGCACGGTGTTGTTGACATTGCCCACGGTCCACGCCCGGCCTTGCGAGCTGTGCGCCATGCCGGGCAGGTTGTACATGCGCAGGAACTGCTGCACCTGCGCCTCACCACCGGCCACAGCCTTGACGCGCTCGTAGTAGTGGATGGCGCCCTGGGCGGGAATCACGTCCTCGGCCAGGCCGTTCCACAGGATCATCTTGCGCTTCAGGCTGGCGAACTTCGCGGCCGCTGCGGCGTTGTCGGTCTGGTAGTCGCGCAGCAGGGGCTGGTCCAGGCCCTGTGTGAGGGCCTGCGCGTAGCTCGCATAAGTGAGGTCCAACCAGCGGTTGCGCACCGGGGTGGAGGCGTTGCGGGTGGCCATGCCCGAGACCACGGCTCCATCGGCTGCATAACGCACGTCGCGTTGGGCCAGGGCCAGCATGTCGGTACTGGCGCGCGTGATCTGCCCGCCGAAATTGGAGCCACGCGTCAGGCTCCACCACAGCTGCTTGCTGCCGCGTACCTGGCCGCTGCGGCCAGCGTCGGTCTGCTGCGGGTCGTAGCTGCCGTCGGTGGTCGGGCCGTACCAGATCTTGTTGAGGGCCAGGGCCTCCTTGGCATTCATGCAGGTCGCGGCATCGGCATTGCTGCCCGTGACACCCTGCCCCACCACGCCCGTGCACAGCGCGGCCGCGTCACGCAGCGGGTCGTAGGCGCAGGCGTGGGGGTCGAGCAGGAAACCGAGTTTTTCCTTGTCGCAAGCGGCCACGGCGCGGGCGTTGACCGCCGCCACTTTGCGGGCGAAAGCGGCGGCCGCGTCCTTGTCCAGTGCGGTGAAACCCAGCTCGCTTTTCATCACCACCTGGGGGTAGAGGCTGGTCAGGCCGAAGCTCGGTGCGTTGATCGCCGGCTGGCCGATCAGGTAGCCGTCGTAGAGCTCGGGGTGCTTCTGCGCCATCTGCAGGCCCTGGCGACCGCCCTGCGAATGGCCGTCGTAATAGCTGTAGCGCGGCGCGCGGCCGTAGTACAGGTCCACCAGCGCGCGTGTCTTCAGCGCCTGCTGCAGGATGGAGCGGTAGCTCATGTCGTTCAGGCTGGGCTCGTTGACCTGGCCGTTGGAGAGGAAGGTGAAGGACGGGTCCTGGTAGGCCGGTTGGCCGCCGTCGTGGGTACCCGTGGCGTAACCCATATTGGCATTGACCAGGGCCGGCAGCTTGCTGCCGATCTTCTGCGGATCGCGGTGGCCGCCGCCGACCCAGCCGCCGCCGCCGTAGTTGCGGATGCGCTCGTTCCAGCTGGCGGGCGCGGGCAGCCAGATCTCCATGCCGATGCCCTCGGTGTAGGAGGGCGCGTTGCGGTCCTTCTCGACTTCGGACGAACCCGGGCCGACGAGTAGCTTGACCAGGCACATGTCCACCGCGGTCGTGACCGCCTGCGGCGAATCCACGGCCACGATGGCCGTGCCCTTGGGGATGGCGCGCACCGAGACCACGCGGGTCTGGGCGTCGGGTTTGAAGGCGGCCTTGATGCCGTCGTCACAGGCCAGGGGCCGGGGTGCGGGGCTGAGGCCAGCGCAGCCGGCCAGGAGAGCGGCCACGGTCAGGCCGCCCAATGTGATGGGCATGGTATTCATCTCGTCTCCTCTTTGTTGTCGTCGAAAAACTGTACGTCTCAGCGCGCCCGCAGCCTGAGCTGATTCGGCAGCGGCAGCGAGCGGCGCAGGATGTCGTCGGCCAGCCAGAGCGCCGATTTGCGGGCGCGTTCGGCCACCATGGGCAGGGGCATCTGCACGAAGTCGTCGTTGAAGACCTCGAAGCTGTAGTCGCCGGCATAACCGAGCCGGTCGAGCTTCTGCACCAGGTCGATCAGTTCTTCGGTGTGCACGCCTTCGCGCGGAAACACGCGGTAGGTGCGCGCCGTCGCCATGCGCTCCTCGAAGGTGGGCGTTTCGCGCCACATGAAGTCGGAGAGCTGGACCAGGAAGATCTTGGCAGGGTCCAGGTCCAGGATGGCGTCCAGCGGGGTCTTGGCAGCCAGGATGTGGTACGAGTCGATGCACACGCCGAGGTTGGGCGCGTCGGCTCGGTTGACCACGTCCCAGGCCGTGGTGTATTCGTTGATGGTGCGGCCCCAGGACAGGCCTTCGTAGGCGATGCGGATGCCGAAGGGAATGGCCAGCATGGCCAGCTTGCGCAGGTCGCGCGCAATGTGGTCCAGGTCCTGCGAGGCGTGGGCCGAGGTGGAGGAGCAGGCCAGCAGCACGTCGCAGCCGAGTTCGGCGCACATCTCCAGCATGGTCTTGGCGATGTCGACCTTGTACTCGTGCAGGTGGCCGCTCAGGCCCTCGAAGTCGCGCAGCACCTGGAAGCCCGTGCCGCGCAGCCCGCTCTCACGCACTTCCTGTGCGGCAGCCTTCCAGCCGCCCGGGTGGCCCACGAGGTCGTTGGCCTTGAGCATGACCTGGCTGAAGCCGGCGTCTTTCATGGCCTGGAGCTTGGCCTGCAAGGGGCCGGCCAGGGTGATGGTGTCCATCCCGAAACCGCGGATGGCCTCTTCCATGCTGCGCCGGTCGTTCATGCCGGCTCCGCTGCAGCGTGCACGAGTTCGAACACCACGCTGCCCAGATAGGTCTTGCTGATCGCGCCGCGTTGCCCGCTGTGGGTCGCCGGGCTTTCGACGAACTCGACGCCCTGGGCACGCAGGGCCTGCACCGCGGCCAGCACGTCCGGCACGCCCAGGCCGATGCGCTGCAGCTGTTCACGCGGATCGGGCGCGTCCACCGCCGGCTCCACCAGCTGGATCATGAAGGACTGGCCGGTGTGCAGCGCGGGCGTGCGCATGAGCTTGCCCGCCGGCATGATGCCGAAGCGCTGCTCGTCGGGGATCAGCGTGGCACCCAGCAGGGTCTGGTAGAACTCGATCCAGTCGTAGCTGCGGCCGATGCCGATGTACTGGACGATGCCGAAGAAATTCAGGCCGGCCAGCACGGGCGGCTGGGCCGTCGCGCCGGGGATGGTGATGAAGTCGACGTCGTAGATCGAGAAGTCCTGGTAGCGGTCGATCAGGTAGATGCGGCTGCCGCCCACGCCGTGGATGGCGGGGATGTTGAGTTCCATCGCGTCCGGATGGCTGGGCACTTCCCAGCCGCCGCGTTCCAGCACGTAATCGCGCGCAGCGCGCGCACTGCGCACCCGCAGCGCCATGGCGCTGATGCTGGGGTGGTCGGTGCCATGGCTGGCGCCCAGCGCGTCCAGCGGGTGGGCGTTGACCACGATGTTCAGCGTGCCCTGGCGGTAGAGCGTGACTTCGCGCGAGCGGTGGCGCGCCACGGGCCGAAAGCCCATCATCTCCAGCACCTGGCCCAGGGCCTGGGGCTTGAGCGTGGCGTACTCGATGAATTCGATGCCGTCCAGCCCGATGGGGTTGGAGACATCGCTGAAAGAATCCTGCAGCGGTTCGCGCGCATGTTCGGGTTGTAGCAACAGGTCGCTCATGGGCGGTCTCCAGCAGGGGTGTCAGTTGTTCAGGCGGGCCACGGTGCGCAGCTGGTCGGCTGTCGCGGTGGGGTAGCCGAAAAACTCCAGATAGGCCGGGATCATCTCGAACAACATGTCCGAACCCACCTGGATGCGGCAGCCGCGCGCCTGCGCGGCGGCCAGAAAGGCGGTCATCTCGGTGCGCATGACGACTTCGCCGACAAAGGTCTTCGGGGACAGGCGTTCGACGTCGACCGGCAGCGGGTCCCCGGGGTTCATGCCCAGGGGCGTGCCGTTGACGACCAGGTCCATGTCGGCCGGGTCCCGGCTGCCGGTCGACACGCCGAGCAGCGGGTATTCGGTGCGCAATCGGCCGGCCAGTGCCTCGGCCGAGGCCGCCTGCACATCAAACAAGGCCAGGTGGGCCACACCGGCAGCGGCCAGCGAGGCCGCAATGGCCGAACCCACGCCGCCGCAGCCCACCACCAGGGCCCGCGTGCCTTCCAGCACCAGGCCCTTGCGACGCACGCCGCGCACAAAACCTTCGCCGTCGAACATGTCACCGACCAGGCGGCCGTCCGGCAGGCGCTTGACGGCATTGCAGGCGCCGGCCACGCGCGCGGTGCGCGTGACTTCGTCGAGCAGGCCCACGGTGCTCACCTTGTGCGGCATCGTGATCAGCGCGCCCCGGATGTTCTCCAGGCGGAACAGGTTGCGCAGCACCTCGGCAAACGCGTCGGGCTTGCAGCCCATGGGCACCACCACCGCATTCACCCCGACCGACTCGAAGTAGGGGTTGTAGATCAAGGGGGCCTTGAAGCTGTGCGTGGGAAAACCCAGATGGGCGATCATCTCCGTATCGCCGTTGATCAGGGTGCCCTGGAAGGCTCGTGCGTTCATCGCGGTGCTGCGCTTCTCTTTACTTGCGGATGCGGGCCAGCTCGGCCATCATCGCGTTCACGGTGGCCTCACCCACGGTGGCGGAGTGCTTGGCAATCACCGGCTTCATCTTCTCGCGCAGCTTGGCCACTTCGGCCGCCGGCAGTTCGGTGACCTGCATGCCGTTCTTCTTGAGTGTGTCCAGCAGGCTGCTGGCCAGGGCGCGCGACTGCTGGCGCTGGAACTTGATGGACTCGTTCACGGCGTCCTGCACGACCTTCTTCTCGTCGGCCGACAGACCGTCCCAGACCTTCTTGCTGATCACGATGGATTGCGGGTTGTACTGGTGGCTGGTCAGGGCCAGGTGCTTCTGCACTTCAAAGAGCTTGGCGCCGTTGATGGTGGCGACCGGGTTTTCCTGGCCGTCGACAGCCTTCTGCTCCAGCGCAGCGTAGAGCTCGGGGAAGGGCAGGGGCGTGGGGTTGGCGCCCAGGGCGGAGACCCAGTCCACGTTGATCGGGTTGGGGATCACGCGCAGCTTCAGGCCGGCCAGGTCTTCCACCTTGTTGATGGGGCGCTTGCTGTTGCTGATGTGGCGGAAGCCCAGCTCGTAATAACCCAGGCCGACCAGGCCCTTCTCTTCGAGTTTGGCGTGCAGGCTCTTGCCGAAAGAACCGTCGACCACGGCGTCCGCTTCAGCCGGGTTGGCGAACAGGAAGGGGAAATCATAGATGGCGAAATCCTTCACCAGGCTGGCGAAGATGCCGGAGTTCATGGAGGCCATCTCCAGCGTGCCGCCCTGCAGCGCGGACACATTGGCCTGGTCGCTGCCCAGGGCGCCGCCGGGATAGACGGTGACCTTGAGCTTGCCGCCGGACTTGGCTTCGACGATTTCGGCAAACTTGTCCATGCCCAGGACGATGGGGTGGCCCTTGGCGTTCTGGTTGACGAACTTGAGGGTCTTGGTCTGGGCCTGGGCCAGGCCGAAGGCCGTGACGCAGATGGCGGCGACCAGGGTCTTGAGGACGAGTCGTTTCATGGTTTGTCTCCGTGGATATGTGCGGGACGCCTGTGAAGAGGACAACTGCGGTGGCGTACCCTGGTGCCGCAGCCGTTTGGAAATCAGTAGAACCAGCGCGCCGGCACCATCACCAGGGCCGGGAACAGCACCAGCAGGAACATCAGCGCGAACTGCGCCAGCATGAAGGGCCACACGCCCTTGGTCACCTCGTCCATGCTCAGCTTGCCCACGCCGGCCACGGTGCTCAGCACGGTGCCTACCGGCGGGGTGATCAGCCCGATCGCGTTGTTGATCATGAAGATCACGCCGAAGTACACGGGGTCGATGCCCGCGGCCTTGACCAGGGGCATGAAGACCGGCGTGAGGATGACGATGGTGGGTGTCATGTCCATGGCCGTGCCCACCAGCATGGTGATGAGCATCATCACGATCAGCAGCAGGGTGGGCCGGTCCAGCAGGGGTTGCAGCAGCGAGATCAGCTCGCCGGGCAGGTTGGCCACCGTGATCAGCCAGGCCACGACCATGGCGGCGGCCACCAGGAACATGATCACGGCCGTGGTCTGGGCCGCCGACAGGAACAGGCCGAAGAGCTGGTTGAGCTTGAGTTCCTTGTAGACCAGTGTGGAGATCAGCAGCGCGTAGACGGCGGCGACCACCGCGGCCTCGGTGGGCGTGAAGACGCCGAACTTCAGCCCCACGATCACGATGACCGGCAGGCCCAGGGCGAGGGTGGCGTCCTTCAGGGCGCTCAGCACCTCGGCGCGCGTGGCGCGCGGTGTGAGCGCGACATCGCTCTTGCGTGACAGCAGCCACCAGGTGATGGCCAGGGTGAGGCCCAGCATGAGGCCCGGCACGATGCCCGCCAGGAAGAGCTTGGAGATCGAGACATTGGCGGTCACCCCGAAGATGACGAAGCCGATGCTGGGCGGGATGATGGGCGCGATGATGCTGCCCGCGGCGATCAGGCCGGCCGAGCGCGCGCGGTCATAACCGGCCCGGTTCATGACGGGCAAGAGCAGTGCGGCCAGGGCGGCGGCATCGGCCACGGCGGACCCCGAGAGCGCGCCCATGATGACGGCGGCCATGATGCCCACGTAGCCCAGGCCGCCGCGCAGGTGGCCCACCAGGGTGGTGGCGAAGGCGACGATGCGCTTGGACAGGCCACCGGCGTTCATGATCTCGCCGGCCAGCATGAAAAAGGGCACGGCCAGCAGGGGGAAGCTGTTGGCCCCTTCGATCATGTTCTGGGCCAGGATCTGCGCGTCGAACATGTTGAGGTGCCACATCAGCGCGGCACCGGTGACCAGCAGGGAGAAGGCGATGGGCACACCCAGGGCCATGGCGCCCAGCAGGACGGCGAGAAAGATGGTGATGGTCATGCGCGCTCCTGCGGCTGTGTGGAGGCTGCGCCCGGGGCGATGCCATGGGGCATGTCGTCGGAAGTGGCGATGCCTATCAGTTCGGTGTCCGGCAGGCGGCCGCTGAGGAACTTCCAGAGCTCGAAGGCGATGATCAGCGCGGCCAGTACGGAAAACACCAGGCCGGCACCGTAGAGCCAGGCCATCGAGACCTCCATGACGGCGCTGGTGGACTGCAGGTTGATGAGGGCCTGCTGGCGCGCACCGTCGAACATGAACCAGCACATGGCCAGCATCAGCCCGTGCGCCAGCACGAAGCAGACCTTGCGGCCCCTGGCGGGCAGGCGCGAGAGCAGGGCGTCCGTGCCCAGGTGGGCGTGCTGGATCAGGCCGACCACGGCCCCCAGGAAGGTCATCCAGACGAAGAGCCAGCGCGACAGCTCTTCCGACATGGTGATGCTGGAATTGAAGCCGTAGCGTAGCACCACGTTGCCGAAGACCATGACGACCATCAGGCCCAGGCAGGCAACCATGAGCAGGCCGAAGGCCCGGCCGATGAGGTTGATGAATTTCTGTATCACGGGAATGTCTCCATGGATCTTATTTTGTACGAACTGGTTAGTTTTTATTTAAGGGAAAACCCTGACATTTCGGCCGCCGGGGCCTTGTCTGCTCAGATCTTGCGCACGAAACGCACGATCATTTCCACCACGTTCTCGCGCCGCTGGGTGATGTAGGCGCGCGACGTCATGTCCAGCTTGAAGATGATGCCGAAGGTGTGCCGGTTGGACACATTGAAGAAGCTCAAAGCCGAGATCGAGGCATGGATATCGACCGCATCCAGGCCCTTGCGGAACTGGCCGGCCTTGACGCCGCGCTCGTAGAGATTGCGGATCGCGGCAATCGCCGGCACGTTGAGTTCCTGGATGCGCTGGCTCTGCGCCAGGTACTGCCCGCGGTGGATGTTCTCGGACATCACCAGGCGGATATAGCTCTCGTGGTGCAGGTGGTGGTCGAAGGTGAAGGCCACCAGGCGGCGCAGGCCTTCTTCGGGTTCCAGGTCCTGCAGCTTCAGTTCGGACTCGACGTCGCGCACCCGGCGGTAGGCTTCCTCCAGCACGGCCAGGTACAGGCCTTCCTTGCTGCCGAAGTAGTAATAGATCATGCGCTTGCTGGTGCGCGTGGCCTCGGCGATCTCGTCGATGCGCGCACCCGCCAGGCCCTTTTCGCCGAACTCGGTCTCGGCCACCTGCAGGATGTTGGCCCGGGTGCGCTCGGGGTCGTTGGTGCGGCTGGGCGCCTTGCGCGCCGGGGCCGCGGCGCGGGTCGTTCGGGTCCGGTTTTTTTGTACTGGTTCGTTCATTCGCGAAGTATAGGCCGGCCCCGGGCCCGGCGGCAATGCCCGGTGTCGGCCCTGGCCTGCGGCGCATGAGCGGCCCGTTTCAGGCGCGCGGCGCCTGGGCTTCCCGCACGGTCTCCACCAGTGCCCGCAAGGCCGCCGTGTACGAGCGCCAGCCCAGGCCCTGCACCGTGGCCTTGACGGCCGGGCTGATGATGGAGTGGCTGCGCCAGGGCTCGCGCGCGGCGATATTGCTCATGTGCACCTCGACCACCGGGAAGGGCATGGCCTTGATCGCATCGTGCAGCGACACACCGTGCTGCGTGAGCCCGGCGGGGTTGAGCAGCGCACCGGCAGCGGTGTCGATGACCTCGTGCAGCTTGTCGACCAGGGCCCCTTCATGGTTGGACTGGAAAGTCACGAGCTGCACGCCCAGCTCGGCGGCGAGTGCGCCCAGGTACTCGTTGATCTGCGCCAGCGTGGTCGTGCCGTAGATGTGCGGCTCGCGCCGGCCGAAGAGGTTCAGGTTGGGGCCGTGCAGCACCAGGAAGGTCGGCTGTGCGGTCATTTGCTCACCCTGGCCAGTTCGTCGCGGTACAGCTTCACGATGGCGGGGTCGTAGCTGGCCGCAAATTTCTCGGCCACCGGCGCCGCGACGGTGCGCATGCGCGCCTGCTCGGCGGGGCTGAGCTCGTTGTACGACATGCCCTTGGCCTGCAGCTCGGCCACGGCTTTCTGTGCCGCGGCGCGGCTGACCTGCCGCTGGTAGGCGCGGGATTCGTTGGCCGCGTCGTTCATGATCTTCTGCTCGACCGGCGAAAGGCGGTCCCAGAAACGCTTGCTCACCAGCATGATGTTGGCCGCGTAGACGTGGTTGGTCGCGCTGACGTACTTGTTCACTTCGAAAAACTTGTTCGACAGGATCACGGCAAAGGGATTCTCCTGGCCGTCCACCGCCTTGGCTTCCAGCGCACCGTAGAGCTCGGCAAAGGGCATGGGCACGGGGTTGGCCTTGAAGGCCTTGAAGGTTTCCAGGAACACCGGGTTGGGGATCACGCGCAGCTTCAGGCCGTCCAGGTCTTCCGGTTTGGTGATGGGGCGCTTGCTGTTGGTCACGTTGCGGAAACCCAGGTCCCAGTAGCCCAGGGCCACCAGGCCTTTTTCCGGCAGCCGGGCCAGCAAGGCCTGGCCGAAGGGGCCGTCGAGCAGGGCGTCGGCCTGGGCAAAGTTGCTGACGGCAAAGGGAAAGTCGACCAGACCGAACTCCTTGACGATGCCGGCCAGCGAGGTGGTGGCTGGGGCCGACATCTCCTGCACGCCGCCTTGCAGGGCGGACTGCTGCTGCATCTCGTTGCCCAGCTGCGAGGCCGGAAATTCCTGGACCTTGAGCTTGCCGCCGCTCTTGGCCGCCAGCAGCTCGGCGAAGCGTTTCACGCCCAGGCTGACCGGGTGATCGGCATTGTTCAGGTGGCCGAACTTGATCACGCGGTCCTGGATGTCTTGTGCCGAAGTGGTCGCTGCAGCCAGTGTGAGCGCGACGCCGATCAGGCCGGTCATGAGTTTCTGTTTCACGTGTGTCTCCTGTAGGAATGGGGCCACCCGTCGCTGCGGGTGTGTCGCCATGGTAGAAAGCCGTTTTGAATCCCGTTCCAAAGAGGAATCCTGTTTCACCATGTCAAATGACACCGGGCGCTTGGCCGTCGGCGCGGTCGACCGCGCCCTGCTCATCCTGGAAACCCTGGCCGCCCAGCCCGAGGGTCTGGCCCTGGCCGCGCTGGCCGACGACCTGGCCCTGCCGCGCAGCGCCTGCCATCGCCTGCTGCAGGAGCTGGTGCGTTGCGGTTATGTGCGGCAGCTGCGCGAGCAGGGTGAGTACGCGCTGACGACCAAGCTGCCGGCCCTGGGCTTGAGCTTCCTGGGCAGTTCGGGCATCGTCGACCTGGCCCAGCCCGTCATCGACCGGCTGGCCGCCACCTCGGGTGAACTGGTGCGCCTGGCCCTGGTGGACGGCGACCGGCTCACCTTCGTGGCCAAGGCCCAGGGCGCGCGTTCGGGCCTGCGCTACGACCCGGACATGGGCATGGCCGTGCCCTTGTCCTGCAGCGCGGGCGGACACGCCTGGCTCATGACCCAAAGCGAGGAGCGCGCCACGGCCTTGGTGGCGGCGCAAGGCTTCGCCAATCCCAAGCAGTACGGCCCGAAGGCGCCCACCACCTACAAGGCCCTGATGAAGATCCTGGACGAGGACCGGCGCCGTGGTTACAGCCTGATCGTCGAGTCCTACGCGCCAGGCATGACGGCCATGGCTGCGCCCATCCTGCGCCGCGGCGCACAGGCCGTGGGGGTCATCACCATCGCCGGGCCTTTGCAGCGGCTCACGCTGCAGCGCATGCAGGAACTGGGCCGCCCGCTGCTGGAAGCGGCGGGTGACCTGGCGCTGGTCAGCGCGTCCTCGCCGCTGTTTGCGCGGAGCGGGCGCTAGCTGGCCCCTTGGGTCCGCACCGCCCTGATAGACCAGGCACGAGCCATGGTCGATCGTTGGCAATCAGAACAACTGTGCAGCGACGACTACATCGCGCGCTGGCGTTCCTGGCTGAGCATGCCGCCGGCCGATCTGGCAAAAGCCATGACGAGCTCGGATGACGTGTGGGCCACGCCCATGCGCCAGAACTCGCCTTTCATCCTGCCAGCATGAGCGCCGCCCGGCCGCCAGCAGGCGCTCGCACCGCAGTGCGCAGCACGGAGGTCACCCGATGAGGCTCGCATCCTTGCTCAGCCTGCTCTCGCAGGCCAGAACCTCCTCAGGGCATGCCGAATTTGTCGTGATTGGCAGTCTGTCGATCCTTGGGATGGAGCCCACGGCAGAGATCCCGCCTGGCATGTCCATGTCTATCGACGTGGGTGCCTACACCAGGGCCGACCCCGAGCGCATCTTCGACCTTCTGCCGGAACTGGGCGAAGACAGTCCATTCCATCGCGCCCATGGCATTTATCTCGACGGCGTGACGCCAGCCCAACGATCTGCGCTGGGTCCAGGAGGGTGTGCGCTGCGGACTGGTGTCTGCGCCGCTGGTGCGAGCAAGATTCGCTACGACCCGGTTCCTCGATGGCGAAGAAGAACAGCGGGCCAGGCACGGGCTGGAACAGGCAACGGGCTGACAGGGCAGAAGCGACTCCCTGCTGTGCAACAAATCGTAAAAGACTGCAACACCAGCCTGGCTGCCCATGGGGGTAACGGTTTACATACGCCCTATGGGTAGTGTGGAAAACCTTGCCATGACGACACAATGGTTTTTGTGTCGCTTGCTGCCAGTGCGGACGGGGGGGCTGCGGGCTTCATCTTTCATCTTCAGACCAATCAACAAACAAGGAGAAAAGATGCTGAAAAGTAGCAAATGGATGCTGGCCGTCCTGGCGCTGGCGCTGGGCGCCACCGCCTGGGGCGCGGAGGGCGAGAGCACCCGGGAACAGCGGCGGGCCGCGGTCCAGGCCCTCAAGTGGCAGGAGGGGCCCGCCACGGCGGCCTTGGGCGGCAACGCCACCCTCAAGCTGCCGGCCGGGGCCCGTTTCCTCGATGAGACCGAAGGCGCCAAATTTCTCAAGCTCACCGGCAACCTGCCGTCGGCCAACAGCATTCTGGTCGGCGACAACTGGTGGGCGGCTTTCTCGTTCAGCTCAGTGGGTTACGTCAAGGACGACGAGAAGATCGACGCCGATGCCCTGCTCAAGAGCATGAAAGAAGAAGATGGCCCGGCCAACGAGGAGCGCCGCAAACTGGGCATGGGCGAACTCCACACCGACGGCTGGCACATCGCGCCGCACTACGACTCGGCCACCAAGCACCTGGAGTGGGCGCTCAGGTTGCGCGCGCCGGGCAGCAACACCCCCACGATCAACTACACCGTGCGACTGCTGGGGCGCAGTGGCTATGAAAGCGCCACCCTGGTCTCCGATCCGTCGACCCTGGACGCGGATGTGAAGGCGTTCAAGGCCGTGCTGAAGGACTTCGACTTCAAGTCCGGCGAGAAGTACAGCGAGTTCAAGCAGGGTGACCGCGTTGCCGAATTCGGCCTCATGGCCCTGGTGGCCGGCGGCGCCGCCGCCGTGGCCACCAAGACCGGCTTCTGGAAGGTGATCGTCGGCTTCTTCGCCGCCTTCTGGAAACTCATCCTCGCGGGCGTCGTGGCCGTGTTCTGGGGCATCGCCAAGCTGTTCGGCAAAAAGAAAGAGCAGAACGCGCCGCAAGACCCGCAAGACAAGTGAGGCTCTCGTCCGAGGCTGTGCTGATGCTGCTGGCATCGGCGCTCTATGTCTATGACGCTCTGATCCTGCTGGCCAGCAACGAGGCAGTGCTGGTGCGGCAGGGGCGGGGCTGGCGCGCCGTGTTCGGTTCCTTCCGCTGGCGTCTGGCCGGCAAGGAGCCCTGCGCTCCCGGCCTGCTGGCGCCGCACCGGCCCATCATCCGGCTGGCCTGGCAGTTTGCCGGCCAGCCGGCCGCCGTCGTGCCAGGCCAGCGCGTGCCGTTGCCGGTCGGCCTGGGCGGCCTGGCGCTGTGCGCCTGGCTCTCGGGCCTGACCCTGTTCGTGTTGCTGCCCACCAGCCTGTTCCTGGGTCTGGGCTCCTGGGTCACGCTGGGCGTGATCAGTCTGCTCTACGCTGTCAATCTCACCGCGCTGGTGCTGCTCTACCGCATCCACCGGCGCCTGCAGGTGCCTGCGGGCAAGTACTGGTCGGTCGCCTTCGAGTGTCTGGTCTGCCCGCCTTTCTGTATCAACCTCGTGCGCCGCGCCTGCGAATGGCAGGGCGTGAGGGACGATTTTCTCCAGGCCTGCCAGGCTTTGCTGCCGCCCGAGGCCCTGGCCGAAGTGCACGCGCAATGCCTGCTGCGCATCGACGAGCAGATCGCCTTCGAGGACGAGCAGAGCAGCCGCATGGCCGCGCTGCAGCGTGCGCGCGAGCGTTTCCTGCCCCAGGGACCCCAGCCATGACAGCGACTGAAATCGGCGTGACGGCCGTGGGCCTCCTGCTGGGCTACTGGCTGGTGTCCTTCTTCCTGAAATCGGGCCGCCCGCCGCCGCGTGCGGACGCGCCGGCGACGCCACCGCCGACCGAGCCGATGGCCGGCCCCGCGCCCTGGCATACGGTGCTGCAGCTCGCACCCGAGGCCACGACGCAGGATATCCGCGCGGCCTACTTCCGGCTCGCCGAGCAGTACCGGCCCGACAAGGCGCAGGCGCTGGGCCCCGAGATCCGGGCGCTGGCGGCGCAGCGGCTGGCGGAAATCGAAACCGCCTACCAGGACGCCCTGCGCAGCGTCGGGGGCCAGGCATGAAGACCCTGCTCGCACTGCTGATGGCCGGCAAGCTCGGCAAGGTGCTGCTGTCCGGCGGCACCATGTTGCTGTCGATCTTCGTCTACGCCATCAGCTTCGGCTGGGCCTATGCGGTGGGGGTGGTGGCCATGCTCTTCCTGCACGAGATGGGCCATTTCGTGGCCGCGCGCAACCGCGGGCTGGACGTCGGCGCGCCGGTGTTCATCCCTTTCGTCGGCGCCTGGGTCGCGCTCAAGACCACGGAACTGGACCCCGAGACCGAGGCCTATGTCGGTCTGGGCGGCCCGCTGCTGGGCACGGCGGCGGCCTTCCTGTGCTACCTCTACGGGCTGGAAAGCGGCGAGCGGCTCTGGCTCGCGGTGGCCTACACCGGCTTCATGCTCAACGTCTTCAACCTCATCCCGCTCTCGCCGCTGGACGGGGGCCGGATCGTGCGCGTCATCTCGCCGAAGATCTGGTTTCTGGGCGTGCCCATCCTGATCGGCGCGTTTCTCTGGAAACCCAGCCCGCTGCTCCTGCTCATCGCCATCCTGGCGGCGCCCCAACTGTGGGCGGCGTGGAAGGGCGAGGACGCGGCGGTGCACCGCATCACGGCCACGCGCGTGAAGTGGGCCTACGGCGCCCAGTACCTGGTCCTGCTGGCGACACTGGCCCTGCTGGCCTTCGAGGTGCATGAGCGGCTCGGCGCATGAGCCGGCGCACGCTGCGCCGGCGGCCCCTCACGCCGGTGTGGGGTAAATCTTCAGTTGCAGTCTAGTTCTCATATAAATCAACGACTTGCAAAACAACCAGACAGTTCTCGATGAGACTCATTTGCTGTTAACGGTAAGACTTTCGGGTACGGTTTACCTTAGCGATGAGCTTTATCAGCAGCCATCGAGCAATTGAGCCCAAACTTCCTGCAATGTATTGATTTGACTGAGGTTTTTGAATGGAGAAATGCAATTTTTGAGAAATCCGTGACTCGAATCGTAATGAACAAGATCCGGTCTTAGTTAAGCTAATCAAGCTTGAGGTCTGCGGCATTCTGGAAATTGACTTGGCGATTCAGTGCATAAACCGTCGAATAGGACACTCGCGGGATGCACTTCAGGCTGACTGCAATGGCTTGCGGTGGTCTCGTTAAGTGTCGGCTTCCGATGAAGCAGTCACTTGACCGGGGATTCTGAGCGTCATCTCTTGGCCGATAACAGCCCTCCCATATGTTGATTTGTAAGATAGCTGGGCACTCCATCCGCAAAGACCGACATGGCCAACATTGCAAACCTCCTCAAATCAGAAATCACCCGCATCGCACGCAAAGAGATCCGAGCCGAAATCCAGACCCTCAAGAAAGCTTCGGCTCAGTACCGTAGCGACATCGCTGCCCTTAAGCGGCGCCTGGCCGAGCAGGATCGTCTGATTGCCAAACTCCGCAAGAACAGGCCGGCTGCCGCTGCTGATGGCAAGGCGGAAGAAGCCTCACAACTGCGCTTCCGTGCGGATGGCTTTGCCAGCCTGCGCAAGAAGCTGAGCCTGTCGGCCGCCGAAATGGGCAAACTGCTCGGCGTTTCGCTGCAGACGATCTACCACTGGGAAAAGGGGCAATCCAAGCCCCGGGCGAACCAGCTGCAGGGCATCGCCGAAGTGCGCAAGCTCGGCAAGCGTGGTGCTGCGGCTCGTCTGGCTGAAGCCTAATCACCAGCCGAGTGCCCAAAACGTAGTGACGCATGCGCGCAATTCTTCTACTGGCATTCGCGCTTCTCGCTTCGTCAGTCCAAGCAAGGTTAGTCAGTGGGCGTGTGGTTCGTGTCGCGGATGGCGACACGATTACGGTCCTCGATGCCAGCAAGGTCCAACACAAGATACGTCTTGCAGGGATTGACGCTCCGGAAAAGGCCCAGGCTTACGGGCAGCGCTCGCGAGAGTCTCTTGATGAGCTCGTTGCGGGCCGGACTGTCATTGTCGAAACAACCAAGAAGGACCGTTACGGGCGATTTGTTGGAAAAGTCCTAGTCAATGGCCGTGACATCAATATCGAGCAGATTCGACGTGGGATGGCCTGGTTCTATAGGCATTACGAGAAAGAACTGACGGATTCCGATCGGCAGAGTTACGACCGCGCTGAAGTGGAGGCCAAGGACTACCAAAGAGGGTTGTGGGCCGACAGGAGTCCAACTCCGCCATGGGAATTCAGGCAGACGAAGCGAGGTCAATAACCAATTTAAGTCTGTCTGAACGAAATTGGCCAAGAAGGGGCAGCGGTCGGCGCCATGATCGAAACCGGACGGTCTATACGCCGATAGGCTGATTGTTGCCAAGCCACAAATACGCGCCCATGAGGCCAGCACCGTCATGCTTATCCCGAGAGCACCGTTCGTCCTATAGGGACCTAGCTAGACCTGCTTATCTTTCTTATATATCGGACAAAAGCTTAGTTTTGCCTAATATGTTGGAAAAATGAGCACCCCCGGAATCACCTCCGTCCTGGATCTCCATCTGCTGCATCAGTTGGGAGACCGACTGCAACGCCTGCGCAAGCAGCGAGGGCTGGGGACGGTAGAGTTGGCGAAGCAGGTGGGTATTTCGCGCTCGACGCTTCATGCGGTGGAGTCAGGCGACCCTAGCACGGGCATTGGGACTTATCTGCGGGTGATGTCTGCTCTTGGGATCGGCGGTGAGCTGGCCATGTTGGCAAGCGACGCAATCCAGCCGGCGCCGCCGTACTCTGCGGTCGCAAGATCTCGCAGACCCCGTCCCTCGGACCAGGTAGCGGTCTCGGCCGACACGATGGAGCATCAAGTGCAAGACCTGCAAAGCCTGGCGATGCATGCGGCGGCCGTTCGACTGATCAAGGACAACGACGAGCTGCGTAGGCGTGCCCGCGCGACGCTGGAGAGCTGGCTGCAGAAAGACCCGCAATCCCGCTCTGCGCGCCTATGGAAGGAGTGGGGGCTGTGATCCTGTCTAAAGGGACCTATCGCCTGGCGCTAAGTCGTTCTGCGCACGCCCAGCAGCTGCGACAGGCCTCACCACTGCCGACCATTCTTCCTACGGAGGTTCGCAGTTCTTTGCTGGAGGATGTGCGCAAGCTCAAGTCCGGGGTGATTCTGGGCGATCCGCCGAAGGCGATTGACGCATGAAGCACTAGGACCGGGGGCGCATCATCCGCCTATGCAGCTTGGACCGCAACGGCGTGCGGAGCTCGAAGAGAAGGTCGACGAGCTGTTCCGGTATGGTTCCAGCGACATGTGTCTCCATGACTTCGCTTGTTTTGAGCCAATATTCTCAACAGCACGTCCACTCTGATATTGCTTGATTAACCTGCATGTTAAATTTAATATGCAGGTTAATTAAAACACGCAGGTTAAAAGATGGCAAAAACATCCGAAACCAGACCGCTTTCCACCTGGCAGCAGACTATCCCTGCAGGTCGTCTCAATCTCGAGGTCGCCCAGGGCATTTCCACCGCGCGCGACCTGCGCACGCTACTGCTCGATGCGGCCTACTCACTGCCTGCCACCTCATCTGAGGGCTTCCTCATCCCTGAGGGCTTCCTCATCCTCCTCTACAAGAGCTTGCTGAGCAAGGGGCGTCTGGCCGACGAGATGGCGGCCTTTCGGTCCATTGTTCGACCCGACATCGCGCATCGGGTCGATGTGCGAGCGATGGCCAGCCTGGAGGAGCTGGCGCAGCTGGAATTCATGGGGTTGGACATTGCCCAGCTGCGCGAGCGTGTGCGAGAGGAACTGTCCATGAAGCCGAGGTCGGCAAGTCGTGAGGTGGTCGTGGGCATGCTGCTGCACCGCTGGCTGAGCTTGGAAGATCCGATCAGGTTGCCAGAGTTGGCCGCGGCCGCCGGCGCCAGCCTGCCCACGGTCTACAAGGCCATCGAGTCCATTCGGCCAGAGTGCTTGATGCGCGCCGATGGCAAGCGCGTCGGGATCTCCCGCTTCGCAGCCGAGGACTGGAAGCAATGGCTCGATGCGGTGTCCGGTGGCCCCAAGGCGAGGTATGTGGATCGGTCCGGGTCTCCCAGGTCGCCAGAGAAGCTCGCGCGCAAGCTGTTCGATCAGGGGCGCAAGGACGTGGCTGTTGGCGGCGTGCTGGGCGCGCGACACATCCTTCCCGCTCTGGACCTGGTCTCTGCCCCCCATCTCGACATCCTTGTGCATGGCGGGCCCAACACTGATCTGTCGTTTGTGCAAGACCTCGACCCCGGGCTCGTGCGCGACGATACGCAGACGAGCCGCCCCCACGTCGTGGTGCACTACATCAACCGACCCGTGAACCTATTCCGTTTGGAGGGCCCTGCGGTATGGGGTGACCTCCTCGACTGCATGGCCAACCTGTGGGCCGCGGGACTGACGCACCAGGTTGAGGACATCATCAAGAGCGTCGCTCCGGGAGGAATGCATGAGTGAGCCGATCACGCCCCGCGACGTGCTCCAGAGTGTGGCCAGCGCCATACCGCAGGATCTGCGCGGAGACATCATCATCGTGGGCAGCCTGGCCGCCGCCTACCAATTGCTGCGAGACCAAGCCCAGACCATGCGTGTCGTTGGAAGCATAGCTGTGCCGGTTGAAGCAGAAGGAACCTAGGTGTGGGAGGTTATGGCCAAAAGAGGACAGTAATCGACCGGGGGAACGGGCGCGCAACGAGGCTGTCCATTAACCCCAATTTCACGGGGTCGCCCTTGCCCCTGCACACCTCGCGGGGTCAGGATTGTCTTGATCGTGCAGTTCACAGTTTGGAGGAGCTTCACGTCGCCATTGTGCCCGTGATGCGGCGTTTCGGGGCCTCTTGGGGCTGCGCGTTTGCCCTTATTGCCGCCACCCGCTGTTGGCCAGTTTCTCGATGTCGTGCACCATGTAGTACAGCTGCCACTGCGAGTTGACCTTCTCGCGCCCACGCAGATTGAACCGCGTGAGGTGTTTGTTGTGCTGGATGTTGCCAAACACCGGCTCGACCGTGCCCAAGCGCTGGCTGTACAGCTTGCGGCCTTTGTCCGAGTCGATGGCCAGGCGCATACGCTCGCTGGCCTCGCTCCTCCAATTCTCATCACTGAAGGCATTGAGTCGATCTTCATCGGCACCAACGAGTTCTCGTTTACAGGACATTCTTACCACGTCCCCAACGGCATCATCGCTGACGACATCGTCGAGGCTGCGGATTGGCGACGCCTCCCGACAGGTACTATTTGATTCGCCGGCTGAAGGACCTCTAGTGGGCATGAAATGATGGGCTCGACGAGGAAACTTCGAGACAATGTGTTGGCCGCATTGTCGAAGGGAGAACGACCGCAATGGGGTGAGTCCTGTCCTAGTCGAATTGGTCAATATCGGCCAAGAGATGACGCTCAGAATCCCCGGTCAAGTGACTGCTTCAGGCTGGTTGCCGTCAATTGGTTTCGGAGCGCCAATGACTGCTGCCATCGCTACCAGTCGTTGAGCAACTCGCCGGCTGGCTGCCCGCTTCAGAGCGCCAAGCCGTCGTTCCAGGCGATGGTGTCGCTGACGGCCCAACTTGGACCCGCGGGTGTCCTTGGGCTTGAACGGCGCCTTCTGCCCAACGATCTTGCCCTTGTTCCACGGCTCGCGATGAGTGGTATTTCCTACTGCTTCCATGAAGGTCTCCCGTCGAGTTGAGGGGCATGTAGGATGCGCTTCGGAGTCGCCGCAGTGCTACTATCTTTTGACACCAGCGCTCACTTCTGAGCGGCGCTAACCTATTGCTCCAGGCGGACGCTTTGCCGGAGAGCCGGCTTCGCGTCTCTGAGCAAGTGAGGTAGGTGGGAAAGGAGGATCGCATGAAACTCTGTGTCAGTGTCGTCGCGGCGCTTTCACTGTCACTGGCTTTACCAGTGGTGGCCCAATCCGATCTAGACAAGGCCAAGAACCTGGTGTCGTGCCTAGAAGGCAGGCACCCTGCCCTGTGCAAGCGCAGTTGGCTTACTCCTCAGGAGCAGCAAAAGGTGGACGTCGCCGAGCGGCGGGAGAAACTAAAGGTTTGCCTCAACGGCAGATATCCGACACTGTGCAAGAAGGATCGGCTCTCGCCAGAGGAGTTGAAGCAGGTCCAACTGGCAGAACGGCGCGAAAATCTTAGGACTTGCATTTCTGGGCGATACAAAAACTTGTGCAAGAAGAACCTCCTGACCGAACCGGAGCTAAAGCAAGTACTCGCGGCAGAGGCTGCCGAGAACTTGAAAACTTGCCTGACTGGTAGATTTCCTTCGCTCTGCAATCACTCCCTCCTGACACCTCCACAGTTCGCCCAAACTCAGGCGGCCGAGAAGAATGATGCAGCCGCGAAGCAGCAATACTCTCGGCGGCCGGCGCCAAGACTTGCTGGACGAGGTGGTGGGGCTAGTGGCTGCGAGGACGGGCATTGGATTGAATCTGTTTCGAGCGATGGAAGCATCGTCAAACTCGAAGACGGTTCCGTCTGGGAGGTAGATGCAGGAGACGCTGTGGACTCCGCTCTCTGGCTTCCTGTGTCAGACATCGTGGCGTGCGACGACAAGCTAATAAACACCGATGACAACGAGTACGTGTCAGCGACGAGAATTCGATGACGCGTGCTCCGGCAGTCGAGACCTGACTCTACGTTGAGCGTCTGCGTTCTCTACTTGGCTACGTCGGCAGCGGGTCGAACAGCCCCAATGACGCGTGGGACGTCGCCAATATCGGCTGTACATCTGAAACCTGCCGTCGGGCTGGAGAAGGTGCTGGCTCCCGGGTGAAGGCTGCGGAGCAGAAACCGTAAGGTCACGATGCGACCACAGCCGACCGCAATCGCTGCAATCCGGCCCTTGACCTGTGGGTTGTTGGGGTGCAGCAACTAAGGCAAATGAACACCAGAGGCCGTTAGCGCCGATGACGCTCAACCAAGCTCGGAGCCAAAGTCTGTCGTTCCATGCCGCATTTGGAGAATATCCCCCTAGGCTGAAGATTGAAGGCCAGTTGTTGCTAGATCACGACCAGGTAGCTGGCCTGATAACCAGGATTCTCCAATTGAAGCGACTCGCGCCCTGAGAACCTGCCGCGGGGACTCAGCGAATAGCCAGCCGGGTTCGAGACCACCCTGCATCGCCCCACCTGATAGTCGAAACTGTCATGCGCATGCCCATGGATCCAGAGATCCGTCCGATACATCAGCTCCGATAGGTCGGAGGCAAAAGCGGGTGTCAATGGATGGCCAACGTACTTGCGGTGCACGCTCAGGCGATGGGGTGCATGATGGCTGATCACCACCGTCTTTCCGACGAATTCATGTCCTAGTTCGCCTTCGAGCCAGGTACGGGATGCCAGGTGATCCGCCAGCATCAGGGCTGGCGTGATCAGCTCCGTGGGGGCCTCGGCTGATCGGGTACGGATCTCGAAGAAGTCCTTCAGATACGTCCCCGCCAACTCCATGGCGCTGGGTGCCGGACGCGCCCTATCGATGGCGAAGTCGGTCCAGAGGGTCGTTCCAAGAAAGCGGACACCGCCGATAACGCAGGCGTCGTTGTCCAGGACCTGGATGAGCGTGCCGGAAGTCGCCTCCCGCAAACTCTCCCGGACATCTTCCCAGGTCTGTCCATAGAACTCATGGTTTCCCGGGACATAGAGTACGGGGACAGGCCAGTTGCGGAAATGCCGTATGGCCTCAACGCCGGTATGGATGTCTCCTGCCAAGATCAGTAGCTCGGCGTCCGGGTGGGGGTCGACCAGGAGCTCTACCCTCAGATCCTCAGGCAGAAGTTCCAAATGCAGGTCAGAGGCGACTTGGATTCTCAAGCGTGTTCAACCAATGTAAGGATTGGTACTCCAGCCCTATCTCCCAATATAAGAGCTTCATGCATGTGCCAGCTGCACTGTGCTTTCCGGGTTGACAAGGTCATTCTCCCCTAAAGAGGGGCTTGATGCTCGACGTGTTCTTGCTCCGGAGCTCCGCCTCACCAATTCTGTAGTACAGCTGAGGAATGTGCATTGTGTCGCACGCAGCAACAAATGCCATCCTGCACTCGTTCAGATGGGGCACTCGATAGCACTCAGAGAATGAAATGGCCAACTTTGCCAGCCAGCTTAAGGCAGAGATCTCCCGTATTGCCCGTAAAGAGATCCGCGCCGGAACCCAAGCCTTGAAGAAGGCGTCAGCCCAGTACCGCACTGATATTGCGGCACTCAGGCGGTGCAGTGCCGAGCAGGATCGCGTGATCGCCAGGCTGCGTAAAGGTAAGCCTGTGGTCGAGACCAGCAGGACGTCGGAGGAAGGCCTGCGGCTACGTTTCCGCGCAGATGGCTTTGCCAACCTGCGCAAGAAGCTGGGCCTGTCGGCGGCCGATATGGGCAAGCTGCTGGGGGTGTCGCTACAGACCGTCTACCACTGGGAAAAGGGGCAGTCCAAGCCCAGAGCCGGCCAGATGCAGCGTATCGCCGATGTTCGCAAGCTCGGCAAACGTGGCGCGGCAGTGCATCTGGCTAGCTCCACAGCGCCCAAACTCACTTGAACATCGTCTTCAGGCTGGAAGCGGAAGCTGAACAAGGTCCGCTTTTCGACGTTGCGGCGTTTGCAAGGTGTCTAATGGGCTACGGCATGAATATCTAGTCAGTCCGGCTGACCGCCATATGGGAAGGTGCTGAGATACTTCCGGAATAGAAGTACATCAGGAGGAGCCATGGGGAAGATTTGCCAACTCGAGATCCAAAATTTCCGATCGATAAAGGAGATGTCCTGGGCGCCGTCTGCCGGTATCAACTGCTTGGTCGGCCCGGGTGACAGTGGGAAGTCGACCATCCTTGACGCGATAGACCTGTGTCTTGGCGCGCGTCGCAGCGTAGCTTTCGGCGACACAGATTTCCACGACCTGGACGTCACCCGACCCATCGTCATCTCGGCCACGCTAGACGGTTTGCCTGATGAGTTGCTGAACCTTGATTCCTACGGCGACTTTCTCCGCGGCTTCGACCCAGCGACGAGCCGAGTCGAAGACGAGCCCCGTGAAGGTATTCCCACCGTCCTGACGCTACGCCTCCGGGTCGCGGCCGACCTCGAACCCGTTTGGGCCCTGTATTCAGAACGCGCTGAGCGTGATGGTCTTGAGCGCGGCTTGGCATGGAAGGAACGCGCGCTACTGGCGCCGGCTCGCATCGGAAGTTTCGCGAACAGTAACTTGTCGTGGTCGCGTAACTCAGTGCTGAACCGCCTAACGGAAGACCGGGCTGACCTCGGCGCGCAGCTTGCGGCGGCTGCGCGGCAAGCCCGTGCCAACTTTGGCGACCAGGCTGATGCTCAGCTAGCTGACACATTGGCAACCGTGACGCAGGTTGCCAACCGCTTAGGCGTTTCGGTCGGCATATCCGCCAAAGCACTACTTGATGCACATTCGGTGTCCATCGGGGATGGCGCGATAGCGCTGCACAACGAGGACGGGATCCCCTTGCGCTCGCTCGGTACCGGGTCGTCTCGACTGCTCGTTGCTGGTTTGCAGCGCGAGGCGGCAGATTCGGCGTGCATTGCCCTTGTCGATGAAGTCGAGTACGGCTTGGAGCCACACCGCTTGGCACGGCTGCTGGACTCGCTCGGCGCGAAGGAAGGAGCGCCAACCCTGCAGGTCTTCATGACAAGCCATTCGCCGGTGGCCTTACGGGAGCTGGCCGCTGATCAGGTTTTCATCGTACGGTCGCGGCGCGGCCGTCATTGCGCGCAGCGAGTCGGGTCGGTAGACGGCATTCAGGGAATGCTGCGCAAGGATGCAGAAGCGTTCCTGGCCAAGTCAGTGGTCGTATGCGAGGGGGCATCAGAGGTTGGGTTTGGACGTGGCCTGGACCAGTTTTGGGTCGGGGAGGGCCATACCTCATTCTTCGCGCTGGGTGGCGCCTATGTGGACACCGGCGGCAGCGAGCCGGACCGCTGCTTCGAGCGAGGTAGCGCACTTCTGAAGCTAGGGTACCGGGTGCTGGTGCTGGCAGATTCGGACAAGCCCCCGACTCCCGCCGTGGTAAAGGGGTTTCACGATGCTGGCGGTGAATCGGTCGTCTGGCGACCCGCGCGTGCCCTCGAAGATGAACTGTTCCATAGCCTGTCGGACGAGGCTATCGATGCGTTACTCACCAAGGCGGCGGCAAACCTCGGGCGGGATTTGGTCAACGAGCACATCAAATCGAAGTCGGACGGTAAAGTGGATCTAAGCGCTGTCGAGCTCGAGCGGATTCTTGACGGGTTCTCGGTCGAGACGAAGACCCTGCTCGGAATTGCGTCCAGAACGAAAGGCAACGGCTGGTTTAAGTCGGTGACCGCGTTCCAGGAGGTTGCGAAGGAGGTTGTTGGGCCGCACCTGGCTACCGCTGACGCCGACTTCCAAGCACTCATCAACAAGCTCCGTGCCTGGATTCATGCCGCCTGAACTCGACCTCCTTGCGGTTGACCGCGGCTCGGTAACCGCACCTGCTGGATGCGGCAAGACTCATCTCATCGCCGACACGTTGGCGCTACACGTCGGGCCGAAGCGCGTCCTGGTCTTGACCCACACCAACGCTGGCGCCGCTGCGCTGCGCCAGCGCCTGAAGAAGGCCGGCGTCGGGTCAGCCGCCTTTCGGGTGTCGACGATTGATGGCTTCGTCATGCGCCTCATCGCGATGTTTCCGATGCGCAGCGCCATCGACCCACGTATTCTTGAAATCAGCAACCCGGGCCACGACTACCCCGCGATTCGTGATGCCGCCCTTGGTCTCTTACAGGCCGGTCACCTTTCCACGGCGTTGCATGCGACGTATGGGCGAGTCATCGTCGACGAATATCAGGACTGCAACCTCGTCCAACATAGCATTGTCGACGCACTCGCCGCTGAACTGCCAACGGTTGTCCTTGGCGACCCCATGCAGGCCATCTTCGGCTTTGCGGGCAATCGACTGGTCAGCTGGGGCAGGGATGTCGTGCCTCGATTCCCGCCCATCGGCGAACTTGCGACGCCATGGCGATGGATAAACGCAGGCACGGAAGAGCTTGGGCGATGGTTGCTTTATGCCCGTGCCGAGTTGGAAGCTGGCCGCGCTGTCGACCTGCGAGCAGCCCCGACTGGATTGCAGTGGGTTCAGCTCGACGCTGCAAACCGGGAAAACGGTCGGCGAACCGCTGCGCACACGCGCCTTCAGGATGGCGAGGAGACTGTCCTCATCATCGGCGACGCTCGCAACACAAGGGGGCGGCATCAGCTAACCAGCCAGACGCGCGGAGCTACGTCCGTCGAGACGGCGGACCTGGGCGACCTGACCAGCTTCGCGCGTCGCTTTGACTTGGCCCGGGCTGACGCACTTGAGCACTTGGTCAACTTCGCGGGCGACGTCATGACCGGCGTCGGCGCGGCAGCTTTCCTTGGTCGGATCAAGACCCTCCAGGGCGGTCGAGCCAAAAATCCAGCCACCCAGGCTGAAGCGGCAGCACTGGCGTTCGCCGCGCGTCCAGAGCTAAGCGCGGCCTTGCATCTGCTTCAACAGCTGGAGGGCCAGGAAGGCACGCGGGTTTACAGGCCGGTGATGCTGCACTGCTGCCGGTCGGCCATGCGTGCCGTCTCCGTGGACCGCACCTTCTTGGAAGCGGTGCTACAGACCCGTGAGAGGAATCGACATCACGGCCGTCCAGTCTCGCGCAGGGCGGTTGGAAGTACCCTCCTTTTGAAAGGGTTGGAAGCTGACGTTGCGGTCATCCTGCAGCCAGAGCAGATGGACGCATGCAACCTTTACGTCGCGCTGACACGCGGCGCCAAGCGCGTTCTGATCTGCTCAGAGAGCAACGTGCTGAGGCCTTGACGTCCGGGCTGTCGGCGACTACTTCTTGGCTTTTGATGCTGAGGGCTTGTTGTCCCGGTTGGCGCCGACGAGGATGATGTCTGGGTTGTCCGCATTGGGGCTGCGGCTTTTTCCGATCGACTGACTGCTCTCGCAGTCGGAAGCGGACAAAGGTGAATGGGTGATATCGACCAGAATCAGAATTGCGCTGGATGGGAAACGGATGCGTAGTTTTGAGCTACGAGGCAATGTTTGGATTGCCCGTGGCTGTTCAGCCGATTGAATGGGTAGACATATGCTGCAATGTTGTCCGCGCGTTCGCATTCTCTGGCTTGTGTTGGCGCCCTTGGTGGGGCGGGCTGCGCCTGATTGCCGCTTGGTTGATCAATTTCTGATCGCGTAGGCAGTCGAGATCAGATTTTTTTATCAGAATCGAGGAGATACGGTCGTCGTGACGCCCGAGAGGATGTACCTCCCCGGTAAGGATTGCCGCCAGGAGCTGCCCTTTGATGGTTTTGTCCCTAGGGTGTGAGAGCTTCAAGAACCGACCTAGAACCAAGACGGACTCGGGAGCCGGAAATGTGCCAGTCGAAATCAGTTGCGCCTTGTCGAGGAGCTGCTGTCGGACCCTTTCCAGATCTAACCGAAAATACCCGCGCCGCTGCAGCCTGGGATCACGGGCGCCCAAAAGGCAGTTCTCTTTGAGAAACTGCAGCGCGCTGACAGGAATCCCCAGATAGGCGGCCGCGGCCCGGGTCTCCAGGATATCAACGGTGCCTTCTGAATTGGCTGCGGCTTTCAAATTGTCCGAGTCGAAGCCGTAGCGTCTGGATCCCGTGCGGACATACATCGTCTCGTCGATCATGCCAGCGCGCATCCATTTACTTAGCGTGCCGGCGCTGACCCCCAGGACGCTGGCTAGTTCATGCCGGTTGAGTCGCTTCTTCTTCTCCTCAGTCTGGGCCACAAGGCGCGCATCGACAGCTGCTCCATTCCACTCCCTGACGCCAAAGTCCAGGAACGCTTGACGTATCCAGGGAAGCTCTTGGCCTGAGCGCCTGCGGCCTGATTTGACGAATTGCTGATAGAAGCGGTTATAGAATTTCAAGAAACTGGTCTCATCAGGATTGCGCTTGGCCATCTCGCCGCGCAAAAAAGTGGACAGACCATTGGGCCAGTCCGACAGCAGATTGGCCACCGCGAGGACGGAGTCTTGCGCCGGGACCTTCCCATAGGGCTCGTTGAGTACAAATGCTCCCAGGCGGAACAAATGCACCATCAGTGATCGCAATGGAAGCTCCAGCAGGTGATCGATAGGCAGGCCAGTAGTCGTGTTCTCCAGGATTGTGCGTTCGTCATGCAGACGCGCGTACAGAACTTTCATCAAATCCACCTCGCCGGCACTGGCTGCTTCCATAGGGGCGCTGGCGAGGTCCGTTCCGCATTTGCAAATAAGCGGTGCCGGTCTGAACTGCCGCAGGGGAGATAGGCATGTGGGGCACTGCATCAATGCTTGGCAACCATGAAATGGGCAGGCCGTGGCGATGCGTAGGTCCCAGAATACGTCGACATAGCCTGACTCCTGCGCGCACAAGGGGCATAGCCCTTGCTGCGCCAGGCGGAATGGACGTGTCATCAGACCGCTTCCAAGGTCGTGCCCCGCAATCTGGTAGGTGGTGTCGCCTTCGTCGCTTGTGCGTGTATAGGACATCGCTTCAATTCGGGCGACGTCCTGCCCCAGTACACCTGCCAGCTTGTGTGCGGACAGGCAGGCCGTGTTCATTTCGCCCTGCTCCAGGCCCGCATGGCGATAGATGTGCCAAGGCGAATCGTAGCCATTGGCCTCGGTGATTCTCAGCATATAGCCGAGCAGGCCTTCGCGAGGTTTGGGTTCGGGTGTGACGACCAACATGTCAGGCTCCAAAGGCGTCGTTGTAGCCGCCGCGCGCGCTTCGCTTTCCAGCGCGCTTGGTTGCCTTTGGCGGACGCGGCGCTGGGCGGCCGACGCTCTGGGC
The DNA here is from genome assembly GCF_001432305.1 of Curvibacter sp. PAE-UM. Lineage (GTDB taxonomy): Bacteria > Pseudomonadota > Gammaproteobacteria > Burkholderiales > Burkholderiaceae_C > Hylemonella. The sequence goes on from NZ_KQ483358.1 coordinate 1,593,459, forward strand.
CCACAGAAGAAGTTCATCCCGTTTGTATTGCTTCAAGAAATCCTGTGCAAAGGGGTTAGGCATGACCGGGGTGGATTGGCCCGTGGCTGGGGTATCCCTTTGGATAGACCAGATCGATTGGGTATGCGCTTCCTGCAGATCTTTCAGCGTCAGGGCCTTGCGGTCGGCGGTCGAGGCGTTCCAGACCAGTTGGCGCAGGAACTTGGACAGGATGCCAATCAGCCCGCCGCAGGTGCAAAAGCAGCGAAACGCCATCTCCTCGGCCGCCAGAGCGGGGCAGTCCAGGACGCCGGCTATCACCTCGTCAAAAGCCTGCAGGATTGCCAAGAACTCCTGCCGCTCTACTTCGACTGTCCAGTTAAGGCGCGGCATGATGACGGGTGCTGCGAAGCGGCCGGCCAGCTGCTCATTCTGGTCAATGACTGCCCTGCAGGTCGGTAATCCCGCCACCACAAGCGCGCAGCGGGTTTCGTCGGCCAAGATCTTCAGCCAATCGGCCACCTGATGCATGACCATCTGGGAGCCTTTGTCAAAAAAATGCTGAAACTCGTCGAGAACCACCATATAGGTGCCGACCTTTTGCATCAGGTGCTTCAGACGCATCGTCTTGGCGTTCTCCGTACCCGTCGTGAACCGCGGGTCGCCTATGGCTCCCAGTAGCAGTTCCACCAGTCCTTTGACAGTGGGGTATGAAGGCGTCTTGACGCGCAAGATCGGAATCGAGAGACCTTGCTCCAGACGCGTTGGAGGATGGCGGTGGCAAAACTCTTCGATAACCCGACTCTTGCCGGTTCTTGACTCACCGATTAGCGCTATGCAAACGGGTTCGCTGGCGCCTGGGGCGTAGGCGTAGCACTGCTCCAGCTTGTCGATCGCGTGATCGAAAGCCGAATGAGGAACGAGAATGCTGTCAATGATGTATTTAATGTCCATGGGCTGAAATGGCTGAAATGGCTGAAATGGCTGAAATGGCTGAAGTGGCTGAAGTGGCTGAAGTGGCTGAAGTGGCTGAAGTGGCTGAAGTGTGGAATTGCAGATGGGGTTGTGGCTGGTGATCCCATGAAGACAAGCCCGGCAAAAAGAAAGAACCCCTGAAGCGCGTTCTTTCTCGGTCCGGACCGCTTCATGGGGATGAGGGCGTTCTGTCAGGGCGAAGCACGCCGGTCCCGCAGCAGCGGCCCAAACTGCTTGGACGCGGAAAACTGCGGTAAGTCGACGTTCGCTTCGACATCCGTGGGTTTCAAAGCCGGCTGCTGCGTCGAGTCCGACTCCTGGGTCACAGCAGGGGCGGACGTCGGCCGTACGGCCTTATGCTCGACGCCTTTGGGAGAACGCGGGCGTGCTTGGGGGGGCGAGGTTTCGCGAGTCGGAATCTCCTTGTCGCCCGCATGGAGGAAGCGAGCGCCCCGACTCATCGTCTTGCGCGACTTGCCCAAGCCAAGCCGTTTGAGAACGATCTCGCTGATCTGGTGCTTCGCTTCGCGCCAACCCGTATCGTCGTACTGTCCCAGGATGCGGGCCGCGTAGCGCCGGATGATCTTGTGCTGCCAGCGGGTCAGGCCCTTGGTGTAGTCACTGTTGAGCGCGGGGACCTCGTAGATTTCGCCATCCGAGCCTATGACATGAAGACTGCCGATATCCGAGTCGTTGACACGGATGTCCACTTCAAGCTGCGCGCCAAAGCGTCGACGCAGGTCGGTCATCTCCGGCGAGTTGTAGAACAGGGAGTCGAATTCAATCCCTTGGTGGCTCAGCTTCCTAGTGTAGGGGCGGCCAAGCAGCGCGTCCAGACGCTTGGGGTCGTCGGGCAGGGGAATTTCGTCGATGGCGATCGAATTCTTCCATGCCGCGGCAGGCGCCGTTTTAAGCCCACGGTGCGGACGCTGGTGGTAAACGTCGACGATCCAGTGGTGGATAACCTCCTTCATGACACTCAGACTCACGACGGCGTGGCGCGCGGGGTTGTAGTCTTCTCGCGCAAGGATGTTCTCGAAGGTCGTGCCCGGCGCGATGTGGGCTACTTCCCGGTTCAGCGTACCCTGGAAGCGTTCGATCTTGCCTTTGAGCCAAGGTGTCTTGCGCGGCGTGTAGTGGATTTCGACGCCAAACGCTTCGCAGGCGAGTTCCAGTGCGCTGCTGTGGAATTCAGGACCGTTGTCCACAACCAGGGTGGCCATCACCCCGTGTGCTTCCCATGCATTGCGGATCTCTGGGTAGCACTGCGCGAGGTCCGTCTTAGGCAAAAAGGCGTGACGCAGACACTTGGCGACAGAAAGATAGCTCGGAGGCTCGAAACCGATGTAAATCCCCAGGATGCAACGGGTGTGGCAGTCGATGCAGACCGTGAGGTAGGGACGTCCCAGAGGCAAGCCGCTCTGGTCATCCACCACGATCAGATTGAGGATCGTGTGGTCGATTTCCACCCGCTCCAATGGCGCCAGCGTCGCATGATGATTCAGTACGGCCCGAAACTTGCGTTTGGCATAAGTGTCGCCGTGGCGGGCCGCGCAACGGTCGTACGCAGGGATGGCTTCGATGAGGCGTCGCAACAGGCGCCGTGTCGGGCGGGGGAGCTGCAGCTGTTGTGGGCGCAGTTGGTTTTCCTTGTCGACGGCGACGATGGCGTGGTTCAGGGTCTCCTCGATGGTGATCCGCTCTGGCTTCAAATAGAAATCGTCGATGACCTGATCAATCAGGTTCAAGACTTCCTGCGGATACCTCGGTTTGCGGTGAGTGCCTTTGAGAAATCCCGGTGCTAGGCTATGGATGTCTTCTCCGCAAGCGAAGTAGCGGTCGTGCCAACGCAAAACCGAACTCGTGCTCGGTTTTGGAGTGGAGACATTCAGCAACTTGTGGACGTGTGCTATGGCGTTGGCGATGACCTGCCGGGTGCGTGCAAGTCCTTTGACGGCTAACACGTAGGCGCGGCGTGTCTTGGCAATGAGCCAGTCTGCATCGCTCATGGTGACCGGCGCTTTGACCCGTTTGAAGGTCCTGACGGCCTGGTCATAGTCCGACAGAAAAATCAGACGACCTTGCATGTACAGCGCCTGCAGTTCTACTTGGGACAGCTCGGAGATGCGCCGTGTCGTGAACTCCTCGATCTGCCAGATACTGTCGCTGACCTTGCGAACCAGATGGTGTTCACGGTCGTCGATTCGGATGCGCGCGTTGGCGCTGAAGGTATGCTTGCCCATTACCGGCTTCCCTTCGAATCCGCGGACCAATGTAAAACCGTCGAAGCGCCCAGTTCTTTGTCCAAGTCGAGGGTCACACTGCCCTCCAGCACTAGTCGACAGGCCAGAGCCACTCCCCTGGCACCCAGAGCACCCCCCTGAATGTCGTTCCAGCACAGGTGGCCCTCTTGGGCAAACATGCGTCTTGCCCACTCTCGGGCATGGGCGTGGATCGGTTGCCGACCGTAGCGCGCCAGATACGAGCAGGTTTTCAACCGGGGTTGGAGGGCCAGGTCTTCCGCCAGGAGCAGCCGGTATCGGTAACCAAAGCGCGGCAGCTCCTCTTCCATGAGCGCTGTGCGTACTTGAACTTCAGGGTCCTGGGCTTGCTTGGCAGGCTTGATTTCCAGAAACTCTTGGTGACTTTCATACTGGACCCACACGTCAGGGAAATGCCGAAAGCTGCGGCCCGCGACCTCATATTGAATGACCGCGGGCTGCTCTTTGTAAGTGCGTACCCGCGTATCGCAATCGAGCAGGACGAAGGCATTGCGCTCATTCAGCGATTCCCACTGCGTCATGCGGCCAGTCTTCCAGCTCGGCCATTTGCCAGTGCAGAAGGACTTGGAACGGGTTACAACCTTGCGGGCGAGTATGTCCGTCGGCGCTAGGGTGACAGATTGGATGTGCATATGCGAAATCCAGGTTAGGTGAGCTGGGCATAGCCCAGCGAGATCAGGCGTAGGGTGCTGCCTGGACGTTCCGTCATCGCCATCTAGGCAGGATGAACGCGGAGGTCTTGGCAGTGGGCGGTAGCCAGGGCGGCCATGGGCCGGTCCCGCAGAAGACGCCGCAGCGTGCTTGGCCATCAAGCGGCGCGCGGCGTGCCGGCATCGTCCGATGCGGTAGTGATGCTTTCAGGCGGCACGTCTCCCTCATCGGTACTTTTGGACCGTTGACAGAGAAGCAAACCTGGGGGATACTGTGGGCACCAAGTCGTTCTTCAACACTTGTGTGCCCACGGCCCGATTCTGCGTCAACAGCTTCGGGCCGTTTTCTTTTTCCCCACGCTGGGCAGCTATGAGCTATTGAGCATTGCGGCTCCTTTCATGATTTGACTAAACACGGAAGTGGGCGGTTGAGTTCTTGCCCTGTCGGTCGCGGGTACAAGCGGAGGACTGGCAAGCCACTGGGTAGGGGCGTCCCGCAGCCCTCACCCTTGGAACAATCCCGATTCGACCAGCAACTTAGCGACGTCCTGGGTCGCCGCGACCCTGCGACGTCCAATGGTGACCAGCTTGAGATCCAGGCGATTGCCGTCGACGGCTCGGCGCAGCGCCGTCGAGCTGGGATATTTCAAGAGGGGAGCCAGCTCCTTGAGCTCGACGAGCTCGCCATAGCGCTCGAGCAGGCGGGAGAACAGATCGGTCGTTTGGGGCACTTTTGATGACGATTCGGGCAGTTGAATGATTTCCGCGGAATGTGCATGAAAACGACCTGAACTGGAAGGGTTAAATTTGGTGTCAAATTTGTCCAAATCACGAATCGCGCCTCTCTCACCGCACCCCCTCAGGCATGGCGAACCGCAAGACCACAGAACTCGACCGACTCAGAGCCCAGACCTGGGTCCGGAATCTCTTCCTGGTTGCCGGCGTGAGAGGGCGAAAAAATCTGGAGGAGAAACTCTACGAGCGCGCCGGGCTGCAACGATTCGAGGCGAGCAATCGGCTGGACCGCTATTACCGAGGGAAGCACAGTGTCCAGATTCCGCGGCGGCCTGGCGGTCGCGGGGATTGGGTTGAATATGGAGAGCTTGCCTATCCAGGATCTGCAGCCTGGTTTGATACGCCGGTCTGGTACCTGCTGGAACCCGGTCCGTTCTACGCGCAGGAGGTACTGGAGTGCGTGAGGCTGCTTCCCCCGCAGTACCTTGAGATCATGCTCAATATAGACATCCCAGGCCCCTCCGCAGGACTTGTGCTCCAGGACCTGTGGGAAGACCGGATATACGAGTTGGCGTCCAGGCCATCGGTCTGGTCGCTTGGGGCGCTGGCTTGCGCCCTTCGGCGGGCCGAGTTTGCGGGCCAAGCCGCAGTGTTCCGATTCGCGGTGATCGGCATCTTGTGGACACTGGATCAACTGATTGCGTCAGAGCCTGAGTTGCTGCAGGAGCCGCTGGTCAGATTTCGTCAGCTCGCGGCGGACTATTTCGCGACGTTATTGGTTCCACTAAGCGGCACCTACCGGATCGGGATCTCGGCGAGGGACTTCGAGAGATTTTCTGACTCTGTTAACAAATTTCTCCTGCGGGAGGCGGAGATCGAAATGGAGACATGGAATCTCGTCAATGGCTAATCACGCGAGTAAAAGAGGTTTCTGGTATTCCGTGCAACTAAAGTCAAAAAACACGGACCGTGCATCCATGCGGCTTACAACCTAGAGAATCAGAGCACCGTAAACCGCAAAGTAATAAACAGAAAGAATCGCTGTGGCTGCCCATACCCTGGTTGTTGACGCCTAAGGTGGCGGCCCCGCCGAAGACGCTGGCTGTACACAGGGCGCTGTCCGTTGCTTGCAACAGGTCTTCAGTCAAAGTTTTCGTGCCACATATACGTGAGATTTATGGACGTGACTATGTGGGAAGACTTTTGTATCTGTATCGCTTGTCGGTCGAGACAGCTCACCAAGAATCCCGCAGTTGGCAGCCGGCTGGGCCTCGCGGCAACGCTTACGCAGACTCTTGAGCTGCCTCTCAAGCGCCCGCAGTTCCCGGATCCGGTCGGCCACATGGCCGATATGCGCATCCAGAAGTGCATTTACGTCGCCACAGTCCGATGCAGGGTCGTCCTTGAAGCGCAGCAACTGCCGGATTTCATCCAGGGTCATGTCTAGACTGCGGCAGTGACGGATGAACGCCAGCCGCTCGGCATGGGCCTCCCGATAGATCCTGTAGTTGCCTTCGGTACGACTGGGCTCGGGCAGCAGGCCCTCGCGCTCGTAGTAGCGGATGGTCTCGACCTGGGTTTGCGTCAATTTCGACAGATCACCGATCTTCATGCTTGATCTCCGCTGCAGGTGAGGGACGAGTCTCAACTCCCACAAAGTATAGGTGCTTGACTCTATAGCCGCTACAGGGTTTCTAATTAAATCCAACAAGGAATGGAAATGCAAGGACAGAACACCTTAGAACAGGACAAAACCCCTGGATGCGCTTGCGACAGCGCCTGCAGCGTCACGCCCTTACCCGTCCGCGTCGAAACCGAACAAACCGGGGCATCAGGCGCGGTTTTCCGCATCCCGAGTATGGATTGCGCTTCTGAAGAAGGTGAGATCCGGCAAGCGCTGGCTGGTATCCCGGGAATTCAGGGACTGAACTTCCAGCTGTCTACGCGCACCCTGTGCATCGATGCCCCCGCCGAAGTCCTGCCGCGCGCCCTGGACGCCATCCGCCAGGCCGGCTTTGATCCCCAGCCCGTGGCACCGCTGGAACAGGGTGATCAGCACGCCCCCATGTCCGAGGGGCTATGGCGTTTGGGCGCGTCCCTGCTTCTGGCGATCGCGGCCGAATTGCTGGACTTCTTTGCGCCTGAGACAGCTGCCTACAAGGGTGCGGGCATGGCCGTGGCGGCGGCGGCCATCTGGCTGGCTGGCTTCTCAACCTATCGCAAGGGCTTTACCGCTCTGAGGCAGGGGCGGCTGAACATCAGCGCCTTGATGACGGTGGCCGTCACCGGCGCCTTCCTGATTGGTCAATGGCCAGAGGCGGCGATGGTGATGGCGCTCTACGCCATCGCTGAGGTCATCGAAGCGCGGGCCGTGGACCGGGCACGCAATGCCATCAAGAGCTTGCTGGACCTCACGCCTGACACGGCCGAAGTCCGGCAGCCTGATGGCGAATGGAAGGAGCTTGCCGCGGCCGACGTTGCGCTGGAAGCGATCTTCCGGGTCAAGCCTGGAGCTTGCATTCCGCTCGATGGTGTGGTCATGGCGGGCAACAGTGCGGTCAACCAGGCCCCGGTAACGGGCGAGAGCATGCCGGTGGACAAGGATGCAGGCGATCCGGTATTTGCAGGCACCATCAACGGCACCGGCGCACTTGAAGTGCGTGTGACCGCTGCCGCCAGCAACACCACGCTGGCCCGCATCATCCAAGCCGTCGAGCAGGCCCAGGGCAGCCGGGCGCCGACACAGCAGTTCGTTGATAAATTCGCAGCCATCTACACCCCAGCAGTGTTCGCGCTCGCCGTGGCCGTGGCGCTGTTGACGCCCTGGCTCATGGACCTGAGCTGGATGGAGGCCCTGTATAAGGCCCTGGTCCTGCTCGTCATAGCCTGCCCCTGTGCACTGGTGATTGCCACGCCCGTCACGGTGGTCAGCGGACTGGCCTCGGCCGCTCGCCGTGGCATTCTCATCAAGGGTGGGGTCTACCTCGAAGGCGCCCACAAGATCAGGGTCATTGCGCTGGACAAGACCGGTACCATCACCGAAGGTAAGCCCGTGCTGGTTGCCACCGAGGTGCTGCCCTCGCCGATCCCGGAAGCACAGGTGCTGCGCTGGGCGGGCGATCTGGCGGGCCACTCAGACCACCCGGTGTCCAATGCCATCGCCCAGGGACTGGATCGCAGCAATGGGCAGCTGGAGAAGTTCACGGCTCTGCCTGGCCGGGGTATTCAGGCCCGCACGGATGGCCAGACGCTGATTCTGGGCAACCACCGCATGATCGAGGAGCGGGGCCTGTGCAGCCCAGCCATCGAGGCACGGCTGGCCGAACACGAGGCACAGGGGCGCACGGTGACGCTGCTGGCCATGGACAGCCAGGTGCTGGCCATCTTTGCCGTGGCCGACACCATCAAGGAGAGCTCTCGTGAGGCTTTGGCCGAACTGCACGCCCTGGGAGTGCGCTCGGTCATGCTGACGGGTGACAACCCAGCAACCGCGCAGACCATCGCCCGACAAGCCGGCATCGACGATGCCCGGGGCAATCTACTGCCCGACGACAAGTTGTCAGCCATCGAGGACCTGCAGACGCGTTACGGTACCACTGCAATGACTGGCGACGGTATCAACGATGCGCCAGCCCTGGCGCGCTCCGACATCGGCATCGCCATGGGCGCCGCAGGTACGGACACGGCGATGGAGGCAGCCGACGTGGTCATCATGAACGACGACCTGCGCCGCATTCCCGAGCTGATCCGACTCTCTCGCCGCACCCGGGCCGTGCTCTGGCAGAACATCTTGCTTGCCTTGGGCATCAAGTCGGTCTTTCTGGTGCTGTCGATCCTGGGCAGCGCCACCATGTGGATGGCCGTGTTCGCCGATATGGGTGCCAGCCTGATCGTGGTGTTCAACGGCTTGAGGCTGTTACGCAAATGAACTTCATGCCGATTTCAAACTGTCGCTGGCATGGCCTGGCCTTGGTTGCTGCGATGCTGGATCAGGCGAGCAAAAGCTTGATCACCAAGATCCTTGCTCTTGGAGAGCAAGTCCCTGTCACCACTTATTTCAATCTGGTTTATGTACTGAATCCTGGCGCTGCCTTCAGCTTTTTGGCTGACGCGGGTGGCTGGCAGCGCTATTTCTTTATCGTGCTGACGCTACTTGTATCTGCATGTCTGGCGCACATGCTGCGAACACAGCGCCCGCGCTGCGAGTCGCTGGGCTTGAGCCTGATACTTGGCGGGGCCGTTGGTAATGTCCTCGACCGCATTACAAGGGGAAAGGTCGTGGACTTTCTTGATTTTTATTGGAATGAAATGCATTGGCCCGCATTCAATCTCGCCGATGTCTTCATCAGCATGGGCGTGTGGGCGCTGATCTGGGCATCCTTTCGAGAGAAACAATCAAAAACCACACCGGACCGTGAAGCTCAGACCAGCCCTCATGGTTCATGAATTTCAAGATTGACAAGAGTCCCCGCTGCGCCTGGGCAGCTGGCTGTGCGTTGACGAATATTGGTCATCGGAGTAGTGTCATTTCCCCATTAGGGTTTTCAAGGAGATTGCAAAATGAAACTAGCAACACTGACAGGGGCCTTGGTCTTGGGACTCATGGTTGGGGCCCCCGCACATGCACAGCCATCCGGCAACGCCGACAAGAACGCGCAAGCGCAGTCCAAAGCGCCCAATCTCACAGACTTTGACAAGCAGACGGCACAAGTCCAGGAAAACATCCAGAAGATGCAGGAGCAGATGGACAGGATTCGTCAGACACAAGACCCCCAAGAAAGGCAAAAATTGCTCCAGGAGCACTGGGCGACGATGCAAAACAGCATGGGGATGATGCAAGGCATGTGGGGGCCTGGTGGGATGATGGGCGGCCATATGAGAGGAGGTCCGATGATGGGTTGGCGTGGAATGGAAGGCTACTATTCCAGGCTCACCCCGGAGCAGATGAAGCAACGTCAGTACATGACGGATCAATACATGGTGATGCAGCAGCAGATGATGAATCACATGATGATGCATCAGAACTATATGTGGAGACAACCATCCAAGTAAGCGCATGCCGGCGCATGTGGCAGTGATTGCATTGACCGTCAATCTTTCAAATACTCTTCGGCTAGAATCGCCCTCATGCGCCGCTGGTTCTTCATCTTTCTGCTGGCCCTGCTCCCGCTGCAACTCAGCTGGGCGGCAGTGAGCGTGTATTGCCAGCACGAAACCGGCGCGGCGGCCCAGCACTTCGGTCATCATGAGCATCAGCACCATACCGATGAGAAGGCCAAGGACGACAACGGCCCCAAGGCCCTGAGTGCCGTTGATACCGATTGCCCGGTCTGCCACGCAGGCTGTGCCACCGCCCTGCATGCGTCCCCTGCCATGCCCGTGATGTACTCGGCCTCCGATGTGCACATTGGCCCGCAATTCCCGCTCTCTTCGCCTCATCCCACTCTGCCTGAACGGCCCAACTGGGCCCGCCTCGCCTGATCGGCGAGGTAGGCATCCCTGCCCACTTCTGTGACTTGGCGCATCGCTGATGCGTTTGGTACACCTGTAGCGATCACCTGATCGCGCCTCGCCGATTCCCCAAATGTTTCCCCCACATTGGAGAATCGCATGCCGCGAATCGAACGAAATTTATGCATCGCACTGGCCGTGCTGGGCTGGAGCTTCGGCGGTGCCTGGGCCCAGCTCAAGCCGCCTCAAGCCGCTCCTGGCCCTGCTCATGCCCTCAACTTGGCACCAGCGCTTCAACCCGGGCTTCATCTGGCGCCACCACCGACATCGGCGAACACCCCGGTCCTCACACTGACCGAAGTTTTCGATGCCGCCTGGCAGCGCCAGCCTGAAGCCAGGTCACTGCAGGCCCGTCAGGAAGCAGCCGCAGCGCGCAAGGAAGCGGCTGCCAGCTGGACGGCGGAGCCCGTAGCCCTGGAGTTGTCAGGCCAGACCGATCAGATGAACAACAACCTGGGCCGCCGTGAATACACGGCGGGCGTGGCTGTCCCGCTTTGGCTGCCGAACGAGCGGGCTCGCAGCATGGCCGTCGCGGAGGCCGAACAACGGGCGACCGCAAGCAGCACCCTGCTGGCGCAACTGCAAACGGCTGCCGAGGTGCGTGAAGCCTACTGGTCGTGGCAATCGGCCCGTATCGGCTTTGTATTGGCGCGCGAGCGCCTGCTGAATGCCCAGCAGCTCACGGCCGATGTCAGCCGGCGTGTACGTGCCGGTGATCTGGCCCGTGCCGATCAACATCAGGCCGAAGGCGCACAGGCCGGTGCCGAGGCCGAACTGGCCGAGGCCTCCAGCGCCCTCGCGGCCGCAGCTCAGCGCCTGCGTGCATTAAGTGGCCTGACCTTGCCCGCCGATATCACGGCGCAGTCCGAAGCCTTGCCGGCCGAGCCTGCGCCGGAGCGGGTGCAGGACGCGGCGGCCCTGGGTGACCGGCACCCTGCGGTGATTGAGTGGCTCAACCGCGCGGAGATCGCTCGTAAAGCCGCAGAACTGGCACAAGCCAGGACGCGGGCCACGCCTGAGCTGATACTGGCCACGAGCCGAGATCGCGGGGCGTTCGGTGAAAACTACCAGCAAAGCGTCACGGTTGGTGTGCGTTTTCCTTTCGGCTCGGACAGTCGCAATCGCGCCAGCATTGCGTCCGCCCAGGCCCAGGCCATCGAAGCCGAAACGCAACTCACCCTGGAACGAGACCGCATCCAGGCCGCGCTGGACAGCGCCCAGGTCCGCCTGGAATCGGCCCGCACACAGCTGACAGCCGCCGAACGACGGGCCCAGCTGGCCCGCGAGTCTCGCGCTTTCTTCGAAAAGTCCTTCCGCGCCGGTGAGACCGATCTGCCCACCCGATTGCGCATCGAGCTGGAAGCCATTGCTGCCGAACGGCAGGCCGCCCGCTCCCGTGTCGAACTCGCCACCGCCATTTCGGCCCTGCGTCAGGCCCAGGGCCTGCTGCCCCAGCAAAGCCCCCAGTGAAACGGAAACAACCATGAAACGACTCCAACAACTTCTTGCCCTGGGCCTCACGGTCCTCACCCTGGGCATCACCCCGTCCAGCTGGGCGGGCCCCGGCCATGACCATGGCGATGCACCCCTCGCGTCAGAAGGAGCTGCCTCCCCGCGTTTTGCTGCGATGTCCGAGAGCTTCGAGCTGGTCGGCATCCTGCAGGGCAAGCAGCTCACGCTGTACCTGGACCGCAGTGCCGACAACAGCCCCGTGCCCGACGCACGTCTGGAACTTGAACTGGCCGGGCAGAAGATTCCCGTCCAGGCCCAGGGCATCGGCGAGTTTGTCGCCACCCTGGCGCAGGAACTCCCACCTGGACAGCATGCCGTCATGGCCACGGTGGTCACCACCCGTGAAACCGATCTGCTGGCGGGCGAGCTGGATCTGCATGAGGAGGAACACGACCATGCGCAAACCGGTTTGCACGCCTGGCTGCTTTATGCCGGCCTGGCTCTTGTGGTTTTGGTCCTGCTCGTCTGGGGCCTACGTCGCCGATTTGGCCGTCGTCCTTCTTTCCTGGGAGGTGCAGCATGAACACCCGATACCTGAAACACATTCCGTCCTTTGCCGCAGCACTGCTGCTGGCGCTTGGTCTGCCCCTGGCCTGGGCTGGCGAAGGACACGACCATGGGGATGCCCCCGCAGCCGTCAACGGCAACGGCCCCAAGCGGCTGCCGGATGGCAGCGTCTTCCTGCCTAAACCAGCCCAAAGGCAGTTGAACGTGCGCACCACCACCGTCAGTCTCGCCGAGCTGCCCCGCTCGATCGAGCTGGCTGGCAAGGTGGTCATGGATCCCAATGCTGGCGGCAAGGTCCAGGCCATGGTTGCGGGCCGTATCGAGCCTGGAACGCGCGGGCTTCCCAATGTGGGGCAAAGCGTGCGCAAAGGCCAGGTGCTGGCATACGTGATCCCTTCGACTGGACAGATCGAACGCTCCAATCAGACAGCCCAGTTGGCCGAGTTGCGCGCGGCCAAGAGCTTGGCAGAAAAACGCTTGGCACGCCTGCAGGAGCTTGCGGACACCGTGCCGCGCAAGGAGCTGGAAGCCGCAGAGAGTGAAGTCATCAGCCTGGGTGAGCGGGTGGCCGCCGTTGGTGCGGGCCTAAGCAATCGCGATGCCCTGGTGGCCCCGGTGTCCGGCGTGATCGCCTCCAGCCATGTGGTTGGTGGCCAGGTCGTGGATGCTCGTGAACTGGTTTTCGAGGTCATCAATCCAGCGCGCCTGCGCATTGAGGCCCTGGCCTATGACGCTGAAGTGGCCCGCAATGTGGCCGGCGCCACCTTGGCCATCGGGACGCAGTCCATCCGTCTGAACTTTGTCGGTGCAGCCCGCAGCCTGCGCGAGCAGGCCTTGCCCATGCTGTTCCAGGGCGAAGGCGCAGCACTTTCCAGTCTGGCCGTGGGCCAGCCTGTGAAGGTCTACGTCCAGACCACGACGCGCGTGAACGGCCTGCGTGTCCCTGCAGCCTCCCTCATGAAAAACCCTGCCAACCAGTCCGTGGTCTGGGTCAAGAAGGCTCCGGAGCAGTTCGAGCCGCGTGTGGTGACGGTTGAACCGCTGGATGGCGCCTCTGTGGCGGTCACGTCCGGCCTGCAGGCTGGCGACCGGGTGGCCACCCAGGCTGCAGCCCTGATCAACCAGATACGCTGACCGGGAGCCCCGCATCATGTTCAAGTGGCTACTCGATAACAGTCTGGGCAACCGGCTGCTGGTGATCATCGCCAGCCTGGTCCTCATGGCCTATGGCGCGTTCACACTCTCACGCACCCCCGTGGATGTGTTCCCCGACCTCAACAAACCCACGGTCACCATCATGACCGAGGCTGGCGGCATGGCCGCAGAGGAGGTGGAACAGCTCCTCACCTTCCCCCTGGAGACGACCATGAACGGTCTGCCAGGTGTGGAGAGCGTGCGGTCCGTCTCCAGCGCGGGCCTGTCCTTCATCTACGTCACCTTCGACTGGAGCACGGAAATCTTCCGGGCTCGGCAGATGGTGTCGGAGCGGCTTTCGGCCATGGAGGAAGGCCTGCCGCCGGGCGTGACCCCGCGCATGGGCCCCATCAGCTCGATCATGGGCGAGATCATGCAGATTGCGATTCCGATCGACACCAGCAAGATCTCACCCATGCAGGTGCGCGAGTACGCCGACTGGGTGCTGCGCCCCCGCCTCATGGCCATTCCCGGGGTGGCGCAAGTCATCCCCATCGGGGGTGAGGTGCGCCAGTTCCAGGTCCAGCCCAACACTAGCCGCATGGGGGAGCTGGGCATCACGCACGAACAGCTGGAGACCGCGCTCAAGGGTTACTCCTCCAACACCTCGGGCGGTTTCCTGGAACTCAATGGCCGCGAATATTTGATCCGCAACCTGGGCCGCACCTCGCGCCTGGACGACCTGAAGAATCTCGCGCTCACAGCCCGCAACGGCCAGCCTATCCTGCTGCGCCAGCTGGCCGACGTGACCTTCGCCCCAGCCCTCAAACGCGGTGATGCGGGCTTTGAAGGCAAGCCCGCTGTGATCTTGGGAGTGCAGAAGCAGCCGGCCGCGGACACCATCCACCTGACCCGCTCTATTGAGTCGGCACTGGAAACCATGCGGCGCTCCCTGCCAGCCGGCATGGACAGCCCGAAAGTGACCTTCCGGCAGGCCAGTTTCATCGAGGCCTCCATCACCACGCTCCAGGGCAAGTTGATCGGTGCTTCTATTTTTGTAGCACTTATTCTTTTCTTCTTTCTGGGAACGCTGCGACCGACCCTCATCGCCTTGACCGCCATCCCGGTGTCGATCTTCATCACCGCTCTGGTGTTCCGATACTTCGGTCTGTCCATCAACACCATGACACTGGGCGGCCTGGCTATTGCCATCGGGGGCCTGGTGGACGATGCCGTGGTGGGCGTGGAGAACGTGTTGCGCCGCCTCAAGGTGGATCGCGCACAACACCCTGAGCGTCGCTTGCACCCCCTGGAACTCGTGGGGGCAGCCACCATGGAGGTACGTTCGGCAATTCTCTACGCCACCGTCATCATCGTGCTGGTCTTCCTGCCGCTGTTTGCACTGCCGGGCATGGAAGGGCGCCTGTTTGTGCCGCTGGGCATCGCCTTCATCGTTTCCACGCTGGCCTCGTTGGTTGTCTCGGTGACGGTCACGCCGGTGATGTCCTTCTACCTGCTTCCGCGCATGAAGTCTCTGGACCATGGAGACACCCGCCTGCTGGCCTGGCTCAAGCGCAAGTACCAGACCAGCCTGCAGACCGTTCTGAACCGGCCGCGCGTGGTGCTGGCAACTGCCGCGGTCGCAGTGTTGGTGTCTCTGCTGGCGGTGCCATTCTTTCCCAAGACTTTCCTGCCGCCTTTCAATGAGGGGACACTGCTAGTCGGGCTGCGTCTTAACCCGGGCGTGACTCTGGCGGAATCCTCCGCCTTGGCACAACAGGCCGAGACACTGGTCAAGCAAGTGCCCGAGGTCGTCCATGTCGGCCGACGCAGTGGTCGGGCCGAGCTGGATGAGCATGCCGAAGGGGTGCACGTCAGCGAACTCGACGTGGGCCTGCTCCCTGCCGGTGAGCTGAAACGCTCCATGGGCGAGATCTCCGCTGACATCCGTTCGCGTCTGATCAACCTGCCGGCTGCAATCGCCATCGGCCAGCCGATTTCACACCGTATCGACCACATGCTCTCGGGTGTGCGTTCCCAGATCGCCATCAAGATCTTTGGCGACGACTTGGATACCCTGCGCGGTCAGGCCGACGTGCTGCGTGGCCGCCTGGCCGCCATTCCGGGCATCGCTGACCTGGAAATCGAAAAGCAGGTGCTGGCGCCGCAGATCAAGGTACGGGTGGATTACGCAGCGGCGGCGCAATACGGCGTGCCGGCCCCGCAGATCCTGACCACCCTGCAAAGCCTGGTCGAAGGAGAAAAGATCACCCAGATCGTTGAAGGCAGTCGGCGCTTTGCCCTGGTCGTGCGCTTGCCCGAATCCGCACGCTCGGTCGAGGGCCTGGGCAACATACTGTTGGAGACCCCCTCCGGACGGGTGCCCTTGTCACGCATCGCGACCATCGAAGAGGCTGACGGCCCCAACCAGATCAGCCGTGACGACGGCAAGCGGCGCATCGTCATCTCGGCCAATGCTCAAGGCCGGGCCCTGTCGGAGATCGTGACCGACATCCGTCGGGTTGTTGCCGAAAGCCGGCTGCCCGAGGGCTACTTCATCACCCTGGGGGGGCAGTTCCAGGCGCAGGAGGAAGCCTCACGCCTGGTCGGCCTGCTGTCCATCGTCTCGCTGGTGCTGATGTTCGTCGTGCTGTACAGCCGCTACAAGTCTGTCATCCTGTCAGCGCTGATCATGGGCAACATTCCGCTGGCCCTGGTGGGCGCGGTGCTCGGGCTCTGGCTCTCCGGCCAGCCCTTGTCAGTGGCGGCGCTGGTGGGCTTTATCACGCTGGCTGGCATCTCGGTGCGTAACGGCATCCTGAAGGTCAGCCACTACCTGAACCTCATGCGCACCGAGGGTGAAAGTTTCGATCACAAGATGATCCTGCGCGGTTCGATGGAGCGGCTGAGTCCGGTCCTGATGACGGCGCTGGTCACGGCTTTTGCGCTGGCACCACTGCTCTTCGAGGCCGAGCGCCCGGGCACCGAGATCCTGCACCCCGTGGCGGTGGTGATCTTCTCGGGCCTGATCAGCTCCACCCTCCTCGACACCTACCTGACCCCCGTCATGTTCTGGCTCTTCGGCCGCAAGGACGCCGAGCGCCTGCTCGATGACCGCAATGCCGAGGCGTTCTGAATCCATGCAAACCGAGTTTTCCCCTGCAGTCCTACCTCAACGAAAGGAAGTGCCATGAAGTTAATAGCATCAGCATCCATCACAGCGCTTGCGCTTTTCTCGGGCGTCGTGGCACATGCTGCGGGCCCACACAGCCATGGTGAAAAACCTTTGCATGGTGGCGTGGTCGCCGAAGCCAGGGACATGGACTTTGAGCTGGTGGCGCAGAAGGACAAGCTGCGCCTCTACCTGCGCGATCACGGCAAGAAGATCGACGTGAGCAACGCGACCGCCACGTTGACCTTGCTCAACGGCGCCGACAAACAGGAGGTGTCCCTCGTGCCCCAGGGCGAAAGGCTGGGCGCGGCCGGGGATTTCAAGGTTGCCAAAGGAACCAAGGCAGTGGCGGTGGTCAAGCAGGCCGGGAAGACTATAACGGTCAGGTTCGTCCTGCCATAAGGCCACAGCGATTCCGGCAACTGGGGTTGTCGGTGGAGGGTTCTGCCGGACGGACGTCAGTTGCCTGTTTCAGATCCGTGGGTACTTGAACTTGAACCCGCGCATGACATACAGATCAGACCATAAAAGATGGCCGTCATCACAGTGATCAGATCGACCCGTTGAAACTTTCGGGCAAAAGGAATGCCACGAGTCTTGGCGAGATCACTGGATCGTCGGCAAGGCTCGTGAGGTACAGATTCAAAGGGGCAAAGGCATTTCCTCAAACCGGGTATGCCTAAATGACAGGTCAGTTCTCGTGACCTTGGCGCAGCTGGAAGTCGAGACGCGCACTTTCGCTGCTGGTCATGACGATCTTCTGACCGTCAGCCGTTTCCAGGACTTGGCCTTTGGGGAGATGGACGGCGCGGTCGAACTTGTCGGCCACTGCCATCTTTCCGTCCTTGAAAACGAATACAGTGCCGCCGTCCTTCAGGCGGTAGGTCTTGTCGACATTGTTTGCCAGCGAGTCGGTGGCAAAAGTGGTCGATGCCAGGGTACTGAGCGCGACGGCAGCGAAGAGCGAGGTGATTCGGGTGTTCATATCAGGGCCTTTCTTGAAATACAGGTGCAATGTCAATCAATGCACTTTGTGCGAATGCACGTTATGTATTCTGTCGATCAGCCCTGACATGAAGATGTGCCGGCGATTACATTTGCGTTAGTTCCAATGCGCCGCTGCCTGAGTAAGGGTATTGTCTGAGTTCATACTCATGTAAGGCTGACTTTTCTGAACTCCAGAGTAAATCTTGTTCGGCCCTGAGCGGACGAAACTTCGATCTTCCCTCCGTGTGCTTCAACAATTGCTCGCGTGATGGCGAGTCCCAATCCGGTTCCGTCAGAGTCCGGCTGTGCTCGTGATGGATCCGCACGATAGAAGCGGTCAAACAGCCTGGGCATGATTTTCGGATCAATGCCGTCACCCGTGTTCTCCACAGAGACTTGGGTTGAATTTTCGGTATCGCTGATCTCGATGCAGACCTCCCCAGCCATCTTCGTATGCCGCAAGGCGTTGGACAACAGGTTGCTCACCGCTCTGCGAAACATCAGCCGGTCGCCCAGGATGTTGCCGCTGCCGTGCAGGCTCATGCGTACGTTTTTTTCCTCGGCCACGGCCTCGTAGAAGTCCAGCAAAGCCTGAGCCTCCTGTTCGGCCGAGAAAAGCTCTTTGCTGGGGAGCTGGAGCCCTCTTTCGGTCTTGGCCAGAAAGAGCATGTCGGACACCATGCGTGCCAGGCGCTGGAACTCCTCAGCGTTGGAGGCCAGGATGTCGCGATAGGTGTCGGCATCACGCCGGTTGGACAAGGCCACCTGCGTCTGCGTCAGGAGGTTGCTGATGGGCGTGCGCAGCTCATGCGCCAGGTCGGACGAAAAATCGGACAAGCGCTGGAAATCCTGCTGCAACCGATCCAGCATGTGGTTAAG
Organism: Curvibacter sp. PAE-UM; assembly: GCF_001432305.1. Lineage (GTDB taxonomy): Bacteria > Pseudomonadota > Gammaproteobacteria > Burkholderiales > Burkholderiaceae_C > Hylemonella. The sequence continues at coordinate 1,611,782 of NZ_KQ483358.1, forward strand.
CTCATTGGCCAGATCGGCCATTTCGATGGGCACGGCTTCGACCTGCATGCGTTGATTGAGCTGCTGGCCACTGACGACCGAGGCTCTCGATTTCATGGCGCGCAGAGGGGCCATGCCTTGGTGAGCGGCGAACCAGCCTGCAAACCCGCTTGCCAGGGTGGCGAGCACGGCATAAAGCGCCAGAGTGTGCTGCAGCTGCGCCATGAAATGAGTGTGGTGCTCGGTGTCGATGGCAACCAAGATCAACATTTCAGTAGATTCACCGTGATTGGACTTTGACCACTGTGCAAGACCGTGGTAAGCGCGCTCTCGACTGCTCCAGCGCAGGGATTTGGGGGTGCTCCCGGGTTCGGGGAGTGCCGCCGCATCGGGCAAGTTGAAATCATCCGATTCGAAAAAAACGCGGCCATGCACGTCTTTGATAAGCACATAGAGACCGTGATGATGGTCCAACGCCTCCTTCAATCGAACTTGAGCGTCTTGTGTTGAGCTGGACCTGGCGAGCAACTCTCCAACCAGACGCTGTTTGTCTTGCAAAACAATGTCGTCAAGGTCAATGAAATGACGTTCGGACGCCACCAGAAAAATGACGCCCAGGCCCAAAACGATCGCCGCGGAGAGCAGCGTGAAGAACAGGGTGAGACGGGAGGTCAGAGACAGAGACCGAAGCACTCAGGACTCCTCCGGGACTTCCAGCACGTAGCCCATGCCGCGCACCGTCTGGATAAGCTTGACCTCACGGCCCTCGTCGACCTTGACCCGCAACCGCCTCATGGCTACCTCGATGACATTGGTGTCCCCATCGAAGTTCATGTCCCACACCTGGGAGGCGATCAGGGAGCGCGGAAGGACCTCGCCCCGGCGACGCATCAGTAACTCCAGCAATCCGAACTCTTTGGCGGTCAGATCGATTTTCCGCCCCCCCCGAGCGACACGGCGACGCAGCAGATCCAGCTCCAGGTCGGCCACCAGCAGCGTGGTTGGCTCTGTGCCACTGCGGCCGCGTCGCAGGATGGTTCGCACCCGGGCGAGCAACTCGGCGAAGGAAAACGGCTTGACCAGATAGTCGTCGGCGCCAAGTTCGAGCCCCTTGATGCGGTCTTCCACTTGGTCGCGCGCCGTGAGAAACAACACTGGCATCTGCAGCCCGCGTTTGCGTATGGCCTGAAGGACTTGCCAGCCATCGATGCCAGGCAGCATGACATCCAGGATGACCAGATCGTAGGGCTCCTGGAGGGCTTGGTGCAACCCATCCGTTCCATCTCGCGCCAGATCGACCACAAAACCAGCCTCCCCCAGACCCTGGCGCAGGTACTCCCCAGTTTTGTGCTCGTCTTCAACGATCAATATCTTCACGCATGCACTCCACAGCCGACTGGGCGTCAGTTTGACAAGTTTCTGGCCTTCGTCAGCAAGATTACAGAAATGTAATCCGTAAGTCAGCTTTCTGACGGCGTCGGATTCTCAGAATCACCCCCTGAAATCAGCGAGTTACCCCAAGAGGAATCCATGACCATCCCTACCCACAGCCTGTCCTTCGGAAAATTGCTTCCCTGGACGATGGCGCTGCTTGCCGGCTCAGCCATGGCGCAGATCACGGCCGAGCAGACCCCGCCACCGGCACCCCCGGCCCAACTGACCTACACCTCGCCCCTGAACGGGTATCAGGCCTACGCTGACCAACCGGTCCAGTCCTGGCGGGAGGTTAACGACACCGTTGGCCGTATCGGGGGATGGCGTACTTATGCCAAGGAAGCCAGAACGGCTGAGCCTGCCAATGACACGGCACCTTCGTCTGCGGCCCATGAAGGGCATCACGGAGGTTCCAAGCGATGAGACGCACTCTGCAATCGAGCGGAGCCAGGCTCGCGATATCGGCCGTTACTCTGGCGGTTCTGTCCGGCTGCGCCAGCGTCAGTCTCGAACAGAACGTCAGCCGCGTGAACGACGAGGCTAGCAGCTTCACGGAGAAGAAACTGGCACTTTCGCGCACGGAGCAGGAGCGCAAGGAGCGGGCTGACGCCGCCCAGGCACTCCTCACCCAGCCTCTGGGGCAGCGCGAAGCCGTACAACTGGCCTTGGTCAACAGCCCCTCCCTGCAGGCCTTGTTGGCCCAGGGCTGGGCGGAATCGGCCGACGCCGCCCAGGTTGGCCGGATCGCCAACCCAATTTTCAGCTACGAGCGCATGGTCGCGGGCGATGAGCTGGAAATTGGACGCGCTCTGTCGTTTGGTCTGCTGGACCTGCTGACGCTGCCGACCCGCCAGGGGATTTCCCGCTACCGCATCGAGCAGTCGCAGCTGCGCCTGACCAGCGAAGTGGTAGACCAAGTCACGCAGGTCCGCCAGGCCTGGGTGCGTGCCGTTGCGGCGCAGCAAACCCTCCGGTATGCCCGTCAGGTGTACGAGAGTGCAGAAGCCACCGCCGAGATTGCCCGGCGCATGCAGGCCGCGGGCAACTTCAGTCGCATCAGCCGTGCCCGCGAGCAGGCCTTCTACGCAGATGCTGCCACACGCTTGGCCACGGCCAATCATCAGGCCGCGGCAACGCGGGAGGAGTTGGTCCGCCGGCTGGGGCTCGATGAAGCACAGGCCCCACTGCTCAAGCTCCCCGAGCGCTTGCCTGATCTGCCCAAGCAGGCCATGGATCCCCAGACCGCAGGTTCGTACGCCACGCGCAACCGCCTGGATATCCGGCTCGCACAGACGAACTTCGAGGCTTATGCCAAATCTCAAGGTTTGACCACGGTGACCAGCCTCACCGACATCGAACTCACGGCGCGTCGCAATACCAAGACCGACAGCGCAACGGGAAGCCGTTCAGATCCGCGTGGCTATGAAATCGGGGTACGGTTGCCGATTTTCGACTGGGGTGGCATGCAGCGCGATGCGATGAGCGCGCGTACGCTGGCCGCAGCCAACCAGCTGGAAGCCACAATTCGTGCGGCCGGATCCAGCCTGCGCGAGAGCTATTCCGGCTACCGCACCGCCTACGACGTGGCGCGCCATCACCGCGATGAGGTCGTGCCGCTGCGCAAGGTGATCTCAGACGAGAACCAGCTGCGCTACAACGGGATGATCATCGGAGTTTTCGAGCTGCTTGCCGACGCCCGTGATCAAGTCAATACGGTCATTGCCGCCATCAACACAGAGCAACAGTTCTGGCTGGCTGACGCAGCCTTGCAGGCTTCCCTCATCGGGCGTCCGACCAGCACGACGCTATCCGCAGCAGCACCCCCTTCCGGTGCCGCCGCCGCCGGCCATTGATTTCCAGGGAATCCGCAATGACATCCAGAAGAGACTTTTTCAAGTTAGCAGGCGTCGCTGGTGGTGCTGTGGCAGCGGCCTCGGTCAGCCGAGTGGCCATGGCGGCCTTGCCCGAGCCGGTCATCCAGACCAGCCCAGACACCATGGCCCCATTGATTCCCAACAGCGGCAGACCCTACAACCCGGTGGTCACGCTCAACGGCTGGACCCTGCCCTGGCGCATGAACCAGGGCGTCAAGGAATTCCACCTCGTGGCTGAACCGGTAGTCCGCGAGATGGCACCCGGGTTCAAGGCCCATCTCTGGGGCTACAACGGTCAGAGTCCCGGGCCCACCATCGAGGTGGTCGAGGGCGACCGAGTGCGCATCTTCGTGACCAACAAGCTGCCGGAACACACCAGCATCCACTGGCATGGTCAACGGCTGCCCAACGGCATGGACGGCGTTGCCGGCCTGAACCAGCCAGCGATTCAACCCGGCAAGACCTTTGTCTACGAGTTCGTGGCGCGCCGGCCGGGCACGTTCATGTACCACCCACATGCCGACGAGATGACGCAGATGGCCATGGGCATGATGGGCTTCTGGGTGACCCATCCCAAGGTCAAGAACCCGCTGATCGACGAGGTTCAGAGAGACTTCTGCTTTCTCCTGAACGCCTTTGATATCGATCCTGGGAGCTACACCCCCAAGATCATGACCATGCTGGACTTCAATCTGTGGTCCTGGAACAGCCGTATCTTCCCCGGCATCGACTCTCTGAATGTCCGCCTGAACGACAAGGTCCGGATCCGGATTGGCAATCTGACGATGACCAATCACCCCATCCACCTGCATGGCCATGAGTTCCTGGTGACTGGAACCGATGGCGGGCCCACACCGAAAAGCACGCGCTGGTATGAGGTAACCACCGATGTCGCGGTTGGCCAGATGCGCCAAGTTGAGTTCCTCGCTGACGAGGAGGGCGACTGGGCCTTCCACTGCCACAAGAGTCACCACACCATGAACGCCATGGGGCATAACGTCCCGACGCTGATAGGCGTGGACCACAGCGGCCTCTCCAAGAAGATCAACAACCTGATCCCGGACTACATGGTCATGGGGGAGCGTGGCATGGCGGACATGACGGAAATGGAGATGCCCATACCGGACAACACCGCCCCCATGATGACTGGCGAGGGCCCGTTTGGTTCGGTGGAGATGGGTGGCATGTTCAGTGTGCTCAAGGTTCGGCGCGATCAGAAACCCGGGGACTACAAGGACCCGGGGTGGTTCAAGCATCCCGAAGGCACTGTGGCTCACGAGTACGAGGGCCCGCTCAGCGAGCCTGCGAGGTTCAAGGCCGAAGGCGGCCAATCCATGCCTCGTGCGCAGACCCCCAGCCAACCGACCGAAGTCAAAGTTCGCAAGCCTCAGTCCCACAGCGGGCACTGATTTTTTACCCTAAGGAGACATCCATGACGCACAAGACACAGACCCTGGCCAAAGTGATGGCCCTGATGGCGATTGCCCTGTCCAGCTCGGCTTTCGCTGGTGGCAACCATGCCGGCGGCCACGGCCACGACGATGAGGAGACGGCGATCGGCAAGCCCGGCGTGGCTGCACGGGTCAACCGCACCATCACCATCGAAATGAACGACAGCATGCGCTATACGCCCGCAGACGTTCAGGTCAAGCAAGGCGAAACCGTCAGGTTCGTGGTCAAGAACGTCGGCAAGGTCAAGCACGAACTCAGTCTTGGAACGCAGCAGGAACTGATGGAGCATCTGGAGCAGATGAAGAAGTTTCCCGATATGGAGCACGACGAGCCCAGCAAGGTCACGCTGGCTCCTGGGAAGCAGGGCGAGATCATCTGGCAGTTCACCAAGGCTGGCACCGTGAATTTCGCCTGTCTGATGCCTGGCCACTATGAAGCAGGGATGAAAGGTGCGGTCAAGGTCTCCAGAAAATGATACCCATCCGAAGGCTCGGCCTGCACGATCTGCACCAGGTCGTGCAGGCCACCAAGAAAAGTCGCAACAGGTTCTCAGCAATATCTCGCGAGGAAATCATGAAAAACATCAAACATATTCTTGCCATTTCGTCTCTCGCAATGGGCATGGCTTTGCCTATGAGCAGCATCGCGCAAACCATGATGATGGACGAGAGCAAGATGGGTATGTCGCAATCCGCGTCCATGACCGATGGAGAAGTCCGCAAGGTCGATCGTGAGACTGGCAAGATCACCATCAAGCACGGCGATATCAAACATCTGGACATGCCAGGCATGACCATGGTCTTCACGGCAAAGGACAAGAGATTGCTGGCCAACTTGAAGCCTGGCGATAAGGTCAAGTTCATGGTCGTCAACGAAGGCGGCAAGATGCGCGTTACGGACATCCAGCCGGCACCGTGATCGTTTTCGGTCTAAAGATTCGTTCTGGAAAAAGGAGTCCCTATGTTCTTCAACGATGGCTACTACATGGTAGGCATGCATGCGTTCTGGTGGCTGTTTTGGGTGCTCCTGATCGTGCTGGTGCTGTTTGGCAGCAGACCACGATCAGGGGAGCGTAGAGAGCGCCAGCGTGAAACGCCCATCGATATTCTGCGTCGACGGCTCGCCAATGGCGAGATCAACGCGCAGGAGTACGAGGAAATCATGCTAGTGCTCAACCGGGATAAGTAAAGCCGTCGCGCTCTGGCTCAGAGCGTAAGCGTCGGAAGCCTCATCCGATTGATGGTCTCGGAATGATCTCGGAGGAGAGAGCGTTTTTTGTGTGCAACTTGTGTTTCTACATCTAGGAGGTTTCCATGAAAGCAGTACGTTCCCTGGTCGCTTTGTCCCTGGTGGCCTGTGTGACCACGTTGAGTTGGGCGGCCCAGCCTAACTCTCAAGAGGATGATCCTCATCACCCCGCTAGCGCTGCGTCGGCGCCGACGTCCAAGACGCTCGGGGCCAAACCGGCCGCGACGAAGCCATCTGCTCCCAGGCCATCGGTGGCCACAAGGCAGAACATGGTTCAAATGGACAAACAGATGATGATGATGGGGGAAATGCATCAGAAGATGATGAACGCCAAGACCCCCGAGGAGCGTGGGGCCCTGATGGGTGAGCACATGAAGATGATGCAAGACAGCATGTCCATGATGAACATGATGGGTGGTTCCGGCATGGGCGGGCCGGGTATGGGCGGTACGCAAGGCGGCAAGGGTTCTGCAGGCAGCATGGAGGACCGTCAGCAGATGATGGAGAAGCGCATGGACATGATGCAAATGATGATGCAGATGATGATGGACGCCCAACCAGCTCCCACCACGAAGTGAGCAGGCCAGGCCATGAATCGCGAACATCAGCAACATGAGCGTCTCCCGTCATTCTGGGGTTCGCGATATTCGATCGGTTTATTCGTGATCGGGGCCGTTGCTGGCTACTTCCTGCTGAAGGAGCACCTGGTACACGTCGCTACCGCTTTGCCTTACCTGTTTGTGCTCGCGTGTCCCATCATGCATCTGTTCATGCATGGTGGGCACGGCCATGGACACGGAAGTCACAAGGATGGCTTGTCGAGTTCGTCGGATCCGAACAAGAAGGGAGACGCGCCATGACCAATCCCGAGCCTGCCTATGGACTTTGGCTGCTGGCGGCTTTGAACTCGGCCGTCTTCATCATGTTCGCCTTCAGCTTCTTCAAACCCGCTACGGCGCGGGATTGGCGCACCTTTGGTGCCTTCACCGCCTTCATCGTTGCGCTGTTTGTCGAGATGTATGGTTTCCCGCTGACGATCTATCTTCTTTCTGGCTGGTTGCAGACGAAGTTCCCTGGTCTGGATCTGATGTCCCATGAATCCGGGCATCTGTGGCACACCTTTCTGGGTGAAAAAGGCGATCCCCATTTCAGCGCGCTGCATATTGCCAGCTACGCCTTTCTCGGTTTTGGCTTCTTTCTGCTCTCTTCGGCTTGGAATGTTCTTTACCACGCGCAGCGGAGAAATTCATTGGCAACGGCCGGACCCTACGCCCGGATCAGGCATCCCCAATACGTGGCCTTCGTGATGATTCTTCTGGGTTTCCTTTTGCAGTGGCCGACGCTGCTCACGCTCGTGATGTTCCCGTTGCTTCTGGTGATGTATGCAAAGTTGTCGATGACCGAGGAGGCTGAGATGCGCAAGCAGTTTGGCGAAACGTACGAAGCTTACGCACTTCGTACGCCACGGTTCATACCGCGATGGCGATAGATCTTCTTGCCGTCAATCGTCCAGTCCTCCCGCCTGCAGTGCGGCAATCAGCGGACAGCGGATCTTTCCTCTCACCGAATCGCAGCGCTCTATGAGTCCCTGCAGCGCATGCTCGATGCGCTGCAGGTCAGCCAGCTTGATGCGCACATCCCTCAGCTTGAGCTCAGCCTGTGCTCGCGCCGCGCTGCAATGGCTGCCGTCCTCTAGCTTCAACAACTCGGCCATTTCGTCCAGACTGAATCCCAGCCGCTGTCCCGCCTTGATGAAGCGCACCCGTGCCAGATCGGCATCAGCGTAGCGCCGGATGCTGCCTAGAGGCCTCTCGGGTTCGGAAAGCAAACCCCTGCGCTGGTAAAAGCGGATGGTTTCGACGTTCACCCCAGCGGCGTCAGCCAAAGACCCGATAGTGAAGTGCTGTGGTGGGATGTTCATGGCGCTTGACTCCGTACTTAAGTACGGAGGTAAGCTTAACCCATGACAACAAACTCATCCAGTAAATCCAGATCTGCACCTGGCCTTGGGGCACTGGTGGCCGGCGGACTGGCGGCGATCCTGGCGTCGGCGTGCTGCTTGGGGCCGCTGGTTCTGCTTGCGCTCGGCATCTCCGGTGCGTGGATCAGCAACCTGACTGCGCTCGAACCCTACAGGCCTATTTTCATCAGCGCAGCGCTTGTGGCGCTGTTCATGGCCTGGCGACACATCTGGCGCCCTGCGCGGCCTTGCATACCAGGACAGGTGTGTGCTGTGCCGCAGGTCCGGCGCCTCTACAAAGTGCTGTTCGCGGTGGTGGTGGCGCTCTTGCTCACGACACTCGGTTTCCCCGCCGTTGCTCCCTGGTTCTATTAGGAGAAAAAGGTGACCCCCTTGAAGAAAACTTTTGTATTCGCTCTTGCACTGGTACTTGCCGGCCATTCCTGGGCTGCCAACAAGACCGTGACGCTTTCCGTCCCCGGCATGTATTGCGCCACATGTCCGATCACTGTCAAGAAGGCATTGAGCCGGGTGCCCGGCGTCAACAAAATCGTGGTGAACCTGGAGAAACGCCAGGCCATCGTAAGTTTCGACGATGCCAAGGCCGACGTTGAGGCCCTGACCTGGGCTACCCAGGAGGCGGGTTATCCGTCTCAACGGCTAGAGAGTGCGCAATGACCGCCTTCATACCAGATTCGACGCTGACCTGTCCGGTTTGCGGACACAGCAAACGGGAGATCATGCCTGTCGACGCCTGCCAGTGGTTCTACGAATGCGAGCAGTGCCACACCGTGCTCCAGCCCAAGCCGGGCGACTGCTGCGTCTACTGCTCATACGGCACCGTGCCTTGTCCGCCGATTCAGGAGCATGAAGAGAGTGGTGGGTGTTGCAAGTGAGGTGAGATGCGCACCGCATTGGGTCATGGGCTTATCGAGTGCAAAGCACCTCACGCCGCAGCCAAAGCCTGCCTTGCCGTTCATGTTGGATCGACACGCGTCAGCTCGTGTGTCATTCACCAATCGCCTCCAGAAAGATTACAAAAATGTAATGTAAATGTCAGGCATTTGTTGGCTCCGAACTCTGATACTGGCATTCAGTATGCGGTCGGGCTCAGGCTGATCGCGCCACAAGAATCTCGTAACGATGGTGGGTATGAAAACGAGCCTCCGGTTTTCCCTTTATGTAATCGTCTCGTGGTCGTTGTTGGGTCTCCCGGCCGCCGCGCAGGAAATTGGTCTTGGCACGACGCTTGAAGGCTTGCTGGATTACGCCCGCAAGGGCAATCCAGAGTACGCTGCCATGCGCGCCGAGGTGGACGCGTCGACCCAGCGCATCGAGTCAGCCGGGGCCCTGCCCGACCCGCGTTTCCGCGCCGAACTTCGGGACGTGACCCGCCAGGGGGACCAATCCCCCCTGCTTCTTCCAGGCCAGGTCGGCAGCACGCGATATCTCCTGATGCAGGAGTTCCCCTGGTATGGCAAGCGGGGCCTGAAGCGAAACATTGCCGAGCAGGATGTAGAGGCAGCTAGGGGGCGCAGCCAGGGAACCTGGATCGAGATTTCAAGCCGCATCAAGGCTGCCTATGCACGACTCTACCTGCTGTATCGCAGTGAAAGAATTGCGCACGAGATCATCGACTTGATGACCCGTCTTGAGAGCGTGACGCAGGCCCGCTACGCCGGTGGCCTGGCGGCCCAGCAGGACGTAATCCGGGCCCAGCTCGAACAATCTGCCTTGCGCAATGAACTGATCGCGCTGGAGGCTGAACGTCGTCAGCTACAGGCACGCCTGAATGGCTTGCTGGCCCGGCCCGCCGGAGCATCCCTGGCAGAACCGGTGGCACTGCGGCCTGTGCCGTCGCACGAACAGTTGAACCTGACAGGGCTGGAGGAGCGTGCGATAACGCGCAATCCGCAACTCAGTAGCGAGGAATCCCGCATCAGGTCTGCCCAGTTGAGCCGGGATCTCGTGCTAAAGAACCGCTACCCCGACATCACGCTGGGGGTGTCACCCATTCAGTACCAAGGAACCGTGAAGGAATGGGAACTTATGATCGAAATGAATATACCTCTGCAGCAGTCATCCCGTCGTGCTCAGGAGAGGGAATCCGAAGCCATGCTGCAGGCAGCCCAGGCGCGCAAGGAGTCTGCGACTCGGCAACTGCTGTCCGAACTTTCGGAGAACGTGGATGCGATCGATGCCGCCCGTCGTACGGAGAACCTCGTAGCGACCCAATTACTTCCCCAGTCGGAATTCACCTACCAGGCAGCTTTGGTGGGGTATGAGAACGGCAAGGTGGACTTTGCGACGCTGCTGGATGCCCAGCGGCAGATCCGCAAGGCCAGACAGAGTCAGCTGGAGTCCCAGGTAGAAGCGCAATTCCGGCTGGCTGAAATCGAACGAATCATTGGAGAAGATCTATGAGTGTCCGGTCCAAATGGCTGATCGCCGGTCTGGGCGTCAGTTTGGTGGTCCTCATTGCGCTTGAAGTCCGCTATGGCTTCCTGTACCGAGGCCACGAGCTGCAAGCGGCTGCCACAGCGAGTGGGGTGGAAACGCCGAGTGCCGAAACGTCCAAACCTGCACGCAAGCTTCTTTTCTACCGCAACCCCATGGGCTTGCCCGATACCTCTCCCGTGCCGAAGAAGGATCCCATGGGCATGGACTACATCGCCGTCTATGAGGGTGAAGATCAGGAAGACAGTTCGGGTCAGACGGGCCTGATCAGGATCAGCACGGAAAAGATCCAGAAGCTGGGTGTTCGGACCGAAGCGGCGCGTGTCCAAAAACTGGAACGCACGGTTCGCGCGGCGGGAAGAGTCGAACCCGACGAGCGCCGGATCTACACCATCTCGCCCAAGTTCGAGGGGTATGTGGAGCGCCTGCATGTGAACGTGACCGGTCAGACGGTGGCCAAGGGTCAGGTGCTCTTTGAGGTCTACAGCCCGGAACTGATCTCCGCGCAGCGCGAGTACCAGATCGCTTTGCAGGGCTTGCAGTCGACGCAAGGATCTGCGGATCAGGTGCAGTCGGGGATGCGTCGTTTGGCCGACTCCAGTCTGCAGCGTCTGCGCAACTGGGATATCTCGGAAGAACAGATCTCCGGCCTGGCGCCGTCGGGGGAAGTCCGACGCACGCTGGCATTCCGTTCCCCGGTCCAGGGCCTGGTGACAGAGAAAAAAGCCGTGCAAGGCATGCGCTTCATGCCGGGCGAAGCGCTGTACCAAGTCACAGACCTCGGCGCTGTCTGGGTAGTGGCCGATGTATTCGAACAGGACATCGGTCTCGTGAAGACCGGCGCCAAGGTCAAGGTGGCGATCAATGCCTATCCTGAAAAGGCGTTTTCGGGCATCGTCACCTATGTCTACCCCACGCTCAATCCCGAGACACGGACGATTCCCGTGCGCATTGAGCTGTCCAACCCTGGCATGCTGCTCAAGCCAGCCATGTTTGCGCAGATCGAACTTTCGGTCGGAACACGCACACAGACAGTGACGGTGCCCAATTCGGCCGTTATCGACAGCGGTACGCGGCAACTCGTGCTCGTCCAGGTCGGGGAGGGGCGCTTCGAGCCGAGGGAGGTCCGCCTAGGGCGGCGCGCCAGCAATGAGGTGGAAGTTTTGGAAGGCGTGCGCAGCGGCGAATCCGTCGTCGTCTCTGCCAACTTCCTGATTGATGCCGAGAGCAATCTCAAGGCAGCTGTGAGCGGTTTTGGTCAAGCGGGCCATGGTGCCAGTACAGACCCCGGGCAGAAGCAATCGAGCGAGATGCCGAAAGCGGCAACGACAGGTCACCGGGCGGAGGGGGCAATCGAGACCATCGATCTGAAGAGTGGCACGGTCGAAATCAGCCATGGTCCGGTTCCCAGCCTCAAATGGCCAGCCATGTCGATGGAGTTCGCTGTCGCCAATGGCGGCCTGCTGCAGGGTTACAAACCTGGCGACATGGTGGCGTTCGAGTTTGTCGAGCGTAAGCCCGGTGAGTGGGTGGTGACGGCATTGCGCCGTGCCGCACCCGCGCATGATGCAGCCGCACACAAGAGTCGCTAACGGGAAGAAAAATGCTCGCCAGAATCATCGATTGGTCGGGGCGCAACCGCTTCCTGATCCTTCTTGCCACCCTGTTCGTTGTCGCGGCCGGCATCTATGCCGTGATCCGCACACCGCTGGATGCCCTGCCTGACCTGTCCGACGTCCAGGTCATCGTCTACACCGAGTATCCGGGACAGGCCCCGCAGGTGGTCGAGGACCAGGTTACCTACCCTTTGACAACAGCCATGTTGTCGGTGCCCCGATCCAAGGTGGTGCGGGGATTCTCCTTCTTCGGTGCCTCCTTCGTTTACATCATCTTCGAGGACGGCACCGATATCTACTGGGCACGCTCGCGCGTGCTGGAGTACCTCAACTTCGCCGCCGGACGCATGCCCAAGGGCGTGACCCCGCAGATCGGGCCCGACGCGACCGGCGTGGGGTGGGTGTACCAATACGCCTTGCTGGCGAAAGACCGTAGCTTGGCCGAGTTGCGCAGCCTGCAGGATTGGTATCTTCGTTATCAGCTGACCAAGGCCCACGGGGTCTCTGAAGTAGCCTCCATCGGAGGCTTCGTCCAGACCTATCAGGTCACGGTCGACCCGGTAAAACTGCGTGCCTACGGCATCCCCTTGAGCCGGATTTCCCAGGTGATCCGCGATTCCAATCGGGACGTGGGCGGACGGGTCATTGAGATGGCCGAGACCGAGTACATGGTGCGCGGCAAGGGCTATCTGCGCGGTGTGTCGGATATCGAAAGCCTGGCGCTACGCAGCGAGAAGGGCACACCGGTTCTGGTGCGCGACGTTGCACGGGTGGAACTGGTCCCCGACGAGCGCCGCGGCCTGACCGAACTCAACGGCGAAGGCGAGGTGGTTTCCGGCATCGCCATGGCGCGTTATGGCCAGAACGCCCTGGAGGTTATTCACAATCTGAAGGAAAAGGTCGCCGAGGTCTCCTCGGGCCTGCCTGAGGGGGTCACCATCGAGGCCGTTTATGACCGCTCCGACCTGATCCACCGGGCCATCGACACCTTGAAGCGGACCCTGCTGGAGGAGTCGCTCATCGTCGCCCTGGTGTGCGTGGTGTTCCTGCTCCACGTGCGCTCGGCACTGGTGGCTATTCTGATGCTGCCCATCGGCGTCCTGATCGCCTTCATCGCCATGCGCCTGCTGGGCATGAATTCGAACCTGATGAGTCTGGGGGGGATTGCGATTGCCATCGGCGCCATGGTCGATGCCGCCATCGTGATGATCGAGAACGCGCACAAGCACTTGGAGCGCCTGCCGCCCGAGCATACGGCGGCCGAGCGTGTCGATGCGATGTTGGTTGCCTGCAAGGAGGTTGGGCCGGCCTTGTTCTTCTCGCTGCTGATCATCACAGTTTCGTTCCTGCCGGTCTTCACGCTGGAATCTCAGGAAGGTCGGTTGTTCTCGCCTTTGGCTTACACCAAGACATTCGCCATGGCCGGAGCGGCCATGCTCTCGGTGACACTGGTTCCGGTCCTGATGCTTTTCTTCATCCGCGGCAAGATCATGCCTGAGGCGAAGAACCCGGTGAACCGTTTCCTGATCTGGTTGTACCGCCCCATCATTGCCTGGGTGATGATCTGGAAAAAGACGACCATCGGTCTTGCGCTGCTGGCGCTGGGTATCACCCTTTATCCGGCGTCCAGGCTTGGATCCGAATTCATGCCGACGCTCAACGAGGGAACGCTTTTGTACATGCCGTCTTCGTTGCCCGGCATGTCCATCACCAAGGCTGCCGAACTGCTGCAGACCCAGAACAAGATCATCAAGAGCTTCCCGGAGGTTACCTCCGTATACGGCAAGGCTGGCCGCGCCAACACGGCGACCGATCCGGCCCCAACCGAGATGTTCGAGACGGTCATCAACCTCAAACCAACCTCAGAGTGGCGGGACGGCATGACGACGGACAAGCTGATCGCAGAGATGGACAAGGTGCTGCAGTTCCCTGGTGTTTCCAATGCCTGGACCATGCCGATCAAGGCGCGTATCGACATGCTCTCGACCGGCATACGCACACCGATAGGTATCAAGGTGTTCGGCAAGGATCTGGCCGAGATGGAGCGTCTGGCAAAGGAGATTGAAGCGGTCGTCAAGACGGTACCCGGCACCAGTTCGGCTTTCGCCGAGCGCATCACTGGAGGTTACTACCTGAACATCGAGCCCGATCGCCCGCAGCTGGCACGCTATGGGCTCAATGTGGGTGAGTTGCAGGAAGTCATCGGTACGGCGCTGGGCGGCGAAATGGTGACCACCACGGTCGAAGGGCGCGAGCGCTTTGGCGTCACCGTGCGCTACCCGCGTGAGTTGCGCAACGATCCGCAGCAGATCGCGACACAGGTTCTGGTGCCGACGCCGGGCGGCGCCATGGTGCCGCTGGGGCAGGTGGCGACTCTTTCGATAGCCAAGGGTGCGCCCGGTATTCGCACCGAAAATGCCTTGCTGTCCGCGTACATCTATGTGGACATCCGGGATCGGGACATCGGTGGCTATGTGGCCGATGCCAAGAAGGCCGTGGCCGAACGGATCAAATTCCCGCCGGGATATTACGCAACCTGGAGCGGCCAGTTTGAGTCCATGGAGCGGGCCATCCAGAAAATGAAGGTGGTCATCCCCGTGACGCTGGCGCTGATCTTCCTGTTGCTGTACCTGAACTTCAGGCGTCTCACTGAAACTCTGATCGTGATGCTCTCCGTTCCGTTTGCCCTGGTCGGCGGGATCTGGTTGATGTGGCTGCTGGATTACAACCTGTCGGTTGCCGTGGCTGTGGGCTTCATCGCTCTGGCCGGGGTAGCAGCAGAGACCGGAGTGGTCATGCTGATCTACCTGGATCACGCTTGGGAAGAGGTGAAGGCTCGGCGCCAAGCGGAGGGGAAGACCCCCGGGGCGGCCGACCTCTACGCGGCGGTTATGGATGGTGCCGTTGAACGGGTACGGCCCAAGATGATGACCGTGGTGGCCATCATGGCGGGTCTTTTGCCCATCATGTGGGGCAGCGGCACCGGTTCCGAGGTCATGAGCCGTATTGCCGCACCCATGGTCGGGGGCATGATTTCCTCGACCATCCTCACGCTGGCCGTCATCCCGGCCATCTATGCCCTGGTAAAGCAGTGGCAGCTACGCCACGAAATGGATGGTGTATTACCGCTGGGGGTAAAGCCAAACTGAGTCGGCGGGGGGATGATCAAGCCTCGGGAATGGCGCTTGACATGGACACGATGGGAAGGTTTATCTTGGTGTCTGCGTCAATAGAGGCGCCTAACAGGAGAAACTTATGAGTTCGATGGAACTGTCAGTAGAAGGTATGACCTGCGGCTCTTGTGCCAACGCCGTGCGCAAAGCGTTGACCCGCGTTCCTGGTGTCGGTCATGTTGACGTGGATCTCGCGCGAGGACGGGCGACGGTCGCGTTTTCAGGTGAAGGGAACCATCTGCAGGAGATGCTGGATGCGCTGACAGAAGCTGGCTACAAGGGGGAACTGGTTTCAGATTCGCCGGCATCAGTCAGCGAAGATTCGCCGAGCCCTAGCTCGGGGCGCTGCGCCAGCGCCAAAACCACGCAAGGTCAAGGTGGTTGCTGCTGCGGCCGTTGACTGAACTGCCGCTGCGCCAAGATTGTTTGAGAACAGAAGGGAAGTTGAAGCCATGGATGAACATGCTCATCACGAACACCATCATCATGATGGGGAAAAACCAGCCTCGACATCACCGACGCAGACAGCTGGTTTGAAAGACCCGGTCTGCGGCATGGCCGTCACCGCGCAGTCAGAACACCACCTCAGCCACCAGGGGCAGAGTTACTTTTTCTGCAGTGCGAAGTGCCAAGGCAAGTTCGCCGCTGATCCAGAGCGCTACGCAAGCCGGGTAGTCGCCGCACCGGTGTCAGCGCCGGCGCCCATAGGTACGATCTACACCTGTCCCATGCATCCGGAGATCCGGCAGGACCATCCGGGCTCATGCCCCAAGTGCGGCATGACCCTTGAGCCTTTGCTACCGGAGCTGGAAGAGGAGGACAACCCAGAGCTGAAAGATTTTCGGCGACGCTTCTGGTGGACGCTCCCGCTGACAGTGGTCGTGACGGTGTTGGCCATGTTCGGCCACCAGCTCAACTGGTTTGACATGGCGCGACAGAGCTGGATCGAACTGGTCCTCTCCCTGCCGATCGTGCTGTGGGCGGGCTGGCCGTTTTTTGAGCGCGGCTGGCAGTCGGTGCTCAACCGCAGTCCCAACATGTGGACTTTGATCGGCCTGGGCACCGGTGCCGCCTTTCTTTACAGCCTGGTAGCTACCATCGCGCCGGAAGTGTTCCCAGCCTCCTTCGTCGCCATGGGCCGTGTGGCCGTCTATTACGAGGCCACCGCGGTCATCATTTCGCTCACGCTGCTGGGGCAGGTGCTCGAATTGAAAGCCCGGTCCCAGACCTCGGCCGCCATCAAGTCGCTGCTGGGTTTGGCGCCCAAGACTGCACGGCGCATTCGGGCCGATGGTTCGGAAGAGGACGTGCCCTTGACCCATGTGCATGTGGGCGACCGGCTGCGTATCCGGCCCGGAGAAAAGGTGCCGGTGGACGGCGTGGTGGAGGAAGGGAGTAGCGCGGTTGACGAATCGATGCTCACTGGAGAGCCGGTGCCCGTGACAAAGCGGGTCGGCGACAAGGTGATCGGCGCCACCATGAATACCAGCGGCGCCCTGGTCATGCGCTCGGAAAAAGTCGGTTCTTCGACCATGTTGGCGCAGATTGTTCAGATGGTGGCGCAGGCCCAGCGCTCCAAGGCGCCGATGCAGCGCATGGCGGACATCGTGGCCGGGTATTTCGTACTCATGGTCGTTGCCATTGCGCTGCTGACCTTCTTTGTCTGGGGGTTCTTTGGGCCTCAACCCAGCTGGGTCTATGCGCTGATCAATTCGGTTGCCGTTCTGATCATTGCCTGTCCCTGTGCGCTCGGACTGGCGACGCCCATGTCCATCATGGTGGCTACGGGCAAGGGCGCCACCCGTGGTGTGCTGTTCCGCGACGCAGCGGCCATCGAGCACATGCGTCGGATCGACACGCTGATCATCGACAAGACTGGCACCCTGACGGAAGGTCGGCCGGCCTTCGACCGCGCGGTTGCGGCACCCGGTTTCGAGGCGGACGAAGTGTTGCGGCTGGCGGCCAGCCTGGATCAGGGCAGCGAGCACCCCTTGGCCGACGCCATCGTGCGCTCCGCCCGCGAGCGAGGGCTTGCTCTGGACAAGCCGGATCAGTTCGAATCCGGATCCGGCATAGGCGTGCGCGGACTCGTTGGTGGACAGCAGCTGGCGCTGGGGAATACCACCCTGATGCAGCAATTGGACGTATCTGTCGATTCCCTGGTTCCCCAAGCTGAAGCGCTTCGGGCAGAGGGCGCAAGCGTCATGCATCTCGCAGTTGATGGCCGCCTGGCCGGTCTGCTGGCTGTCTCCGATCCCATCAAGGCCAGCACGCCTGAGGCACTGGCGACGCTGAAGGCCGCCGGCATGCGCATCGTGATGGCCACCGGCGATGGCCTGACGACCGCCAAGGCGGTTGGTGCCCGCCTGGGGATATACGAGGTGCATGGTGAAGTCAAGCCGGCTGACAAACTCATCCTCGTGGAGAAGCTGCAACGTGAAGGCCGAGTCGTCGCCATGGCGGGCGACGGTATCAACGACGCGCCAGCACTGGCGAAGGCGGATGTCGGCATTGCCATGGGCACCGGCACCGATGTGGCGATGAACAGCGCGCAGATCACGCTGGTCAAGGGCGATCTGCGCGGGATTGCGGTGGCACGTACCTTGTCGGAAGACACCGTGCGCAACATGAAGCAGAACCTCATGTTTGCCTTCCTGTACAACGCGTTGGGTATTCCGGTGGCCGCCGGCGTCTTATATCCAGTGACCGGATGGCTGCTTTCCCCCCTGATTGCCGCACTGGCCATGAGCTTCAGTTCGGCGTCGGTGATCGGTAATGCATTGCGTCTACGGCGATGAGTCAACAGCGAGAGAGACATGCCGAGGCTGTGGCGCTGATCCATGCAGCGCCGGAGCAGATCTTTGCCAGTCTGGACGACCAATGCCGACTCGCGGTGCACATGACCAAAGCGTCGTGGATGACCTTGGGCTCGAAATTCAGTTTCGAGCTCGATGAGTCCCAGGGGCATCGTGTCGGCTCGGTTGTCCGCATGAACGGGCGTATCGCCGGCATTGAGCTCGGGCTGGACGAGATCGTGAATGAATATGAGCCACCCTTACGCAAGGCGTGGGCCACGCTCGGCGAGCCGCGCTTGCTTGTCATTGGAGCCTATCGCATGGGATTCAACCTGGCAGCAGAAGGTCAAGGTGCGCGCCTGCAAGTCTGGATTGATTACCAACTGCCCAGCCGGGCGGCCCTGAGATGGCTGGGATGGCTCCTGGGCCCCGTCTACGCAAGTTGGTGTGTACGCGAAATGGTTGAAGACGCAAGAAGAGGTTTTTGAAATGGATGCTTTCTATCACCGATTCTCTGAGCTTTTTGCCCAGATTGGCCTCTCGCGCGAGCCAGCCGATATCCGCGCATTTATCGAGAAGAATTCACCGCTGTCTGCCGAGGTGCGATTAGAGGACGCGCCGTTTTGGAGTGCTGCGCAAGCCACCCTTCTTCGGGAAAAGCTTCAAGACGATGCTGATTGGTCAGAGGTTGTCGATCAACTCAATGCCGCACTCCGTGCGATGCACAATTAACGGCATTAGCAAGTATGCGTCATGTATTGGCGCCGTGACAGCACGAGCAGCGAGTAATGCGCTAAATCGGGTTGAAACGGAACTGGACACGAAGCGAATGCCGCCAGCTTGAAGTCGCTGTTCGACCGACAAGGAGCCGCTGGGTCGCTCGATGCTGAATCGATTTCGACGGCTATGACTATTTCCGCCAGCGGTACTGGGACGGGAGCGCACCATCTAACTACTTCACTGACCCGAGGATGATGGCCGCCTTTGCCGCTGAAGTGCTGCCGCTGTTGAGTACGGCTGCCAGCAGCCTACGGCACGGTCGTCGCCTGTTTGCTCATCGTCTTGCGGGACAGGAAAAACCATGTTCCATGGCAACAAGTGGCCGCACCACCTGGAATGTCAGCAGCTCAATTTCGATCACGAAACCCAGCGCTATCGCGCTGAACGACGCCAGAAAAAGCATCTCGGCGTGTGCTTGACGGCTTTCGTCAGGACGGAAAATCAAGGAAGAGGTGGCAGATTCGCACATACCCGACGGGTGGCTGCTTGTCGGTCGGCCTCAGGTGCTCCGTGTCGAAATGGGCTTCGTGGAAGCCTTGCGACGGCTCGATGATCCGTGCGGCGCTGCGCCAGTTCAACTTCTCGCAGCGATTGGAGGCTAAAGTCGCTTTCAGCGTGTTGACGCAAGCAGCTTTTGGCGAGATCACGATGCCGGCCATCAGCACCACCGGCTGCTTGATCGCGTAGTCGCCGTCGATGAAGCGCCCCATGCCGTCGGCGCCCCAGTACTTCGTCAATGTCCGAGGGTTGTTGCCGTCAATCTTCTTGAACTCGTAAACGAGCTTCAACGTCGGCGTCGAACGGTTGGAGAAGTACTCGATGTCGGTGCGGTAGCTGGTGATTCGCTTGCCAGCCGCTGCGTCGATCTTGCCGAATGGGTTCTCTTGGCCCCAACGCCCCGTCAGGCGCCCAGTGGCTTCGGAAATGTCCTTCAGATGCTCGCAGAGGAGGTCCGTGAGCTTAGGTTCGGACAGCGAGGACCTGAAGGCGGTACCGGCCGAACTGGTGAGCTGCGCCCAGGCTTCGACAAGCAGTTTGGTGGCGATAGCTGATTCGTCTGTGGGGAATACGCCTCCCCAACTCAGCCCGCCGCTCATGCCGCCTCCGCCCGCGGTATTTCCCCAACGCCACGGGCGGTCTGCACGATCCGCTGGGCGTCCTGCAGCGCACTGCGGCGCAACCACGCTCGGCGCTGCATCGGTTTGATGATGTAGGCCGACGAATCGACCAGCAGCACGACATCGGCGGCCAGGAAAATGTTGGAAGTCACTCGCATGGGGAGGAGTTGGCGGTCCTGAAGCATCCGGATGGTCGCTTGGACGGCTTTGTCTGCCTCAACAGCGGGAGCGGCTTTCGCGTTGCCAGCTGCAGCGACCAGGTTCACACGCACGACGGCAAAGCGGCCCTGGCCGGCTGTGGCAGCCTGCACGGTGACCTCAAAGTCGCCCCGTCCGGACGTCGCGTCACGCCAGGCCACCAATTCGGCGCGCAAGGCCTCCGCGTAGTCGGACAACTTGTCCAGCGGCGCGTCCAACTGCAGCTCAGTGCGCAGCGTGCTGAACCCGCGCGGCTGGATGGACGGAATGACGTCGCGAACCACTTCCTGCACGAGCAGCGTCTCGCTCTGGCTCAGGCCGAAGTACTGGAAGATCAGCTTTTGCAGCTTCCGGCGCAACTGCTGATATCGACGGTCCTGCTCGAACACATCGCAGCCTTGAACGTCCGCAACGGCCTGCGCCGCCTCCGCCACGATTGCGCGCGCCTTCTCTGGATTGGGATGCCGCGCAGGCGGCATGAAGGGCAGGCTCTTGATGTCCTTCAGGGTTATGCGATCTTGCGCGACCAGCACCGAGTACTGGCTCATGACTACAAAGTACCGCACTAGGTCGGACCGTAGATAGACCGCCAAGAATTTCAGTAAATCCGCATCTTCCTCGGGGCCGCTAACGACGCCAACGCTGCTGGTGAAGGACGCGCTGGCCGAGATGAAATGCGCGCGCACTTCCAAGCCCGGCGACGGGCCATCAGGAAAGACGACGCGGGGACCACTGAACACCGCAAGTAGCTCTTTGTCTAGGCCGACGACCTTCTTCTGCTCGCGCGGGAAGTTGTCGAGCAGACCCTCGTCGACAAAGGGAAGTGATCCCTGGACGATCTTCACCGGGATGTGCGGCATCGCGTGAAGCTTGGTGGCACTCTGCAGAGGGCGGGATGCGTCGTTGAGATGGACACCTTTGCGGATTTGCCAGGACCCGAAACGGCCATTCGCCATGTCATCCAGCCGGCCGTGCAGGCGCAAACGGGCACAAAGTGCGATGTCGACCGGCCCGCCCCACGACAGGGTGGTCAGCGCCTGGTTACTGGAGACGATGCGTTGGGTCTGTACCCATTGCCTGTCCTCTCCTCGCAAGGTCAACCTTCCCATGGCCAGGCTGGTGTCAGCCTTGGGCACCCAATACTCGAACTGCTCGGCCACGGGGACGAACTGCTGATTCCTTGCTCGCGGTGTAGCCAGTGCCACCACGCAGGCGTGGTGAGCGCGATCGAACAAGAGATCGCGTAGGTCACCGAAGTTGATCAGCCGGTGCAGCTTGACCTTCCTGAGCCACTCGGAAACAAAGCGCTGGCTGGTCGGCGCGAGAAATAAGCTCACCGGGAGGATCAGACACAGCCGACCGGTCGATTCAACGCAGTCCAGCGCGCGGTGCGCAAAGGCGGCTGCCATCTGACGGCGCACGACCGCGCCGCCCTGGCTCTCGGTCCAAGTGTCCGCCGACGATTGTGCCCCCTTCTTTGGCTCCTTCCAGGGTGGGTTGCAGATGAAAACCGTGAACGACGGCTTGGACACCAGCTTGTTCTTGGTATCGAAGAAGTCGCCCGCTGCGCCACTGAAAAGGTTCTCTCCCCGCAGCTTGGGCAGCTTGACGCCCTCGCCGCGTTCCAGCTGAGCCAGGTCGGCTGGCTGAAGGCGCTCGAGCAGCGACAAGTACAGACTGAACGCCGTCATCTGGCAGGCGGCCTTGCTCACGTCGCTGCCAAAGATACATGACTTGAGCAGTGTAATTCGATCAGCTAGGGGTAACAGTTGTCCGCGCTGCGCCTCCACGTGGGTGAGGATCCGCCTGAAGGCAGTCGTCAACAGGATGCCCGAACCACATGCGCCGTCATATATGCGCTGGGCGCCGAGATCCTCGCAATTGCCGAGCGCCTGGTCGATGACCAAGTTGGCCAGGTTCCGCGGCGTGTAGAAGGCGCCGAGCTCGTCCTGTTCATCGCGAAGGAACGACTCGTAGATGCCCGAGATCAGCTCGACTGGAAGGAAGCTGAAGTCGTAGCCCCACAGGCGCCGCTGTCCGCTGGACATGTCCTCGCCAGACAGGAAGCGCTGGGCCACGGCATAGCCACTAGGTTGCAGGTTTTTCCAGACGGGGTCCTCGCCCGCGCTGGGCTCCAAGAAGTCACCGTTGAAGTCCGACTTCAGCTGCTTGAGAAGGCGCAGGATGCCGACACTATCTTGCTGCGTCACTAGATCGCCCATCCGCGCCACCTTGCGCTCGCGCCGGTACACGTCGGTGACGATGCCTCTTTCCTCAAGGTAGGACACGAACAACAGCTGTCCCACGAGTTGCTGGGCCTGCTCATCGGAGAGGCCTGCGACTTTGGTGAGCTGACGTACTGCCTCGTTCAAGTTGCGAAGCAGGTAGGAGTCCACACGCTCTTCATGCCGGAACCAGTCGGCGTGCCGGGCGTAGAGATCGCCCGACTGGACATCCGCGGCACTGAAGAGTCCGTGAGAAGACGCAGCTGACTGCTGCACCGGCGTCCCCACGTTTGCACGCCTGGAGACTGGCACCGGGGTAACTGTGCTCCCGCTCAGTACCAGGATGATGCTGACGAGATTCTGGTTCCAGATCCTGCGACGGATGTCATTGAGCCGCTGCGCATCACTGAGCAGGCCATCGTCGTGAAAGAAGCAGACCGTGGGAACGCCTTCGACGTCGAAGACCGCATGCGCTCGGATCGGCCCAGCCGGATCCAAGAGCACGTCCAGTTCCGGCCCGTAACGATGCTGGCCCTTTAGGCCGTCCGCTGCTCTATGCAGGAACACAGAACCGCTGTCGTAGCCCAACCTTTCCAGCCACTGATCACTGTCGTGCGCGGTCATAAATGTGGAGGAAGCTGTGCGTTGATGGTGGTTTGCGGATACGATTGTAACACTACTCATTTTGATGACGACAATCAATATAATAGTAGCATCTATTATGATGATAAGTTGTAAAATGGGAACTATGGAAGTCTTTGCCGACGTCGCGTTCGCTCAGCGTCAACGGCTCCACTTCATCGAGACGCTCGCGTTGTGGGACGGCACAGTGCAGCGTGAGCGCGTGTCCGCGTCATTCGGAGTAGCGCCGACGCAAGTCACGCGCGACTTCACCACTTACCGGGACCGGTGTCCTGACAATCTCACATACAACAACCGCCTGAAGATCTATCAGCCGACGGCGCAATTTCAGCCAGTGCTAGCCACTGGTGATCCGGAGGAGTACCTGGCGCTCCTCAAAGCCGGTATCCAAGCCAAGACGGTCAAGCAACTTCCCAGTCTCGGCCTGCACCCTGATCTTGCCCGACACGCATCGCTTCCGGTTCCTCGAGCGCGGGTGCTGCCTGAGGTGCTCAGGCAGTTACTGTTCGCCATTCAGCGCGCCCACGGTCTGGAGGTGGTCTACCTCTCGATGGAAACCGCCAAGCCGAGGCCCCGAATCCTTTGGCCGCATGCACTGTTCTTCAGCAGCGAGTGGTGGTACGTGCGTGCCTATGACTCCAAGCACATGGCCTTCCGCGACTTTGCCTTGCACCGCTTCGACGAAACACGCGCACACCATGCCATCAGTCCGGCGACTGCGGATGACGACAAGGAGTGGAACTCGACGGTGGAAGTCATTGTGGTGCCGGATGCACGGTTGATGGCTGCGCAGCAAAGCCTTGTCGCCCGTGATTTCGGCATGGCTAGAGATGCCCAGGGCTGGGCGTGGAAGGCTCAGATCAAGAAGTGTCTGGTGGGCTACTTCGCCGCGCAGTACTGGCTGGACGTTCAACTGAACCGACCGCGACGGACACGGGTGTCGTTGCGAAATCGCAGCGACTTGGAGCGCTATTTCTTTCGGGCAGGGGCAGGTGATTAACCAGATCGGCTCGGTCATGCAAGTCACGACGGTGCTATGGCTGCGCTGAAGAGGCTGACTCACACAAGGTCACCCCTTGCTGTTATCGACTTCTGCCATGAATCGGCGGCGTGATTTCGCCGAGTTGAGTATTAGACATTCCGCATACCGACAACGCCGGCGTGCGTAAGTTGCAGCCGGCAATGTCCGTGGCCTATCGCAGACCGGGCATAGACCGCAGCAGCGCACGGGCTGTTCAATGACAGCAAGGCAGCCAATACTGGAATTCGCGCGGCTACGACAGGCAGCACCCGCTGCTGAGCCGACATGAGTTATGCAGAGGTGGAAGTCCGCAACGGGGGTCGATGGCCGACGTTCCCTAAATGCCTCCCTTGGCTAGATTCCGCCTAGCGAGTCATTGTCAATCCCGCAAAGGGGAGTGGTTAGGGGTTCTAGTTGCTACCAACTTCCTAACACCGGTCATTCCATCGACTCATCCGGCATGGCTGGCTGGACTCTTTGTCGGTCCAAATGCATGACTATCCATACAGTAAATGTGGTGTATTGGCACCATTTGAGGACAGACAACCTCCTGGATGCTTGACCAGAAGCCACCACCGCCAGCACTATCAAACGCCCAGATCTTCGGGAGGTGGGCAATGGCTGCGGTTCTTTCTGAACATCGAAAGCGAGGAAGTACAACCTTTGACGCCAGAGCTATCAGCGTCAACGAGTTCATCAAAAAATGGGGCCCGGACGGGAGATCCTATCGTCTTGGAGAGCGCGCAGGTGCGCAACCTCATTTTCTGGAACTATGCGGCATCCTTGGTGTGCCGGTTCCGGACGATCCGGACAGCTACTGCTTTGAGAAGGGGTTCCGCTCAGGGGCAAGTCGTGGCTACGCAGATGTATGGAAGCGCGACCACTTCGGATGGGAGTACAAAGTACCTGGTGGCGATCTCAACGCGGCACTGAGACAGCTAATTCAGTATGCCCTCCCTCTAGACAACCCGCCATTACTGATAGTCAGTGATCGAATATCCTTCGAGATTCATACACACTTTACCGGCCATCCGTCAGTACGAACCGTCATCCAGCTAGATGAACTCCGAGATCTTGCGCAACTCGATCTCCTGAGGGCAGCATTCGTTGATCCTTACCGCTTCAGGCCGGAGAAGACGGTACAGCAACTTACAGAGGATGTTGCCAGCACCTTTGCTCTGATCGCAGATCGACTGCGTGCTCGTGGCGTCCAGCCGAAGCAAGCGGCCCACTTTTTAACGCAGTGTGTGTTTTGTTTCTTCGCTGACGATGCAGGCCTTTTGCCGGCAGATGTCTTTAAACGACTCATCCAAAAGAAGATCACGCCAAAGAGTCTGCGCAAATCGCTGAGTGACTTGTTCTACATAATGCAAGCGGGGGGCAGCTTCGGCGTTGACGATATTCCTTGGTTCAACGGAGGCTTATTCAAAGAGATCGAAGTTCCAGAACTTGACGAAAAGGACGTTCAGATTCTGGCTACTGCTGCGCGTGAGAATTGGAGATTCATTGATGCCGCAATCTTTGGCGTACTGTTTGAACGCGGTCTAGACCCATCAAAGAGGGCACAACTTGGTGCTCATTACACGGATTCAGAGACCATCATGCGAGTCCTGGAGCCCGCAATTCAGCGCCCGTTGACGGATGAATGGGCGGCGATTCGCGAAAAAATAGCTACTCTTCTCAGTAGAAGGGACTACTTTCGAGTTCGAGCGAAAGGTGTTTCGAGCAAGTCAAGCGAACTTCGTGACAGGTATGCCAGGTTGCGCAGTAAAGCGAATGAGATTGAGCGAGAGGCTACGGGCTTGTTTTCGGGATTTCTGGATCGCTTGCATGCGTTCAGAGTACTCGACCCAGCTTGCGGAAGTGGGAACTTTCTCTATATGGCGCTCAAATGCCTGAAAGACATCGAACATACGGCGAATATAGAAGCGGAGCAACTGGGGCTGGAGCGGCAAATTGCTGTGACGGGACCACACAATCTGCTAGGAATAGAGATCAATGAGTTCGCAAGTGAGTTAGCCAAGGTCACTGTATGGATCGGCGAGCTTCAATGGCTGCGGGAGCACGGGTACACGATAAACGAAACTCCCATATTGCAGCCACTCGAAAATATCCAGACATCAGACGCTCTCCTGACTACTAATGGTGATCCCTCGATATGGCCAGAAGCAACGGTCATCGTGAGTAACCCCCCATTTCTTGGCACAAAGAAGCAATGGAAAGAGCTTGGGATTGAGTATGCCGAGCGTCTTCGAAAGGCATACAGCAAGCGTGTTCCGGCGTTTGCCGATCTGGTTTGTTATTGGTTCGACAATGCTCATGAGGCGCTCATAAAACAGCGTGCGGCAGTTGTTGGTCTGGTGGCAACAAGCTCCATCAGAGGAGGTCGGAACCGGTTCGTTCTAGATGCGATTGCTGCTGATAGCGTCATTTTTGATGCCTGGGACGAGTTGCCATGGATCAACGAGGGAGCCGCGGTTAGCGTTTCTTTGGTGACCTTTGCCCTCAAGGGGCACGGGCTGCAGGTCCGCCTGAATGGAAAGCCCGTCAGCGTCATCAACCCAGACCTCAGTTCGGGAAGTGACATATCAAAGGCGGATGTGCTGACCGAGAATGCCAACTGCTGCTTTTGTACGACCGTGAAAGGCGGCGCGTTTGAATGCGATTCGACTTTAGCTCGACAATGGCTTCAACAACCCAACCCAAGTGGACTGTCTAATGCTGAGGTACTCCGGAGATGGGCTAACGGGCTCGATATCGTTCGACGACCGTCAGACAACTGGTTGGTAGATTTTGGGTGCGACATGAGGGAGGCTGACGCTCAGTTGTTTGAGAAGCCGTATCAGCACGTTCGCAAGAACGTTTACCCTCAACGCCAGAAAAGCAATAGAGAGAGTTATAAGAAATATTGGTGGCTATTTTCTGAGCCTGTACCGACGATGCGCGCCGCTGTCGCCAACCTCAAGCGGCAATTGGTAACGGTGGTTGTTGCGAAGCATCGCATATTCACTTGGCTTGATCAGCGGATATTGCCTGATCATGCACTAGCTGTTGTAGCCAGAGAAGACGATTGCACCTTCGGAATACTACAGTCTCGATTTCACCGTGTCTGGTCTCTTAGGCTTGGTACCTCTCTCGAGGATCGCCCCAGATATACGCCAACGACGTGCTTCGAGACATTTCCGTTTCCTATTGGTCTCACACCTGTAGACACCTCAAATCAGGAGACGGAGACTGCCGAAGGAGCCACTATTCCTGTTGGACTGCGTCCCTCCATCAAGACTAAAGCTATACGTGTTGCCCGGGCTGCCAATCGCCTTTACGAGCTCCGGGAGCGATGGATTAACCCGCGGGAATGGACCATCGCGGTTCCCGAGGGCGTCCCTATCGGGATGACCGCTTCACCTTATCCCGACAGAATCGTTGATCGCCCAGGACTCTCTGCGGAAGACTCAAAAGAATTGAGTCGGCGTACGATGACAAATCTTTACAACACATTCCCTGACTGGTTGCGATCAGTGCATGAGGAGTTAGATCAAGCAGTCGCGGCATGCTATGGCTTCGAGTATGACCCATCGCATTCCGATGAACACGTCCTAACGGCTTTACTTCGAGAGAATAAATCTCGTAGCTTGTCGTCAAAACGGGGGAGCGATTCGCTTCCGGCGGAAGGAGGGGGACGCAGATTTCGTATGAATTGACAGTCCTTCTTGCGTACAGGGAAAAGTCTTTCATGGTTTAAGAAAAGAAGCCATGAACTAGCCCCTAAGGGCTTGTCCATGGCTTCAAATTGGCAGGAAACCGGCCTAGGTTGACTTTAGAATGTTACTAAACCCGGTTTCCCGGCTCTGTTTCATCCTGAAGTGGCAAGAGTTTCAACTTATCGGTCAAAAGTTTCATCTTTACTGTCAACCCACAGCCGGCCCGCTGAGGCCACTCAGCCGCACTGTCCCACGTAGCCGCAGGCGGTGCAGAAGTCGCAGCCGTCTTTCTTGATCACCGTGGGGTTGCCGCACTCGGGGCAGGGGCGTCCGGCCATGGCGGCGGGCTCCTCGCCTTCGGCATGTTCGCCCGGGCTCTCCAGCACGCCCATCTCGCGCAACGGGAAACCCTCTTCGTCCAGCACGCCCAGCATGGCGTAGCGGTGGATGATGAGGCGTGCCATGTACGCGACGGTGGAGGGCCAGGTCTGCTGGCGGCGTTCGCCGTGCGGCAGGCCGGGCACGAAGGCCATGAACTGGCCCAGGGGCTCGGCGTAGTTGAGCAGCTTGCGCAGCTTCATGCCGATCCAGGCCGGGTCCACCACGCGCATGTCCAGCGAGAGGATGCGCGCCAATCCATCGAGCGCGCGCGGGTAGTTGCCCGAGAAGCCCACCGCGCACGGCCGCGTGACGCTGCCGCCTTCGGGCGCGGGCAGGGTGACTTCCTTGAGCGTGAGCGTGAAGGCCTCGCCCGTGGCCGGGTTGTCGATGTCCACCGCCCAGGCCAGCGTGC
This sequence comes from Curvibacter sp. PAE-UM, assembly GCF_001432305.1. Classification (GTDB taxonomy): domain Bacteria; phylum Pseudomonadota; class Gammaproteobacteria; order Burkholderiales; family Burkholderiaceae_C; genus Hylemonella. The sequence continues at coordinate 1,640,248 of NZ_KQ483358.1, forward strand.
CCGAGGGGCCGGTCAGCGGCTCCTCGCGGCTGAACATGGCGTCGAGCACCGGCGTGGCCGGTGCCTGCGCGCCCGGACCCCGATCCCGCCATACGCCCAGCTGTTCGCAGCGCCAGCGCACCACCGCGGCCGTCGCGGCCACCACGCCGGGGAAGAGGCGGCGCTCGCCGTGCGGCGGGAAGGGCATCTCGAAGGAGCGTTCTTCGGCCACCGTGGCCAGCGCATCGAGCTTGAGCCTGAGCCAGGCCGGATCGTTGGAGCGCAGGTCCATGGACAGGGTCTTGGCCAGCGCACCCAGGCCGCGCGGCTGTTCGGCGCCGTTGACCCAGACCTCGAAGGGCTGGGGCGGCCCGCCTTCCTCGCCCGGCAGTTCACCCACGAAGAGCGCGAACTCGCCATAGGGGTGGTGCACCATGAAGCTCCAGGCCAGGTTGCCGCCGGGCAGCTCGGGCCGGCCCGGCCAGCGCAGCGAGGACAGCACGGGCGCAGGCAGGCGCTCCAGCGCCAGGCGCTGGTTGGCGTCGTCCAGCTGCAGCGGCGCGGCGGGAGTGGGCGTCACGCTGAGCACCGAACCCAGCACGCTGTTGGGCCGGTAGGTGGCCAGGCCCTTGAGGCCGGACTGCCAGGCCTGTTGGTAGAGATCCTGGAAATCGGCGTAGGGGTAATCGGCCGGCACGTTGACCGTCTTGGAGATGGCCGTGTCGATGTAGGGCGCCACCGCCGCCACCATGCTCGCGTGCGCCTGCGCGCTCATCTCGAGAGCGGTGACAAAAGCGGGGGTGAGCGGCGCGGCCGCGCCCTTGAGGTGACGGTACAGGCGCCACGCGTGGTCTTCCACCGCGTATTCCTTGAAGCTGCCGTCGGGCATGCGCTTCTTGCGCGTGTAGTGCCAGCTGAAGGCCGGCTCGATGCCGTTGCTCGCGTTGTCGGCAAAAGCCAGGCTGATGGTGCCCGTGGGCGCGATCGACAGCAGGTGCGAATTGCGCAGGCCGTGCGCACGGATCTTGTCTTTCAGCGCCGCGGGCAGGCGCGAGGCGAAGCGCGGGCTGCTCAGGTACAGGTCGGCGTTGAAAAGCGGGAAGGCACCGCGTTCGCGCGCCAGCTCGCACGAGGCATCGTAGGAGGCGTCGCGCAGCGCTTCCGAAATCTTGCGCGCCATCTCGCGCGCTTCCGCTGTGTCGTAACGCAGGTTCAGCATCACCAGCGCGTCACCCAGGCCGGTGTAGCCCAGGCCCACGCGGCGCTTGCTGCGCATCTCCTGCTCCTGCTGCGGCAGTGGCCAGACGGTGGCGTCCAGCACGTTGTCCAACATGCGCACCGCGGTGCGGCACAGTTCGGCAAAACCGGCGAAGTCGAATCGGGCATCAGCCTCGAATGCTGAATGCACCATGCGCGTCAAATCGATAGAGCCCAGGCAGCAGCAGCCATAGGGAGGAAGCGGCTGTTCGCCGCAAGGATTACAAGAAGCGATGCTCTCGCAGTACGACAGGTTGTTGTCGCGGTTGATCGTGTCCAGGAAGAGCACACCGGGTTCGGCGTGGTCGTAGGTGGAGCGCATCACCTGCTCCCACAGGTCGCGCGCGCGCAGCTTGCGGTAGACCCACAGGCCCGTGTCCTTGCTGAGGTAGGCGCCCTCGGCCTTCTGGGCCGCGCCGGCCTCGGCGTGGTGCACCAGCTCGATCTCGCCATCGGCCACCACGGCCTGCATGAAGGCATCCGTCACGCCGACCGAGATGTTGAAGTTGCGCAGGTCGCCCGAGTCCTTGGCGTGGATGAACTCCTCGATGTCCGGGTGGTCGCAGCGCAGCACGCCCATCTGTGCACCGCGCCGGCTGCCGGCCGATTCCACCGTCTCGCAGGAGCGGTCGTACACGCGCATGTAGCTCACCGGGCCCGAGGCACTGCTCTGCGTGCTGCCCACCCAGGCGCCGCGCGGGCGGATGCGCGAGAAGTCGTAGCCCACCCCGCCGCCACGGCGCATGGTCTCGGCGGCCTCCATCAGCGCCACGTAGATGCCGGGGTGGCCTTCGTCGTCGTGCGCGATGGAGTCCCCCACCGGCTGCACGAAGCAGTTGATCAGGGTGGCCGTCAGGTCGGTGCCTGCGGCGGACTGGATGCGCCCGGCCGGCAAAAAGCCCTGCTGCAGCGCGTGCAGGAAACGGCCCTCCCAGTGCGTGCGCTGCTCGGGGGCTTCCTGGGCGGCCAGGGCGCGCGCCACGCGCTGGTTCACCTGCAGGATGCTCTGCTCATCGCCCTTGGCGTACTTCTCCAGCAGCACCTCCTCGCTGATGCTCTGCGGGGCCAGGGCCTGGAGGGCCGGTGTCGGGTGCGTTGTGTCGCTCATGCATGTCTCCGTGGGTGTTCCAGGGGGATGCTAGGGAAGTGCCGGTTTGGGGATTTGATTTGCCGCAAACCCTGGCGCCATCCCCGACAGGCGTTGTTTCGAGGGGAACGCACTTGCCAGTGTGGCACGGTCTTGAGGAAAATCAAGCCATGACCATATCCACCTTCGATGACCTGCTGGCCACTGCGCGCCAGCAACGCGAGCCGCAGCGCCTGCTCTTCGTGTTTGCCGCTGCCGAGCTGCCCGAGGGCAGCACGCCCGAGCAGGCCGCGCGTTTTGAGGCAGGTCAAGGCGGGGCACTGGTGCCGCAGATGTGCGTGGACAAGACACCGGAAGAAATTGCCTCGTTCGCGGCCCTGGCCGGTGAAGCGCAACAGTTCGGCCAGGCCTGGAAACTGGTTTTCGTGGCAGCGCTGGGCGGCAGTGACGGCATCGCCCCCAGCAGCCAGGATGCCGACGCGCCCCTGCAGCGCATGGTGGAAGACATCAAGCGCGGGGCGCTGGGGAACTACATTCCCTTTAACGCCAGGGGCGAGGCGGTTCAGCTGGGGTGACGGGTAGATCTGCATGAGTGATCAGGCGGCGGCGCAACTCAACGCATCCAGCGGGCTGGTCGTGCCACCTGCTGCCACCTTGAGGATGTGCGTGTAGATCATGGTGGTGCTCACATCCGAATGGCCCAGCAGTTCCTGCACGGTACGAATGTCGGTGCCGGCCTGCAGCAGATGCGTGGCAAACGAATGGCGCAGGGTGTGCACGGAGACATGCTTGTGGATGCCGGCCTGGGGCAGGGCCTTCTTGATGGCACGTTGCAGACGTTCTTCGTAAAGATGGTGCCGACGTTCGATGCCGCTGCGCGGATCTGTCGAAAGGGTAGGCGAAGGGAACACCCAGTGCCAGGCCCAGGTCTGGCCAGCGCGTGGATACTTGCTGTCCAGCGCATGGGGCATGTACACACCGGGACGCTGAGCCTCGCGGTCGCCCGCCCATAGCGCATACGAGGCAGCCATCTGGTCTTTCAGGGCAGGGATCAGCGATCGCGGCAGCATCACCACGCGGTCCTTGCCACCCTTGCCGTTACGGACCACGATCACATGGCGGTCGAAATCCACATCCTTGACCCGCAGGTTCAAACCTTCGGCATGGCGCATACCCGTGCCATAAAGCAGCCGGGCCAGCAGGCCCGTTTCTCCCCGAATCAGGTCCAGCATCTTTTGCACTTCCTCGCGCGTCAGCACGGTGGGTATGCGTTTGTGCGGCACGGGACGGCCGATGTCCTGCAACCAGGGCAGCTCAATGCCCAGCACCTGCTGGTACAGGAACAGCAGCGCACTCAGCGCCTGGCGGTGCGTGGACGGCGACACCTTGCGCTCATTGGCCAGCATGGTCAGGAAGCGTTCCACTTCCTGCTGCCCCATGTCTTTGGGGTGACGCAGATCGTGAAACCGGATGAACCAGCGCACCCAGTACACATAAATCTGTTCTGTGCTCAGGCTGTAGTGCAGATAGCGGATGCGCTCACGCATCTGGTCCAGCAAGCGCCCGGACTGCAGGGGCGGGCGGCCGAGCAAAGTGCGGGTTTTGGCGGTTGTGTTAATACTGTTCATAAAAACAGTATCACGATTATTCCCAATAAAATCAAGGCTTCTGGAGCATCAGCCAGACCTTGTTAGTCTGCGGCCGACCCTGTTCATACGACAGGTTTGCCGGTTTACGCAGTTTTGTTCATGGTTTCCCCGTTGAGGCAAAACGGTTGAAACCCGATATATTTCAAGCACTTAAATCAATAAACGGGAGGCACCATGAACTTTGTTATGCCGACAGATCTGCGGCCTATATCAAGTTAGAACGCACAAATCCTTTGAGCGAATCGGAGAGATCTTCTCCAGCAGCTTTCCCTTCGATACTGCGGCGCAATCGAGGAAGCAGTCCGTCCAAGTGGGCAGCACCGAAGTCATCGGGTCGGAAGCGCCGATCGAGCGAGCCATCGAGATCAATCGCAAGTCCGGTTCGAGTCGCGGTGCCTGGACGTCAAGGTCGCGGTCTAGATGGCCGGCTCGTGAAATCTGGCGGTTAAGGTAAGCGGTGTTGCGCCGCTGCGTCATCGGCGGCATCCTGCGCATCAGCTTCGGTGAGGGCCCTTCGATCGGGTGTCACGGATGGGCGCGAAGCGCCAGATAGGTAGTGCCAAGGGACTTAAATGGCTTCGGAGAACTCAGACGTGTGCGTTCTAACACTTCGCTGCAGCGGACGCGCCCACCATCAAGTGCCAAGCTCGCGCGCCTGCGTGCGCGCCGCTGAGCTCAAACGTTAAACCGCATGTATCCAGTCCCAGCACTAGCGCAACAGATTGAGCGGGAGTGGGCCTCCGAGCTCGGGGCGTACTTTGGGCGACCATCTGCAGAAGTTCTGGAGCGAGTTCGGCCGTGGTTCCAATTCCCCGATGGGGAAGTAAGGGTCGAGCTAATGGATGGTTCGGTTGTTCAGTTCGCCAATGCGATTCATATCGTGAGTGAGACAAAGAGAGCAATAGCCGTATTCACCGAGCACTGCGGGAACCATGTATTCCCGTACCATGAAGCGAAAGTACATTGCAACGGGGAGTTGGTCTATGAACATGCGGTTTAACTGGTCGGCCAAGCGGCGATCGCCTACGGCGTCGCCTTGCCTTTAACGTTGTGCCGCATGAATATTGCCGCCCGAATTCTCTGCTTCCTTGCGATGGCTACGCTAGTTTCAGCCGCCGCGGCCACTGAGTATCCGGAAGGGAAGCAGAAGTGGTTGGTTCTTGAACGGCAAGGCGCGAAGTTGCCTGAGATCGTCACAGTATTGGCAACCCTCCCTGCACCTGAGGTGCGGGCCAGATTTCCGGTCCTTCTGCAAGTTTTATGGGGCTACGCCCCGCTTGCGAATGGGTTGCCCACGGAGGAAGAAATCGCTCGTGGGCGAGATCTGTATGCCAACTTGGACCGCATTTTTGGACAGGGCGGAATATATGCAATGAGCCGAACGGGTGCCGGTGGCCGCACGATGTACTACTACGTTGCGAACCCTGGGTCTCATGCGGAGGCACTGCGCCAGTACTTTGACTCATTGCCGCCAACCTCAGTGAAGGTGACGAAACACAGCGACCCTGAGTGGAATTCCATTCGCGATGTACTCAATGGGGTCAATTAGCGCTCGGCACAACATGTCGTTCAACACTGACGCCTTGCTGCGTCCTGCCGCTTCGCGGCTCGGCGCCGCAAGGCGCTGGTCACCTTCACGTTAGGCCTTTTTAGAAAGCCCCGTCTATGCAGATGTCAGGAATTCCCTTCGGAACAACCGATTGGTCTGCGGTTGAGCGCACGGAGCACAAAGGAGAAACTGGTGTGGCCTTCTGGCGCACAAAGCACTTCGGAAACATTCGCGTCCGGATGGTCGAGTACACGCCTGGCTATCTGGCAGATCATTGGTGTGTCAAAGGTCACGTCCTGCTCTGCACTGAAGGCGAGCTTCATACGGAGCTAGAAGATGGCCGCAAGTTCACACTGAAGCCAGGCATGAGCTATCAAGTTGGCGACAACGCAGAACCTCATCGGTCGTATACGGAAGTTGGAGCGAAGCTCTTCATCGTCGATTGAGTGTTTCCACAGGGAGTATGGAAAGTCAAAGAAGGCCCGGCAGCTAGGCAGCCGACTGGGTCTAGAAAAGACTCGGACGAAGTGCACGAAATGCCGAACCCTTTCATCGAGAGGGGTGTCCAAGGGCCATCGTCCTTGGATACCCCCTCATGGCAAACGGTGGACCCCACGATGAAGCGTGTTGCCCTGACCATCATCGAGTACTTGCTAGGGTTCCTTGCGCTCGCAGCGTTTGCCGCCTTGGCGTTCTCCGGTGGAGCACCCAGCGACGAGCGCTTCATTTTCGCCTTCAAGGTCGCAGGGTGCATTGCGCTAGCTGAGCTTGCAGCTCTCTACTTCCGCGCCGCCCCAGCCAACAGGCTCATCGTTGGCGCCAATCTCTGGCTTCTCGCCGGTAGCCTCGCGGCCTTCACCGGGCAATGGTGGTTGCTCAAGGGCTATCAGCGTCTGGGTGAGTCCGGGCTGTTCATCAGCATGTTGCTCGTCGGGCTTTCCACCACTGCTTTCTCTGCAGTCGGGTTCGTTGCCGTCCAAGGAGAGCGACGCCGGGTTCTCATCGCTTCAGCCGTGCTCCTGGTGGCCGTGCTCGCTGCACTGCTTGCGTCGGTTTGCTTCCGGGGCACAGTCCAGTGGGCAGCAGTGGTTCCGGTTATCGCACTGTCCTGGCTTGACAGGCTCCTCAAACGGTTCGTCAGCGCAAGAAACTGACCGATTGGGGACCTAGGGGTAAAGCGCCTGCTTCGTATCTCCGGCATCTGGGGTGGGATCGACAATGTTCCGTGCCGACATGGAATCTGCGTCACCGCCAAGGCTGTCAATGCCAGCGGCTGCATAAGAGCCGGACGCGCTGCCAGCTGATATAAACAGTGCTCATGCGTCGCCGGGGCTCCGCCCGATGGATGCCCGGCCCTGCTGTTTTGCACTTTGAATGATCATGCGGTTTCTTGAAACCAGAATCCCCGCCCCTTTTGTTGCCATCGCGATTGCCGCTGGCATGTGGCTGCTGCCCCGCGCGCAGGCCCTGCCCGATGCCATCGATGTGTTGCGCCTGGCCACCATCGACCTCAGCATGAACCTGAGTGCCGTCGTCGCGCTGGCGGCCTTTGCCGGGTTCTGGAAGGCCCGGACCACCATCAACCCGCTCAAGCCCGACCGCGCATCGGTGCTGGTCACGCATGGCATCTATCGTTTCACGCGCAATCCCATGTACCTCAGCCTGCTGCTGCTGCTCGTGGCCTATGCCAGCGAACTGGGGTCGTGGGTGGCATTCGCCGGGCCCGCCGTGTATGTGGTCTACATCACCCGCTTCCAGATCGTTCCCGAGGAGCGCATCCTGGCGTCGAAATTCGGCGACGAGTTTGCCCAGTACAAGCGCCGTGTGCGCCGATGGATCTGAAGTCTGTTTCCAACGCCACCCATCGAGGAGCTCCGATGACACGCCACCTGCTTCCTGTTTTTCTCGCCGCCAGTCTGCTGCTCGCTGCCTGCGCCGGCCCGGCTCCCGGCGCGGGTGTCACGGAGACCACGCTGCCCCTGAACCGCGCCTGGGTCGATGGCCGGCGGGTGGAGTACGTGACCACCGACATCTCGGACGCCGGCATGGCGCGGGAGGCGGGCGCGAATTTCGTGCCGCGCCTGGCGCTGGCCATCCCGGCGCCGGGCCGCCCCTCCATCGTGGAGCGGGTCTACAAGTTTCCGGGCAAGGAGCAGATCAGCGTCTTCCAGTCGGCACCCCTGCCCACGGGTGGGGCCAACGCCGACCGCAGCTACAGCCCGCTGTGGCGCATCGTCATGGTGCGCTGGCTCAAACCTGCCGCCGTGCGCGAGCTGCGCTCCGAAGAAGAGGTGCTGGCCGCCCAGGAGCGTGGCGAGCTGGCGCTGCAGATCACCGACATCGTGGCCAACTGTCCCATCACCCGTTCGGTGGATGGGCTGACGCTCAAGGGCGTGCGCTGAGCCTGTCGAAACCGGCCCGGCCCGTTCGTCGTACAGTTCAGGGACCCGTCTGCATGACGGAAGTTATGCAGAGGGTCCCTAAGGACTTCCTCGAACCATCTGAAGGGAACGACATATGAGCACCAACACCGTCCGTCTGCACCGCGTGCTGCGCGCCCCGCCCGAGCGCATCTACCGCGCCTTCCTGGACCCCGATGCCATGGCCAAGTGGCTGCCGCCGCACGGCTTCACGGGCAAGGTGCACCAGATGGACGCCAGGGTGGGCGGCAGCTTCCGGATGTCGTTCACCAACTTCGGCAACGGGCAGAGCCATTCTTTCGGCGGCAAATACCTGGAGCTGGTGCCGGGCGAGCGCATCGTGCACACCGACAGCTTCGACGACCCGAACCTGCCCGGCGAGATGCGTGTCACGGTCACGTTCAAGGCCGTGTTCTGCGGCACCGAGCTGAACGTGGTCCAGGAGGGCATCCCCGCCGTCATTCCTGCCGAAGCCTGTTACCTGGGCTGGCAGGAATCGCTGACTTTGTTGACCCAGCTGGTCGAGGCGGAGATCCCCGGCTGAGGCCAGGCCCCTCAACACGCACACAGGAGTTTTCATGAATGCCCACGATTTCAACCAGCGTGCCGCGGCCATGCTGCCTGGTCACCTGGGCATCGTCATCACCCGCGTGGAGTCGGGCGAGGTGCATGCGGAGATGCGGGTGCGGCACGAGCTGATGGCGCCCAACGGCTTCCTGCACGCTGGCAGCCTGGTGACGCTGGCCGACACCAGCGCGGGCTGCGGCGCCCTCGCCAGCCTGCCCGAGGGGGCGAACGGCTTCACCACCATCGAGCTCAAGTCCAACCATCTGGGCACCGTGCGCGACGGGGTGGTGCTGAGCGTGGCCAAGGCCGTGCACCTGGGCCGTACCACCCAGGTCTGGGACGCCACGGTGACGCACCGCGAGAGCGGCAAGACACTGGCGCTGTTCCGCTGCACGCAGATGGTGCTGTACCCCAAGGCAGGTGCCTGACTAGGGCTTGCGGGCCGCGGTGCTGCCCAGCCAGTCGCGCAGTTGCAGGTAGAGCTGCCAGCCGCCCAGCAGGCGGGGCAGCCAGCGCAGGATGCGGCGCGGGCGCCTGAACACCAGCAGTCCCAGCGCAGCCAGCGGCCAGACCGGATGCTCGCGCAGCCAGTGCCCCCCGGCACGCAGCCGGTCGGCCAGTGCCAGCGGTGACTGCAGGGCCCGGGCCTGGTGGGCCAGGGTGTGGCGCAACCCGGCGCTGCGCAGCAGCAGTTGCTGCTGTCGCTGCATGAGCAGGTGGTGTCGACGCCGGTGCATGGTACGGACGTTGGGGCCGGGCTTATTCGCCCGTATCCAGCCCGGCGCGGTCGCGGCCAAGTTCGGCCACGCTGCTGTTGAACAGGCCGCCCGGGCTTTGCAGCCGGGCCCGCGCCATGAACAGCAATGCGGTGCCGGCGCCCAGGAACAGCAGCGTGAGCGTGCCCAGGGCCAGCAGGCGGTGGCTGTCCCAGAACAGGACGACGATGAAGGCGCAGAGCAGCAGCGCGCCCAGGCCCAGCAGCAGCAGGGCCAGTCCGGCCCAGAGCAGGCCGTCGAACAGCCGCAGTTTCTCCTGCTCGATCTCGTTGCTCAGCAGGGCCAGCCGCACCTGCAGGGCTTCCATCGCCGTGCCCAGCAACTGGCGCAGGGAGGCGAACAGCCCCGGCTCTTTGGCAGGTTCGCTCATGGCGGACCTGCGCTCAGCGGCGTGCGACCAGCAGGCCGACGACCAGACCGATGGCGGCGGCGATGCCGATGGATTTCCAGGGGTTTTCGTGCACGAATTCGTCTGTGGCGTGGCTTGCGGCCTTGAGCCGGGCGGTGGCTTCTTCCTGCAGGCTGGCCAGTTCGGCGCGAGCCGCCTGCAGCCGGTCCTGGATACGGCTGCGCACTTCGGCGGTGCCGTCGCCGACCTGGTCGACCGTCATGCGCAGCAGCTCCTCGGCATCGGCGATGACCAGCTGGAGGTCGTGGAGCAACTTGTCGCGTTGCGGTGCAGCGGTTTCAGACATGGCATCTCTCCCTTGCGGTCGACATGACCGAGAGACAGGATAGCCTTCTCACGGCGGAATGCAATCATCCGGTGCAAAAACAGGTTGCCCCTTGCATCAGCCCCGTCATGTGCCTTCGAGCCCCAGGGTGTCCGTTGCGGCGGACCGGGGCGCACTGTAGGACAATCAGTCCGGTACCGTTTGCGAGGGCCTGTCATGAACACCGAAGCTCCCCTGTCCGACGAAGAGCGCGCCACGCTCGAAGTCACCCTGCCCACCGCGCTGGAGTTGTGCCGCCTGGGCCTGGGCACGCTGATCGACATCCGCCAGACTTTCGAGATCGAGATGAAGGGCGCGATTCCCGGCACGATGCATATCCCGCTGTTCGAGGTCAAGCGCATGCTGGGCCATGCACTCTCCGAGGACGAACAGGACATCCTGGACGCGGGCAAGCCCAAAGACATGGACGTGATGACCTTCTTCACCATGATCAACCAGCTGCACCACGGGCGCGACCACCTGCTGCTGTGCATCTGCAACAGCGGCCGGCGCAGCCTGGCGGCGGCGGCGCTGCTGCGCCAGATGGGGTATGGCAAGGCGCTGTCGGTGGCCGGCGGCTTCCAGGCCTGGAAGAAACTGCAGCCGGCGGCACCGCTCGCCGCGGCCTGATTCTGGACGATTGCGAAAGGCTGAGACATGGCGACAGGTTTGTTTTCCGTTCTGCGGCTGGTGCCCTGGGGCGAGGTGATCCGTAACGCCCCCAAGGTGGCCGAAGGCGCCAAGGATCTCTGGGGCAAGGTGTCGGGCCGGCCTGCGGCGCCACCACCACCACCGGTGGACGACAAGGTGCAGGGCCAGTTGCAGGCCGAGGCCCATGCGATCGCGAAACTGCGCTCGGAACTGCAAGCCATCGGGACCGCGGTGGCCGAACTGCAGGCGCAGATGCTGGCGGCCACGGAACTGATCAACGACCTGGCCGACCAGAACGCCCAGCTGGTGCAGGGGGTTGAAACCCTGCGCCGGCGCCTCGCCTGGCTGGCCGGGGCCGCCGTGCTGCTGGGTGGAGCCGCCGTGGCAGCACTACTGCTGCTGCGCGGCTGAAACCGGCGTGCGCTGCGTCAGCCGGGTCGCCCATCCACCCGCGGCCGGCCGAACCAGCCGCCGTAGCGCAGTGACCAGCCCAGCGTGGCTGCCGCCCAGGCCAGTACACCGGCCAGGGTGAGTGCGGTGGTGGCGGCCGGCCACAGGGCGGCCACCACGCGCAGCAGCACGGCGGTCTGCAGCAGCCAGTACAGGGCCCAGGCGGTGTTGTCGGCGGCCAGCGGGCGGCCGCCATGGCCGCTGCTTACCCGGGTGGCCATGGCGAACAGGGTCGCGCCCAGGTAACCCATGGTCATGGCATGCAAGGGCGCCAGGCCCAGCGAGAGCTCGCCAGTGCTCAGGGCCATCAGGGCATGCGAGAGGGCGTTGAGCGCCAGCGCGATACCGAGCCAGAGAAAACCGCCGTGCAGCATGGCCAGCAGGCGGATCTTCAGGCTCTGCACCAGGCCCCAGCGCACGGCCAGCCACAGCAGCAGCAGGGCGGCTGGCAGTTCCAGCGCCACCTGCGCCCAACGCAGCAGTGGCGGCAGCGGCCACCACCAGAGTTCGGCCAGCGCGGGCAGCAGCTCCAGCCACATGACGGCCACCAGCATCCAGAGCAGCCACATCGGGCGCCAGGCATCGAGCCGGGGCACGGCACTGGCGCTGAAGAAGGGAATCATGCGGTGCGACACGGTGACAAACACGGTGGCCACGAAGCCCCAGAGCCCGAGCTGCGTGGCGCTGCGCAACAGCGTGATGTCGTTCAGCGCCAGCGCCGCTGCGGCCAGCCACAGGCTGATAGCGCCCATGCCGCAGGCCACGGCCACCACGCTGGGGTGCACGCGGTCGTCCACGCGGCTGCGGCGCAGCAAGGCGATGAATCGCAGGCACAGCAGGCTCCAGCCGACGGCCACCGCAGCAATGCCGGCACTGGCCAGCAGGGCCTGCCAGTGAAAACCGGGCACCGCCAGCAGCCAGCCGGCCAGCATCAGTGCCACGGCGGGCAGCAGGCTGCGGGCCTGCACTTCGGGCAGGCCCAACCATTTCGGCCCGGCGGTGAAAAGAAAACCGGCGATGAACAGGGGGGTGAAGCCCAGGGCCATGAGCAGGCCATGGGCCGCGGCCGGTGCGACCGCCCAGGCGATCGGGTTGCCCAGGGCGCGGGCCAGCAGCATGGCCGCCCACCACAGCGCACTGAGGGCCATCATGAGGGCGGCAGCAAAAAATCCCAGCCGGTGCGGCGCGGCCAGCAGCCAGGCTGGACGCCAGCGCGCATCGACCGGCGGCACGCGGGCCCGAGCCGGTCCCGTTGGCGGCAGGGGGCGAACGGGGATGGTCTTCATGCCGTGCCTGCGGGGATCAGGCCGGCATCAGCGCCTCCTGGCGCGTCAGCAGCCGCTCCACCAGATCACGCACGCTGCGGATCTGCGCGCCGAAGGGCAGGGCCCCCACGCCGCGGAAGAACAGGCCTTTCCTGACATCACCGCGCAGCGCGGCGGCGAGCTGGTTGTCGATGCAGAACTGGCCCCAGCCGGGCAGGCCGTCGCGCAGGCCGCACTGGGCCAGGCAGTCGAAGCTCTTGGTGCAGCGGTTCTTGTGGTGCACCACGGCCTGCAGCTTGTGCTCGATCTTCAGGTAGGCGCGCAGCCAGGGGGTGGCCACCGCGCGCGCGGGCAGGCCGGCCACGCTGGTGAACTCCACCATCTCGTCCTCTTTCGCCTCGGCGAGGATGCGCTTGAACTCGGGGTGCGCGTCGCCCTCGCTGGTGACGGCAAAGGGCGTGCCCAGCTGCACGCCCGCCGCGCCCAGCGACTGCAGGCGCGCGATGTCGGCGTGCGTGCGGATGCCGCCGGCGGCGATCAGCGGAATCTCCTGTTCGATGCCGGCGCTGCGCAGGAAGGCCAGCGACTGCGGAATCACGTTCTCGAAGTCGAAGCGCGGGTCGTTGAGGTCGGCGATCCTGGCTGCGCCCAGGTGGCCACCGGCCAGGCGCGGGTGCTCAATGACGATGGCGTCGGGCAGGCGTTTCTTGCGCTCCCACTTCTTCACGATCAGCTGCACGCCGCGCGCGTCCGAGAGGATGGGGATCAACGCGGCCTTGGGATGGTCCTGCGCCAGGTCGGGCAGGTCCAGCGGCAGGCCGGCGCCCACGACCACGGCGTCGATGCCGGCTTCGAGGGCGGTGGTGACGGAATGTGCGTATTCGCTCACGGCGCGCATGACATTGATGGCCAGCAGGCCGCGGCCTTGCGAGCGTTCGCGCGCGGCGCGGATCTCGCGTTTCAGCGCTTCGAGGTTGGCGGCGTTGATGGCCATCTTGGCGGCGTCGCCGGCTTCCAGGTGGCCGGTGGCGTCCATCAGGTCCGGATAGTGGCGGCGCAGGTCCACGGAAGAGAGCGTGCCCACGCCGCCGAGCGCAGCCACGCTGCCGGCCAGACCGTGCGCCGAAACGCCGATGCCCATGCCACCCTGCACCAGGGGCAGCAGGGTGCGCCCGCCCAGGTTCAGCGGGCGCAGGCCGCTACGTGCCAGCCAGAGGGCGCTGTCGGCGGGGATGTGGGGGGAGGGGAGCGCAGCATTCATGAACGGGCAGGCCGCCACGGCGGCCGGGAAAAAGACCAGCCGCCAGCTTAAGGACGATGTCCGCGCCGGGTTTTGCGCTGTGTCAAGAAATCAGCGCAGGCGCAGCGGCGCGCTGCCCAGGCGGTAGCCGCCCACGTTGCCGGCCAGCTGGCGGGCCTGCTGCTCCAGGGCCTGGGCCGAGGCGGCCGAGCGGTCCAGCACGGCGGCGTTGTTGCTGACCATCTGCTCCAGCTGCGAGATGGCGTCCTGCAACTGGCTGAAGCCCTGGTCCTGCGCCTGGCCGTCGCGTGTGATCTGCGCCATGGTCTCGGCCACCTGGCGCACCTGGCCCACCACCTCCTGCATGGTGCGGCCGGCCTGCTCGACCAGCTTGCCGCCTTCGGCCACGCTGCCGACCGAGGCCTCGATGAGCTGCTTGATCTCCTTGGCCGCGGCGGCGCTGCGCCCGGCCAGCGAGCGCACCTCGGTGGCCACCACGGCAAAACCCCGGCCCTGCTCGCCGGCACGCGCCGCTTCGACTGCGGCATTGAGCGCCAGGATGTTGGTCTGGAAGGCGATGCCGTCGATCACGCCGATGATGTCGGCGATGCGGGCGGACGATTTGCGGATGTCCTGCATGGTGTCCACCACCTTGCCCACCACGGCGCCACCGCGCTCGGCCACCTTGGCGGCTTCGGCCGCCAGGGCCTGGGCCTGGCGCCCGCTGTCATGGCTGTGCTTCAGGGTGCCGGCCAGGGCCTGCATGCTGGTTTGGGCCTGCTCCACGCGTGCCGCCTGCGGGCTGCGCCGGTCTTCGGCCTGTTCGGGGGCGGCCAGCGCGCGCGTGCTGCTGGCCAATGCCTCGGCGTCCTGGTGCACCTGCGTGATCAGCTGCTGCACACCCTGCTGGATGCGGACCAGGGCGGCCTGCACCTGGCCGCTTTCGTCGTGCGTGCGCACGGCGATGGGCGTGTCGAGTTCACCGGCGGCCAGCTGTTGCGCCGCGCGCAGGTTCTCGCGCAGGCCGCGCGCGAGTGGCAGCAGCAGCCACAGGCCCCAGAGTGCGGCCAGCAGCACGGCGGCCACGCCGCAGTAGAGCAGCAGGGTGCGCGCGGCGGCGATGCTGCCGCGCTCCACGCTCTTGCGCTGCAGGGCGGTCAGGGTCTGGATGGACTGCTGCAGGGCGTTGAGCGCGGGCAGGGTCTCGCCGATGAACAGCAGCGAGGCTTCGGGCCGCAGGTTTTCGTCGACCAGCTTGACCACACGCTCGGCCGATTCCGTATGGGCGACGCGGTGGCGCTTGAGATCGGTCAGCACCTGGGCGTCGCTGCGCGAGCCCAGGCGCTCCAGCGTGGCCAGGGCCTGGTCGATCTGGCGGTTGGCGGCCGTCTGTTGTTCGCGGATCTGGCCCGTGGGCGCGGCGATGGGGGCGGTGATCTGCTGCTGGGTCAGGCGCGAGAGCTGCTCGGTGCTGGCGGTGACCTGCAAGGCGGCCTCGGTCTGGGCGCGGTCGCTGGCACCCATGCGTTCGCTGGCAATGCCGACCTGCTGCAACTGCTGCAGGGCCAGCAGGGTGAGGCCTGCCAGCAGCAACAGGGGCAGGCCCAGGGCCAGCGTCAGGCGGGTCCGGATTCTCCAGTCAGCGATGCGCATTCGAGTTGTCTCCTTGCACTGCAGCGGCATGGGGGCCGATGGCAGTCGTCAATGCCATGGAACAGCGGTCTGCCCATTGTGGCATCAGCACGCGCGCGTGGTCCAGCCCCGCCCGGGGCGCCGGTTTCAGCCGCGGGGGGAGGTCGGCGCGCCTGGCTTGCGGCGCATGAATTCCAGCAGTTCGCGATCGTTGCGGCGGATGTGGATCGAAAGCCAGTCGCGCAGCACGGTGGAGAGCTGCGCGGCCACCGCGATGCTGCCTTCCTGGTAGCGGCGCTGCAACTTTTCCAGCTGGTTGACGAAGGCCTGGTGGCCGATCTTGTGGCGCTCCAGGTTGGGAAAGCCGGCCTGCTCCATGGTGTGCTCTTCCTTGCGCAGATGGTCGGCGGTGTACCGGGTCAACTCCTGCAGGATGTTGCCCACCACCTCGCGACCTCGGCCCTCGGTGGTGGCATCGTGCAGGGTGTTGACCAGTTGTACCAGGTGCTTGTGGTCTTCATCGATCGGACCGCCGTCGATGACCATGTCCTGGGCCCATTCAAAGTAAGCCATGGTGTCTGCTCCTCAGGCGCTCAGGGCCAAGGGTGCCGGTGCCGACAGCCGGGCGGGGCCCGGGGCCGTGTGGCTGCCCAGCCGGAACACGCTGACCACCTGTACCAATCCCATGGCCTGGTGTTCCAGGGATTGCGCGGCGGCAGCGGCCTCTTCCACCAGCGCAGCGTTCTGCTGCGTGACCTGGTCCATCTGGCCGATGGCCTGGTTGATCTGATCGACGCCGGTGGTCTGCTCGCGGCTGGCGGTTCGGATCTCGCCCATCAGGTCGGCCACGCGGCGCACGTGCACCACGATCTCGTCCATGGTGCTGCCGGCCTGCTCCACCAGCTTGCTGCCTTCGCTGACGTTGCCCACCGACTCGTCGATCAGCTGCTTGATCTCCTTGGCGGCGGTGGCGCTGCGCCCGGCCAGGCTGCGCACCTCGCTGGCCACCACGGCGAAGCCGCGGCCCTGCTCACCGGCGCGCGCCGCTTCCACGGCGGCGTTGAGCGCCAGGATGTTGGTCTGGAAAGCGATGCCATCAATGATGCCAATGATGTCGGCGATCTTGCGCGAGGACGTGTTGATGGCCTCCATGGTGTGCACCACCTTGCCCACCACGTCGCCGCCCTTGACCGCCACCTGCGCGGCCGATTCGGCCAGCTCGTTGGCGTGGCGGCCGCTTTCGTAGTTGTTCTTGATGGTGGCGGAGAGCTGCTCCATGGAGGCGGCGGTCTGCTCCAGTGCGCTGGCCTGCTCTTCGGTACGCGAGGACAGGTCGAGGTTGCCGGCGGCGATCTCGCGGGTGGCCGTGGACATGCTCTCCGAGCCCTGGCGCACCTGTTGCACGATGCGCGCCAGGCTGTCGTTCATCTCCTGCAGGGCCAGCAGCAGCTGGCCGGTCTCGTCGCGGCTCTCCACCCGGATGTGGCTGCCGAGGTCGCCGCTGGCCACGGTACGGGCCACCTGCACGGCCTGACTGAGGGGGCGCGTGATGGAGCGCGTGATCCACCAGGCTGACAGCGCGCCCAGCAGCAGGCCCAGCAGACCCAGCACCGCCATGAAGGCCTGGGCTGACACGATGCTGCGCTGAACTTCGCCGCTGCTGGCCACGACGATCTTCTTCTGCAGCTCGGTCAGCTGGTCGATCGGTGCCTGCAGGGCGTCGAGCAGGGGCAGGGTCTCGGTGTTCATCAGGCGCGTGGCTTCCTCCCGGTTGCCTTCTTCCATGAGCCTGGCCACCTTGCCGAAGGAGGCGACGTACTGGCCGCGCGTTTCCTTCAGGCGGGCCAGCAGGGCCCGTCCCTCGGGCAGGTAGATGAGCCGGTCCAGCGTTTCCAGCGCCACGTCGATGGTCCTCTTGTTCTCGGCGATGCGCTCCTTGATCCGGGCCAGCTGCGATACATCGTTCACGATGATCAGCTCCATGGTGCGGCGCGCATTGGCCCGGGTGGTGGCGTTGATCACGTTGGCGGCCTCGGCCTTGACCCAGTCCTTCTCGATGATGCGGCTGTTGACCTCGCCGATCTGGCTGAAGCGCAGCAGGGCGAGCAGGATGACGGCGAGCAGCATCACGATGAGCAGGCCGAAGCCCAGGCCCAGCCGGGTGCCGATTTTCAGGTTGGCGATGGTCATGGTGGTTCTCGGAAATACTCAGCTTGATCGGGGCCTGGCGTAACTGCCGTCGATTTCATTGAACAGGGGGCTGGCCATGGTGTCGGTATCGGCATCGGCGTAGGGGCCGGTGCCGCTGTGCGTGGCGCTGGAGGCCGGCACGAATTCCCCGCTTTTCACGTCGAACACATGCACTTCGCCGTCTTCGATCACGTAGTGCCAGCCGTGCAGGGCCAGCTGGCCGGCTTCCACGCGCTCGCGCACCATGGGGTAGCCCATCAGGCGCTCCAGTTGCAGGATCACGGCGCGCTGTTCGGTGCGGCGCAGCGCTTCGGGCGACATCTGCACGGGCAGCACGGCTTCGCGGCCCAGCTCCAGCCAGGCGGCCAGGTTGATGGCATCCTTCGGAGCCCCTTCGTAGAGCGCGCGGATGCCGCCGCAGTGGCTGTGGCCGCAGACGACGATGCGCGAGACCTTGAGGTTGAGCACGGCGAACTCGATGGCCGCGGCCGTGCCGTGGTAGCCGGTGAAACGCCGCGCGGCGCCCAGATAGGCCCCTTCGGGGGACATGTCCCCCGAGGGCACCGTCGTCATGCCGTCGTGCGGCGGCACGAAGGCGGCCACATTGCGCACGATGAACAGGTCACCCGGCCCGGTGCCCGTGAGCAGGTAGGGCACCAGGCGCGAGTCGGAGCAGCCGATGAAGAGGATGGTGGGGTGCTGGCCGCGCTCCACCAGATCCTGGAACTGGTCCTGGATGCCGGGGAAAGTCTGGTCGTGAAAGCGGCGCAGTCGCTCCAGCAGTTCGTCGGGCATCGGCGCGCTTTCCGTTTACTGGACCAAGGGCGTGTCGGCCGCGTCCAGTTCCACGCCTTCGAGCTCGGCCTGTCCGGCCAGCAGGGCCAGGTACTGGCGCAGCGCGGTCACGTAGGTCTGCTGGCGCAGTGTCATGGCCACGGCGCCATGCACGGATTCGAAGGGCTGGTCAACGCCGGCCTCGCGCTGGCGTACGTCCACCACGTGCAGGCCGAAACGGCTGTGCACCAGGCGCGGCAACACGCCCACCTCGCTCTGGCCGAAGATCTCGCGCGCGAACTCGGGCGCGCAGTCCTGCGCCGTGAGCCAGCCCAGCTCGCCGCCTTCGGCACCGCTGGGGCAGTTGGAGAGCTTGCGCGCCGCCTCGACGAAGGGGTCGCCCGTGCCGTCGTGGCTGCGCACATCGAGCAGGGCGCCTTCGGCGCGCTTGCGCAAGGCGACCACATCCACGCCCGGCGTCACCGCGAACAGGATGTGGCGCACGTGCGCGCGCTCGCCGATGCGGTAACGCGCAGCGTGGGCGGCGTGGTGGCGGCGGCAGGCTTCTTCCGAGGGCTCGGGGATCTGCAGGCTTTGTTCGAGCAGTTGCTCGATGGCATCGACCGCCGCCTCGCTGGGCACACCGTCGGCCGCGCTGTCGTCCGCGGCCAGCAGGCCGGCGCGCTGCGCGGCCTGGCGCAGCAACTCGGTGCAGGCACGCTGGCGCAGCTCGTCGTCACTGAGCTTTTCATCGGCAAGGTGCAGGGCGACGCCGTTGACCCGCGCGATGGCGACGGGGGTTGCAATGGCCGTATCGGCCTCGGCACTGGCGCAGCCGCAGCTGGAGGAGCAGGGGGTTTTCATACACGGGCTCCCGGCTGGCGCGGCAGGTTGTGGCCGGCGGGAACATTGAGCCGGCGGCTGCGCACGACCTGGTAGGGCCGCATCAGGTAGGTCACCGAGGCAAAACCGCTCCAGACGTGTACCAGACGCGTGAAGGGGAAGATCAGGAAGATGCTCATGCCCAGGAACATGTGCGCCTTGAAGACCCAGCTGGCCTGCAGCAGCAGCTCGGGGGCGCCACTGCGGAAGGTCACGATGCGTTGCGCCCACTCGGCCAGTTGCATCATCATGCCGCCGTCCAGGTGCTGGGCCGACAGCGGGATGGTGGCCAGGCCCAGCGCGAACTGCAGCCACAGCAGGAGCAGCAACACGATGTCACCGGGCTTGCTGGTGGCACGGATGCGCGGTTCGAACAGGCGGCGGTGCAGCAGCAGCGTGACGCCGATGAACCCCAGCACCCCGAACAGGCCGCCCGAGACCATGGCCAGCAGCTGCTTGGCGCCGGCCGTCATGAAGGGCTCGTAGAGGAAGTGCGGCGTCAGCATGCCCACCGTGTGGCCGAAGAAGAGGAAGAGGATGCCGACGTGGAACAGGTTGCTGCCCCAGCGCAGCTGGCCGGCCTTGAGCAGCTGCGAGGAATCGCTTTTCCAGGTGTACTGGTCGCGGTCGAAGCGCACCAGGCTGCCCAGCAGGAAGACCGTGAGGCAGATGTAGGGATAGATCCCGAAGACGAACTGGTTGAGGTAGTTCATGCTCATGCTCCTGGCGCAGTGGGCTGCGCAACATTCCTGACGATGCGGATGGGCTGGGGCTGGCCGGGTTTGGCCTGGCCCTGGGTGGAGCAGCCGTCAAAAGCCATGGGTTCCTCCCAGGCCTGGTCCAGCGGCTCGTCTTCCACCACCTTCACGGCCTGGGCCCGCTCACCGGCGACCTCCAGCAGGGCGCCCAGCACGCTGGCATAGGGGCTCTCGCGTTTCACCAGGGCGCTGAAGATGGCGTTGAGGATGTGGGCGATCTCACCCAGGAAGGCGCGCGCCTCCTTGGCCGGCTGGGTGGAGACGAACTCCAGCACCACCGGCAGGTAGTCGGGCAGCTCGCCTTCGGCGAGATACAGCCCGGCCTTCTCGTAGGTCTGGGCCAGGTCGATCATGGCCGGGCCGCGGTCGCGGCTGTCGCCATGCACGTGCTCGAACAGGTGCAGCGAGGTGGCGCGGCCGCGGTCGAACAGCTGCACGTAGTCGGCTTCCATGTCGATCGGGTCGCGCGTGCGCATGGACTTGAGCAGCGCGTCGAGCTCGCCCAGGCGGGTGGCGCCCAGGGCCTGTTCACTGTGCAGCGCGGCGCTGAGGTCGCCCAGATGGCCGCGCAGTTCGGCGTCGGGGTAGCCCAGCAGACGGGCCAGCACGCGCAGGGTCAAAGTAGCGTTGTGGGTCATGATCAGACTCCTGCCTTGATGGGGATGGTGCGGCGTTTGCCGCTGCCGAAGAGGCTGGCTTCGCTGGCGCCGTCGGAGCAGCCGTTGCCAAACGAGAAGCCGCAGCCGCCGCGCATGTCGAAGGTGTTCTCGGCGTACTCGCGGTGCGAGCTCGGGATGACGAAGCGGTCCTCGTAGTTGGCAATCGCCATCACGTGGTACATGTCTTCCACCTCGGCCTGCGTCATCTGCACCTGCTGCAAGGCCGTGGTGTTGATGCGGCCTTCGACGTGCTTCTCGCGCTGGTAGGCGCGCATGGCGAGCATGCGTTCCAGGGCGCGTTCCACCGGCATGGTGTCGCCGGCGGTCAGCAGGTTGGCCAGGTACTTGACCGGGATGCGCAGCTGCTTGACGTCCGGGATCTCGCCGTTGATGCCGATGTCGCCGGCGTTCGCTGCCGCCGTGATGGGCGAGAGCGGCGGCACGTACCAGACCATGGGCAGCGTGCGGTACTCGGGGTGCAGGGGCAGGGCCACCTTCCACTCCACCGCCATCTTGTAGACCGGGCTCCTGCGCGCGGCGTCCATCCAGGCATCGGGGATGCCGTCGGCACGGGCCTGCTCGATCACCTTCGGATCGTTGGGGTCCAGGAAGATGTTGAGCTGGGCTTCGTAGAGGTCGCGGTCGTGTTCCACGCTGGCCGCTTCCTGGATGCGGTCGGCATCGTAGAGCAGCACGCCCAGGTAGCGGATGCGGCCCACACAGGTCTCGGAGCAGACGGTGGGTTGCCCGGCCTCGATGCGCGGGTAGCAGAAGATGCACTTCTCGGCCTTGCCCGATTCCCAGTTGTAGTAGATCTTCTTGTAGGGGCAGCCGCTCACGCACATGCGCCAGCCGCGGCACTTGTCCTGGTCGATCAGCACGATGCCGTCTTCCTCGCGCTTGTAGATCGAGCCCGAGGGGCACGATGCGACGCAGGCCGGGTTCAGGCAGTGCTCGCACAGGCGCGGCAGGTACATCATGAAGGTGTTCTCGAACTGGCCGTAGATGTCCTTCTGCACGTCGTCGAAGTTCTTGTCCTTCGAACGCTTGCTGAATTCACCACCCAGGATTTCTTCCCAGTTCGGGCCCCACTCGATCTTCTCCATGCGCTGGCCGGTGATCAGGCTGCGCGGACGTGCCGTGGGCGCGGCCTTCATCTCGGGCGCCGACTGCAGATGGTCGTAGTCGAAGGTGAAGGGCTCGTAGTAGTCGTCGATCTGCGGCAGGTTGGGGTTGGCGAAGATCTTCATCAGCAGCTTCCACTTCGCCCCCTGGCGCGGCTCGATGCTGCCGTTCGATTTACGGACCCAGCCGCCGTTCCACTTGTCCTGGTTCTCCCATTCCTTGGGGTAGCCGATGCCGGGTTTGGTCTCGACGTTGTTGAACCAGGCGTATTCCATGCCTTTGCGGCTGGTCCAGACGTTCTTGCAGGTGACCGAACAGGTGTGGCAGCCGATGCACTTGTCCAGGTTGAGCACCATGCCGATTTGAGCGCGGATTTTCATGGTCGTCTCCTTAAGCGTGTGCGCCGGCAGGGGTGGAGGCGGCAGCCGGGGTGTCCAGCCAGTCCACCTTGTTCATCTTGCGCACCACGACGAACTCGTCGCGGTTGGTGCCGATGGTCCCGTAGTAGTTGAAGCCGTAGCTGAACTGCGCGTAGCCGCCGATCATGTGCGTGGGCTTCAACACGATGCGCGTCACCGAGTTGTGGATGCCGCCGCGTGCGCCGGTGATCTCCGAGCCCGGGGTGTTGATGATCTTCTCCTGCGCGTGGTACATCATGACCATGCCGTTGTTCACCCGCTGGCTCACCACCGCGCGCGCCGCGATGGCGCCGTTGATGTTGAACAGCTCGACCCAGTCGTTGTCGACGATGCCGGCGCTCTTGGCGTCGTCCTCGCTGAGCCAGATCACCGGGCCACCGCGATTGAGCGTGAGCATCATCAGGTTGTCGCTGTAGGTGGAGTGGATCCCCCACTTCTGGTGCGGCGTGATGAAGTTCAGCAGGATCTCGGTGTTCCCGTTGGGCTTGATGCCGTGGATGCCGGCCGTGGTCTTCAGGTCCACGGGCGGCTTGTAGCTGGACAGGTTTTCCCCGAAGGCGGTCATCCACGGGTGGTCCAGGTAGAACTGCTGGCGGCCGGTGAGGGTGCGCCACGGTATCAGCTCGTGCACATTGGTGTAGCCGGCGTTGTAGGACACGGTCTCGCTCTCGATGCCGCTCCAGGTCGGGCTGGAGATGATCTTGCGCGGCTGGGCCTGGATGTCGCGGAAGCGGATCTTCTCGTCCTCGCGGTACAGGGCCAGGTGTTTGTGCTCGCGCCCGGTCTGCTTGGACAGCGCTTCCCAGGCCTTGACGGCGACGTGGCCGTTGGTTTCCGGGGCCAGTTGCAGCACGACCTCGCAGGCGTCGATGTCGGTCTCGATCTTCGGCATGCCGCAGGTGGCGCCTTCGGCACGGACCACGCCGTTGAGTTCGCCGAGCTGCTTGACTTCGGTCTGGGTGTTCCAGGCGATGCCCTTGCCGCCATTGCCCACCTTGTTCATCAGCGGCCCCAGGGCCGTGAAGCGCTTGTAGAGGTTGGGGTAGTCGCGCTCGACCACGGCCATGTTGGGCGCGGTCTTGCCGGGGATGAGCTCGCACTCGCCCTTTTTCCATTCCTTGACGTCGAAGGGCTGGGCCAGCTCGGCCGGGCTGTCGTGCATCAGCGGGCTGAGCACCATCTCGCGCTCCACACCCAGGTGGCCCACGCAGAGTTCGCTGAACTTCTTGGCGAAACCCTTGTAGATGTCCCAGTCGCTTTTCGATTGCCAGGCCGGGTCCACCGCGGTGGACAGCGGGTGGATGAAGGGGTGCATGTCGCTGGTGTTGAGGTCGTTCTTCTCGTACCAGGTGGCCGTGGGCAGCACGATGTCGGAGTACAGGCAGGTCGTGCTCATGCGGAAGTCCAGCGTGACCAGCAGGTCCAGCTTGCCCTCCGGGGCCTGGTCATGCCACACCACTTCCTCGGGCTTGGCCTCGTCACGGCCGAGGTCCTTGCCCTGCACGCCGTGGCTGGTGCCCAGCAGGTGCTTGAGGAAGTACTCATGGCCCTTGCCGCTGGAGCCCAGCAGGTTGGAACGCCAGACGAACATATTGCGCGGCCAGTTGGCCGGGTGGTCCGGGTCCTCGCAGCTCATCTTGAGCGTGCCGTCCTTCAGGCCCTTGACCGTGTAGTCCTTGGGGTCCATGCCGGCGGCGGTCGCGTCCTTCACGATCTGCATCGGGTTGGTCTGCAACTGCGGGGCGCTGGGCAGCCAGCCCATGCGCTCGGCGCGCACGTTGTAGTCGATCATGCTGCCGCCGAAGACCTTCTTGTCGGCCAGCGGCGAGAGCACCTCGCCCATGGTCAGCTTCTCGTAGCGCCACTGGTCGGTGTGGGCGTAGAAGAAGCTGGTGCTGTTCATCTGGCGGGGTGGGCGGATCCAGTCCAGCGCGAAGGCCAGTGCGGTCCAGCCGGTCTGCGGGCGCAGCTTCTCCTGGCCCACGTAGTGCGCCCAGCCGCCGCCCGATTGGCCGATACAGCCGCACATCATCAGCATGTTGATGATGCCGCGGTAGTTCATGTCGCTGTGGTACCAGTGGTTCATGGCCGCGCCGATGATGACCATGGACTTGCCCTTGGTCTTGTCGGCGTTGTCGGCGAACTGGTGCGCCACGGTGATGAGCTGCTGGCGCGGCACGCCGGTGATCTTTTCCTGCCAGGCCGGGGTGTAGGGGGTGTCGTCGTCGAAGCTCTTCGCGGCGAGTTCGCCCGGCAGGCCGCGGGCGATGCCGTAGTTGGCCGCCTGCAGGTCGAACACGGTGGCCACCAGGGCCTCGCGCTTGTCGCCTTCCTTGCCCAGCGAGATGCGGGTCACCGGCACGGTGCGCACCAGCACGTTGTTGGCTGCGGCGCCCGTGGTGTTGTTGGGGAAGTGCTCGCTTTCGATGCCGCCGAAGTAGGGGAAACCGATCTTCGCGGTTTCGGTCTTGGCGCCGCCCTCCATCGCAGAGAGCTTGAGCTTCACGTCATTGCCGTGGCGCGCTTCCTTGGCCTCCAGGTTCCACTGGCCGGCGTCGGCGCGGCCGTCCGGGCCCCAGCGGAAGCCGATGGCGCCCTTGGGACAGACCACCTTGCCGTCTTCGTTGATGGCCACGGTCTTCCACTCGGGGTTGTTGGCCTGGCCGAGCTTGCCGTTGAAGTCGCTGGCGCGCACGTAGCGGTCGGGCACCAGGATCTTTTCGCCGCTCGGGCTGGTCTGCTCCTTGAGCATGACCAGCATGGGCAGGTCGGTGTAACGGCGCGCGTAGTCGTCGAAGTAGGCGCTGGGCTTGTCGAAGTAGAACTCCTTCATGATGACGTGGCCCATGGCCATGGCCATCGCCGCGTCCGTCCCCTGCTTGGGGTGCATCCAGATGTCGGCCAGCTTGGAGATCTCGGCGTAGTCGGGTGTGACCGCCACGGTCTTGGCGCCCTTGTAGCGCACCTCGGTGAAGAAGTGGGCGTCGGGGGTGCGCGTCTGTGGCACGTTGGAGCCCCAGGCGATGATGTAGGTGGAGTTGTACCAGTCGGCCGACTCGGGCACGTCGGTCTGCTCGCCCCAGACCTGCGGGCTGGCGGGGGGGAGGTCGCAGTACCAGTCGTAGAAGCTCATGCACACGCCGCCCAGCAGCGAGAGATAACGCGAGCCGGCGGCGTAGGACACCATGGACATGGCCGGGATGGGCGAGAAGCCGATCACGCGGTCCGGGCCGTGTTTCTTGACGGTGTAGATGTTCGCCGCGGCGATCATCTCGTTGACTTCATCCCAGCTGGAGCGCACGAAACCGCCCAGGCCGCGCACGCTCTGGTATTCCTTGCGTTTGGCGTTGCTGTCGGCGATGGAGGCCCAGGCCTCCACCGGCGCATGGACCAGCCGGGCTTCGCGCCAGAGCTTGAGCAGGCGCCCGCGCACCATGGGGTACTTCACGCGGTTGGCGCTGTAGAGGTACCAGCTGTAGCTGGCGCCACGCGCGCAGCCGCGCGGTTCGTGGTTGGGCATGTCCCAGCGGGTGCGGGGGTAGTCGGTCTGCTGGGTTTCCCAGGTGACGATGCCGCCCTTGACGTAGATCTTCCACGAGCAGGAGCCCGTGCAGTTCACGCCGTGGGTGGAACGCACGATCTTGTCGTGGGCCCAGCGGTCGCGGTAGGCGTCTTCCCAGGTGCGGTCTTCACCCGTGGTGACACCGTGGTCCTTGGAGAAGGGCTCTTTCGGTTGCGAGAAGTAGCTCAGTCGGTCGAGAAAATGGCTCATATCAGCCTCCTAGATAGTCGTTGTGACGCGCTTGCGGTGTGATCAGGGGTTCTTGACGTAGGCGTTCTTGCGCAGGTAGAACCACCAGTTCAGTACCAGGCACAGGGCGTAGAAGACCGCGAAGCCGTACATGGCGAACTGCGGCGTGCCGGCCTTGATCTGGGCGCCGATCACCACCGGGGCCACGAAGGCGCCGTAGGCGGCGATGGCCGAAGTCCAGCCCAGCACCGGGCCGGCCTGCTGGCGGTCGAAGATCACGGCGATGGTGCGGAAGGTCGAGCCGTTGCCGATGCCGGTGGCGGTGAACAGCACCACGAACAGCACCATGAAGGTCAGGAAGTACTGCTCGGGCGTGGCCGATTGGTAGGCCTGCAACATGATGTAGCCCACGGCGCCCGAGGCCACCACCATCACGGCCGAGATGATCTGCGTGACGATGGAGCCGCCCACCTTGTCCGAGATCCAGCCGCCGATGGGGCGCACCGCGGCGCCGACGAAGGGGCCGATCCAGGCATAGGTCAGCGCGCTGGGGGCGTTGGGGTTCTTGGCATGGACCCAGGCGTTGGTGGCCACATCAAACATGTGCGTGCTGCCGAAGATCACGGTGATGGACAGGGGCAGCGCCATGGAGAAGCCGATGAAGGAGCCGAAGGTCACGATGTACAGCGCCGTCATGGACCAGGTGTGCTTGTCCTTGAAGATGGCGAACTGCTTGTCGATGTTTTCCTTCATGGTGCCGAAGGCCGTGAGCTTCATCACCAGCAGGGTGCTGATGATGATCAGCGGCATGGCCAGCCACATGTTCAGCAGGCCCAGGCCGGTGGGCGCGGGCAGGTAGAGGTAGAGGCCCAGGCCGGCCGGCAGGAAGGACAGGGTGTAGAGCCAGACGATCTTGATGAAGGCGCTGATCGTGCTGCCGATGCTGTTGTCCACGCCCGGCGTGACGGTCTTCAGGTTGTTCATGCCGAACCAGCACAGGATGGACAGCGGCACCAGCGAGAGCAGCCAGGCGAAACCGGCGTTCTGGATGAAGGTGGGCGTGCCGGCGGCGATCTTGCCGAGAATCCAGCCGCTGTCTTTCACCAGCGTCATCGACTCACCGCCGATGGCGCCGAAGAGGCTGACCGTCATCACCAGCGGAATCACGACCTGCATGGTGGTCACGCCGAAGTTGCCCAGGCCGGCGTTCAGGCCCAGCGCCGTGCCCTGCAGGCGCTTGGGGAAAAAGGTGCCGATGTTGGACATGGAACTGGCGAAATTGCCGCCGCCCACGCCCGACCACAGGGCCATGAGCTGGAAGGCCCACAGCGGCCAGTCTTTATGCTGCAGCGCGATGCCGGTGCCGATGGCCGGGGCCAGCAGCATGGCGGTGGTCAGGAAGATGGTGTTGCGCCCGCCGGCCAGGCGGATCAGGAAGCTGGCCGGGATGCGCATGGTGGCGCCGGCCAGGCCCGCGATGGCGGTCAGCGTGAAAAGCTCGGCCTGGGTGAAGGGGAAACCCAGGTTGAGCATCTGCACGGTGATGATGCCCCACATGCCCCAGATGGCGAAGCCGCACAGCAGGGCCGGCACCGAGATCCAGAGGTTGCGGTAGGCGATCTTCTTGCCCGTGCTTTCCCAGAACTTTTCGTCCTCGGGGCGCCAGTCGGTGATGGTGGCACCCGATTCCCTGGTGGTGTTGTTCATGATGGTTCCTTAGGAAGGGGAGAAGGGGTCAGCCCTTGAGGCTGAAAGCGGTGGCCTGCGAGCCCATGACCTGGGCGCGGCGCACTTCGGTCCAGTACATCCAGATCAGCGAAACCCAGACCACGCCGTACATCAGCATGAAGGCGCTGGAGCGGATGCCGGTCAGGTCGAGCAGCACGCCGAACAGGATGGGCAGCACGAAGCCACCCAGGCCGCCGGCCAGGCCGACGATGCCGCTGATGGCGCCGATGTTGGTCGGGTAGTCGTCGCTGATGTACTTGAACACGCTGGCCTTGCCGAAGGCCCAGGCGATGCCCAGGATGAACATCAGGCCGGTGAAGGCGTAGACGTTGAGGCCGAAGTGGAAGGTCTTGGGGCCTTCGATGGTGGTCACGGTGAAGTCGAACTGCGGGTAGCTCAGCAGGAACAGGCAGATCCAGCTCACCCACATGACCCACCAGGTCACGCTGTGGGCGCCGTACTTGTCGCTCAGCCAGCCGCCCACCGCACGCAGCACGCCGCCGGGCAGCGAGAAGCAGGCCGCCAGGAGCGCGGCGGCGCGGATGTCCAGGCCGTATTCACCCACGTAGTACTGCACCATCCACAGCGAGAGCGCCACGTAGCCGCCGAACACGATGCTGTAGTACTGGCAGTACTTGATGACCTTGGGGTCCTTCAGGGCCTTGAGCTGGTCGCTGAACTTGACATGGCTGGGCACCAGGTGGGCCGGGTCGCTGTGGCTGAACAGCCAGAAGACCACCACCGTGCCCAGCATGATGGCCGCATAGACCTGCGGCACCATGGCCCAGCCGAAGGCGACCACCAGCGCCGGGGCGATGAACTTGTTGACCGCCGCGCCCGAGTTGCCGGCGCCGTACACGCCCATGGCAAAACCCTGGCGGTTCTTGGGGTACCAGCGCGCCACATAAGGCGTGCCTACCGAGAAGGAACCGCCGGCCAGGCCCACGAAGAGGCCGATCACCAGGAAGTGCCAGTAGGCGGTGGCATAGGCCATCAGCCAGATGGCCGGCACGGTGGCGGCCATCAGGATGGCCATGACGATGCGCCCGCCGTACTTGTCGGTCCAGATGCCCAGCGGCACGCGGATCAGCGAGCCGGTGAGCACCGGAGTGGCCGTGAGCAGGCCGAATTCAGTGGCGTTGAGGCCCAGCGTCTTCTTGATCGGGATGCCGATCACGCCGAACATCATCCACACCATGAAACACACGGTGAAGGCCAGCGTGCTGACAATCAGCACCGAGAGGGCTTGTCTGTTTCTGTCCATGTACATCTCCTTTGGGGATGTGTGGACTGTAGAAATCAGCAGCTTTGCCCGCCATCCTTCATAGGTAGCGGGAGGGGGGATGGGCATCCTCCGAAAGAACTAGTCGGGCGGTTTAATCGCGCCAGGCTTGAGGTGGATCAAATGTCGGGCGTGCCGGATTCAGAGGTGTCAGATGATGGGTATTCCCTGGGAGAGGGACAGTTAGATGCTGTCCCTAAGGAATTTCTGAGCGGTGTGCTGGGGCTCAGTATGTTCACGTTTAGAGGGCTGTGCAGGCGTTACTGCATAAGTTAATTGCTGAACAACGCAATAGCACGGGCTAATAAATCGTTCTTTGCGGCAAAAAAACCTAGGCTGAAAGTGCCGGCTACCAGACTTCCCGCAGTAACCCAGCCGCCTACGGAGACATGTTGAAACAACCACTTCAACGTAATTTTTTTAGGAGGTAGAAGCTCGACTTTGGCAATTTTTAATTCGTAGCTCATAGCATTGAGTACCCGACGAAGTCTTTCAATACCTTCGTTCCAGTGCACACGATTCATGTAGTGCCCTGTGTTGTAGATGATGTCGTTTGGCCTAAACAGAACGTACTCAAGCTCTGCAACGTGCGGGCTGTCCGTACCGAAGAGATTGCGGGAAAGCGCCATTGCGTTGCGCAGAACAGCGTCAGCCGCCGGAAAATCAAACTCCACAAGTGAGTTTGTTCTGGTAAGCAGAGATTCGATTTCAGCGGAACTCATATTCAGCTCACACCCGCACTCGTCGCCAGCACCGCCGCCTGCACCCGCGTGCTCACCGCCAGCTTGCGCAGCACGTGCTGCACGTGGATCTTGACCGTGGTCTCGGCGATGCCGAGTTCGGTGCCGATCTCCTTGTTGCTGGCGCCGCGCGCGATGCCGCGCAGGATGTCGCGCTCGCGCGGCGAGAGTTGCCCCAGCAGGGTCTGGGCCGGGCTGGGGGCGGGCGTGGCCGCTTGCGATGCTGCCCCGCCATTCTGGAAGGCGGCCACCAGCTTGCTGGTCATCTCGGGCGCCACCACGCTTTCGCCGCGCATGACACGGCCGATGGCCGTGGCCAGCGCGTCGCCTTCGATGGTCTTGAGCAGGTAACCTGAGGCGCCAGCCCTGAGGGCCGTGCCCAGGTCCTGCTCGTCCTCGCTCACGGTGAGCATGAGCACGCGGGCCTTGGACGCGGCTTCGCGCAGGGCGGGCAGGGCATCGACGCCGCGCACGCCGGGCAGGTGGTTGTCCAGCAGGATCAGGTCGGGCTGCAGTTCCTGCGCGCGGCGCTGGGCCTCGCCGGCGTCGGCGGCGTCGCCCACCACCTCGAAGTGGGGCTCGCGCGAGAGCAGGGCGATCAGGCCGCGGCGGAACAGGGTGTGGTCGTCGACCACCAGGATGCGGATGCGCTCAGGCAACATGTTCAAGGGGACCGGGTAGCGGGAGGGTGGGGGCCGGTGCGCGGGCGGCGACCAGCTGGGCCGGCAGGGTCAGCACCATGGAGGTGCCGGCGCCCGGGGTGGAGATGAGTTCGACGCGTGCGCCGATGCGCTCGGCGCGTTCGCGCATGATGCGCAGGCCCACGTGGCTGTCGTCGATGCTGCCGTCGCGGGTGTCGAAGCCGCTGCCGTCGTCGCGCACCTCGAAGCGCCATTCGGGCTGCTGCTGCACGTCCAGCCAGACCTGCGAGGCGCGCGCATGCTTGCGCACATTGGACAGCGCTTCCTGCACGATGTGCAGCACCTGGATCTGCAGGTCGGGCGCCAGCGGCAGGCCCTGGCCCTGCATCTGCAGGTGGGCCTTCAGGCCGCTTTGCAGCTCGAACTTGTGCAGGGTGGTGGTGATCGCGGTCTCGATGTCTTCGGTGTTGGTGCGGGTGCGGAAGTGCATCAGCAGCTCGCGCACGTCGCCGTAGCTCTCGCGCACACCGGCGTCGATTTCTTCCAGCACCTTGGCCATGTCCTGGTGGTCGCCCGCGGCCAGGGCGTCGCGCATGAGCTTCACCTGGATCTTGAGGAAGGCCAGCGACTGGGCGATGGAGTCGTGCAGTTCGCGCGCCAGCAGGTGGCGTTCCTGGGACACCGCGGCTTCCATGTCCAGCGCGTTCAGGCGCAGGTTCTCCATGGCGCCGGCCAGGTGGCTGGCCAGGGCTTCGAGCAGCGAGCGCTCGGCGGCCGAGGGTTCGGTGCGGGCGTGGAAGAACAGGTCCACCTCGCCCATGAGGCGCTCGTGCAGGCGCACCGGGATGTTGACCAGCGACTCGAAGCCGGCCTGCCCGCACAGGCGCTCGCGGGTGTCGCCCAGCGCGTGGATGGGGATGACCCGCAGGCCGGCGCTGGTGGCCGTACTGGCGCCGCAATCGCAGTCGCCCTTGTGGATGCAGTGCTCGGCCTCCACCATGTCGGCCGGCAGGCCCTGGGCGGCCAGCATGAGGTAGCGCTGGTTGGCCTGGTCGGACCAGCGCAAGGCCACGCCGTCGGCATGCGCAATGCGCTGGATGCTGCGCACGAAACCCTGGGCCAGCTCGTCCAGCGATGTGCTGCGCGCCACCAGTGCGGTGATTTCGTAGAGGCTCGCCAGGCGCTCGCGCTTTTCTTCCAGCTCGGCGGTTTTCTCGGCCACCTTGGCTTCGAGGTTGCGGTACATGGACTGCAGGTGCGCGGCCATGTCGTTGAAGCCATCGGCCAGGGTGCCGAACTCGTCGCTGCTGACGCGCTCGACGCGCGCGTCGAAGTCGCCGCCCTGGATCTTCTCGATCGCCCGCTTGAGCAGGCCCACGGGCTCCAGCACCAGCAGCTGGCCGACGTAGAGCATCACCACCGCGCCCAGGATGACCAGGGCCATCAGCGTGGTCTGCAGCAGGTGCAGGATGGCGGTCCAGCGTGAGATGTGGATCTCGATGCTGCGCACGAAGGCGTCGATATGGGTGACGAAATCGATGGTCACGTCGCGCAGCAGCTGCGGCCGTCCGGCCCCGGCCGGCGTGCCGAGCAAGGGGCGAAAGCCCTCCCAGTCCTGCTCGATCACGCCGAAATACTGCTGCACGCTCTCGTCCCAGGGCACGAAGAGCGGGCGTTCGGGGTCGCCGTGACGCAGCACGGCCAGGCTGCCCTCGAACTCCTGCACCAGCTGTGGCAGCTCGGCGGTCTGGCCGGTGCTCAGGCTCAGGGACATGCGGTAGGCCTGCATGCGCATGCGGCCGGCCTCGTTGACGGCGGCGGCGCCGCCGTCGAGCTGCCAGGACACCCACAGCGTGGCCGCCGTGGCCAGCAGGGCCAGCAGCAGGAAGGGGGTGGCGGCCAGCGTGAGTTTGGCGGCCAGGCTGCGTTGCTTCGGGGGTGTCATGGTCGTCGCGTTGCGGGGTTCCAGTGTGCGGTCAAAGCGGCCGGCCGGGTGGACCTGAATCTTGATACGGATCAAGCCGGCGCGCAATAGCCGGTCTAAAGTGAGGCGGTACTTGCTTCGATCAGGAGGTTTCCATGTTCCAGCATATCCTGTTGCCCACCGACGGTTCCGATCCGGCCATGCGCGCGGTGGCGCGCGGCGTCGAGCTGGCCCAGCGCCTGGGGGCCCGGGTCACGGTGATGACCGCACTCGAACACTTTCCGGCCGGCATCATGGCCAGCGGCTACCGGCCCCATGACGAACCCCAGGAGGTGCCCGGCCTGCAGGCGGCCCATCACTGGCTGGAGCAGGCCGAGGCGGTGGCGCGCGCGGCCGGCGTGCCCTGCGAGCGGCTGCTCATGCGCGAGCAGAAGATCGTCTACCGCGCCATCCTGGATGCGGCGCAGCAGTGCGGCGCCGATCTCATCGTCATGGGCACGCACGGCATGGGGCTGATGGAGCGCCTCTTCGTGGGCAGCCAGACCCAGCGCGTGCTGGCGCACACCACCATCCCGGTGCTGACGCTGCACTAGGCTCGTACGTCGGCCACCGGCTCGCTGCCGAAGTCAGGCCGGTTCAGATACGCCAGCACCTTGCGTGCCGCAGCCTCGGGGCTGTCGAGCTGGCCGCCATTCTTGAGTTGCTCGAAGCGTGCGCGGTCCGGAAAGGCCGCGGCATCGGCGCCGCGCAGCTGCACCTGCATGTCGGTGTCGATCACGCCGGGCGCCAGCGAGCAGACCTGGGCACCCTTGGGCTTGTGCGCCTCTTCCAGCGCCAGGCAGCGGGTGTAGTGGTCCATGCCGGCCTTGGCCGCGCAGTAGACGGCCTGCGAGGCCATGGGCCTGCGGCCCAGGCCCGAGGAGATGTTGAGGATGCGGCGCGGCACGCCCCAGCCTTCGGTGGCGGCGAGGAAGGCGGCGCAAAGCGCCATGGGCGCTTCCAGACCCACGCGCAGGGCCTGGGCCAGATCGTCGGGGTCCATGTCCGACAGCGGGGCAATGCGCGGGATCATGCCGGCGTTGTTGATCAGCGTGGCACCGGCATGGCGCACACCGGGGCGGCCCAGCCATTGCCGCAGCATGGCCGCGGCTTCGCGGCTGTGCGCGAGGTCCAGCGGCCACTGCTCCAGCTTGCAGCCGGCCTGTGCCGCCTGCGCGGCCAGCGCCGCGTTTTCCTTGCGCGAGATGCACAGCAGGGTGTGGCCGGGCGCCAGCAGCTGCTGTGCCATGGCCAGACCCATGCCGCGCGAGGCGCCGGTGAGGATGTAGAGATGGGTGTCGGCCATGAGGTTCTCCGTGGACATCAGAAGGGGGGCGGGCTGTGCCAGTGCAGGGCTTCGCCCGTGGCAGGGTGCGTGAGCGCCAGCTCGCTGGCGTGCAGTTGCAGGCGCGGGCAACGCGCCTGGGTGTCGGCATCTGCATAGAGTGCGTCGCCCAGGATGGGGTGGCCGATGGCCTGCAGATGCACGCGCAGCTGGTGCGTGCGGCCCGTCACCGGTTCGAGTTCCAGCCGGGTCTGCGGCCGGCCCTGGGCATCGTGCTCATGCGCCAGCACGCGCCAGCGCGTCCGGCTGGGTTTGCCGCGGGCGTCCACCCTCTGGCGGGGCCGGTTCGGCCAGTCGCTCATGAGGGGCAGGTCGATCTCGCCCCCCTCAGCGGCCGGCGGCGGCAGGTGGCCGGCGACCAGCGCCACGTAGCGTTTGCGGACCGAGCGTGATTCGAAAGCCATGCTCAGCGTGCGCTGCATCCCGGTGCCGCGCGCCATCAGCAGCAGGCCCGAGGTGGCCATGTCCAGCCGGTGCACGATCAGCGCGTCGGGCCACAGCGCCTGGGCGCGGGTGCTGGCGCAGTCCTGCTTGTCGGCGCCGCGTCCGGGCACCGAGAGCAGGCCGGCCGGCTTGTCCAGCACCAGAAGGGCATCGTCTGCGTGCAGACAGACGATGCCCTGTGTGTCAATGTTGGCCTTCACCCTGGATCAATCGCTGCACGGTGTCGCACAGCTCCGAGACGTCGTTGGGCTTGTGGATCAGGGCGCGGGCACCGGCTTCCAGCGCGCTGGCCTCGATCTCGGGCGTGATGTAACCCGAGGCCAGCGCCATGGGGAGCTGGGGCCGGATGCGGTGCGCGTCCTTGAGCAGCTCGACGCCGCTGTAACCCGGCATGTTGTAGTCGGTCACCAGCAGGTCGTAATCGTCGGGTTGCGCGCGCAAGGCGGCCAGTGCGGCCTGCGGGTCGGTGTAGGCGCTGACCTTGAAACCTCGCCGCACCAGCACGCGCTCGACCAGGAAGGACAGGGCCTGGTCGTCATCGACATACATCACGTGGCGGCCGAAGCCCATGGCGGTCTGCAGGCGCGTGGGCTCGGCCGGCGTCGGGACGATGTCGGCTTCGGCGGCGGGGAAATAGAGCGTGAACTCGCTGCCGCTGCCGGGTGAGCTGCTCACGTCCACCGTGCCCAGGTGGGTGCGCATCACGCCGTGCACCACGGCCAGGCCCAGGCCCGTGCCCTGGCCCACGGGCTTGGTGGTGAAGAAGGGTTCGAAGATGCGCTGCAGGGTCTCGGCCTCCATGCCGCTGCCGCTGTCGCGCACGGCCAGGGTCACGTAGGGCCCTTCGGCCAGTCCCAGGCGCTGGCACTCCAGCATGTCGGGGTGGGTGCTGGTGAGTTCGATGCAGACCGTGCCGCGCGCGCTGCCGATGGCGTGGATGGCGTTGGTGCACAGGTTGATCAGGGCCTGTTCGACCTGGGTCGCGTCGGCCAGCACGGCCGGCGTCTCGCGCAGGCGCACCTGCAAGTCCACCGTGGGCGGCAGGGTGACCTTCATGAGGCGCACCGATTCCTGCACCACCTCGACCAGCTGGATGGGGTGGCGCTTGGGCGGCTCGTTGCGGCTGAAGGTCAGGATCTGGCGCACCAGGTCACGCCCGCGGCGGCCGGCCTTCTCGACTTCGGTCAGGCAGACCTGCACCGGCGAATCGGCGCCGGCGTCCTGGCGGGCGAGGGTGACGTTGCCCAGGATGGCGCCCAGGATGTTGTTGAAGTCGTGCGCGATGCCGCCGGCCATGGTGCCGATGGCCTGCATCTTGTGCGCCTCGCGCAGCTGCGCTTCGAGGATGTTGCGCTGCACTTCCATCTCGCGGCGTGTCGTCAGGTCGCGCGCGAAGACGGTGGTGATGTCGCCGTCGCCTTCGGGCTGGCGTTCGCGCGAGACGCTGACTTCGAGCATCAGGGGGCGACCTTCGACGGTGCGGCCGATGACTTCGCCCAGCGTGGCCTGGGTCGAGAGGCGCGTGGCGGCGATCGCCTCGATGGCCTCGGGCAGGAAGCGGCCCAGCGAGGTCTTGAGCGCCTGCTCGGGCGGGCACTGGAAGAGTGCGGCGGCGGCCGGGTTGAAGACGGTGATGCGCTGCTCGCCGTCGACGCAGATGATGGCGTCGAGCGAGGAGTTGATGATGGCGGCCAGGCGGTTTTCGCTCAGGCGCAGTTCCTCGTTGCGCTGCTGCAGGGCCAACGCGCTTTCCTGCAGCGCGCGCCGGCGTTCCTGCAGCGCGCGCCGCTCGGTCAGCAGCGGGCCCTGGTCGATCACGGCGCAGATGAAATGGGTCAGGTCGCGGTCCTGCGAATACTGGATGCGCGCGATGTGCAGGTCGCCGGTGAAGCGGGCTTCCAGACCGCTGGAGAACACCACCTCGTTGGTGTCGCTGTGGCCATGGATCTTGGCCTCGTCCAGCGACTGCTGCACGCGCTCGATGTGGTCGGGGGTGACCAGGGGCAGCAGGAAGTTCAGCGGGGGGTCGGATTCCTTGGGCCGGAACAGCTTGAGCGCCATGGCGTTGCTCTGTTCCACCATGCCGAACTCGTCGACCACCATCAGCCCCAGCGGCACGTTGGAGAACAGCGATTCGAAACGTTCGGAGGCGCCTTCGGCGGCGATGCGGCTGAATTCGAGCGCGCTGTTCTGCGCTTCCAGTTCGGCCTGGTAGGCGCGCAGATCGTCGATCAGCTTGGGGAGGGCCCGGCGGGTCATGGCGAGGACTTGCCCACGCAGTTCAGTTGTTCTTGTTGGTGAACCAGAAGCTGACGATGGGGGCGGTCGGGTCGTCGAAGGAGGCCCCCAGCGCCATCTCGCCCTTGTCCAGCAGCACGCATTCCTGGCGTCGCAGGGAGATCACGGCAGAGGAGCCGGCGAAGCGCACCCAGGTGCCGTAGCTGCTGATGTCCGAGAGCACGAAGAGTTCACCGCGGCGGTCCAGGCGGGCGTGCAGGCGCGAGACGCGCGGGTCGAGCACGGCAAACTGGGCGTCGTTGCCGCGGCCCAGGAAGACCGGCATGTCCATGGCCTCGAACAGGATGTTGTGCTCGCGCCAGGTCAGCTCGATGGTGCTGGGCAGGCGGCTGCTGGGCGCGCCGACCGTCTCCAGGCCGGCCTGCATGGTCATGATCTCGGAGGTGGTCTCGCGCTGCCAGTCGATGCGGTAGACGATGGCCGGTTCGCTCTTGCCCCGGATGTCCATGGGCCCGAGGTTGCGGTAATTGATCTCGCCGTCGTGGTACAGCGCCTCGATGACGCTCTCGGAAGCGAAGATCTGTTCGGCGCCCGACAGGTCGCTCAGGCGCGAGGCCATGTTGACGGCGTCACCGAAGCAGTCGCCGTCCTGTTCCACCACCTCGCCACGGGCCAGGCCCACCTTGACCTGCATCTTGCTCATGCCAGGCAGGCTGCTGCTGCGCTCGCGCTGCATGCGCTGCATCTCGACCATGGACAGCACAGCGGCCTGGTTGTCGACAAACGAGGCCAGCACGCCGTCGCCCAGGTACTTGATGACACGGCCGCCGCGCGCCTGGAAGGTCTTGCCGATCCAGTGCGTGGTGCGGGTCACCACTTCAGCCGCCCTGGCATTGCCCAATGCCTCGAAAAGCCCGGTACTTCCGGTCAGGTCGGCAAAGACGATGGTGAGGACAGCCATGCGATCGGGATTTTGGAGAAGATGAGTGTGCTCATTATGCCGGCCCCGCCACGGCGGTAAGCTGTCAAGGAGGCCGACCTGTCAGGCACCAAGTATACGGGTCGCCCGGGTTCAGGACGGCAGGGCGGCGCCCCGGCGCACGCGCTGCCGGCTCGGCAGCGCGGGGCGTTGAATAAGGGGCCATCGTGCGCAAAACTGCCACGCCGCCGCCTTCGCTGCTGTGTAAGATGTGCCATGTACCGCCAGCAGGCGTTACACCACAGGGGACACAAGAACATGGGTATCAATCCTGCCATCGTCCAGAACATCGCCGAGCGGGTGCGTGCCGAGGTGTTGCCCCAGCGCGCGGCATCGGCGCTCAAGCTCGACCCGGCCATCATCCAGAAGATTGCGCAGAAGGTCCCGATCTTCTCCGGCATGAGCCAGCCCTGCCTGCTGGACACGCTGGCCACGGGCGAACATTTCACGGTCCAGGCCGGCGAAGCGGTGTTCCGCGAAGGCGACATGGGCAACTCCTTCTATGTGCTGATCGCCGGCGATGTGGTGGTCGAAAAAATGCGCGACGGCAAACCGGTCGAGCTGACGCGCCTGGGCCCGGGCGAGTGCTTCGGCGAGATGGCCCTGGTCGGCAACGACGTGCGTTCGGCCACGGTGCGCGCCACCGGTTCGCTGGTCGCCATGCGCTTCTACCGCGAGCTCATCGATGCCAACCCCGAGAGTGCCTCGGCCATCTACCGCAACATCGCCCGCATCCTGGCAGGCCGCCTGGGCGAGTCCAGCCTCATGCTGGCCGACCTGAAAAAGCGCGACAGCGCGGCCTGAGTTCCTTAGGGCTACGCTGAACAAGTCCCCGCCGCGTGCTGCATCCCAGCAGCGGGCGGTCTGCGGCGTTGCAAATCCTCGCCATAGCTGGGGCTATGGCTGTGGTTTGCGCCTTGCATCCCATCCCGATGCAGGGCGCAGCCCATCGCCAGGACCTGTTCAGCGCAGCCTCAGGCGGCTGGCTGCGGCTGGCTGTCGCTCCACCGGGACAACAGAGCCCCGATCTCCTCCAGCCTGGGCACCGGGGTCACACCCTCGGGGGCGCGGCGTTGCAACACCGGGTGAGTGCCACCGGCCCAGATCTCGGTCCCGGCGGGTAGCCGGCTGCGCAGATCCTGCAGGCCGCGCTGCAGCAACTGCGCATTGAAGGCGGGGCTGAAGCTCAGGCCCACGATCTGTGCGCGGTTGGCCTGCGCCGCGCGCACGATCTCGGCCACCGGGGTCTGGGTGCCCAGCGAGACGCATTCGCAGCCCTCCAGCACCAGCGCGATCTCGGCCATCAGCAGGCCCAGCATGTGGGACTCCTGCGGAAAGGTCGCCAGCAGCACCCGTGGGCGGCCCGGCCGCGGCATGGAGGCCATGCTGCCCAGGGCGCTGCGCAGCACGGCGGTCACGCTCTCCGTATACATATGTTCCTCGAACACCTGGATCTCGCCGCGCACCCAGGCTTCGCCCACCTGCACGTTCAGCGGCGCCAGCAGTTCGGTCAGGAAGCGGCCCAGGCCCAGGCGCAGCACGGCCTGGTTCAGCGTGCGGCGCAAGGCCATCACCTCGTGGCGGCGCACCAGTGCCAGGAGGGCCTGCAACTCGGGGGTGAGGGGGGCATTCGTCGCCGCCGGGGCCGAGTCCAGCAGCAGTTGCTGCAACTCGGCCATCGACAGGGGCACCACGCGCCCGGGGCGCTGGCCGGCCCCCAGCAGGCGTGCGATCAGGCGCAGGCGCTCGACCTGCTCGGACGGGTAGAGGCGCTCGTCGAAGGCGTCGCGCACGGGCTGCGGGAAGCCGTAACGGCGTTCCCAGACGCGCAGCGTGTCCTTGGAAAGACCCGTGTCGCGCTCCACCGCGGCGATGGGCAGGTCGGTGCCGGCCGTCTCGCCTGTCATTCCTGACTCATCTGTATGGTCTTTCACTGTAAATCTTTTTGTCTAGGACAAACGTAGATAATCTTCCAAAACAACGCGATATTAACTGTTTAACCTAAGTTTTGTCCATGTCAAAAATTCTTCCCAGCTTATCCCGCAGGTTTGACAGCCCTACCGTCCAGGGCGCCATGGCCCCGTGGAAGCGAGTCTGCGCATGAAGGTCGCCATCGTCGGTTCCGGCATCTCCGGCCTGGCCGTGGCCCACGCCCTGCAGGGCCATGCCGAGCTGACCCTGTTCGAGGCGGGGGACTATTTTGGCGGTCACACCCATACGGTGGATGTGACCTTGCCCACCAGCCATGGGCCCGTCACCTGGGGCGTGGACACCGGTTTCCTGGTCTTCAACGAGCGCACCTACCCCAACCTGATCCGCCTGTTCGGCGAGCTGGACATCGCCACCGCCAAGACCGACATGTCCTTCTCGGTGCAGGCGGGGGACCCCCGGGGCCGCCGGCTGGAGTGGAACGGTGCCAATCTCAACAGCGTTTTTGCCCAGCGCCGCAATCTGCTGAACTGGCGTTTCCTGCGCATGCTGCGCGAGGTGCTGCGCTTCAACAAGCTGGCGACGACCCTGGCCGAGGCCGGGGCCGATGCGCAACTGGCGCAGCCCCTGGGCGAGTGGCTGGACGCGCAGCGCTTCAGCGCCGAATTCCGCGACTGGTACTTCCTGCCCATGATGGCCTGCATCTGGAGCTGCCCGACGGCGCAGATGCTGGAGTTCCCCGTGGCCACCATGATCCGCTTCTGCCACAACCACGGCCTGATCCAGGTGAACGACCGGCCGCAGTGGTGGACGGTGAGCGGCGGCGCGCGCCGTTATGTCGAGAAGATCGTCGCCCGCATTCCGGACAAGCGTCTCAATACCCCCGTGCGCGCCATCGAGCGCGACGACCACGGTGTGACCCTCACCACCGACCAGGGCGCCCAGCGTTTCGACCAGGTCGTGCTGGCCACCCATTCCGACCAGGCCCTGGCCCTGCTGCGCCGGCCCTCGGCCGAGGAAGGCCGTGTGCTGGGCGCCATCCGCTACCAGGCCAACCGCGCCGTGCTGCACACCGATGCCTCGGTGCTGCCCGAGCGCCGCCTGGCCTGGGCCGCCTGGAACTACGAACGCGCCCCGGCGACCGAGCAGGAAAGCAGCCGCGTCTGCCTGCACTACCTGCTCAACCAGCTGCAGCCCCTGCCGTTCGAGCAGCC
Organism: Curvibacter sp. PAE-UM; assembly: GCF_001432305.1. Lineage (GTDB taxonomy): Bacteria > Pseudomonadota > Gammaproteobacteria > Burkholderiales > Burkholderiaceae_C > Hylemonella. Next base: position 1,680,544 of record NZ_KQ483358.1, read on the forward strand.
GGTGGTGGTCAGCCTCAACCCGCTGCGCGAGATCGCGCCGCAGCATGTGCTGGGCGACTACGACTACGCGCACCCGGTGTTCGACCTGGGCGCCATCGCCGCACAAAAGGAGTTGCCCAGGCTGCAGGGCCGCCAGCGCACCTGGTACGCAGGCGCCTGGACCGGCTACGGCTTTCATGAAGACGGTCTCAAGTCGGGCCTGGGCGTGGCGCAGCAACTGCTGGCCTTGCTGGCCTACCGGGAAGCCGCATGAGCCAGCCCGGCGTGCCCCTGATCGGCAGCGGCCAGGTGCGCCACACGCGCCTGCGCCCGGCGCGCCACGTCTTTGCCTATTCCACCTTCTTTCTCATGCTGCCGCTGCGCGGCATGCGCCGGTTTGGCGCCGGCGAGCTGGCGTACAACCGCGCCGGCTGGCTGAGCTTCCATGACAGCGACCACGGCGACGGCCGCAGCGCCGCGCAGGGCGGAGCGCTGGGCTGGATGGAGGAGTTGCTGCAGCGCGAAGGCATCACCGATGCCGACGGCGAGGTCTGGCTGCACTGCTACCCGCGGGTGCTGGGTTACACCTTCAAGCCGGTGAGCTTCTGGTACTGCCACCGCAGCGACGGCACGCTGCGCGCCATCGTGGCCGAGGTCAACAACACCTTCGGCGAGCGCCACTGCTACCTGCTCGATGCGCCGCGCTACGGCCACGAGCAACACGCCAGCAAGGTCTTCCACGTCTCGCCCTTCTGCCGCGTCGAGGGCGAGTACCGCTTCCGTTTCATGCGCACCGAGCGCGACGGCATGGAGCGCACCGTGGCCTGCGTCGACCTGCTGGATGCGCAGGGCCTGCTGCTGCAGACCAGCGTCAGCGGCGTGCTGCAGCCCTATACCGCGCTCAGCGCGCGTCGTGTGCTGTGGCGCCAGCCGGCCATGACGCTGGCGCTGATCGCCCACATCCACTGGCAGGCCCTGCGCCTGTGGCTCAAGCGTGTGCCCTTTTTCTCCAAGCCGGTGCCACCCGCCGACTTCGTCACCCGTTCCATCCCTCCAGCCTCCACGCCATGAACACCACCACTGCCCCCCGCCTCGTGCTGCCGCGCAGCGCGCCCGCCAGTGCCCGTTCCGTCCTGCGTCTGCTCGAACGACTGCGGCACGGCACGCTCACCCTGCAACTGCCCGATGGCACGCAGCTGCGCTACGGCAACGGCGACGCTCCCCATGCCAGCCTGGTGCTGCACGACTGGGCCGTGTTCGGCGCCACGCTCAAGTCCGGCGACATCGGTTTTGCCGAGAGTTATATGGCCGGCCAGTGGACGACCTCCGACCTGGCTGCGCTGCTGCGCCTGTTCATCCGCAACCGCCAGGACCTGGAGGACGTGATCTACGGCAGCTGGCTGGGCAGCCTGTTCTACCGCCTGCGCCACCTCTTTCACCGCAACACCAGGACCAACAGCCGCAAGAACATCCACGCCCATTACGACCTGGGCAATGCCTTCTACCGCCTGTGGCTGGACGGGACCATGAACTATTCCTCGGCCTGGTTCGAGGGCAATATGGCTGGCGACATGGTCGCCGCCCAGCAGGCCAAGGTGCGGCGCGCGCTGCGCCTGGCCGGGGTGCAGCCGGGTGACCGCGTGCTGGAGATCGGCTGTGGCTGGGGCGCGCTGGCCGAGATGGCCGTCACCGAATTCCAGGCCTCGCTGACCGGCGTGACGCTGAGCACCGAGCAGCTGGGCTGGGGCCGCGAACGCATGGGCCAGCTGGGCGCCGAGGCGGCCGCACGCGCCGACCTGCGCCTGCAGGACTACCGCGACATCAGCGACGGCCCGTACGACGCGATCTGCTCCATCGAGATGGTCGAGGCGGTGGGCCAGGAATACTGGCCGACCTACTTCCAGAGCGTGGCGCGCCTGCTCAAGCCCGGCGGGCGGGCCTGCATCCAGAGCATCGTGATCGAGGATCGCCTGTTCGAGCGCTACCTCCACTCGACCGACTTCATCCAGCAGTACATCTTCCCCGGCGGCTGCCTGCCGTGCCCGGCCGAGTTCCGCCGCCAGGCCGAGGCGGCGGGCCTGAAGGTGGTGGATGAGCTGTCCTTCGGCCCCGACTACGCCGAAACCCTGCGTCGCTGGCGCCGCCAGTTCCTGGCGGAGCGCAGCCGCATCCTGCAACTCGGATTTGACGAAAGGTTCATGCACCTATGGGAGTTCTACCTCGCCTACTGCGAAGCGGCCTTCGACGAAGCCAATATCGACGTGATGCAGTTCACGCTACAAAAAGCGTAGCAAATGTCATCGGGCTCGTCCTGCTGCTGGCCGCCGCCCCGGCGCTGGCCGAGATCGTGCCGCCGCCGGCTCGCGTCGCCTCGCCCCTGCTGGCGCAGCCGCGCCAGGCCGGCAGCGGCCTGTACACCTGGTGGGGCTTCGAGGTCTACCAGGCCAGCCTGTGGGTCGAGCCCGGTTTCGATGCCGCGGCCCTGCCGCGCCAGCGTTATGCGCTGGAGTTGCACTACCGGCGCGACTTCAAGGGGCGCGACATCGCCCAGCGCTCCATCGACGAGATGCGTCGTGTCGGCCCCATCAGCGAGACGCAGGCGCAAGCCTGGCTGCAGGCCATGGCGGCCGTCTTTCCAGACGTGAGTACCGGCGACCGCCTGACCGGCGTGAACCTGCCGGGCCGCGGCGCGCAGTTCTACGCCAACGGCAAGCCCACGGGGGAAATCGCCGATCCCGAGTTCGCCCGCCTGTTCTTCGGCATCTGGCTGTCGGAGCAGACCTCGGCACCCAGGTTGAGGCTGGCCCTGCTGGGCCAGTCCGCGAGCGCCCGCTGAACGGCATGCCTGCATGACGACCTCCACCACACTCTCGGTCGCGCAAGCCTGGCGTTACGGCCTCATGGGCCTGCCGCTGGCGTTCGTGGCGCTGCCGCTGTATGTGCTGCTGCCCAACCACTACGCGCGCGAGTTCGGTGTGCCGCTGGCCACGCTGGGTGCCTTGCTGCTGGCCACGCGCCTGGCCGATGCGCTGATCGATCCGCTGCTGGGCCGCGTGAGTGACCGGCTCTACCGCCGGTCCCCGGCCACACTGCTGGCCTGGGCCGCGGTCGCATGCGGGCTCATGGGCGCGGGTTTTGCGCTGCTCTTCTTTCCTCCGCTGCGCAGCGGGGACGGCCTGCTGGTCGTCAGCGCCGTGCTGCTGATGCTCACCTACGCCAGCTTCAGCGCGGTGACCCTCTCGCACCAGGCCTGGGGTGCCTTGCTCGGGGGTGACTCCGTGCGCCAGAGCCGCCTGGTGGCCTGGCGCGAGGGCCTGGGCCTGGTCGGTGTGCTGCTGGCGTCGGTGGCGCCCGTGCTGTGGGGGCTGGACGTCATGGTCGGCCTGTTCTGGGCGGCCTTGCTGCTGGGCTGGCTGGCCTGGCGCGCGGCGCCGCGCCCTGCGGCCGATGCGATCACGGGCACGGCGGCCGAGGCCGGCCATCTCTGGCAACCCTGGCAGCGCGCGCCCTTTCGCCGCCTGCTCGCGGTCTTCATGCTCAACGGCATTGCCAGCGCGGTGCCGGCCACGCTGGTGCTGTTTTTCGTGCAGGACCGGCTGCAGGCTTCGGCATCCATGGAGCCGTTTTTTCTCGGCAGCTATTTCCTGAGTGCTGCCTTGTCCATGCCGCTGTGGCTGGCCGCCGTGCGCCGCTTCGGCCTGGCCCGCAGCTGGCTGGGCGGCATGGGGCTGGCGGTGGCCGTTTTCGTCTGGGCCAGCACCCTGGGCAGCGGGGATGCCTGGCTCTTCATCGGCATCTGCGTGCTTTCGGGCGCCGCTTTGGGTGCGGATCTCGTGATGCCCGGCGCCATGCTGGCCGGCCTGATTGCGCGCGCCGGCGACCTGGGCCGCACGCAAGGCGCCTATTACGGCTGGTGGAACTTCGCCACCAAACTCAACCTGGCCCTGGCCGCCGGCCTGGCCCTGCCCCTGCTGGGCTTCTACGGTTATGCGCCCGGCGCGCGCGAGCCCCAGGCGCTGCAGGCGCTCACCGTCGCCTACTGCCTGCTGCCCTGTGTGCTCAAGCTGGCGGCGGGTGCCCTGCTGTATTCATCTTTTATCCATCGCAAAGGTTCATCATGAAACGACGTCTGCTGCTTGCCGGTGCCACCGCGCTTGGCGCCACCACCCTGGCCGGCTGCGCCTCGCCTACCGTGGCCGATTACGCGGAGGAGAAACCCGAGCTCGACCTGCGCCGTTATTTCAACGGCACGGTGGATGCCTACGGCGTCTTCACCGACCGTTCGGGCAAGGTCGTCAAGCGTTTCACCGTGGTCATGAACTGCAGCTGGAGCGGCGAGAGCGGCCGCGAGGTCGGCGTGCTCGACGAAGACTTCACCTACTCCGATGGCACGACACAGAAGCGCATCTGGACGCTGCGTCGCCGCCCTGGCGTGGGCAGGCAGGGGCTCTATGTCGGCACCGCCGGCGACGTGGTAGGCGAGGCGAATGGCGAGGAGCGCGGCAACGCCTTCTACTGGGCCTACAACCTGGACCTGCCGGTGGACGGGCGCAACATCGTCGTACATTTCGAGGACTGGATGTACCAGATGAACGATCGCGTCATGCTCAACCGCGCCACCATGAGCAAATGGGGTGTGCGCCTGGGCGAAGTCACCCTGTCCTTCACCAAGCGCTGAGCCATGGCCCTCAATCCTCCCCTGCGTGACTGGGCCGGCAAGACGGTCTGGCTGGTCGGTGCCTCCAGCGGCATCGGCCAGGCCTGCGCCGACCTGATCCACGCACAAGGTGCCACGGTGTTTGTGTCAGCCCGCAAGGCGGCGCAACTCGATGCCTGGGTGGCCGCGCATCCGGGCGCCGATGCCCAGGGCCGGCCGCGTGCCGTGGCCCTGCCGCTGGATGTCACGGACCGCCGCGCCCTGCAGCTGGCCAGCGACGCCATCGCCGAGCGCGGCCCGCTGGACCTGGTGGTGTACTGCGCCGGTTATTACCTGCCCGTCGACGCCCAGTCCTACAGCCTGGAGGAAATGCTGCGCCACGAGCAGGTCAACTACGTGGGCGCGCTCTATCTGCTGGAGGCCGTGTTGCCGCATCTGAAGCAGCAGGCCGCGGCGGGCCAGGGCGGGCACCTGAGCCTGGTCAGCAGCGTGGCGGGTTTCCGCGGCCTGCCCAAGAGCCTGGCCTACGGGCCGACCAAGGCCGCGCTCATCAACCTGGCCGAAGCCCTCTACCTGGACCTGCGTGCCCTGGGCCTGGGTGTAAGCGTGGTCAACCCCGGTTTCGTCGAGACGCCGCTGACCGCGCAGAACGATTTCAGGATGCCGGCGCTCATCACCCCCGAAGTTGCGGCGCGCGAGATGCTGGCCGGCTGGGCACGTGGCGACTTCGAATTGCACTTTCCCAAACGCTTCACGCGCTGGCTCAAGTTCCTGCGCCTGCTGCCCTACCGCCTCTACTTTCCCCTGATCAGAAAATTCACCGGACTATGAGCCACGCTGTCGAAAAAATTGCCGTCTTCTTCGAAACGCTGACACCGCAGAGTGTCGAGCGTTTTCCCGAGTTCTATACCGAGGACGCGTATTTCAAGGACCCCTTCAACGAGGTGCGCGGCATCCTGCCCATCCAGCGCATCTTCCGCCACATGTACGTCAACCTGCACGAGCCACGGTTCGTCGTGACCGGCCGCGTGGTCGAGGGCGAGCAGGTCCTGCTGACCTGGGATTTCCATTTCCGCTTCCGCAAGTTCAGCCCCGACAAGCCGCAACTCATCCGCGGCGCCACGCACCTGCGCCTGGCGCAGGACGGACGCATCCGCTCGCACCGCGACTACTGGGACGCGGCCGAGGAGCTCTACGAGAAGCTGCCGCTGGTGGGTGGGCTGATGCGCTGGCTCAAGCGTCGCGCCAATTCCTGAGTCAGAGAAAGAGCGCCTCGAAGCCGCCCTCGGGCTGGAAGCGCTTGCTGCTGTAGCGCAGACGTGTGGGGCCGGGCAGGGCGCGCTCGCGCACGCTGTGACGCGGGTCGCCGGGGTAACACAGCACCCGCACGCCGTTCTCGTCATCAAAAGGCTCGGGCTGCACCAGGGCCGGGCTTTTGCTGCGGGCCTCGGCCAGCACGCCGGCCACGCTGCTGTGCCGCGCCAGATGGGCCAGGCTCATGATCTGCGGTGGCGCCAGATCGATGATGCTGTCGCGGTATTGTTCCAGCGCAGCGCGCGGTGCCACCCACACGCTCTCGGTGGCTTCATGGTTGTCATGGCTTGCCGTCTGCACCGCCGGCACGGCGGCCACGAAAAAGCGCGTGTCGAAGCGCTTGGAACTCACCGAGGCCATCCTGGGCGTGACCCAGCGCGACCAGGGCAGCACGCTGCGCGTGTCCAGCTTCAGGCCCAGCTGAAGCAGCAACTCGGCAAAACCATGGCCCTCGCGCAGCAGCGCAGTGGCCTGCGCCACCTGATCGGCGCTGGCGCCATGCGCGTACAGCACGCCCGATTCCTCGAAAGCCTCGCGCAGCGCCGCCACGTAGCAGCTGGCGGCCAGCTCGGCCGCCGTGTCGGGCTCGCCCAGCGCGCCGTGCAGCGCGGCCAGGGGCTGGTCCAGCTGGGGGATCAGCGCGGCGTCTTGCGCATCGATCTTGCCGCCGGGAAACACATAGGCGCCGCCCAGCACGTCCGAGGCGCCGTGGCGCTTGAGCAGGAAGACCTCCAGCCCGGTGGGCGCATCGCGCAGCATGACCACGGTGGCCGCGTCGCGCGGCGGGGTTTCGATGAGGGTGTGGTTCAGTTCCATGGTGTCGTGTGCAGGACTCGGCTGGTTTTATTCGTCCATTAAGATTTGAGCATACGCTGACAAACACAGAGGAGACAGCATGATCGACTTCAAGGGCCGGGTGGCCATCGTGACCGGGGCCGGTGGCGGCCTGGGCCGCCAGCACGCGCTGGCTTTGGCCCAACGCGGTGCCAAGGTGGTGGTGAACGACCTGGGCGGTGCCCGTGACGGCTCGGGCGGTTCGGCCAGCGCCGCGCAGCAGGTGGTGGACGAGATCCGTGCGGCCGGTGGCGAGGCGATGGCGAACGCCGCGTCGGTCACCGACTTCGAGGCCGTACAGGCCATGGTGCAGCAGGCGGTGGAGACCTGGGGTCGCGTGGACATCCTGGTCAACAACGCCGGCATCCTGCGCGACAAGACCTTTGCCAAGATGGAGCTGGCCGACTTCCGCCTGGTGCTGGACGTGCACCTCATGGGCGCCGTGCACTGCTGCAAGGCCGTGTGGCCCCACATGATCGCGCAGAAATACGGCCGCATCGTGATGACCACCTCGTCCAGCGGCCTCTACGGCAACTTCGGCCAGTCCAACTACGGCGCGGCCAAGCTGGCCCTGGTCGGGCTGATGCAGACCCTCTCGCTGGAAGGTGCGAAGAACGACATCCGCGTGAACTGCCTGGCCCCCACCGCCGCCACCCGCATGACCGAAGACCTGATGCCCGCCGAAGTGCTGCGCGCCCTGCAGCCCGAGGCCGTGGTGCCCGCCATGCTGGTGCTGGCCAGTGCCGATGCACCCACGCGCACCACGCTCTGTGCGGGTGCGGGCAGCGTCGAGGCGGCCCACATCACCCTGACGCATGGCGCGTGGATCGGCATCGACGAGAACGCCGACGTACGCCTGCAGCAGCACCTGGCCGAAGTGCTGGACCGCACCAACGAAACGGTGCCCGGCAGCGGCAGCGCCCAGGGCACGCACGAGGTGGGGCGGGCGATGGTCATGCTGGGGCAGGGCTGAGCAGCCTTTGCGTCGATCCAGAAGCCCGGGCCTGCCGGGCTTGCTCTTTTCAGCCTGGCCCCTGTGCGCCATGGCGTGACGCGACCAGCAGGATCAAGCCGGCGATGTTGAGCAACACCATCAGCCAGAACACCATCAGGAAGCGTGGCTTGCTCGTCTTGTGCCGCAGTTGCCGCTGCGCCAGCAGCGCACCGGGCCAGCCGCCCAGCAGGGCCAGCAGGTGCAGCGCGCGTTCCGGGACACGCCGGCGTTTCCTGCGAGCGGCTGACTTGTCCAGGGCGTAGACGGCATAAGCGACGAGGCTCATGCACCCATAGATCAGTCCGGCGAGTGCGGTCAAAGTCACGTCGGCACACTCAGTCTTGCAGTACCTGCTCGGCCTCTGCCTGCCAGTAGGCGGCCGCTTCATGAAAGCCTTCCCACACGCAGCCGTTGCAGCCGCGGCCACAGCAGCCCGTGGGCAGGGGCGGGGGCTTGCGCAGGGTCACGCCGGCGACAAGGGCGCGCTGCTGCAGCGCGGCAAACATGGCCAGGGTGTCGGCCAGTGGTCCTTGGGGGATGGCGTTGCTCGGGCTGTCGTTCATGCAGGGTGATCGGCGTCTCTTGACCCCGCGCAGCAGGGTTTATCCCGGCATGGTAACTTCCGGGTCCGACTACAAATAGAACAACCGCAGGATCTCCCGCATGAGCAGTCCCGTCGCCCACCCTCTCCTGGCCTCCGAGCGCCTGCTGGGCATCCGGCGTGGCATCGAGAAGGAAAGCCTGCGCGCACTGCCTGACGGGATGCTGGCGCTCACGCCGCATCCGGCGGCGCTGGGCTCGGCGCTCACGCATCCGCACATCACCACCGACTATTCCGAGTCCCAGCTCGAACTCATCACCGGGGTGCATGCCGGCGTGTCGGCCTGCCTGGACGAACTCACCGAGACCCACCAATACACCTACCGCACCCTGCGCGAGGCCGGGGAAGAAATGCTCTGGGTCTCCAGCATGCCCTGCGGCCTGCCCACCGACGAGACGATTCCCCTGGGGCGCTACGGCTCTTCCAACATCGGGCGCGCCAAGAGCGTCTACCGCATGGGCCTGGGCCATCGTTATGGCCGGCGCATGCAGACCATCTCGGGCATCCACTACAACTGGTCGCTGCCGGGCGTGAGCAATGCAGAGTACTTCGCGCTGATCCGCAACTTCCGCCGTCACGCCTTCCTGCTGCTCTACCTGTTCGGCGCCTCGCCCGCCGTGTGCCCGACCTTCGTCGAAGGCCGCCAGCACGAGCTGCAGTCGTTGGACGGCAAGGCCCTGTACATGCCGCACGGCACCTCGCTGCGCATGGGGCGCCTGGGTTACCAGAGCGACGCGCAAGCCTCGCTGGCCGTCAGCTACAACAGCCTGGAGGGCTACGCCGCTTCGCTGCACGACGCGCTCACCCGGCCCTGGCCGGCCTACGAGGCCCTGGGCGTGCTGAACCCCGGCGGCGACTACATCCAGCTCGCCACCAGCCTGCTGCAGATCGAGAATGAGTTCTACGGCACCATCCGCCCCAAGCGCACCATCTTCCAGGGTGAGCGCCCGCTGCACGCCCTGCGCGAGCGGGGCGTGGAGTACGTGGAAGTGCGCCTCATGGACCTGGACCCCTTCGAGCCCGTGGGCATCAACGCGCAGACCATGCGTTTCCTGGATGTCTTCCTGCTGCACTGCCTGCAGAGCGAGAGTCCCAATGACACGCCGCAGGAAATCGCCGAACTCGCGCGCAACCAGCACCTCACGGCCGCGCGCGGGCGCGAGCCGGGCCTGCAGCTGCTGCGCGGAGGCCAGGCGGTCACGCTGCAAGACTGGGGCAGCGAACTGGTGCAGGCCTGCGAGCCCATCGCGCGTGCGCTGGATGCCGCGCATGGTTGCACTGACTACAGCGCGGCCCTGGCCTCGGCTCGCGCCGGCCTGGCTGATCCTTCAACCCTGCCTTCGGCCCGTGTGCTGGCCGAGATGGCCAGCGGGTACGACAACTCTTTCCTGCGTTTTGTGCGCGCCCGTTCGCAGCAGACGCGGCAGGATTTGCTGGCCCGGCCCTGGACCTCGCAGCAACAGCAGCGTTTTGAGGCGATGGCGCGCAAGTCGCTCGAAGACCAGCGCGCCATCGAGGCGGCCGACACCATGCCTTTCGAGATCTTCCGCCAGCAGTACGTCTCGCCCTCGCGGCTGGGACTACCTTCTCGCGCGGCGGCGCAGGAAGTACTGGCCTAAAAAGGCAATTCCGAGGACGAGGGCGAACCAGCCCACCACCTGGCCACCGGTCAGCAACTCCTGTACCGCTGGCGAGCGGGCGAAGTAGGGGCCCAGCAGGATGACTGCGCCGATCAGGGCGATGGCGATGCCTTTGAAGAGGAGTTCCTGGTCGGCTTTACGGGCCTGGGCTTCTTGTTTTGCTGGGTTCGTCATGGCGGCAATTATCGTTGTCGGCCTAGTTTTCTCGGTTCTTTTCTTTTGACGTGGCGTTGCCGGGATGTGCCCCCGGCAGGGCAGTAACTTTCTTTTGCTTCGCCAAAAGAAAGTCACCAAAGAAAAGGCGAGCCGGATTCGTCGCCCGGCTGCGCCGGTACGCTGCGTTGCTCGGTCTGAGCGGGGTGCGCGCAAACTCGCTGCGCTCAAACATGCGCGCCCCTTTATCCGCTCAGCCCTGCGCTACTCGCCTCCTCATTACGGCGGGGGGAACCGGATACCAAAACCGAATCCCACAAGGACGCGCCATGGCGCGTCCTTGTTTGGCTGTTCTGTTCTTGGCTGTTGGCTCCCGGCTGTCCGGACCCCATGCCGTGTGGCAGGGCTGAGCAGCGCAGCAGCGGGCGGATCAGGGCGGGCGTTGTTTGAGCGCAGCGAGTTTAGCCCGACCCCGCCCGATGCGAGCAGCGCAAGGAACCCCGAAGGGGCCCTGACTTCGGCTCGCCTTTCTTTTGGGTACTTTGCTTTGGCGAAGCAAAGAAAAGTACCTCGCCCGCCGGGGCGAGACCCGGCCTGCCACGAAAGCAGTCGCCTATCTAAGATGCCAAGCCGTCTCGGCGACAATCCTTACCGGCACCGATTCCCGCGAAGAAAGAAACTGACCCTATGGCCGTCCAGTGGTTCCCAGGTCACATGCACCTGACCAAGAAGACCATCGAGGAGCGCATCAAGCACATTGATGTGGTCATCGAGATGGTCGACGCGCGTCTGCCGGGCTCCAGCGCCAACCCCATGCTGGCTTCGCTGACCAGCAAACGGCCCAGCCTCAAGGTGCTCAACAAGCAGGATCTGGCCGACCCGGGCTGTACCGCCCTCTGGCTGGCGCATTACAACGGCCGCGAGGGCACGCGTGCCATTGCGCTGGACACCACCGATGGCAATGCCGCCAAGCGACTGATCGCGCCCTGCCGTGAACTGGCGCCCACACGCGGCAACAGCATGGCGCGCCCGTTGCGCGTGATGATCTGCGGCATTCCCAATGTGGGCAAGTCCACGCTGATCAACCGGCTGGTGGGCAAGAGCGCGGCCAAGGCGGCCGACGAAGCCGGTGTGACGCGTAACGAACAACGCATCGTGCTCGAAGACGGCTTCTACCTGTTTGATACACCGGGCATGCTGTGGCCGCGCATCATCGTGGCGCAAAGCGGTTACAACCTGGCCGCCAGCGGCGCCGTGGGCCGCAACGCCTTTGACGACCAGGAAGTGGCGCTGGAGCTGCTGGACTACCTCAAGCCGCACTACGCGACTGAGCTGGTCGCGCGTTACGCCCTCAAGGACATCGATGCGCTGCAGAGCGAGGAACTGCTCGAAGCCATCGGCCGCAACCGTGGCTCGCTCATGGCCGGCAACAAGGTGAATATGCAAAAGGCCGCCGAGCTGCTGATCCACGATTTCCGCGTCGGCGCGCTGGGTCGCATCTCGCTGGAAACACCGCAGGAATACGCGCGCTGGCTGGCCGAAGGCAAACAGCTCGACGCCGAGCGCCAGCTGCGCAAGGAAGAGCTCCAGAGTGCCGGCCATATCCGTACCAAGCCCGCCGCCAAGAAATCAGCGCCTCCCAAGGCCATCCCCCGTCCCAGGAAACCCGTCCGATGAAAACCCTGCTGCCCCAGCAACTGCTGGTCCACCCCGACCGCCACGATCCCTCGCCGCTCATCCTCTACCACGCACGCTGCGCTGACGGTTTTGGTGCCGCGCTGGCCGCCTGGCTGTATTACGAGGGGAAGGCCGAGTTCCGCCCCTGCGACCACGGCGATGTGAAGACCGTGGACGACCTGCCGGCGCTCGATGGCCGCGCGGTCTACATCCTGGACTTCTCCTTCGCGCCCGAGCTCATGCAGGCCATCGAGCAGCGCGCGGCCAAGCTCGTGATGCTGGACCACCACAAGAGCGCGGCCGAGAAGCTCACGGGTTTTGCCTGTCGTTGTGGTGTGGTGCATTTCGACATGAGCAAGTCCGGCGCGCGCCTGGCCTGGGAGTTCTTCCAGTCCGACCGTGCCTTGCCGGCCCTGGTGCGCTACATCGAAGACCGCGACATCTGGGCCTGGAAATTCCCCGAGAGCGCGGGTTTCCTCGCCGCGCTCGACATGGAGACCATGGAGTTCGAGCGGTGGGCGCAGATCGCCTCCTGGTCCGAAGACGAACTGGCGACCTTCATGCAACGCGGCCAGGCCATGGACGAGAAGTTCAGCAAGCTGTGCGAAGACATCGCCGCGGGTGCCGAGCCCGTCGTCTTCAACGGCCAGGCCGGCCTCATGGTCAACGCGCCCGGCATGTTCCACAGCCTGGTGGGCGAACTGCTGAGCAAGAAGAGCGGCACCTTTGCGCTGATGTGGAGCGCCAGCAAGGGTGGGCTCATCAAGGCCGGCCTGCGTTCGCAGCGCAGCTTCGACTGCATCCCCCTGGCCGAGAGCATGGGCGGCGGCGGCCATGCCCAGGCCTGCGGTTTCCGCATGGGGGCCGAGCGCCTGCCCGAGCTGCTGCGCGGCACGCTCAACGCCTGATCGCCGGCTCCGGGTTCACGTCCGGGGCTCAAGTTGCCAGCTGGCCTGCCGATAAAGGGTTGAATCACCCGATATCGAACATGGACGGCATCAGCAAGCAGATCATCGCCATCGCCAGCCAGCTGCAGTCGGCGCGGCTGGCGCAGAACGTGCAGGTCTACGTCTTGCGCCAGGCCATGGACATGCCGCAGAGCAGCATGCAGATCCTGTTGCAGCCGGCCACGGGGCCGCAGCCCCTGGCCACCTCGGGCAGCCTGGGCACGCGGCTCAACGTGCTGGCCTGAAGCCGAGCGACGTTTCTCTTCAGTAGCCCTCTTTGAGCACCACGTCCGAGCAGGGGTGGGCCACGCAGGGCAGCACATAACCCTCTGCCTTCTCTTCCTGGCTCAGGCCGGGCCACTCGATGTCGTAGCGCACCGTGCCGCTGACGAGCTGGCCGATGCAGGTGCGGCAGTTGCCGTTGCGGCAGGAGCTGGGCCAGTCCACGCCACCTTCTTCCATGGAGCGCAGCAGCGGCCGGTCGGTCCAGGCGTCGAAGGTCTGGTCGAAGGCCTCGGTGCGGCCGGTGTAGAAGAGGGGGGTGTCGTTCGGATTCATGGGAGCGTAGAGAGTCTGTCTCCATTCTAGGGACCCTCTGCAAAACTCGCGTCGCGCGCGGCGTGGCTTTTGCGGGATGAGCCGCAAGGCGCAAAACCCAAGGCAAGCCTATACGGCTTGCCTGGTTTTGCAACGAAGCGGATCGCCCGCAAAACCACGCCCCTTCGGGTTCGAACCAAAACGGGCCCTTTGCCCACCAAACTCCTTGCGTGTGCTACAGCACACGCTGCGTGGTGTTGGCGGTCAAATCATCCCGTTTTGGACTCGAACGCGCATGACGGGAGTTTTGCAGAGGGTCCCTAGGCAAGGCCCAATAGGCCCGCTGCGGCACGGGACAAGTCCTGTTTGCTATGAAAAACAGAGCATTTGCGCCAGGTCATGGAAGCTTGTAGGCTGTCGTGGCAGCATCACGCGACCGCATCGCAGGAGCCACGCCATGGACAGCCGCCGTATCCTCATCCTCCAGGGTCACCCCGACGCCTCGGCCCCGCACCTCTGCCACGCCCTGGCCGCGGCCTATGCCGAGGGCGCGCGCAGTGCCGGCCACGAGGTGCACATCGTCGAGATCGCGACGCTGGACTTTCCCCTGCTGCGCAGCCAGCATGAGTGGGAACACACCGCGCTGCCCGCCGGCCTGCAGTCCGCGCAGGACGAGATCGCCTGGGCTCAGCACCTGCTCATCGTGTTCCCGCTCTGGCTGGGTGACATGCCGGCCCTGCTCAAGGGTTTCCTGGAGCAGGTGGCGCGCCCGGGTTTTGCCTTCAAGGGCGACGCGGCCGAGCGCGGCAGCAACCCCTTCATGTTCAAGGGCCTCAAGGGCCGCAGCGCGCGCATCATCGTCACCATGGGCATGCCGGCCCTGGTCTACCGCTGGTATTTCCGGGCCCGCGGTGTGGGCCTGCTCAAGCGCAACATCCTGGGTTTCGTCGGCATCTCGCCGGTGCGCGACAGCCTGATTGGCATGGTGGACAAGCTGGGCGAGACCGGCGTGCGCAAGTGGCAGGACAGGCTGCGCGTGCTGGGCGCACGGGCGGTCTGAGCGGGGTCAGACCGCCCCGGTGTACTCGCCGCGGGCAGGGTAGTCCTTGCTGATGGCAAAGTCGATGGCGCCCAGCAGTTCGTCGAAATGCGGCCGTGCAAACGGCATGGTCTGCACCGCACCGTAATACAGCGTGCCGTCGGGCCGCACGATGAACACACCGGGTTCGGCGAACAGCGCGGGCTCCTCGATGCCGATCGAGGTCTTGCCCCGGCTGGTGGAGATGTACAAGCCCCATTCACGCGCATTCGCCAGCGCCAGGCCATGGCCGAAGCGCAGCGCAGGCGAACCCACCTTGGTGGCCATTTCGCGGGCGCGTTCGGCGCCGTCGCTGGAGAGGGCGATCACTTTCACGCCGCGCTGCTCGAACTCGGGCTGCAGCCGGCCGAGCTCCAGCAGGTACTTGGCGCAGATCGGGCAGTGCAGGCCGCGGTAGAACACCAGCAGGGAAAAACGCGCGGGTGCGTCACTGACCAGGTCATAGGCACCGTGGTCCAGGGTGGGTACCCGCAGGGCGGGAACGGCTTGTCGGGGCAGCAGCATGAAGTTTCTCCTGGGTTGAAATTCGGGTGTCAGGGTGCCAGCGTCACGCGCCACCAGCTGCCGTCGGCCAGCCGCAGGCAGCCTGCGCCGTCCAGCGGCGTGAAGCGCTCGGCGCGCGCGGGCAGCGCCAGGGGGCGGGCCAGTTCGGTCCATTGCCCCGGGGCATCCCAGCGCAGGGCCTGGAGCGCCTGCAACTGCGTGTCGGGGATCAGGATGGCCGGCCGCTGGCCCGGCTGCGTCACGATCACCGCCAGTTGCTGCTCCAGCTCGCCCATGCGGTGGTTGGAGACCTCGGTGGCGCGTGCATAGGGTTCGAGGCGTGGCGGGCGGTAGTGGTGCAGCGTGAGTACGCCGCCGATGTGGGGGGTGGTCACGCTGGCCAGATCGAGGTGGCCGTCACCGTCGAAATCGGCCACGCCGACCGGGTTGAGCCAGCGAAAGGTCGATCCCGCATGCGGGCCGCGCGCCAGTTCGACCAGCACGCCATCGCGCAGCCCGAACACCACCAGCGCCGCACCGCGCAGGGCATCGGCTTCCACCAGGAAGATCTCGTCACGCCCGTCGCCGTCCAGGTCGGCCAATCGGGGCACACGGTCCTCGAACACACGATGCAGGGGCAGCGTGTAGGTCTGCGGCTGCGGCGGGCCCGTGGTGCTTGCCGGCAGCACATGCAGGCTGGCGGCATGCAGCGTCGAGCCCAGGGCCGCATGCGGGTAGCGCGCGGTGGGCGAGCCCAGCCAGGCCCAGGCGATGTCGCGTGCCCCGGAGGCCGGCTGGCTTTGCGCCAGCCGGTGCTGTGCGGCCGGTGGCAGCGGGGCCTGCGCCGCGGCCGTGACGCCACAGGCCGGGCTGGCCGGCGTCAGTGTCAGCGTGCTGGCCTGCAAGCCCACAGGCAGCAGTGCGCACAGCAGGGTCAGGCGTAGGGCAAGGGGATACGGCAGCATCGGGAAGATCAGTCGTCTGCCGCGCGAATTTCTTACAGATCCGGGGCCTGGAAGTGGGCCGAGACCAGTTCGCGCAGCGCCTTGGCAACGTAGCGGCTCAGGCGCGTGGCCGGGCGGGCGGTGGGCACGGCCAGTACCAGCTGGTTGCGCATGGCCGGCGTATGGATGGCTGCCACGTTCAGGGCCTGCGGGTAGGTCCAGGCGCGGATGGCGCCCAGCGGCAGCACGGTGTCGGCCACGCCGCGCGCCACCAGGCTCAGCACCGTCTGCACCGAATCCACCTCGGCCACCAGCTTGAGCGGCAGGCCGCGCGGGCGTGTGTGCTGCTCCAGCAACTGGCGCAGCGCATTGGGTCCGCTGGGCATGACCAGCGGACGTAGTGCCACGTCGGCCAGCCGCATCCGTTTGGGCAGGGGCTGCACGCTGATCAGCACCAGCGGTTCGCGCAGCAGGGTCTCCTGCTGGAATTGCGGCGAGGGCGGGGGATCGAACATCAGGGCCACGTCGATGCGACCGGCCAGCAGCCATTCGCGCAGGCGGATGCTCAGCCCTTCCGCCACGGTCATGGTGGCCTCGGGGAACTGGGCGTGGAAACGTTCGATCAGGTCGGCTGTCAGCACATGGGCCAGGCGCGGCGGCAGGCCCACGGTCAGGCGGCCGCGCGGGCTGGCCTGGCGCTCGCGCATGTCCACGCGGGCGCGCTCGGCGAGGTCGAAGATGCCGCGCGCATGCGCCAGCAGGGCCGTGCCGGATTCGGTGGCCTGCACGCCGCGGCCGGTGCGCTCGAACAGGCGCTGCCCCAGTTCCTCCTCCAGCAGCAGCACCTGCCGGCTCAGTGCCGGCTGCGACATGTGCAGGGCGGCCGCGGCGCGGCTGAAGCTGCCGGCCTCCGCCACGGCCACGAAATACTGCAGGCGGGTCAGGTCCATGAAATGCATTCTACGGATAGCTGGTATTGACTAATGATTGAACTAAAAGCGGCCGGGCCGCACCACAATCAGCGACATGCTCGATCTCCAGACGCCCGTCCAGACCTACCGGACGCAGCCTTCCCGTCCCACCTTGCAACTGCCCCCCGGCGCCTGCGATGCCCATGTGCACGTGTTCGGCCCGGCGGCCCGCTTCCCCTATGCACCCGGGCGCAACTTCACGCCGGTGGATGCGCCCAAGGAAACGCTGTTTGCCCTGCACCGGCAACTGGGCATCGAGCGCTGCGTGATCGTGCAGTCGGCCGTGCACGGTTTCGACAACCGTGTGGTCGAGGACGCGATCCAGGCCGGGCAGGGTCGTTACCTGGGCGTGGCGCTGGTGCCGGCCAACGTGGCCGATGTCGAACTGCAGCGCCTGGCCGCTGCGGGTTTTCGCGGCGTGCGTTTCAACTTCATGAAACACCTGAGTGCCGCAGCCAGCGTGGACGAGGTCGTGGCACTCACCCCCCGGCTCCAGGCCGCCGGCCTGCACCTGCAGGTGCATTTCGAGAGCAGCCTGGTGCACAGCCTGGGCCCGGTGCTCTCGCGCAGCGCCGTGCCCGTGGTGATCGACCACATGGGCCGGGTCGACGCCACGCTGGGTGCCGACCATGCCGATTTCGCGGCCCTGCATGCACTGCTGGCCAATCCGCTGTTCCATGTGAAGCTCAGCGGCATCGACCGTATCAATGCCCAGCCTGCCGCCGCGCCGGCTTATGCACAGGGCGTGGCCCTGGCTCGTTTGCTGCTGGAGAGTTATCCCGAGCGCTGCCTCTGGGGCACGGACTGGCCACACCCCAACCACACGCACGTGCCCGACGACGGCGCGCTGGTGGACGCGCTCGCGCGCATCGCCCCCGACACCACGCAGCGCGAGTTGCTGCTCGTGCGCAACCCGCAGAATTTCTACCGCTTCGAACACTGAATCCATGAACAAGACTTCCACCTCCCTCAACGGCCGTCTGGCCGGCAAGGTCGCTTTCGTCACCGGCGCAGGCTCGGTCGGCCCCGGCTGGGGCAATGGCCGCGCCATCGCCGTGCGCTTCGCCGAAGAGGGCGCCAGCATCTTCGGCCTGGACCGCGACCTGGAGCGCATGGCCGAGACCGAGCGCCTGGTGGTCGCTGCCGGCGGGCGTTTCATCGGTCTCGGCTGCGACGTCACGCGCAGCGAGGCCATCGCCGAGGCCGTGGCCCGTTGCATGGGCGCGTTCGGTCGCATCGACGTGCTGGTCAACAATGTGGGCGGTTCGGCCAAGGGCGGCCCGGTGGAGATGAGCGAAGAGGTCTGGGATGCGCAGATCGACCACAACCTCAAGAGCGTGTTCCTGAGCTGCAAGCACGTCATCCCGCACATGCTGGCGCAGGGCAGTGGCGCCATCGTCAACATCTCGTCCACCTCGGGCCTGCGCTGGACCGGCGCCGCGCAGATCGCCTACGCGGCCACCAAGGCCGGCGTGATCCAGTTCTCGCGCGTGCTGGCCGTGCAGTACGCCAAGCAGGGTATCCGCGTGAACACCGTGGTGCCCGGGCAATTGCACACGCCCATGGTCGAGGTGCGCCTGGCCGGCCAGCGCGCGGGTGGCGACGTCGAGGCCCTGCTGCAGCAGCGCCAGTCGCGCATCCCGCTGCCCTTCATGGGCGACGGGCGCGACACGGCCAACGCCGCGCTCTTCCTGGCCTGTGATGAATCGCGTTTTGTCACCGGCACCGAGATCGTGGTCGACGGCGGCATGTCCGTGCGCTGCGATTGAAGGGCATCACATTCCATAAAAACGAGGAGATCCAGATGAAGCTGCACTACCCCATCCACCTCCGCCGTGCCTGCACGCTCGCCCTGGCCTGCGCATCCCTGCTGCTGGCCACGACGACACTGGCCCAGCCGGCCAAGGTCACCCGCATCATCGTGGCCTTCCCGCCGGGCGGCCCGGTGGATTTCGTCGCGCGCACCCTGGGTGAGCAGCTGGGCAAGGAACTGGGGCACCAGGTCATCATCGAGAACAAGGCCGGCGCCAATGGCGCCATCGCGGCCGAATACGTTGCGCGCTCGGCCCCTGACGGCCAGACCTTGTGGCTGACCAGCGTGGGCGCGGTCGCCATCAACCCCGCGCTCTACGACAAGCTTTCCTACGATCCGCAGCGCGACCTCACGCCCGTCTCGGTCGTGGTCAACAACGTCGAGGTGCTGGTGGTCGGCGCCAATGCGCCCTACAACACCGGCGCCGAATTCGTTGCCGCCAGCCGCCAGAACCCGGGCAGGCCGCTGAGCATGGCCTCCTCCGGCACCGGCAGCGTGCCGCACCTGGCGATGGAGCTGTTGAACGATGCCGCGAAGATCAACCTCATGCACATCCCCTACAAGGGCGCCGCGCCGGCCATCAACGACGTCATCGCCGGCCACGTGCACGGCTTCTTCGGCGACATCCCCGGCCTGATCGGCCACATCAAGGGCGGCCGCCTCAAGGCCATCGGCCTGGCGGCCACCAAGCGCCATCCGCTGCTGCCCGAGGTCCAGACCTTCGAGGAGATGGGCGTGCCCGGTGTGGACTCCGACAACTGGTACGCTCTGTTCGCCGCCAGGGGCACGCCTGTGGCCGAGGTCGACCGCGTGAACCAGGCCGTGCGCCGCACCCTGGGGCACGAGGCCGTCAAGTCCAGGCTGCAGGCCTCCGGCGCCGAGGTGGCACCGTCCACGCCGGCCGCACTGGCCGCGCTGTTGAAGAACGACATGGCCAAGTGGACCCGTGTGGTCAAGGCCAAGAACATCAAACCCGACTGAGATTTCACACCCCCATGCGCATCGCCCCCGTCATCCCCGGCACCCGGCCCGAACTCGCCGCCCAGGAGGCGCAGATCCAGGCCGAGCGCGGCCGCATCTCGCCGCTGTACCAGGTGCTGCTCAACAGCCCGCCCATCGCCCACGGCTGGGAGCAGATGCTCTCGGCCGTGCGCAACCGCAACAGCCTGCCCGCGGGCCTGCGGGAGATGGTCATCCTGCGCGTGGCCGTGCTCAACCGCGCGCCCTACGAGTTCGATGCCCATGTGCCGCACGCGCTGAAAGCCGGTGTTTCGCAGGTGGTCATCGACGGCTTGCGCACCGTGCCGCTGGCGGCCGATCTGCCCCTGTCGCCGGCCGAGCGTGTGGCGCTGCGCCTGACCGATGCCATGACACGCGACATCGATGTGCCCGAGGCGCTGTATGACGAGGTGAAGCAGCACTTCGATGCCCAGGGCCAGATCGACCTGGTGGCCACCGCGGCCGCCTACAACATGGTGTCGCGTTTCCTGGTGGCACTGCAGATCGGGCACTAGGGCCTGTTCACACTGATTTCTCAAGATGCGTTGCGGATCAAAAAAGTCATGCGGTAGGCGCGTGGACGCCGCCGGGGTCAGCCCCGGCACGTCCGCGCAACACCCCGCATGGCCTTTTTGGCCGCAACCCGGAGGGAACGTGGGGG
>NZ_KQ483358.1:1700856-1780605 GCF_001432305.1 Curvibacter sp. PAE-UM
CGTCGCGCGCCTAGATTGGCGCGGTTTTAACCACGTTCGCACTTGAGAAATCAGTGTGAACAGGCCCTAATGCAAAAGCCGACCGACTGCCTGCTGCTGCAGTTCACGCTGGAGCCTGCGCCCGCCGACCGCCTGGCCGCCGCCGCGGCCCAGTGCTGCGCCGACAGCGGGCTGTCGCTGCAGCGCCTGGCCCGTGCGCAGCAGGACGGGTTGGCGTATCTCTACGCGCGCCTGCCGCAGCGCACGCTGCTGGGCGAGGAGGCCCTGCCGCCCCTGGCCGCCCTGCTGGGGCGGCGCATCCCCGTGGCACGCGACATCCGCGTCTCGCGCCTGCAGCAGGTCTACACGGCACCGGGTCATGCCCACGGCGAAACCGCTGTTTTCCACTACGTGGTCGAGACCGATCCGGAAGCCGGCTGGTTGCCCGAACTGGAACGCTGGTACGACCAGGAGCACATGCCCGGCCTGGCCCGCGTGCCCGGCTGCATCCTGGCCCAGCGTTATTACAACCACGACCAGGGCCCGCTCTCGCTGGCCTGTTATGACCTGGTCTCCGAGCAGGTGCTGGGCTCGCCGCCCTGGCTGGCCGTGCGCGGCACCCCCTGGAGCGACATCGTGCGTCCGCATTTCACCAACACCAGACGCACCATGTTCCGCGCGCTGGGCTGAATCGGAAGGATCTCAACGCGCCCGGCGCAGGCAGTCCATGCGGGCGTCCAGGATGCGGGTCTCCGCCTCGCGGTAGGCGCGCTGCTGCTCGAAGCTGGGTTTGGGAGGCAGCTTGATCTGATCGATCTCCCGGTTCGCCGTGTCCGTGCACTGCCTTTCGCGGGCCACGGCTGCCTGGGCCGCCGGGCTGCCGGGCCTGGGCCGGCTGGCCTCTTCGCAGGCACGAGCCTTTGCTCCTGCGGCTTCCAGCGCGGCATGGATGGGCGCCATGAACTGCCGCTGTGTCTCTTGATCGCTGCCGGGGGCCGGCGCACGGGCCATGGCCTCGCGCTGGATGCGTGCCGATTCGGCCTCGAATTCGGCGATGCAGCGCGGGTTCTCGGCCCGGGCCGTGGTGGCCAGCAGCAGGCTGCAGATAAGGGCAAGGACGTACTTCATCGCGGGTCGCTCCCGTGAGGGTGATGGGGAAACATTGTGCGTTATGGCGACACCTCCCACGTTCAGGGGATGACGGCTCAGGCTCGAGAGGCTAAGCTCGCGCGAACTCGCAACAGGGAGCACACCATGAAACGACTCGGACCCGTCCTGCAATTTCTCGGCTGCGAACAAGGCCAGTGGCGTGTCAGCGCCCTGTGGGCGCAGGACAGCGCCGACGCTGCGCCTGTGCTCACGGCCGGTGGACGGCCGGTGCAGCTTGCGCAGGCCAGCGTGCCCGGCAGCACCTGCACCGCCTGGCGTTTCGAGTTCGCGGTGGCGCAGACGGCCGCGGTGCAGGAGGTGGCCTACAGCATCGGCGGCGAGCAGCACGGTTTCTGCGTGCCGGCGCGCGACACCATGCCCTCGATGGCCTATGCCTCGTGCAACGGCTTTTCCGATCCGACCCTGATGAAAAAGGTCAAAGAGCCCAACGCGCTGTGGGCACGCCTGGGCCGGCTGCACGCAGGCACGGACCGCGTCGATAGCCAGAGCTACGGCCCCCTGCACCTGCTGCTGCTCGGCGGCGACCAGGTCTACAGCGACGCCATGTGGGCCGTGATTCCCGAGCTCAAGGCCTGGTGCGCGCTGCCGCGCGACAAGCGCTTCAAGGCCGCTTTCACCGCCACCTTGCGCCGCAAGATCGAGGCGCATTTCAGCAGCATCTACCTGGACCGCTGGTCCCAGCCCGAGGTGGCGACCATGCTGGCCCGCCTGCCCACCGTGATGATGTGGGATGACCACGACATCATGGACGGCTGGGGTTCCTACCCGGCCGAGCAGCACCAGTGCCCCGTCTACCAGGGCATCTTCGAGGTGGCGCGCAATGCTTTCGCGCTGTTCCAGCGGCAGGCCCTGGGCGCGCTGCCGCCGGCCACGTTGCCGGGGCAGGACCAGCACAACAGCGCCTGGCGCATCGGCGAGCTGGGCCTGCTGGTGCTGGACATGCGCAGCGAGCGCCGCCCGCGCTCGGGCGACGCGCAGGCCACGGGCGGCGTGCTGCAAGCCGAGCAGGTGCTCAGCCCCAAGAGCTGGGCGGCCGTCTACCAGTGGCTGGCCGGACAGGAGGCTGCGGGTGGTTTGAAACATCTCTTTGTCATGAGCAGCATTCCCGTGGTGCATCCGGGTCTCGACCTGATCGAGAAGGTGCTGGGCGTGCTGCCGGGCCAGCAGGAGATGGAGGACGACCTGCGCGACCACTGGGCCAGCGCGCCGCACAAGGCCGAGCGCCTGCGCCTCATCCACCGCCTGCTGCAGGTCGCGGCCCGGGGCGTGCGCGTCACTCTCCTCTCAGGCGACGTGCATGTGGCGGCGCTGGGGGTGATCGAGTCCACGCGCGAGGGCGGCAAGGCCTGTGTCATCAACCAGCTCACCAGCAGCGCCATCGTGCACCCGACCTCCTCGGCGATGGAGGTGTTCGTGCTGGAGCACGTGGCCCGGCACGAGGAACAGGTCGACCGCGGCATCACCACCCGCATGCTGGAGTTCCCCACCACCAGCCGCTGCATCAAGGCCAGCCGCAACTTCCTCACCCTGCAGCCCGATGCTGCGGGCGGCGAAGACCGCTACTGGGCCAACTGGTGGGTCGAGGGTGAGCCCCACCCCTATACCAAGGTGGTCCACACCACCACCGCACCTGCATAAGGGCGGGTGGAGCGTCGACGCTCAACGCCGGCCCATGTGCCCGGGGTTGTGGCCATGGCCGTGGTGGCGAGGGGCGCCGTGCCGCGGGTAGCCGCCACCGAAGTGCAGCTGCACCCCCACGGACGGGGGGCGATAGTACGGGTAGGGATAAGCATAGGGATAAGGGCGCACGTAATAGACCGACGGCGCAACGACCACGGGTGGCGCATACACCGGGGCCGTCGTCACCATGGGTTCGGGCGGCGGTGCGCCAGGCTCGCCCAAGTCCGCCGGTGACACGCGCAGCGCGATGGTCTGGCCCGGGTCGTAGGGCAGTTGCACCGTGTATTCCTTGTCGGCGTAGATGTAGATCACGCGGTAGCCCACCGTGCGGTTCTCGTAGAAGGTCTGCATGCCGCAGCGTTGCACCTCGTGCAGTTCGGTGGGCGGGGCTCCCTCGATGCGGTCGCCGATCACTGCGCCACCGATGGCGCCCAGCACCGTGGCCGCGCCCGAACCTTGGCCGGCCGCATTGCCGACGATGCCGCCAGCGACGGCGCCGATGACTGCACCCGCGCCGCTCCTGGGCGGTTGCACCGCAACGCGCTCGGTGCTGCACACCTGGCGCGGTACCGGCACCTGCTGCACCACCGGGGTGGCCGACAGCACCAGCCCCTGCTCCTGCGCGGCGCACAGGCCGGCGGCGAGCAGGGCGCCGGCCAGAACCAGCGTTTTCTTCATGGTCTTGCTCCTCGTCATGCCCTGTCTAACGCGGCCGGCCGGTGCCCAGCCGACGGACAGCCCTGTCTTTTGCCTGTCGCGTGTGTAAAGACGGTCGGGGCGCGGCGGCGGTGTAGAGTTTGCTTGTTCCGGTCTCACAACAACGAGGAGAAATCATGATCCGCATGCATGCCGCCCGGCTCCGGGCCTTCCTGGGTATCGCTTTCCTGTCCCTGGCCGCCTTGACGGCCGGCGCGCAGACCAAACCCCGCGTGCTCGACGCCGGCGTCGTCAACCCGGCCTCGGCCATCTACATCGGCAACAGCTTCTTCTATTACAACAACAGCCTGCACGGCCATGTGGGCCGGCTCATTGCAGAGGGCATGCCGGGCCACCGCCACCGCGCCAGCTCGGTCACCATCAGCGGTTCGGGCTTCGACTGGCACGACGTCGACTCCTACTTCCGTCCCAACGCCATCGGCGGCTACTCCTTCGGTCCCAACAACGTGGTGAGCTTCAACAAGCTCGACAAGCTGTTCGACGTGGCCATCATGATGGACTGCAGCCAGTGCCCGCTGCACCCGCAGCTCAAGACCGTGTTCAAGGAGTATGCGAAGAAGCACAGCGACACCGTGCGCAAGCACGGCGCCAAGCCCGCGTTTTTCATGTCCTGGGCTTACCAGGATGCGCCCGAGATGACGGCCCAGTTGGCCGAGGCCTACACCCAGGCCGCCAACGAGAACGACGTCTTCGTCATCCCCGCCGGCCTGGCCTTCGCGCGTTCCATCGCACAAAAGCCGGATCTGAACCTCTACGTCGCCGACAAGCGTCACCCCAGCCTGGCCGGCACCTACCTGGCGGCCTGCACGGTGTATGCCTCACTGTTCAAGAAGTCGCCCGTGGGCCTGGCCTACAACGCTGGCCTGAGCCCGGAGGTGGCGCGCCACCTGCAGACCGTGGCCTGGGAAACCGTGCAGGCCTATCACCAACCCTGAGACGGGGCGCTCCGGCCATCGCGCGGTGGCCCCCGTTCGAGGGCCGTCCGCTTGCCGCGGACGGCGCAGGCCTGCAAGCAGGCGGGCGCGAAGCCGGATTGAGGGCCGGCGTCCGGTCCTCGTTTTCTCGCCTGCGGGACCGTTAAGATCGCCCGTCAGGGAGGAACATCAAGATGACCGAAGTCATAGGCCGCTTTTTCAAATACCTGCTCGTGGTCGTGCTGGGCGCCGGTGGACTGGTGCTGGCCCTCAGCCATGACCGTCTCCATGTCTACCAGAGTTCTTTGGGCGAAACCTCGCCGCAGATCACCATGCGCTACGAACAACTGTCCGTGGACATGGACGAAGCCGCCGTGCGCCGGCACTTCACGGGCGTGAACCTGGATTGTTTTGGCCAGCCCAAGGAGGCCAATGGGCTGGGCGACCGGGTCTGCTATGCCCCGATAGACGCAGTGGACGGCAATGCAGCACTGACGCTGGCACTCTTTTTCAACAAAGGCCGCCTCAGCGTGGCCGTGGTGCATGTGCCCTGGTGGCGGCATCTGGGCATGAAGAAGCGCCTGCTGGCACGATACGGGGAACCCGGTTCCGGCGGGGTGACCGACAAGGGCACCCCCGTCCTGCGCTGGAAGTTGCCTAACGGCGACCTGGACTTTATCCGCGACCGCGACCTCAATCCCCTGAACTGGAGCGGTGTGGTCTGGCTCGGCAAGGACAGCAGCCGCTGAGGCGCTGGCGCGACCTACTTCTTCGCCGCGCGGTTGCGTTCCAGCTGCGCGTCCACCAGCGCCACCACCTCGTCCACAGCGGGGTGGCGTAGGCCCTTCTGTGCAGCGACGGCCTGCACGAGGCGGTCCACGCGTTCGATGTTGGGCGCGCCGGCGTACAGGGCGCGCGCAGCAGAGGACGGGCTGGCCAGTCCCTGCGCGGCCGCGGCGTATTTCTCGAAAGGCACCAGGTCCTCGTCCTTCGCGCCGAGCGACTTGCACAAGTCACCGACCCAGTTGTAGACCGCGCGCGAAGTGGCCAGATCGCTGTGCACCGCTTCCTTGATGGGGCGCACGCCCTGCGGCGTCACGCAGCGGTAGTTGCCGGCCAGCAGCATGCTCCACTTGGCCAGCGGCACGAAGACCGAATCGTGCACCTTGAGCTTCACCGGCAGTTCGGTGGGCTGGCCATCCACCTCGAAGCGGATCGCCTCGATGTCGGCCTGCAGGCGGCGCAGCATGGCGGTGTGCGTGTCGGAGACGAAACGCGCCGCCTTGAAGTTGGTGGGCAGGCGCACCTGCAGCACGTTGACCTGTTCCTCCGGCGGGCGGAAGGCCTGCGGGTCGGGGCTGCACAGTGTCATGCTGGCCGGGTCGAAGCTGTCCCACACCGTGGGGTCGGTATAGGCGCTGCGGCAGGCATCGGTGGCCACGCCGGGCAGGCGCGCCAGATAGGGCAGGGGCGGCATGTTCATGATGGACATGCAAGGCACCTTCGACTTGGCCACCGCGTCGAGCAGCTCCCGCACGCCGGGGCTGCGGTACTGCGGCTCCTGCATGGCCAGGCCTACCAGGTCGTAGTCGGCCGGCTTCACGTCGGCCGGGCCGGCGGCCAGGAGCTGTCCCGGATAGCGGCGCGAATCCAGTTCCACCAGGCCTTCGCGGCCCTTGAGGGGCAGGCGCACGCGGATGCCTTCGCGGTTGATCAGCTCCACTTCATTGGGCAGGCACACCAGGGTGACCTGGTGGCCGGCCATGACCAGCTTGATGCCCAGCAGCGAACCGTAGGACGCGCCGAGGATGAGGATCTTGCAGGGCTGGCTCATGATGTCTCCTGTTGGGGGTCGCCCCCGCTGTCGTCAGGGTGAACCGGCCCTGGCCCCGTGCGCTGGCGGGCGCCGGCTGGCGGGTCTTATTTGTTCTTTTCCTTGCCGCGCGGAATGACGGCCGTGATCGGCGGCATCGGGCGGTCGGAGGTTGAAGTCTTGGGCGGCGAAGTGTCTTTCTTCGGTTTCTTTGCCATCTTGTTGCTGCGTTGTTCACCTTTGGCCATAAGTCCTCCATGGGTTGCGGTCCCGGAACGGCACCTGACCCGCATGGTAAGCCAGAAAACCGGCCGCATTACAAATCGACACGCACATCTCTTGGAGTCGTCATGGCCTGGTGCTAGCATGACCGTCCCGCAACCCTGCATCGGCGTGCGTCCATGAACAGAAGCAGCAGAATCGTCCTGGCCTTCCTCGTCACAGCCGTGCTGGTCGGTCTCATCGCCTGGCTGCTCTGGCCCCAGCCGGCGCCGCCCGCGCCCAAGCCGGTGCCCATCACCCTGCCGGTCAACAGCGGCGCAGAGGTCACGGTCTCGCCCGTGCCGTCCAACGATCCCATCCGCCATCCGGTGCAGGCCATCGAGGCCACCGAGGCGTCCCCGCGGCCGCTGCCCGCCCTGGGCCAGTCCGACGCGCGCCTGCAGCAGGACCTCAACGCCCTGGTGGGCCGCAAGAACGTGCAGACCTTCGTGCTGCTGGAGAGTTTCGTGCGCCGCGCCGTGGCCACGGTGGACAACCTGGGGCGCGAACACGCCGCGCCCAGCATGTGGCCCGTGCACCCGACCGCCGGGCGTTTCACCACGCTCAAGCAGGGCGAGGGCGAAGTCATCAACCCCGACAACGGGCAGCGCTACGTGCCCCTGGTGCAGTTCATCGAATCGGTGGACAGCCGCAAGGCCGTGCAACTCTACGTTTCGCTCTACCCGCTGTTCCAGCAGGCCTATGTGGAGCTCGGCTACCCCAAGGCTTATTTCAACGACCGCCTGGTCGCCGTCATCGACCAGCTGCTCAGCACCCCGGTGATCGAAGGCCCGCTGGCCGTGACCCTGGTGGACGTGAAGGGCCCCATCGCTTCCGAGCGCCCCTGGACCCGCTACGAGTTCTCCGACGAGAAGCTGCAGTCGCTGGCCGCCGGGCAGAAGATGCTGCTGCGCACCGGCCCGGTCAACCACCGCCGCCTCAAGGCCAAGCTGCTCGACATCCGCAAGCTGCTGACCAAGGCCGAACTGCCGGCCAGCGTCAAGCCCTAGCCAGTTTCAGGGCGCCAGCATCAGCCCGGCACGCGGATCGCTGCGCCCGGCCAGCAGTTGTTGGTAGGCCGCGCTCACGGCCTCGGCCCCCCGGTCGGCGTGGATCACCAGCCAGGGCTGCGCGGGGTCGTTCACCTTTTGCATGAACGCCGACCAGGCCTGGTCCAGGCGCTCTTCGAAACCCGCCGCTCCCCAGCCCTCGGGCGGTGGTGCACTGCGTTTCTTGCCCTGGGCCGGGGCAAAGAACAGCTCGGGCCGCGGCCCGGGCAGGCCGCCGGCACCGCCCAGCGCTTCCCAGTGGCTGCCGCCCACCGAACAGCTGTACTTCAAGGCCGTGCCGAAATGCTCGTGGATCGTGCGGCGCAGGCCGGCATCGCCGGCGAAGTCGATGTAGACCGTGGGCAGGTCCGGGTCCAGGCTGGCCACCTCCTCGTAGCGCGTCACGGCGCCATAACAGCCCAGCCCGCGCGTGAAGTCCAGGTTGCCGGCCGAGGTGAGCCCGTGCACCGTGGGGCCACCGGCGCGGCGCGCGAGACAGAAGGCCGTGCCGTAGGCGGTCTTGCTCGATGCGCTGGACAGCAGCAACTGGTCCGCACCGAAGAAATCGTGCTCGGCCATGAAATCGTCGATCAGGAAGGAGGTGGTGAACAGCGGGCGCAGCACGGCCTGCTGGCCTTCGAGTGCGGGGTCGTAGGCCGGGTCGGCGGCGCAGAACACCAGCTGGTTGTAGACCACGGCCAGCTCGCGCCGGTGCGCCGCGGCGTCCATGAAACCGCGCGGGTTCACGCGCGCGGCTTGCACCACCAGGTAGTGGCCCATGGGCAGATAACCATAGACGCGCTGGCCGGTGGCCACGTCCGCGTTGCGCGACTCCACCACCTCGGCAAAACCCCAGACCGGGATGCAGCCCCAGCCCTCGGCCCCGCTGGGGAAGAACTGCCAGTACTTCATCTTGTCGCCGAAGGCGGCGTAGGTGATGTTGTTGGCCGTCAGCGCGAAGGACAAGACCCGCAGGCGCACTTCGCCCTCGGCCAGGGCACGCGTGGCTGGCGTATCGGGATCGGGCAGCAGGCGGGTGGCGTGCAGGTCGGCGCGGCTGACGCAGAAACGCGAGGCAGTGGTGGCATTCATGGCTGGTTCCTTGCTGAGCAAACCAGAGCATGCCTGTGCCCGGCCCGCGCCGCTGTCACCGAGGCGATGGGCTGGGCATCACCCTTGCGCAGCACCACGCTGCGGCGCATGATCGGTGACCGGGTTCTCCGGGTCGAGTTTCCTCTGATCACACACGGGAGCAAGGCATGAACAAGCTGATGGTGGCTGTTTCGTTATGGATGTTGGGTGGCATGGCATGGGCCGAGAGCGGGCCTGCCTGCCTCTACACGCCCGCTGATCTGAGTGCGGCCCTCGGGCATACGCCCCAGGAAGGGGTGGCCAGCAAGGACGGGCTGGGCATGCAGTTGTGCCGTTACGTCGGCAAGGACTCCCCGAACAGGAAGTTTTCAGTCCGCATCAAAACCAAGTGCGATCAGCAGCGATTTGAAATCCACGCCAAGACCATGCAATCCATCAGCGGCAAGGCCAACAAGCCGCTCAGCGGTATTGGTGATGGTGCGTATTTTTCCCCGGGCGGTACCGCCGCCATGCGCCTGGGCGCCCAGTGTGTCGAGTTGAGCGGCCTGCGTGTCGGCGCCAAGCGTGTGCTCACCGAGGCCGATGCCGGGCAGCTGCTCAGCCTGGCCGCTACCCGCCTCGGGAAATAGGGCTTCAGGGTCGCGGTGCGCCGGGGCTGACGATACGCCCCACATCGGCCGCCCCGCTGCCTGGTCCCCGGCGCTGCCCGGCCTCGCCGGGTTGACCGGCCAGCCCCTCGCGCTGCCCCAGCCCGGGTTGGTTGGTCGAGGTGCCGCCCTCTCTGCCCGGCTGAACCAGCCCGCCCACACCTCCTCCGGGCCGACTGCCGCCGCCACTGCTGCGGGCACCGCCTTCGGAGGGCATGGCGCTGTTCTTGTCGGGCTTGCCCGGTTTGCTATCGGGCTTGTCCGGTTTGCTGTTGTCAGGTTTATCGGGTTTGCCTGCGGGCTTGTCAGGCTTGCTGTCCGGTTTGTCAGGGTTGCCCGCGGGTTTGCTGTCGGGCTTGCTATCGGGTTTGACACCGCTGCCCCCGCCGGCCGGTTTGGGATCCGGCTTGACGGCCCCGCCACTGCCGCCAGATGACCGGGGTTCCGGCTTGGCGCCACCACTGCCACCGCCAAACGGTTTGTCGTCGGGTTTCTTGCCGCCCTCTGACCTCGGCTTGTGCTCCTGGGGTTTCCCCATGCTGAAGCCGCCCGCCCTGCCGTCACTTTCCTGCGCCGCGCCACCCCGGTTCACACTGCCGGGTGCGGCATTGCCTGGCCCACCGCCACCCGGCGTTCTGCCGGCGCCGGGGTCGCCCATGCCGAAGTTCCCGCGCGCACCACCGCCCGTCCCGGCATTGCCTTGCCGGTCGCCGCGTTGTGTGTTGCCGGCGCCAGGCTCGCCCCTGCCGAAATCGCCGCTCGCGCTACCGCCAGGCCTGCTCTCGCTGCCACTTTCGCGCGCCATGCCGCCGCGCTCCATCCCCCCGGGGCGGGCACTGCCTTGCCCGGCACCACCGGGCATGCCAGCGGCCCCCTGCATCTCCCGGGCGCTTTTCATGTCCTTGCCTGCCTGCATGTCTTTGCGCTCAGGCGACACCGCAGCTTTTTTGTCCACGTCCGAACGCTGCGGGGCTGCCTTTGGCGTGGCCTTGACGGCTGGCCTGGCGGCGGGCGAATCTTCCTTCTTGAGGGCTTGCGCCAGCGCAGCGCTGCAGGCCAGCACACTGCACAAAACAAAGACCGGTCTGATCAGCATGGTGGCTCCTTGGGGGACGGGGTGAGGCAGGACGTCTGCCGGGTCAGCGAGGTTCAGTCGCGAGTGGCCGATGTTGCGGCCAGCAGCCCGGCCCCAAGCCAGGCCGCCCACACGCCGGGCGTGCCGCTGCCGCAGTCCAGAGATTCATCCGCATCGCGGCCTCCCTTGCTTGATAGGCTCTGCTGACAGAGGCGTCTTGCTGCACCGCAAGCCCATTATTCGCCCGGCGTTTCTCGGGTGTCAAACCCGTCGGTCCATGGCACTCACGCCACCTGTATGCCACTGCACAACGCAAGGCGGGTCCAAAAGGACGACAGGGTTTTCCTGCCTGGGCGGCAGGGCCCCGACGATCTGCATGGCCCGATCGACCGGCTTCTCAGCCCGGTGTCATCTGGCGCGCAGCCCCTGCACCAGCGCGCCCAGGGCGATGCCGCCCAGCGCCCACAGCAGGTCCCAGTTGCCCGTGCCCAGGCCGGCAATCGCCGGGCCTGGGCATACGCCGCACAGGCCCCAGCCCACGCCGAACAGCGCAGCGCCGACGGCGGTATCGCGGTTCCAGTTGCTGGGATGGGTGTGGAAGTAGCCGCCCAGCAGCGGGCGGTTGACAAAGAGGGGCAGCACCTTGTAGGCCAGCAGGGTCACCAGCACCGCGCCGCCCATCACCAGCATCAGGCCCCAGTCTTCAAAGCGCAGGAAGCTCAGCACCACCTCGGGCTTCACCATGGTGGAGTACGAGAGGCCGAAGCCGAACAGCGCACCCGCGGCCAGCGTGGCCAGGGCGCTCTTGACATTCGTCGTGTTCATCACAGCCACCTCGCTGCCAGGTTCGCCGTGAGGAAGGCCGTGGCCATGAAGGTCAGCACCGCGCCCAGCGCGGGCAGCTGCAGCGAACCCAGGCCACAGATGCCGTGGCCCGAGGTGCAGCCATTGCCCAGGCGTGCGCCGTAGCCCACGAAGAAGCCGCCCACCGCCAGTTGCCAGGCCGGCACCTGCGTGCCCTGCGCGGCACCGCCGGCAAAACCCAGCCACCACACCAGTGCGCCGACGATCAGCCCGGCCGCGTAGACCAGGCGCCAGCCGCGGCTGTCCACGAAACGCGGCTGCTGGAAAAACGGCCGGCGCACCAGGTACGACCAGCTGCTGGAAAACACCGTGCTCATGCCGCCGATGCGGCCGGTGAAGAGAAAGAGCAGGGCCGTGCCCAGCCCGATCAGCAGGCCGCCCAGCAGATAGTGCTGCCAGCCCAGGGGGAAGAGGGTGGTGAGGAGGTTCATGGCACGGCATTATCCGCGCTGCGGCCCCTGGGAGACCGTGAACAGGCTCTTACCAGGCGGTGTCGATCGCGTCCTGGGACGGGCGGACGGAAGGTGGCGAGGTGACGTTGCCGCCGTCCGAGCCCAGGGACAGGCGCTCGGCCTCGTTGAGCATGTCCAGCGGCACGGCATCGCCCGGCTGCTCCAGCGTGACGATGCCCATGCCCAGTTGCGGCGTGTAGTCGTGCCGGCTCTGGTCGCGGCCCACCACCATCAGCGGTCGGCCCACTGTGGCGCGCAGCCGCGCTATCGTCTCGTTGACGAACTCGTGGCGCGAGTCGGTGGAGATCACCACCACGAAACAGCGCGGGTGGTACAGACCGACCACGCAGCGAAAGCCCGCCGCGCGGCGGATGCGCGCCGCCATCGCTGCCAGGATCTGGTGTTCCACGCCGTGGCCGGCCGCCTGGCCCAGCTCGTAGAGATTGCGCAGATGCAGGCACACCACGGTGCAGCTGCCGTGCAGGCGCGCCGTACGCCAGAAGGCGTGTTCCACCTCGGACAGCAGCAGCGAGCCGGTGGGCAGGCCGGTGGCCGGGTCGGCGCCGACCTGCAGGCGCGACAGCCGCGTGAGCTGGCGCTGCTGGCGGTTGCGCACGAAGACCAGCACGCTGCAGGCCAGGAAATACACCACGGTGATCGTCGCCGTAAAAATCCAGGTGCCCAGGCCAAAGCCGGGCACGTTCAGCCCGCGCAGGTACAGGCCCCCCACCAGGGCGGCCAGCAGCACGCAGGCCAGCACCATCCAGCGCGCCAGCGGGTCACCCAGTGTGGCGGCGCGCAGCGTGGCCACCAGGCCCAGCACCGCAGCCGCCATGTTGACCACGGCCGTGACCAGCAGCAACTGCTGGAATTCCTCGGGGCTGGCGCGCGCCACCATCGCGGCCAGGGCCAGGGACGCCAGGAACAGCACGCCGGCCCCCCAGGTGGTGATGCGGTAGACCGTGCGGTCCTCGCGGCTGCCGCCCAGCCAGATGCCCAGGTAGTTCAGGGCCATGGCGCCGGCCAGAGGCCCCAGGCTGCCCTTGAGCAACTGCAGCAGCCACTGCGGCAGGCCGGGCCACAGCACCTCGGGCAGGCCGGTCATCACCACGCAGCTTGCGCCGGCGATCAACACGAAGACCAGATTGCGCAGCGAGCCACGCTTGCGGTTGAACAGCGCGTCGGCCATGGCCAGCGCAGTGAGGGTCAGCAAACCCCCGAGCATGGAAGACCAGACGGCGACTTCGGAAACGGGCATGCGGCATTATGAAGGGACGCCAGCGGGGTTTGACGAAATTTATTGCTCGTTTTCACGGGGGACTACCCCGGGGAGCACAGCAGCAGGGGCTGCTGCTGCGGTCTACCAGGTCGTGTCGACCCGGTCGGCAGGCAGCGGGCGACGAACCTGCTGCATGGCCTCGTGCTCCACCTCGTCGATCACGTCCTGCGGCACGGAGTGGTCGGGCTGCACCGTGCGCAAGGCAATGCCCACCTGGGGTACGAAGGGCTGGCGCTGGTCCTTGCTGCCCACCACCTGCAGCGGCTGCGTCACCAGGCCCAGCAGGCGGGCGATGTAGGTCTCGTTGAAGGTGCGCTTGCGGTCGATGGAGAACACCACGATGAAACAGCGCGGGTGATAGATGCCCACCACACAGCGAAAGCCCGCCGCACGACGGATGCGTGCGGCCGTGGCGGCCAGGATCTGGTTGTCGCTGGTGCGGCCCATGGAGTCGCCCAGCTCGTACAGATTGCTCAGGTAGATGCCCACCACGACGCAATGGCCGTGCAGCCGGCCGGTGCGCCAGAAGGCGTGCTCCACCTCGCTCAGCAGCTTGGCGCCGGTGGGCAGGCCGGTGGCCGGGTCCCAGCCCATCTCCAGGCGCGACAGCCGGACCAGCTGGCGCTGCTGGCGGTTGCGCACGACGATCAGCACCATCACGATCAGCAGGAAAAGCACCGCGCTCGTCGCAGTGAGGGCCTGCAGGCCCAGGCCGATGCCCGGGACCTTCAGGGCATGCAGGTACAGGCCGGCCATCAGGCCCGTCAGGATCAGGCAGGCCAGCACCAGCCAGCGCGCCAGCGGGTCACCCAGCAGGGCGGCGCGCACGGCGATCACCATGCACAGCACCACCGCAATGGCGTTGAGGCCTGCCGTCAGCATCAGCAGGCCGTGGAAGTCCTGGGGGGCCACCAGCGTGGCCAGCACCGTCGTCACCAGCGATGCGATCAGCATGCCGTAGGCGCCCCAGACCGTGAGGCGGTGGACCAGGTAGTCCTCGCGGTCGCCGCCGGCCCAGATGCCCAGGAAGCGCAGGCCCAGCGCGCTGCTCAGCAGGCCGAAGCCCGCCTTGAGTGCCATCATGAGACGTTCGGGCAGGCTGGGAAAAAGCGTTTCGGGCAGGCCGGAGAGAAAGATGCAGGCACTGCCGATCGCGAAGATCAGCAGCATGTTGCGCGCCGCGCCCAGGCTGCGTGTCACCACGGTGTCGGCGGCGGCCAGCAGGACCAGCGACAACAATCCGCCGGCCATGATGGCCCAGATTGTGTTCTCTGCCATGTCCATGCGGCAATTATCCCCATCTTGTCAGGATGACACGCTGTTGCAGTGTGACGAAGTTGGCAGCAAGCAACGATTTCGTTGCTACAAAAAAAGAAGCGCGCAGCGAAAGCAGTGCCTGGGCCTCGCGGCGGATACCCCGGTGCGTGTCCGGTGTCTACAGCGCGGCGCTGTCCGTGGTGGCCAGGCTGTCGCTGGGCCGGGTCGCGATATTGTCTTCCGACCGGCCATGCCGCAGGGGCGGGCCCAGGGCCTGCCGCTCGGCCTCGTCGATGGCATCCATGGGCTGGGCACGCTGCGGATGGAGCGTGACGACCCCGCAGCCGACCCGGGGCCAGAAATCCTGTTGCGTGCCGTCCTTGCTGGTCACGGTCAGCGGCTCGGCGGCCAGGGTCCGCAGCCGCGCCACGGTCAGCCCGACGTACTGGCGGCGCTTGTCCGCGGAGATCACCACGACAAAGCAGCGCGAGTGATAAAGCCCCACGATGCAGCGAAAGCCTGCGGCGCGCCGGATGCGGGCCGCCATGATCGCCAGGATCTGCGGCTCCACGAGACGGCCGTCGGCTTCACCGAGCCCATACAGATTGTTCAGGCGCAGGCAGACCACCGTGCATTCGCCGTTCAGGCGGGCCGTGCGCCAGAAGGCGTGCGCCACCTCGGACAGCAGCATGGAGCCGGTGGGCAGGCCCGTGGCCGGATCGGTCCCCGTGGGCAGCGTGGCCAGGCGTTCGAGCTCCCGGGTTTGCCGGATGCGCTTGATGACCACTACGGAGCCGACCAGAAAATAGGCCACGGTGCACACCGCCGTCAGGATCCAGGTGCCCAGGCCGAAGCCTGCCAGTTCCAGGCTGCGCACCCACAGCCCGAGCACCTCCAGGGCCAGGCAGATACCGGCCAGCACCACCCAGGGGGCCAGCGGGTCGCCCAGCAGCGCTGCCCGGACCGAGGTGGCCAGGCCCAGCATCACGGCGATCACCGTGATGACCGCAGTGGCGTTCAGCAGCTGATGAAACTGCTCGCCGGGCGTCAGCGGCAGCAACAGGCCCAGCACCAGCGCGGCCGCCAGCATGAGGCCGGAGCCCCAGCGCGTGATGCGATGGGTGACCGGGTCCACCTCCGGGCCGCCCAGCCAGATGCCCAGGTAGTGCAGCACCAGGGCGGCGCTCAGCGGTCCCGTGCAGACCTTGAGCAGGTCCAGCACGCCTTGTGGCGCGCCAGGAAAGAGCACTTCGGGCAGGCCGGTGCGCACCAGGCTGCTCGCGCCGGTGACGACCACAAAGACCAGATAACGCAGGGAATTGATGTTGCGCGTGGCCAGGGCATTCACCATGGCGATCGCAGCCAGGGTCAACAGACCACCCAGCATGGCAGACCAAACGACAAATTCTGTGGTGTCCACGCCGTCATTATCAGGGGCGTGCTTACGCCGAACGGACAGCGCCCGCCAGTTCTCAGCCCGGTCGTTGCCAGACCAGCAGCAGGTTGTTGGCCGGCATGGCATGGCGCGCGGCCAGCTGCAGGCCGGCGGCGTGGGCCACGCTCTCCACGTCCTCGCGCCGGCGGATGCCCCAGTCCGTGTTTTCGGCGCGTAGCGCGGCGTCGAACTTCAGGTTGCCCTCCGCAGTGGGCACCTCGTCTTCCAGGTAGGGCCCGTAGGTCACCAGCCGCCCGCCCGGGGCGAGATGCTCGGCGGCGCCGCGCATCAGGCCCGCGCAGCAGGCCCAGGGCGCGATGTGCAGCATGTTGGCGCAGTAGATCAGGTCATGGCGCTCGTACTCGTTGGGCCAGGAACCGGTCAGCACGTTGAGCAACTGCGGCGGCTGCACGTTGACCAGCCGCGCTTCACCGATGCGCACCATGATGTCCGGAAAGAGATCGGCCGTCTGGTCCGTGGGCTGCCACGTCCACTGCGGAAGGTTGGCGGCGAACCAGACCACGTGCTGCCCTGTGCCGCAGGCGATCTCCAGCGCGCGGCCCTGCGCGGGCAGCAGCGTGCGCAGCACGTCCAGGATGGGTTTTTTGTTGCGCTCGGCAGGCGCACTGAAGGCGAGTTCGTTCATGCCATGTTTGTACCTCAGCTTCGCGCTCCGGGTGACATTCCGCATACGCGATGGCCTCCCATGAACATGGGGGACCCCATGTTCATGGGGTAGTAAAAGCACCAACGCTTCCTAGAGTGAAACCAGCGCATGGAAGAGGAGCCGTGCAGCGCATCTCCCCACACATCACATCAAGGAGGTCTTTCCATGCATACCGTCAGAATACTGATCGTGACCGACGGCGGTGGCGGCTACCAGCGCCCCACCGCCATCCCGCCACCCGGCAACACCGCCTTCCATCTCGGCGAATTCGTCCAGGTGCTGCAAGACACCGACTGGGTGGGCTTCAACCTGCAGATCACCAAGGCGCACCGCCGCAACCCGGCGGGGGCCGGCGCCGACGTGGTCGACCTCAGGTTCGACACGCACGACCTCTCGCAGTACGACGAGATCCTGCTCTTTGCCATCGAACGCGACGATATGGTCTCCAACCGCGCCACGGCGGCCGAGGTGCAGGCCATCTCCAACTTCATGGACGCGGGGGGTGGCGTCTTCGCCACCGGCGACCACGAAGACCTGGGCGCCGGCCTGTGCCGCGAGATTCCGCGCGTGCGCAACATGCGCCGCTGGTACTACGACACCGCGCCGGCCGGTTTCCCCGTGGCGCCCTCGGGCAGCTCGGCCGACCGGCACGACACCACGCGCCAGGGCTTCGACGCGTTCTACCAGTTCAGCGACCAGTCCGACACCATTGCCCAGGAGATCACCCCCCGGCTCTACTTCGGCGGCGGCAACCGCTACTTCCACTGGCGCTACCCGCACCCGCTGCTGTGCAGCCCGCACGGCGTGGTGCGCCACCTGCCGGACCATCCGCACGAAGGCCAGTGCGAGGTGCCGGCCAACCTGGGCCTCACCGTCCTGGGCCAGGACGAATACCCCGTGCTGCCCGGCAGCAGCACGCGCCTGGCGCCCGAACTCGTGGCCACCGGTCGTGTCATCGGCGGGCACAACCTGCTCAACAACAGCGGGGGCGAGTTCAAGCCCACCGTCAATGAAAAGACCTTCGGTGTGATTGGCGCCTACGACGGCCATCGCATCGTGCGTGGCAGCACGCGCCTGGGCCGTGTGGTGGTCGACGCCACCTGGCACCACTTCTTCAACGTCAACCTGATGGGCGCGCAGACCGCCGGCGTCGATGGTTCGGGTGGCGACTTCGTCAAGGAGCGCGGCTTCTACGCGCCGCTCAACCCGGGGCAGGCCGACCACTACCGGATGATCAAGCACTACTTCCGCAACATCGTCTACTGGCTCATCCCGGCCGGCCGCTACCGCTGGATCTTCGACATCTTCGACCGCTTCGTCGCCTCGCCCTTCTTCTACGAGGAGTTCCGTTTCCCCTTCCGCGACCATGCGCACATTCCGATCCGCATCCACTTCGCCCTGGCGCAGCTCGCCGAGCAGTACTTTGCCTCGGTGCACGGCGCCTGCTCGGTGCCCCTGTTCGTGGGCGTGCTCTGGCGCGAGATTCAGCCGCTGCGCCCGATCTGGGACAAGCTCCAGCCCCTGCTCGACCCCTGGCAGCCCGAGCTGCCCCAGCCCAAGCCGGGCCCGGACCCGCTGCCCTGGGCAAGCAGCGGCCCCACTCCGCAGGACCTGATGCGCCTGCTGCTGGGCGTGACGGTTGCCAGCGCCGTGCTGGCGCAGCGCGAACTCGAAGGCAGCAAGGCCAAGGACATCACGGCCAAACGCGCCGAGCTCTTCGAGAAACTGCTGCCCAAGGTGGCCGACCACGCCATCGGCGAATTCCGCGAGGCCCTCAAGGCCCAGAAGAAGGAACACAGCCAGTACCTGGAGGAGATGGACGCCCTGGTGGGCGTGGCCGGCAAGCGCGGCTGAAGCGTGCCGCAGCCCGGTCTGGCGCCCCGGGCTGCGTGCATTTCCCGGGGTGTCGTGCCGCCGTGCGATAGCATCGCCCCATGAGTTTCCAATACGAGAGCGTTCAAACCGCTGCGCTGTACCCCGACGTTTTCCGTGTCGCCGCGCCCGCAGTCCCTGTGGAGCGGCAGGTGTGGCCCCGCAAACCCGGGGTGTTCATCCGCCTGGCGGCCGCTCCGGCGCAAGCCGGCGAAACGGGCGCCGAGGTCGCCCCCCCGGTGCGCGAGCTGGTGGCCGGGCAGCTGGGCCTGGTGCCGCGCTGGGTCAAGTCGGCCTCGGACGCCAAGTTGCGCTCGACCAAGCTGGATGTGGCGCGTTCGGAGATCGTCACCACCTCCAACAACTTCCGCGATGCCTGGCTGGCCGGCCAGTTCTGCATCGTGCCCATGATGGCCTTCCTGGAAGACGACTGGCGCAGCGGCAAGGCCGTGCCCACCCGCATCGCCCGCGTGGACGGCCAGCCCATGGGGGTGGCGGGCCTGTGGGAGCGCTGGGTGGGGGCGGGGGGCGAGGACATCGTCAGCTACACCCTGCTCACGGTGAACGCCAACAGCCACGCCCTGATGCACCGCTACCAGCAGCCCGGCAGCGAAAAACGCATGCCGGCCATCCTGAACGAAGGTGCGTATGAGGCCTGGCTCGGCGCGCGCCCCGAGAAGGCCAGGGAATTCATGCGGGCCTATGCGGCCAGCGCGCTGACGGCCAACCCGGTCGAGAAAACCCGCTGAGCTGCACCCGGCCCGCTGCCGGGCTCACCCGCTAGTGGGTGACGAACTCGTAGACGATCTCTTCGCTCTCCACCATGTCCAGGATGTCGTTCAGCATCTCGTCGCTGTCCGTGCTGCTCCAGGTCTCCTCGGGGTCGCTGGCGAACAGCGGCTCGATGGCCAGGTCCATGAACTGGCCGTTGGGCAGCTTCAGGACAGGCGTGCCCTCGGAGGTCTGGACCAGCTCCCAGTCGGCGGGGACGGTCATCTCCAGATTGATCTGGACCTTGAGTTTTTTCATGGGGGTTCCTTGTGTGTGTGGCTGTGTGTGGCCGCGAGCTTAGCCCAGTGGCGTGACATTGAGTTTGGCGCTCACCTCGGCGGCATCCGGGGCGGCAAAGGGCGTGTTGTGCTTGTCGGTGAGCGGGCCGCCCCCGGGGATCACCTGGCCCGCGGCGTCAAAACCGATGGCCTTGAATTTCCAGACCGCGCCGATGCGCTTGAGATAACCCAGGTGCGCACCATCGGGCCCGTGCACGCTGCGCACGTCGGGGTTCACCGGGCGCAAGGTGAGGGCCGCCACGTTTCAGCCCGCCCGTGTCTCGGCGGACACCATGTGGCCGCGGCCGGCGTGCTTGGCGCCATAGAGCGCCGCATCGGCGCGGGCCATGAGCGACTCCAGCGTCTCGTGCCGGTCACGGCACAGGGCATGGCCGGTGCTGAAGTCCAGGTTGAAGTGGATGGCCTGCGGTGCGGCCTTGGCCAGTTCGGCACGCAGGCGATGGTCGAAGGCCTGTGCGGCGGCGGTGTCGGCGTGGGCCAGCAGCACGCAGAACTCCTCGCCGCCCAGGCGCGCATTCACGTCGCCTGCGCGCTGGCACTGTTTGAGCAGGTCGCCGAAGAACACCAGCGCCGCGTCACCGGTCTCGTGGCCGTAGGTGTCGTTGATGCGCTTGAAGTGGTCCAGGTCGATCATCAGCAGTGACAGCGGATACCCGTGGCGCTGCGCATAACGCAGGGCCCGGTCCGCCTGCTCGGCCCAGCCGTTGCGGTTGACCAGGCCTGTGAGCGCATCGGTGACGACCAGGGTGCGCAGCTTGTGCTGCGCCTCTTCGCGCCAGGCCGCCAGGATGGCGATATTGATCAGCACCAGCGTCACGTTGGCGGCCACCAGCGCCGTCAGGTTGACCGGCGTGGGTGCGCGGAAAAAGGGGTAGAGCTCGGTGAACCAGGCGCCCAGGATGCCGCGCAGCGCGGTGAGGATGGCCATCAGGCCGACACAGCCGAACAGCAGGAAACGCCAGTTGCCCTGGCCGAACTCGCGGTTCACCGGCAGCAGCGCGGCGCGCGCCAGGATCAGCAACTGCCCCGCGATCAGCAGGTTGGCCCAGCCCACACGCACCGGGTAGCTGCCAAAACTCAGGGCGTAACCCAGCGGCGTGGCCAGCACCAGCACCAGCAACAAGCGGCCCAGCGGGCGCGGTCCCAGCCAGTGGCTGAGGGCGCGATAGACCAGCCAGTTGCTCAGGCTCAGCAGTCCCATGGCCACGCTGGAGAGCAGCCAGTCGGGCCACTGCTCGCGCCAGAAGCCGGCAAAGATCAATGCCAGCCAGGCGGCCCCGTTGATCATCAAGGAGGCGCGCGCATTGTGCGCGGCCGGGCTCAGGTTCTGCCCCATCACCAAGGGCAGGGCCAGCGACATCGCCAACAGGTTGGCGACGTTCAGAAAAATCAGGGTGGTGGGGTCGAGTGACACGGGCGGAGAGCGGGGCGGTAGGCCCGACGCGACCGCCAGTTTAGTCGACATTCCGCACACTGAGCCGTGTGCATGCCGCCCGGGCTATGGGCCAGGCTCCCGGCGCA
Source organism: Curvibacter sp. PAE-UM (assembly GCF_001432305.1). Lineage (GTDB taxonomy): Bacteria > Pseudomonadota > Gammaproteobacteria > Burkholderiales > Burkholderiaceae_C > Hylemonella. The sequence goes on from NZ_KQ483358.1 coordinate 1,721,671, forward strand.
CGCCCTCAGTTGCAGGCGCCGCACTTGTTCGGGTCGACCCGCAGCGCGCTGGCCGTGCCCTTCATGCGGCGGCAGGACTCCTGGCGCTCGGCCTCGTAGCCGTTGAAGTTGAACTTGCGCTTCACGCAGGCGTTGCTGGAGGCCAGCACGCAGAAAGTGTCGAGCTGGGAGTCGCCATAGGGGCGGGCGCCGGACATGGCCTCCTGCTGGCAGGCCAGTTCGCCTGCGTCGAAGGTGGCCTTGGGCACGCCGCCCTTCATCGCGCCGCCGCTGCCGGACCCGCCGCCGCTGTTCGAGCCGGCACCCGTGCCGGCGCCAGCCACGCTCTGCTGGAAGTTGGACACGCCGCTCTGCCCGGCCATGCTGTCCTGCAGCACCCCCGAGATCACCCGGGCCTGCTGCTCTGACGGCAGCTTGTCCAGCCCGCCGATGGCTGCCCCACCCAGCAGTGCCGCCGCCTTGCCCCACTGGAAGCCCGAGGACTCCTGGCGTTGCGGCTGCGGGGCCTGGGCCTGCTGCTGCGCGGCTGCGTCGGCGCGCTTGCCGTCCACCCAGTTGCCGGCGTAGCGGGTGCCGTCCTTGTAGGTCATGACGCCGTAGCCCGTCTCCTCGCCGTTCTCGTAGTTGCCTTCGTAGCGCTGGCCGCTGGGCCAGGTGTAGACCCCTGGGCCCGAGAACTTGTCGTTTGCATAGCCGCCCACATGGCGGTGGCCGCTTGCGTAGGTTCTCACGCCCTGGCCGTGCCGCTTGCCGGCGACGAAATCGCCCTCATAGCGGTCGCCGTTGGCCGCGACGAAGACGCCCTTGCCGTGGTACCTGTTGTCCGCCACGTCGCCCTCGTAGCGCTGGCCGCTGGGCCAGGTGTACACGGCCTTGCCGGCGCGATTGCCATTGACGTAGTCGCCCTCGTAGCGCATGCCACTGGCGTGGACCACCACGGCCTTGCCGTGGAACTGGTCCGCCAGGAAATCGCCCTCGTAGCGGTCGCCGGTGGCCCAGGTGAAGACGCCCTTGCCCTGCTTCTGCCCGTTGACGAAATCGCCCTCGTAGCGATTGCCCGAGGCATAGGCCACGCTGCCGCGGCCGGTCTTCTTGGCGTTCACGAACTCCAGGTCCACCGGCATGCGCTCGCCGCTGGCGCTGATGCGCGTGCCCTGGCTGACGACGTCGTTCACGAAGCGGCCTTCGAAGCGCGAGCCGTCGGCGTACTGCAGCACCGCGTTGCCCTCGCGCTTGTTCGCGACGAACTCGCCCGTGTAGCGGTCGCCGTTGGCCAGCGTCAGCACGCCCTGGCCGTGGAACTGGCTGTTGACGTAGTCGCCTTCATAGCGCTGGCCGTTGGCCCAGACCTGCAGACCTTTGCCCTGGCGCTGGTCCGCGACGAAATCGCCCTGGTAGCGCATGCCGTCCGCCCAGGTGTAGACGCCCTTGCCCTGGTAGTTGTCCGTGATGAAGTCGCCCTCATAGCGGTTGCCGCTGGCCATGGTCTGAACACCCTTGCCATGGCGCTTGCCTGCGGCGAAGTCACCCTCGTAGCGCGCACCGTCCTTCCAGATGAACACACCCTTGCCGGAGCGCAGGCTCGCGGCGAAGTCGCCCTCGTAGCGGTCGCCACTGGCCAGGGTCAGCACCCCCTTGCCCTGCATCTGGCCCTGGACGAAATCGCCCTCGTAGCGTTGCCCGCTGGTCCAGGTCATCACGCCAGTGCCCTGGGGCTTGCCGTTGGCCATGCCGCCTTCGTAGCGGATGCCCTGGTCCCAGACATAGATCCCCTGGCCCGTGGCCGGGTCGAAAGAGACCAGCTTGTCGGCCAGGGCCGGGCCGGCGGCCAGGACGGTGAAAAGCGATGCAATGCCGATCAGGACGGAAAGACGCAGGCGCATGGGTGGGCTCACTGGGTGGTGTGGATGAGGTGGAAATGACTATAAGCGAGCCCCCGGCCCGGCCGGCGTGAAAAAAGCACGGCTTGCGCGCCCGGTGGCGCTCAGGCCTGCCAGACGCCAAAACCCGCCGAGCGCAAGTCGATGCCGATCTCGATTTCCTTGTCCACGGCGTCGTCGTAGCGCATGGGGTTGAAGCCCTCGTACAGATCGGGCAGCAGGCGCAGGCCGTATTTCGTCACGTAGCTGTTGGCCTGGATGCCGGCCATGTGCTTGTCGAAACGCACATCCGGGTCCAGGCCCGTCATGCCCACGTAGACGCAGGGCCTGCCGTCCACGTAGCCCGGGTTGTTCTTCCTGAACCTGGCCTCCAACAGCACGTCCTTCGACAGCTCGATGACGTAGACGTGGTAGTGGGGACGGCGGGCCATGGTGGAGGGGCGTTGCTTGCCCGCCATTATTGATGCGGGCCGCAAGACACGGCGGCTTGCTGTGCCGCCCTTGTTTTTCTGCCAGAAACCATGGCGCTGCGCAAAGCGGTAATAGTTCGCATCGTTATCGCGGCGATGTGTGAACTACGCCCGTGCGGGGGGATGCCAGATGCGCGCGGGCTGCCCATACTGACTCCATCGGCCTCTGAGGAGCACATCATGAAGTTGACCGCCCTGCTTGTTTTCGTCACCGCGCTTGCCGCTGGCGGACCCGCGTGGTCCGATACGGTGCGCCATCCAACGTCGGCCGAAACCTGGCTGGCCCAGCGCCAGGCGCAGGAGCAGCAGGACGACACCCGCTACCGGGTCTGTGACGCGCAGCGCGCCGACAACCCGGCCACCCGCAGCGTCGACTTCACCGCCGCCGGCCGCCGTTGCCTGATCGCCGCGCTGGGCCAGGCCGCCTCGGTGCAGGGCACGCTGGTGCTGCTGCGCAATGCCTCGGTGGCCCTGCGCAAGAACCCCGCGGATCAAGCACTGCGCAAGGCGGCACAAGGCGCCGTGGACCGGGCCCGCGTCAAGCTGGCCGCCGATCTGCCGGGCCTGCGCGAGCGTTTCAAGGAAGACGCCGCCGCGCTGGACCTGGCCGAGTTCTCCATCCACCTGCCGCAGCTGCATGAGCAGCAGCAACAGTGGCGGCTGAAGACCTACCTGGCAGCGTCGAAGGCATCGGGTCAGGACTGAACCGGCGCACAGCGCGCGCGGTCACTTGCGGCGCAGCGTGCCCGCCAGTTCGGTGCCGGGTGCCACGGTGTTGAAGACCGTGCCGTATTTCTTCACGTTCTCGTGCAGCAGGGCCAGGCGCTGCTCGCTCTCGTCCGTGTCCACGATGATCTCGTAGCGGATGCTCTCCATCTTGGGTGGCACGTCCTGGCGCACGCCGTCCACCACCACCTCCACGCCGCGCAGCTGGAACTTCAGGATGGGCACCACCCGCTCGATGCCCTTGACCATGCAGGCCGAGAGCGCGGCCAGCAACAGCTCGGCCGGGTTGAAGGCGGCGGGGTTGCCGGCCAGGTCCGTGTCCAGCGCGATCTCGGCGCTCTTGCAGACAGCGCGGCTGCTGTGCGCGTCCACGCGGCGGGTTTCCACGTGGAAGGTCATCTTGGCGGGAGGGGTCGTCATGCGTCCGTCTGCTTGATCGCGTATTTCGCCAGCACTTCGGCCAAGGGGATAGCGGGTAGTTCACCGCGGCGGTAGGCGGCCAGGCGATCCTCGGCCTCTTGGGCCCACAGCTCATCCAGGGTGGAAACTGGCGGGTTGCTCATTTCGTTACCTTCACACCCCTCCAGAAGACCGTGCGGCCTAAGCTTGATGTCAGCTGGCTTTGCGGGAAACCGTTTTGCTTGAGGCCATCGGCACCTTGACGCCAAAGGCCTTCGCAAGCCGCTGGGCGTTCTGTGCAGACTGCACCAAGGCCTTTTCGAGCGCCTTGGGGGAGGGCATCAGAAGCGATTCGCCATTTTTTGCAGTTTGTGCCATGTGGTGGTCTCGATGATGCTCAGATTATCACCTTCGTTGGTGGCAACCAGGCGAGCATGAGGTGTTCGCGAATTGTCAAAGATTGCCCAGCGGGATGCAAGCGGTGCGTAGAGGCTGAAAAAATTGGTGAGGCTGCGGCCAAAACGCCTGCGTACCACGTCGGTGGGAACATCATGACCGCCCATCGCCACGCGCGCCTTCACGCGGCGCACCGCCAGCTGTGCGTTCGCCAAGGAGAAGTAGTAGATGGCGACACCATAGCCCTGTGCCCTCAGGCCGCGCAGGAAAGGTGCGAACGTGCGGCTTGAAAGGGTGCTTTCAAACGCGAAGTCTTCTTTGGCCTCAGCCAACTGGTGCAGGCGCTCCAGCATGATGCGCCCGGCGGTGAAGGTCACCGTCTCGGTGTGTCGGCCCGATAAGCCACGGGCAATGAAATCGGCATTGACAAAAGTGGTGATGCCGAGCGTGGCCAGAATCGCATCCGCGTGTGTGGACTTGCCGGCGCCATTGGGGCCGGCAAAAACGACCACGCGCGGGGCGGGTTTTCGGCGGGGCCGGGCAGTTGCCATGACTGCCTATTCCTCGATCTTCACGCCCTTCCAGAAGGCCACGCGGCCCTGGATGAGGTGGGCTTCGGGCTTGGGCTCGGGGTAGTACCAGACGGCGTCGGGCAGCATGTCGCCGTTGACCATGAGCGCGTAGTAATGCGCCTCGCCCTTCCATGGGCAGGTGGTCTTGTGGTTGCTGAAGGTGACGTACTCGCGCTTGAGCGTGTGCTCGGGGAAGTAGTGGTTGCCCTCTACCAGCACGGTGTCGTCACTCTCGGCGATGACGGTGTTGTTCCAGGTGGCTTTCATTTTGCGCCTTCCGCGACTTGCTGGTTTAGTAGATTTGTTTTCAAAAGGCTTAGATTGAGTTTGAGTTGTCTAGCGAGGGCTTCCCAATTTTTGTAGACCCTTACAGACGAAGGTTTGACGATGTAGCCCTCAAGCTTCAGTTTGTCAATAATGATTGACATTTCATTGTGAATTATCGAGTTCAGAACATATTGATCAGCGGCTGGAATATGTTTTGTGTCGATCAGAATGTTGCGCCGAAGCTGTGCAGCAACAGTCTCTCGTGCATCTCTATATCTATCGGGCTGGTTAGTGGAGAAGGTGAACTTTCTCGCTTCTGAAGAGATCGCTTCGAATAGATCTGTATTGACGACAAATAGATCTAAGTCCGATTGCTCCCCGAAAGGGGCGCCAAATTTCTTTGGCGATGCCGAGAAGCCGATGTTTGCGCTACCGCTCAACCCGAATTCCCAAAGGGAAATACTACATCCTCCAATCGAGTTAATACGAGAACTGAGCCATGCTCTCAATGCTTGCCAAAGCATTGGTTTGTCTGCAAAAGCTGCTGGCGGTCGATCTCGAAAATATGCTTGGACTAGGTAGGGGAGCCTTTCTTCATCGATGCTTAATAGGAATCTTTTAAAAGAATTTGCATCAGACGAAATCCCGGGAAAGTTGCGTTCATTAACGCTTAGATCGAACTTTGTGTCGCGCAGGCTCTTCATCTTGGCATCCCATCATCTTGCATTAATTCAAGTATGTGATTGACTCGCGCTTCGATTTGCAGAGTTTGAAATTGGGACGGTCGGTGCGGCTCCGGGTACTTCAGTCGCGCAATGATTTCGGCAGCTTGTTTTCCTGAGAATGGTGCAACGTAGCCTAACCGATCAGTTGCTTGATTGATGCCATTCATCTTCCAGCCGAAGTAAGCCCTAAAAAGATAAAGCTTGATCTGATCGTTTTTGGATAAGAGGTCATCAGCTAGCGATGCCAGCATGATCTCTTTGAGTTTGCGACTGATTGAATAGCGATAGTCGCCAGAATAAACTCTTACCGGCTGTTGGGTAATCGTGCTGGCGCCTTCTATGCTTTTTCCGGTAGCAGCTCGATAGAGCGCGCGAGTAATGGAATAGAGATCAATTCCGTAGTGACTGAAAAATCTTCTGTCTTCACCTGCCACTAATGCCGTCGGGATAAGACCCAGGTCAAATGGCAGGAGTTTTTCGGCCGCTGATTTGCTGGCGGTAAGACGGGTTCTCAGCGCATCCCACTGAGCAGCATAAAAAATCCGCGCCGCAATTCGCGCGAACAAAGCTGCAAAGTAGTTGAGTGCTTTTACAAGTGCCGAAGATGCCAATTTGATTGGGTCAAGCTAGCTGTGTAACCGACCTGTTCCTCTATTTCCCCCAACTATCCTTCAAACCGGTGACACGGTTGAAGACGGGCTTACCCTTGCCATGGTCCAGCCGGTCCGCCACAAAGTAACCATGCCGCTCGAACTGGAACTTGTCGTCCACCGTGGCCTGGGCCAGTGAGGGCTCCACATAGGCGGTGACGGTCTTCAGGCTGTCCGGGTTCAGGCTGGCCAGGAAGTCCTTGCCGCCGGCATCGGGCTGTGCTTCGGTGAACAGGCGGTCATACAGGCGCACTTCGGCGGCCACGCCGTCGGCCACGGCCACCCAGGTGATGGCGGCCTTGGCCTTGACGCTGTCGGCACCCGGGGTCCCGCTCTTGGTGCCGGGGATGACCTTGGCGTGCACCTCGGTTACTTGGCCTGCCGCATCGCGTAGACAGCCGGTGCACTCGATCACGTAGCCGCCCTTGAGGCGCACCACATTGCCGGGGAACAAACGTTTGTAGCCCTTGGGTGGCACTTCTTCAAAGTCTTCGCGTTCGATCCACACCTCGCGGCCGATCAGGAAGCGGCGCAGCGCGGGGGCCACCTGGCCTTCCTCCACGTGGGGCAGTGCGGGCAGCGTGCATTCCTCGGTGGTGTTGTCGCTGCCAAAGGCTTCGGCCCAGTTGGAGAGCACCAGTTTCACCGGGTCCAGCACGGCCATGCCGCGGTGGGCCTTGTTCTCCAGGTCTTCGCGCAGGCAGCCTTCCAGCGTGGAGTAGTCGATCCAGCTGTAGTCCTTGGTGACGCCGATGCGTTCGGCAAAGAGCTGGATGCTCTCGGGTGTGTAGCCGCGGCGGCGCAGGCCGACTATTGTTGGCATGCGCGGGTCGTCCCAGCCGCTCACACGCTTTTCCGTCACCAGCTGGGCCAGCTTGCGTTTGCTGGTGATCACGTAGGTGAGGTTGAGGCGGGCGAATTCATGCTGGTGCGGCAGCAGGAAGACGTTAGGGCGCTGGCCGTCCAGCGCGTGGGCCAGCAGGGGGGTGAACTGCGCGGTGTCCTTCTTGAGCAGGGCGAAGAAGGCGGGCAGGTCGTGCAGCACGGCGTCGGGGTTGTGGCCCCACTTGGAAAACATCGTGCGCAGCTGGGCTTCGGCCTCGCTGGCAAAGAGCTTGTCGGCGTGGTTGTGGCAGTGCAGGGCAAATTCCTTGCCGGCTTCCAGGCCCTGGCCTTCGATCTTCTCGATCAGCTCCCTGGCATGTGCAAACTGCGGCGCGCGCAGGATGGGGACGATGCGCTCCAGCGTCCAGTCGTAGAAGGGGCGCTGGTCTTCGAACTCCAGCGTACAGATGCTGTGGGTGATGTTCTCCAGCGCGTCCTCGATGGGGTGGGCGAAGGAGTACATGGGGTAGATACACCAGGCGTCACCCGTGTTGTGGTGGGTGGCGCGACGGATGCGGTAGATGGCCGGGTCGCGCAGATTGATGTTGGGGCTGGCCATGCTGATCCTGGCGCGCAGCACCATGCTGCCGTCGGCATGTTTGCCGGCGCGCATTTCGCGGAAGCGGGCCAGGTTCTCGGCCGGGGTGCGGTTGCGGTACGGGCTGTCGGTGCCGGGCTTGCCGAAGTCGCCGCGGTTGGCGCGCATCTCCTCGGGCGTCTGCTCGTCCACATAGGCGTGGCCCGTCTCGATCAGGTACTCGGCGGCGCGGTACATGAAGTCGAAGTAGTTGCTGGCGTAGTAAAGGTGGCTGTCGCCATGGGCGTCCCAGCCGAAACCCAGCCACTTCACCGCGTCGGTGATGGAGTCGACGTACTCCTGCTCTTCCTTCTCGGGGTTGGTGTCGTCGAAGCGCATGTGGCACACGCCGCCGTAGTCGCGCGCCAGGCCGAAATTCAGGCAGATGCTCTTGGCGTGGCCCACGTGCAGGTAGCCGTTGGGTTCGGGCGGGAAGCGGGTGCGGATGCGGGCCGGGTCGGCTACGCTGCCGGCGGCCTGCTCATGCTCGGTGGCGGTGCCGGGGGCATGGCCCCAGCGGCGGCCGCTGTAGGTGCCGGCGGCCAGGTCGTGCTCGATGATCTGGCGCAGGAAGTTGCTGGCTTTGGCGGGGGCTTCTTTGTTCTCGGGGGTGCTGGGCTTGCTCATGAAGCCATTTTAGATGCCGCTCCCCGGGCCGTGCGGGCTTGCTACCATGCACGGCACAGGAGGGCGCCATGAGCGAACCGCAAAGCGACAGTGTCACCGTCTCCCCAGCCGATCTGCAGGCCGCCGTGCACGACGGGCTGATCACCGGCAGCCAGTCGGCGGCGCTCTGGGCGCGCTGGGGGCAGCAGGTCCGGCCGCCGGCTGCGGCGCCTGCCGGGCTGGCCCCGGGGCCGCGTTTCGGCTTCACCAATGTGCTGTATTACTTTGGCGGCATGGTGGCCATCGGGGCCATGACGCTGTTCATGACGCTGGGCTGGCAGCAGTTCGGCGACTGGGGCCTGCTGGCCATTGCCCTGGCCTATCTGGTGGCCAGCCTGCTGGTGGCCGACAACCTGAAGGGCCGGGGGCTGGGCACGCCGGCGGGCATTCTGGCCACGCTGGCGGTCTGCCTGGTGCCGCTGGCGCTGTGGGCCCTGCAAAGCGGCCTGGGCCTGTGGCCGCCGGGCGGGCCGCAGAGCTACCGGGCCTATCACACGCACATCGACTGGCGCTGGCTGACGCTGGAGTTCGGCACCCTGGCCGCCGGGGTGGTGATGCTGTGGCGCTACCGACTGCCTTTCATGGTGATGCCCATCGCGGTGACGGTCTGGTACATGTACATGGACGTGGCCAGCCTGCTGATGCAGCAGGCCAGCTTCGACTACCGCTTCATGCGCGACATGTCCCTGGTCTTCGGCATCGGCACCTGCCTGATCGCCATGTGGGTGGACACACGCAGCCGCCTGGCCCAAGAGGCCGAGTGGCGGCAGGACTACGCCTTCTGGCTCTATATCTTCGGCGCCCTCATGTTCTGGGGCGGCCTGAGCCTGCAGAACTCGGGCTCGCAGCTGGGCAAGGCCCTGTACGCGCTGATCAATGTGGGCCTGATCTTCGGGGGCGCGGCCATCGGGCGGCGGGTGTTCACCGTGTTCGGGGCCCTGGGGGTGGCGGGTTACCTAGGCTACCTGTCGCACCGCATTTTCCAGAACAGCATGCTGTTTCCGTTTGCGCTCACTCTCCTGGGGCTGGCCGTGATTGCGCTGGGGATCTGGTGGCAGCGGCATGAACAGGCCATCGAGGCACGGCTGGGCGGCTGGCTGCCGGCGGGGCTGCGGCCGCGCTGACATATAAGCCGCGACTTCAATAGGCGGGTTACATCCCGTAACCTCCTTCACCGGCGCTTCGCAGCCGGGCCGGGGGTGAGGGCGTTGAGGGTACAGGGCAGCCCACCGGCGGCCCGGTAAAGGAGAACCTTCATGACGAAACAAGCCAAATCTTCCGCTGCTGCCCTGGCCCTGGTGGCCGCACTGGGACTGGGTGCCAGCGGTGCCGCCCAGGCCGGGCACGACGATGTGGATGTGTTCTGGTCCATCGCCATGTCGCAGCCGGGCATCCATGTCGGCGTGAGCAATATGCCGGCGGCGCCGGTGGTGGTGCACGAACGCCCCCATGTGCATGCGCGGCCCATCTATGTGCCCCCGCCCCGCGTGGTCTACCTGCCCCCGCATCCGGTACACCGCGTGCACCCGGGCTACTACGGCCATGGTTATGGCCATTGGAATGACCGTCACGACCGCCGGGATGACCGCCACCATGGCCGCCACGACGATCGCCGCCGCGGCGAACACCATGCCCAGCGCGGCGGTGACCGGGGCGACAGGGGCCAGGGCGGCCGAGGCCCTGAGATGCACATGGGTAACCGACGGTGATATCCTGCGGTTGAGCTGCGGTCCTCCCCCGCAGCTGATCGTGCCTTTGCACGGTCATTACACGGCGCTCTTACGAGCGCCGTTTTTTATGGTGCCGCCAGGCCTGGCTTGCCTGCGTGGGCCGGGAAGCAGCAGTCGGGTTTGCCGCGTCTTTACACAGGCGACACCTGCCCACGGCACGGGACATGGCCTTCTTCCTACAATCGGCCGTATGAAAAAGACATATCTGGCGGCGGGCGCAGTGGCACTGGTGCTGGTGGGAGCCCTGGGCTGGTGGTGGACGCAGCGCGGCGGCGGCACCGAGGTGCAGTACCGCAGCGGCAAGATCGAGCGCGGGCCGCTGCAGTCGGCGGTGTCGGCCAGCGGTTCGGTGAGCCCGGTGACCCAGGTGACGGTGGGCACGCAGGTGTCGGGCCAGATCAAGGACCTGTATGTGGACTTCAACTCAGAGGTCAAGGCCGGCCAGCTGCTGGCCGTGATCGACCCCGAGACGTTTGAGTACCGCGTGCGCTCGGCCCAGGCCGACGTGGACGCCGCCCGTGCCGTGGTGCTGACCGCCCAGGCCAATGTGGTGGCCAGCCGCGCCCAGGTGTCGCGCGCGATGACCGACCTGGCCGAGGCGCGCCGCACGCATGAGCGCAACCTGATGCTCGTGGGCAAGGGCTTCATCGCGCAGAGCACGGCGGACCAGTCCAACGCCCTGGTCAACACCAGCAATGAATCCGTGAAGGCGGCCGAAGCCCAGCTGGGCGTGACCGATGCGCAGGTGAAAAGCGCGCAGGCCAGCGTGGCCCAGCGCGAGGCGGCGCTGGCGCAGGCCCGCATCGACCTGGCGCGCACCCGCATCACCTCGCCGGTCAACGGCATCGTGATCAAGCGCGCCATCGAAAAGGGGCAGACCGTGGCGGCCAGCCTGCAGGCGCCCGAACTCTTCGTGATTGCGCGCAACCTGCGCGACATGCAGGTGGAGGCCAGCATCGACGAGGCCGACGTGGGCCGCATCCGCAACGGGCAGAAGGCCAGCTTCACGGTGGACGCCTTCCCGGGCCAGACCTTCGAGGGCCAGATCTCGCAGGTGCGCAAGGCCGCGCTCAATGTCTCCAACGTGGTGACCTACGTGGCCGTGGTGACCTTCTCCAACACCGACGGGCGCCTGTTGCCGGGCATGACGGCCAATGTGCGCGTGGTGACCGACATGCGCGACAACGTGCTCAAGATGCCCAATGCCGCGCTGCGTGTGCGCATCGCCGGCGTGGAGCCGGCGGCGACCGCGGCTGCTTCAGCCTCGCCCGCGCCGATGGATGCGGCCTCGGCGCCGGCCGCCGCACCTGCTGCGCCCGCCGCGGCCGGCGCCGCCAATGCGATAACGGAGTTCCGCAACCGCCTGGTGCGCGAACTGCAGCTGAACACGGCGCAGACGGAGAAGGTGGACGCCATCTACGCCAGCGCCCGGCCGAAGTTCATGGCGCTGCGCGAGTTGCCCGAGGCCGACCGCAGCAAGGCGCGCGAGCGCATCACCGCCGACATCCGTGCGCGCATCGCCGAGGTGCTGACGCCCGAGCAGAAAAAACGTTACGCCGAGATGCAGGCCGAACTGGCGGGCCGCACCATCACCCGCGGGCGCATCTACGTGCTGGGTTCCGATGGCAAGCCGAAGGCGCTGAACGTGCGCCTGGGGATCACCGACGGCAGCCAGACCGAGCTGGTCGTGGGGCCCAACTCGCCGGAAGCGGCCGAGCTGAAAGAGGGCGCCAGCGTGATCACCGGCGTCAGCGGCGCGGCCGGCGGCACGGCGCGCCCGGGCGCCACCGGCCCGCGGATGATGTTCTGACATGACGCTGATCGAAGCGCGCGCGCTCAGCAAGACCTACACCATGGGCAACACCACCGTGCACGCGCTGCGCGAGGTGTCGCTGGACATCGCCGAGGGCGAGTTCGTGGCCATCATGGGGGCTTCCGGCTCGGGCAAATCCACGCTGATGAACATCCTGGGCTGCCTGGACCAGCCCAGCAGCGGCCAATACCGACTGGCCGGCGAAGAGGTGGAAACCATGACGCCGGAGCAGCTGGCGTCCATCCGCAACCGGCGCATCGGTTTTGTCTTCCAGCAGTTCAATCTGCTGCCGCGCACCAGCGCGCAGGAGAACGTGGAGTTGCCCATGGTCTATGCCGGCGTGAAGTCGGCCGAGCGCAAGGCACGCGCCCTGGCTGCGCTGCAGACCGTGGGCCTGGGCGAGCGCTGGCAACACACGCCCAGTGAACTCTCGGGCGGGCAGCAGCAGCGCGTGGCGATTGCACGCGCGCTGGTGAACAACCCGCAGCTGATCCTGGCCGACGAGCCCACGGGCGCGCTGGACACCAAGACCAGCGAAGACATCATGCGCATCCTGGCCGACCTGAACGCCCGGGGCATGACGGTGGTGCTGGTCACGCACGAGGCCGACATCGCGGCCTGGGCGCGCCGGCGCCTGGTGTTCCGCGACGGGCAGATCGTGGAGGACGTGCGCCAGCCGGGGCATGCGCCGACCGCCACCGTTCGCCCTGAGCTTGTCGAAGGGCCCGTGGAGGCAGGGCTTCGACAGGCTCAGCCCGAACGGACCGGAGTGACTCCATGAACTGGTTCGCCGCTTTCCGCACGGCCTGGCGCGCCCTGGCCGCCAACACGCTGCGCAGCATCCTGACCATGCTGGGCATCATCATCGGTGTGGCAGCGGTGATCACCATGATCGCCGTAGGCAGCGGCGCCACCGAGCGCGTGCAGGAGCAGATGAAGGGCCTGGGCTCCAACGTGATGCTGGTGCTGCCGGGCAGCCTTTCCGCAGCCGGTGTCCGCCAGGCGGCGCAGACGCGTTCGCGCTTCACGGAAGAGGATGCCGAGGCGATTGCCATCGAGATCCCCGAGGTGCAGGCCTCGGCGCCGTCTTCGCGCACCACGGCGCAGGCGGTGGCGCAGAACGCCAACTGGAACACCAATATCTTCGGCACCACCAACGACTACCTGGAGGTGCGCGACTGGTCGCTGGAGAGCGGGCGCCTGTTCGAGGCGGCCGAGCAGTCGGGCTCGGCCAAGGTGGCCTGGCTGGGGCAGACGGTGGTGCGCGAACTCTTCGGCGACGATGACCCGATCGACCAGGTGATCCGCGTGCGCGGCGTGCCCTTCACCGTGGTGGGCGTGCTGGCACGCAAAGGACAGAACAGCATGGGGCAGGACCAGGACGACGTGGTGATCGTGCCCATGTCCACCTTCCGCAACCGCATCTGGAACGCGGGCGGCAACGTCAAGCGCATCTGGACCATCCACGTCAAGGTGCGCGAGGGCCAGAGCATGAAGCTGGCCGAGGAGAGCGTGCGCGAGCTGCTGCGCCAGCGCCTGAAGGTGCCGCCCGGCGGTGACGACACTTTCAATGTGCGCAACCTGTCGGAGATCCTGCAGGCGCAGGAGGAGGCCAGCCGCATCATGACGCTGCTGCTGGCGGCGGTGGCCGGCATCAGCCTGGTGATCGGTGGCATCGGCATCATGAACATCATGCTGGTCAGCGTGACCGAGCGCACGCGCGAGATCGGCCTGCGCATGGCGGTGGGCGCGCGCCCCAAGGACATCCTGGCGCAGTTCCTGATCGAGGCGGTGACGCTCTCGCTCTTCGGCGGCGCCCTGGGTGTGCTGCTGGGCGGGCTGGCGACCTGGGGCGTGGGCGTGCTGGCCGGCTGGAACGTGAACATGTCGCTCGGCGCCATCGTGCTGGCCGTGGGCTTCTCGGCCCTGGTGGGCGTGTTCTTCGGTTTCTACCCGGCGCGGCGGGCCGCGCACCTGCTGCCGATCCAGGCATTGCGTTACGAGTAGGCCGGGAAAAACCACACCGCCAGGAGACATATTGATACAGGGCCTGTGTCTGTCCGCGGCAGAATAGGCGGGTCAGCAGATGAGGAAATCAAAGTGCCCAGGTTCAGACCCAGCGGCTGCGGATTCGAGCAGTCCATGCAGCAAGTCCAGCGAGTGGAGGACTTCCGCCAATTGCTCCAGGTCATCTCTTCCTACGTGGGCCGCAAGGTCAACCCCGAGGAGATCAAGATGGACCCCTACGGCATGGACCCCCGCAACCGATGGGACACCTGGGCGGTGATCCTGGTGGACGTCGGCCCGATCGGTTTCACCAACGCCTGCCTGGACCCGAACTTCAACCCGGAACAGAGCCAGTTCTCGGGGCTCGCGCCGCTGTAGGGCCTGCCGCCCGCTGCCTTCTCATCGGCGGCGTGTTGCATGAGGCCTGGGGCAACCCGGCGGCACGCAGCCTTGATGTCTGGGTGGCGCGCAAGTCACGCGCCAGGGCCATCCCGATTGGATGGAGAATCGGGCTCCATGAGCAACATGCACCCGACGGCCACGCCGCCAGCTTCGCTGGGGTTTTCCTGGCTCGTGGGGCTGGGCTACGTGCTGCTGTTCGTGCTGCTCGACTGGGCGAGCTACATCCGGCCGTTCCAGGGCCTCAACATCACGCCCTGGAATCCACAAGCGGCGCTCGCTGTCGGCTTGCTCCTGTGGAACAGGCGCTGGATCTGGATGGTCTGGATGGGCCTGCTGGCTGCCGAAGTGGTGGTGCGTGGCCTGCCCGCGGACGGGTTGGCACTTCTGACATCAACGGGTGCGCTCTGCCTGGTCTACGCCGCCATGTCCCAGGGGCTGACGACCATGCTGGGACGTCCGCCTGCGCTGGCCACACGGCGCGACCTCCTCTGGTTCACAGGCATCCTGGTGGCCGGGGCACTGCTCAATGGGGTGGTCTATGTCACGACCTTGTCGGCAGCCGGGCTGGGGCCCACCGGCCCGATCTACGAAGCCATCATGAGGTTCTGGATCGGCGATGCCGTGGGTCTTGTCGTCGTGCTGCCGATGCTGCTCGTCCTGATGAATCCATCGCGTCGTGCCGCCCTCGTTGCATCCCTCAAGAGTCCGCGCTGGTGGGGCGTCACGGTTCTTCTGTGCCTGCTTCTGTGGATCGGCTTTGGCCGCTCCGGGCCGGAACACTACAGGTACTTCTACCTGCTTTTCCTGCCGGTGGTATGGATGTCTGCGCAGCTTGGGGTGGTGGGGGCCGTGCTTGCTTCCGGCCTCACGCAAATCGGACTGATCATCGCCGTTCAGTCACTGCCTCACCAGGACCTGGCGGTTTTCGAGCTTCAGGTGCTGATGGCGGCCGTTTCCATGACCGGCCTGCTGCTGGGTGTCGTGGTGGACGAGAGGGCCCGGGCCGCCGTGGAGCTTCAGAGCAGTCTGCGGCTGGCGGCGGCCGGTCAGATGACGGCGTCGCTGGCGCATGAATTGAGCCAGCCGCTCACGGCCTTGAGCAACTACGCGCACGCATGTCAGATGCTGGCGGCCGAATCGCGCGGGCTGCGGGCGGAGGAGCGCGATCGCCTGGTCGAGGTGACCCGGCGCATGGTGGAGGATGCGGCGCGTGCAGGGGCGGTGGTCAAGCGCCTGCGCGACTTTTTCAGAACCGGTTCCACCCATCTGGAGGCTGTGTCGCCGGCCGCCCTCCTCGGTGAGGCGATCGATGCGCATACGCGTCGCGCCGATGTGCTTCAGATCCGGATGGAAAGCCGGATAGAGGAAAAATTGCCTGCGGTGTGGATCGATCCGATCCAGATTGCCGTCGTGTTGCGAAACCTGATTGCAAATGCCATAGACTCCGCCTCTTCTGCGGGCAGGAGCGGGCACATCCTGGTCAGCGCCGCGATCGCTGATGACGAATTGCGGATCGAAGTACAGGATAGCGGCCCTGGCGTTGACACCGCCCGGGTGCAAACCCTGTTTGAGCCCGGCGCATCAGACAAGCCGGGTGGCATGGGCATCGGTTTGAGCATCTGCCGCGCGATCGTCGAGGCCCATGGCGGCAGACTCTGGGTGGAAACCGGGTCTGGCGGGCGTTTCTGCTTTACGCTGCCCATGGATAAGGAAGGTCATTCCGGAGTGACAAATGCATAAAGAGACGGTGTTCATTGTCGATGACGATGCATCGGTTCGAGATTCCCTCTCGCTCCTGCTCAGCCTGCAGGGGTATGTCTCGGCGTCGTTCGCCAGCGCTGAAGATTTCCTGAGTGCGCTTCAGCCGGATTGGCGGGGCTGCCTGGTGGTTGATGTCCGTATGAACGGCATGTCCGGCCTGGAGCTTCAGCGCTGCCTGCAGGAACGCGGGCCGACCTTGCCCGTCATCGTCATCACAGCCCATGGGGATGTGGCTGCGGCCCGGCAGGCATTTCTGGCAGACGCCGTTGATTTCATCGAGAAACCTTTCGATGGAAAACAGATCCTCGATGCACTCGCGAACGCCTTTGCCAGCTTGCGGGCGGTGGCCACCGCCCAGGAGGCGAGCGTGGAGGCGACCCCGGTGCGAAGCCAGCTCTCGACACGTGAACGCGAGGTCATGAAGCTGATCGTCGAAGGGCTCCATAACCGCCATATCGCCGACAAGCTGGGCATCAGCCCCCGGACGGTGGAAGTCCACAAGGCGCGCGTGATGGAAAAGCTGGGTGTGCAAAACATCGTTGAACTCGTCCGCCTGGCAGACAAGGGCCTGATCTGAGAACCCCGGTCAAACCGCAGCGGCGCCAGAGGCCTGCGTGATCCCCGTACGTGATAAGCGTACGTTGGTGCCCGAATTTCCTTTTGTGCCGCTGATGGATAACCTCAAGCTGATCCGAGGTTCAAGGTCAAGAACTGACAACCTCTTATCCAACGGAGGTTCAGCGTGTTCGGCAGGCAAGGCGTATTCAACCAGGATGGCAGGCACTTCCGTGTCTCGGCAAACCTATGATCCGGCTCTGGTTGGTGCTGTTGCCCGAGCTTCGGCAGTTTCCTGAGGGAAAACAGGACAAGGCGTTGCAACTTGCGCGCGGCTGCGAACTGGAGCCCCTGGAGCTCATCGGCATCGCGGTCTGGCTGGTGCCGGTGATGACACTCGCCAAGTACATCCTCAGCCAGGCCTCGCTGGGCGAGGACGCCTTTGCAACGCTGGTGATGAATGTCTTTGTCGTTGTGCCGCTGCTGGCCGCAGTGTTCGCACCCATCCACATCCGCCGCCTGCGCCGCGGCCTTCGCAAGCAACTGACGCAGCAGGGCCGGACGTGAGTGTGATCGAGTGGGTTGGCGCAGGGCTTTTCGCCCTGGCTCTGGTGCATACGTTTTCGACGAAATTCTTCGAACGGATGGCGCATCGCCGGCCGGACCATGCCGGCATCTGGCACCTGCTCGGCGAAGTGGAGGTCGTCTTCGGCTTCTGGGCCATGGTGCTGGTGCTGGCCATGGCGGCCCTGCAGGGTACCCAGGCGGCGACCAGCTATCTTGATTCGCGGAACTTCACCGAGCCGATGTTCGTCTTCGCGATCATGGTCGTCGCTGGCAGCCGGGCCGTTTTGCAGCTGGCCCGTAGCAGTGTGAACGCCATCGCCCGGTTCATCCCGCTGCGAGGCGGTATGGCGTTCTATTTCGTCGGGCTGTCGTTCGTGCCGCTGCTCGGCTCTCTGATCACCGAGCCTGCAGCCATGACCTTGGCGGCACTGATGCTGCGGGAGAGGATCTTTGGTACCAACGCCTCGACCAGGCTGAAGTACGCCACCTTGGGTGTCTTGTTCGTCAACATCTCCATTGGGGGTACGCTCACGTCCTTTGCCGCCCCGCCGGTCCTGATGGTGGCTTCCAAGTGGAACTGGGACAGCTGGTACATGTTCGCGCACTTCGGCTGGAAGGCGGCCATCGCCGTCGTGATCAATGCCCTGGTCACGACACTGGTCTTCAGGGGCGAGCTTTCCCGTCTGTTGCGGACCGTGCCGGCGACCGAGAAGAATCTGCCCCTGTGGGTCGGCGGGCTGCACATCCTGTTTCTGGCGGGTGTGATTGCATTTGCCCACCATCCTGCCGTTTTCATGGGGCTCTTCCTGTTCTTCATGGGTTTTGCAGCGGCGTACCCGCAATTCCAGGACCGCCTCATGCTGCGCGAAGGGCTGCTCGTAGCCTTTTTCCTGGCTGGCCTGGTGGTGCTTGGCGGGCAGCAGCAGTGGTGGCTTGAGCCGCTCCTCAGGGGCATGGACTCCACGACCGTGTACTTTGGCGCCACGGTCCTGACGGCTGTGACCGACAATGCCGCGCTTACCTACCTCGGCTCCCTGGTCGAGGGTCTGAGCGACAGCTTCAAATATGCGCTCGTGGCCGGCGCCGTGACAGGGGGTGGCCTGACGGTCATTGCCAATGCCCCGAACCCTGCCGGCTTTGCCATCCTGCGTGGCAGCTTTGAAGACGAGGCCATCCACCCGTTGGGACTGCTCGTGGCGGCGCTGCCGGCGACATTCACGGCGATACTGGCCTTCCAGCTGCTGTGACACGCAAGGGCCGCTGACGCGTCTTGCGCTGTGCTGCCGGGCCGCGCCCGAAGGCCAGCGATAATCCACGGTCTTCTCTGGAGTCCCCGTGGATATCACCCTGTTGATCAAGGCCGCCCTGATGGGCATCGTCGAAGGCCTGACCGAATTCCTGCCCATTTCCAGCACCGGCCACCTGATCCTGGCCGGCGCGCTGCTGGGCTTCGATGACGAGAAGGCCAAGGTCTTCGACATCGCCATCCAGACCGGCGCCATCCTGGCCGTCATCCTGGTCTACTGGCAGAAGCTGCGCGCCACCGTGGTGGCCCTGCCCACCAGCCGGCAGGCGCAGCAGTTCACGCTCAATGTGCTGATCGCCTTCGTGCCGGCCGTGGTGCTGGGCCTGCTGTTCGGCAAGGCCATCAAGGCGAACCTGTTCACGGCCGAGGTGGTGGCGACGACCTTCATCATCGGCGGTTTTGTCATCCTCTGGGCCGAGCGGCGCCAGGCGCGCGCCGAGACCGCGCCGCGCATTCTTGATGTGGACCAGATGGGCTGGAAGGACGCCGTGAAGGTGGGCCTGGTGCAGTGCCTGGCCATGATCCCGGGCACCAGCCGCAGCGGCGCCACCATCATCGGCGGCATGTTGCTGGGCCTGTCGCGCAAGGCGGCCACCGACTTCTCCTTCTACCTGGCCATCCCCACGCTGATCGGCGCCGGCGCCTACAGCCTGGTCAAGGAGCGCGCGCTGCTGTCCCTGGCCGACCTGCCCATGTTCGGCGTGGGCCTGCTGTTCTCCTTCATCAGTGCCTGGCTATGCGTGCGCTGGCTGCTGCGTTTCATCTCTACCCACAGCTTTGTCGGGTTTGCCTGGTACCGCATCGTCTTCGGCATCGTGGTGCTGGCCACGGCCTGGAGTGGTGCGGTGAAGTGGAGCGCCTGAGTCCCGGGTGCTGAAACAAAAGGCCGCAATTGCGGCCTTTTGTTTTTTACGCGCTGTGGTTCTTGAGCTCGCGCACGCGCTGCAGGTTGAGCAGCGCGGCCTCCATGGCCGCAGCCGTGGTGACGGGCTGCTCCATGGGGAAGAGATGCGAGCCGTCGAGCATGCTGATGCGGCCCTTGGTGACCTTCTCGGTCATGGCCATGCCGACCTGTTTCATCTCCACCGAATGGCGCCCGCCGATGAAGGCCACCGGGCACTTGAGCGGGTGGCGCTTGAGCAGGTTGTCCAGGTGGTCGGGGATGGTGTTGTAGATGGCGGTCTCGACTTCGCGCGTGAAGCTCAGCACGCGCTTGCCGTCCTCGTCGTGCATGCCGTGTTCCACGTAGTCGCGCAGCACCTGTTCGTCCCAGTGGGCGAAGGCCTTCTTGTGGCGCAGGTGTTCGAAGGCGGTGTCGGCGTCGGGCCAGCTGTTGCGGCGTGCCTTGCTGATGGCACCGGGCGAGACCGCGCCGATGAGCTGGGTGCGCTTGGCCACGTTCACGCTGGTGGCGCGCCAGCCGCCCAGGATGGGCGAGTCGATCAGCAGCACGCCGCAGGCGAGTTCGGGGTGGCGCGCCGCCGCCATCAGGCTGAGGAAACCGCCCAGCGAGTGGCCGACCAGGAAGGCGGGCTCGCCGCTCTTGTCCACTTCGGCCGCGGTGAAGTCGGCCAGCTGCTGCACCAGGTGCGGCCAGTTGCTGGTGACGGGGTAACGCTCGTCATGCCCGAACTTGTCCACGGCCTTGATCTTGAAGCCGCGGCGGCGCAGCTCGGCGAAGAGCACGCGGTAGGTGCTGGCCGGGAAGCTGTTGGCGTGCGAGAAGATGATCTGTGGCAGATGGGAATTCATGGACGGTCAGCGATTTTCTTCAGGGCGTAGAGCGCATCGAGCGCGTCGCGCGGGCTCAACTCGTCGGGGTTGATCTCGGCCAGGCGCGATTCAACGGCGCTGGGCGTAGTGTGCTCCACCACCGGCGGCGCGGCAAACAGGTCGACCTGGGCCTGGCTCTGCGAGGCGCTGGTCTCCAGCGCTTCGAGTGCGTGGCGCGCATGGTTGACCACGGCCGCCGGCATGCCGGCCAGGCGCGCGACCTGGATGCCGTAGCTGCGGCTGGCCGGGCCGGGCTGGATCTCGTGCAGGAAGACGATGTCGTGGCCCGACTCGGTGGCGCTCACATGCACGTTGATGGCGGCGTGGTGTTTGGCCGGGAACTCGGTGAGCTCGAAGTAGTGCGTGGCGAACAGGGTGTAGGCCTGCGTCTTGTCGTGCAGCTGGGTGGCAATGGCGCCGGCCAGGGCCAGGCCGTCGAAGGTGGAGGTGCCGCGGCCGATCTCGTCCATCAGCACCAGGGACTGCGGCGTGGCCGCGTGCAGGATCTGCGCGGCCTCGGTCATCTCCAGCATGAAGGTGGACTGGGCGTTGGCCAGGTCGTCGGCGGCGC
The DNA here is from genome assembly GCF_001432305.1 of Curvibacter sp. PAE-UM. Taxonomy (GTDB): domain Bacteria; phylum Pseudomonadota; class Gammaproteobacteria; order Burkholderiales; family Burkholderiaceae_C; genus Hylemonella. The sequence goes on from NZ_KQ483358.1 coordinate 1,742,369, forward strand.
CGATGCGGGTGTGGATGGCATCGATCGGCCCCAGGCGGCAGGCGCTGGCTGGCACGTGGCTGCCCATGGAGGCGAGTAGCACGATGAGGGCCACCTGGCGCATGTAGGTCGACTTGCCGCCCATGTTCGGGCCGGTGATGATCTGCATGCGCTGCTTCGGCCCCAGGCGGGTGTCGTTGGCGATGAAGGCACCGGAACTGGTCTCGGCCAGGCGGGCCTGCACCACGGGGTGACGGCCGGCCGTGATCTCGATGCAGGGTTCGTTGGCGAAAGTCGGTGCGCACCACTCCAGCGTGAGCGAGCGTTCGGTCAGGGTGCACAACACGTCCAGCGTGGCCAGGGCGCGCGCGGTGCGCGTGAGCGCGGGGATGTGCGGCGCCAGCTGGTCCAGCAGTTGTTCGTAGAGCCACTTCTCGCGCGCCAGGGCGCGCTCCTGCGCACTCAGGGCCTTGTCTTCGAAGGTCTTCAGTTCGGGCGTGATGAAACGTTCGGCGTTCTTCAGGGTCTGGCGGCGGCGGTAGTCTTCGGGCACGCGGTCCAGGTTGCTGCTGGTGATCTCGATGTAGAAACCATGCACCTTGTTGAACTGCACACGCAGGTTCGTGATGCCGGTGCGGGCCCGTTCGCGGGTTTCGAGGTCGAGCAGGAAACTGTCGCAATTGGTCTGGATGGCGCGCAGCTCGTCGAGTTCGGCGTCCAGGCCGTCGTTGATGACCCCACCGTCGCGCACCAGGGCGGCGGGCTCGGGCAGGATGGCGCGGGCCAGCAGTTCGGCGCAGCCCGCGGGCGGCAGCAGCTGTTGCGCCAATTGGGCCAGCAGACCCGTCTGGCCCCGCAGCACCGGTGCCAGATGCTCTGTTTTTTGTAGCGTCTGTTGCAGCGCGACGAGTTCGCGCGGGCGCACCTGGCGCAGGGCGATGCGGGCCGTGATGCGCTCCACGTCGCTGCAGCCCTTGAGCTGTTCGCGCAGTCTGGGCCAGGGGCCCGAACGCAAGGCGGCAAGGGCGTCAAGCCGCTGCTGCGCCGGGGCGCGGTCGCGCGCGGGCTCCAGCAGCCAGCTTTTCAGCAGGCGGCTGCCCATGCCGGTCATGCAGGTGTCGAGCAGGGAGAAGAGGGTGGGGCTGTCTTCGCCGCGCAGGGTCAACACCAGTTCGAGGTTGCGGCGCGTGGTCTGCGGCAGGTCGATCAGCTGGTCGTTGCGCTGCACGCGCACGTTGTGCACGTGGCTCAGGGCGCGGCCCTGGGTGTGTTCGGCATAGGCCAGGAGCGCGGCGGCGGCGGCGTGGGCCTGCGGCAGGTCCTGCGCGCCCCAGCTGGCCAGGCTGGCGGCCTTGAGCTGTTCGAGCAGCTTGTTCTGGCCCAGGGCGCTGTCGAACTGCCATTCGGGACGCAGGGCTAGGGCCATGCCACTGGCCTGCTTGAGCGCCTGCAGGCGCTGCTCAAACGCCGGTGTGCAACCCGCGCTGTAGATCAGCTCGCCGGGGGCGATGCGCGCCAGCCATTCGGGCAGCTCGTCTGGATTGCATTCGGCCAGGTTCACCTCGCCCTGCGTGACGCTGAGCCAGGCCAGGCCCAGGGTATTGCGCGGGCCCTGGTGCACGGCCAGCAGCATGGATTCGCTCTTGTCGCTGAGCAGGGCGGAATCGGTGAGCGTGCCGGGCGTAACCACGCGCACCACCTTGCGCTCCACCGGGCCCTTGGCCGTGGCCACGTCGCCCACCTGCTCGCAGATGGCCACCGATTCCCCCAGCTTGATGAGGCGGGCCAGGTAGGTCTCGACCGAATGGAAGGGCACACCGGCCATGACCACGGGCTGGCCGCCGGACTGGCCGCGCTGGGTGAGGGTGATGTCGAGCAGGCGGGCGGCCTTCTCGGCATCGGCGTAGAACAGTTCGTAGAAGTCACCCATGCGGTAGAACAGCAGGGTCTGCGGGTACCCGGCCTTCAGGCCGAGGTACTGCTGCATCATGGGGGTGTGGGGGGCGGCCGGATCTGACATCCGGGCGAGTCTATCAACACCCGGCGTGCCGGTCTTCAGGCCAGGCCGAGCAGGCGGGCCAGGCTCTGTTCGTTGCCCGGCGCTTCGATCATCAGGTGCTCTTCCAGCTCGCGCAGGTGCTGGTCCATGAGCTTGACTGCACCTTCTGCGTCGCCCTTGGCGATGCAGTCCACGATGCGTTCGTGTTCGTCGTGCTCGCAGGCCGCGTTGCCCGGGGGCTGGTGCACGGCGACGATGAGCGAGCAGCGCGAGACGATCTCGGCCAGGTAGCGCTGCAAGATGTCGTTGCCTGACAGTTCTGCCAGGCGCAGGTGGTAGGCGCTGGCGAGTCTTGCCCAGGCGGGCTGGTCGAAGCGGTGCATGGCCGCGTGTTCTTCACGCAGCTGTTCGCGCAGGCCCTTGAGGTCGCGCGCGGTGGCGCGTTCGGCCACCAGGCGCACGATGGCGGCTTCCAGCGAGCGGCGGGCTTCGAAGATCTGGCGCGTTTCCTCGCGGGTGGGCACGGCCACGATGGCGCCGCGATTCGGGCGCAGCTGCACGATGTGGTCGTGCTCCAGTTTTTGTAGCACCTTGCGCACCACCGAGCGGCTCACACCAAAGAGTTCACACAGCGGCGCCTCGGGCAGTTTGGTGCCGGGCTTGAGGCGCTGGCTCATCACGCTGTCGAAGACGGCACGGTAGATGCGCTCTTCCACGTCGCCGCTCTCGTCGTTCTTGAGCAGCGTGTCTTCCACGCGCGGCGCGGCCGCGGTCTTGCGGTTGGTTGCCACCGGGTGGGAGCGCCGGGCGCGGGTGGAGGTGTCAGTCGATTTCGGCATGCAGGGTACGGGCCAGTCTGATCAGTGCCAAGTCGCTGCCAGCGGGCCCCAGCAAGGAGATGCCCAGCATATCACCGGAGGGCGCACGCACCGGCAGGCTGACCTGGGGCAGACCGCTCAAGCCCGCGATGCAGGTGATGGCCATGGTGCGCAGGCGCACGGCGTCCACGTCGGCCGGGTCGGCGTCGCGCCGCGGGGCCAGGCTGGCGGCCGAGGGCAGCACCAGCACACCGTCCGTGCCGACCAGGCTGCGCACCTGCGCGCGCATGGCGGCCGCGGCACCACGTGCCGTGGCGGCCGCCTCGGCCGTGACGGTGCTGGCGTTGTGCCAGCGCGCCGCAATGGCCGGGCTGAAGGCGGGCTGTGCGTCGCGTATCCAGGCGCCGTGGGTCAACCAGCCCTCGTAGGCGCCGGCGGTCATATAGGTCTGGCGCCATTGCGTCAGGCCCTGGGGTTCGGCGACGCGTTGCCCCTCGGGCGCCACCTTCAGTTGCCGCGCCAGGGCGTCGCGCACGCGTTGCAGGGGCTCGGTGAAGATCGGGTCGGCCAGGTCCCAGGCGTCCTGGGCCACGAGCAGGCGGCGCGGCGTGTAGTTGCTGGCGGGCAGCAGCACAGCGCCCACGCGCTCGAACACCTCGCCATCGGCTGCCAGCCAGGTGGCGGTGTCGAAGCTGGGGTGCAGGGGCACCAGGCCGCGGGCCGAGACCAGGCCGTGCGTGGTGCGCAGGCCCCACAGGCCGCAGTAGCTGGCGGGCACGCGGGTCGAGCCGCCGGTGTCGGTGCCCAGGGCGAAGTCCACCAGGCCGGCAGTGACGGCGGCGGCCGAGCCGCTGGACGAACCACCGGTCACCCGCTCCGGGTAGCGGGCGTTGAGGGGCGTGCCGTAGTGGAGGTTGTCGCCGTGCAGGCTGTAGGCCAGCTCGTCGGTGAGCACCTTGCCCATGAGGGTGGCACCGGCGTCCAGCAATTGGGCCACTACGTCGCTGTGGCGCGTGGCGGGGCTGTGGGTGGCCAGCCAGCCGGGGTTGCCCGCGCCGGTGGTGTGGCCGGCCACGTCGAACAGGTCCTTGGCGGCGAAACGCAGGCCGGCCAGCGGGCCGGTGGGCTGGCCTTCGACGACGAAACGGCCGTGCGGCACCCAGGCGCCGACGGTGTCTGTGATGGGGAAGTTCATGCGTGGTCCTCGGGGTGCTGGCGGGCCAGGCCCTCCATGTGCTGGCAGATGGCGCCGGGGGTGGTGAACCAGACTTCACCGCGGTCGCGCGCCGCAACCAGATGCTGCAGGGCGCGGCGCAGGTGGCGCAGGCGGTAGGGCTGGCCCACCAGGTAGGGATGCAGGGCGATGCCCATGACCAGGGGCTGGGTGCGCGACTGATCGAGCATCTCGTCGAAGTTGTCGATGATCATCTGCGCGAAGTCCTTGCCGTCGAGCTGGCGGCCCACGATCATGGGGATGTCGTTGAGCTCCTGCGGGTAGGGGATGGACCACAGGCCGCGGCCATCGCGCGTGCGCATGCGCACGGGCTGGTCATCGTGGCACCAGTTGAGCGTGTAGCGGTAGCCGGTTTCGGCCAGCAGGTCGGGGGTGAGCCTGCTCTCGCTGATCCAGGGCGAGAGCCAGCCGCCCGGGGTCACGCCGCTGCGCAGATGCATGCGCTCGCTGCACAGCTGCAGCAGCTCGCGCTCGCCGGCTTCGTCGAGCGCGCCCTGGCGTTCGGCATTGCTGTGGCCGTGGCCCACGAGCTCGTCGCCGCGCGCCACGAAGGCCGCCACGAGTTCGGGGCAGTGGTCGTAGAGCGCGGTGTTGATGAGCGCGGCCGCGGGCAGGCGCAGCTGGTCGAACAGCTCCAGGCAGCGCCAGGCGCCCACGCGGTTGCCGTATTCGCGCCAGGAGTAGTTGAGCACGTCGGGCTGGGGCGAGGCCGGGCCGATCATGGCGCCCAAGCCTTCGCCGAAAGCGAAGTGTTCGATATTGAGCGCCAGGTAGACGGCCAGGCGCGCACCGCCGGGCCACTGGTAGTCGGGGCGTTGCGTGATGGGGCGGTAGGGGAAACGCCCGTGGTCGGGGAGCAGGCCAGGGTAGATCGCCGGCATGGTGCTGTACCTCACAACGTCGCCAGGCCGGCGCGCACGAGCAGCCATTCGGCGCTGTCGTTCCAGACCTCCATCTGCGTGATCAGGCCCTGCTTCACGACGTAGCGGTCCACGTAGCGGTTGCCTTCGAAGGGCGTGCCGTCGGGCCAGGCGCCGTAGAGCGTGCCGCGGCTATAGACGATGGTCTCGTCGGCGCTGCCGCCGGTCACGGTTTCGGTGGCCTCGATGTTTTTCTTCACCCACTGGTAGCGCGTGGCGTTGAAGGCCGCGCATTCGGCCGGGGCCTTCATGGCGCGCCCGCCGGTGAAGCGGATGCGCAGGCCCGGCGCCACAAAGCGTGCTGCCGCGGCCGGGTCCGGGATCATCAGCAGGCGCAGGTACTCGTCCACCACGGCGGCGGGGCTGGCGGGTGCCTCGGTCTGGTTCATCACCTTGTTATCCATGGTCCATTTCCTCTCGTGTATCCCCCTTTTGGTGCCGGATGCACCATCCGGAGCCGCCAGGGCTGTGCCATGCATGTGCTCGCAAAAGACATGCCATATTGTTGACAATCTGATCATATATATGAAAACAAAGTAATTGCCATCGTGGCGACACTGGCACGCGACTTGCATGGAGGTAGGAGCCCGCGGGCCAACCCGCTTTCTGTCCTTCCACTCACAGGAGTACCGCCATGAACCCTTGCTCTTTCTCCGCGACCCGTCGCACGCTGCTGGCCGCCGGCCTGGCCCTGGCCGCGGCCGGCCCGGTGCTGGCCAATGAACCCATCAAGATCGGCCTGGTGACGGCGCTGTCGGGCCAGTCGGCCCTGGCGGGCGAGGCCATCACGCGCGGCATGCAGGTGGCGATGGACGAGATCAACGCCAAGGGCGGCCTGCTGGGCGGGCGCAAGCTGGAACTGGTGCGCCGCGACGACGAAGCCAACCCCGCCAAGGGCGTGGTGGCTGCGCGCGAACTGATCTACCGCGAGAAGGTGGCCGTGGTCTTCGGCGGCCTGGACACACCGGTGTCCATGGCCATCGTGCCGCTGATGAACCAGGAGAAAGTGCCGTTCATGGGCCCCTGGGCCGCGGGCACGGGCATCACCAAGAACGGTGCCAACCCCAACTTCGCCTTCCGCGTGTCGGCGGTGGACGAGATCGTCGACGTGGGCATGCTGGCCTACGCGCAGAAGAACTTCAAGAGCGCCAAGCCCGGCCTGATCCTCGTGAACAACCCCTGGGGCGAGAGCAACGAGAAGGGTCTGAAAGCCGCCATGGCCGCCAAGGGCGTGACGCCCGCCGGCGTGGAGAAGTTCGAGGCCAACGACGTGGACATGGTGCCGCAGCTCACGCGCCTGAAGGCCGCGGGCGCCGACACCCTGTTCATGGTGGGCAACGTCGGTCCCTCGGCCCAGGTGGTCAAGTCGCTGGAGCGCATGGGCTGGAAGGTGCCGGTGGTCTCGCACTGGGGTCCGGCCGGTGGCCGTTTCACCGAACTGGCCGGTGCCATGGCCAAGGACGTGCACTTCGTGCAGACCTACAGCTTCTTCGGCAAGCAGACGCCGGTGGGTGAGCGTGTGATCAAGGCCCTGATGGCCAAGTACCCGGCCATCAAGGGCCCGGGCGACATCTCGCCCGCTGTGGGCGTGGCCAATGCCTACGACGCCATGCACCTGACGGCGCTGGCCATCCAGGCCGCGGGTTCGACCAGCGGTGACGCGGTGCGCCAGGGTTATTACAAGATCGACAAGTACGAAGGCCTGATCAAGACCTACGTCAAGCCCTTCTCGGCCGAGGTGCACGACGCCGTGCAGTCCAGCGACTACGTCTGGGCGCAGTTCATCGACAACCGCATCGTTCCGGTAGGAATGAACTGAGCTGCTTCGGCAGCGTAGGCAACGCGGGTCATCGTCTGCTGAGGACGGACCCGCTTTTTTGGGTTTGAAGAGGACGAGATATGTCGGAGTTATCCGCGCTGGTCAGCGGCCTGGGCCTGGGCAGCATGTACGGGCTGATGGCCCTGGGTTTTTACGTGACCTATGCCGTCAGCGGCACGGTCAACTTTGCCCAGGGCAGTTCCATGATGCTGGGCGCGGTGCTGACCTACACCTTTGCGCAGACGCTAGGCTGGCCGGGCTGGGCGGCGGTGTTGCTGGCCCTGGCGCTGTGCGCGGTCTACGGCCTGATCGTGGAACTGCTCGCGGTGCGGCCCTTCGTGAATCGCGGCTCGGACGCCTGGCTCATGGCCACGGTGGCGCTGGGCATCGTGCTCGACAACGTGGTCATGGCCACCTATGGCAAGGAGCCGCGCAGCCTGCCTTCCCCGCTGGCGCAGTCGCCGCTGGAGGTGGCGGGGGTGGGCCTGGGGGTCTACCCGCTGCAACTGCTGATTCCCGTCGTGGGGCTGGCACTGGCTGCCGTGCTGCACACGCTGAGCCGGCGCACGCGCTGGGGCACGGCCATGCTGGCCGTGGTGCAGAACCGTGCGGCCGCGCGCCTCATGGGCATCCCGATCCGGCGCGCGGTGGCGCTGGCCTTTGCGCTCTCGGCCCTGTTCGCGGGCATTGCCGGCGTGCTGATCGCGCCGCTGACCAATGTGCATTCCGACATGGGCACGCTGTTCGGCCTCAAGGCCTTTGCGGTGGCCATCCTGGGCGGCATCACCAGCGCCTGGGGCGTCATGCTCGCCGGCCTGCTGTTTGGTGTGGTGGAGGCGCTGATCACCGCCACGCTGGGCTCGGGGTACACGCAGATCCTGACCTTCGCGCTGGTCATCGCGGCGCTGGCCTGGCGGCCCAACGGCCTGTTCGGTCGCGCGGAGGTGAAGAAGGTATGAACGTGTCTTTTGTGAAACGGCCCGTGCTGGGCCTGGGCACGCCGCTGCAGATTACGGCGCTGCTGGTGGTGCTGGGCCTGGGCGCCGGCCTGGTCCTCTCGCTCAACGGTTACTGGGTGTTTGTGTTGGCGCAGGTGGCGCTGCTGACCCTGGTGGGCGTGGGCCTCAATGTGCTGCTGGGGCTGACGGGCCAGGTGTCTTTCGGCCATGTGGGTTTCTACGCCATCGGCGCCTACACGGTGGCCATCCTCACCACCAAGGCAGGGTTCAGCTTCTGGCTGGCTTGGCCCCTCGCGGCCCTGATCGGTGGCGCTTGCGGTGCGCTGCTGGCAGTGCCGGCCCTGCGCGTGAAGGGGCCCTACCTGGCGATGATCACCATCGCCTTCGGTTTCATTGTCGAGAACGGCATCATCGAGGCCGGCGCGCTGACCGGTGGGCAGAACGGCATCATGGGCCTGACAGCTCCGGCGCTGGGTGGCCTGGCCCGGGGCGAACGCGCCGTGGCCTTGCTGGCCATCGCCGCCGCCGGCCTGGGGCTGGCAGCCTATGCCTGGCTGGCGCGCGGCACCTGGGGCGCGGCCATGCGCGCCGTGCGCGACGCCGAGACCGCCGCCGAATCGGTGGGCCTGAACCCGCTGGTCATCAAGACCGTGGCCTTTGCCGTTTCCGCCTTGTGCGCGGCGGCAGCGGGTGCGCTGTTCGCGCCGCTCTCGGGCTTTGTCACGCCGCATACCTTCGGTTTTCTGCAATCCATCCTCTTTGTGCTGGTGGTCATGCTGGGCGGTGCCGGCTCCGTCACCGGCCCGCTGGTGGGCGCGCTGCTGGTAGGCCTGCTGCCCGAGCTGCTGTCGGGGCTGGAAGAATTCCGCCTGCTCTTCTTCGGCGTGCTGCTGCTGGTGGTGCTCTGGGTGGCACCCGGCGGGGTGGTGGGTGGCTTGCAGCGCCTGCGCGCCCGCTGGCAGTCGGCCCCGGTCAACGTACCGCGTGTCCAGACGGCTGGCAGCCTGGCCTTGCCGGCGCGTGCGCGCCTGGGTCTGCAGGCCCAGGGCCTGAGCATGCAGTTCGGGGGGGTGCGCGCCGTGTCGGAATTGAGCTTTGAAGCGCAAGCCGGTGCGGTGACCAGCCTGATCGGCCCCAACGGCGCGGGCAAGTCCACCGCGCTGAACATGCTGGGCGGTTTTTACCTGCCCACGGCGGGCGCTTTTGCGCTGGGCGGCGAGGCGCTGGCCGGCCGCAGCGCCATGCAGATCGCGCGCCGGGGTGTGGCGCGCACCTACCAGACCTCACAACTTTTCGGTAGCCTCAGCGTGCTGGACAACGTGGTGCTGGCCATGCAGCGCGGCCGCCTGGGCCCGCTCTTGGGTGCGGCACGCCGCCATGCGCCCGCGCACACGGCGCGTGCGGCCGAGCTGCTGGCTTTCTGCGGCTACGGTGGTGACCCGGCTGCGCTGGCGGCGGACCTGCCGCACGTGGACCGGCGCCTGGTGGAGATCGCCCGCGCTCTGGCTACCGACCCCGAGGCCCTGTTGCTGGACGAACCTGCCGCCGGCCTGTCGCGCGAGGACAAGGAGCGCCTGGGTGCGCTGCTGCGGCGCATTGCCGTGGCTGGCATCACCGTGCTGCTGGTGGAACACGACATGACGCTGGTCATGGGCATCAGCGACCACGTGGTGGTGCTCGACGCGGGTCTGCGCCTGGCCACCGGCACAGCGGCCGAGGTGCAGGCCAACCCCGCGGTGCAGCAGGCCTACCTGGGTGAATCGCTCGAAGGGGATGCCGCAGCACGCGTGGTCGACACCACCCAACGCCCCGAGATGCTGGGTGTGGGTTCATTGGTGGCTGGTTACGGTGCCGAGCCTGTGCTGCACGGCATCAATCTGCAGGTGCGCCAGGGTGAGGTGGTGGCTTTGCTGGGCGCCAACGGCGCGGGCAAGTCCACGCTGATGAAGGCGCTGGCGGGCCTGCACCGGCCCGTGCAAGGGGGCATCCATCTCGAAGGCCGCGAGCTCAAGAACCTGGGCGCCGAACAGGTGGTGGCCCAGGGTGTGGTGCTGGTGCCAGAGGGACGCCAGGTCTTCCCCGAGCTCAGCGTGCTGGACAACATCCGCCTGGGCGCCTTCCTGCACCCGGCCGATCGCGATGCGCGGGTGGAGGAACAGCTGCAGCGTTTCCCGCGCCTGCGCGAGCGCCTGCACCAGCGCGCCGGCCTGCTCTCGGGTGGTGAGCAGCAGATGCTGGCGATTGCGCGCGCGCTGATGTCGAAGCCGCGTATCCTGCTGCTCGATGAACCTTCTCTGGGTCTGGCACCGAAAATCATTGCCGAACTGTTCGCCGCGCTGGACCAGTTGCGGCGCGAGGGCATGACCCTGCTGCTGGTGGACCAGATGGCCGGGCTGGCGCTGGCGCTGGCGGACCGCGCCTATGTGATCGAAGGCGGGCGTATCGTGGCGCAGGGCACAGCGGCCGAGATTGCGGCCGATGGCGCCCTGGCCCAGGCCTATCTGGGCGAGCAGGTAGGGCATCACTGACAACCGGGAGTGAAGATGACGATGGAGATCAATGCGCCGGCCGTGCTGGCCGAAGTCACGGCGGCTTTTGCGCGCTACGAGGACGCGCTGGTGCACAACAAGGTGGAGGTGCTGGACGAGCTTTTCTGGGACAGCCCGTTGACCCTGCGTTACGGCGTCACCGAGAACCTCTACGGCGCTGCCGAGATCCAGGCCTTCCGCGCGGGGAGGCCGTCGGCGGGGCTGATGCGCGAGCTCACGCGCACGGTGATCACCACCTACGGCACCGACTACGCCACGGCCAACACCGAGTTTCGCCGCGTCGGCAGCGAGGCCATCGGCCGCCAGAGCCAGACCTGGCTGCGCACGCCCGCGGGCTGGCGCGTGGTGGCCGCGCACGTCAGCCTGCTGGCTGCGCCGGCGGTCTCGGCGCGCTGAGGCTCAGGGCTGGGGTTCGCGCTTGCCGGGCACCAGCGCGTGCGCGCGCAGCTGGTCCAGCGTGACGTAGTCCAGCGCGCGCAGGTGCGTGCATTCCAGCACCACGGGCGGGGCGACACCGGCCTCCAGCGCCTCTTTCCAGCGCAGGGCGCACAGGCACCAGCGGTCCCCGGCTTTCAGACCGGGGAACCGGTACTCGGGGCGCGGGGTGACGAGGTCGTTGCCGCTGGCCACGGAGAAGTCGAGGAAGGCCTGGGTCAGACGCGCGCAGATCACGTGCGAGCCCAGGTCGTGCGCATCCGTCTTGCAACAGCCGTCACGGTAGAAGCCGGTGAGCGGATCGTAGGAGCAGGGCATGAGCTCGGAGCCCAGGACGTTCAGGGTGGTCATGGCCTGAGCTTATGGCAAAACGCCCCGCTTGGCATGGGTCCGGGCATCGGGCGCTCAGGCCAGGGTGCCGACCTCGCCCCGGCGGATGGCGGCCGCACGGTCCTGGATCGCGCTGCGCTCGGTCTCGTCAAGCCGGGCCAGGTTCCTGACCTGCAGCGCGGTGCGCGGGTTGCGCGCCAGCAGCGTTTCGTGGCGCAGCAGGAAATCCCAGTACAGCGTGGTGATGGGGCAAGCGCGCTCGCCGGTGCGCTGGGCCGGGTCGTAGCGGCAGCCCTTGCACAGCGGGCTCATGCGTTCGATGTACTTGCCGCTGGCGATGTAGGGCTTGCTGGCCATCAGGCCGCCGTCGGCATACTGGCTCATGCCCAGGGTGTTGGGCAATTCGACCCATTCCACCGCGTCCACGTAGATGCCGAGGTACCAGGCGTGCACCTGCTTCGGTTCCACGCCATAGAGCAGGGCGAACAGGCCGGTGACCATGAGGCGCTGGATGTGGTGGGCGTAACCGTGTTGCAGCGTCTGGACTATGGCGTCGGCCAGGCAGGCCAGATCGGTTCGGCCGTCCCAGAACCAGCTGGGCAGGTCCTCTTTCGCGTCGAGCGCATTGCCTTCGAGGTACTGCGGCATCTGCGTCCAGTAGATGCCGCGCACGTACTCGCGCCAGCCCAGGATCTGGCGGATGAAACCCTCGCAGCTCTGGATGCTGGCGCGGCCGTCGCGCCAGGCAGCTTCAGCGGTAGCGACGACCTCGCGCGCGCCCAGCAGCTTGAGATTGAGCGCGGCAGCGAGGTGCGCGTGGTAGAGCCAGGGCTCACCCGGCCAGATGGCGTCTTGCCAGTGGCCGAAATCAACCAGGCGCTGGTTGACGAAATCATCGAGCGCCTGCAGGGCCTGCTCTCGCGTGACGGGCCAGGCAAAGCTGTCGAGGGCGCCCGGGTGCGACGCAAAACGCTGCTGCACCAGCGCCATGACTTCAAGCGTGATCGCGTCGGGCGCGAACTGGCTGCGCGGCGGCACGAAACCCGGGCCCTGGGGGCCGAAGGCCTGGCGGTTGTCTGCATCAAAATTCCACTGGCCGCCGGCGGGCTGATCACCCTCCATCAGCACCTGGTGTTTCTTGCGCTGCTCGCGGTAGAAGTACTCCATGCGCAGGCTCTTGCGGCCTTTGGCGTGGGCGGCGAAGTCGCGCACCGTGGTGTAGAAGTGCCGGTCATCGCGGATCTCCAGCGGGACGCCTGCCGCCGCCGCCGTGGCCTGCAGGGCCTTGAGCACGCGCCAGTCGCCCGGCGCGGTCATGATGAGTTGCTGCGGCTGCAAGGTGGCCAGGTCATGCGCCAGCTGGGTTGCCAGGCTGCCCTGGTTGCCCGCGTCATCGAGCCGCACGTAATGCAGCGGCCGACCGGCCTGTGCCAGTGCCTGCGCGAAATGGCGCATGGCGCTCAGGAACAGCACGGTGCGGGGCTTGCTTGAGGGGATGTGGGTGGATTCCTCGGCCACCTCGGCCATCCAGACGCGGTCCTGCGCGGGGTCGAAGCCGTCGAAGGCGGTCGCCTGCAGGTCGAGCTGGTCGCCCAGCACCAGAACGAGCGAGCGCAGTGCGTTCATGCGGCGGGCCGGGCGCGGCGGCAGGCTTGAGAGCAGTACTTGACCTGCTCCCAGTTCTTTTCCCATTTCTTGCGCCAGCTCATGGGGCGCCCGCAGACGCAACAGGGTTTGCTGGGCAGGGACTGCTTGTTGCCCTTGAAGTCTTTGGACGGGGTCATGGCCTGCGGGTGGATGCGGGGTGCAGAGCCGAATGTAGCGCTTGCCCGGCTTTCCCGCTCCCGCCCCGCGCATGACCCTGTGCTGCCGCCGGCTGGCCCCCGGGCTGTTGGATGCAGCAGGAATACCGGCTTTCAGGACTTATTCCCGCGGTGCCGGGGAGCCCCTGGCCCCAACTCGATTAACATCGTCCAACACTTCTGGGCAGCGTCCAGGGGCGCAGCCATCAGGCTGTGCGCGGGACGCTGCCGACCGGCACATTTCATGGGTTCTTCTGACGACAAGGACGAGATCACGCGAGTGCGCGCGCAACTGCGCGAGGTTGAGCTGCGTTTGCAGGAGCGCGAGCGTGACTGGGCCTTTCTGGAGAGCCAGCGCCACCATACCGAGGTGCTGTTCACCGCAGCCTTCGACGAAAGCCCCGAGGCCATTGGCCTGTCCCGACTGAGCGATGGCCTGATCGTCGATGTGAACCAGGAGTGGCTGGCTGTCACCGGCTACACCCGCGAGGAGGTGATCGGTCACACGGTGGTGGAGATCGGCCATTGGCCGGACCAGGCCAGCCGCGAAGCCGCCGTGGCCGCCTTGCGCGTCAGCGGCCGTCTGCGGGACTACGAGGCCATCGTCCATCTGAAGGACCGGGGCAAACGCCTGGTGCGCCTCAACGGCACGCTGATCGATGTGCGTGGCGAGAAGCACATCCTGATGTACATCAAGGACATCACCACCGAGCGCATGGCCGAGGAGTCGCTGCGCTCGGGTGAGCTGGCGCTGGCGCAGGCCAATGAAAAGCTCAACGCCCAGCTCGAACTCTACGACCTGACCGAGCGCCTGGCCCGCGTCGGCCACTGGACGGCCAGCCCGGATGCCCAGACCATCACCTTCTCGCGCGGCTTGCAGAGCCTGTCCGGCGAGGACTCGGGGCAGTCCGCCCGCACCAGCAACGTGGCCCGCAGCCGCATCCATCCGCAGGACCTGCCGATCTTCGTGGCGGCACGCCAGAGCATGGACGGCCGCCTGCTGACCTACCGCTGGCTGCATCCGGACGGCAAGGTGCACTGGTTGCGCTCAAGCATGCACCGTCACCACAATGCTGACGGCAGCGTGACCGACATCGGTGTGGTGCAGGACGTCACGGGCGAGCATGAGGCGAGCCTTGCCTTGCAGGAGAAGCTCGATTTCATCGAAAAGCTCACCAGCCGCGTGCCCGATGTGCTGTTCCAGTACCGCTACCGCAAGGACGGGCGGCTCGCGTTTCCTTTCATCAACGAGAGCGTGCGCAGCCTGTTCGGCCTGGACCCGGACGAAGTGCGCCAGGATGCCCGCAAGATGTTGGCGGTCATCAACCCGGAGGACATCCCGGCGCTGTTTGAATCCATGCGCACGGCGCACCAGGACGGCGCTTCGTGGCAGCATGAGTTCAGGGTGCGCTCGCCCGATGGCAGCACGCACTGGATGCGCGGCAACGCGATCACGATGCGCGAGCCGGATGGCGAACTGTCTTCCTACGGCGTCATGCGCGAGTTCACCAAGAGAAAGATGGCCGAGACCCAGCTGCAGGCCAGCGAAGAGCGCTTCCGCAGCCTGACCGACCTGTCGTCCGACTGGTACTGGGAGATCGACGAACACTTCCGCTTCACCAATTTCGTCGGCTACCGCGACGGCAAGTCCATCCTGACCCAGGAGGACAGCCTGGGCAAGACGCGCTGGGAGCTGGGCGCGCTGAACCTGGGCCCCGACGACTGGGACGCCCACCGCCGCGTGCTGGAGTCGCACCTGCCCTTTCGCGACCTGGAGCTGCAGCGGCTCGACGCCGACGGAAAGCCTTACTGGGTGGCCGTCAGCGGCACGCCCATCTTCGATGGCAAGGGCCGGTTCTGTGGCTATCGCGGTATCGGGCGAGACATCAGCAAGCGCAAGAACGCCGAGGACGAGACCCAGCGCCTGGCTTTCTACGACACTCTGACCGGCCTGCCCAACCGCCGCCTGCTGATGGACCGGCTCTCGCACGCCCAGGTCACCAGCGCGCGCAACAAGCGCTACGGGGCCCTGCTGTTCATCGACCTGGACAATTTCAAGGACCTCAACGACACGCTGGGCCACGACGTCGGCGATCTGTTGCTGGAGCAGGTCGCCTTGCGCCTGGTTTCCTGCCTGCGCGAGGGCGACACGGCGGCGCGTTTCGGCGGCGACGAGTTCGTGGTGATGCTCGAAGACTTGAACGAGAGCGACACCGACGCTGCGAGCCAGGCCGAGCTGGTGGCCGAGAAGATCCTGACCCGACTCAACGCCCCCTACGAACTGGTGGGTCGCCAGCACAACAGCTCGCCCAGCATCGGCATCACGCTGTTCTGCGGCTCCTCGCTGGGCGTGGACGAACTGCTCAAGCGCGCCGACGTGGCCATGTACCAGGCCAAGGCGGCCGGTCGCAATACGATGCGCTTCTTTGATCCCGGCATGCAGGCCGCCGTGCTGGCACGCGCCGCGCTGGACGCCGACTTGCGCCTGGGCCTGCAACGCGACGAACTGCTGCTGCATTACCAGCCGGTGGTCGATGGCTACAACAAGATCGTCGGCTACGAAGCGCTGTTGCGCTGGCGCCATCCGGGCCGTGGCATGGTGCTGCCGGGCGAGTTCATCGGCCTGGCCGAGCAGACCGGCCTGATCCTGCCGATCGGCCAGTGGGTGCTGCGTTCGGCCTGCCGCCAGTTGGTGGCCTGGGCCGAGCAGCCCGCCACCCGCAAGCTGAGCCTGGCGGTCAATGTGAGCGCGCGCCAGTTCCGCCAGGCCGATTTCGTGAGCCAGGTCCAGGCCGTGCTGGACGACACCGGGGTCGACCCGCAGTACCTGAAGCTGGAGTTGACCGAGAGCGTGCTGATCAGCGACGTGGAAGACGCCATCCGCAAGATGGGCGCCTTGCGCGAACGCGGCGTGCGTTTTGCGCTGGATGATTTCGGCACGGGCTACTCATCGCTGAGCTACCTCAAGCGCCTGCCGCTGGACCAGCTCAAGATCGACCAGTCCTTCGTGCGTGACGTGCTGACCGATCCCAACGATGCGGCCATCGTGCGCACCATCCTGGCCCTGGCGCAGAGCATGGACCTGCAGGCCGTGGCCGAGGGGGTGGAGACCGAGGGGCAGCGTCAGTTCCTGCTGGACAGCGGCTGCACTGTGTTCCAGGGCTACCTCTTCGGGCGCCCTGGTCTGCTGGGGCTGCCAGTTTTGCCGGCTTAGGCCCGACTCCAGGCGGATTATTCGAAAGCGCCCTGATCGCGCTCGTCGCCGTTGCCGTTCCCGTTACCCGACGACAGGCTGAGCTTGTCGGCGTTCTGGCGCGCTTCGGCTTTTTCGCCGGCGCCGGCGAACTTGCTGTACTTGTGCAGCAGGGGTACCAGCTGGCCGTAGATGCGCGGGGCGCCGGCCAGGCATTCCTTCTGTTCCAGGAAGTCGGACTCCCCGGTGAAGTTGCCCACCAGGCCACCGGCCTCGGTGACCAGCAACGAACCCGCGGCCACGTCCCAGGGGCTCAGGCCGGTCTCGAAGAAACCATCGGTGAAACCGGCGGCCACATAGGCCAGGTCCAGCGCGGCTGCGCCCGGGCGGCGCAGGCCGGCGGTGCGCTGCATGACGTCGCTCATCATGGCCAGGTAGGCCGGGAAGTTGTCGCCCTGGCGGAAGGGGAAACCGGTAGAGATCAGGCACTGCGAGAGCATGGTGCGCTTGCTCACGCGGATGCGGCGCTCGTTCATGTAGGCGCCGCGGCCCTTGGTGGCCGTGAAGAGGTCGTTGCGCGAGGGGTCATAGATGACGGCCTGCTCGACCTTGCCCCGGACCGCCAGCGCGATGCTGACGCAATAGACCGGGAAGCCGTGGATGAAATTGGTGGTGCCGTCCAGCGGGTCGATGATCCAGACGTGGTCCGAATCCTGGGCGCCGCGCGTGCGACCGGTCTCCTCGCCCCAGATGGCGTGGCCCGGGTAGGCGGTGAGCAGGGTCTCGATGATGGTCTCTTCGCTGGCGTGGTCCACCTCGGTCACAAAGTCGTTCACCTGCTTCTGCGAGACACGCACGGCCTCGACGTCGAGCGCAGCGCGGTTGATGATGGCGCCGGCGGCGCGGGCGGCCTTGATGGCCACGTTGAGCATGGGGTGCAGATTGGGGGACGACATAAATTGTGAGGCGTTGGGGGCGTAGCCGGTGGCGCTGCCCTGGAAGCTGAAGAGCGGGAAAGCCGGTCCGGCGATGCGGGCGGCGACAATAGGGCCAGATTTTACCCGCAGTGCCCGTTTTCCATGCCAACCAGCCCCCAAACACCCGCATTTCGTACCCGTTTCGTGCTGATCCAGACCAGCCACGCCGGCAATGTGGGTGCCGCCGCGCGCGCCATCAAGGTCATGGGTTTCGACGAGCTGGTGCTGGTGGCGCCGCGCTGGGCCAATGTGCTGCGGCGCGAGGAAACCATCCAGCGCGCCAGCGGGGCGCTGGACGTGCTGGAGAACGCCCGCATCGTCGAGACCCTGGACGAGGCGCTCGACGGCATGACCCACCTGTGCGCCACTGCCATGACGCCGCGTGACTTCGGCCCGCCCACGCGCGCGCCGCGCGAGTACTTCGCCCAGCTGGTGCAGTCGGCCACGCCGGAGTCGGGTGCGCAGGGCGTGGCCTTCCTCTTCGGCTCCGAGCGCTTCGGCATGCGCAACGAGGACGTCTACCGCTGCCACGTGGCCCTGAGCATCCCGACCAACCCGAAGTTCGGCTCGCTGAACCTGGCCTCGGCCCTGCAGGTCATTGCCTATGAATGGCGCCTCGCGCTGGGCGGGTTTCCCGTGCAGGAAGCCACAGCCCCGGTGGTGCGGGCCGACGCCCCCATGGTGGCCGGGATGCTGACGCACCTGGAGCAAGCCCTGGTGGCCGTGAATTTTCTGGACCCCGAGGCGCCCAAGAAACTGATGCCGCGCCTCAACAGCCTGTTCAACCGCGCCGACCTGACGCAGGAGGAAATCCATATCCTCAGAGGTGTCGCCAAGGCCATGCTGGAGACGGCCGACAAGGCCAAGCGCTAGACTAGCCATATGTTTGCCCGCCTCCGCTCCGACATCCAGTGCATCCTCGACCGCGACCCGGCTGCCCGCAGCGCCTGGGAGGTGCTGACCTGCTACCCCGGCCTGCATGCCATCGTGATGCACCGTTGGGGCCACTGGTGCTGGACCCACGGCCTGAAGTGGTTGGGGCGTTTCATCTCGCACATCGGCCGCTGGCTGACGGGCATCGAGATCCATCCCGGCGCCAAGATCGGTCAGCGTGTGTTCATCGATCACGGCATGGGCGTGGTGATCGGCGAGACCGCCGAGGTGGGCGACGGCTGCACCATCTACCACGGCGTCACGCTGGGCGGCACATCGCTCTACAAGGGCACCAAGCGCCACCCGACGCTGGGCCGCGACGTGGTGGTCAGCGCGGGCGCCAAGGTGCTGGGTGGCTTCGAGGTGGGTGACGGCGCCAAGATCGGCAGCAATGCGGTGGTGATCAAGCCGGTGCCGGCCGGCGCCACGGCCGTGGGCATCCCGGCGCGCATCATCCCGTCCAGGGCCGGCGAAAGCGCCGACGTGACCGCGCCGCAGAACAAGTTCACGGCCTACGGCATCACGCTGGATGACGATCCACTGGGCCAGGCCATGAAGGGCCTGATCGACAACGCCTCCTCGCAGGAGCACCAGATCGCCCTGCTGTGGCAGGCCATCGAGAAGCTGTCCTCGGGCAAACCGATGTCCGATTGCGTGCCCGGTGACGCCGCGCGCGAAGAGAACTTCGAAAAAGACAAGCTCAACCAGCTGGTCGGCAAGTAAGCCGCTGCTTCAGGCTTTTCCGGTCACGCGTGCGCCCAGCACGTTGACGACCAGCCCGCCCATCACCAGCGCCGCGGCGCCCAGCTTCCAGGCCTGCAGGGGCTCACCCAGCAGCAGGGCCGAACTGCCCATGCCGAAGACCGGGATCAGCAGGGCCATGGGCGTGATGGTGGCGGCCGGGTGGCGCGCCAGCAGCCAGCCCCAGGCACCGAAGCCGAACAGGGTGTTGCCCACCGCCTGCCAGACGATGGCCGCCCAGGCCGCGAGGCTGGCGCGCGGCAGGGCCTCGGTGATGGCAGCCGGCCCTTCGAACCACAGGCTCAGCACCAGCAGGGGCGGTACGGCAAAGACCGAACTCCAGACCATGAACCCCAGCATGTCGACCTTGCCGATGCTGCGCGCGAGCACGTTGCCGCAGGCCCAGCACAGGGCACCGCCCAGGGCCAGACCCAGGCCCAGCGGCGTGACGTCGGTGTGGGTCTGGTGGAAGCTCTGCCAGGCGATCAGCGCAAAACCCAGGGTGGCCAGGGCCAGGCCGCCGAACTGCACACGCGGCATGCGCTCGTGCTGCAGCCAGGCCACCAGCAGCAACGTCATGAAAACCTGCGACTGCATCAGCAGCGAGGCCAGGCCGGGCGACACATCGTTGCGCATGGCCAGGAACAGCAGGCCGAACATGAAACCGATGAACACCCCGTAGCTCACCAAGTAGCGCCAGGCCACGGCCGGGCGCTTGATGAAAAGCAGCCAGGGCAGGGCACTGAGCACAAAACGCAGGGTCGCCAGCAGCAGCGGCGGCAGCTCGGTCAGGCCGAACTTGATGACGACGAAGTTGGTGCCCCAGACCGCGACCACGGCCAGCGCGAGCAGGAGGTGCGACAGGGGCACGGCGGACTCGCTCGGGCCGGGCTCAGGCGGTCTTGGGGGCGCGGATGGCCGACTTGGGACGGAAGGCCTTGCAGACTTCGTCGTTCGTTTCCATGTAGGGGCCGCCGATCAGGTCCACGCAGTAGGGCACGGCGGCAAAGATGCCGGCCATGATGGATTTCCCCTCGGCGTCCTTCAGGCCTTCCAGCGTCTCCTGGATGGACTTCGGTTGCCCGGGCAGGTTGATGATCAGGCTCTTGTCGCGGATCACGGCCACCTGGCGCGAGAGGATGGCAGTCGGCACGAACTTCAGGCTGATCTGGCGCATCTGTTCGCCAAAACCCGGCATCTCCTTGTGCGCCACGGCCAGCGTGGCTTCGGGCGTGACGTCGCGCAGGGCCGGGCCGGTGCCGCCCGTGGTGAGCACCAGGGAGCAGCCGGCGTTCACCAGCTCGATCAGGGTGGCGCTGATGCGGGCCTGCTCGTCGGGGATCAGGCGCGGCTCGAAGCTGATGGGGTTCTTCAACGCGCGTGTCAGCCAGTCCTGCAGGGCGGGCAGGCCCTTGTCTTCATAGACGCCAGTGGAAGCGCGGTCGCTGATGGAGACGATGCCGATCTTGACGGCATCGCAGGTGGGATCACTCATCGTCTTCTCCGGCTTCGGCATCGACCGAGGCGAGCAGTTCACGCACCAGCTGGAAGACCTCGCGGTAGGCGCGGCCCTGGCGCGGGGCCAGGCCCTGCGACACGGCGGCCTTGTCTGCGGGGATGGCGTCCTTGCGGGCCTGGCGCACCAGGGCGCGCAGCTGCTGGGTGTCGGTCTGCGGAAAGTCGCTGACCCAGGCGGCTACGGCCTCGTCGTCGGCGATCAGGCGGTCGCGCCACTGTTCGGCCGTGTGCAGCAGGGCGGTCTCGCGGGCCGAGGGCATGTGCTGCTCGACCAGGGCGGCGCGCGCGGCGTCCAGCACGGCGGGGTCGAGCTGGCGCATGAGCTTGCCGACGAACTGCATCTGGCGGCGTTTGCCCTCGAAATTGGTGATGCGCTTGGCCTCGGCCAGGGCTTCCAGCAGCTTGTCCGGCAGTTCCAGCTTGGTCCGCAGGTCGGCGCGCAGGTTCAGCAGGGACTCGCCGAGTTTCTGCAGCTCGGTGCTCTCGCGCTTGAGGTCGGTGCGGCTGACGTCGGTGTCGCCCCGGAGCTCACGCTTGAGCTCCAGGTCGAGTTCGCTGCCTTCGGCGACGAACTGGCCTTTGACGTAATAGCCTTTTTTGGGTTTGCGGGACATGAGTGGGGTGAATTCGTTATGCCGCAATGCCTGCGTACACGGGCAAGTATCATAGCCTTGCCATGAATAAACCCGATCCCCGTGCCGAAAGCGGCTTCAGCTACAGCCGCGCCTACTTCGAAGAACTCGTGGACGCCGCGCTGTCCCACGCCAAAAAGCTCGGCGCCACCGACGCGGGTGCCGAGGCCTCCGAGGGCTGCGGCCTGAGCGTCTCGGTGCGCAAGGGCGAGCTGGAGAACGTGGAGCGCAACCGCGACAAGTCGCTCGGCGTGACCGTCTACCTGGGCCAGCGCCGCGGCAATGCCAGCACCTCCGATTTCTCGCGCGCCGCCATCGAGCAGACCGTGCAGGCGGCCTACGACATCGCCCGCTTCACGGCCGAAGACCCGATGGCCGGTCTGCCCGACGCCGAAGACATTGCCTCGCACGCCGACACGCAGCGCGAGCTGGACCTGTTCCACCCCTGGAGCATCGACAGCGCGCAGGCCGCCGAGCTGGCACGCGTCACCGAGGCTGCGGCCTTCAAGACCGACAAACGCATCACGAACAGCGAAGGTGCCGCAGTGTCGGCCCAGCAGTCGCATTTCTTCAGCGCCCACACGCGCGGTTTCCGCGGGGGTTACCCCAGCTCGCGCCATTCGATCTCGGTCTCGCCGATTGCCGGCAAGGGCGCCGGCATGCAGCGCGACTACTGGTACAGCTCGCACCGCCACCCGGAAGACCTGGCCCTGCCCGAAGCCATCGGCCGGTATGCCGCCGAGCGCGCGCTCAGCCGCCTGAAGTCGCGCAAGATCAGCACCCGCGAAGTGCCCGTGCTGTTCGAGTCACCGCTGGCCGCCGGCCTGCTGGGGGCGCTGGTGCAGGCCCTGAGCGGCGGGGCCCTGTACCGCAAGAGCTCCTTCCTGCTGGACTCGCTGGGCCAGCAGGTGCTGCCGGCGCACATCGACCTGCTGGAAGATCCCTTCCTGCTGCGCGGCAAGGGCAGCTCGCCCTTCGACGAAGAAGGCGTGCGGGTCCAGCCGCGCTCGGTCATCAACGCCGGCCGCGTGCAGGGTTATTTCCTGAGCAGCTATTCGGCGCGCAAGCTGGGCATGAAAACCACCGGCAACGCCGGCGGCTCGCACAATCTGATCCTGAGTTCGCGCCTGACCAAGGCGGGCGACGACCTGGACGCCATGCTGAAAAAGCTGGGCACCGGCCTCTTCGTGACCGAGCTGATGGGCCAGGGCGTGAACTACGTGACCGGCGACTACTCGCGTGGCGCCAGCGGTTTCTGGGTCGAGAAGGGCCGCATCGCCTACCCGGTGGAGGAGATCACCATCGCCGGGAACATGAAGGACATGCTGATGGGCATCACGGCCGTGGGGGCCGATGCCTACAACTACGGTGCCAAGACCGTGGGCTCCATCCTGGTCAACCGCATGAAGGTGGCCGGGAGCTGAAGCGATGAGCACCCAAGGGCCGATGAAGTGGTCGCGCCTGTTTCAGCCGCGCCATCCGCTGTTCTGGATGATCATGGCGCTCAACGGGCTGTCGGCCATGCTCTCGTGGATCGTCCAGAGCAAGCCCCTCAACACCCTGGGGCTGGGCCTGGTGCTGATCTTCCTGCTCGGCAATGCGCTGGTCAGCATGTGGCTGGGCTGGCGGTTGTTGCGCGAGGAGCCGAACCTTCGGGACGAGCGGCAGGCCGGTGGCTCGCCGCCCGGGACCTGAGAGGTCTCACCGGCCTTGCCGGCAAGTTGTAACCACAGCGCGTTCCAGGGCGTCTTCCGGGTGACAGTGCGGATGCTGCACGCTAATATGCGGCGCAGCACCCGTCAAGGGCAAAGGGAGAACATGACTACAGGCCGACCCGGAGAGTTTCCTGTCTGGCGCGCACCCGTGGAGGAATACCCGGAGTTGCTCGTGGGCCGGTCCTCACGTGTCTGGGGCGGCTTGCGGGCCCTGCGCCTGCTGGTCCTGGGCGGCTGGCTGGCGGTCACCCTGCTCGGTTTCATCGGCCCGGGTCTGTCGAGCCCCTATCTCCTGGCCTACCCGGTCCTGCTGGTCTTTTCGGCGTGGGCCCTGGGCGTGGGCTACGGCGTCACCCTGTTTGTCCTGAGTTGCGTGGTCGTCGTGGCGCTGGCCGCGGCGCAGGCCATGGGCCTGCTCGCCCACGCGGGGCCGGGGTCGGTGATATCCGCCGCCGTGACCCTGCTGGTCGTCATGGCGGTGACCATGGTGATGACCCTGGTCCTGCTGCGGGCCTTTCTCGAGCGTTATGCCGGGATGCGACAGCTCCACAGCCAGAACCAGCTGGACCTGCAGGCCGCGCGGGCCCGGGAAACCGACCTGCGTCTCCTGGCCGATCACCTGCCGGGCCTGGTCTTCGAGTGCGATGTGCAGGGCCGCTGCCTTTACGTCAACCAGCGCCTGGCCCTGTTCTTCGGCAAACCCGCGCAGGCCCTGCTGGGCACACCCATGGTCGAGCTGCTGGGTGGTGGCACGGTGCGTGACTTCACGACCTACCAGTCCGCCGTGCTGCGGGGTGACGTGGTCGAGTTCAGCATGCGCAGGATGGCGCCGGACGGCGTCTGGTGCACCGTGGAAGTCACGCTGGTGCCCCGCCAGGCGGCCGACTCCGCGCGCGTGGTCGGCTGGTACGGCATGATCTACGACGTCACCCGCCGCGAGAACGTGGCCCTGGAGCTGCGCGACAAGGCCACCCACGACACGCTGACCGGCCTGCCCAACCGCCTGCTTTTCCATGAGCGGCTCGACCATGCGATCCGCAACGCCCTGCGCCGCAAGAAGTCGGTGGCGGTGATGTTCATCGACCTGGACAACTTCAAGCGCATCAACGACGTGATGGGGCACGCCACCGGGGATCTTTTCCTGCGTGAGATGGCGCGCCGCATCACCGGGGCCATCCGTACCATCGACACGGTGGCGCGGCTGGGCGGCGACGAGTTTGTCGTGCTGGCCGAGGAGGTCGATAACCCGGAGACGGCCGCGCTGATCGCCGACAAGGTGCTGAACGCCTTGCTGCAGCCGATGATGATCGGCCAGGAGAAGGTGTCCGCCGGCGGCAGCATCGGCATTGCCATGGGGCCGCAGGACGGCGACACCGGTGAAGCGCTGCTGCAGGCCGCGGACGCAGCGCTCTACGAGGCCAAGTCGGCTGGCCGCAAGTGCTATCGCATCTTCAATGCCGGCCTCAGTGCGGCGCCGGAAACCGGCGGCTTCAGCCGACCCGCGGCGCTCTGACCACGCCGCCTCGGCTGGGGGTGATCTCAGTCGAGCTTGATCTTGGCCTCGTTGACCACGGTCAACCAGCGGGCGCGTTCCTGCTTGAAGAACTTGTCCTGCTCGTCGGGGCTCATGGTCACGACCTCGGCGCCCTGGGCGGTCAGGCGGCTGCGCACTTCGGGGCTGCGGATGACCTGGATCAGGGCGGCGTTGAGCTTGTCCACCACGGCCTTGGGCGTGCCGGCGGGCACCAGCACCCCTTGCCAGGTGCCCGATTCAAAGCCCTTGAGGCCTTGCTCGGCCAGCGTGGGCATGTTGGCCACCAGGGGCATGCGTGTGGCCTTGGAGATGCCCAGCACCTTGAGCTTGCCGCTCTGCACATGGGGCAGGGTGGCCAGCATGCCGTTCATGGTGACCTGGGTCTGGCCGGCGATGGTGTCGGTCACGGCCTGCACGCCGCCCTTGTAGGGGATGAAGGCCCAGTCGGCCCCGCTGCCGCGTTGCACGGACACGCCCGCGAGATGCGGCGCGCTGCCCATGGCGGTGACGGCAAAGTTGAGCTGCGTCTTCTTGGACAGGGCCACCAGTTCCTGCAGGTTGTTGGCCGGCACTGAAGGATGCACCACCAGCATGTGCGGCGAATAGGCCAGCATGGTCACGCCGCGCAGGTCCTTGGACGGATCGAAAGGCAGCTTGTAGATCGAGGGGCTGATGGCCAGGGCGCCGGTGTCGCACAGCAACAGGGTCAGGCCGTCGGCCTTGGATTTCGCCACCATGTCGGCGCCGAGGTTGCCGTTGGCACCGGCACGGTTTTCCACGATCACGGTCTGCTTGAGCAGGTCCGACAGGGGCTGGCTGATCGAGCGCGCGATGATGTCCGAGGAGCCGCCGGGCGGATAGGGCACGACGATCTTGATGGTGCCGCTCTGGGCGGCGGCGCCCAGGCTCAGGGCCGCGAACAGCGCGGCTAGCCAGGTCTTGCGGAAGGTGGACAGCATGGGAGTCTCCTTGTTTGTGATCAATGGTTCAGTTTTCAAGTGACCGGGGCCGGGTTGAAGAGCACCAGCGCGTTGTGCAGCTTCCACTGCTCGGCCCAGGTCTTCTTCTTGCCACTGGCCACGTCGAGCAGCAGGCGGAAGAGTTCCCAGCCGGCCTCCTCGATGCTCAGCTCGCCGTCGGCCACACGGCCGGCGTTCACGTCCATGAGGTCGTGCCAGCGGCGGGCCAGTTCGGTGCGCGTGGCCACCTTGATCACCGGGCACTCGGCCAGGCCGTAGGGCGTGCCGCGGCCGGTGGTGAAGACGTGCAGGTTCATGCCCGCGGCCAGCTGCAGCGTGCCGCAGATGAAGTCGCTGGCGGGCGTGGCGGCGTAGACCAGGCCGCGTTGTTCACGGGCCAGCTTGTTGCCGGGCGAGAGCACGTGGGCGATGGGGGCGGTGCCGCTCTTGATGATGGAGCCCATGGCCTTCTCGACGATGTTCGAGAGGCCGCCGGCCTTGTTGCCCGGTGTGGTGTTGGCGGCGCGGTCCACACGGCCGCGTTCCAGGTACTGGTCGTACCAGCCCAGTTCGCGCACGATGGCTTCGGCCACCTCGGGCGTGGCGGCACGGCTGGTGAGCTGCTCCACGGCGTCGCGTACCTCGGTGTTCTCGCTGAACATGATGGTGGCACCGGCGCGCACCAGCAGGTCGGCCATATAACCCACGGCCGGGTTGGCGGTGACGCCGCTGAAGGCGTCGCTGCCGCCGCACTGCACGCCGACCACCAGCTCGCTGGCGGGCACGGTCTCGCGGCGGCGCGCGTTGAGGCGTTCCAGGTGCACCTGGGCGGTGGCCAGGATCGCATCGATCATGCTCATGAAACCCACGTGCGCGCTGTCCTGCAGGCAGACCACGTCCAGGGCCGGCTCTTCTCCCCGCTTGTCGGCGATGGGGATGCTGCCCGGGGGCAGCAGGCGCTCGGGCTGCAGCTTCTCGCAGCCCAGGCTCACCACCATGACCTCACCACCGAAGTTGGGATTGAGGCTGATGTTGCGCAGCGTGCGGATCGGGATGGGCGCCTCGGGTGCGTCGATGGCCACGCCGCAGCCGTAGGTGTGTTCCAGGCCCACGACGCCGTCGACGTTGGGATACTTGGGCAGCAGTTCCTTGCGGATGCGCTCGACCGCGATCTCGACGACACCGGCCACGCACTGCACCGTGGTGGTGATGGCCAGCAGATTGCGCGTGCCCACCGAGCCGTCGGCATTGCGGTAACCCTCGAAGGTGTAGCCCTCCAGCGGCGGCAGCGGGGCCGGCTTGACCGTGGCCATGGGCAGGCCCTGCAGCTCGCGCGCGGCCGGCATGTCCAGCAGGCGCTCGTGCACCCAGCTGCCCGCGGCGATGGCCGTCCTGGCGTAACCGATGGGCACGCCGTAGCGGATCACCGCGGCACCGGCCGCGATGTCGACCAGCGCGACCTTGTGCGCTTGCGGCACCTTGTCGCGCAAGGTGATGCCCTCGTCGGGCAGGGCGGTTCCGGCGGGCAGGCCGCCTTCGTTGGCGACGATGGCCACGTTGTCCGTGGCCTGCATGCGGATGATGATGGGGTGCGCGTTCATACTCAAAGAATCAGGGGCGATCGACGATCTCGATCCAGTTCGGTCCCTTGCCCACGGGGAGCCGGTGGGTGGGGGTCAGGCGGCCGCTGTCGCGGTCGATACCGTACAACGTGACGGAATGCGAGAGCTGGCCGGCCGCGATCAGCCACTGGCCCGAGGCGTCGATCCGGAAACCACGGGGTTGCTGCTCGGTGGGCTGGTGGCCCACCAGTGTGAGCATGCCACTGTCGGGCTCAACGCGCCAGATGGCCAGGGTGCTGGAGTTGCGTTCGCAGGTGTAGAGGAAACGGCCGTCGGGGGTGAGGTGCAGGTCGGCGGCCCAGGCCTTGCCCGTGAAACCGGCGGGCAGCGTGGACCAGTGTTGCTTACGGCTCAGCAGGCCTTTCTGCTGGTCAATGTCCAGCAGCTCGACGCTGGCGTCCAGTTCGCCCAGCACGTAGGCGTGGCGGCCGTTCGGGTGCAGCACCAGGTGGCGCGGGCCGCTGCCCGGGCGTGCTGCCATGGCTGGCGGAACGTTGGGCGTGAGCTGACCGGTGGTCGCGTCGAAACGCCACTGGAAAATTTCATCAGT
This sequence comes from Curvibacter sp. PAE-UM, assembly GCF_001432305.1. Classification (GTDB taxonomy): domain Bacteria; phylum Pseudomonadota; class Gammaproteobacteria; order Burkholderiales; family Burkholderiaceae_C; genus Hylemonella. The sequence continues at coordinate 1,769,587 of NZ_KQ483358.1, forward strand.
TCCAAGGCTGGTGATGTAGACGTGGCGGTTGTCGCGAGCGGGAACGGCCGCGTGCGCGTTCTTGCCGTTGGCGATGACCTGCACTGAAGCGGCGGGCTTGCCGTCGACACCGATGGGCGAGATGCTGGCGCGGTGGCCGCCATAGGAGGCGGCCAGCAACCAGCGCCCGCTGCGGTCGGTGGCGATCCAGGCCATGCTGTCGGGTAAGGCCGCGCTGGCCAGGGGGCTGAGCTGACCCGTGGCGCCGTCGATGGTGAAGGCCGCAGCCGTGTAGGGCTCGGAGCGCAGGGCCACGTAGAGTTTCTTCTGGTCGGGGCTCAGCGCCAGGGGCATGGCCATGCCGCCGACCGGCAGGGTCTGGAGGGCGCGCAGGGTGCCTGCGCGCTTGTCCAGTTCCAGCACGCTGATCTCGCGGCTGTCGGCGTTGGACACATAGACGGTGGCCAGCGGGCTCATGGCTTGATTACTGAAGAAGTGGGAGACAGTTGCATCCGTGACGATCAATCGGCCTTGATGCCCGCTGCCTTGATCACCTGGGCCCACTTGGCGACCTCCGCTTTCTGGTAGGCGCCGAGCTCGGCGGGCGTCATGCTGGAGGGCACCATGCCGAAGCCCTTCAGGCGCGCCTGGACCTCAGGCGTGGCGACGATCTTCATGATCTCCGCGTGCAGGCGATCGACAATGGGTTGGGGTGTGCCCGCCGGCGCGAACACGGCCTGCCAGGAACCCATGTCAAAGCCTTTCTGGCCGGCCTCCGCGATGGTGGGCACGTCGGGCAGCGACTCCAGGCGCCTGGAGCTGCTCACGGCGATGGGGCGCAGCTTGCCGGACTGGATGTGGGGGCCGACGATCAGCACGGTGTCGAACATCATGTCCACCTGGCCGCCGATCACGTCCTGCACGGCCGGACCGCTGCCCTTGTAGGGCACGTGCGTGAATTTCACACCCGACTGGTAGGCCAGCAGTTCCAGCGCCATGTGCGGCGAGGTGCCGGTGCCTGGCGAGGCCGAGGACAGGCCGCCCGTTTTGGCCTTGCTGCCAGCGAGCACGTCGTTGAGTGTCTTGTAGGGGCTGGAGGCGGGGACCACCAGCACCAGCGGGCCCGAGCCCAGCATGGCCACGGGCACAAAGGACTTGATGGGGTCGTAGTCGATCTTGGCGTACAGGCTCACATTGATGGCATGTGAGCTGATGGTGCCGCCCATGATGGTGTAGCCGTCGGCGGGCGCACGCGCGGCGATGGCCGAACCCACGCTGCCGCCCGCGCCGCCCTTGTTGTCGATGACGACCGGCGTACCCAGCGCCGTGCCCAGGGGCTGGGCGATCAGACGCGCCAGGGTGTCGGTATTGCCACCGGGTGCAAAGGGCACCAGGTAGGTGATGGCCTTGCCCGTGGGCCAGCTGCCTTGCGCGATGGCGGGTTGGGACGTGGCGAGGGCCCCGCCCAGCAGCAGGGCGCTGGCAGCGAGGGAGCGACGGATCAGCGAGGGGCGTTGCATGGGGGTCTCCTGGGTTGAACCGAAGGTATTCAGTAGCGGGGCTGGATGCCCGTGAAAGCCGGGTCGTACTTCTGCATCTGCGCCAGGTCATTGCGGTTGCGGATGCCGCAGCGCAGATAGTTGTCGTGCAGACGGGCCAGGGCGGTGCGGTCCAGGGTCACACCCAGGCCGGGGCCGGTGGGCACGCGCAGGCTGCCGTTTTCGAACTTCAGGCGGCCGCCCTGAATCACTTCCTCGTCCTGCCAGGGGTAGTGGGTGTCGCAGGCATAGGTCAGCAGCGGCACGCTGGCGCAGAGGTGGGTCATGGCCACCAGGCTGATGCCGAGGTGCGAGTTGCTGTGCATGGACAGGCCCAGGCCGAAGGTGCGGCACAGGGTGGACAGCCTTTGTGTGGCGCGCAGGCCGCCCCAGTAGTGGTGGTCGCTGAGCACGATCCTGACGGGACAACCCATGTCCGCGTTGCGGCGGAATTCGGCGAAGTCGGTCACGACCATATTGGTGGCCAGGGGCACCTCACATTCGCGCGCCACGGCGGCCATGCCGTCCAGGCCGGGGGCCGGGTCTTCGTAATACTCCAGCACACCACGCAGCTGCTGCAGGATCTTCAGGCTGGTGGTCACGCTCCAGTTGGCGTTGGGGTCGATGCGCAGCGGCGTGCCGGGGAAGGCTTGGGCCAGCGCCAGGATGCCGGCGGCCTCCTCTCCGGGTAGCAGCGCGCCGGCCTTGAGCTTGATGCTCTGAAAGCCGTACTGCTCGATCATGCGCTGCGCCTGTGCGACGAGCTGTGCAGGCGTGAGCGCCTCCCCCCAGGGATCCGGGGCGTAAGGCTTCTCGATGTGTTCGGCGTACTTGTAGAACAGGTAGGCCGAGTAGGGTACGCGGTCGCGCGCCGCACCGCCCAGCAGATCGACCACGGACGCGTTGGCGAGCTGGCCTTGCAGGTCCATCATCGCCACCTCGAAGGCGCTGACGACCTTGGCCACGGTCTTGGACACATGGGTGCCGGGTGCCAGCGAGACCTGCTGGGTCAGGAATTCCGAGGGGGTCTGGGCCGGTGGCGTGACCAGCGCCGCCACGCGTGTTTCCATCTCGTTCAGGGCCCAGGGCGACAGGCCCTGCAGCGCGGGTGCGGCCTTGGCCAGCGCCTGCAGCATGGGCAGGTCGCCGTAGCTTTCGTTGATGCCGACCAGACCCGAGGCGGTCTCGATTTCGATGATGGAGCGCAGCGCCCAGGGCTCGTGGATGCCCGCCGCATTGAGCAGCGGCGGATCGCGGAAGGCGATGGGCGTGATGCGGACGTGCCGGATGGCGTGCGAGGTGCTCATGGCGAGGCCGGTGCGCTGATCATCATTGCCGCGGGTTCACTTCAGCAGCAGGTTGGGCAGCCACAGGCTGATGGCGGGGATGAAGGTCACCATGCCCAGCACGAGCAGCAGCGCGATGAAAAACGGTGTCATGGCCTTGACGACCTTTTCGATCGGCAGCCGGGCCACGGCGCTGCCGACGAAAAGCACACCACCCACCGGCGGGGTGAGCAGGCCGATGCCCAGGTTCACCATCATGATCATGCCGAAGTGCACCGGGTCGATGCCGATGCTCAGGATGACCGGCATCAGGATGGGCGTCATGATCAGGATCAGCGGCGCCATGTCCATCAGCGTGCCCAGGGCCAGCAGCAGCACGTTGATCAGCAGCAGCACGACGGTCTGGTTGGACGACAGGCTGGTGATCGCTGCGGTGATCTGCTGCGGGATCATCATCAGCGTCATGACATAACCGAAAGACGCGGCGAAACCGATCAGGATCATCACGATGGTCAGGGTCTTGACCGTGCGGTGCACCAGCTTGGGCAGGTCGCGCCATTTGTAGTCGCGGTAGATGCACATCGTGACGAAAAAGGCCCAGAGCACCGCGATCGATGCGGACTCGGTGGCCGTGAACACGCCGGTCAGGATGCCGCCCAGGATGATGACCATGGTCATCAGGCCCCAGAGTGCGTCCACGCAGATCTTCAGGGCCTCGCGCAGGGGGATGCGGCGGCCGGCCGGGAAGTTGCGCTTGCGGGCGATGAACAGGCACATGATGGCCAGCGTCAGACCCAGCAACAGACCCGGCAGCACACCGGCCAGGAAGAGCGCGGCAATGCTCACCGAGCCGCCCGCCGCCAGCGAGTAGATCACGGCGTTGTGGCTGGGCGGGATCAGGATCGCCTGCACGCTGCCGCTGACCGTCACGGCGGTCGCGAAGTCGCGCGGGTAGCCCTTCTTCTCCATCTCCGGGATCAGCACCGAGCCGATCGAGGCCGTGTCGGCCATGGACGAGCCCGAGATGGCGCCGAAGAAGGTGGAGGCCAGGATGTTCACCAGCGACAGGCCGCCGCGGATGAAACCCACCAGCACCTCGGCGAAGGCGACCAGGCGGCGGCTCATGCCGCCTTCGGCCATGATGGCGCCGGCCAGCACGAAGAAGGGGATGGCGAGCAGGGAGAACTTGTTGACCCCGGCGGCGATCTGGATCATGACCGCGTCCAGAGGGATGTCGATCCACCAGGCGCCGACGAGTGCGGCCAGACCCATGGCGTAGGCCACGGGCATGCCGATGATCATCAGGCCGAAGAAGGTCCCGAGCAGAATGAGGGCGTCCATCAGGTGTTTCCTTCCCGGTCGTAGGTGACGATAGCGCGCTCAGCCTGGCTGCCGCAGCTGATGTGTTCGATGACAAAGAGGGCCGTGATCAGCCCGCCGATGGGCACGGGCGTGTAGGTCAGGCCGACCGGAATGAAAGGCAGTTCACCGATGTTCTGGCCCCAGGTGGCCAGGCACAGCCGGGTGCCGTAATACAGCATGAACAGTGCCACGCTCAGCATCATCAGGTGCACGAAGCCGGCCAGCGGGCGCTTGAGGCTTTGCGGCAGACGATCCGTGACCATGGCCACGGCAATATGCGCGCCGGCGCGATAGCTCACGGCGGCGCCGAGGAAGGTGAAGACCACCATCAGCAGGATGGAGACAGGTTCGGGCCACTGCGAGCCGGTGCCCAGCACGTAGCGTGTGAAGATGCCCCAGGGGATGATCAGGGACATGACGGTGATCGCGATGCCGGCCACCCACAGGCAGGCCAGGTACAGGACATCGTTCAAGGCGTGGAAGCGTTCTTGCATCGGGAGTGGCTCAGAGGTAAACAAAAAAGCCGCCGCACAGGGCGGCGGCCTGTCTGGGGATTCCGGGAGGGAATCAGTTCACGGCGGCGATCTTCTTCAGCAGGTCGGCGTAGTTGGCGCCGTACTTGGCACGCACGGGGGCCGTGGCTTCAAAGAAGGGCTTGTTGTCGATGTTGATGAACTCGACACCGGCGGCCTTGAGCTTGGCGGAGTGTTCCTCCACGCTCTTGTCCCACAGCACACGCTGGTCCAGCTGCGCTTCGCGGCCCAGCTTCTTCACCAGCGCCTGGTCGGCGGCGCTGAGCTTGTCGAACGACACCTTGGACATCACCAGGATCTCGGGGATGATCAGGTGGTTGGTCTGGGTGTAGTACTTGGCGCCGGCCGAGTAGTGGTTGCTGGTGAACATGGATGGCGGGTTGTTCTCGGCGCCGTCGATCACGCCGGTCTGCAGCGCGGAGAAGACCTCGCCGTAGCCCATGGCGATGCCGTTGCCGCCCATGGCGTTCATGGTGTCGACGAAGAGCGGGTTGCCCATCATGCGGATCTTCTGGCCCTTGAGGTCGGCGGGGCTGCGCACCGGCTTCTTGGTGTACAGGCTGCGGCTGCCGCCGTCCATCCAGCCCAGCGCCACCAGCTTGGCGGGGCTGGCGCTGACCTTGGCCATCAGTTCGTCACCGACGGCGCCGTCGATCACCTTGCGCATGTGCGGGATGTCGCGGAAGACGAAGGGCATGTTGAAGACGTTGACTTCGGGCACCACCGGGCCGATGACACCCAGCGAGATACGCGCGATCTGGATGGCACCCAGCTGTGTCTGCTCAACCACTTCCTTTTCCTGGCCGAGCACGGCGCCGGGGAACATCTGCACCTTGATGCGGCCGTTGGTGGCGGCTTCCAGTTTTTTGCCCATCATCTCGACGGCCACGACGGTGGGGTAACCGGCGGGGTGGGTGTCGCTGGCCTTGAGGGTCTGGGCCTGGGCGGCCAGCGGTAGCGTGGCGGCGAGGGCCAGCGCGAGGAGGGTGCGGCGAATTTTCATGGTTTTGTCTCCTGGGTGGTTGAAACGGGGCGAGGGGAAATCAGTTTTCGAAAGGGCCTTGCTTGACGAAGCCGCCGCCCTGGTAGATGGCGACGGGGTCCGTACCATCGATGCGGGGCTGGCGGGCTTCGACCGCGGCGCGGAAGCGCTCCGAGCTGTCCTGCGGGCGGTAGCCGATGTGGCGGGCCGTGCTGTTGTCATACCAGGCCGTGGCGTTGTCGCTGATGCCGTAGACGATGCTGTGACCGACGATGGGCGCGGTCAGGGCGGACATCACCAGGCGCTCCAGATCGTCGTAGCTCATCCAGCTGGCCAGCATGCGCCGGTCTTTGGGTTCGGGGAAGGAGGAGCCGATGCGCAGGGAGACGGTCTCGATGCCGTAGCGGTCCCAGTAGAACTGGGCCAGGTTCTCGCCGAAGGCCTTGGACAGGCCGTAATAGCTGTCGGGGCGCATGCGCACCTCGGAGTCGATCACCTCGTCCTGGCGGTAGAAGCCCGTCACATGGTTGGAGCTGGCGAAGACGATGCGCCTGGCGCCGTGGCGGCGCGCGCCTTCGTACACATGGTAGGTGCCCAGGATGTTGGCAGGCAGGATCTGTTCGAAGGAAAACTCGGTCGAGATGCCGCCCAGGTGCACCACCGCATCGACGCCTTTGAGCAGGGCATCCACGGCGCCTTTGTCTTCCAGGGCCGCGGGCATGACCTCTTCGCCGGGGCCGGCCTGGCCCAGTTCCGCGATGTCCGACAGGCGCAGCACATCACAGTAGGCCTTGAGGCGTGAGCGCAGTTCCCGGCCCAGGCCACCGGCGGCGCCGGTGAGCAGGAGTCGGCTGAAACGAAGAGGGGTGGCGTGGGCGGTCGGCATGAAAATCTTGGGGCAGGTGCTGGGGTGGATCGGCTACAGTGTTGTTATGACTTGCTTTTTGTCATCAGTTGTCATACAACTATCTTCCTTGATGCGAGCCGCTCTTGTCAATCTCAAAACACCTGGGGTAAACCCTGATGAGCTCTAGTTTTCCCTTGCCCACCCGTCGCCGGCCCCGCACGCTGGCGCTGGAACTCGTCGATTCCCTGGGCGACCGGATCCGCGACGGCCGCATCGTTCCCGGCGACAAGTTGCCGACCGAGGCCGCCATCATGGAAGAGTTCGGCGTGAGCCGCACCGTGGTGCGCGAGGCCATCTCCAAGCTGCAGGCCTCGGGCCTGGTGGAGACGCGCCACGGCATCGGTACCTTTGTCGTGGGCCTGGGGGATGGTGCGGCTTTCCGCATTGCCCCGGAACAGATCGCCACCCTGCATGACGTGATCGCCGTGCTGGAGCTGCGCATCGGCCTGGAGACCGAGGCCGCCGCCCTGGCCGCGGCGCGCCGCACCGAGCGCAACCTGGCGGAAATGCGCTCGGCGCTCGATGCCTTCGCTGCCGCCCTGGCCGAGGGGCGCGATGCCGTGGGCCCCGACTTCCAGTTCCACCAGGAAGTGGCGCGCGCCACGCAGAACCCCCACTTCGCCGAGCTGATGAGCACCCTTGGCGCCATGATCATTCCGCGCGCCCGTCTGGGGGCGGCCGAGGGCGTCAGCGAGGCCCAGCGCAGCTACCTGCTGCGTGCCAATGCCGAGCACGAGAACATCTTCGATGCCATAAGCAACCGGGATTCGGATGCGGCCCGCGCGGCCATGCGCACCCACCTGGCCAACAGCCGGGAGCGCCGTCGCCGTGCGGCCGTGCTGTCGGCCGACCAGGCCGGCAAGTAACTTTCCTGGTCTTTTCCGGGGTCTGAGGGCCGAAAGGGTCTTTGACAAGACGGCTCTATGTTGTATGATGACTGACAACAAAAGGTCGAGCAGATCTTTTGGGCCATGACCTTCGGAGACTCCTCATGCACCCCCAAGAACTCAAAACCATCATGTCCAGCGGACTGCTGTCCTTCCCGCTGACCGACTTCGATACGCAGGAAAACTTCAACCCCAAGGGTTACGCCGCCCGCCTGGAATGGCTGGCCCCCTACGGCGCCAGCGCCTTGTTCGCGGCCGGCGGCACCGGCGAATTCTTCTCGCTGACGGGTGAGGAATACGCCCGTGTCATCAAGACGGCCGTGGACACCTGCCGCGGCAAGGTGCCCATCATCGCGGGCGCCGGCGGCCCCACGCGTTTTGCCATCCAGTGCGCGCAGGAAGCCGAGCGCGCCGGTGCCCACGGCATCCTGCTGCTGCCGCATTACCTGACCGAAGCTGGCCAGGAAGGCCTGATCGCCCACGTTGAGCAGATCTGCAGGAGCGTGAAGTTCGGTGTCATCGTCTACAACCGCAACGTCTGCCGCCTCACGCCCGAATCCTTGGCCATCCTGGCCGATCGCTGCCCCAACCTGATCGGCTTCAAGGACGGTATCGGTGACATCGAACTCATGTCCTCCGTCTACATGAAGATGGGCGACCGTTTCGCCTACCTGGGCGGCCTGCCCACGGCCGAGGTCTATGCCGCGGCCTACAAGGCCCTGGGCACGCCGGTGTATTCCTCGGCGGTGTTCAATTTCATCCCCAAGACCGCGATGGACTTCTATCACGCGGTGGCCAAGGACGACATGGCCACGCAGCACCGCCTGCTGCGTGATTTCTTCATGCCCTACCTGCAGATCCGCAACAAGGGCCAGGGGTATGCCGTGAGCATCGTCAAGGCCGGCGCCAAGCTGGTCGGCCACGATGCCGGCCCCGTGCGCGCGCCGCTGACCGACCTGAAAGCGGCCGAGATGGAAGAATTGGCCGCGCTGATCAAGAAGCTGGGCCCGCAGTAAATCCGTTCCCCATCACAACGAAGGAGACCCCCATGAAAAAGTTTCTGTCCCTGCTGGTACTGACCGCTGCCACCTGCAGCGCCTGGGCCTGGCCCGACAAGCCCGTCACGCTGCTCGTGCCCTTCCCGCCGGGCGGCTCGACCGACCTGATCGCCCGCACCCTGGCGCCCAAGCTGCAGGAGAAGCTGGGCGGCAGCTTCATCGTCGACAACAAGGCCGGCGCGACCGGCACCATCGGCGCCGGCATCGTCACGCGTGCGGCCCCCGATGGCCACATGCTTTTCGTGTCCTCGCTCGGCCCCTTCGTGATCGCGCCGCACCTGCTGACCTCGGTGCCTTACAACGCGCTCACCGATTTCGACTACATCACGGTGGCCGTGCAGGCCCCCAATGTGCTGGTGGTGCCGGCCGCTTCGCCGCACAAGACCATGGCTGAGGTGATCGCCTACCAGAAGGCCAACCCCGGCAAGATGACCTTCGCCTCCTCGGGCAACGGCAGCAGTGACCACCTGACGGCCGAGCTGTACTGGCAGCAGACCGGCACCAGCGGTGTGCACGTGCCCTACCGTGGCGGCGGTCCGGTGATGACTGATCTGCTGGGCGGCCAGGTCGATTCCTCCTTCATGAACATCAACACCGCCATGCCGCAGATCCTGGCCGGCAAGCTGCGCGCCCTGTCCATCACCAGCGCCCAGCGCTCGCCCCTGCTGCCCAACGTGCCCACGCTGGAAGAACTCGGCATCAAGGAAGCCAACGTCTACTCCTGGCAGGCCATCGCCGCGCCCAAGGGTCTGCCGGCTGACATCAAGGTCAAGTTGCACGCGGCCATCGTCGCGGCCCTGAACGATCCGTCCGTCAAGCCCAAGCTGCTGGACCTCGGCTTTGAGATCGTGGCCAACACGCCTGCGCAGTTCACCGCCTTCCAGGCCGCCGAATTCGCCCGCTGGAAGAACCTGATCTCCAGCCGCAAGATCACGGCCAACTGAGCCCGGCCCAGCACCCGCTCCCGACGACCATGGTCAGGGGCGGGTTCCTTTTTTTGTTTTACGCTCCAGCCCATGCCCAACGTCTCGACCCCCCTCGTCACCGAACTGCGCGTCATCCCCGTTGCCGGCCGTGACGGCATGCTGCTCAACCTCAGCGGCGCCCATGCGCCATTTTTCACGCGCAACCTGCTGATCCTGCGCGATAGCTCGGGCCACACCGGCGTGGGCGAGGTGCCCGGCGGCGAGAAGATCCGCCAGACCCTGGAAGACGCACGCGCGCTCGTCGTGGGCCAGCCCATCGGCGCCCATCAGCGCGTGCTGCAGCAGGTGCAGCAGCAGTTTGCCGACCGCGATGCCGGTGGCCGTGGCCTGCAGACGTTTGATTTGCGCACCACCATCCACGCCGTGACGGCCGTCGAGTCGGCCCTGCTGGACTTGCTGGGCCAGCATCTGGATGTGCCTGTGGCTGCCTTGCTCGGCGAAGGCCAGCAGCGTGATGCGGTGGAGATGCTGGGGTACCTCTTTTTCGTCGGCGATCGCAGGAAGACCGATCTGCCGTACGCGAGTGAGCCGGGCGCCGACAACGACTGGTTCCGCCTGCGCCACGAAGAGGCCATGACGCCCGAGGCCGTGGTGCGCCTGGCCGAAGCGGTGCGCGAGAAATACGGCTTCAACGATTTCAAGCTCAAGGGCGGTGTGCTGCGCGGCGACGAAGAAGTCGACGCTGTGACCGCGCTGCACGAGCGTTTCCCGCAAGCGCGTGTGACCCTGGACCCCAATGGCGGCTGGCTGCTCAAGGACGCGATCCGCCTGGGCCAGCGCATGCGCGGTGTGGTGGCTTACGCCGAAGACCCCTGCGGTGCCGAAGACGGCTTTTCAGGCCGCGAGGTCATGGCCGAATTCCGCCGTGCCACGGGCCTGCCCACTGCGACCAATATGGTGGCCACCGACTGGCGCCAGCTCACGCACGCGCTCTCGCTGCAGAGCGTGGACATCCCGCTGGCCGATCCGCATTTCTGGACCATGGCCGGCTCCGTGCGCGTGGCCCAGACCTGCCGTGACTGGGGCCTGACCTGGGGCTCGCACTCCAACAACCACTTCGACGTCTCGCTGGCCATGTTCACGCACGTGGGCGCGGCCGCGCCCGGCAAGGTCACGGCCATCGACACGCACTGGATCTGGCAGGACGGCCAGCGCCTTACGAAGGAACCGCTGCAGATCGTGGGCGGCCACGTGCAGGTGCCCAGGAAACCCGGCCTGGGTGTGGAACTCGACATGGCCGAGGTCGAGAAAGCGCACCAGCTCTATCTGCAGCACGGCCTGGGTTCGCGCGACGACGCCACGGCCATGCAGTACCTGATCCCCGGCTGGAAGTTCGACAACAAGCGTCCCTGCATGGTGCGCTGATTTCCCGAGATAAATATGAGCACCCACTTTTCTTCCTACAACGCACGCACCGGCGAGGTGCTGGGCACCCTGACAGCATCGACCCCGGCCGATATCGACGCGGCTGCCAACGCCGCGGCCGCCGCCCTCCCCCCCT